>NZ_JTDV01000009.1 GCF_000943555.1 Neotamlana nanhaiensis | reverse complement strand
TAGCCATATTTCAGGACTAGACAGCTGAACTAAAGCATTTCACCTCTTGCTGGATAGCCTGACTGAACAATATAATCTACTGCTTTTACAAAAGATGGTAAATAAGGTCTTCCCCAAGGATTACTGTTAATAGCTGAATAATAAATTTGATTACTATTGTCTATTAAAAATAATCCTGGTTCACTAAACTCACTTGGTTCACCATCTTTTACACCTGCACTTAAATACAAAGTCCAATCTCTTGCTGATTTTTCAGATAAACCATAGCCCAAAGTAAGGTTAGACAATTCCCACTTTTGACGAGAAAGTCTAGCTCTCTTTTCGGTATCCATACTTACTGCTAATACATTAACACCTCTTTGCTCAAATTCGGGTAGCAATTCTTGTAATTGTTGTAAATACTTTTTACATAATGGACAATGTAATCCTCGGTAAAAAACAACCAAAGTAAAGTTGTCTGGATTTTGGTCTGCTAAAACCCATTGATTTCCACCTAATAATGGAAACTTTAAATCTGGTGCTGTATGTTTTGGTGTTGGTCTATTCATAATAAATACTTTAAAAGTTTGCTTTCAAATGATTTTCAAAACGAATAAAATCATTCTCTATTTCTGGATTTTTCATTACATCATATGCCATAAAAGTTGGTAAAGGTTCAAAACCAAACCATTTAAAATTAAGATGCATTGGCTTTAAAAGCTCATCTTCGCTTATTCCATTAAAAAATGTTTCTTCTGGATTATTAAAAGCTTCTTTTGGTGCATTAGCGGTTACTGACATCATATACTTTCCGTTTAACTTTCCACCTAATCCGTAATTCTTCTTCGGTGCTTCTTTACTTCTTCCATCACCATCAGACATTTCGCCCATCATACCCATCGAGAATACTTCATCAATGTATTTTTTAAAAGACCAACTTACACCCATCCAGTTCAATGGTGTTTGAAAAAAGACCACATCTGCCCATTTGAATTTTTCAATTTCTTCATTGACATCATAATTATCTTCCATTGTAGTTTTCTTGATATTGTAACCATTGCTCTTCAAGTAGCTTTCCGCTTTTTCAGTTAAAGTTGCGTTTAATTTTCCTTCAGAAAATGGATATTTCTGATGACCGTTGATTATAAAAATATTATTCATTTTAAATTTTTAATTACATTTGTATCGCAAAGAAACTAATATTAGTTTAAAAAAGAAACTATTTAGTTTTCAATTGAACAAATAGTGGTAACCAAAAAGTACCTAATGGCAAGAAAATATATAGACAACCCGAATGCTTGTTCCCTTGTGCATACGATGAACATAATTGGCAATAAATGGAAACCGATTATTTTATATTTATTATCAAATGGTTCTATGCGATTTGGAATGCTCAATGCACTTATACCAACAATCTCAAAAAAGGTACTGACTAATCAATTGAAAGAATTAGAAAACGATGGATTACTTTTAAGACAGTCCTTTGCTGAAATTCCACCAAGGGTTGAATATTCATTAACTGAAAAAGCAGTTGGACTTTTGCCAGTTTTAAGAATGTTAAGTGATTGGGCAAATGAAGCTTACCCCAAAATGGAATTTGAACAATGTAGAATAATAGAAAATGTAAAAAAGCCAGCGTACAACAACGTA
>NZ_JTDV01000008.1 GCF_000943555.1 Neotamlana nanhaiensis | reverse complement strand
CCAAAATGGAATTTGAACAATGTAGAATAATAGAAAATGTAAAAAAGCCAGCGTACAACAACGTATACAAAAAATAGCTCCGAACTCACTCAGACGCGGAGAAATCCGATGGAATTCTAAATCTGAATTTGACCTAAGTAGCGCGCGGAATTGAACACTCTAACTCTGAATTTTAAAAACGCGGAATCTGAAAATTGTTACGCGGAATATCACTCTTGCGGAATTTTACAACGTCTGAAAAAAAGCGTAGTTTACTGTTCGCGATTTTTTTTTTGAGAATTTTAAGTTAGAATATTCTAAAAAAATCAAAACGTGATTTTTAAATTTTGCGCGGACAAAATGCAGAACGCAACCAATCTCTCGTGTCGCTACATTTTGTAACACCGTATAAAATTAATTGCTACTGATTTTCCTGCGGAAAATCCTCGCATTTTTACTATCTTAGTTTCTTAATCTTATACAAATACGTTGGGTAAAACAGCACAGTAGCAGCGTGTTTGAAGTTTTGACTAAGAATATTTATTGATAAATTACAGTTTCTGAAAATTTGACTTCTCTCCTATTTTAAAAAAACACAACATGAAAATTGAAAACAGTAACGCGTAATTTTAAACGTAACTACGCAGAATTGAACGTAACTGTATTGAATTGCAATCAACTAAGTGAAAATTGTAAAAATTGAAAAACCACTAGAAAACCGATAAATTTAAATCTTGATAAAACAGTAAGAAACGTTGATTGAAAAAGTAAGAACGTGAAAAACAGCAAAACGTGTTCGAATTTTTCATAGCTGTGGAGAATTGAAAAACTCAATAATTTGACAAATAATCTGATAATAAATAAACTGCATTACCCAACACTGCATAAAAGCAATTTGGGGTTGATTTTCTAGCGAAAATCAAGTACTTTTAACCAAGGTCAGTGCAAAGGTCGAAAAGGCGTTGCCGTTTTCTCCCAAACTGACTTCTATGCAAACCCGTTGGCCGTAATTTGAACACAGCCGAATAAAACTATTTTTGATCAACAGTAGCTGATGAAGTCGAAGGTAAGATTCAATTTTGGAATAAATTCCAGCAACACATTCTCGGTAAGGCAACTGGAATTAATTCCGAAGAAGTGATAGTTTACAGTCTAGAATGAAAGATTGAGAAAATCGATTAAGAAAAGAAGGTTTTATCATTTTACCAAACGTTTGGTAAAAATTATATTTTCTCTATTTTTGTATTATGAGACCACAAAAAATATTGGATAAAGAATTGTTGGAAGGCATGGCTAAAGTTTTTCGAGAAAAAGGCTACGAAGGTGCTAGGCTTAGTGATTTAGCCAAGGCAACTGGATTGAATAAAGCTAGTTTATATCATCGTTTTCCGAAAGGAAAGCGAGGTATGGCTGAAGCTGTTTTAAGCAACGTAGATGATTGGGTTAAAAAAAACATTTTTTCTGTTCTGCAAAACGACACCCTGCCTGTCGAGGAAAGATTGAAAAATGTATTGGGTCAAATAAGTGTTCTTTATTCTGGAGGCGAGGGAACTTGTATTTATAGAGCTTTATCCATGCAAGTAGGTTTGGAACTTTTCGCAGAACAAATCAACGGAGGAATGCAATCTTGGATAACTAACTTTAAAAAAGTTGGAATCGCTTTCAATTTTGAAGAACACGTGGCGTATGACCATGCACTGCAAACTTTGATTGAAATTCAAGGAGCTTTAGTTACAGCTCGTAATATGAAAGACAGTAATATCTTCAAGCATTCGCTACAAAAAATTGAAAACCGATATTTGAGAATACATTAAACCTAGAAAAGTAGATATTCATATTATGAAAAAAAAATTACTAATTATTTTTTCAGTTATATCATCAAGTGTATACGCACAAGATTTAACTGTAAATACAACTCAATCCATCAATTGGAATAAAGATTACATTAAGTTTTATGGATTTCTTCAGTCCGGCTTAGTAACTGATGGCGATGGAAATAAAATAGTTGTTGGCGGGTTTGATGGTGTAAATGTAGATTTTGGCACTGATGCCACCATATCATCTGAAAACTATTCTAATCTGTTTATTGTAAAGTACGACAGCAACGATAATGTAATCTTCTTAAAAAACATTGGAGAGAGTTTTGATGAAGAAATTCTTTGTTGCAATGATTATGCTAGCGATGTAAAAGTCGATAGCGAAAATAACATTTATGTATTAGCTACCATTGATGCTGGAAGATTACAAAACGTGGATTTAGATCCAGAACATCCAGAAAGCAACTCAATCATATCAACTTCTTATGGAGATGTTTTTTCTGAAGCTGATTATAATGCTTTCCTAATAAAATATTCCCCCGAAGGGAAAATGCTTTGGTATAGAGAAATAAAAGATGACTTTACGGAAGGGAGTTTTAGCCTTTTTATTGATACTAATAATGATGTATGGGCTACTGGTTATGTGGGAGGTTTTACAGGTGCCAATATTGATTTTGATACTAACCATGAGTACTCGGATAATCGCGACATTATACAGGGAGAATTTCTTCGTTTAGGGTTTGTCGCACATTACAATAGTGATGGCGATTTTGTAGATGTAAAGGGTATTGGAGGTGGAACACTTTCAAGCTTGCATGTTTGTGTAGCCCCGAGTGGAAATATGTACTTGACCGGTGCATTTAATGCTCTTAAAGGCACTAACGCTAAAGGATTATCCTTATTTAAAAATAATGAAACACCTGTTTATGTGGAAAGTCAAGGATTCTTTGAATTTGCTCCACAAAATACAGACATATTTATTTTAAAATGCAATGCTTCAGGAAATGTAGAGTGGGTAAAAACGATTAGTTCAAATTCATTCAACTCTGTTACCGACATTACCTTTGATGACGATGAAAATGTTTATATTTCTGGGTATTTTTCAGGTAACAATGTCGATTTCGATACCGATAATGACTTATCGTACGATACCAAAACTTCAGTGCCCAATGGTTCTGGTTTTGTTGCTGAATATGATACCAACGGAAGCCTGTCCATGCTTAAAACCATTGATGGGGGTACCCGCACCAGAATTCACTCTTTAGCTGTAAGCGATAATGGAACTATAGCTGTAGGTGGAGATTTCAGAGGTGATGTTTCATTAGGAGATATCTCTCTTAATGCTTCCTCTTCAAATTCCAATCCGCTTATTGCAATAATCGACTCTGCTGGAAATTGGAACAATGTCAAAAAGATTGAAAAAAATGGTTATGCCTCTATTGCAAGCATTGGAGTAACTGCAAATAATGAATTTCAATTTGTAGGTTTCGAAGCGACTAGCTACACTGAGGGATACAATATAGAATCTATCTTTTATGGTAATGCAGAAAGCGAATTGTTAAACGCAGCTACTCCTGTTGTATTGGATAATAATAACATTATTGTTTATCCAAACCCAACATCCAATGTTGTAAACATTCAGACCAAAAAAGACACTATTGAGCAAATTGATATTTATACCTTAGATGGAAAGTTGCTATTGTCCCAAAAAGGTTCAAAAACGATTAGAGTAGGATCTTTATCAGGTGGAGTATATGTCCTAAAAATGCAGTTGATCGACAATAAGAATTATTTAAAACGTATTTTAGTTAAATAAAAACTGGCTACAACAAAGAACTGAGTTAAAAAACAAGTTCTTTTAGTTTAATTTTGACACATAATTTTCATGATATGGCAATCCGCTTTTTGTAATAGCAAAAGCCTGTGAATTTTCCTGAAATGGTTGACTAAAAAATTAATTTCTAAACTCCCTTTAATCATACAACTTTTAGCCATTTTATGTAGATTTTTTATTTAGCATTTTATGTACAAACTTATAGATAAAAAAACTAGGAGCTATATAAATTACAATAGCATAAACAATAAATAAGTCCTGATAATAGGGCAAATTATCTAAACTTGTATAGGTTGTATATAACCCTTGAATATTGTATTCTAGAGGAATTAAATACTTGGCAAAAAGATAAGAAATACTAAAATATAAACAGCTTAAAATGAAATTTGTAATAGTTGCTTTATATTTCTTAACGTATAAAACAAAAAGTAATGGTGCTGTAGTATGTGCTAAAAAAACAACCACTCTTGCAAGTACAGAAGTATCTAAATAATAATTGTAATAATTAAGAAATGGTTTTTGAATAGTCATTGAAACCACAAAATCAAATAAAAACAAACATTGACCTACAAAACCTGAGAGAATAATTGCTGGAAGAAACTTCTTTAGCTTTAGTACAAAAAGAAGTATTATAAAGAATATACAATGGTAGCAATAATAAAAGTAAAAATAGGGATCTTGTTCAAAAAACAGTATCCAATATGATATAAACAACTCTAATATAACAAAATACCAAACTAAAAACGTATTAAGGTTAAATTTAATCTTTTCTAATACTTGCTTAAACATTTACTAAAGTAGCCTAATTACCTTTATTAACATTTTATAATCCTAAGTAAAAGTAACAAATAAAATGGGACTTACTGTAAAACCATCAAAAATTCTAAAATACCTAATTTAAAAAGCTTTAGTTTTCTATTTATAGAACATTAAAATGGTATTTAAAAAATATAATCACAAATCATATTGTAAAAGAAAACTATACCGCTTTATATTATTTAATTTCATATCGTTTAAAATCAACTTAATTTCCAAAATCATCACCGTCCATTTTTCCCGTGATTTGGTTAATGTTGCTAAATTTAGAATTAAGTTGAACTGTTTTTATTTGTTTGTATAGCGTAAATTCTTCCAAGAGCATAAAAACACCAATTAAGAATAGTGGTAAACAAATAAGCAATAATGGCAGCATATAGCCGTTTTGGTCTCCCCAATCTACTTGAAATAAATCGTAACTAAGATATACCGAAAAAAATATAACACTTCCAGCAAAACCAGCATTTAATAACCACAGTGTTATATTTTTAATTTTATAAAGTTCAGTTTGCTCTTTATAAAAATTGAGCGTTTTAATTTGATACACAACACTCGAAATTCCTAAAAAAGCAAACGCTACCAATATAAATTGCCGATTTTTAAACGAAAAACCTTCAAAAGACACAAAATAAATTAAGGCCACGTTAAATAATGCCGCGACAAGAATACAGCACACTAACAAAGCAATTTTTAAAATGCGTTTAAATTTCATTTACTAATAATTCCGCTTCAAAAAGATTTTTAAAATGCTTTAAAAGTTTGGTTTTAACTTCGGTTTCATCAACTTTAGTTTTTCCTAATTCTACATGTAACGATGTTACCGCTTTACCACGGATACCGCAAGGAATAATATTATCGAAATACCCCAAATCGGCATTAACATTTAAAGCAAATCCATGCATAGTTACCCAACGGCTAGCACGCACGCCCATCGCGCAAATTTTACGTGCAAAAGGTGTTCCTACATCTAACCAAACTCCCGTTTCCCCTGGGCTACGTTCGGCTTTTAACCCATATTCTGCCAAGGTTAAAATTACCATTTCTTCGAGAAAACGCAGGTATTTATGTATGTCGGTAAAAAAATTCTCGAGGTCTAAAATAGGATAGCCTACAATTTGCCCTGGCCCATGATAAGTAATATCACCTCCTCGATTAATTTTATAAAACGTGGCGCCTTTATCGGCTAGTTGTTTTTCGTTTAAAAGTAAATTATCTAAATCCCCACTTTTACCTAAGGTGTATACGTGCGGATGCTGGACAAACAAAAAATAGTTTTTGGTTTGCAAACCAGCATTTTCTCTTCTGTTCTTTATTTTTGAATCTACAATGGCCTTAAATAATTCTTCTTGATAATCCCAAGTGTCTTTATAATCCTTAAGCCCTAAATCTTGAAGTTGAATTACTTTGTTCATAGACCACAAATTTAACACTTTTAAAAGCTATTTATAATAATTACTAAAAGAAGTTGAACGCTATATCTAATTAAGAAATCGAAAAACATTAACTGTAATAAAAACTGCGACCGAGACTGAAACTGCAACCTGAGACTGAAACTGCGACTGAGACTGCGACTAAAACTACCCCTTAGGATTATTCAAAATTACCAAAGCTGCAATTACACCTGGCACCCAACCGCATAAAGCTAGCAGAAACACAATTAAAATAGATCCGCATCCTTTATCTAATACGGCTAATGGCGGACAAATAATAGACAGTAAAACTCTCCAAAAACTCATTTATTTTATATTTTTTTTGATTGATGATTACTTATTGGACGCCAAAGTTACAAGTTTGTTACAAATTGCGTTAGGGATTGAGCGGTTTGTTTGAGCTCGCCGACGTAGAAGGTAGCGAGTAGCGAAAGCCCGCCCCTTGTGGTAACGCCCAAAAATAGTACCTTATGATGTTTAAAAACACCGCCAAATGTGTATCTTTGCGCCATTAAAATTTTATCAGATTGTAAAGCTATGGCGCAATTATCAGAGCAAGAAATTGTAAGAAGAGAAAAATTAGGAAAATTACGTGAGTTGGGCATTAACCCGTATCCAGCAGATCTTTACCCAGTTAAAGACACCTCGAAATCGATAAAATCGGATTTTGAAGCAGGAAAACCAGTAATTATTGCAGGCCGTTTAATGTCTAGACGTATACAAGGAAACGCTAGTTTTGCCGAACTGCAAGATGCAGAAGGACGCGTGCAGGTTTATTTTAACCGCGACGAAATTTGCCCTAGCGACGATAAAACTAAATACAATACTGTTTATAAAAAATTACTAGATATTGGTGATTTTATTGGGGTTGAAGGCGAATTGTTTACCACTAAAGTTGGTGAAAAAACCGTTATGGTTAAAAACTTTTCGTTGTTAAGTAAAGCGTTAAAACCTTTACCGCTTCCTAAGGTTGATAATGAAGGAAATATACACGATAAATTTGATGATCCTGAGTTACGTTACCGCCAACGTTATGCCGATTTAGTGGTAAACCCACAAGTTAAAGAGGTGTTTGTTAAACGTACTAAATTGTTTAACGCCATGCGTAAGTTTTTTAACGACGCTGGATATTTTGAGGTTGAAACCCCTGTTTTACAACCTATTCCTGGTGGTGCTGCGGCACGCCCGTTTATTACGCATCACAATGCTTTAGATGTACCTTTATACATGCGAATTGCTAACGAACTGTACTTAAAACGCCTTATTGTTGGCGGTTTTGATGGGGTTTACGAGTTTAGTAAAAACTTCCGTAACGAAGGTATGGATCGCACCCACAATCCGGAATTTACCGCTATGGAAATTTATGTAGCCTACAAAGATTATAACTGGATGATGGATTTTTGTGAGCAATTACTAGAATATTGTTCTACCGCTGTAAACGGAACAACTAAAGTAACTTTTGGTGCGCATGAAATAGATTTTAAAGCGCCTTATGCTCGTGTTACTATGGCCGATTCAATTAAGCATTTTACTGGGTTTGATATTACTGGTAAAACTGAAGCCGAAATTCGTGAGGCTGCAAAAGGCATGGGTATTGAGGTTGACGACACTATGGGTAAAGGTAAACTTATTGATGAAATCTTTGGTGAAAAGTGTGAAGGCAACTACATACAGCCTACCTTTATTACAGATTATCCTAAGGAAATGAGTCCGTTGTGTAAAGAACACCGTGATAACCCTGAGTTAACCGAACGTTTCGAGCTTATGGTTTGTGGTAAAGAAATTGCTAATGCTTATTCTGAGCTTAACGACCCTATTGACCAACGCGAGCGTTTTGAACACCAAATGGAATTAGCTAAAAAAGGTGACGATGAAGCAAACGGTATTATTGATTACGACTTTTTACGTGCCCTAGAATATGGTATGCCTCCTACTTCTGGAATGGGTATTGGTATGGATAGATTAATTATGTACTTAACCAACAACCAATCGATACAAGAGGTTCTGTTCTTCCCACAAATGCGACCAGAGAAAAAACCTTTAGCAATTAGTGAAGATGCTAAAGCTGTTTTTGAAATTTTAAAGAAAGCTGAAAAACTTGAGTTAGTTGATTTAAAATCGCAATCTGGCTTATCGAATAAAAAATGGGATAAAACCATTAAAGAATTAACCAAAAATAAATTAGTGCAAGTTGAAAAAACCGACGATGGTTTATTCGTGGAGCTCATTTAAAACACTTCAAAAACCGAATTATCTTAAAATTAGTTAATTCGGTTTTCATTTTTTTAGTACATTCATTGTTTCAAAAAAACAACTAAATTTAAAGCGCTTATAAAATTATTTAAATAAGCCTAAAACATGTATAATGTTTAATAAACTTAACAAAAAAATTGTTTTGTTTCCGCTAATTGCCTTTTTAATATCGGCAATTTTAGTTCTTACATTTTGGAAAAAAGCTTTAAACAACGTTAATAATACTATTGACGAAGATGTTTTACAAAATGGCAAGCTTGTTTCAAAAGAGTTTAGAAATATTATAAAAAACGATATTTCTCGTCTTGAAAATCTTAAAAACCGCATAGAATTCACCAACGGTCTTTACCTAAACCACTGGGAAAAAGATGCCGAAATGCTCTTGGAGCAAAATCCTTCATTTAAATTTTTAGAATGGATTGATAGCACAATGGTTATTCGAAAAATAACGCCAATTAGAGGTAACGAAAATGCGATTGGTTTAGATATTTCTAAAATTGAATACCGCCGAGACGAATGGCTTAAGCATAGCAAAAACCAACAAGTTAACATAACACCTTGGGCAACCTTAACGCAAGGCGGAAATGCTTTTCTGGTAGACGTTCCCGTGTATTTCAACAACACATTTCAAGGTACTATTACGGCTGGAATGGACTATAATTTGAAGTTTAACAAATTCGCATCGAACTTAAATAACAATTATGCTATTGTATTTTCCGATCATACTAATAAAACATTCTATACATTAAACAAATTCCATAAAAATAACAAAGGCTACAGTTATAAAGATAGCATAGTAGTTGATACACTGGACCAACATATATGGGAACTTCAAGTTTCGCCAACCAATAAATTTTCGTATTCCGAAGGTCGGTATTTAGTAAATATAGCCTTAGTAATTGGTATTATTTTTAGTTGTTTAACCAGTATGTTAATTTACTTTTATATTCGAGCCAGAAATCAACGTAAACTAGCAATAACAAGTAACAGCAAACTTTTAAACGCTAATAAAAAATTAAATAAAGAACGTAAACGTGCCGAAAAAGCATCCTTAGCTAAAACCGAATTTTTATCTAATATGAGCCATGAAATTCGCACGCCGCTTCATGCTATATTAGGTTTTATAGAGCTTTTAAAAGAAAGTAAATTAAACAAAACCGACAAGGAATACTTAAACCTTATGGAAAAGTCGTCGAGCAATTTACTTAATATTGTTAACGACATTTTAGATATTGATAAAATTGAATCGGGTAAAATTGAGCTTTCCGAAGTTAAATTTAATCCACTTCAAAAAATAAAAGAACTTATTGAGGTTAATCAATTTATATTCCTTCGAAAGGATTTGTATTTAAAAGCTAAATACAAAAAAGCAAACAACTTTACAGTTTTAGGCGACGAAAGTAAGTTTATACAAATAGTAAATAATATTATTAAAAACGGACTAAAATTCACCAATAAAGGTGGTGTTACTCTAACCTACAGCGAAAAAATTACTAAAGCCAATAAGTTGCGCATAAAAATTTCGGTGAGCGATACTGGTATTGGCATTCCATCAAATCAAATCGAAAACATTTTCGAGCGATTTAAACAAATAGAAAACAGCGTAAAAAAACAATATGAAGGTAGCGGTCTTGGTTTAGCTATTAGTAAAATTTTTATTAATATGATGGGTGGCGATATAACTGTAAAAAGCACTCAAAACGAAGGCACTACTTTTAAATTCGATATGGTTTTTCCGATCATTAAAAATCAAGAAACCATAACAAATGAACCAATACAAAAAACAAACGCAAACCTATCGGATTTAAACGTATTAATTGTAGACGACAACAAACTAAACATCATTGTATTAAAAAAATTCTTGGAAAGTTTTGGTGTAACTGCCGACACAGCAAACAACGGGTTAGCCTGTGTAGATACTTTTAAAGCCAATAGAAATTACGACTTAATTTTTATGGATATTCACATGCCTATTATGGATGGTTGGGAAGCCACAAAAGAAATTAGGCAATTAGATAGCGACGTAATAATTTTTGGGTTATCGGCCAATGTTACCACCGAAGCCATCGATAAGGCTTTAGAAAACGGCATGAACAACTACCTATCTAAACCCTTTAAAAAAGAGCATATAGCGAAACTTTTACAATTTCATTTTATTCATTAATTTCAACTTTTGTATTATTATCTATGATTAAAATGTTTCGCATAGTATTTATTGTATTAAGCATTACAAATTTATTCGGCCAAAACATTTCATTTCCTCAAAACGGCATAGATAACCCCAATATTTTAACAACACACCATTTTGGTATTTTTAGCTCAAGAATAGCTTCTAACCTTAAGCATCAGGCTTTAAAAAACACCACACTTACATTAAATATAAGCAGTGGTAATAATTTTCACCCTTATGTAGAAGGTTACTTTCCTAAAAACCCAGAAATTCGACAACAATTCAGTGAAACCACCTGGTACAACAGGCGTTTTAATTATGTAGATGAAGATACCACACCTGCCGATTATATGAATATTGTAATTGACGCTGTTATAAAAAACTTTAGTCTAGGCGTTAACATTCCAATAAACAAAAACCGTGAGTTAAATATTAACCTTAGATCATACTTAATTACAAAAGGCGCATACCCATTTTCACCTATTACAAGCGACGAAACTATTGAGTGGTTTCATTCACAGGTTATAGCGAAAGATGATCCTTTTGGGCGAAAACACTACGGATTAAACCAAGTTAATTTTAAATATTTAGATCGAAACGGTAAAACTTTACAGCTAAATACCAACGATTTTTTTATTGGAGGACTTGCCTTTAATCACTTTTATTACCCCGAACTTGCTATTAATAAATCAAAACAACTATTTATAAACTTAGGAACTCATTTAGGCATCAACACCTCCAAATTCAATGCTTCAACCGATGTAGGTGCTTCAGTAAACGCCATTAAAAAATTCAACTTAAAAAACAAATACGAATTAAATTTTGGTATTCACGGAAGTGTGCTTCGTAAAAATATAATCAACTTTAATTCTAAAAATAGCGACTTAGGTAATAATAAATATCTGGCAACTTTTGAAGCTAATCCGCAAATTACCAAGTATACAAAAAAAGGGAACTTTAACGCTATTGGTATAAATTATCAAATACAAACCAGTTATAATAAAAAAGAGGAAGCCGATTATTATTTTCTATTGGGCGATTGGCAAGCGGCAGATAGCGGATGGCATCACGGTATTTCCGAACTTTATAATTCGCTATCAAATTGGTCGTTAATTTATTCTTATGGCACGCCAAAATTTCAATGTTCATTTTATATAAAACAAGATTTTTTGGTTAATAACGCCCCCGATTTGCAAACGGGTATTTCGTTTAAAAAGCCTTTATTTTACTAGACTTACAGCTATTAACACCTTGCTATCAACCTGTTAACGTCGCGTTAAAATTTAAGCATGCATTAAACTTTTTTAAAATTTAAAAGTCCTAGAAGTAAATATTAAAAAAATAAAAGATGAAAAAACTAATTTTAATAGCCGTGGCATTTGTAGGATTACAAGCTGTAGCTCAAGAAGGACCAAGAGACGGACAACGTAAAGAAAGAATGGAAAAAATGATGAGCATGAGTGCCGAAGAAATCGCAACCCTTCAAACAAAACGCATGACATTACATTTAGATTTAACCGAATCGCAACAAGCTAAAATTCAAAAAATAAACTTAGAAAATGCCACACAGCGTAAAGCTAAGTTCGAAGAAATGAAAGCTAAAAAAGAAAAAGGTGAATTAAAAAAACCAACCGATGAAGAACGTTATGCTATGGAAAATGCGCGTTTAGACCATCAAATTGCTATGAAAAGAAAAATGAAAGATATTTTAAATGATGACCAATACGCAAAATGGGAAAAAGGACAACAACGTATGGCTATGCGTGGAAAAGAGCGTAAAGACGGTTTTAAAAAACACCGCAAACAAAAAAGTTAATGATTGATAGTTAGTTAGTTTAGTTAAGCACCATATTCAAAATCTGATGAATACGGTGCTTTCTTCTTTTTATAGCGTTTTAGCTACCTTATTTATGGCATTAATAGTAAAATCTAAATCTTGGTAGGTTAAAGCTTCTGTGATAAACCAAGTTTCAAACGCACTAGGTGCTATATAAACACCTTCGTTTAACAAACCATGAAAAAAGTTTTTAAACGTATCATTATTACCTTTGGCAGCAGTAGTAAAATCGTAAACTTCACCTTCATCAAAATGTACCGAAATCATAGAGCCTACACGGTTTATGGTATGTACAATATTGTTATCGCTTAATACTTTCGCAATGCCTTTATGTAAATATTCAGTTTTTTCGTTTATGCTATCAAAAATGTGGCTTTTCGTATTTAACTCATTTAACATCGCTAAACCTGCCGCCATAGCTAAAGGATTTCCACTCAATGTTCCCGCTTGATACACAGGACCAACGGGAGCTAAATAATCCATAATCTCGTTTCTTGCGGCAAAAGCACCAACAGGCAAACCACCACCTATTACTTTTCCAAAACAAACAATATCGGCTTTTATGCCAAACAATTCTTGTGCACCACCTTTAGCCAAACGAAAGCCCGTCATCACCTCATCAAAAATCAATAAAATATTATTGGCGTCACAAACCGTTCTCAAGGCTTGTAAAAAACCATCTTTTGGAGGAATACAGCCCATATTACCTGCAACCGGCTCAATAATGATACAAGCTATTTCATCTTTATTCGCTTCAATAATGGCTTTTACATTGTCAATATCATTATAATTTGCCAACAAAGTATCTTTAGCTGTACCTTGTGTTACACCTGGCGAATTTGGCGTACCAAAAGTACTGGCTCCACTACCCGCTTGAATTAAAAACGAATCGGAATGCCCATGATAACACCCTGCAAACTTTATAATTTTATCTTTACCAGTAAATCCGCGCGCTAACCTAACCGCGCTCATACAAGCTTCGGTACCTGAATTTACAAAACGGATTTTATCAATATTTGGCACCATAGAAACTGCTAATTCTGCAATTTTAGTTTCAATTTCGGTTGGCATTCCAAACGATGTTCCTTTTTGCGCTTTTTCAACAACCGCATCAACCACAGGCTTGTGCGCATGACCTAAAATCATAGGTCCCCAGGAGTTAATGTAATCTATTAAACGGTTACCATCTTCATCAAACAAATAAGCACCTTTGGCTTCTTTTACAAAAATGGGTGTTCCGCCAACACCTTTAAATGCTCTTACTGGAGAGTTAACACCTCCCGGAATTACTTTTTCGGCTTCAGAAAATAAAGCACTACTTCTTTTATAAATCATCTAAAAATTGAAATTTTATATCGTTACGGTTTTACAATCAAAACCTGACCAATGCTCAAGTTCGTACCGTTTAACCCATTTAATTTTTGCAATTCAGCAACCGATAAATTGTATTTTCGCGATATGGAATATAAGGTATCGCCTTTGGTAACCGTATAAGTTTCTTTGTAGGATGCAGGCTCATAAAGCGTATAGTTTTTCCCTAATACCTTTTTATCGAACTCGTGTAATTGGTAACGTTCAATTAAACTAATCAGTTTATCTGGATATTTTCTATCTGTCGCATAACCTGCAGCACGTAAGCCTTTTGCCCAACCTTTATAATCTTCTTTTTTTAAGTCGAAAAGCCCTGCGTAACGTTTGCGTTCTTTTAAAAACAAAGAATGATCTCGAAACGAATATTTCGCATCTTTATATTTTCTGAAGCATTCTTGCAGCTCATCGTCGTCATGATAAATTCTTGCTCCCGTCCATTCATGGCATTTTATACCAAAATGGTTATTCGCCTCAACCGATAAGCGTCCGTAACCAGATGCCGATTCCAAAATACCTTGAGCTAAAGTAATACTCGCTGGAATACCGTACAATTGCATTTCTTGTTGGGCTACTTCCTTGTACAAATCGATATACTCTTCGGTTTTACTTGCGTAAACTTTTGGCGTTGTAGCAGGCGTAGTTCGGTTGGTTTGCCTTTCTGTTGTAGGTTGTGTTGTTCGTGTTGGACGTTTTGTAACTGCTGTTTTTTTTGTTTTACAGCTAAATAAGATTAACCCCAAACAGCATATTACGACTATTTTTTTCATGTAAATTATTGAATTAGTGGTAATTTTTTTTTCTTTAAAGTTGCATTCATACCTGTAATACCTTGTAATCCTCCAGTATGAATCGCTAATATTTTTGAGCCTTTGGAAAAATATCCGTTTTCAATTAAATTATAAATGCCATACATCATTTTTCCTGTGTAAACGGGATCTAGCGGTATATCATTTTCAATTTTAAAGCTATTTATAAAACCTATTAATGCTTGATTTATTTTAGCATAACCTCCAAAATGATAATCGGTTATTAACTTCCAATTGCCCTTGGCAACAAATTTACTAATATCTTCTTTTAAAAAATCGCCTTTTAATGCAGGAAAACCTAAAATTTGCTGATTTCCATATGAAGCATTAATCAACCCAGAAATTGTTCCGCCAGTGCCAACCGCACAACAAATAACATCGAAAGTCTTATCTTCTTCAGATAAAATTTCTTCACAACCTTTCACTGCGAAAGTATTTGTGCCGCCTTCAGGAATGGTGTAAAACGAACCAAACTCATTTTTTAAATCATTTAAAAACGATTCGCTCGTTTTATCTCTGTAAGCTTCACGTGATACAAATTTAAACTGCATCCCTTCGTTTTGAGCAAAACGCAACGTAACATTTTCATTGATTTTACTTTGAAGCTCCTCACCTCTTACAACCCCAATAGTATTAAAACCAAATGCTTTGCCTGCAGCGGCCACAGCAGCGATATGATTTGAATACGCGCCTCCAAAAGTCAGCAAGGTTTTATATTCTAAGCGTCCGGCTTCTTGTAAGTTGTATTTAAGTTTTCGGTATTTATTTCCTGAGATAAACGGATGAATGCGATCTTCCCGTTTAACATAAAGTTCTACACCAAAATTTTCAGGTAAATTTATGCGCTGATTTATGCTATGTTCCAGCTGAAATATCATGCCTGCGAAGATACTTTAAAAATGCCCAAAATGGTCGGTTTTTAAGATATTCTAAGTTTTTTTCTTGATGATACGCTTCTCGCTCGAACGAAATATTTCGGTATGCCATTGACCAATTTTTATACTGAATTAAACGAACCAAAAACTCTAGAACATACCACAAATAAAATGGTAACACTAGTAATTCCAGTTGTTGTTTTAAATGAATACGTTCATGATTCATAAAGGCAACATCATGCTTCAACGTTTTTTGTTTTAACAAAATAAACGGATACAGCGTTAAGCCTAAATAACCTTTCGGTACTAAATATTTCGATATAAAAATCATTACAAAAGGTTTTCAAAAATCAATCCATTCCCACTTTCGTGAGAATGACAAAAGTGGAAACCTTGGATTTTCCAAGGAATTTATTCTCGAATTTACATTATCTTTGATTAAGATGAAAAAAATTATCCCCATTGAAGAAGGTGACTACTATTTAACGCCAGAAGGCTACCGATGTTTTACCGAGCAATATCACCTAAAACGCGGTTATTGTTGCGAAAGTGGATGTCGCCATTGCCCTTACGGATACAATAAAAAAACGAACAGTTATTAGTTAAAAAATTAATTACTAGAAACTTGGTATAATTATTGATATTCATAAATGAATGAAAAAATCTTAAGAATTAACTAAAAAATATAGCTATGAAATCATTTTTTAAAACAATTCCACTTTTAGCTTTTTTTGTACTACTATCGTCTTGCTCCTCGGTTAGAGTCGCTGCCGATTATGATAAAAAAGCCGATTTTAACAATTATAAAACCTTTGCTTTTTTTAAAACGGGTATCGATAAGGCCGAAATTAGCGATTTAGATAAACGTCGTATTTTACGTGCTATTGAAGCCGAACTTTTAGCAAAAGGCTTCACCAAATCTGAAAACCCAGACTTACTTATTAGTTTATTTACAAAATCGAACCAACGCGTCGATGTTTACAACAATGCCTGGGGCAATGGCGCTTGGGGTTGGGGCGGTTGGGGTCCTTGGGGTGGTTTTGGTCCTGGTTGGGGCTGGGGTTGGAATCAACCAACTACTTCCGTAAGTACCGAAGGCACATTATTTATCGATTTAATTGATGCCGAAAAGAAAGAATTGGTCTGGCAAGGTATGGGAACTGGTTATTTAAGCCGAAATATGGAAAAGAAAGAAGAACGCATCAAAGAGTTTGTTTCTGAAATTATGCAGAAATACCCACCTGAAGCGTTAAAATAATAACACACAAATTAGCTTAGAGCTGTTTAGAAGGTGTTTGGTTTTATATTGTCAACCTAAACTTGTTTCAGGTTCTCTTCTATTTAAGATTCTGAAACAAGTTCAGAATGTCAAAACCAAAAGCACTCCAAACAGCTCTATTGTTTTCTTCGAGCCACTTGATAAAAATATTCGTATTTTTAGTATCACTATTTTACAAAACTATGCAAAGCAACATTGAAGAAAACGACGTTTTAAAACGCTTACCAAAACATTTAAAACAGTTTATAAAACCTCAAAACTATCAAGATTATTCTGCGATAGACCAAGCGGTTTGGCGTTACGTGATGCGAAAAAACGTCGATTTTTTAAAAACCGTTGCTCATAAATCCTATTTAAACGGGCTCAAACAAACCGGTATTTCCATAAATAGCATCCCGAATATGTATGGTATGAACCGTATTTTAAAAGATATTGGTTGGGCTGCTGTGGCTGTCGATGGGTTTATTCCTCCCAATGCCTTTATGGAGTTTCAAGCATACAATGTACTAGTAATAGCTAGCGATATAAGGCAACTCGAACATATTGAATACACACCTGCTCCTGATATTATTCATGAAGGCGCAGGACATGCTCCCATAATTGCAAACCCAGAATATGCTGAATATCTCCGACGTTTTGGCGAAATTGGTTGTAAAGCTATTTCATCGGCCAAAGATTACGAACTTTATGAAGCGGTGAGACATTTATCTATTATTAAAGAAGCGCCTCATGCCAGTGATGCCGATATCGCTTCCGCGGAAAACACCGTAGATCAGCTTCAAAAAAACATGGGTGAACCGAGCGAAATGGCATTGATACGAAATTTGCATTGGTGGACCGTAGAATATGGATTGATTGGCACACCCGAAAACCCGAAAATTTATGGTGCAGGTTTATTATCCTCAATTGGGGAAAGCGCTTGGTGTATGACCGACCATGTTAAAAAGCTACCATACAACGTACAAGCCACCTTTCAAGATTTCGATATTACAAAACCCCAACCCCAACTTTTTGTTACACCAGATTTTGCTCACCTAAGCTTGGTTTTAGAAGAATTTGCAAACACTATGGCCTTACGAAAAGGCGGCCTTTCAGGAATAAAAAAACTCATTAACTCCCAAGCCTTAGGCAGTATCGAGTTAAGTACGGGCATACAAATTTCAGGTGTTTTTAGTGATGTTATAGAGCATGATGGCCTTCCTATTTATTTTCAAACTACAGGAAAAACAGCACTTGCTTATCGGGAAAAAGAATTGGTTGGACACGGTATAAAAACGCACGAACATGGTTTTGGTTCTCCCATAGGAAAACTGAAAGGCATCAACATTGCCATTGAAGATATGAGCCCCAGAGATTTGAGTGCCTACAATATTTTTGAAGAAAAAACAGTTAGTCTTGATTTTGAAGGTGGTATTTCTATTTCTGGTGAAATTATTACTGGAAAACGCAATTTACAAGGCAAAATCATCTTGATTAGTTTTAAAAATTGTACCGTCACACACGGCGACACGGTATTATTTAAACCTAAACATGGTATTTACCACATGGCGGTTGGAAAAGCTATTGTTTCGGCTTTTTCTGGACCTGCGGATTTAAATAGCTTCGATTTAATTACTCATAAAGTAAGTTCTCAAACTATAAAAATTGAAAAATCTAAATCGCAACTACGGCTTGAAAGTTTGTACAAACAGGTTAGGGATTATCGCGATGGTAAAAATACAACCATATCACGTACTAAGGTTTTAGAAGTGTTAATTAGCGAACACCCTAACGACTGGCTATTACCGATTGAACTTTATGAATTGGCTTTTAAGGGTAACGAAAAAACTTTGTGCAAAAGCATTTCACAACATCTGGAAACCATTAAACAAAACCGTCCGCAAGTTGGTAAATTAATTGATGATGGATTAGCGATTGTAGATGATGCTGTTGTTTCTAAGGATTCTTGAAACAAGGATTATTACTGTTTTTTTTGAGATTCTTCGCTTCGCTCTGAATGACAATAAATGCTCTGAATGACAGAAAATTTCTGAATTATTCTCAATTTCATCATTAAAAACGTAATGTCATTCTGAAAAAGGTACAACTGAAGAATCTTTACACAAATAAATACTCTTTGAGATTCTTCGCTATGCTCTGAATGACAAAACGTGCTCCAAATGCCAGAAAAACTCCTAATGAAAAACTATTGAAACCACCTTAAAGTTTCTTTTGTAAAGTCACTTAACACCAATTTTCCACTAATTTCTGCCCGTTTGTCAAGTAAATCATCCCAATCTTCGGTATTTTCCCAGAGTACTTTTTTCATTTCCTGTAAAGCTTCTGGGTTGTAGCTTGCTAATTTTTCAGCTAAAGTTGTTACCGATTCGTCTAAAGCTTCCGTAGTTTCACAAACCTCCGCGAATAGTCCATTGTTTTTTGCCCATTCGGCAGTGTAAAATTTTTCCGCATTAAGCGTCATTTGCGACATATTTGAAACGCCTATTTTTCGGGTAACAGCAGGTTCGATTACAAACGGACCTATGCCAATACTTAATTCGCTTAACTTAATTGAGGCGTATTTTGTAGCCAAACAATAATCGGTTGCTGCAGCTAAACCAACGCCACCGCCAACAGCCTTTCCTTGAACGCGACCAATAATGAGTTTACTCGATTTTCGCATGGCATTAATCACATTAGCAAAACCTAAGAAAAAGGCTTTTCCGGTAGCTTCATTATCAATGACAATTAACTCATTAAAACTGGCTCCAGCGCAAAACGTTCTGTCGCCACCGCTTTGTAAAACTAATACTTTAGCTTCGCTAGTTTCGGCATCTACAATGGTTTGTTCAAGTTTTTGTAATACATCACTCGGCATCGCGTTGTGGTTAGGATGAAAAAACTCAATGTAACCTACTTTATTTTTTATATTGAATGAAACGTGTGGATTTGTCATTATTTAATTTGGTATTTTACCCTGAAATCACAACTTAATTTGCTGTAATTCTTCATTTTTAAGAATTGGTATTTCGTTGTATTTAAGTGTCCACCCCAAAGAATTTGTTAGTATGTAAAATTTTGAAAGTTCGCTAATTAATCGGTTTTTGGCATTCTTTTTTAAATCGGATGCTTCAATTTTTTTACTCAGTGATTTTTTTACAATTTTCTTAATCTCGTTATAATCTTTAGCTTCAAAAGGGTTTAAAAAATCTGCTTGAATATCATAATACTCAAAATCCGGATTTATTTTAATTTCTTCTTCTGGAATATTTAAAATAGTAAGTGTTTTTGCAGCTTCATCTACTTCAAATTCAATTTTACTTAAATCGTAAGCAACCGTAACATCAGCATTTACAACCACGAGTGCTTTTTTTTCAACCGAAACTAAATCGCCGAAAATGTCTTTTGAATTTTTATAATTAAAAACCTCGCTAAAATGGCCTTCGGTAACCACTAGCTTGCCTACGTAATTTATTTGTTCTTGTATTAGCGCCGAACTTTCTTGAAGCACTATTTTGTCTTCGCGTTTGTCGCCGCAATATTTAAAAGTGAATAATACAACCAAGGTTATTATTACACCAAAAAGAGTATTTCGCATAGTGCTAAGTTAAAGAATTATTTTGGGGAACGATTAAGGTTTAACGTTTATGGGTAAAGAAATGTGGTCTCGACTGCGCTCGACCTGACGGTGAGGCTATTTATTAATTAACGTTATTACGAACGCAGTGAAGTAATCTAATTGTTTGTTGATTCGATTTTGAAGATTGGCGCAGTCGTTCCTCCTTCATAATATCAAGATTTGTTAAAATAAATTTAAATAGGCTTACGCAATCATTTCGAAACTAAATTGCATAAAAAAACATTAGTTTCCTTCGACATAAGAAGTCTAACTAATGTAATCGTGTTAATTTCTAACACCACAAATATACACTCATAAAAGCCAACCTTTGTTAGCAAATGGTTAATACTAGATTAAATTATTCTTTTGTGCTTTTTGTACGGCTTCTAACTTATTATGCACTTGCAATTTTTTATAAATATTTTCGATGTGTTTGCGGACAGTTCCTTGAGATAAAAACAAATTTTCTGCTATTAAATTATAACTTAAACCTTTGCTTAATTGCTCTAAAACCTCAACTTCGCGCTTGGTAAGTTTAATATCTTCGGCCTGATTTTGATTTTCAATTTCTAACGGATTTCTTAATAATTTTAGAGTTTTCATGGCAATGGATGGATTCATTGCTGCACCACCATTTAGTGTTTCTAAAATGCCGTCATGTAAATCTTTGGCATTTACTTCTTTAAGCAAATAACCATCGGCTCCAGCTTTTATGGCGTTAAAAATATGCTCGTCATTATCAAACACTGTGAGCATAATTATTTTTATATGCGGATATTTTTTCTTGACCGCTTCGGTGGCTTCAATGCCATTTAAAACAGGCATTTCTATATCCATTAATATTAAATCGATATTATGATTGTCGTCTAATTTCTCTAATAAATCGGCACCATGTTTCGCCGAAAATTTAAATTCTAAATCTTCAAAAAACGAGAGCTTTTCTTTTATGGCAGCTATTAAAAAACTGTTATCATCGGTAATGGCAATTTTAATTTTCATAGCAGTTACACCTTTAAAGTTATGGTTGTGCCTTTGTTTTCTTCGGAAATAATTTTGAAATCGGCATTGATTTCGTCGGCACGTTTTTGCATGTTATTTAGTCCGTTTCCTTGTTCTACATCCTTAATATTGAATCCTTTTCCGTTATCTTCAACCTTAAAGCACACCAAATCGTTTAACTTGTTTATGGTGACAATTACTTCTGAAGCTTCAGCAT
Organism: Neotamlana nanhaiensis; assembly: GCF_000943555.1. GTDB lineage: Bacteria > Bacteroidota > Bacteroidia > Flavobacteriales > Flavobacteriaceae > Neotamlana > Neotamlana nanhaiensis. Next base: position 226,486 of record NZ_JTDV01000008.1, on the reverse strand, counting down.
ATTTAATGGCATTATTTATAGCTTCTTGAATAATCCTGTAGATATTCATTCCCTTTACGGAAGTGAATTTAAGTTCCTTTTCCAAACCTTCTTCCATTACAAACTGAAAGTTTACAGCATTAGCCGAATGGTTTGCTTTATCAATAAAATTTGAAATACGCACCTGCAAATCTTCCCATACTATTTCGCTTTTATTCATTGCCCAAATGGTATCGCGTAGCTCGTAAATCGTCTCCTTTGTAAAACTGCTAATGCTACTTAATTTATTGGTCAACTTTTCGTTTTTAAGATTAAAGCCATACTGCAAATTATCGATGGAAGAAATAATAAAAGTGAGTTGCGCACCAATATTATCATGTAAATCTCTTGAAATACGAAGACGTTGATCTTGCAATTTGTTTTGGGTTTCAATTTTAACCAAAGCTTCACGCAATTCGCCTTCCTTTTTAAGCTGATTGTTTTTTAGTTTTTGTTGATTATAAAGTAAATACCCCAAAGCCGAAAGCACCAAGGCTAAAATAACTAAACCTATTATTTGCGTATTTTTTTGATTAATGTGTAATTCCTTTTCAGCTAAATCGGCACGTTGCACTAATATTTCTTTTTCTTTTTTTTCGGTTTCGTATTTGGTTTCAATTTCCTGACTAAATTTCAGATTACTCTCTCCAACATTTTTGTTTAAAGTCAGTTTAAATTGCCTGGAGTAATAACTTAAACTATCGGTATTCCTTTCGTACGCATAAATTAGCATTAAGGTTTCATATAGGTTTTGAAGCTTTTCGTTTGCATTTGTTTTTATTAAAAAGGGTTTTACTTTTAATAATCCAGATTTAGCTTCTTTAATGTTTCCTAAAGTAAAATTGTTTATTGCTAAAGTTAGTTTGGCACTTTCTAAATCGCCACTCGCACCAATAGATTCTCTTATTTCTATAGCTCTTTTAATGTATTTCGTACTTTTTTCAACATCATTTAAACCGTTATAAATAGTACTTAAATTATTTAAAGCCGATGCTAAACCCACATTATTGTTTACACTTTCAGCAATTACGACCGCTTCTTCATAAGCCTTTATAGCATTAATGGTGTCTTTCTTTGCCAACAGAATGTTTCCTTCAGTAATGTAGGCATTAGAAAGCTCAAGCTTTAAATCTTTCTTCTTAAAATAATCAACACTAACCTCCAAATACTCTAAAGCCTTCTTAATATTTCCTGATAAAAAATATGTTGCAGCAATATTTGACTCTATCTTAATAGAACTTAAAGAATCGTTTATCTCATAATAATAATCCTTTGCTTTTACATAATAATAAATGGTACTATCTAAAACATTTGTTTTGTTATAGTTATTTCCCATTTTATTATATAAACTCGCAATGCCTGCTGTATCGTTTGTTTTAACCCTATATTTTAAACTTTTTTGAGCAAAATCTATTGCCGTTGGGTACTCACCTCTTACATAATACACGGTACTTAGATCGTTTAAAGATTGGCCTATTAAAGTATCATTTTTAGTTTGCTTAGAAAAATCTAAGGATTTGTTTCCGTAAACCAACGCAGAATCGACATTTACATAACAATAGTACCAAGCTAAATCTGCAGTAAGTTTGGCTTTTTTACTTATTTTATTTTCTTCGTTAAGTTTTGCTTTTGTAGTATTAATTAAGCCATTAAAATCTTGCGAAAAACCAGAAAAGCACAACAGTATAGTTAGGGCTGAGAGTAACCTTAATTTCATTTTTAATTAAATTTCTTTACTGCTAAATATAAGCTTTTGTATTAATAAAAGTTCTCTTGTAATATCAAATATTCTAAATACTAGTGTTTTAGTAACGGCGTCGGATAGTTGAACTTGGTCGTTGTTAAGCTTTAAATTAGCGGTTTCATGACTCAATTTTTCTTGAAGTAAAGCTATATTTTTAATGAAGCGTTTCTCCGTATTTATTGTACTCATAAATACTTTTAATGCCCAAAGAAGAACAAGTGCAATCATAAAATAAATAGCACAGATAAACAATATATTAAAACTCATAAGTGTATTGTTTATACTAAAATTAGCACATAAAAAAACACCAACTACCCCTCATTCTTTTGAATTTGGCAATTGGTGCTTTAAATATGAACTGATTAATAGCATTCTAAAAATAAATTAAACTTGGTTACCTAGGTTAAATTTTCGATTAAGTGTTATAAAAAAAGATTAAGCGCAATAATCTGATTATCACGCCTAACCAAACAAACCTCTCAACAACAAGATTTATTATTTTAAACTATAAGCGTAAATAGTTTTATCGGTGGCTTTGTAAAACAAGTAACCGCCAATATCATCAACTTGGTATTCGGGCTTTTTATTTTGTAATATAATTTCCTTTTCTACTTTGCCCGAATCTTTATTTACTTTAACCAATCCTACGCCATCGTTTAATTTGGTTAATATAAATTGAGCGTTTTCGGTTGCAGCCGTTGCTTTAAAACGTTGGGACATCATTTTAAACGAGGCATCGGCGATTGAGGCAAACATATCAGACGCGCGTTTGGCATCTTTACCATAATCGTTATAATTACTTAAATCGTTATAACTTCCAAAACCTGTTTTATTTGCTCCAGCTGCCAATGCCGTTGAAGCTGCCGCAGCCATTGATGCTGCCGCCAACACACCACCAGCCACTTTCATAAAAGTACTTTTACTTGGCGATTTGTAATATTCGTGATAAATGGCTTTTCCATTATTATCTAACAAGGTCATATTTTGCGAAGCACTTAAAAAGATGTTTCCATTTCGCATTTCCATTGAGTTCGCAAATTCTTTTTCATCAAATTTTGTATTTGCCAATTCATCTACATCACCAGAATTTGCATCAATTGCATAAATAGTTCCATCGGCAGCAATTAAATATCGGTTATTATCGGCATCGAAAGTGGAAGCAACCGCAACCGAATTTTTATATTTTAATGGTTTTTTCCATACTTGATCGCCCGTTTTTAAATCTACTATATTCGCGTCGCTTCCTGTAATATAAATTAAACCTTGAGGCGATTGTGCCATAACCATAATGTTTTCGCCCGTTTTTAATGGTTTCTTAAAAAGCGTTTTTCCATCGAACGAAATTTTATTAATACCACCTTGCTGAATACCAAACAAAATACCATCGTCTTGCACGTAAAAATGCTGTACATAACCTTTTGTTTTTGGCGCTTTATCCCATAAATCTTCTCCAGATGAGGCGCTTAAAAAAGCAATTTCCGACTCGTTTTTTGTTGCCAGCACACTTGTACTACCTCCAGAACTTTTATCGCTTACAACGGCTAAACCTTGAGGCAAAATTTGAAAATTAGAAACAATACCCTGTACTTTTCGGTCGTCTTTCCACAATTCTGCACCATTGTTTCCTATTTTATGAATTCTAGTATTTTTACCGTTACTTGTTGTTTCAAAACCGTAAATTTCTTTTTCGGTTTCATCGGCAACCATCCAATTCACCCCTTTAATTTTGGTGCTCCATAAATCTTCGCCAGTATGCGATTTTGCCAGTAAACCTTGTGCCGTTGGAATAATTAAAAATTCGTTTAAAAGTAGTGGCACACCAGTAACACTAAAATCTTTTGCTATACCAACACGACCTGGTTTATCTAAAAAAAAGCTATAATCGAGCTTTTGCGCACTTAAATCGTACACCGCTACTTTTGGCGTCATTTTTTCATGCTTGCTTCCTATTTTTTGAATACCACTTACAATAAGTTTATTTTGCGGTAAAACAATATTACATGTATAGATTTGGTTCCAACTATCATCTTCCGAATTAAAAATAACATCGCCTGTTATATAATTTAATACGGCGCGTTTCGTTTTTGTTATACCTGCCAATTTTGAACCCGCACCTTGCGAAACTACAATGTATGGTGAATTTGGTATAAACTCGGTTTCTTCGGGTTTTAGCTGCCCAAAGTTATTAAAAGTAAATATTGGGGTGGTTTTATTGGGGTCTATTCCTACCAATCCGTCGTTGGTTGCGGCAATTAACACACCTCCAACTGTTAATGTCATTTCGTTAATTTTCGCTCCTAAATCGTAGCTATTCTGAGGTGTTTCCGCCTTTTGAGCATGTAATAAAATGCTACTTATTAAAAGGCAAATAATTAGTTTATATCTCATTGTTGAAAATTTTTAATTACATAAAAAAGCTATACCCAAAGGCATAGCCCCATTTTAGTTTTTTAAGATGTTTGCTTATTTAAATTAAACGAACCTTCGGTAACTGTAATCACAGAATCGTCGTCTGAATTTTTCGCGGTAAAAGAAAACGTTCCTTTAACGTGTGTATCGGTTTCTTTCGATATTGATACCGTTCCGGCAACCGCCTCCTCGTAAGGTGCACTCCAAATTTTTGTAGTTGATGCTGCTGGGTTGCTTAAATTCACATCGGTTTGCGTATAAGAAACCGTGTTAAACACACCTAAAGTTGAGCCATCAATCTCATAAGTTTTACCAGCACCTTCGTAACCAAAAATGCTAATAGAAAAGGCATTACCATCACTATTCGTTGCAATAATTATTAGGTTATTACCGTTGTTTGCCACCGTTGCGGATGATGAAATTTCCCAAGACTTATAACTCTTGCCATCAACCTTTGCTACTAGAACGCCTTGAGCAGCACTACCGCCATCGCCACCATCGTCGCTGGTTGAACACGAATTAAACATTAATGATGTACTCACCATTACTAAAGCCATAAATTGTTTTAAACTTCTCATTGTTGAATTTTTAATTGTTAATAACAGGTCAAAATTGCAACTTTAGCTAAGTGAAATCAATACGATAAATTGCGTATTTTTAGTAAAGACGTTGAAAATTGAAGGCAGACATGCGAAGTTTTACACTGTAAACTAGAAACTTATATAAGTAAATTCCCTTTTAAGCGCTTCTATTTTATTCTGAAGATTTTTTAGGAATTTTTGATGCGCTTCCGAATTAGGATTAAACGGTTTATGTAATAATCCTTTTTGAATTCCATCAACCGTTTCCATGGTTTTATAAGATGATTCACGAATCCACACTGTTTTAAACTTCTCCCAAATGTAATTTATCGCCAATTGATTGGGATGCACCATATCTTCATTATAAAAACGATAATCACGAAGTTCGTCCATCATAATTTCATAGGATGGGAAATAACTTATTTCATTATTTTCTGAAGATGAAGAATGATTAATAACGTTATGAATCGCTGTAATTAAATGTGATTTGCTTTGGGTGTTTTCAATAAAACCATCTTTTGTATGACGTACGGGCGATACAGTAAAAATAACGGAAGCCGCTTTGTTTAACTTTTGAATAGAACTAATTATATTCTGAAGTGATTCCGTTATAGCATCAACTCCTAATAATTCCTTTTGAAAATTTTTCTGGGGTATTTTATGGCAATTAGCAACGATTGAATTGGTTTCTAAAAACCGATACACCCAAGCTGTACCCAATGTAATAACCACATGCGATGCTGTTTGTAATTGCGTTTTGGTTTGTTGAAGCTGATGATTTAAATATCGTATTAACTCTTCTTTTGAGGTATTACTTAACTTAGAATGCGCATTAAAACAATGCCATTGCTCGTTATGAAAAAACACATCATTATCGGTATAGACTTTATCGTTTAAAGCATCTGTAATTAAGATTTCAATCGCTTTGGGATGAAATAAAATACCAAACGGATTTTGATAACTCCTAAATTTAAAATACGTGAGCTTATTACCAATATTCTCACTAAAACAGGAACCTAAAAGCAAAATATTAGTACCGTAGTCTATGGGATTATTAGACTGTTTTTTTAGTGGTATTTTGGTATGTAGGTTCATGTTTAAAATGAGATCCCGAAACGAGTTCGGGATGCCATTAATTCTTTTTTAGAATTTAATCTACTTTGTAAATAACTGGTTTTAACCTATATAATCCTTCGCCTTTTCCAAAGCATCAGCAATACCTTCTGGATTTCGCCCGCCTGCGGTTGCAAAAAATGGTTGTCCGCCACCGCCACCTTGGATAAGTTTACCGAGTTCGCGTACTACTTTACCTGCGTTTAAATCTTTTTCGGCAACTAGTTCCTTCGAAATGTAACAAGTTAATAAAGCTTTACCGTCTTGTTCGCTACCAAAAAGTAGAAATAGATTATTGATTTCTCCACCCAATTCAAAAGCAACATCTTTTAATCCTGCCGCATCTAAATCGAGTTTTTTGGCTAAAAAGTTTACACCGTTAACTTCGGTAATTTCACTTTTAAGTTCACCTTTTATATTTTTTGCTTTGTCCTTTAAAAGACTCTCTATTTGCTTTTTTAAACTGGTGTTTTCTTCCTGTAAATTCTCTAAAGCTTTTACAGGCTCTTTGGCATTATTTAATAAGGCTTTCATTTGTGAATAGGCCTTACTATTTTCAAAATAAAGGTTTTGCGCCGCTTCGTTTGTAATGGCTTCTATACGACGAATACCCGATGCTACAGCACCTTCTGACACAATTTTAAAATGCCAAATATCACTCGTATTTTTAACGTGTGTTCCTCCACAAAGTTCTATAGATTGACCAAAACGAATAGAACGTACTGTGTCGCCATATTTTTCGCCAAATAAACTCATGGCGCCGTCGGCAATGGCTTCTTCTTTTGGTACGTTGCGCTTCTCGACTAAATCTAGTTTCTCGGCAATTCTTGCGTTTACAAAAGCTTCAACATCGGTTAATTCTTCTTCGGTTAATTTTGAAAAATGAGAGAAATCGAAGCGTAATTGTTTAGCATTTACAGCACTTCCTTTTTGCTCAACATGTGTTCCTAAAATGTCGCGTAATGCTTGGTGTAATAAATGTGTTGCGGTATGGTTACACTCGGTTTTGTAACGCTCGCCTTCGTTTACTACGGCTTTAAAACTTTCGTTTAAGTGTTTTGGTAGGTTTTTAGTAAAGTGAACAATTACGTTATTTTCCTTTTTTGTATCTAAAATATAAACCACGTCGCCATGAACATCTAAATAGCCTTTATCGCCTACTTGTCCGCCTCCTTCTGCATAAAACGGCGTTAAGTTAAACACCAATTGATACATATCGCCATCTTTTTTTGATGTTGTTTTACGGTATCGTGTAATTTTAACATTAGCTTCTAAAGCATCGTAACCTATAAATTCTTCTTCGGCATCATCAATTAAAACCGTCCAATCATCGGTACTGGTTTCGCTTGCTGCTCTCGATCTGTTTTTTTGTTTTTGCAATTCGGCTTCAAACCCTTTTTCGTCTAATTTCAAGTCTTTTTCAGACAAAATTAAAGCGGTCAAATCGATTGGAAATCCGTAAGTATCATACAACTCGAAAGCTTTTTCACCTGAAACTGTATCACCTTTAGTTTCTTCAACAATACGATTTAAAAGTACCAAACCTTGATCGAGTGTACGTAAAAACGATTGTTCTTCTTCTTTAATTACATTTTCAACCAGTTGTTTTTGCGACACCATTTCGGGGAATGCATCACCCATTTTTTCGCTTAAAACATTAACTAATTTATAAATAAATGGTTCTTTTTGGTTTAAAAACGTAAAGCCGTAACGCACCGCTCGACGCAGAATACGACGAATTACATAACCTGCTCCGGTGTTACTTGGCAACTGCCCATCGGCAATTGAAAATGCTACCGCACGAACGTGATCGGAAATTACGCGAATGGCAACATCAGTTTTATTGTTTTCGGTTTTAGAATTACCGTATTTTGAATTGGTAATCGTTTCAATTTCGCGAATTAGTGGCGTAAATACATCGGTGTCGTAATTAGACTGCACACCTTGAAGCACCATACATAAACGCTCAAACCCCATTCCGGTATCGATATGTTTGTTTGGTAAAGCCTCTAAACTTCCGTTAGCTTTACGGTTGTATTGCATGAATACTAAATTCCATATTTCAACCACCTGTGGATGGTCAGCATTAACCAAATCTTTCCCAGAAATTTTAGCTTTTTCTTCCGCAGAACGAATATCTACATGAATCTCGCTACACGGTCCACAAGGCCCTTGATCGCCCATTTCCCAGAAATTATCCTTTTTATTTCCTTTTAAAATACGGTCTTCGGCAATGTATTTTTTCCAAATATCATAAGCTTCGGTATCCATTGGTGTACCATCTTCAGCATCACCTTCAAAAATAGTTACATATAAAATATCTTTATCTATTTTGTAAACTTCGGTAAGTAATTCCCAAGCCCAAGCAATGGCTTCTTCTTTAAAATAATCGCCAAAACTCCAGTTTCCTAACATTTCAAAAAGCGTATGGTGATAAGTATCGTAGCCTACTTCTTCTAAATCGTTATGTTTTCCAGATACACGTAAGCACTTTTGCGAATCGGTAATTCGGCTGCTTTTAGCTTTTGTGTTTCCTAAAAAATACTCTTTAAACGGCACCATACCCGCATTTACAAACATTAAGGTTGGATCGTTTTTTACAACCATGGGTGCGGAAGGAACAACGGTATGTTTTTTAGCTTCAAAAAAACTTAAAAATTGGGCTCTTATGTCTTGCGATTTCATCAACTTAAAATAGTTACAGTATTGTTAAATTATATTTATTAGAAAACAATTTTTATCTTTACTCGTTAGTTTACAACTAAACCTAAATTGGTTTTTATTTAAACGTTAAGATTTCTAATAAATAAAGTGCAAAAATAGTATAAATTGCGACATGAGTAAGGTAAAATATTATTACGATTCCGAATCTCTTTCTTATAAAAAAATTGAACGAAAAAAAGCCACCGCTTTTAAATACACCTTTATATTTTTATTAGCCTCGGTATTTTTTGCCTTTATCATGGTATTTGTTTCTAGCCAATATGTAGAATCGCCCAAAGAACGCGCCTTAAAACGCGAGCTGCAAAACATGCAGTTACAATATGAATTGCTCAATAAAAAAATGCAACAAGCCGAAGCGGTTTTAAATAATATTGCCGATAGAGACAATAACATTTACCGCGTTTATTTTGAAGCCAACCCCATACCAGACGAACAGCGAAAAGCTGGTTTTGGAGGTATTAACCGCTATAGTAATTTAGAAGGTTTCGACAACTCAAAACTTATAATTGAAAGCAACAAACGTTTAGATATTTTACAAAAACAAATTGTTGTGCAATCGAGATCGCTTGATGAAATTGCAAAACTTGCCGAAGAAAAAGAAAAACTTTTAGCCGCTATTCCGGCCATACAACCAGTAAGTAACGAAGACTTAACACGAATGGCTTCGGGTTATGGTATGCGCTCCGACCCTTTTACTAAGGTTAGAAAAATGCATTGGGGAATGGATTTTACCGCACCGCGCGGGACACCAATTTACGCTTCGGGCGATGGTGTTGTAGTGCGTGCTGATAGTAATTCATCGGGTTACGGAAACCATATTAGAATTGATCATGGTTACGGTTACATTAGTCTTTATGCGCATTTATACAAATACAACATACGCAAAAACCAAAAGGTAAAACGTGGTGATTTAATTGGATTTGTAGGGAGTACAGGTCGTTCTGAAGCACCACATTTACACTACGAAATTTTTAAAGATGGGCAACGAATTAACCCAATTAATTTCTACTACGGAAGTTTAACTGCCGAAGAATTTAACAAGCTATTGGAGCATGCATCATTAGAAAACCAATCGTTAGACTAATGCAAATTAATTTACCCGAAAAACGTTATTACAGCATTGGCGAGGTTGCCAAAGCTTTTGGAGTAAACACCTCTTTAATTCGATTTTGGGAAAAAGAATTTGATGTTTTAAAACCTAAAAAAAACGCAAAAGGTAACCGTAAATTTACACCCGAAGACATAAAAAATCTTAAGTTTATTTATCATTTGGTAAAAGAACGTGGGTTTACGCTTGAAGGTGCCAAAACCCATTTAAAAGAAGAAAAAAAGCAAGCCCTTAACACGTTTGAAATTGTAAGTAAATTAGAAAGCATAAAAAGCCAATTACTTAAATTAAAAGAAAATCTGTAACCATACATGTAACTTTTTTCAAACTTTTGTATCTAACTATTAAACACGCATAAAACAACTAAAACATTATGAAAAAATTTTTACCGTTAATTATTATTGCCATTGTGGTATTAGGTATTTACTCTTGGGCAAAAGGTTTTAACAATACAGCTGTAGAATACGAAGCCGATGCTAAAACAGCTTGGTCTAATGTAGAGAGTGCTTACCAACGTCGTGCCGATTTAATTCCTAACCTTGTCTCTACCGTAAAAGGTTACGCTGCACATGAAAAAGAAACTTTAGAAGGCGTAATAAAAGCGAGAAGTGAAGCTACAAAAACTACCATTGATGCTAATAATTTAACACCAGAAACAGTGGCTCAATTTCAACAAGCGCAACAAGGTTTAACAGGGGCATTATCAAAATTATTACTAACTGTAGAACGTTACCCTGAATTAAAAGCCGATAAAAGCTTTTTAGAATTACAATCGCAGTTAGAAGGTACAGAAAATCGCATAAATGTTGAACGCAATCGATACAACGCAGCCGTAAACGAATACGATAAATTTACCACAAAATTCCCTGGGAAATTACTTGCTGGATTATTTGGTTTTGAAGAAATGGCGCGATTTAAAAGTGCTCCAGGAAGTGAAAATGCACCAAAAGTTGAATTTTAATGTCTAAAATTGAAGCTTTTCTTACTGCTGAAGAAGAACAAGACATTGTTGAAGCTATTAGAACTGCCGAATTAAATACGTCGGGTGAAATTCGTGTGCATATTGAAAAAACTGCAAATGGAGATGCTACCGAACGTGCATTAACGGTATTTCATGATTTAAAAATGGATAACACCAAACTACAAAATGCGGTGCTAATTTATGTTGCCGTAAACGATAGAAACTTTGTTATTTATGGTGATAAAGGCATAAACGATGTGGTTTCAACCGATTTTTGGGATAGTACAAAAAATGTGATCCAGTCGCATTTTAAACAAGGCCGATTTAAACAAGGTTTAGTAGATGGTATATTAAAATCTGGCGAACAACTAAAAAAACATTTTCCTTATTCTGATGATGATATTAACGAACTTACTAACGAAATCTCTAAAGGATAGGTTTAGTATGCAGTATTATATAAGCAATAAGCAGTCGCTGTCTCAGAAGCGCATATGGTTTTCTAAATCGGTTTTAACTCTAATTCTATTTTTAGGGAGTTTAAATTTTAGCTTTGCTCAGTTTGACATTCCTGAAAAACCAAGTTTTCAAACGAGCGTTTACGATTACGAAAACCTTCTATCTTCATCTCAAAAAAATAGTTTAGAGCAAAAGCTTATAAAATATTCCGATACCACTTCAACCCAAATTGTAGTTGCTATAATTAATTCTACTAACGGTGAAAACATCAATTATGTTGGTGCGCAATGGGGACAAGCTTGGGGAATTGGTGGTAGTAAAAATAACGACAATGGTATTCTTATTATTTTAGCTAAAGCTGATAGACGCATCACTATAAGTACAGGTTACGGTGTAGAACACCTACTTACCGATGCTATGAGTAAGCGAATTATTGAGCGCGACATCATACCCTATTTTAAACAAAATGATTATTACGGCGGATTAAACCGTGGTACCGATGCCATTTTTGAAGTTTTAAATGGCGAGTATCAAGGTACTAGACAAGGAGGTTCGTCTGGAGGCATCCCGATTGGTGTTATTTTTATTCTGTTTTTTATCTTTTTAATTATCATAATTTCCATTTCTAAAAAAAATAAAGGCGGTGGTAATAATCGCGGTAGCGGAAATTCAGGTAGCGACCTTCTAGAAGCCATCATTTTAAGTAATATGGGCCGTGGTAGTTACAATCGAGGATCTTCTGGTTGGGGAAGAAGCTCTGGCGGCGGATGGTCGTCTGGAGGAGGTGGCTTTGGCGGTGGCTTCGGCGGTGGCGGATTTGGCGGTGGTGGCGCTTCGGGTGGCTGGTAAAACCATCGTAATCTTTACAGAACAAAAAACACTTTCTATGTTTATTATTGATGTCACTTATAAATCCGATTTAAGCTTAATTGACCAACATCTTGAAGCACACAAAAGTTTTTTAGATACAAACTATCAATCTGGTTACTTTTTAGCTTCAGGTAGAAAAAACCCACGAACAGGCGGTATTATTTTGACTCAAGCAGTATCGATTGAAGACATACATAAAATTATAGCACAAGACCCTTTTAAAATGTATGATATTGCCAATTATCACATCACCGAATTTATACCAAGTAAAACTAATAAAGCTCTCGATTTTTTAATGACCTAAGGATTAAACCGAAACCACATTAATTGGTATAATTTTAATCTACATAAAAATGCCCGTTACCATCAGTTTCACCTTTGGATCCTAAACTGTTAAATTTCCAACTGAAATTGAGCATAAAATACTGGCGTAATACCGTGCTTTGGGTATCAACAATATAATCTTGACTTGCGCTACGTCTGGCATTGGTATTTTGGTTTAGTAAATCGTAAACCTTTAGAGTAATTAAACCTTTATCTTTTAAAATAGAATAGGCTACACTTGCATTCCAGAACCAGGCACTTTTTTGAAAACCATCGGCAATATTAGAGTTATAATTATAGGTAATATCGTTTCGCCATTCAAACTTTTTAGGCAAATAAACAACTGTTTTAAAATCGACATTGTGCGTTGTAAAATTTCGATCGTTAAAAGCATCAATATCATACTTGGTATTAGTTAATGATAAACGATAACGCGGTTTAATTTCTAAAACCTCTTCAATTACATAATCGAAACCAATATTAGGGTTAAATACAAAATTACTACTGGCGTATTGCACATCGTTATTATAATTTATATTCTTTGAAAAATTAGACCAATTCCCTACTTTAAGCCTTATAGAACTTATAGAATCTAGCTTTATACGTTTACTATAATCTATCCCAAAGTAGCCATTATGGTTGCCCTTAACATTGTCGTAAGTTGTAGTTCTGGTAAGTGTTTCTGGGTTTACAGTTGTTTTAGAAACAATAGCATTATTTGTTTGGGTTAAACTAGCATACATGTAAATACCAGTGCGTTCTTGCCAATTAAAAGCATTAAAGCCAATATAAAATCTGTTTTCGTTTGTTGGTTCTAAATTAGGATTACCAACAATGGTATTTAATGGGTTGGATACATCTTCAAAAGCTTGTAGTTGTCGTAATGCTGGGGGACGATTAGACAATCTGTAATTGGCATAAATAGAAGCTTTTTTACTTAGCTTATAATTAACATACGAATTCATTTCAATAGCTTCAAAATCGCGAGACACATTAAATTGAGGACGCAAACCATCATTATTTGTTAGGGTTCTAAAAATATAATCCATTCCAAAGCGCACCGAAAATTTTTCCTTTCTATAACTTAAATTAATTCCTGGTGCACTACGCTCGTCGGTATACGTAAAATCGGTACTTAAAGTTTCATTAAAAGTATCAAATGCATTTGTTGTGTTATTAAAATCGAAGTTGCTTTTTTTGTTTTCATCTTTATTATTTTGGTATTCGTATTCAAAATTCACAAAAAACACTTTGGCTATTAAAGGTTGCCTGTAGGTTACACGCGTAGTTAAATTATTAGTTTCACTTAAATCATCTGTAAACTGGTTTCTAACAATAGTTTCTGGTGTATCCCCGTATACTTCAGAAACGGAGTTAATATAATCGTCGCCTTCATTTTTACTAATATTATTTTCAATATTAAATCGTAAAAACGCACCATTACTACCAAACTTTTTGGTGGCACTTATACGGTTTGTAAAATTGTTTAATTGACTTTCAACATACGAATCTACATTCGAGGCGTTGGTTAGTTCCAGAGTTTCATTTAAGGTTTCATCGCTACTATCGTAATCGTTAACGGATTTGGTAAATGTAAACGACGGCCTAATGTTTATCATAAACGTACTGTCTATTTTTATTTCGGCCTGTGCATTAACAGAATGACTTTGAGTATCGTTATAAGTACTAGATTCTGAATTTGAATAAAACCTAGAATCGGCTAAAAAGGTTTCTCGTTGCGACGACACCTCGTTGGTTGAATTACTATTGGAGTAAAAATAATCGGCCGACAGTTCTACTTTTTCCCCATAGTTATCAGCAAAATTGGCGCCACCAAGTTTAGATGTTGTAATCCCTTGTCCGCCACCAAAACGCCTACCATTAACACTAAACGACCCGTCGCTATTAAACCATGTAGAACCGCCACCACCAAACATTTTCTCTATTTCTCCAAAACTAAATCCTGGGGAATTTATATTATTCCCACCAACTAACACGCTCACCCGTTGGTCATTATCAAAATGATTAAACATACCAGCAAACTCGTAACGTTTATTGGTGCCAGCACCTGCTGCTACTCGCCCAAAAACACCTTTATTGTTTTCTTCTTTTATGGTTAAATTAATGGTTTTATTTTCGGTATCACCTTCTTCTCCTGTGAATGCTTCACTCTTAGATTTGGTGTCTACAACCTGAATTTTTTCAATAATATCTTTGGTTAAATTCTTAGTTGCAATACTTGGATCGTTACCAAAAAATGGCTTGCCGTTAACTAAAATCTGGTTTACAGGCTTGCCGTTTACCGTAATTGTACCTTCATCATCTATTTCTACACCAGGTAATTTTTTTAATAAATCTTCAACGTTGGCATCTTTTTTAGTTTTAAACGAACTCACATTAAACTCCAAAGTATCCTTTTTAATGGTTACTGGAGCAGCAGTTTTTATAAGCACTTCATCTAAGGCATTCGAGCTCACGGCTAGGTTTATGCTCCCCAAATTTATCTCGGGCTTATTAAGCGCAATTTCCTTTTTATAGGTTTGATATCCTACATAAGATATAAACAAGTTTAAGGCTTTGAAATGCGACCGTTCTTCGAGAGTAAAAGCACCATTTCTATCGGAAATTGTGTAGGTAACTAAGGTGCTATCGGTTAAGGTTTCTAAGTGTACCGTTGCGGCTTCCAGCGGAACATTGTCCTCTTCTGATATAATTTTTCCTGAAATTTTAAAGTTCCTTGATTGACCAAAGGATAAAAAGCAACAGAAGAGTGTTGCTACAAAAAATAATTTGTGCATGAGCGTTTTTTGATTGATTGATTAGTGATTCTCTCTTGAGAACGAAAATAACTCAATTGAAGTATTAATTTTCTTAAAAAAACTATAAAACACTCATTAAAAACACTCTAATTCAATAAATCATATATTGTTTTCTAGATTTTAGCTAAAAAAATGCAAGGATTTTATTTGTTTTCACAAACAGATTTAGGAAGTTTCTTAAACAATTATAATCATGTAAAGATGAAGCAATTTACAATTAATTAAATCACCGCAAACGCAACTCTAGACTACAAAGAGCTTTACTTGTTACAAGATGCTTCGACTACGCTCAGCAGGACAAAAAGTTTCTCGCGAAGGCGAAAAGACCCTGAGTTTAATCCCTTAATTTTTTTAATGGTTCCGTAATATATCATCAGTCTCCCGCCAGAAAACCTCTAACATAAAAAAAGATGCTTCGACTGCGCTCAGCATGACACTTCTAACTTCTAACTTCTAACTTCTAACTTCTAACAAACCTACTTTTTACGCATATAAACCGATACTGGCACACCATTAAAATCGAAATGCTCTCGTAGTTTATTTTCTAAGAAACGTTTATACGGATCTTTTACGTACTGCGGTAAATTACAGAAGAATGCAAATTGCGGTTGTGGTGTTGGCAATTGCATGATATATTTAATTTTCACGAATTTACCTTTATAAGCTGGTGGCGGATAATGCTCTATTATAGGCAATAAAATTTCGTTTAGCTTACTCGTTTTTATTTTTTTACTTCGGTTTTGGTAAACCTCGACAGCTGTTTCAATGGCTTTAAAAATACGTTGCTTCGTTAATGCCGAAATAAAAATAATAGGCACATCGGTAAAAGGTTCAATTTGTTTACGGATGGCTTTTTCGTATTCTTTAACCGATTTATGATCTTTTTCAACTATATCCCATTTGTTAACCAAAATAACGATGCCTTTACGGTTGCGTTCAGCTAACCAAAAAATGTTTTGTACTTGTCCGTCAAAACCTCTGTTCGCATCTAAAACCAACAAACACACATCGGCATGCTCTATGGCACGAACACTGCGCATCACCGAATAAAATTCTAAATCTTCCTTTACTTTCGATTTTCGTCTAATTCCAGCGGTATCAACCAAATTAAATTCAAATCCAAAACGGTTGTATTTTGTATCAATAGCATCACGCGTAGTTCCTGCAATATTGGTTACAATGTATCTATCTTCGCCAATTAAAGCATTTATAAATGATGATTTTCCTGCGTTAGGACGACCAACTACGGCAAAACGAGGCAAATCATCTTCTTCAACGTCCTCCTTTTCGGGTAACGCTTCAACTAATGCATCAAGTAGTTCACCAGTACCACTACCATTTATTCCGGCAATGGTGTAATATTCGCCTAAACCAAGCGCATAAAACTCCACAGCATCTTCTGCTCGCTTCGAATTATCAACCTTATTTACAGCAAGAAAAACAGGTTTTTCTACTTTACGAAGTAATTTCGCAACATCCTCATCCATTCCAGTAACGCCAGTTTCAACATCAACCATAAAAATAATAGCATCAGCTTCATCAATAGCTAATTCTACTTGTTTATCAATTTCAGCTTCAAAAATATCGTCGCTACCAACCACATAACCCCCAGTATCAATTAATGAAAACTCTTTTCCGTTCCAATCACTCTTACCATAATGACGGTCTCTAGTTACACCGCTAACAGCATCTACAATGGCTTCTCTACGTTGAATTAATCGATTAAAAAACGTTGATTTACCTACATTTGGTCTTCCTACAATGGCTACTATGTTACTCATAACTTGTTTTATAAAACAGCTTTATACTGATTAAGATACATTTCTTTTCTAGAAATATTTTGCAAAAATAGAAAAAGTTAACGACGCAACACTTTTTTTATTAATTATTGAAGATTTTTAAAGAACATAGATCTTTTTAAGCACAAAAAAGCTATCTAAAAAGTGTAAAATCTGTCATTCTGATTTCATTTTCAGAATCTGAAACAAGTTCAAATTGATAAAAATGCAACTTTTTAGAAGCCTCTTTTTTAGTTTAATGACACTTTAATCTAAATCGAAACGTAACCCAACCGAAATATTATGCTGATTTACTGTTTGATTATCGAAAATTGGTGATAGATCATATTTAACATACAGTGCCATATCATCGAAACCTATATAACCACTTAAACCATAAACTAAATTGGTGGTGTTAAAATTACCTTTTTGTTTCTCTTTTTTATCGTCACCATCTAAATTGTATTTTAGTTTTTGTCTGGCTCCCAAATTAAATCCACCATAACCACCTAAACCAATTTTAAATTTATTGGTTGTCGAATATCGAAAATACTCGTCTTTTTCTATTTTTTTAGATGGTCCAAACTCAAAATGTACAGGTACTACAAAATTAGACACCGTAAGTTTAGATTTATTCAGGTTTAACGGATATTCCTCTAATAGTATTTGGTCATTTTGATTTACAAAATATTTATTATCGTCTGGTTTTAAACCATTCATTTGAAAGGAAAAACCATATTTAAGCCTTAAAAAATTAGTATTTTGAAATACTCGAGTTTTCCATACCCAACCAATTTCAAAAAAGCGCGATCCAGCAATTTTATAGGGCGAATCGTTAAAACTTTCGCCGTCAATTAAAGCGTTATTTTGTCCGAATGCGACTAGTAGCTCACTCGAGGTTCGTTTGTCATACTTTCGCGGTTTATCATCTTCCTTTTTACCTACATAAATAAAACTATCGTTACCATCTTCTACCCCTCCAATTCTTAAATAATCGATATCCTCTTGCTCGTTTTCAAACACATAATCGCTAGAATTTCGAGTGAGTAAATCTATTTTTCTATCTAAAATAGCCAATCTACTTTCAATGTTTAAAGCATGTTTTTTTGCCGCTTCTTTTTTTAAAGCTTCGGCTTCGGTATTTGTTATTTTACCTTGCTCCAACTGAGTATTAATAACTTCTACCCTTGTTTTTAAAAATGCTCTTTCTTGGTCTTGTACTGCTGCTTTTTCTTTAATTAAAGCTTCAATTTTTTCTTGTTTTTCTGGGTTAGGAATACTGTCCTGTGCATTAATAATTTGCATGGTTAACCCTAGCACTAAAAGCGCCATATACTTAATAATAGTTTGCATAACTGTTCGTTTTTTTATGCTGAACTGGATTCAGCATTTGTTGATGAATTGATAAAATTTGTTTTATAAGATTCCTTGTTTCGCAGGAATATTTAATCGTTACGTTGGGCAACTGCAGTTTTTACCGTAATGTAACTCTCTTTAACAGCTTCGAAAACGCGCATTCTAAACGATTGATCTAATTCTGCCTCAACGTCTTGAAGCAATACATTGGCATCAACCACTCCGGTTTCGCTATTAATTAATTTATTTAATAAAATATCTTGTTGAGCTTCTTTTAAAAGGGCATCAATATCGGCTTCGGTAACTTCTTGAGTTTTGTTTAGCGCTTTAACTTGCGCGACGACAGCCTCTATTTTTTGATCCTCGAAACTTAAATTAGTATTTGTTTGTATAGGGTTTAAAGGCGCTTCTTTTTTATCGGATTTAACCTTAGCGAGATGAGTTTCTGTAGTTTCAATGAATGCTTTTTTGGGTTTTACAAGATTTGGTTTTGGTGTTTTAGGCTCTGATTTTTCAACAATTTCACGCTCCTCATCGCTTGGTTCATTAACTATTTCGGCAGGCTCATTTTCAGGTATTTCATTTTGAATAATTTCTGGTTGTGTCGCCACTTCAATCTTTTCTACTTCAATTTCAGTATTAAAAAACTGAAAAGCTATTAATGCCACACCTATTAAACTAGCCGCAACACCCAACCACCAATACAAGGTTTTGTTTGTTTGGTTTTCGTCTTCTTCTAAGCGATCAGAAAGCGTTTCCCAGGCATTTGCCGATGGTTGCAAACTGCGCTTTTCTAACTTGCTCTTAAATTCCTCTTCATATTTAAATGGCGCCATAACTTGATGATTTATTAATATTTTTAATTTTTTCTTGAAGCATTTTTCGTGCTTTAAATAATTGCGATTTTGAGGTGCCTTCTGAGATGTTTAATAACTCCGAAATTTCATGATGCTTATAGCCTTCTATGGCATACATAACAAAAACCATTTTGTAGCCTTCGGGTAACTCATCAATTAATTCTTGAATTTGACTTACTTCGATGTTCGAATTAATGTTATTGTCATAATCATCATGAACACCCATATCTTCAACCGAAAACTCAATCTTTTTTTGCTGTCTTAAAAACGAAATGGATTGCCTTACCATAATTTTACGCATCCATCCTTCAAAGCTTCCTTCATCTTTGAAACTCGATAAATTTTTAAATACTTTAAAAAACCCATCTAACATAACGCTTTCGGCATGTTGCAAATCTTTTATATAATACCTGCAAACACTTAACATTTTGGGCGCATACATTTCGAACAAAACATGCTGTGCTTCACGATTATTTTTAATCGCTCGTTTTATTAGCTGTGTTTCGTTTTTATGTAATTGTATAACTTTCAAAAAGGGTTTCATTTCGCTTTCTATTTATACAGACGCTATTTTTTTTAAAAAGGTTGCTTAGAGTTTTATTTTTTTTTGAATTTACTCATTATTTTTTTGACTTGATTATAATGATTTGAAGATTGATTGGTTCTCGATACAACTCCTCATCCCTCAAAATCACTCTAACTAGCAACATAACCTCATAAAAAAAGCCCATCATTTTCATGACGGGCTTCTTAAAAAAGAAAATTGTGAGTTAGTCTTTTTTCTTCTTTTTATCTTCTAATTTTTGAACGGTATCGTACATAATTGGTGTTGCAATAAATAATGATGAATAGGTACCAACTACCACTCCAACAATTAATGCAAACATAAAGCCGCGAATAGAATCGCCACCAAAAATAAAGATTGCTAATAACACCACTAAGGTTGTAAGCGACGTATTTAAAGTTCTACTTAACGTACTGCTTAATGATGAGTTTACAACTTTATCGAATTTCCAGTTGGTATGCTCGTTGAAGAATTCACGAATTCTATCGAACACTACCACGGTATCGTTTAGCGAGTAACCAATTACGGTTAATATGGCCGCAATAAAGGCTTGGTCGATTTCCATACTAAATGGCATAAACTTGTACGTTAATGAGAATACACCAAGTACAATTAATACATCATGGAATACTGCCACAACAGCACCAAGTGAGTATTGCCACTTTTTAAAACGAATTAAAATATATAAGAACACTACAATTAACGACCCCAAAATAGCCCAGAATGATGCTTGTTTAATATCATCGGCAATCGTTGGACTTACTTTGTAGTACTTCATTAAACCAACAGTTTTTTCGCTCGCTTCGTTAATAAAGTCTTCGTAAGTTACACCTTCTAAATATGGTTGTAAGGCGTTGTAAAGTGTTTGACGGATAGCTTCATCGGCTTCTGCGCCAGTTTCGTTTACTTTGTATTTAGTTGTAATTTTTAACTGATTAGCCTCACCAAAAGTTTTAGCATCGGCACTATTAAACACATCTGGTTGTGATAATAAGTTGGTAATTTCTGAAGCGCTAACATCTTGAGCAAAACGCACTTGATACGTTCTACCTCCAACAAAATCTACACCTTGATCTAAACTATTAGTAAATAAAGAAATTAAACTTACTAAAATAAAAGCACCAGAAATGATGTAAGCAATTTTACGCTTCTTTAAGAATTCAATATTAATGTTTCTGAAAAGGTTTTTAGTAACACCTGTTGCAAATAATAATTTACCGCCTTTGTTTGAGTACCAATCGATTGATAATCGGGTAATAAAAATAGCTGTAAATAACGATGTACCAATACCAATTAATAAGGTTGTTGCAAAACCTTTAATTGGTCCTGTTCCAAAAATAAATAAAATTAATGCGGTAAGACCTGTAGTAATGTTAGCATCTAAAATTGAAGATAACGCATTACTAAATCCGTCTTGAATGGCTTCTTTTTGTCCTTTTCCTTTTGTTAATTCTTCACGGATACGCTCGAAAATAAGTACGTTCGCATCAACCGACATACCAATTGTTAACACGATACCTGCAATACCAGGAAGCGTTAACACAGCTCCTAAACCAGATAAAATTCCGAAGATTAACAAAATGTTTAATAACATAGCGATATCGGCAAAACCACCAGCTTTTCCGTAGTATAAAATCATCCAAACCAATACTAAAACAAGGGCAATAATGAATGATGTTGTACCACTCTCGATAGCTTCTTTACCTAATGATGGCCCTACAACTTCACTTTGAATAATATCGGCAGAAGCAGGTAATTTACCAGCACGTAAAACGTTTGCTAAATCGATAGCTTCGTTTAGCGTAAAGCTACCAGAAATTGAAGAGTTACCTCCTGCAATTGGTCCTGTTGTAACGCCAGGTGCAGAATACACCACGTTATCTAAAACAATGGCAATCTGACTTTGGTTTGCATAAGCATTACCAGTCATTTCTTCCCAGATTTTAGCACCTTTTGCATTCATTTGCATAGACACTTCTGGTTTTCCTGTTGGTCCAAACTCATTACGAGCATCAACCACAACAGCTCCACTTAATTGTGGCGTATTTTCACGGTTACCCGCTAAAGCATAAAGTCCTACAACTTCGCTTCCTTTTTCTGGTTTACCAAAAGCAAACTTAGTGTATCGTCTTTCGGCAGGAAGTAAAGCACGTACTTCTGGCATATTTAAATACTCAAGTACTTTATCTTTATCTTGAACAGCGAATTGCGCTACTATTGGTCCGCCAGGATATCCTAAACCTTTAATTAAATTTCCTAAAGGGTTGTTTTGTGTTGCCACCGCTGTAGAATCGGTTTCGGCATCACCTAATAAATCATCAATTTGAGCATCGGTAGCATCTTCTTCATCTTGTGGCTCAACTTCAGCAACAGCAGTTTCATCTTCAACAAGATCTTTTAAAACATTGTTTGCTTGATCGATAAACTGATAGAATTGCTCACCTTTATAAGCATCCCAAAACTCTAATTGCGCTGTACTTTGTAATAAAGCTGTTGCTCTTTCTACATCTTTTACACCTGGTAACTCTACAAGAATTCTTCCAGAAGTTCCTAAACGTTGAATATTTGGAGATGTTACACCAAACTCATCAATACGCTTACGTAATACTTCAAACGCAGAAACAATAGACTCATCAATTTTAGTTTCGATGATGCTTTTAACCTCATCGTCGCTCATACTTCCATCAATTTCACCATCTAATTGTTTGGTGTAAAAAATATCTGGAGAGGCTAATTTTGTATCGCCTTTAATCGCATCGAATGCTACAAAGAAATCTTCTAAATAAGTGTTCTGACTGTTTTTTTGAAGCTCGGTTGCATCCTCTAAAGCTTTATTAAAAACAGGATCGTTTGTGTTGTTAGATAATCCTTTTAATATGTCTTTTACACTAACTTGAAGAATCACGTTTATACCACCTTTTAGGTCTAAACCTAAATTCATGGCCTTCGATTTTACTTCGTTATAAGTAAACTTAGCAACACCAATATTAAATACGGTATCGTTAGCTATTTCTTGTAAATAGTTAGCCTCTTCTTGACTACGCTTTTTACGGTAATCGTCTTCGGTATCCGAAATTTTGTTAATTGCTATTTCTTCGGCTTCTTTTTCTATTTGATTGGCTTTAAAAGTAAAAGACAACTGATAAATACTTACCAAACCAAATAAAATAGCAAACAACCTTACTAGTCCTTTATTTTGCATGATTTATAATTTTTGGGTGTTAATTAGCCACCGTAGCGGCCTTAATTGTTTAAATTAATTAAGATTTTTTAGCTTTTTAATTGATGAAAGCTTTGCGTTTTTTTGAAGATTTACACACAAAAAGGGCCTGCCCTAACTTCTGGAATTTTATGTGAAATATGTTGTACTGCAAGTGCAATGTACTGACTTGATTTTACACGCTTTTTAGTGAGCGTATTCTCATTTTTTAAATGAAAAGCAACAGCAAAACCATTGGTATTACTATAAATATCGCTTTTTGTATCGAAGGCTGAAATACTTACAGCATTAAAATCCCAACCTGAATGATTTGATTTTTGAATTTCGTAAACATCAAAATTATATGCTAAATCATCAGTATTTGAAGGATTATTGGTTGAATTAGATTTTGATGTATTATTAAAATCAATTTTTAATTCACCTTCGGCAACTAAACTGGCTTTAATTTGAGACACTGCTGTATCGCTAAAATAAGAAATACGTAAAGCACCTGAAGCTTCCTTTTTTACTTCAACTTGCTGAATACCTAAGTCTTGAAGCTTTTCTTTTATTTCAGAAACCACATAATCTACCGCTCCACTTTCTAAAGTATTGCCAGTAAATTGCACCAATATTTCTTGGTTGGGTTGTTGGTTTTGCTTTTGCGAAACCATCCCAAAAAAAGAAAGTGCAACTATTAAAAAAGTTATGTAGTGTTTTTTGAACATCGGGCAAATATAAAAAAATAAAGACTGTATTTCTACAGTCTTTATTTAAATATCTAAAAATGTGTTAAACTCGTGGTTACACATCTAATAAACCATTCGTTTTTCTAACACCTTCGGCACTTGCTTGCATGTGCGATTTTTCGGCATCACTTAATGGAATATCAACTATTTTCTCAATACCATTTTTACCTAAAATTACTGGCACACCAATACAAATATCGCTTAAACCATATTCACCTTCTAAATACGTTGAACAAGGGAACATTTTCTTTTGGTCGCAAGCAATTGCTTGAACTAAACCACTTACCGCAGCACCTGGCGCATACCAAGCCGAAGTACCTAATAACTTAGTTAATGTAGCACCACCTACTTTAGTATCGGCAGCGACTTGCTCTAAGCGCTCTTCGCTTAAAAACTCGGTTACTTTAATACTATTTCTTGTCGCGTGGCTTGTTAATGGCACCATACCTGTATCGCTATGTCCACCAATTACCATACCATCAATATCACTAATAGGTGCTTCTAAAGCTTCAGCTAAACGATATTTAAAACGTGCAGAATCTAATGCGCCACCCATACCAATAATTTTATTTTTAGGTAAGCCTAAAGATTTATGAGCTAAATAAGTCATGGTATCCATTGGGTTACTTACCACAATAAGGATCATGTTTGGAGAATGCTCTAACAAACTAGTAGAAACAGCTTTTACAATACCAGCGTTAATACCAATTAATTCTTCACGTGTCATTCCTGGTTTACGAGGAATACCAGAAGTAATCACACAAATATCACTATTTGCGGTTTTAGAATAATCGTTAGTTACACCTGTAATTTTGGTATCGAAACCGTTTAATGAAGCTGTTTGCATTAAATCCATCGCTTTACCTTCAGCGAAACCTTCTTTAATGTCTAACAATACAACTTCTGAAGCAAAATCTTTAATGGCAATGTACTCTGCACAACTTGCACCAACTGCACCAGCACCTACTACTGTTACTTTCATTTTTTTAGTATGTTTAAATTTATTATTACTTAGTTTATTTACTTAAAATCAAGTTTGGCGAATTTACGAATTAAAACCCTGTTAATAAAAAAAGTGCGAGATAAAATCTCGCACTTCCGGAAAACTAAATAAAACTAACTAAAAATAAATAATCATTTCACAATGAAAAAAACTATATCTTATCTAAAGCCAAAGTTAATACCTAAGGCAAAAGCATTATATTCTGATAGGTGATACTCACCGTTTAATCTAAAAAATCCTAATTTCAACTTGAAACCTAAGGTTCCTCGAACCGCCGCAACATCACTACTTACAGAAAACGGATCGGTTTCGGTTCTTGAAATTAGTGGACCGCTAGTAACTCTATATGTTCCTAAAACATCAGACTGCGACTCTCCTTTTATATAACCTAAACCACCATAAAAATTGATTACAGGTAATTTCGTTGAACCTACAAGCTGAAATAACCATGTATTTGTATTATTTTCAATGCGTTGGTTTTCACCATCAATTCCAGTAGATTCTGTAATATCGTACGATCCATTCATGTGGGTGTAAGCCACCAAACCAGAGATTGATACTGGTAATATTTTATTTCCAGGCAACCATTTGGTAAACTCCATTTGTAAACCAGCTCCATAAAGACTTAATTCAACTTCGTCTGTATTAACTTTTGGTACAAATCTGGCTTTTACCTCTATACCTTTACTTAAACCTAAAGCAGCTTGTAAAAATGCTGTTGGCAACAAGTTTTTGGTAGATTCGCCAATACCAGAAGGTAATGTTATAGTTTCTGGATTAAAATTGGGAAAATCTTTCGATCTTACTATTAATTGCACATCTGGGTCGTTTTCACCTAAAGCTGTGGCTACATATTTACTTACTAAATTTTCATCATCAGCGAAAGCTACTGTAAAATCGTAATCATCACTATTGTAATCGGCTATATTCATTTGAAAAGACTTATGCTCGTCTTGAATTAAAACCGCATTTGTTACAACAGAAATTTCAAATCCTCCTAAAGGTTTAGCCTCTGCCGTATTAAACCAATTGGCATTCATACTATGCATTAAACCATTGGTTCCTGGCATTAAATAATCGTTAGTAAATTGTTCTGCATTTTCTACACCTGCAGCAAATAAAGCATCCACATCTTGGGCTTTCGAAATGCCTGAAATTAAACTAACTAAAAATAATAACCTTAAATTTTTCATTTATAATAGATCTGATAGATTGGTGGTACAAACATAAAGTAAAAAAACTTACGAAACAACATTTTATCGAAAAAAAATGCTTTTAAACGATTTTTAAGCCAAAAACTTGGTATTTAAAAAATAATTCTAAAACTACAATTCGGCGTCAAGCCTAAGGATTGATTATCAACGCGTAAGGCTTCATCAGTGTTTTCAGGATTTAATTCAAAATATCGATTTATAGTATTTTTCCTATTTAAAATATTCAAAACACCAATTCTTAATTGTCCGTTTACTTTATTTGATAATTTAATTTTTGAACTTAATGACGCATCAACACGAATAAAGTCATCTACATTTTCTTGATTGGGCGTATCGTAATTTACAACCGTATCGTTACCACTTTTAATTGTTTCGTTACCTTCAACTGGCTTCGTGTAGGGTTGTCCCGAACGCCAAATACCTCCAATCGATGCTTCTAAGTTTTTTAAAATTTGATAGCTAGCAGCTATAGATGTAGAGTGTCGTACATCAACATTATTAGGAAATACCGATGGCGTTATACTATTAAACTCGTAATTATTTACACTATAAGTATAACTTGCCCAAACACTATATTTCGCAGCTGTTTTATTAATTAAGAGCTCAACACCCTGAGCTTGATAGTTCCCATTAGCATTCACATACTGGAAATTATTGTAAAACCCTTGATTGGATGCTGTAATGCCATCAACTATTTTGTAAAATCCTTCAACATCGAAAAGCCAATTGTTTTGATTATACTCAAAACCCAAAGAGGCTTGTTTACTTTTTGATATTTTTATGAGTTGCTCGTTGGCCAACGTCCATCGGCGGTTTTCAACACCTAAAAAATCATCTTGAAAATCTATGCGCTGTTTTGCGGTCTGGTTTTTAAATTCACCTTGCAATTTTAAAGCAAAATGATTCGACAGTTTCTGTCTCAGATTAATTCGAGGTTCTACCAAAAAGCTATTAAACTTTTGAAAATAGTTTCCGCGCACCCCTAATCGTAAATAAGTATTATGCTTATTGTACTCTACTTCCGCGAAAGCGGCATGATTTAAAAGCACATCTTTTTTGGTTCTATCGTACGATGGTGCGCTTACTGTAGTTTGATACAATACACCAATCTCATTAAACGCATAACCAGCCAAAAAACTTAAATTAGAATTTATGGCTAACTGACCTTTTAATTTCACACCTGTTTCTAAAACCTCATTAGCTTGGGTTAAACTTTGATCGGTTTCAGCACGATTATTTAAAGCATCAACATTGTATTGTGAGTAAAACCCCGACAATTCGGTTGTAAACTTATCGCTCCATGTCGCATTCCAATTTGCACCAAAACCTAAATTCTCTTGTTTTAAATTACTGGTTTTCGATTCGGTTTCGCCTTCGGAATTTTCGAAACTCTCAGTATAATCTAAGTTATTATTGATGCCTATAACATTTGCTCTAAACTTTTGATTATCGTTGGTATTAAACAACAATTTAGCGCTATAATCGTAAAATGAAAAATCTGATGATTGTTGCGCTGCACTGATATTTTCGCTGTTGGTAGTTAGCTCACTATCTTGAAAACTCTTTTCGAAATACTTGTTATACGTTGGCGAACTAAACACATCAGTAGTAGAGCGACGCCCTGAAACATGAACCGCCAGTTTTTTACTTAACGGTATTTGCAAAAACGCATCGGCGTGTAATAGGTTTGCTCCAAATCCGCCAGAAACCGACTCGTCTATATTATTTTTTGTAAACATATTAATGGTACTTGATACACCATCGCTAAACTCACTGGATGTTCCGTTTTTTGTGACTTCAACTTTTTCGGTTAAATACGGATTGTATGCTGATATTAACCCAAAAAAATGTCCTGAATGATACATTTTTATACCATCCCAAATCATTAAATTTTGATCGTTGGTTCCACCGCGCACATTTATATTAGCAATGCTTTCATTAATACTTTCTACTCCTGGCAAAGCTTGAATGGATTGCAAGACATCGGGTTCTGTTAACCCTGGAAGCGTACCAAACTTTTCGGTATTTAGCACCGTGCTTCCATCAATGCGTTTTTGTAAGCCTGTGGTTAAATATTTTGATATGAGAATGCTGTTTAGCGCTTCTACTCTTTCAGTTAGCAAGATAGTTTCACAACTATTATTAAGCTGCTTTCGCAATTGTATCGCTTTTAGTTGTAAGGTTTCATACCCTAAATATGAAATAGTAATTGCGGCATTTACGGGAATAGCTTGCAATTCAAATTCACCATCCGCATTTGTAATGATGCCTTTTTGAGTATTTTCAACAACAATTGATGCGCCCATTAACGGTAATCCATCAGCTTCAGAAATTAATACTCCACAAATTGAAATCGTTTTATCAATAACCGAAATCGTAATATAACGATCATTTAAAAACTTAAAATTTAGTAGTGTTGTTTCATTAAGGTTAGTTATTATAGTTTTCAGGCTTGCATCTGCCTTGGGATTTTCAACTAAAACAGCTTCAACATCACTTTCGGAATATGAAAATTTCACATCATACCTAACTTCTAAATCCTTTATCAATTGCAATAAAGGTAATTGCTCTTGCGCATACATTTCAAATGCAAAAACACTTATAAAACATAAAAAAGTAAAAAACGGTTTAATTAGCTTCATAGTAGTAAAACTCTACGTTGTTACCATTTATTTTGTAGCTAAGTTTTAAAGGTATGGTTACCGCTTGCAACGCAATGTTTAAATCGTTATGCGTAAAACTTCCTGAAAACAGCACATCTTTATCAATATTTTGAGCAGTAATTTTTAAGTTATATTGATTTTGAAGCTCGTTAATAACTTGCCACAACGGTACATTATTAAAACTAGATTCGTTTTGTAACCACGACGGGTTTTCAGCATTAAAATCGGCTACCTCAACAAGTTTTTCATTTACCATTCTGAAGGTTTTACCGGGTTTTAAAATAACATGTTCGTTGGCACTTCTTACGCTTACGGAACCTTCGTAACATTGTACCTCGAAATAATTATCGCGCTGTTTTACGTTAAATTGCGTTCCTAAAACCTGTATAGATCCAGCACTGGTATTTACAGTAAACTTTTCGCCTTTGGTAACTTTAAAAAACGCTTCGCCTTTCAGATTAAGGTTTCGGTTTTCTTTCCAAGCTTTTTCGTTATAATCGAGTGTAGAGTTCGCATTTAAAATGACTTCAGAATCATCTGGCAATGTAAAGGTTTCGGTTTGAGCAACACCAGTATTATAAGCTTTTTCATTATTAAAAAACAAAAAGTACGACGAAGTTAACAGCACAACCAACACCGCAGCTACTTTTAAAAACTGCTTAAACTGTAAGGGTATAACTTTTGGCTCTGGTTTATTAAAGGTTCTTGTTTTAAAATCAGTCAAGGCCGCTTCGGCATCAACTTTTGGAACGCTAAATTGCTTTGCGTAAAACGCCGATTTTTCTAAAACCGAAAAGTCTTCCTCCGGATATTTACTTTTGATATCCGCGGTAGACAATTCGCCATCAAACCATTTTAATATATCTTGTTCTTTACTCATGTTTTCTGTGCTTACATCTTTTAGACACCTAAATATTGTTTTACCCTACGATGTGATCAATATTTTTTAAATTGAAACACCATCAATGTTTTCTCGTAAAACTTTTAAGGCTGCAGACATTCGTTTTTCAACCGTTTTTTGCGAGATATTTAAAAGTTCTGCTATTTCACGGTATTTCTTCTCCTCGATTCTATTTAATAAAAATACTTCGCGCTGTTCTTCGGTTAAATTCGAAATAACGCGTTCTAATTTAGCCTTAAACTCTTCTTCTTCTAATAAATATTCCGGACTTTGATTGGTGACATCTTGATATGGCGCCGCTTTCGCATAACTTAAAACCACTTTTTCATGACGCACCTTGTTTAAAAACAAATTATTAACCGTGGTAAATAAGTAGGTTTTAGCTTTTGTAAAATCGACTTTCGAGCAGTTTTCCCATATTTTTGCAAATGCTTCTTGAACAAAATCTAACGATGCGGCTTGGTCACCACATTTATAAAACGCAAAATTATTTGCGGCTTGAATGTGCTTTAAATAAAAAGAATTAAAATGCGTTTCTTCGCATAAACTAGGCTTAGGGCTGCTCATAAATTTTTAATAAATTAATTGCGAGACAAAAATAAAACAAAAAAACAACTTAATTAAATTACTGAAAATCAATTACATATAAGTTATTTCAGAAAAAAATCAAAAAATCTGTAGGGAAAACTTAAATCTAATTGTCTTAAATACAGAAACAGCAAAAATTGCTATGAAAAAGATACATTTAAAAACCCAAAAAAATTCAATCATGAAAAATTTAAAATTTTTAACCTTACTATTTTTAGTTTCAGTATTTACACTTACATCTTGTCAAGATGAAATTGATTCTGAAAACGGCAACAACCCAAATACCAATTCATCTACATCACCTACAGCGAGCAATCTAGAACGTTCTTCTATGCACGATGGTAGTTTTGACGATTTTTTAGACGGCACTTCATGTTCCTCTATTTTATTTCCTTTTACTGCAACAATTAACGATACCCAAGTTACACTTATTAGCGAATCGGATTACAGTTTAGTTTTAGACATTTTAGGCGAATTTATTGCCGATGACGATAGCATTGAATTCCAATTCCCTATCACGGTTAAAACAAGTAACTACACCGAAGTTGTTGTTACAAACCAAGCCGAGTTCGATGCTATTGTAGATGCCTGCGAAACCGCAGAAGAAAATGCTAAGGATGCTATTTCGTGTTTAGATATCGATTTTCCAATCACTATTTTAACCTACAACTTAAACGTTGAACAAACAGGTAGTGTAGTATTTGAATCAGAGCAAGCGCTTTACTCTTATATGAGCAACTTAGAAGACGACCAGTTATTTGCTATAAACTACCCAATTACTGCAACATTAAAAGGTGACAGCAATACAGTTATTGAAATTTCTAGCGACTTAGATTTACAATCTCAAATTTCAGATTGTTTAGATTACGAGGCTATGGAAGATGAAGCTGAAGATAATGCTGAAGCTTTAGAAAACATTTTAGTTGATACTACATTTAAAGTAGAATCTTTTATTAGCTCTGGTGTAGAACTTGCAAACGATTATGTAGAATACACCATAGATTTTGGTAACGATTTAGCTTGCACCGCAGAAAACATAGTAAACTCAACTATAGCCGATATTGAAGGCACTTACGAAGTAACCTCACAAACCGAAGTATATTTAACCTTAAGTTTTTCTAGCTATGCCAACTTCCAATTATTTAACAATAGCTGGGAAGTAACAAGCTACAGCGAAAACTCTATAAGCTTAAAAAGTACAACAAATGCAGCTGTAACTTTAGTTTTAACCCAAATTTAAAACTAAATTAGCATTTGGTACGTATGTTATGGTAAAACAGCTACTCTATATCAAGGTAGCTGTTTTTTAACCTTAAACCTAAATCACAATGAAAAACAAACTATTAACCGCCCTATTTTTAGCACTTATTTTTAGTAGCTGTTCTAACGAAAACACAAGTAGCAGTGAAAACAATACCATTAATAAAGCTGCAAACCGACAAGCCACGGGTAGTTCGGCAAACGATTTGTTATCCGACAATGTTTTTAAAAGCATAACCATTGAAATTGTTTACGTTGAAGGCTTTGAACCCACACAAACAGCGGTTGATAATTTTATTTCATTTTTAACAGACAGAACCAACAAACCTAATGGCATTGTTACTGAAAAACGCGCCATAGCTTCACCAGGCAAAGACGTTTACACAATTAACGATATTGCCGATATTGAAAGAGAACATCGAAAATATTATAACACCGAAGATGATATTGCTGTTTGGGCATATTTTTCTGATGGTAAATCGGATAGTGATTCTGAAGAAAACAACACCGTAGTTCTCGGTTCGGCTTATTGGAATACTTCATTTGTAATTTACGAAGAAACGCTTCAAGGCTTTAGCAATCAACCTTTAGAACCCAAACGATGGTTATTAGAATCTACCGTAATAAACCATGAATTTGGCCATATTTTCGGCCTAACAAATTTAGGATCTGCAATGCAAAGCGATCATGAAGATACCGAACACCCTAAACATTGTAATGATGAAGATTGTTTAATGTATTGGGCTACAGAATCATCGGTAGGCATAGGCAACATGGCCAACAGAAATAATGTACCGCAACTCGACGCGCAGTGTATTGCCGATTTACAAGCAAACGGCGGTAAATAATTTTAAAATCACCCTAAACTCTAATATAATATGAAAACGACTTTATTTACATTTTTAATGGCATTCGCTTTATTTTTTCAAACTGAAGCACAAAACGACAATTTAAAAAGCGGCATTGGTATAAAAGGAGGCTACAATTTAGCAGCCGTAAGTTTTGATGGCGATTCCGAAACAGGGCAACGCCATGGCTTTCATGCTGGTATTTATGCCGAATCGTATATTGCAGAAGTAGCATCCGTACAAATTGAAGCACTTTACTCGCAACAAGGTTTTGAAATTAAAGATGACAGCGGAACCTTTACCCAAAAACTAGATTACATAAACCTTCCTATTTCTCTTAAAATATACCCAGTACAACATTTTTTTGTTGAAGCAGGACCACAAATAGGTATCGCTGTTTCTCATAAAGAAGAATTTGACGGTAACGGATTTTTTAATATTACGTCGGAAGAAGAACCAGAAAATTTCGACTGGGGCTTTAACTTTGGCGGTGGTTTTAAAACCGATTCTGGAGTTACTTTAGGCGCGCGCTACCACTTAGGTATGGGAAGCGTTTACGAAGAAAGTAACCCAAAAAATAGAGTATGGCAATTTTATATTGGCTTTGGATTTTAAAAACGAATGAGTTATGCTATAACTTAATGTTTATTTTATTGTTCTGCTGAACTTGTTTCAGTATTTCAAAACAATCATAAATATTACTAAAATAAATCGGTAGTATTAAATAAAAAATAATAATTCTAGGCTTTTGCCATAAATTCTCGAAAGTGTTTTAACACATAAGCGCATCTGAGAATTTGTGGCATTTTTTATTACCAAACAAATAAGATAGAATAAAAAAAATCATAGGGTAAAATCTTTTTAAAGTGTCTTATAAATGAAAGCCCGTAAAACTGGCACATTATAAACTTTAAAAATTACGTTATGAAAGTTATAAAATCCTTAGTAATTGTTTTTAGCGTTACTGCTTCAACATTATCAACTGCACAAAACACAACAAAGAACACTCCAGAAAGTAAACAATCGTATTACAGTAATCGCGCTACCCAAGACGCTAAATACGAACAAGAATTTACAGCAAAAACAGAAGCTGAAGAAGAAACTTTTTGGGAAGAACAAAAAGCCTACGAAAGAGATTTAAAAAAACGCGATAAAAAAGCATATCGTGCTTATATGAAAGGCAAAAAAGACGCCTATGCCGAACATTACGAGCATTGCAATAGCCACTGCCACCATAGCACTCATTATTACCACCATGCATCATTTTATTATTATAGATACGACAACACCTATTACAGCCAACGTAGACGACATACGCTTGGAGTAAACACACGAGTTTCTGCGCCACGAGTAAGCGTTGGTGTTGGTTTATTTTAACATCCTTTTTTTGCCCTAATTTCGAACCTTTAATGGTTAAAACAAAAGAGACTGCCTTAATTTAAGACAGTCTCTTTCTTATTAATAACACTCAAATAAACTTAAAAAAAGTGCTTAATTACGCGTCAATATTTGCGTAAACAGCATTCTTTTCAATAAATTCTCTACGAGGTGGAACCTCGTCGCCCATAAGCATAGAGAATATTCTGTCGGCTTCAGTACCGTTATCTATATTTACTTGACGAAGCGTTCTAAACTCAGGATCCATAGTGGTATCCCATAATTGTTCAGCATTCATTTCACCAAGACCTTTGTATCGTTGTACGTTTACGCTACCTCCAAACTCTTCAGAAATAGTATCGCGTTCAGCGTCATTCCAAGCATAACGTTTTTTAGCACCTTTTTTAACTAAGTAAAGCGGTGGCGTTGCAATATAAACGTGACCTGCCTCAATTAATTCTTTCATGTAACGGAAGAAGAACGTTAATATTAAGGTTGCAATATGACTACCATCAATATCCGCATCACACATAATTACAATTTTGTGATAACGTAATTTCGATAAGTTAAGCGCTTTACTATCCTCTTCGGTTCCTATGGTAACACCAAGTGCTGTAAAAATGTTTTTAATTTCTTCATTTTCAAACACTTTATGTTGCATCGCTTTTTCAACGTTTAAAATCTTACCACGTAATGGTAAAATGGCTTGAAAATTACGATCGCGACCTTGTTTTGCAGTTCCACCTGCCGAATCACCCTCAACTAAAAACACTTCACATTTTGCAGGATCTTGCTCCGAGCAATCACTTAATTTACCAGGTAAACCACCAATACTCATTACCGTTTTACGCTGTACCATTTCGCGAGCTTTTTGCGCTGCATGACGCGCTTGTGCTGCAAGAATTACTTTTTGTACAATGGTTTTAGCATCGTCTGGATGTTCCTCTAAATAATCGGTAAGCATTTCGGATACGGCCTGACTTACAGATGCAGACACCTCACGGTTTCCTAATTTAGTTTTGGTTTGCCCTTCAAATTGTGGCTCAGCAACTTTTACCGATACAATTGCGGTTAAACCTTCACGGAAATCGTCTCCAGAAATTTCAAACTTTAATTTATCTAACAATCCAGAAGCATCGGCGTACTTTTTTAAAGTATGGGTTAAACCACGACGGAATCCTGAAAGGTGTGTACCACCTTCATGCGTATTAATATTGTTTACATACGAATGTAAATTTTCAGCATAACTGGTGTTGTAAACCATAGCTACTTCAACTGGAACACCATTTTTCTCTCCTTCAAAAGCAATAACATCTTTCATTAAAGGCTCACGGTTACCATCTAAGTATTTTACAAATTCGGTTAAGCCTTCCTCAGAATGAAACGTTTCGGTTAGCACATTACCTTCTTCATCTTTCTCACGCATATCGGTCATTACAATTGTAATACCTTTATTAAGATAGGCTAACTCACGCATTCTACTAGAAAGCGTTTCGTAATTATAAACTAAAGTTTGCTGAAATATTTGCGGATCTGGTTTAAAAGTAACTGTTGTTCCTGTTTTATCAGACTCACCAATGGTTTTAACAGGATAAAGCGTTTTACCACGCTCGTACTCTTGTTCCCAAATTTTACCTTCTCGATGTACGGTTGCTTTTAAACTTACAGATAAAGCGTTAACACAACTTACACCAACACCGTGTAAACCACCAGAAACTTTATAGGAATCTTTATCGAATTTACCACCAGCACCAATTTTGGTCATTACAACCTCAAGTGCAGATACGCCTTCTTTTTTATGTAAACCAACAGGAATACCACGACCATTATCTTCGGTAGTTATCGAGTTATCTTCATTAATAGTAACTGTTATAGTATCACAATGTCCTGCTAAAGCTTCATCAATAGAGTTATCTACAACCTCGTAAACTAAATGATGTAAACCGCGTACACCTACATCTCCAATGTACATCGACGGACGCATGCGTACATGCTCCATACCTTCTAACGCCTGAATACTATCGGCAGAATATTGTCCTTTCTTCTGCTCGTCTTTTGCTTCTTCGCTCATTATAATTTTATTTTCTTATTTATTTGGGTAAATCTCACATAAAAAAAGATGCTTTTGTGAGCATCTTTGTAAGACAAACAAATATACAAAATAAAAGCCCTTTTAAAAAGCTTTTTATCGACTCAAGCATAAAATTATCAACAATTGTTAATTAAAACAAAAGTGTCTTAAATCGCTTAAAAATGACTTTAAATAAAGCATTACCTATTTCAGCCTTAATCTTCAAAATATAAAACTGACAAAAATTAGCTTAAATCGACTATTTACAAATTGCTGTTTATACATAATTCTTACAGCTTTATTCAAGTTTCAAATTTTCACATAAAATTAAATACATATTTACTAAAACGCTAAATCAATAAAAAAAACAAAAAGAATAAAACCATTTTTTAACAAAACAGAAATATCTGTTAGTATATACATAAAAATTGTGCCTAATCCTTTATTTCTACATATCTTTGGGGCAAGTAAAATATAATGAAAAACAATAACAACAATAATAATTTCAATAATCCTAATTTTTAGGGTTCGGAAGGTTATTGTTTAAAAAGAATATAAAAAGCCTTCCAAATATGGAAGGCTTTTTTAATGCAAAACAAGTTACCATGAGTAAGTTAATGACGGTCGATATTCTGTCGAGTATTAAGGGCGCACAACCAAGCGAAGCTGTAAACAAGTTGTTTGAAACGATTAAAAATGCTGAAATTAACAGCGATAACTCAAATAATTTAGAGAAAAACAGTGTATCGATTAACGATTTACGCGATGATGTTGTTATAGAAAGCTCTATTGAGGAGAAACAAATCATCATCGAAAATTTCCCAAAAGAGAAAAACGGCTATTTAGTGGTTTCTAAAGTAATTGAAGAATAATATGAGTTCACAAATACTAAAAATACATCAACAACTCGTTAATAAAACCATTAGTTGTACGGCTTTGGTTAAAGAAAAGCTAGCACTTTTAAGCCAAAATACTAACAACACCGTAAACAGTTTACTAAGCGACAAAGCTTTAAAATTGGCTGCAAAAGTAGACGAAAAAATTGTTAACGGTGAAACCATCGGGCTTTTAGAAGGCATCCCATTTGGCATTAAAGATGTTTACATGGTGCAAGGCACAACTACAACAGCCAGTTCTAATTTGCTTAAAAACTATAAATCGGCTTATACAGCAACGGCAATTCAAAAATTATTAGATGCTGGTGCTATTCCTTTAGTTAAAGAAAATTGCGATAGTTTTGGTCATGGATCATCGAGCGAGAACACCATTTTTGGCGCTGTAAAAAATGCCATAAACCCAGAACTTGTTGGTGGTGGTTCTAGTGGTGGTTCGGCAGTAAACGTCGCTAAAGATTATACGGTATTTTCTATTGGTGGCGATACAGGTGGTTCTATCCGACAACCCGCTGGCTACAACAATATTTACGGTTTAAAACCTACTTACGGTCGCATTTCGCGCTACGGCATTATGGCTTACGCCTCGTCTACAGATTGTGTTGGACCAATCGCCAAATCGGTTGAAGATATTCGCATTGTACTAAACGCCATGAGTGGTAAAGATGTTAAAGATCAAACCACTTACGCTTCCGCGGAAATTGATGCCGATGCTATTAAAACTTCCGAAGGCATAAAAACCGTTGGATATTTTAAAAATTTTATTGAGAGCGATGCGATTTCACCTGAAATTAAAGCCGATTTTCTTTCAGCAATAGAAAAAATAAAAGCCAAAGGCATTGAGGTAAAAACTTTAGATTTCTTTGAATCGAACACCTTAGTTTCTACCTATTATACTTTGGCAATGGCCGAAACCGCCTCTAACCTATCGCGTTTAGATGGCACCAACTACGGCAACCGTATTGAAGCCGAAAATTTAAAAGAAACCTATGCCGTAACACGATCGGAAAACTTCTCTGAAGAAACCAAACGCCGCATTGTTGGTGGTAACCAAGTGCTTTCTCAAGGATTTTCGGATGCTATTTATTTAAAAGGTTTGGCGCTTCGCGATGCTATTGCCAACAATTTTGAAGACGACTTTAAAAAGGTAGACATCATACTTTCGCCTGTTACACCAAACAGGCCACCAAAAATTGGCGATAGTTTAAAAGATCCGCACGCCATGTATTTAAGCGATGCTTACACCGTTGGTTTTAGCCTTGGCCAATTACCAACCTTAACCGTGCCACAAGGCACCGAAACTGGCTTACAAATTACAGCCGCTAAACAAAACGACGAACTTGTTTTGAAGTTTGCTAACTTCTTAAAAGACACGATATAATGGAGCTAGAACAATTAAACCAACTGTTAGACAAACACGATTTAGAACTCGTTATAGGGCTAGAAACCCACGTACGCTTAAACACAAAAACAAAGTTATTTTGTTCTTGTCCTAACCAAGAAATTGAAACCCCAAACCAAAATATTTGTTCGGTTTGTACAGGACAAATGGGTGTTTTACCCGCTGTAAATAAAGATGCTGTTACCAAGGCTATTTATTTTGGCAAAGCGGTAGAATCATCGTTTAAAAATGAGGTGATTTCCTGGGACAGAAAACATTACGAATACCCAGACAACCCAAAAAACATACAAATTACGCAGTTTCATAACCCTGTAATTCCAGATGGTAAAGTATCGTGTTTTCGTAACGATGGCAGCCAGTTTACCGTAAGTTTAACGCAGGTGCATATTGAGGAAGATGCTGCTAAATTAATGCATGAAAAAAAGGTATCGTTAGTCGATTTTAACAAAGCTGGCGTACCGCTAATTGAAATTGTTACCGATCCATGTATTCGCCATATCGAAGATGCTTCAACCTATGCGCAGTACATACAACGCATCGTTCAAAATTTAAAAATTTCTGAAGCGAACTTAGAGAAAGGTGAATTTAAATCGGATGTTTCGGTATCATTACGTAAAAAAAACAGCAACGATTTAAACCCAAGAACCGAAATAAAAAACTTAAACTCGTTTAAGTTTATGGTTGACGCTTTAAAGGAAGAAGTTGAAAAACAGCTTAACTATTACATCGAAAACAATGCGTTTAGGCCAGACCAAACCACCGTACTTTTTGATGCCGATTTAAAGCAAACCAAAACCATGCGTAAAAAGGAATATGAGGCCGATTACCGATTTATTTCGGAGCCCGATTTACCTTTTGTAAATATAAAATCGGTTATCGAGAGTATCGATGTCGATTTAAGCGCTTTACCATTTGCCGTAGAATCTATTTTAATTGGCGGCGGTGTTTTACCACAAGATGCCAAGTTTTTTACAGCTGATAGTTTACGTTCAGAAACCTTTGTTACTATAAACAATGCGCTTCAAGACCCGTCATTTGTTGCCAAAACATTAACTAACAATGTAAAAGCAGAAGATTACAGCAAGATTGAAAACATTCAGGATTTCATTGAAATTTTCAGTCTATTTAAAGCGGAAAAAGTAACGCCAGTTTTAGCTCAAAACGCTATAAAATCGTTGTTAGACGATGCTAAATTCGATTACCAATCTTATTTTGAAGCGAATACCATTTCCGAAGAAAAAATTCAAGACGCCATTGCTAAAGTCATCAGCGAAAACGATGCTATTGCAAGCGATATTACATCTGGAAACCAAGGAAAAGCAGGTATTTTAGTAGGTAAAGTTATTGGTATTATTGGCAAAGGCGCTTCGGGTAAAGTAATTCGTGAGGGTATTTTAAAGCAGTTAGCAGGTAATGCTGACGGAAGCACGAAGACTGAAGACGGAAGCACAAATAGTGTCAAGCTGAGCGCAGTCGAAGCCAATAAAACAAACAAACAACAAGAAGAAATATTACCCGAAATTCCGCTTGTAATAAAAGATGAATACCGTACGCATTTAATCACCGATATTGACAACGAAAGTATAAATACCAAAGTTACGTTTGCAGGTTGGGTATCGAGTGTTCGTGATCATGGTGAATTAATATTTATAGATTTACGCGATTCTAGCACCGAGATTTTCCAAGTGCGTTTAAGTCGCGAATCGTTTGCTAATTTAGACGATTTAGTAAAACTGAAACCAGAATCGGTAATTACAGTTTCGGGTAACATTGTACAGCGTAAAGAAGACGATTACAACCCAAGTTTACGCACAGGTAAAATTGAGTTAGAAGCGAGTGATTTAGATATTTTAAACCTATCTAGAACACTGCCTTTTGAGATAAAACGCGCTACAAAATCGAACGAAAATGTGCGTTTTCAATATAAATTTTTAGATCATAGAAATAACGATGTGCGTCGTACTATTGTTAACCGCCACAAGGTTATAAAACTATTACGCGACATTTTAGACGAGGAAGACTTCCTTGAAATTGAAACACCAATTTTAAGCGCAGGAACCGATGAAGGTGCGCGCGAATTTATTGTACCATCGCGTAAACAAGCCGGAGCATTTTACACCTTACCGCAAGCGCCACAACAATTTAAGCAAATGCTAATGGTGAGTGGTTACGAAAAGTATTTTCAGTTAGCCCGTTGTTTTAGAGACGAAGATTCTCGTGGTGATCGCCAACCAGAATTTACACAGCTCGATATTGAAATGGCTTACGCCAGCATGCAGCAAATTATAGATTTAAACACCAAAATGTTTAACACGATTGTCACCAAAATATATGGCAAAAAATGGATTTTACGTCCGTTTGAAGTGTTAACCTATAAAGAAGCGATGGATTCTTACGGTTGTGACCGTCCAGATTTACGCTTTGGTTTAAAACTTCAAGACATTACCAATATTGTTAAAGACACCACATTCCAAGTATTTAGCAAACCTATTGAAGATGGCGGTATTGTGAAATGCATAAAAGTTTCAGCTGAAGAACAAGGTAAAAAGCGTCTATCAAAAGGACAAATTGAAAAACTAACCACACTTGCCCAACAACATGGTTTGGGTGGTTTAGCCTATATTATTGTAAACGAAAACGACTTACAATCACCAATAATTAAATTTTTAGGTGAACATATTGCCAGCAAAATAATTGAAACTACAATCGCTCAAGTGGGCGATATAGTGTTTTTCTCTGCTGCCGATTACGACACAGCCAATAAAGCCTTGGATGCCGTTCGACAAGAGTTAGGAAAAATGCTAAAATTAATTAATCCAAAGGAATTAAGACCTGCTTGGGTAATTGACTTCCCGATGTTCGAAAAGACCGATGAAGGTCGTTGGACCTTTACCCACAACCCGTTCTCGATGCCAGCCGTTTACGACATAGAAAAACACATGAATGGCAAGGAAGAAGAAATAGGAAGCATCATCGCGCAGCAATACGATTTAATTCTTAACGGTTACGAAATTGGCGGCGGCTCGGTTCGTGCCCACAAACCTGAAATTTTAGAAGCCACTTATAAAAACATGGGCTACAATAAAGAGGAAATGCTTAAAAGCGTTGGCACCATGTACAAAGCCTTCCACTATGGCGCACCACCACACGGCGGTATTGCTTGGGGCGTAGACCGATTGATGATGATTTTAGAAAAGAAAACATCCATTCGTGAGGTTATGGCATTCCCAAAAACAGGTACTAGCGACGATTTACTATTTGGTGCACCATCTCTACTATCCGATAAAAAAGTAGAAGAAATGAATGTGAAGGTGATGCGAAACAAATAAATTGAGAATAATACTTGTTATTTCTAACAAAGTTGAGAAATCTCATTACGCTATGAGATTCCTCATATCGTCGGAATGACAAAAAAATCTCCCTTAAAATCCTGACAGTTTTGTCGGGATTTTTTTATTCTGAAATGGTTATATTTACGAGAGAACTATAACGTAGTTATAATTCTAAAATCAAAATTTCTCACATAACAACATACTTGAAACACATTTAAACTCGGCTATGAAAATCAAATTACTTTTTGCGACTCTGTTCATTTCAACTATTTCATATTCCCAATTTCCTGAAAATTCAGATATATTCTTCGCGAAAGAATTTAGTAAAAATACAGCGCTTTATAAAGCAAAAGAATACGTCATGACCCAAATAATAGGAGTAAAACCAGAACTAACAAAATTTCAAATAGATCCATTAGCGGCTGCTTCATCTGGAGAATTAACTTCATTGGTCTACAATTATGAGAAAAAAAATATAACAGGTCTTGTTCTCGGTTTTTATGGTGATTACTGGAATGACAATGGTGTTGTTTACCAAGCATACGCGTTTAAAAACCTGCCTGAAGAAAATGCCTTAGAAATCCTAAGAAGAATAGATAACTATATTAATAATGAATCTAAATACCTTTCACAAGATTCAGATAACAACAATATGTTTTTTCAATACGATGATATGACTTTTTTAATTTATCAAGATGGAATGGTAAAAATACGTGTCTTTTGGAAAGGCTTTGATTCTGAATGGGAATCGACAGCATTTGGAAGAACAAAAAGAAGATTTGAACGTAAGATTAAAAAAAATTAATAGAACTAGGTTGTCCTACTCCAACTAAACCCACAAGACATGATTATTAAACCACTTCAATATTTATTTACGGCAAGCATATGCTTAAGCAGCTTACTAAGTTTAGCTCAAGGAGAACAAATTCATATTCCAACCTCAAAATCTATAGTTGGAATATGGCAACAGTTTGTAACTGTAAAAAGCGCTAGCGGCGAAGTTAAAGACTATTTTACAGGAAACTATAAAGTTGTAAATCCAGACGGCACTTATTACACGTTCGTAAACTCAATAAAAGGTACT
Source organism: Neotamlana nanhaiensis (assembly GCF_000943555.1). Classification (GTDB taxonomy): domain Bacteria; phylum Bacteroidota; class Bacteroidia; order Flavobacteriales; family Flavobacteriaceae; genus Neotamlana; species Neotamlana nanhaiensis. The sequence continues at coordinate 184,219 of NZ_JTDV01000008.1, read as the reverse complement.
TCAATTGGTCAATATGGCACATACAAAATCACTTCAGACAGCACCTTAACAGAACACATCGCAGAGCTTTACTTAAATCCCTATTACAGTGGTAAAGATTCATTTATTAAATACCACTTACCTAACGCGAACACACTAAACCTTACCTTTAGCTTTGATGGTGAGCAATGGAACCACGAAACATGGAAACGCGTACCGCCTCATAAACCTAAAAATTAAGCAAATTTTTACAAGTGTGCAATTTAAACTTTAACACGCAACCACAACTTTTATAAAAACTTTAAGACTATAAAAACTACCTTTAGCTTTCTATAACAACTTAAAAAATCAAAACTTATGAAAAAATCAGCTGTAATAACCACAATTACATGTGCTTTAGCTTTATTTATGTCACTTAACATGCAAGCACAGAAATTTGCAAAATTAGATGCTAGTCCGTTAGATATTTCATATTTACGTGCAAGTCGCAACGAAACACCAACTGCCAAAGTAATTTACAGTCGTCCGCAATTAAAAGGTCGAAGTTTAGACAAATTAGCTCCTAACGGAAAAGTATGGCGTACAGGCGCTAACGAAGCTGCCGAAATTAAATTTTACAAAGATGTCACCTTTGGAGGTAAAGCCGTAAAAGCAGGAACATATGCGTTATACACCATTCCTGGAGAAAGCGAATGGACTATAATTTTAAGTAACGATACCGATGTTTGGGGCTCATACAATTACAGCGAAAGCAAAGACGTTTTACGCGTAAAAGCACCTGTTACTACTGGCGATGCTGTGGAAGCTTTTTCTATTGCGTTTGATGGTGGCAAGATGTATTTAGCTTGGGATACCACAAGAGTTGCTGTTCCGGTTAAATAAAAACTCAAGAAATTAGGTATTAACCTATTGACAATTTTATTTCACAGACCTGTTAGGTTTTTAAAACCTGACAGGTCTTTATTTTTTTAAGGAATATTTAAATATTTATGTGTTTGCAGCGACACCTTCCATTTTGGGTTTGCCATAACGTAATCTACAATTAACGGCACAACTTTATCGCGCTTGCTCCATTCTGGTTGTAAATACAAAATGCAATCGCTATTTACTTTGGCTGCTTGTTCTTCCGCGAAGCGAAAATCATCTTTATTGTAAACAATGACTTTTAATTCGTTGGCTTTAGCCGAAACTTCTTCGGTTGGTAACTTCATTTTTTTTGGCGATAAACAAATCCAATCCCAAACACCTGTTAATTTATAAGCACCAGAAGTTTCAATGTGTGTTTTTAAACCTTCAGATTTAAGCTGACTCGTTAAAGGTTCCATATCCCACATTAAAGGTTCGCCTCCAGTAATTACAATAGTGTCGCTATATTTTTTTGCGTTTTCAACTATTTTAACAATTTCTGTTGGCGGATGCAAATTGGCATTCCAACTTTCTTTTACATCGCACCAATGACACCCTACATCACATCCACCAATACGAATAAAATAGGCGGCAGTACCTTTGTAAAAACCTTCACCTTGTATGGTGTAAAATTCTTCCATTAAAGGCAACATTTCACCCTTGTTTACCAATTCTTTCACGTCATTTTTCATAGGTTGCAAATATACACATAAGTTTTACGCAAAACTTAAGGTTTTCACATTCAATTTAAAGGCAAATTAAAAACATTAGTTGTTAAAAATTAATAGCGACTTTAACCTATACCATTTTTTTTCTTCTTCTTTTTTCGTGTATTTTTATACAAATTTTAGAAGATGAGCAACAAGGACACTTTTTTTAATTACATCGTAGAAGGCAACACTACAAAAGGTGAGTTTATTCCCGTTGGTTCTGCAATGCTTGATGGCGAAACCATAACCGACGCCCACGTAAAAATTCCGCTAAAAACAATGAATCGTCATGGTTTAATTGCGGGTGCTACTGGTACCGGAAAAACGAAATCGCTTCAAGTATTAGCCGAAAATTTAAGTGATAAAGGCGTTCCTGTTTTACTCATGGATATTAAAGGTGATTTAAGCGGATTAGCACAACCAAGCCCAGGACATGTTAAGATTGATGAGCGCATGGAAAAAATTGGTTTGCCTTTTGAAGCCAAAGCGTTTCCTGTTGAGATTTTAACCTTATCGGAACAAGATGGCGTGCGTTTACGTGCCACCATTAGTGAATTCGGACCTGTATTATTGTCTAGAATTTTAGATTTAACCGAAACACAATCGGGTATTGTATCGGTTATTTTTCAGTATTGCGACGATAACAAATTGCCGCTTTTAGATTTAAAAGATTTTAAAAAGATTCTACAATACGCCACTCAAGAAGGTAAAGCCGAATTTACTGAAGCTTACGGACGCATTTCTACCGCTTCAACGGGTGCTATCCTAAGAAAAATTGTAGAACTCGAACAACAAGGCGCCGATTTATTTTTTGGTGAAACTTCTTTCGATGTTGAAGATTTATTACGTGTAAACGACGAAGGTCGCGGCTACATTAATATTTTAAGATTAACCGATATTCAAGATCGCCCGAAACTATTCTCAACGTTTATGTTGAGTTTATTGGCCGAAATATATTCTACATTCCCAGAACAAGGCGATAGTGGCAGACCAGAATTGGTTTTATTTATTGATGAAGCGCATTTAATTTTTAAAGAAGCTTCAAAAGCCCTATTAAATCAAATTGAAAGTATTGTAAAACTCATTCGTAGTAAAGGCGTTGGTTTATATTTTGTAACGCAAAACCCAACCGATGTTCCCGAAGAAGTTTTAGGGCAATTAGGATTAAAAATTCAGCATGCCTTACGTGCATTTACAGCAAAAGATAGAAAAGCCATCAAACTAACGGCTCAAAACTATCCCGATAGCGATTATTACGATACAGCCGAAGTACTCACTTCGCTTGGAACTGGTGAAGCTCTAGTTTCTGCTTTAGATGAAAAAGGCCGACCAACGCCGCTCGCTGCCACCATGATGCGTGCACCAATGAGTCGCATGGATGTTTTAACCGATAGCGAATTAAATAACCTTTTAGGAGGTTCTAAACTCGTTAAAAAATACAACGAAACGGTAGATCGTGAGAGTGCTTACGAAATGCTAAACAAAAAAATTGAAGCTGCCGAAGCCGAAGAAGCAAAAGAGAAAGCTAAGAAAGAACAAGAAGCCCTAAAAAAAGCTGAAGCTAAAAAGAAAACTACAACAACAAGACGTAGAAGCAGCACCAGAATGAATCCTGTTGTTAAAGTACTTACCAGCGCCACTTTTATACGTAGCGTATTTGGTATTTTAACCAAAGTGATGAAAAAATAAGCCACAAGGCACCAAAACTATAATAATTAACACCCTTATTTTAATGCGAAATTTACTTTTCGGCACCATTGCCCTATCCCTAATTTTTACAAGTTGTAAAAACGAGCAAGATCCTTTTAAAGTTGAAAAACAAAACATTGGTTTACTAACCGATTCCACTCAGGTAAAAGACTTAAAATCCATTTTTGCTAACGATTCTATTGCTAATTTTGAAAGTGGCGAAGAATTTTCGGGAGACATCAATACCATAGAAATTTTTGAAAAAGGAGGCAACAAACTTCTTGTATTAACACCGGAGCGTATTCTTGATTCTACATCGGTAATAAAAAGTGTTCAAATAGTAGATGAGCGCTTTAAAACCGATAAAGACATTTCAACCTTAAGCACGTTTAAAGATATCTCTTCGGCATACAAAATATCTAAAATCAGTAATTTGATTAATTCTGTTTTAGTTACCGTAAACGAATTAAATGCCAGTTTTGCAATTAGTAAAGAAGAACTTCCTGCGAATTTAAGATTCGATATGAAACTTCAAATTGAAGAAACACACATTCCAGATAACGCAAAAATTAAATACTTTTTCATCAACTGGTAATCTTTATAAATCTATATGAATCCTTTCTTATCAAAGATACTGGTCGATATTGCTCGCAAACGTCTTTCAGCTAAACAAAAAAGCAAAAAAGGCATTAGCAAGAAAGAATTAGTGCCTTTGGTAAGAAACCTTCAGGTAGAATTTACGCATGCCATAAAAGAATATTTTTTTATCGCTCTTGGCGTGTTTTCAGCAGGTTTTGGCTTAAAAGGTTTTTTATTACCGAACAATTTTATTGACGGCGGTGCCACTGGTATTTCGCTACTTTTAACCAACATTACCAATCTTCATTTAGGTATTTTACTGGTTTTGGTAAACTTGCCTTTTATCATTTTAGCATCGCGCACCATAGGCGTAAAATTTGCTTTAAAAAGTATTTCGGCCATCGCGCTATTAGCTATTGTGGTTCACTTTGTAGAGTATCCTATAATTACCCACGATAAACTTTTAATTTCGGTTTTTGGCGGATTTTTCTTGGGCTTAGGTATTGGCATGTCCATGCGAGGTGGCAGCGTTATCGACGGCACCGAAGTGTTAGCTATTTTTTTAAGCCGAAAATTCTCGTTAACCATTGGTGATGTATTACTACTCATTAATATTTTGATTTTCTCGGTAGGCGCTTACACGCTATCTATTGAAATTGCTTTGTACGCGATTTTAACCTATCTCTCGGCAGCCAAAACTGTAGATTTTGTAGTTGATGGCGTTGAAGAATATGTTGGCGTTACCATCATTTCCACCAAACATGAAGCGCTACAACACATGATTACCGAAAAACTACGTCGCGCTTGTACAATTTATGCGGGCAAAGGCGGATTTGGAACTAACGGAAAAAGTTACGACAAAGATATTATCTACACGGTAGTTACCCGTTTAGAACTCGCGAAATTAGAAACCGAGATTGACAAAATCGACAAGCAAGCTTTTGTAATTATGGGTGTTGTAAAAGATTTAAAAGGTGGTATGATAAAGCGCAAACCCATGAAAGACCATTAAAGTTATGAAACCAAAAAAATATACTATTCAGGATAATCCGTTTTTTGTGCCAACTACCGACGGCAAAACCATAAAAGAACATTTTGGTAATGCCACCAATGGCGATTCGCAAATAAGTATAGCTCACATGATTGCGCCTCCTGGTTGGAGCGAACCGTTCCAAACACCAGAATTCGACGAGTACACTTTTATTATAAAAGGCAAAAAACAATTTATAATTGAAGACGAGGTTGTAACTTTGCAAGCAGGACAATCTATTAAAATCGAGAAAAACACACGAGTACAATATTCCAATCCTTTTACGGAGGCTTGCGAATATTTAGCCATTTGTTTACCCGCCTTTTCAATGGATTTGGTTCATAGAGAAGATTAGAACATGAAAAAGATTATTAAAAGAAACTTACCTAAAATTATTGGCACCTCGCTAAATACTATCAGCTTTATTGCGCCTAAATACGCGACTTTAAAAGCTTTAGATATTTTTATGACGCCGCGTAAAGGTAAAATTCTTGAAAAGCAAAACGAGTTTTTAAATACCGCAAAGCAAATTCAGCTTGACCTCAACGGCACAAGCATACAAACTTATCATTGGCCAGGAAACGGTAAAACTATTTTACTTGCTCATGGTTGGGAAAGCAACAGTTACCGTTGGAAAGTATTAATTAACAAACTTCAAAAATTCGACTACAATATTGTGGCGCTCGATGGTCCTGCTCACGGAAAATCGGGAGGCACGCAATTAAACGCCATTTTATATTCCGAGTTTATAAATGTTGTGGCTAATCATTATCAGCCTCACATCATCATTGGGCATTCGGTTGGTGGTATGGCTTCCGTATTTTTTCAGCATAATCATCAATTAAAATCTTTAGAAAAATTAGTGCTTCTTGGAGCGCCTTCAGAATTTACAAAAATCTTTAAAAGTTATGTAAAGATGCTGAAGTATAACAGTAAGATTGAAAAAGGGTTAAATAAGATTGTTGAAGAACGTTTCGACAATGAAACCGCCTATTTTTCATCGGCCAATTTTTCTAAAAAGATAGAAACTGAAGGTTTAATTATTCATGATAAAGAAGATAAAGTTATTGGCTACGATGAAGCCGAACTTATTGCACGAAACTATAAAAATTCAACTTTAAAAACCACCGAAGGTTTTGGTCACGGGTTGAAAGATGACAGTATTGATGATGCTATAATTAACTTTATAAACAACTAAGTTTTGAGCGATAATTTAACACGATTAAACAAGTATTTAAGTGAAGTTGGCTATTGCTCAAGGCGAGAAGCCGATAAACTTATTGATGCAGGACGAGTAACCCTAAACGGTGTTGTACCCGAAATGGGAACCAAAGTGGCGCCCAACGATGTGGTTGCCGTTGATGGCGAAATTATTAAAAACACGAAAGACCGTTTTGTGTATTTAGCCTTCAATAAACCTGTTGGTATTGTTTGTACTACAGATACCAATATTGAAAAAGACAACATTATAGATTTTATAAACTATCACAAACGTATTTTCCCTATTGGAAGACTCGACAAACCGAGTGAAGGTTTAATTCTATTAACCGATGATGGTGACATCGTTAATAAAATTCTTCGCGCCAGCAACAACCACGAAAAAGAATATGTTGTTACCGTTGATAAGCCTATTTCGCAAACCTTTTTAGAGCGCATGCGTGGTGGTATTTATTTAGAAGAATTAAAGCAAACTACTAAAAAATGTAAGGTTGAAAAATTAGGCACCTACAAATTCAAAATTATTTTAACGCAAGGTTTAAACCGACAGATTAGACGCATGTGCAGCTATTTAAACTACGAAGTACAAACCTTAAAACGCGTTAGAATTATGAATATAAACCTCGATATGCCCATTGGAAAATATCGTGAGTTAACTAAAGACGAGTTTACAAACTTGAACAAGCTTTTAGAACATTCTACAAAAACATTTACACCTAAAACGCGAAAAAGGAATTAACACAACGCTAATTCCTTTTATATTTTTTTGTTTTGATAACTTCTCTATCCGTGACGCTCTCTAGCTAGTAGCGTGTTTTTTAACAGCATCGCAATCGTCATTGGGCCAACACCTCCAGGAACTGGTGTAATGTAGCTTGCCTTTTTGCTTACGCTTTCAAAATGTACATCGCCTGCCAATCGGTAACCATTCTTTTTGGTTTGGTCTGGCACACGTGTAATACCAACATCGATAACCACAACATCTTCTTTTACCATATCGCCTGTTAAAAACTCTGAAATACCAATAGCAGCTACAATAATATCGGCACCTAAAGTAATTTCTTTTAAGTTTTTAGAACGACTATGCACCACGGTAACCGTAGCATCGCCCGCTTTACGTTTCTGGCTCATTAAAATACTCATTGGGCGACCAACAATATGGCTACGCCCCATAACCACAACGTTTTTACCTGAAGTTTCAACTTGGTAACGCTCTAGTAATTCCATAATACCGTAAGGCGTTGCAGGTAAAAAGGTTGGCAAATCTAAAGCCATACGTCCCACGTTTGTTGGGTGAAAACCATCAACATCTTTATCAGGATCGATAGCCATCAATACTTTTTGCTCATCAATTTGTTCCGGTAACGGTAATTGCACTATAAAACCATCAATATCGCTATCGGTGTTTAACTTGTTTATTGTTTCAAGTAATTCTTCTTCCGATGTGTATTCTGGTAACTCAATAAGCGTCGATTTAAAACCTATTTTTTCACAGGCTTTTACTTTGGCGTTTACATACGTCATACTCGCACCGTCGCTGCCCACTAAAACTGCGGCCAAATGAGGCACTTTTTCTCCTTTTGACACCATTGCAGATACATGTTCTGCAATTTCGTTTTTTATGTCGTTACTTACTTTTTTACCGTCTAAGATTGTCATATTTAATAGTTTTCAGTCGCAGTAGCAGTCAACAGTTAATCATGCTTGCAAACTGGTTACTTTATAAGTTTTAGCTTTCAGTTTTAACCCCAAATTTATGTGGATTTTTAATCATATAATTTATTAGTTTTCCAATCTCATTTCCTTGATTTGTTAAGTCAACATACATTTCTTTTGAAATATAATCACAATTCAAAGCAAAATCTAGCCACGTACTTGTTTCGGAATTTTCACCATCAGCATCAGTTAGTTTACTAATAAAATACTTCGGATATATTCGTTTTCTATAAGCTTCAGCCATATTAGCACAAACTGACCTTGAACTTCTTCTAATTTGATCGGTTAGTGAATAAGTCTCTTCTTTCGGAAACGTTTTAGACACTTTATAAATATTCATCGCCAAATCGAATGCCTTTTTATATGCTAACAAATCTTTAAAATCCATAATTCAAAGAAACTGAGACTGAGACTGAGACTGTAAACTAAAATCCTATCGCATATTCTTCATCATTTGCATCATCTTTTTGCCGCCACCGCCTTGCATCATTTTCATCATTTTGCTCATTTGGTTAAATTGTTTTAATAACTGATTTACCTCTTGAACCGATGTTCCAGATCCTTTTGCTATACGCTTCTTTCTGCTTGCATTTAAAACTGAAGGCGTTGAACGCTCTCCTGGTGTCATAGAATGAATAATGGCTTCAATACCTTTAAAAGCATCATCATCAATGTCAACATCTTTAAGCATTTTTCCAGCACCAGGTATCATGCCCATAAGGTCTTTCATGTTACCCATTTTCTTAATTTGCTGGATTTGATTTAAGAAATCGTCGAAACCAAACTGATTTTTCGCAATTTTCTTTTGCAGCTTTCTGGCTTCTTGCTCATCGAATTGCTCTTGAGCACGCTCAACAAGCGACACCACATCACCCATACCCAAAATACGATCGGCCATACGTGATGGATAAAACACATCAATCGCATCCATTTTTTCACCTGTACCAATAAACTTTATTGGTTTATTAACTACAGATTTAATAGAAATAGCCGCACCACCACGTGTATCACCATCTAATTTAGTAAGGATAACACCGTCAAAATTCAAGACATCGTTAAAGGCTTTTGCTGTATTAACTGCATCTTGCCCTGTCATAGAATCAACAACAAATAAGGTTTCTTGCGGGTTGATGGCTTTATGGATGTTCGATATTTCGGTCATCATCGCTTCATCTACAGCTAAACGACCAGCGGTATCGATAATTACGACGTTATGTCCGTTAGACTTTGCATGTGCAATTGCCGCTTGCGAAATAGCCACAGGATCGTTATTTCCTCTATCGCTAAACACCTCAACACCTATTTGCTCTCCGACTACATGAAGCTGATCGATCGCCGCAGGACGATACACATCACAAGCTACTAAAAGCGGCTTTTTGGTTTTCTTATTTTTAAGATAATTAGCCAGTTTACCAGAAAAAGTCGTTTTACCCGAACCTTGTAAACCAGACATTAAAATTACGCTAGGCGTACCCGATAAATTAATACCTTCGGCATCGCCACCCATAAGTTCGGTTAACTCATCTTTTACAATTTTAACCATTAATTGCCCTGGCTGTAACGTCGTTAATACGTTTTGCCCAAGTGCTTTTTCCTTTACTTTATTGGTAAATTCTTTGGCTATTTTGAAGTTAACGTCGGCATCGAGTAAGGCTCTTCTAACTTCTTTTAAGGTTTCGGCAACATTTACTTCGGTAATACTCCCATGCCCTTTTAATACGTGTAAGGCTTTATCTAATTTATCGCTTAAATTATTAAACATAATTATCTTGAAATTTTAAGAAGTGCAAATTTAGTGAATTGCCTTGTATTTAAAAACCTGTTAATTATAAAATCGCTAATAAATTATTCTGGGTTAACGCTTTCGCGGAAATAAAAAAAGGCCATCAAAACAATAATTTTGACAGCCTTTGTAAAAGGAAACTGAGTTAATTAACCAAAAATCGAAATTCTAGTGTTCCTTCTATCAACCAAAAACAAATTAACTTTTCTTTTCCAGAACTAAAATGCGTTCTATACTACCATCGGCAGCTAAATCTTTTACTTCTATTCTACCTTCTGCAATTTCAAGAATTTTCCAACGGTGATTTAAAATATTAAAAGGCTCGTTATCTTTAAAGTAAAGTCCTAAATACAAACCTTCATCGCGATAAGACAACCATGATCCATTTACTACCGACACACCGTTAGGGTTTGCTACTTCTACTCTACCTGTTACTTTAAAGTTAAAGGTATAATTGTAAAAAATATCTGTTTTATCAACATTTGCATCTTGGTAATACGCTACTTCCCAAGCACCTTGAATTAACATGGCGTCGATAAACTTAACATCATCATCAGTATCAAAACAATGACGCTTTAGTACCATTTTATCGTCACGATTTCCTAAGTTTTCTAATTTTATTAGGCCTTCTTCTAAAACAGTTACAAACCACTCTAATTGTAAATAAGGGCGACCATCTATTTGAATTTGAAGCACAAAACCGTTAGAATTGTAAGCTAAAACATCGTAAGTTCCTGTAACAAATTCACCTTCAACTCTAATTTTAACTTGATTATTTTCTAAGAATTTTAATGGTGTTCCAATGTATTTTTTATCATTATCGGCACCATCAACATTAAGCCTTGCAACTCTCCAGTAACATTCTTGTAAATAATTTTCAATACGTTCTTTTGTAATTTCGACCAGAACATCACAGTTTTTCTTCATAATAATTCGGTTACCACCAGATTGATAAAACTTAATTCTTCCTGGAGCCAAATCGTAAACAAACCATTCTAGCGTAAAATCTGCAAGAGTGTCAAACTCTAACTTAATCATAGCGCCATTATCGGTTACACGAGTAGACCAAGTTCCTGTTAATACATCGCCATTTCTTGCTCGCATTACTACAACATTGTCTTCTTTAAACTTTAATGCATAAGCATCGTAATCTACTGTGCGGTCTTGTTCATTACGCTTAAACTCATGTACCACCCAAGGGCAAAGTTTTAAGTATTCGTCTAGACGTTCTTTAGTAAAATCGTCATCACCATAATCGTTATCATCGTCTTCATCACAAGCATCTTTAGCTTCTTTAATCGTTTGGGCTAACTCTGCATTATTGTGTACTTCAACTGTATTTCCATCGGCATAAACCAACGTAATAGGAAAATTTAAACTAGCAATTAGGTTTGCTTCGTTTTTAATGCGTTTAATAAATCGGTATAATTGACGATCGTTTTCAATATCTACTACATTAATAATCTCGAAATTTCGATTAAATACAGAAAACGAAATAGGATATTGAAAATCTATACACTCAATATCATCATCTTCTTCATTTTCACCTTTACATTCCTTAATTATTTCTTTAAGTTGCTCGCGGTTTTCAATAACAATTTCTTCGTAATCTGACAAAACTATGGTTATAGGAAAGATAATTTCTAAGGCATCATCATCATCTTCAAACTCATTAAAAATAGCTTCAATAGTTTTAAAATCTTCTTTAGAGTCGATGGTAACGTCTAAACCATTTACAATAACAGTTACAGGTAATTCAACCGAAATACAACTGGCATTATCTAAAATATTATCGTAGGAACCATCCATAGTAGATGTGGAGAACATTAGGTTTGTAAGCTCGTCGTTTGGAGCTAAGGCTTCAGATTCTTCAGGATTGGTAATTTCAACCGCTTCTTTCTGGCAGGAACTAAAAAATAAAAGGACAAAAAAAGGAATAATTAATAATGATTTTAATTTAGTGTTCATAATTAATGGGTTTGGGTTATACATAGCATTTTGTTTATAAAACAGCTAAACTTTAAAAACTCCTACCCTACAATCCTAAAAAAAATTTAAATTGCAAATTCCAAATAGTAAAAAAGCTCTATTTTAGTGCAACCAACCGCCAATACCTATGGGTAAACAATTACACGATAATATTTGCGAAGAGCATATTTTTTCATCCATATTTAATAAACATGCCAAAGATTTACACAACTTTTTATACTATAAGTTTGGCGATTTATTAAACCCAAAAGATAAAGTACAGGAAGCTTTTATTAAACTTTGGGAAAACTGCGCGAAAGTATCGCCCGAAAAAGCCAAAAGTTTTGTTTACACCACCGCTAATAATTTAATGCTTAACGAAGCTGCTCACCAAAAAGTAGTTTTAAAATACCAGCAAACCAAACCCAAAACGAGCACCAACGAAAGTCCTGAATTTTTAATGCAGGAAGCCGAATACAACGAAAAATTACAAAAAGCCCTGAGTAATTTAACCGATGCACAGCGTGAAGCTTTTTTAATGAATAGAATTGAAGGCAAACGTTTTAAAGAAATAGCCGAAGTTTTAAACATCTCGACAAAAGCAGTTGAAAAACGCATTTATGGCGCTTTAGAGAAACTAAGAAAGGAAATTAAAGAGTTGTAAAAATAATAAATGCTAAAGCAATCTGTCATTGCGAGAAATGAGGTACGAATGACGTGGCAATCTTTAAATTAAAAAGATTACTTCACTGCGTTCGTAATGACATAAAAGATTTTCAAAAAAAATTAAACCCAAGGGTAGGAAAAAATAAAACTAAACTGTTATATAGATGAATAACGATAACATGGATAGAGAAACACTCATATCGAAATGGTTAGATAACAATCTAAATCCTGTAGAACTTGAAGCTTTTAAACAGCTTGAAGACTACGACGATTTAGTAAAATTGAACCAAAACCTGCAACACTTTGAGGCTGATGATTTTAACACCTCTGAAGCTTTAAACAACGTGTTATCTGCAATTAAAACAAAAAAACCTGCGCCTAAAAACCAATGGTTAAAGCCCTTTTTACGTGTCGCAGCCATTTTAGCTGTTTGTTTTAGTTTGTACTATTACACCACGACCTTAAACACTACTATTGAAACTGCTTTTGCCGAAAAAACAACCATAGAATTACCCGATAATTCTAGTGTTTCACTTAATGCAAAATCGGTTTTAGAATACAATAAAAGCCGTTGGAACACGAACCGCGAGGTGAGTTTACAAGGTGAAGCTTTTTTTAAGGTAGCCAAAGGTTCGTCGTTTAGCGTAAACACATCTCAAGGCGTGGTAACCGTTTACGGCACGCAGTTTAATGTAAAACAGCGCAACAATTATTTTGAAGTTATTTGCTACGAAGGTTTAGTTGGAGTTACCCACAATGCCAAAGAAACCAAATTAAAACCTGGTGACAGTTTTTTAATTATTGATGGGAAAAGTATTGCTAAAGAAAAAGAAAATCGCCCAACACCTTCGTGGTTAAATAACGAAAGTAGCTTTAAGAGTATGCCTTACAAAACGGTGCTTACCGAGTTTGAACGACAATACAACGTGCACATTAAACTTATAAATATAGATGACAACCAACGCTTTACAGGCAGTTTTACACATAACAATTTAGAGGTTGCCTTAAAATCTATTACCTTGCCTTTACACCTAACGTACACTAAACAAAACCAGACCATTACACTTAAACGTGAATAGCAACACGCGAGTTATTATTTTTTTTCTATTGTTTTTTTTGAAAGTTGCCACACCTTACGCACAAACTAACAAAAAAGACAAACAGCCGCTTGCCCAAATTTTAAAACAACTAGAAGCGAGTTATCAAATACGCTTTTCATTTGCTGATGATACCGTAAAAAATAAAATGCTGACTTTACCTTCGGAGGACATTTCGTTGGAACACTTAATTATATTTTTAGAAGAAAAAACGCAGCTTGATTTTGAGTTGCTTGATGACCGATTCATTATTATTCGTGAAGCTGAAGCTGAAAAGAGCTCATCAAAAAGAACCATTGAAACTTTAGAAGAAGTTATTGTAACCAACTATTTAACTTCGGGTATTACCAAATTAAACGATGGCTCTATAACTTTAAAACCCGATGCGTTTGGTATTTTACCCGGACTTATAGAACCCGATGTTTTACAAACCATACAAGCGCTTCCGGGAGTTTTAAGCAACGACGAAACCGTATCGAACATTAATGTTCGAGGCGGCACACACGACCAAAACTTGCTGCTGTGGGAAGGTATAAAAATGTATCAATCGGGACATTTTTTTGGGTTGATTTCGGCGTTTAATCCGTACACGACAAAACGGGTTAATGTTTACAAAAACGGAACACGTGCCAAATACGGCGATGGCATTTCTAGTGTTATCGATATGGAATTACCCAACACGATTAACAACGAGTTTAAAGCTGGTATAGGCTTTAATTTGCTCAACACCGATGCTAATGCTACAATTCCGTTAAGTAAAAAAACCGAATTACAACTTTCGGCACGCCGTTCGCTAACCGATGCCGTAAGCACTTCAACTTACAACCAATATTTTAAACGTGTTTTTCAAGATTCCGATTTTTCAAAAGGAAAAAACAATGCCAATACCATTTCGCAAAACGAGAACTTTTATTTTTACGATTTTACGGCAAAATTCCTCTACGACATAAGTGAAAAAGACCATCTTCGTTTTCACTTTTTAAATGTGCAAAACAGCTTGAATTACGACGAGCAATCTACCATAAACAACGAAAACGAAGCCTTAAACAGTAGCTTATCGCAAAACAATATGGCTATTAGCGGCGCATACACACGCCATTGGACACCAAAGTTAGAAAGCACCGCCCAAATTTATGTTTCCAACTACGATTTAGATGCTACGAATTTTGACATCATAAACGATTTACGCCTTATTCAAGAAAACGAAGTTTACGATGGCACTGCAAAACTAGACATCAACTACACGCATAACCACCAATTTAAGTTTAATGCGGGTTATCAATTTTCAGAAATTGGTATTAGTAATTTAGCCGATGTTAACAATCCGGTTTTTAGAAGTTACATAAAAGAAGTACTTCGGACGCATGGTTTGTATGCCGAAACTCATTTTTTATCGCACAACGCCAAAACCAAAATTATTCTAGGCTCGCGTTTAAATGTTATCAATGAATTTAATATGATTTTTGCCGAACCAAGATTAAGCTTTAGTCAGCGGTTTTTAAACTATTTTAGATTTGAAGTTTTAGGTGAATTTAAAAGTCAGACCACCTCGCAAGTCATCGATTTGCAAAACGATTTTTTGGGTATTGAAAAACGCCGTTGGGTTCTTGCTAATAATCAATCAGAAATTATTGAAACTGATGATCAAACTATTTTCCCAAATCCTGTTATAAAAAGCAAACAGGTTTCTGCTGGAATTCATTTTAATAAGAATCAATTTTTGGTAAGCGCCGAAGCATATTTAAAAAAGGCCGATGGTATTACATCGAGAAGTCAAGGCTTTCAAAATCAATATCAATTTATTTACGACATTGGTAGCTATAATATAAAAGGAATTGATGTTCTTGTTAATAAACAGTTCAGTAATATTATAAGTACATGGGCGTCGTATTCTTACAATTCAAATAATTATAAATTTGATAGTTTAAACTATGGCAATCCGTTTCCTAATAATGCCAATATTGAACACGCCATTACGTTTGCTGGCACCTATACTAATAACAGTTTTAAGTTTGCTTTGGGTTTAAATTGGCATTCTGGAAAACCAACTACACATCCAAGTGTAACGGATAACCCAAATGACGACCAAATTACCTACGAAGCTCCAAACAGCGCCACATTACCAGATTATTTACGCACCGATTGTTCTGCCACATATGCTTTCAATATGAGTGATGATGCCAAAGCAACTGTTGGCGCCAGCATTTGGAATGTACTAAACAACAAAAACATTATTAATAACTACTACACCTTAGATAACGATAATAACATCAATAAAATTGAAAACGAATCGTTGGGCATTACACCTAATGTGAGTTTTAGGGTGAGGTTTTAGGTTATTATTAATATTGTAATTTTTTTCACCTACATTCTTTCTGGCACATTTATACCCAATAAACTAAACGCATTTTTAATGGTGTTAGCCACAAGGTTTGAAAGCTGCACTCTAAATACTTTTTCAGTCTCGTTATCGGCACCAAGAATAGATACATTTTGGTAGAATGAATTAAACTCCTTAACCAAATCGTAAGTATAATTCGCTATTAACGCAGGACTGTGGTTATCGGCTGCATTTTGAACAACTTCTGGAAATAATTGTATTTGCTTGATGAGTTCCTTTTCTTTTGGATGTAATTCAGTAAAACCTTCAACGGCAGTAGCATCATCTAAATTAGCCTTTCGTAAAATAGATTGAATTCTCGCGTAAGTATATTGAATAAAAGGCCCTGTGTTTCCTTGAAAATCGATAGACTCTTTAGGATCGAATAAAATACGTTTTTTAGGATCGACCTTTAAGATGTAATATTTTAAAGCCCCTAAACCAATCGTTTTATACAATTCTTTTTTCTCAGCTTCAGAGTAACCATCAAGTTTTCCTAATTCTTCTGAGATCTCTTCGGCAGTTGTTGCCATATCTACAATTAAATCGTCGGCATCAACTACAGTTCCTTCGCGACTTTTCATTTTTCCGCTAGGTAAATCAACCATACCGTAACTTAAATGATATAAGTTTTCGGCCCAATCGAATCCTAATTTCTTCAGAATTAAAAATAATACTTGAAAATGATAATCTTGCTCGTTACCAACGGTGTAAACCATACCACCAACATCTGGATAATCTTTTACACGTTGTATGGCAGTACCAATATCTTGTGTCATGTAAACGGCTGTTCCATCGGCACGCTGTACAATTTTTTCATCTAAACCATCTTCGGTTAAATCGCACCACACCGAGCCATCTTCTTTTTTATAAAACACACCCGATTTTAAACCTTCTGCAACAAATTCTTTTCCTAATAAATAGGTATTACTTTCATAGTATAAGTTGTCGAAATCGACGCCTAAATTTTTGTAAGTTTCGTTAAATCCGTCGTAAACCCAACCATTCATGGTTTCCCAAAGCGCAACAACTTCTTTATCGCCTGCTTCCCATTTACGAAGCATCTCTTGAGCTTCCAATAATAATGGCGCATTCGCTTTAGCTTCCTTTTCGGTAGATCCAGATTTTATTAAATCTTCAATTTCCTTTTTATATTCTTGGTCGAACTTAACGTAATAGTTACCTACTAGCTTATCGCCTTTTAAACGCGTACTTTCTGGTGTTTCGTTATTACCAAATCGTTTCCAAGCCAACATACTTTTACAAATATGTATACCGCGGTCGTTTATAATTTGCGTTTTATAAACCTTATTTCCTGCTGCTTTTAAAATTTCGGCAACACTATAACCTAATAAGTTGTTACGAATATGCCCTAAATGCAGTGGTTTATTGGTATTAGGCGACGAATACTCTACCATTACAGCCTTTTTATTGGCTTCAGGCTTTGCAAAACCAAAATCAGTTTCAGCTTTTATAGTATTAAAAAAGTCTACATAATAAGAATCGTTAATTTCAATATTTAAAAAGCCTTTAACCACATTAAACGCTTTTACATTTTCGGCATTTTCGACTAAATAATTTCCAATAGTCTCACCAATTTGCACTGGGTTACCTTTAACAAAACGTAACATTGGGAAAACCACCACCGTAATATCTCCAGCAAACTCTTTTCTGGTGGCCTGAAATTCTACCGTTTCTAAATCAACATTAAACTGATTTTTAACCGCTTGTTTTACGTAATTCGATAAAGTATTATGAAGACTCATTACATTGCTTTTTAAGCATGCAAATATATGAAGTTTTTGTGGTTTTTAATGAAGTGAAATTACAACAAATATTATCTTAAATAAAAAGTACAAAGCCTGTTTTGTTTGTAAGATTTTTTCTGCAAATTAACAGCTATTAATAATTCTATACTGATTTTCAATTATTTTTAAAAATATCACTGATTTGTAGGTTTTTAAATACCCAACTAAAAACTACGTTTCATCGATGCTTTTCGTCTAATTTATTAGCGTTAAAACGTAGAAATTAGAAATAGAAACTGCAATTTTCATTTTTTTGCTATGTAATGCTATTATTAAATCCACGACAAGTGGTAAACTATTAACCAAGTATAATTTACACGTTTCGCATTAGTTTTGTCCCTCAAACTTTAACACCTTAAACTATTGTGCGTAAGCTGTAATGGAACAATTTATGAGGATAAAATTTTTAATTTTTTTATGCTTAATCACCTTTATAGGATTCGCTCAATCTAAAGAAGACGATATTGATACGCTTGCCATTGAGTTAGCGTTTCAAGAACAAGACTCTCTTAAAGTTGAAACTTCGTTAAAGCTAATAAAATCGTTGTATGATAACGGATCGTACGACAGGGCATTGCAATATGTTATTGAAAGCGAAAAACTATCGAATGCATTAAACTACAAAGATGCCCAAGCAAAAATAACCTACTACAAATCACTTATTTACGACAAAAAAGGAGATTACATTAACGCCATAAGCGGTTTCTCGAAAAGTAAAGATTTATTTAAAGCCCTTAACGACACTATTAATATTGCCAAAGTTAACAACAGCATTGGGCTACTCGAAGTAAAAAAGGGTAATTATAAAAAAGGGTTGCAACACACTTTAGTTGCCGTAAAGCATCTAGAAAACACAACGCTTTACGGCGAGTTAAATAGTGCCTATACTAATTTAGCTAATACCTATAATTATTTAAGCGAAACCGACAAAGCCATAAGTTATTACACGAAGGCCTTAGATGTTCAAAAACTATTAAACAACACCACAGATGAAGTTACTACAAACTTTAAACTAGCCGAACTTTATGCTCTAAAAAAAGAATACCGAAAAGCCATAGAGGTGTATGAAAACATGCTTAATTCGGATAGTTTAAGTCGTGAAGACCGTGCGCACCTTTACCCTAAACTTGGTGGTGAATATTTAAAATTCAACGATTTTGAAAACGCATCAAAATACTTAATAAAAGGTTACAACTTAAATATAAAGGCAAAAAACCAAGAAGATTTTTTAATTGTTCTAAATCATTTAAGTGAATTAAACATTAATAAAAAACGTTTAGTAATCGCCGAAAAACAGTTACAAAAATCGGGCGCATTAGCTAAAAGGCTTAACAACAACAAAGAGCTACTTAGGCATTATATGCTTATGAAAAATTTAGACTCGATTAAAAAACGTTTTGATAGAGCCTACATTTGGCAGCAAAAATATTACGAATTAAATACGGCAATTTTAAAACAACAAAACAAATTATCTACCCAAATTGCAACGTCTACAATTAACGACAATAGCTTATCTAGTTTTGATAGTTTACTTAACGAAGCCGAACCTAAACCCGTTGTTAAACCCATAGAAAACAATTACACTAACAACGATAACTACGACAAATTAAAACTTCTATTCTATGGTGTTTTAGCGGCACTCGCTGTGGTATCTACCTTTTTAATTTTTATGTATTTGAAACGTAACAACTCTTTAAAATACACCCAAGAATTAGAAGAAAAAAACGTTAAAATAGAATTACAAAACCAAGCCTTTTTAGAACAAACCAAACACCTTGAAAGCGTTAATAATGTTAAGGACAAACTATTCTCGATTGTTTCGCACGATTTAAAAGATTCGCTTTCTTCTATTACAGGATTTATTGAATTACTTCGTGACGGATCGTTATCGCGTGAAGAATTTGAAAACCTAATACCAGAACTTAGTGAAAATGCAAGTAATGCTTCTTTACTATTGTTTAATTTATTGAATTGGTCGAAATCGCAAATGCAATCATTAGAACCTAAACCAACGCTTTTTGATGTACAAGAAGTATTTGAAGAAAAGGTAAATATTATTGAAAACAGGCTAGAAAGTAAAGGCATAAATATTACCGACCACTCTTTAAGGGATTTTGCTTATGCCGACAGAAGCATGATTGAAATAGTGGTACAAAACCTACTCGCTAACGCCTTAAAATTTAGCAAAAAAGGGGATACCATTACCGTTTCAAACCATATTAGTAACGGCACTTGTATTATTAGTGTTGCCGATACAGGTGTTGGTATTTCGAAAGAAAATATGGAAAAGCTATTTAAAAACAACTCATTTACAACCATAGGAACCAACAACGAAAAAGGAACCGGTTTAGGCCTATCGATTTGTAAAGAATTGGTAGAACTTAATAATGGTAAAATTTGGGTTGAAAGTACGCTAGGTGTTGGTAGTACTTTTTACGTACAATTACCTAAAACCCGCCCTACAAAAGACTAATTAGCGCTTTTTGGTAAGAACACTTCGGCCATCATACAACGCGCACTTCCACCACCGCAAGTCTCAATAGTTGTTAAACTACTCGATAAAATTTTACAATGCTTCTCAATAGTTTTTATTTGGATAGGTGTTAATGCTTTATGGGCCGATTCGCTCATTACTAAATAACGTTCGTTATTAGCCCCTGTTACCTGCAACATATTGCCTGCAAATTGTGCTACTTGAGCCTCTGTAAGATCAATAATTTCTTTTTGGTCTTCCTTTAAACTTTTAATAATGGCTTTGCGCTCCTTTTTATCATCTATACAACCTAAACAAATTACAGCAAACGTTTCGGCTAAACACATCATAACATTGGTATGATAAATAGGTTTACGTTTCCCATTAACACTTTGATAGGCCGTAAAAATTATTGGCAAAAACTCGAAATCTTCACAAAACTCAATAAACAAATCTTCGTCTGCCCTCGCCGACAAAGCACAGTAAGCCTTTTGGTTAGCTCTATCTAAAATAACACTACCTGTACCTTCAAGAAAAATATGCTCATCTTCGGCACTAGTGTAATCAATAATATTGTTTATTAAAAAACCTTCGGCTTCTAAGGTCTCTAAAATGTCTTCGCGACGCTCTAATCTGCGATTTTCTGCAAACATTGGATACAAACCAACATCGCCATTTGCATGGAACGACACCCAGTTATTAGGAAAAATAGAATCGGGAGTATCGGTTTCAGCCCTATCGTTAACCACAACAACATGCACTCCAACACCTCTTAACTTTTGAACAAAAGCATCAAACTCTTGCTGTGCTTGTGCATTTATCGCACTATTTTCTTTTGAAATAGCATCTTGAAAATAATTATTTACCGCTGTTTGTTCGTTCATCCTAAAATTAACCGGACGAATCATTAAAATTGCATTTGTGGTTTGTTGCATATCTAATTGTTAGGACGCAAAAATAAGGCTAATTTAAATACTATGTTAATTCTTTTTTTTAAGAAAAATTTAATACTACTTGTCGCTTTTTTCCTATATCTTTAAGCAACCAAAACTTCAAAACCTCCACAGTTAAGTTTCAAAATCTATGCAAAAACTACCTACAATAATAAAACTAGCTAAATGCAACATTTTAAAACCATTGCAGAATATTGCAAAGCTATTAACATATCACCTCCTAAACAACCTTATTTCGACATAAGAAGCTTTGAGGAAAATATGTCAACTGTTGTTGCTAAAATGCCCGCTTTTAAACACGAATTCTATTCGGTAGCAATAAAAGTAGAGGGCTCAGGCATAGCCATATCTGGACATTTTAATAATTTTCCCGAAGGGGCTACTGTTTTTTTCAACATTCCTTTTCAAGTACTATCTTGGGATATACTTTTAGATTGGAAGGGTTATTATCTTATGTTTTCAAAAGAATTCATCAGTCAATCAAAACATTTAATAAATATTTTAGATGACTTTCCTTTTTTAAAAATAAGTAATTCTGAACCCTTTAAAGTAAAGGTTAATGAAGTCTCTAAAATTCTTAAAATTTATGAAGACATCTATGAAGAGCACCAAAACCTAACTAACGATTCGTCCAGAATTATTGAAGCGCAAGTATTGCTTTTACTGAATGTAGTTAAACGTTATTTTTTGGATAGCAAGGCATATGCCAATGCCGAAGCTTCTTTTAGAAAAGCAGATATTAATCTATTATCAAGATATCAATCTTTAATCGAATCGAGCTTTAAAAAAAATGATACTTACAACAAAAACTCGCACTCACCAAGCTATTACGCTAATAAGCTTGCAGTTCACCCTAACCACTTAAATGCCACCATAAAACGAATAACTGGATATACTGCGAAAGACCAAATAAACAAGCATATTATAAGGTTAGCAAAATCCAGATTAATTCAAACAAAACATAGCATAAAAGAAATTGCTTTCGATTTACATTTTAATTCACCCAATAATTTTAGTAGTTTTTTTAAAAAACAAACAGGATTTACACCCAATAATTTTAGAAAATCTAGCAATCTTTAATTTTTATACTTTTTTATTTGATTTTGGAATTTTTACAAAGGAATAATATTGCAACTTAGTACCAACATTAAATTTAGAAATTAACCGCTAGTTTTTAGAAATAGTAGTTTACCCCTAACTATTTAAATATTACAAACAATAAAAGATACAAAATTTCACATAATACATGATATAAATTAACTACTCACCTGCTTAACCTATTAACCATGAAATTAGAACCAACAGAAACTAAAATCTCAATTATTAAATCCTTTTTTAATGCCCTCGAAAACAAAAACAGCAAAGAATTAGTAGAGCTTTTTAGTAATAACGCCAAATTTACGAGACCTCAAAATTCATTAGAATTCCCCTACTGTATAACAGGAAAAGAACATATTAAAAATTACTGGAATAGCACCTTTAAAAACTATGGCTTTTCAAATTTTACAATTGAAGAGGTAAACCGAAATGCAGCATCCGATACAGTTATGGTTAAATATATTGTTGATATGATTTTTAAAACAGATGCAACAGTAAATAAAACTTTAACCTTTGCAAGTTTTGTTTTTAATAAAAATGGAAAAATTGAAAAATATGTAGAAATTTTTTATCCCTTGGTAAAAACAGCCATCTAAAATTTAACGAAAAATTTCATATTACTTCTTTCTATCAATTACATAACTTACCATAAGTTTAAGTGAGTTTTTGTATTCCGACTCTGGATAATTTTCTAATAACTGAAGGGCTTCATTTTGAAAAGCCTTCATCTTATCTATGGCATAATCTAACCCACCGTGAGCTTTAACATAAGCTATAACTTCTTTAACTCGTTTGGTATCTTTATTATGATTTTTAACCGAATTAATTAACCACTGCTTTTCTTTTTTTGGCGCCTGATTTAGGACATAAATTAACGGCAAAGTCATTTTTTGTTCCTTAATATCAATGCCCGTTGGTTTCCCTATTTGTGTTTCGCCATAATCGAACAAATCATCTTTAATTTGAAAGGCCATACCTATAAGTTCTCCAAATTTGCGCATGTTTTCAATATGACGTGAGTTTGGCTTAACAGAAGCCGCCCCAAGACTACAACATGCCGCTATTAAAGTAGCTGTTTTTTGCCTAATAATTTCATAATAAACGGTTTCGGTAATATCTAAACTTCTAGCTTTTTCTATTTGTAGCAATTCACCTTCACTCATTTCGCGTACAGCAATCGAGATAATTTTAAGCAAATCGAAATCGTTATTATCTATTGAAAGTAACAAGCCTTTTGATAGTAAAAAATCACCAATTAAAACGGCAATTTTATTTTTCCAAAGGGCATTAACCGAGAAAAATCCGCGACGACGGTTACTATCGTCCACCACATCGTCATGCACTAAAGTTGCCGTATGGATAAGTTCTATTACCGAAGCACCTCGGTACGTGCGCTCACTTATCTCTCCATCGGAAACCATCTTGGCTACCAAAAACACGAACATAGGTCGCATTTGTTTTCCTTTGCGGTTTACAATATAATGGGTAATTCTGTTTAGTAAAGCCACTTTACTCGACATGGAAAGTTTAAACTTTTTCTCGAAAAGTTCCATTTCGAAAGCTATGGGCTGTTTTATTTGTTCTACTATTTTCAAACTCGAAATTAAGTGGTATCAAATATAAATTAATAATTTAACTATAAAAATAGTCCCGCTAGTGCGGGAATGACAAAGTTTATAAATTGCGGCTTTACAACAAAACCTTTTAACTTTTATTAGCAAGTTGCCCGCAAGCGGCATCAATATCTTTACCTCGGCTACGCCTAACTGTAACCGTGATGTGATTTTTTTCTAACACATCAACATACATATCTATTGCTGATGATTGCGCTTGTTGAAATTCGCCATCGTCAATTGGGTTATATTCAATGATATTTACTTTACTTGGTGCAAACTTGCAGAATTCTACCAAAGCATCGGCATCTTTTCGTTTATCGTTTATGCCTTTCCATACCACGTACTCATAGGTTATTCTGTTTTTTGTTTTTGCATACCAATACTGCAACGCCTCTCTTAGGCTTGCTAACGGAAATGTAGCATTAAATGGCATGATGGAAGTTCTTACCTCATCGATAGCTGAGTGTAGAGAAACAGCAAGCTTGAATTTAACCTCGTCGTCCGCCATTTTTTTAATCATTTTAGGAACACCAGAAGTTGAAACAACAATTCGCTTTGGCGACATACCCAAGCCATCATCGGAAGTAATTTTATCGATGGCCTTTATAACGTTGTTATAATTCATTAAAGGCTCTCCCATACCCATAAACACAATATTACTTAACGGACGGTTATGATACAAACGACTTTCGTTATCGATAGCCACAACTTGATCGTAAATTTCGTCTGGATTTAGGTTTCGCATGCGTTTAAGGCGTGCTGTAGCACAGAATTTACAGTCTAAACTACAACCTACTTGACTTGACACACATGCCGTAGTTCGGGTTGGTGTTGGTATTAAAACCGACTCCACAATTAAACCATCGTGCAAGCGAACGGCGTTCTTTATAGTGCCATCGCTACTGCGCTGCATACTATCGACTTTTATATGATTGATAACAAAGTTATCTTCTAGCATTTGTCTGGTTTCTTTTGATATGTTGGTCATATCATCGAAACTGTAAGCCGCTTTTTGCCAAAGCCATTCGTAAACTTGATTACCACGAAACGCTTTATCGCCTTGAGACACAAAAAAGTCGCGAAGTTGCGCTTTTGTTAATGCTCGAATATCTTTTTTATCTGTTGCCATAAGTGATGCAAAAATAATGAATAACTATGGTTTTTTAATTTTTAACCTAATTATAAATTGAAGTTAGCCTGTGCATTAGCGATTGAGGCATTGCGGAGCTCTCCCAATTACTAAAAACTGGGAAGCGACTGCCGAAAGCGCGACCGCGCCTTAGCGTGGGAATGCCCAAATAAAGCCAATAAAAAAGCCTTGAATGAACAAGGCTTAATATGTTTTATAGAATTAACATGGCGTCGCCATAACTGTAAAACTTGTATTTTTCTTTTACTGCTTCTTCGTAAGCGCGTTTTACAAAATCGTGACCTGCGAATGCAGAAACCATCATTAACAACGTTGATTTTGGCGTGTGAAAATTGGTTACCATACAGTTAGCAATACTAAAATCGTATGGTGGAAAGATGAATTTGTTGGTCCAACCTTCCATTTCGTTTAGCATACCACTTGACGATACCGAACTTTCTACGGCACGCATTACTGTAGTACCAACGGCACAAACGCGACGTTTCTCGGCAATACCTCTGTTCACAACATCTACGGCTGCTTTATCGATAGAAATTTCTTCGCTATCCATTTTATGTTTCGATAAATCTTCAACCTCCACTGGGTTAAAAGTACCTAAACCTACGTGTAACGTTACCTCGGCAAAGTTTACTCCTTTAATTTCTAAACGCTTTAATAAGTGTTTTGAGAAGTGTAAACCAGCAGTTGGAGCTGCTACGGCACCTTCTTTTTTAGCATAAATGGTTTGGTAACGATCTTCGTCGTCTGGCTCTACATCGCGCTTAATGTATTTAGGTAGCGGTGTTTCGCCTAATTCGTTAAGTTTTAAACGGAATTCTCTGTAAGACCCGTCGTATAAGAAACGTAGTGTACGACCACGTGATGTTGTATTATCGATAACCTCGGCAACTAAAGTATCGTCGTCGCCGAAATATAATTTATTACCAATACGGATTTTACGAGCAGGATCGACCAACACATCCCAAAGACGTTGTTCTTCGTTTAACTCGCGAAGTAAAAACACCTCGATTCTTGCTCCAGTTTTTTCTTTGTTACCGTATAATCTCGCAGGAAAAACTTTGGTGTTGTTTAGAATTAAAACATCATCTTCGTTAAAATAATCGATTAAATCTTTAAACATTTTATGCTCAATGGTTTGCTCTTTTCTGTTTAAAACCATTAAACGCGATTCGTCTCTGTTTTCTGCAGGATATTCCGCAAGTAATTCGTTTGGTAAATCGAAACCAAAGTTTGATAATTTCATGTGCTCGTTTTTAATTCGTTTAGTACTTCCTATTGCTTCCTTAAAAAAGTAATATTTACATACTCTGTTTTAATAGCAAAGTTGCAAATATACAATCTGAGCATAGGGGTTGTCAAGTAAAAGCGGAAATTTATTCTGATATTTTAAAACCCAGCACTTTTAAATCGTCCCAAAATGTTGGATATGATTTTGAAACTACCATAGCATCTTCAATAACCACAGGCGCTTTTAGAGCTATTGGTGCAAAGGCCATAGCCATACGATGATCGTTATATGTTGCAATAGAAACAAACTCGTTAATTTTAGTTGATGGCGCCAAATGCAATGATTTATCTGTAATCTCGACCTCACCACCTAATTTTTCTATTTCGGTTTTTAAAGCTACTAATCTATCGGTTTCTTTAATTTTTAAGGTATGAAGGCCCGTTAAATCGCAGGCAATACCCAACGCAAAACAGCTTACGGCAATGGTTTGCGCAATGTCTGGTGCATTTTTTAAATCTAAAGTTAAAGTTTCTAAAGCTTTTTCTTCTTTTGTTAAAGTTAAACTATTACCGTTAAAGGTTGCTGAAACTCCAAAATGCTTATAAATATCGATTAAAGCAGAATCGCCTTGTAACGAATTTTCTTTGTAAGATGATATGGTTACTTGCGTGCCTACCTCGCTTAATGCCACAATACTGAAGTAGTAGGATGCCGAAGACCAATCGGATTCTACAACAAGGTTATTTACTGTTGGCTCGTTTTTGTTTGGTTTTACGGTAATGACTTGTCCTTCGAAAACGGTTTCTACACCTATTTGGTTTAACAAACTTAAGGTCATGTTAATGTAAGGAATAGAGGTTATTTCGCCGTCTAAAGTTAATTCCAAGCCATTCTCTAGCTTTGATGCAATAAGTAACAATGCCGAAATATATTGACTACTTACATTTGCTTTTAAAGTTACTTTACTTTTAGTAAGTTTTTTACCTTTTAGCTTTATTGGCGGAAAGCCTTCGTTTTCTTCGTAACTGATTTCTGCTCCTAAATCTTGCAATGCTTCAACCAAAATTTTAATTGGGCGCTCTTTCATTCGTTTTGAACCTGTTAGTACCGTTTCGCGTCCTTCTTGCACCGAAAAATAAGCTGTTAAAAATCGCATTGCGGTTCCTGCATGATGAATATCCACAACCTCTGCATCGGTGTTTAATGCATTTGTCATTAAATTACTATCA
The DNA here is from genome assembly GCF_000943555.1 of Neotamlana nanhaiensis. Taxonomy (GTDB): domain Bacteria; phylum Bacteroidota; class Bacteroidia; order Flavobacteriales; family Flavobacteriaceae; genus Neotamlana; species Neotamlana nanhaiensis. The sequence goes on along the minus strand of NZ_JTDV01000008.1, from coordinate 156,943 downwards.
TCGGAATTTGAGATATTATCAAGCTTTAAACTTGGATATAAGGCTTGTAAAAGTAATAATCGGTTTGATTCACTTTTAGAACCTGTGATTTGAACATTTGATTTTTTGGCTATTTTAGATTTTTGAAGCGTAATTTGCATGGTCTTATTTAACTTAAAAGCAGCAAATTTACTCGATAATACAGAGTAATACTAAGTAATTTGGCTTTTTTTAAATACTTAACAGAATTTTTAAAAATGTTAGAAAATATGGCAACGGTTTTCTATCCTTAAACCTATTTAGTTGCTGAGATGCTTCGACTGCGCTCAGCATGACATTGACGCTATTCGATTTAATTTTCAGAAGTTTTGAAGATGAGAAATCATACTATGAGATGCTGAAACTAGTTCAGCATGACACTATTATTTTTTATAGACCTTATTTATCAAGTTTTGCTCTTAGTAAGTAAACGAGATACTCAAAACCAAAACAATTTAAATTACCCAACCAACTTGTGAACCTGAACTTGTTTCAGGTTCATAAAATAAAAGTAACTAAAAAAACAAGGCTAACTTAATGATGCTGAAACACATTCAGCATGACATCTAACTAAAATTTATCGTCAAAATTTGCCGTCTGCCCTATTTAAGCTTTTCGTTGTTATGATGGCGATCGTGGTCGCGTTTTCCTTTTTTATACATGCGCTTATCGAAAGCGGCTTGTAAGTCTACACCTGTTTGATTTGCTAAACATAAGGTTACAAAAAGCACATCGGCAAGTTCTTCGCCTAAATCTTTATCTTTATCACTTTCTTTTTCGCTTTGTTCACCATAACGACGGGCTATAATTCTGGCTACTTCCCCTACTTCTTCGGTAAGTTGCGCCATATTGGTTAACTCATTAAAGTAGCGCACACCGTGCTCTTTAATCCAATCGTCTACGTCTTTTTGGGCATTTTTTATATTCATTTTTAGGCTTTAGTTAATACAACTTGCTCTTCTTCTTTAATTACTATTTGATTAAAAAATTCTTTCAAAAATAAATATTTATCAGGACCTATCATAGCTCTATTAATTTCTAAGGAAGCAACCAACTGCATCATATTACCATTAACAACTACTTTAAATTTAAAATAACCTAAATCGTCTGGAATTTTAAGATAAATTGGAGCTGGTACAGACTCAGCAACGTAACCTTCTGGCAATTTTATGGTGATATTATACTTGTCTTGAAATGGAAACCCAAAATCGATAGGAAATTCTCTTTTTTCTAATTTAAAAGGGTTCTCTTTTTGCTTTAAAAACAATATTGGATTAACGTACAATTTATCACCAACACTACTTGCGATACTTTCATGTTTAAAATCGAAGGTTTCCATAACGTAACCTTCTGTTGTATCGGTATTTTTGGCTTCGTAATTAGAAATTTCTATATTATCAAGTTTTTCTTCCTTTTTTGCAACAAACGCATCAACATCTTCATTTTTAAAACGCTTTCTAAATAACAATGCATTATGGTTTGTGTATCTCGAACGAATTTTACCTTCAAACGCACCATCTTCGGATAAGGTTCCGCTTAACATATTTAATTCTTCGGCAATTGGCGGTTTACTAATATCTATACTTTTCCACACCATATTATTATTATCAATATAAATACCTTTCCAGTTATAATCCTTAATTGGTAAAATATTAATATCACTAAACTCACTTGTGGCATCTAGAAAATATGATTTACCATTAATTTCGGCATAGGCAATAACATAGTTTAACCTATCTATTGTTGGAAAAAACGGAATAATATTATCCTTAGTACTAATTACCACTGGATTTGCCTTAATACCAGCATATCGTAACATAGCAACCAAAGTTAAATTAACGTCGGCAGCATTTCCTTTTCCTTCTTGCAAAGCCTTTTTTATACCTTGATAAAAGTATTTGCCGTCCATATTATTCCATTTAATATGGTCTTTAACATAATTAAATACCGCCTTCATTTTATCTTCAAGCGTTGTAGTATTTTTTAAGACATAGTCTAGTCTATCATCAAACGATCGGGTTTTATCCAATTGTGTTTCGTAATCGTTAGTATTACCAATAGTTTTAGCTACATCGGCCCAAGATGTTGAGTAAGTTTTATGCACTACACCCGGAATTATAATGGACTTTAACTCGAATACAACGCCTGCTCGATAATTATCAATATTATCTACAAAACGTTCTTCTTTTAAAGCAGGGACATGTACCAGGTTATATTCCTTAACACGCGTTTCGTTATATGATTTACCAGGTTTACCGTAAAAAGAAATAAATCCTTTTATTGTTTCTTTAAAATTTAGACCATCTGGTGTGCTAATTGAAGCTTCTACTTTTTTAATCGGGATGTCGTATTGGAACACAAACTCATCGATATTCCATATAAATGGCGAGGTTATTTTATACTTATATTCTACAACACATCCTTCTTTAATATTGGGCATAGAGAATTTAACTTCGTCGTAACTGTAATTTACTTCGGTTCTAAAAATTTGTTTTTTATCTAAGCTTGTTTTTTCAATTTCCCCATCAATAAGATTGTAGGTATATGCCTTTAAACCACTTATATCTTCTTTAGTGTTTCTACTTTTGTATAAATCGATTAATTGGGTTGCATAATCAAAACCATCTTTATTATAAATTTTAATTCGCTCATGAATTTCGGTTACCAAAGCTGAACCTGAGGCATTAAACGAAAAATACGTGCTCTGTTTTTTATATAATACAACTGCATTAGCCGATGGATCTTGCAAATACTTTTCTTCTTGTAATTCTTCTTTTGAAACTTTGCCAAATTTAAAATCTTGAGCAAAGGCCATTTGTGCTATTAAAATAGCAATTAAATACAGGTTTCTCATTATGTAAGTATGATTGGTTGGTTAACTTGATTTTTTTAGCACAATTTTAGAATTATCGCTTTTGGCTACTTGTTTTCTAAAATCGCGATACTTATCGTAATCTGTTTTTGGGTATTTACCACTTTTTATTAAAAGTTTACGGTGGTAGTATATTTTTTCATTTTCAAATTTTACTGAAACTTCATAAACACCATACTTATTATTTATGGTTAAGTTTTTTGGTAAGGCTTCAATTTTATAGCCTTCGGGAATTTCAAAAACAAAATTATCTTCGTCTACATATCCACGTTGTATTTCTAAAGGTAATTTCCTGTTTTGGTAACGCTTAGGCACAAAAGTATTTTTATTAAAGGCGTTTAAGGTCATAAACAACCTATCTCCAGTAAGTTTGGCGTAATTTCTAGAAGCTAAATTCAAATCTTCCTCAAACTCTACTTTAGTTTTATTATTATTAAATTTATACTGAAGAATTTCAAGACCGTTTACATAATCCCAACGCTCTTTATAAAATTCTTTTACATCTTTATCTGATTGTCTTTCTAACTGAAATCTGTTATCGTATTGCGTACCATGAGTGGTTCGTTTTAAAACAGAACTCATACTACCATCATTTAAAATTTTTATATCGGCTTCTGTAAATTGAGCGTTTATAGAATCGGGGTAAATAGTAGTTTTAACCACCTCACTAGCATTAGGCTTTACCATAAGCACATTGCGATTATCGGTAAAATCGCCTATAAAATTAAACGGATGTACTTGACTGGTACAATCTACCCAAATTAAATCGTCGTTCTCTTTTGGGATAGCTAGAATAATATGATTTCCTTGAGCTAAAGAAGCAAAATCGGTTTCAAAATCTACAATATCTCTACCAGCTTCAACAATACTATAATACGATGTTACGCCAGCAATATTTAAAAGGGCTTTAGTATAATTGGTTAATCCTTTACAATCGCCATATTTAAGTTGATCAACCTCCAATGCCGTTATGGGCTGCATACCACCTATACCAACTTGTACACTAATGTAGCGGGTATTACTTTGCACAAATTTGAAAACCTTTTGTGCCTTCTCAATAGGATCTGTAATACCTCTTGTGATTTCTAAAATATGCTGTTTGGTTTCTAAAGTGACTTCATCTCTACCTTTTAACAGGGCATTATTTACCCAATCGCCATATTCTAACCAATTTTTAGCCTTACCTCGAATACCATAAAACTGAAAATCTTCAACTGCCACTAAAACTTGAGGTGTAAAATTCTCGAACGACGGACTTAAATCTTCAGGCTTTAATGCCTTTGTATCGGTTATAGTATAATTTAAGCTATTAGCATTGGTTTGGGTTTCAATTTTAAACCCATCTAAATTTTTCTCTTTAAAACGAAGACCTAAATTGGCATTATCAATTAAGGAGTACTCACACTTTTGAATGCCTAAATAATAATCGCTTATTGGACTCCATGAAGATAAACCCGCTGTGTTTGATGTTTCTACCTCTAAATCGAACTCAACGGTATAAGGATATGATGTGGGCTTATACCCCATAAATAGCACGCGCGAATCGGTGTATATTGAAAACCCATCAACGGCGCTATGATCTATAAAGTCTTTTTTCTTAAACTTTTTAATTTCAGAACCGTAGTTGTTGTAAATTACAGCTTCTATTTTTTTTATTTTCCGATATTTATCATACCAAGAACCCGCTTGAATTAGTCGGTCGCCACTTTCATTTAAAACGGTTATAATCCGCTTTTCGGTAATGGTTACATCATCAACAGCGTTAATTGCAATATTAAATTTTTCGTAACGCAAAACAGCGTTAGCGTTTTTTGTAAGATGATCGGGAAGGGTGAAGCTTGTATATAAATTTTCTTGAGAGAACGAAAAGGATACTACTAAAATTAGTAGATACCAAACGCGTTTAAGTTTAATCATAAATAATAGTTATGTCTTCTAAATATTTTATTTCTTTTGTTTAAGAAAAATTAATTGAGAGAAAACCGCTATTAATATTATGGTTAATTAAAATTCTTAATTCTGTTGAGGAATTTAAATAAAGTAATTTAATACTTGTTGATTTTTTCGACAAACGGTTAACTATTCTCTATTTTTTGAATCGATAATAATAGTTACGGGTCCGTCGTTAAGTATGTCAACTTTCATATCGGCTCCAAATTGTCCTGTTTGGATAGCTTTACCCAAATCGGTTGACAATTGTTGTATAAAGGTTTCGTATAAAGGAATGGCTACATCGGGTTTTGCGGCCTTAATATAACTTGGCCGATTTCCTTTTTTTGTTGATGCATGCAAGGTAAACTGACTCACTACAATCGCGTCGCCATTGATATCTTTAATCGATTTGTTCATCACATCATTTTCATCACCAAAAATACGGAGGTTTACAATTTTGTTTGTTAACCATTTTATATCGTCGGTTGTATCATCGTTTACAATGCCCAATAAAACAAGTAATCCATTAGCAATATTAGCTACTTTTTCACCTTCAATAGTAACGCTAGCTTTGGTTACACGCTGTATTACAATTTTCATATATTTTAAATACTCAAAACATTTTTTTTAATTCCAAACTCCAAAAACAAAATAACAACTGCATACTGAGACCGCTTACTGAATACTGAGACTGCCTACTACCTACCGCTTTCTCAATACTAATTTCTAAATACTGAATACTAAAATCTAAAAATCAATCCCAGTTATCCGTTCGGTAATGCTCTTCTTCTCCTTCAATTATTTGCAAATAACTTCGGTAACGCGAAAAGGCAATTTCACCATCATCTAAAGCTTGTTTTACAGCACATTTTGGTTCCTTAACATGAATACAATTATTAAACTTACAGTGTTGTTTAAGCTCAAAAATTTCAGGAAAATAATCGCCCACCTCTTCTTTATCCATATCAACCACGCCAAACCCTTTAATACCTGGTGTATCAATTATTTGCGCTCCAAAACTTAAATCGAACATTTCGGCAAATGTTGTAGTATGCTGCCCTTGCTGATGCTGACTAGAAATTTCTTTAGTTTTTAAATTAAGCGAAGGCTCTATGGCATTTACAATTGTAGATTTACCAACACCAGAATGTCCTGCAAACATACTCACGTTATCTTGCATTAATGCTTTTACCTTATCGATATTTTTCCCTGTTTTGGCAGAAACTCCAATACATTGGTAACCAATTTCTCGGTATATATGAGCTAAATAACGAACCTCATCGAGCGTGTCTTTATCGTAAGCATCAATTTTATTAAACAGAAGAATGGTTTTAATAGAATACGCTTCGGCCGTGACTAAAAACCTATCGATAAAACTGGTTAATGTTGGCGGATTATTGATAGTAATCATTAAAAAAACCAAGTCTAAATTTGAAGCTATAACATGAGTTTGCTTCGATAGATTAACAGACTTACGAACAATAAAGTTTTTACGATCATGAATCTTATTAATAACGCCTGTTTCCTGGTTATTACTGGTTTCTAGCTCAAAATCTACCATATCGCCAACAGCAATTGGATTAGTACTTTTTATACCTTTTATACGAAATTTACCTTTTATACGGCATTCGTAGCTTTCACCTAACTCGGTTTTAACGGTGTACCAACTTCCGGTAGATTTATAAACTATTCCTGTCATTAATTACATTTATGTTACAAAATAACAACTTTTAAACTTAATAAAAGATTTATATTAGCTCACTATTAACAAATCAATCAATAAACATGAAAAAAATTTTAATTGCTTTAAGCTTTTCTTTGTTTGCTTTTCTTGAATTCAATGCCCAAGTAGAATACAAAGTTATAACAAGTGTTGAATCTATTGTTCCTAGTGGCATGGGACGCTCTAGGTTAATTTCAGCAAATGCAGAAAGAGATTATGAAGATTTCACCTCGGAACAAACCGAAGAAGATAACACCAGAAATAAATCGAAGCGAGGCGACATTAGGGTAAAAGATTTTGAAGAAACAAAACTTTTAAATTTTTACAACATTGCTGGTATTCGTTTTCAGAACATTGTATCTAACGATGCCATTATTAGTTCTAAAATAAATACTATGACGGAAGAAGGCTGGGAACTAGCCTTTGTTACTAGTGCTGTTGAAAGTGATAGTGGAAAAGATGATGGTCAAGGTATTTTTATTACCAGATACATCTTTAAAAGACCCAAAAAATAAAAAATAAAAGCCTCGTATTACGAGGCTTTTATTTTTATAAATTATCCGTTAATTATCTTTTCTTGATGATTAATTGATTCTTGGTGAATCGCTTTAAACATTTTTAAGATAAATTCTTCACTTAAACCATGTTGCTCACCTTCAAGAACCATTTTACCTAAAATTTCATTCCAACGTTTCGATTGTAATACGGCTACGTTTTTCTTCTTTTTTAAGGCTCCAATAGCATCGGCAGCAGCCATACGCTTACCAATTTGCTCGATAATTTGGTTATCGATAACATCAATTTGAGTTCTTAAATTGTTTAATGCATTATTGTATTCTGCTTCTTCATCGCTTTCTTTACGGATTTTTAAATCTTTCATAATTTGAACCAATGTTGAAGGCGTTACTTGTTGTGCCGCATCACTCCACGCATTGTCTGGATCGTAGTGTGTTTCAATCATTAATCCATCAAAATTTAAATCTAACGCCGTTTGCGATACATCAAAAATCATATCGCGCTTACCAGTAATATGCGACGGATCGTTAATTAATGGAATATCTGGGAATTTATTTTGAAATTCGATTGCCAATTGCCATTCTGGAATGTTACGGTATTTTGTTTTTTGGTAAGTTGAAAATCCACGGTGAATCGCTCCAATATTTTTCACTCCCGATTTGTAAATACGCTCAATACCTCCTAACCATAACGATAAATCTGGGTTTACAGGGTTTTTAATAAGCACAGGCTTATCGGTACCATTTAAAGCATCTGCAATTTCTTGCATGATGAATGGCGAAACGGTAGAACGTGCCCCAATCCAAAGTAAATCGATATCATGCTCTAAAGCTAATTTTACGTGTGCTGCATTGGCAACTTCGGTACAAACTTTCATACCAGTTTCTGCCTTTACTTTTTGCAACCATTTTAAACCTAAAGCACCAACACCTTCAAAGTTTCCAGGACGTGTTCTTGGTTTCCAAATACCGGCTCTAAAATAGCTAACATCAGTATCTTTTAGCTCGTGAGCTATTTTTAATACTTGCTCTTCGGTTTCTGCACTACAAGGTCCAGCAATTACTAACGGATGATCTAGTTTTAAATCATCTAACCATGTTCTCATTTCTTTTGTGTTTTCCATAGTGTTTAAAATTTCAAAAAATAAAATTCCAATATTTCATTAATTAGTCTTGGTAATTATTTTTCTAGTTGCGTTTTATTTAATTTATTCCTTTTAATATTTCTTTTATATAATTTGTATTTTCCATTTCGTTGAAAATAGCATCAAAATCGTCTTGCTTCATAAGTTCCTTAAACTGTGTTAAGTTGGCTATGTATTCTTCTAATGTTTCAATAACGTTGGCTTTATTTTGTTTAAAAATAGGTGTCCACATTGCAGGCGAACTTTTTGCTAAACGTACAGTTGATGCAAAACCACTACCCGCCATATCAAAAATATCGCGTTCGTTTTTTTCTTTTTCAATAACTGTTTTACCCAACATAAACGAACTTATATGCGATAAATGTGATACATATGCAATATGCTTATCGTGTGCTTCTGGGTTCATGTAACACATACGCATCCCTATATTTCTAAACAACTCCAAAGCCTTTTCTTGTAATTTGAATGCTGTTTTTTCTACCTCGCAAATAATATTTGTTTTACCAACAAACAAACCATTTATAGCTGCACTTGGACCTGAAAATTCGGTACCTGCAATAGGATGCATTGATAAGTAATTACGACGCTTTTCGTGGTTTTCAACCGCTTTACAAATATCTAGTTTAGTTGATCCTACATCGACAACTAAAGCATTATCGTTAACTTTGTTTAAAACCACAGGAAGCAGTTTTTCAGTAGCATCAACAGGAATAGATAGAATTACAAAATCGGCATTTTCTAAATCGTCTAAAACTGCTTTTTTATCAATTAAATTAAGTGATAAAGCCTCATCGAGTGCAGCTTCTTTTTTATCGATACCATAAATTGTAACCGACGGATCTTGTTGCTTAATATCTTTTACAAGACTTCCTCCAATTAAACCTATGCCTATTACGTAAATATTTTTCATTTATAAAACTCGTGTTATGGCTTCATGTAAATCTTCGGTAGTTGCACAAAGCGAAAAACGTATATATCCCTCGCCTTGGCTACCAAAAATGGTTCCTGGCGTAATAAAAATATGATGTTCTTTTAAAATCATATCAATATATTCTTCCGATTTCATGTATGCTGGTAATTTCGCCCAAACAAACATTCCTGAAGCATCGCGACTAAAGGTACAATTTAATGCTTCGGCTAATTGCCAAACCAATTCGCGGCGTTCTTGGTACACACTATTTAACGTAGCAAACCACATACTTGAGCAGTTTAATGCTTCGATTGCGCCTTTTTGAATACCGTAAAACATACCAGAATCCATGTTACTTTTTACTTTTAACACATGACTAATAAGTTCGCCATCGCCAACCACCATGCCAACACGCCAACCAGCCATATTAAACGTTTTGCTGAGCGAATTTAACTCTAAACAAACTTCTTTTGCGCCATCTACACTTAAAATACTTGTTGGTTCTTGGTTTAAAATGAAAGCATACGGGTTATCATTTACAATTAAAATATTGTGTTTTTTACCAAAAGCCACTAATTCTTCGAATACGTATTTTGAAGGTTTTGCCCCTGTTGGCATATGCGGATAATTTACCCACATAAGTTTTACTTTACTTAAATCTTGTTGCTCTATGGCATTAAAATCTGGCATCCAATTATTGGCAGCATCTAAATTATATAAAACACCTTTGGCGCCTACTAATTTTGTAACCGATTGGTATGTAGGATACCCCGGATTAGGAATTAACACCTCGTCACCTTCATTTAAAAATGCCATAGAAATATGCATAATACCTTCTTTACTACCTATAAGCGGTAAAATTTCGGTATTCGCACTAAGACTTACTTTAAAGTTTGCTTTATAAAACTTAGCCATAGCTTGTCTTAGCTCTGGCAACCCTTGATAACTTTGGTATTTATGGGCAACCGGACTTTTTAAACTATCAATAATCGCATCAACAACCTTTTGTGGTGGTTGTAAATCTGGACTACCAATACCTAAGTTAATTACTGGCTTACCATTGGCAATCATTAAATTTACTTCTCGTAATTTTTTAGAGAAGTAGTATTCTTCAACGGTATGTAAACGATTTGCTACTTCTATCATAGCTTTGCATTTTTATATTCACCAAGAACTTTAAAGTCTTCGGCCATAATGTTTATTATAGATTTTGCCTTATCGAAATCTGAATATTGTTCAAAAGTCACATCAACAAAAAAGGCATATTTCCAAGGTGTTTCGGCAATAGGTAACGATTGTATTTTGGTTAAATTTAATTTACAATCGCTCATAACATTTAAAATTGTAGCTAAACTACCGCGTTTGTGGTTTGCTGTAAATTTTAATGATGCTTTATTTATTTCCTCTTGTGGCACTTCGGAATTAGTTCGCTTTACAATTGCAAAACGTGTTTCGTTATTTTTTATAGTTTGGATGCTATGCGATAAAATATCGAGTTCAAAAATATCGGCGGCCAAAACACTTGCAATAGCACCTACACCTTTTAATTGCTGTTCGTGAATACGTTGGGCAACTTCGGCGGTATCTTTATCTTCAACCAATTTAATGTGTGGGTGTTTTCTAAAAAACGCTTTACACTGTAATAAGGCCATTGGGTGAGAGTAAACCTCTTTAATATCCTCTATGTTTTGCCCTTTTAACGCCATTAAATTATGCTGAATATCTAAATAATGCTCTCCTACTACATGCAACCCATAATTATCGATTAACGCATAATTTGGTATTATAGAACCCGCAATAGAGTTCTCTAAAGCCATTATAGCCGCATCGCACTCTTTTGTTATTAAAGCATCAACCACTCTATCGAACGTTAAACACTCGATAAGCGACACTGGATTTTCAAAAAATTGCTCTGAAACAATATGATGAAACGATCCTTTTACACCTTGTATGGCTACTGTATTAATCAATTTTATTAGGTTGTTTTTTAATTTTCAAGTAACTCTTGAACAAAAAAAAGTCCCGATTTTCATCGAGACTCATATTTAAATTTATTTTTTAAATTATACATACAACGCCTCGTTTCTTCCGCTAAAAAAGAAATAAAAGAAATTGATAAAATATGTATAATGTATTGTCATCGTTTTAATTGTGGTGCTAAAGTAATTATTTATTTAAAAACTCAAAGCACTTACATCGATTTTTTATGCTTTTATTAAAATTTTTTAAGATTTTACAGCAAAACTTATATTACGTTGTATAATAATTTATTTTTGAATAAATATTTTTAAATATGTCTATTGAAGTTAACGGGATAACTAAACTTTACGGAAGCCAAAAGGCCTTAAACAATATATCATTTAAAGTAAACAAACCAGAGATTGTTGGTTTTTTAGGACCAAACGGTGCGGGTAAATCTACTATGATGAAGATTTTAACCACCTACATAACAGCAAACACTGGCAACGCTAAAGTTAATAATCACGATGTTAATCAAAACAAGCAACAGGTACAACAAAGTGTAGGCTATTTGCCTGAGCACAACCCGTTGTATTTAGATATGTATGTAAAAGAATATTTAGCATTTAACGCCAATATTTACAAAGTTGATAAACAACGTATACAAGACGTTATTGAACTTACAGGACTTACACCTGAAGCCCATAAAAAAATAGGACAATTATCGAAAGGTTACCGCCAACGTGTTGGGTTAGCTAATGCGCTATTACACGATCCAGATGTTTTAATTTTAGATGAACCTACAACAGGTTTAGATCCCAACCAATTGGCAGATATTAGACAACTTATAAAAACTATTGGTCAAACTAAAACTGTTTTTTTATCGACTCATATAATGCAAGAGGTTGAGGCCATTTGCGAACGTGTTATTATTATAAATAAAGGTGAAATTGTTGCTGATAAAAAACTTAAAGAGTTACGCGACGAAAAAGAACAAGTCGTAATAGTAGAATTCGATTACCGCGTTGAAGACGCCTTTTTAAAACAACTCCCTAAAGCAACCAAGGTAACCAACACGCATGGCTTTGTTTACGAAATAACTTTTAAAACTAGCGACGATATGCGTTCGCATGTGTTTGACTTTGCTCATGACAACCAGCTTAAAATTCTTCAGTTAAATCAAAAAAATGCCAATTTAGAAAGTTTATTTAGAGATTTAACGGCTTAAAAGTTGTAGTTTATTTTAAATGATAAATATCAGCTTTCTCACCAATTTATGGTTATAATTTTGTAATATTAATAACAGAATTGCAATATCATTTATTTATATTCATTCTAAATAATTATATTTGCAAACTCAAAACAAAACAAAATGAGTAAAGGTATTTATGTAGCAACCATGGAGCCTAACAGCGGTAAATCGGTTGTGGTTTTAGGACTCATGCGCATGCTTCTGGGTAAAACGGCTAAAGTTGGGTATTTTCGCCCTATTATTGAAGATGTTGAAGAAGGTGAAATGGACAACCACATTAACACGGTTATATCGCATTTCGAAATCGATTTAAACTACAAAAAAACCTTCGCTTTTAAACGCAGCGAAGTATTAGACCTTTACAACCAAGGCAAATCGGGTTTTGTAATTGATGAAATTATAAAAAAGTACAAACGCCTTGAAGAACATTTTGATTTAGTTTTAGTTGAAGGCACCGATTTTTCGCATGAAAACTCCAGTTTAGAGCTAGATATTAACATGTTAATTTCTAAAAATCTTGGTTTGCCTGTTATTATAGTTATAAATGGTAGCAGTAAAAAGGAAAAGGATTTATTAGACAGCGTACAACTTGCTCACGACACGTTCACCGAAGAGGTTGATGTGCTTTCCATTATGGCTAACAAAGTAAACGCCGAAGATTTAGAAACCTTAAAAAGCAAATTAAAGGAACGCATAAATTCTGAAACCAGTATTTCGGTTATTCCTAAAATACCAAGTTTACAAAACCCAACCTTAAAAGAAATTGCAAAAGCACTCGACGCTAAAGTACTTTTTGGCAAAGACATGTTAAACAACCAAGTACAAAACTCTGGTGTTGGCGCTATGCAATTACGAAACTATATTACAAAATTAAAGGAAGGTTCACTGGTAATTACATCCGGCGATCGTGCCGATATTATTCTAGGCTCATTACAAGCACACATTTCTAAAAACTATCCAGCCATTTCGGGTATTGTTTTAACTGGTGGCTTAATTCCTGAAGATTCAATATTAAAACTCATAGAAGGATTATCGAGCGTGGTGCCTATTTTAAGTGTAAATAAAGGTACTTTTAATGCTACCAACGCTATTGGAAAAGTAAAATCGAGAATTTATGCCGAAAACACCGATAAAATTAACATCGCGATTGCCACTTTCGAAAAACACGTAAATACCAAGAAATTAGCCGATAGTTTAGTCACTTTCAATTCTGAAATATTTACACCAAGAATGTTTCAGTATAACTTATTACAAACGGCTCTTAAAAACAAAAAACATATTGTTTTACCCGAAGGTTACGACGAGCGCGTGCTTAGAGCAACTACTAAATTGGTAGAAACCCAAGTGGTTGATATTACTTTAATTGGCGAAGAAGATAAAATAAAAGAGCGATTAATTCGCTACGATATTCCTTTGGACATTGAAAAAATAAACATCGTCTCTCCAACCACATCGCCATATTTCGATGATTATGTAAACACCTTTTACGAATTACGTAAACACAAAAATGTAAACCTCGATATGGCTAAAGATGCCATGTCCGACGTGTCGTATTTCGCAACCATGATGATTCATAAAGGGCATGCCGACGGTATGGTTTCGGGTGCTATTCACACCACTCAACACACGTTACGCCCTGCGCTTCAGTTTATAAAAACCAAACCTGGCGCAAATATTGTGTCTTCGGTATTTTTTATGTGCTTAGAAGATCGCGTGTCTATTTTTGGCGATTGTGCTATAAATCCGAACCCAAACGCCGAACAGTTGGCCGAAATAGCTATAGCCTCGGCAGAATCGGCTAAAAAATTTGGTGTAGAACCTAAAGTGGCTATGCTTTCTTACTCTTCGGGTGCTTCTGGTAAAGGTGAAGAAGTTGATAAAGTTAGAAAAGCAACCGAAATAGCAAAAACATTAGCACCACATTTAAAAATTGAAGGCCCAATTCAATATGATGCCGCGGTAGATATGCGCATTGGAAAAAGCAAGTTGCCCGACTCTGAAGTAGCAGGACAAGCTAGTGTTTTAATTTTCCCAGATTTAAATACAGGTAATAACACATACAAAGCGGTTCAACGAGAAACAGGCGCTCTCGCTATTGGCCCGATGCTACAAGGCCTAAACAAACCTGTAAACGATTTAAGCCGCGGCTGTACCGTTGATGATATTTACAGCACCGTAATAATAACCGCTATTCAAGCGCAAGACCACTAAACTCATGCAAGTACTCGTACTAAACTCTGGAAGTTCTTCTTTAAAATTTCAATTATTCACTATGCCCGAAGAAACTATTGTTTGTTCTGGTGTTGTAGAACGTATTGGTTTTACCGATGCCCGATTTAAATTTAATTCGGAGCTCTTAAACGTGGAAACCGAAACCAAAGTTTTAACACATAAAGCCGCCTTAAAATTAGTTTCAAAGCATCTTTTAAATAAAAAAGAAGGTGTTCTAAAATCGGCAGAAGACATAAAAATTGTTGGACATCGCGTGGTACATGGCGGTATGTATTTTAATGATACGGTTCAAATTACTGCTGATGTAAAAGAAAAAATTAAATCGTTATCATCGCTTGCACCGCTTCATAACCCAGCGAATTTAGAAGGTATTATGGTTGCCGAAACTATTTTTCCTAGCGCTAAACAGGTCGCTGTTTTCGATACCGCCTTTTTACAATCCATTCCCGAGAAAGCTTACAAATATGCCATACCAAACGAATTTTTAACCAAGCATAACATTCGTATGTATGGGTTTCACGGTACCAGTCATAAATATGTTTCGGAGCAAGCTAATTCGTTTTTAAATAAAAAAGAATCTAAAATAATAACCATTCACTTAGGAAATGGTTGTAGTATGACTGCTGTAAAAAACGGAAAAAGCGTCGATCATTCTATGGGATTCTCCCCTTTAGAAGGATTAATTATGGGAACACGTTCTGGCACTATTGATCCTTCGGTCATCTTTCATTTAAAAGACAGCTTAGGCTACAGCATGAAACAAATTAACGCCCTTTTAAATAAAGAAAGCGGCATGCTTGGTTTAACAGGTTATAGCGATTTAAGAGATATTGAACTAAAGGCTTCGGAGGGAAATGCAGAATGTAAACTAGCATTACAAATGAATGCTTATCGTATTAAAAAGTACATAGGAAGCTATGCTACCATATTAAATGGTTTAGATGCTATTGTATTTACGGCTGGTATTGGTGAAAATTCATCTTTAATTAGAAAATTGGTTTGCGACGATTTAGATTTTCTTGATATTACCTTAGATGAAGCTAAAAACAATTTAAGATCGAAAAACCTTAGAGCCATTAATTCCGATGCTTCCAAAGTAAAAATATTAGTAGTACCTACAAACGAAGAATTAGAAATTGCGAAACAATCGGTACGTTTATTCGTAAATTAATCGGCCTTTATATTCTTGTTCTACCTCAACAACAGGTGGTGTATTTACAACAATAACATTACCTGTTCCTGATATTTTTCCTTTTAAGGATTGCTGCGGATTTACAATCATATCGTTAGAACTTCGGTTCCAGACATAAACGTTTTCCGCTATTAAATTACGTCCTTCAAAACGCGAAGTACCTGAAGCAAAAGTAATATTTAAACTATTTGTTTTTCCCGAAATAAAACCATTTGACAAGCCATTAAAAAGAATTCTTAAACTATTACAATCTACCTCCAGATAAAATTCGCCACTTAAATACGTATCGGGCTCGTTAAAATCTTCTGAAAACAGACTCAAATTAGGATAAGTTAACACCCCGTTAGATCGAATAGCATATTGTGTAGAACTTCGTATTTCAGTAATATTTGGTGCTGTAACATACACTTTTGTAACACCATAATCGCGAACATAATTACAAGCATTATTGTCCGTTAAAAAAAGTTCGCCATCAATTACTTCTGCTATAACATCATTAATAAGATTCTCTCCAGTTTCAACAACAACCTTTTGGGTTTCACCTTGTCCAATAATTAATTCAATATCTCTGTTTACCCAAATTTTAGTAAAAGCTTCAACCGCAACTTCCTGCTCTAAAATATCGCCCGTTTTTTGAAAACAGTCGTTAGCATTTTCACTGTTACAAGCAAAAACAATACTTACTAAAATTATGTAAACTAGTTTTTTCATTAATTCTACAACCTAACTCCAACACCAAATTCAACCGCTTCAGCTTTAGCGCCGTGCGATTTTAAAGTTATCGCTCCAAAAAATGTATTACCAAAATAGCGTTTTAAACCAATACGCATATACATTCGTCCTTCAAAATCAAACGGATAATACACATAATACCCTAACTGCGTTAGCAACGACAGTTTATTTATAAACAATTCATGCCCCGCAAATACGCCAACCCGTTTATAATCTTCATCACCCGAAACCTCTTCTTCTGGCACCGATACGCCTTGGTAATAAATTAATTCTTTTAAAAACTTTGAGAAAAACACATCGGTTCCCAACTGGATAGCACTTTTTTGGTTTATGCGTTTATCGGCATATCCAGAAAAAATATAAAACGGAAACTGCCCCATACCTACCACATCGCTTTCATTAATACCAAACCTAAAAGCGACATTGTACTTAATTGGTTCTGTAAATTTTCTATCATCGTCACTTAAAGTATGCTGGTATTCTGGCTCAACTTCATTTAAACTATAAGTGATACCCGCATTAAAAGCAATAGTATTTGTACTCGCATTTGGCGCTTTTACATTGGCGTTGGAATAGTGAATTAAACTCACGCCTGCCATAAAACCAAACCTATCAAAAATACGCTCCTTTTTAAAATTAAGCATCGCAAAGGTGCTACTCAATATATGGCTTCCGTAAGCTACATTTCTATAATTAGTTTCTTTGTTATAAGTTTTATCGGCGTAAGCCAAACCTTGGCCAACTCGTAACATGAGGTTTCTGTTAAAAAAATAGAAATTATAATGCGCATACAACGAAGCCAAAGTACCCAAAACCTCAGAGTTTTTCATATTTTGGTAAGCATAACTCACTCCATAATCTGGATAGTTATAACGTTGTTCCCAATCGTTAAAACCATAAGTTTTCTTATTCCAACTAAGCATATACCCTTCTGGATGCCCTTGTATTAAATGCAGAATATCGTTATTATGTAATGCTATATTACCTTTAAAATAATTAACATCAACATACGAACTAGCTGTTTTATTCTGTGCAAAAACAGAAATAAAACTAAAACAAAACAGAGCGGATAATAAAAACTTCATTAATTGGTTGTGTACCCCAAAAGTAATTATTTAAAATAAAGCCTCGGCAATCGCTTGCACGTTATCGCTTTTACCCATCGAGTAATAATGTAAAACAGGCACACCAGCTTCTTTTAATTCTTTAGATTGTTGAATCGCCCACTCGATTCCTACCTGTCTTACCGCCTTGTTATCCTTACAAGCATCAACCGCGTTAATTAAATCTTCGGGTAAATCTATACTAAAAACATGCGGTAACAACTGTAAATGTCTGTTAACGGCAAGTGGCTTAATACCAGGAATGATTGGAATATCAATACCTGCATCTTTTGCCATTTTTACAAAATCGAAGTATTTCTGATTGTCAAAAAACATTTGCGTAACCACATAATCGGCACCCGCTTCAACTTTAGCTTTTAGGCGTTTTAAATCGGTTTGTAACGATGGCGCTTCCATGTGCTTTTCAGGGTAACCCGCAACACCAATACAAAAATCGGTTTTAAACTCGGTTAAGTTTTCTTCGTGTAAAAATTTCCCTGAATTTAAATCGGTAATTTGCTGCACCAATTCGCAAGCATAGGTATGTCCACCTTTAGTTGGCTCAAAATACTTTTGGTGTTTCATGGCATCACCACGAAGCGCCACCACATTATCAATTTCCAGATAATGGCAATCCACCAACATATATTCGGTTTCCTCTTTGGTAAAACCTCCACACAAAATATGCGGCACAGGGTCAATATTGTATTTATGCTTTAAAGACACCGAAATACCAAGAGTTCCTGGGCGTTTCCTTACCGTTTTGCGGTCTAAAAGTCCGTTTTTTTCAACATAAACATATTCTTCACGCGAGGTGGTTACATCAATAAATGGCGGATTAAACTCCATTAACGGATCGATATTATTATACAAATCCTGAATATTTTTACCCTTTACCGGTGTTACAATCTCGAACGAAAACAACGTTTTTCCGTTCGCATTTTTAATATGTTCTGTTACCTTCATTTATGCTGAATTTATTTCAGTATCTATTTTAATCATTCCTAAACACTCAGGAATCTTTACTTTAATTAATATTTTGGGCGTTACCTTTCGCTTATACCTTCAAGGTTTCAAAAACCTTGCAGGAGCACTTCAGGTCGGGCTATACGCTACAAGTCCTCGCTATCGCTGCGGGCTTTTCGCTGCTATCCCTAACGCGGGCTTGCCAAAGGTACAATTTCAAAAATTTAGGTCATTGGCAAACCTTGATTTAAAGCTTTTCCCCAACCGTTTGATAACAAACTTTTGTATAAACTTTAAAAAGATCCTGAAACGAGTTCAGGATTACAACCCCAAGGAGTTGTTACACAAAATAAGAAACCGTTAATGCAGCAACAGTAAGCATTAAAAGCTGAATAAAGAATTTAATCTCCGAGGTTAATTTTAGCTTATTCATTGTCTTTACTTTTTTACTGCAAAATTGTAATTTCTATTTGTTTGTTTTGTTACGCAAACCGCAACAAATTGTTAATCTATTTTAAAAGTATTTTTTTTAGCGTTTTATAATCTTCTTGATATTCCCAATAAATCCAACGTCCGTCTAAATAATCGGTTAAAATGTATTTTTCACTAACCGATTTTATTCTAGAAATCGCAACAATTTTCTTTGAAAATGAATCTACCTCAACCTCCTCAGTAACTTCATTATTGTTTGCATCATAACCATGAGATATCATATGACTACCTAAGGTTAATTCTATAAATTTTTCACTCATTGGTTATATTTTTATTACTTCCCTACATTGACGTTAAAAGATTGCGTCGTCGTACCTCCTCGCAATGACGTTTTTTAAGCAATATTTGGGTGCAACCACTTTCTTGCTTTATCAAGCGCAATACCTTTTCGCTCTGCATAATCCCGAACTTGATCGTCGGTAATTTTACCAAGCCCAAAATACTTTGCTTCAGGGTTTGCAAAATAATATCCCGAAACGGCTGCAGCTGGCCACATGGCTAGACTTTCGGTTAACGTTACGCCTATTATTTTTTCAACATCAAGCAGTTCCCAAATGGTTTCCTTTTCTAAATGATCTGGACACGCTGGATAACCTGGTGCCGGACGAATACCTTTGTAACTTTCTTTAATCAATTCATCATTGGTTAAATCTTCATTCGCGGCATAACCCCAATGCTTTGTACGCACTTGCTTGTGTAAATATTCGGCGAAAGCTTCAGCGAATCTATCGGCAATCGCTTGCGCCATAATAGCGCTGTAATCATCATCTTTTGCTTTATAACTTTCGGCTAATTCTTGAGCGCCAAAAATAGCAACACAAAAAGCGCCTATATAATCGGTTTTACCTGAGCTTTCTGGCGCAATAAAATCGGATAAGGCATGGTTTGGTATACCTTCACGCTTTTGTAATTGCTGACGCAGCGTTCTAAAAACCGCTATTTCTTCACCTTTTTTCTTAACCGAAATATCATCATCATTCACGCTATTAGCTTCAAACAACCCAAATACCGCTCGCGGTTTTAGTAATTGTTTTGCTATAACCTCTTCAATCATCTCTTGCGCTTCATTATAAAGCACTGTGGCTTGTTCGCCAACAACCCCATCGGTTAAAATATCTGGAAATTTACCATGTAAATCCCAACTTCTAAAAAATGGACTCCAATCGATATACGGTAATAATTCTTTTAAACTTAATTGCTTAAGCATTTGCACGCCCATTTCTTTAGGCTTTACAATTTCAGAAGTTTCCCAATCGATAGTATATTTTCGTGCTCTTGCTGTTTCTAAATCGATATACGACTTTTCTTTTCCTCGCTTTAAAAACTTGGTTCTAAACTCATCATAATCTTGCTTAAGTTTAGAAACATATTCGTTTGATGTTTTCTTGTTAAGCAAATCACCAACAACGGTTACCGCTCGTGATGCATCGTTAACGTGAACAACCGCATTTTTATATTCGGTATCAATTTTTACAGCTGTATGCGCTTTCGAGGTTGTTGCGCCACCTATTAACAACGGGATTTCAAAATTTTCGCGCTGCATTTCTTTAGCTAAATACACCATTTCGTCCAACGACGGCGTAATTAAACCTGAAAGACCGATAGCATCAACCTTTTCTTTTATGGCGGTTTCTATAATTTTTTCTGGCGGTACCATAACACCTAAATCTACAATTTCGTAGTTGTTACACGCCAATACTACACTTACAATATTTTTACCAATATCGTGCACATCGCCTTTTACGGTGGCCATTAATATCTTTCCAACCGCTTCTTGTCCTTCACCTTTTTCGGCTTCAATAAACGGATTTAAATAGGCCACGGCTTTTTTCATTACACGTGCCGATTTTACCACCTGCGGCAAGAACATTTTACCTTCGCCAAACAAATCGCCAACCACATTCATCCCGGTCATTAAATGACCTTCAATAACGTGTAATGGTCGCTCAACCGATTGTCGCGCTTCTTCAACATCTTCAATTATAAAGGTATCTAATCCTTTTACGAGGGCATGTGTAATGCGGTCTTGCAACGGGTTTTCGCGCCAAGATAAATCGGCTGTTTTTTCAACTTTTGTGCCTTTTACGGTTTCGGCAAATTCTAGTAAACGTTCGGTTGCATCGTCTCTTCTGTCTAAAATAACATCTTCAACGTGCTCTAATAAATCTTTTGGAATATCGTCATAAACCTCTAACATGGTTGGGTTTACAATACCCATGTTCATACCTGCTTGAATGGCATAATATAAAAACACCGAATGCATGGCTTCGCGTACAATATTATTTCCTCTAAACGAAAACGACACATTACTCACACCGCCACTTACACTTACATTTTCAAGATTTTGGCGTACCCAACGGGTTGCTTCAATAAAATCGATAGCGTTTTTGCGATGCTCTTCCATACCGGTTGCTACGGGAAAAATATTTAAATCGAAAATGATATCTTCTGATGGAAATCCTACTTTATTAACCAAAACATCGTACGAACGTTTGGCTATTTCAATACGGCGCTCGTAATTATCGGCTTGCCCAACTTCATCAAAAGCCATAACAATTACTGCAGCACCATAACGTTTTATTTGCTTTGCTTCCCAAATGAATTTTTCTTCGCCTTCTTTTAACGAAATAGAATTCACCACACATTTACCCTGCACCACTTGAAGTCCTGCTTCGATAATGTCCCACTTGGAACTATCAATCATAATGGGTACACGACAAATATCTGGTTCGGCAGCAATAAGGTTTAGAAAACGTACCATAGACTCTTTGCCGTCTATTAGTCCGTCGTCCATATTAATATCGATTATTTGGGCGCCACCATCTACTTGATGACGCGCAATATCTAAAGCTTCATCGAATTGTTCTTCTTTAATTAATCGTAAAAACTTTCTAGAACCTGCTACATTTGTACGTTCTCCTACGTTTATAAAATTGCTATTCTCGTTTAAAACCAAAGGCTCTAAACCAGACAAACGCATGTATTTTGATTGCTTCACTTTCATTTATCTTTTCGCTTTAGTGAGACTCTTTGACTACGTTAAGAGTAACAGCTTCTCGTGGTTGGTATTTAGCCGCAATATCTGCGATTACTTTAATATGTTCTGGCGTTGTACCACAACAACCACCTATAATATTTATTAAATTCTTTTTTAAATAGGCTTCAATTTGTTCGCCCATTTCTTCCGGTGTTTCGTCGTACTCGCCAAAAGCATTTGGTAAACCAGCATTTGGATGTGCCGAAATTGCAAAATCGGTTTTGTTGGCAATAGCCTCTAAATGCGGTTGCAATAAGTTTGCTCCTAAAGCACAATTAAATCCAACAGATAATAACGGAATATGCGACACCGAAATTAAAAATGCCTCGGCGGTTTGCCCCGATAAAGTTCTTCCTGAAGCATCGGTTATGGTACCGCTTAACATGATTGGAATATCTAAATTTCTTTCGTCTTTTACTTCTTCAATAGCAAACAATGCAGCTTTTGCATTAAGCGTATCAAAAACGGTTTCAACTAATAAAATATCGGCACCACCATCCATTAAAGCTTCAACTTGTTGTTTGTAAGCTATTCGTAATTCATCGAAAGTTACAGCCCTGTAACCCGGATCGTTTACATCGGGCGACATACTTGCTGTACGGTTTGTTGGACCGATAGATCCTGCCACAAATCGCGGTTTGTTTGGCTCTTTTTTTGTGAATTCATCAGCTACCTCTTTGGCTATTTTAGCCGACTCATAATTAAGCTCATAAACCAAATCTTCCATTTGATAATCGGCCATAGCAATTGTAGTCCCCGAAAAGGTATTGGTTTCTACAATATCGGCTCCTGCTTCAAAATATTTAGCATGAACTTCTTTAATTGCTTTAGGTTGGGTAATAGACAACAAATCGTTGTTTCCTTGCAACGGAATAGGAAAGTCCTTAAACCGTTCGCCACGAAAATCTTCTTCGGTAAATTTATAACGCTGAAGCATGGTTCCCATAGCGCCATCTAACACCAAAATACGTTCTTTTAAAGCTTCTCTTATATCTTGCATCTTCTATATATTTTTCATTCAGAAATAGTTTTATTTCTTAAATGAATTTGTTGCTATCAACTGAAACACATTCAGTTTGACAACATTTTAATTGTTATGTTTTGTAAGTTATCGAGAAAAGTAAGTGAAGACTCTTCGTTATCTGTCTGATACTTTCCAAAAAACTGGAAAACGCAGTAGAATGTAGCACCTTCGTTACCTTGAACTTGTTTCAAAATCTTTTAAATCTTTCTATGTTAAGATTGTAAGACCCCAAAATGCTTCAGGGCAAGGGTTGCCAAGGTTTCATTGGGTCTAGTCCCTCTACCTTTCTTGATAACACTATAATTTTCATGAACTAGTGCGCAAAAATAATACAAATAAGTAACTTTTTTACGCTAAAACTTTAAATTTCTGCTGTTTTCTCTACCAAAACCTTGGATTAAAACAGAATCTTTATAAACGGTTGCTACCGAATATGCGGTACTATTGGCAAAATCGACCATACCTTTGTACGTTACATAATGCACACCCTTACGCTTAAAGTAACCTCCGGCGTGATTATGGCCGTTAAAATAAAACTTCACATTGTTGAATTTATCTATGGTTTTAAAGAACTGATTGTAGTTCCATAAACTGTGCATCGTATCTTTTTCGGCTACTGGGAAATGACAATAAAAGCCAACATTTTCGTTATTTTCTGCGGATTGATCCAACTCCGATTTTACCCATTGCAATTGTTCTGCACTTAAGCCGCCATTCCATTTCTTAATATTTTTATAACCTTCGGATTTTAGCTGCTTATACATCGAATCCGTTTCAGCTTTTTTGGCATCGGTTAATGCGCCGAAGAAACTTAAATCGTTTCCATCTAAAATGATAAAGCGCCAATTATTGTATTGCACACTGTAATAACGATTGGGCATTTCCATTTTGCGCGAAACGATGGCTTTCAAAGAATCGGCCACACTAAAATCATGATTTCCTAAAACGTGATGTTGATCCGATTTTAGTGTTTTCCAAATAGGCAACACCGAATCGAAACTGGCAAAATCGCGATCGATAAAATCACCTAAATGTACCGTATATTCTAAATCGTGTGTATTTAATTCGGCTACAGCCTTTGCCAACTTTTTAGTGGATTGCTTGTAATACCGACCAAAATCGGCATTAGGCTCGTAAAAACAATATTGACAATCGGCTACAATACCAATTTTAAAATTTGATGCTTCCGGAACTTTAGCTTCCTTTTTACACGCCACAAAAGCAACAAGCAAACAAATACACACTAAAAATTGCTTCATGATTTATTCGAATAAGGTTGACGACAAATACCTATCGCCACGATCGCAAATTATGGCTACAATAACACCTTCGTCAATAGTTTTTGCTATTTGCAACGCCGAAAATACCGAACCACCACTGCTCATTCCTGCAAAAACACCTGCTTCTTTAGCTAAACGTTGTGTGGTTGCTTTGGCATCTTCTTCTGAAACCTCAACAACTTCATCCACACGTTCGCGTTCAAAAAACTTAGGCAAGTAAGCTTCTGGCCATTTACGAATACCAGGAATTTTAGCACCATCGGCAGGTTGTGCGCCAACAATGGTTACATTTTGGTTTTGCTCTTTTAAAAACCTAGATACACCCATAATGGTTCCTGTGGTTCCCATGGCAGACACAAAATGTGTTACGCTACCACTAGTATCTTTCCAGATTTCTGGCCCTGTAGTTTTATAATGCGCTTTCCAGTTATCGTTATTGGCAAATTGATTTAGTAATGTATACCCTTTTTCATCTCTGAGTTTAAAAGCTAAATCGCGAGACCCTTCGATACCAACATCTACAGGTGTTAAAATAACCTCTGCACCGTACGCGCGCATGGTTTTTACACGCTCAACTGTAGAGTTTTCAGGCATAATTAAAATCATATTTAACCCTAAAAGTTGCGCAATAAAAGCCAGAGCAATACCTGTGTTTCCACTTGTAGATTCCACCAAAGTATCGCCTTTTTTGATATCTCCACGTTTTAACGCTTCAGAAATCATGTTATATGCTGCACGATCTTTAACGCTTCCTCCAGGATTATTGCCTTCTAACTTTAAAAGCAAACGCACACCGTCTTTGTTTACTAAATGCGAAGCATCCACCAACGGCGTGTTTCCTATTTGCTCTAATATTGTTTTATATGCCATTTTTCTTTGGTCTTATTTTAATTTCGGTTTGATAGGTTACCAAGGAATTTTTAGGAACAGAATGTGTAATCCAAACGTTGGCACCAATAATACTATTTTCACCGATAACAATTTCGCCTCCTAAAATAGTTGCGTTAGCGTAAATACATACGTTATCTTGAATGGTTGGATGACGCTTTTTAGAGGCCAAATCTTTTGAAACTTGAATACCTCCCAAAGTAACACCTTGATAGATTTTTACGTTATTCCCAATTATTGATGTTTCACCAATTACAATTCCGGTACCATGATCGATAAAAAAAGATTCACCAATGGTGGCTGCTGGATGAATTTCGATACCCGTTACACCATGCACATACTCACTCATCATTCTTGGCAAAATGGTAACACCCAATTTATGCAAAGCATGACTTAATCTGTAAATAGAAATGGCATGAAAACCTGGATATGCTAGATAAATTTCTTCAAGACTTTGCGATGCAGGATCACTATTCTCGAATGCAATTGCATCATCATCTAATTGTTTTCTAATGTTTGGCAACTCACTTTTAAACGTTTCCCAAATAGCTTCAGCATTATCTATATCTAATTTGGTAAGTATTTTTATAAAAGTACGCTCTAAATATTCACTATTAGCAACTTCTTGATCGCAATCGAATAACGAATAAAAGAGTTTTTTAGTAAACTTTTTTACGGTGTCTTTTAAACAAACGTTATAGCTTTTCATTTAAAGTTTTTTTAATTTCCTCAGGTATGAGACGTTCAAAAATATTAAATCCTACAAGTAAAATGAAACTTGCAGGATTTAAATCTAAATATATTTTTATAAATGCTAACCTATGGCCTGCACCACAGCTTTAGGCGCTTCTTTACGCGTTCCGTCGAAACCATCTACACCAGAAACTGTAGTATATTTTAACACAAATTTCTTACCTGGATTGATGATTTTATAAGCCGCTTGACACATAATAGTTGCCTCGTGGAATCCACAAAGAATCAGCTTTAATTTACCTGGATACGAGTTACCATCACCAATAGCGAAGATACCCGGTATGTTAGTTTGGTAATCTAAAGCATTATTAACTTTAATCGCGTTTTTCTCGATTTCTAATCCCCAATTTGCAATTGGTCCTAACTTTGGTGATAAACCAAATAAAGGAATAAAATGATCGGTTTTTAACTCGTAAGGAGCTTCATCTTTTTTAGTAATTTCAATCGCTTCTACTTTACCGTCACCTATAATATTTGTAACCTCGGCAGGTGTAATTAAATTGATTTTACCTAAGTTTTTAAGCTCACGTACTTTCTCTACAGAATCTAAATGTCCTCTAAACTCATTACGACGGTGTACTAATGTTACGCTTTTTGCAACATCGGCTAAAAAGATACTCCAGTCTAACGCAGAATCGCCTCCACCAGCAATTACCACATCTTTATCGCGGTACATTTCTGGTTCTTTAATCATGTATTCCACACCGTTATCTTCGTAATCTGCAAGGTTATCTAATTGTGGTTTACGTGGCTCAAAACTACCTAAACCACTAGCAATAGCTACCACTGGCGCTTGGTGTTGTGTACCTTTATTTGTAGTTACAATAAACGAACCATCTTCTTGTTTTTCAATCGTATCGGCACGCTCACCTAAGGTAAAACCAGGCTCAAATTGCTTACCTTGTTCTAGTAAGTTTTTTGTTAAATCGCCCGCCAAAATCTCTGGAAAACCAGGAATATCGTATATCGGTTTTTTAGGGTATAATTCTGAACATTGTCCACCAGGTTGTGGCAACGCATCAATTAAATGACATTTTAATTTTAATAATCCAGCTTCGAACACTGTAAATAAACCTGTTGGTCCCGCTCCTATTATTATGATATCTGTTTTAATCATTTTGAAATATTAGTTTTTCTCTATTAATCCTTTAGTAAATTCATTTAGCGTTTCTACTTTTTGTTCGAAATCGCCTTTTATAGTTTTTCTGTATTCGTTTAAATTTTTAACCAAATCGTCAATATTTTCAGGAATAACTTCCTCAAAAAACTGACGTAAACGTTTTGCTGTTGTTGGCGACTTTCCATTAGTTGAAATCGCTACTTTTACATTTCCTTTAGTAACAATGCCACCCATATAAAAATCGCAATATGGCGGGTTATCGGCTACGTTAACTAACTTTGCTTCGGCACGACAATCTTCCCAAACCGTGACATTGACTTCTGGCACATTGGTAGTTGCCACTACAATATGATGCCCTTGTAAATACTCTTTTTTATAAACATCTTCAATTAATGTAACATCACCTGTCTCCGCTAAGGCAAGCGTACCTTCTCTAAACATTGGCGAAACCATAGTTACTTTGGCATCTGGACTTGATTTTAACAGAAAAGTTAGCTTTTCTTCAGCTACAAATCCGCCACCTATAATAAGTACCTTGAGGTTTTTCACCTTTAAAAACACTGGATATAGATTATTTCTTTCCATGACTACCCGTTATTTATAACTTCTGAAGCGATTGAACTTAACACAGCACGTTCTTTTACAACATCACCAATAATGATAATTGCTGGATTTGCTAGTTGCTTTTCGTTTACAATCGTTTCAATATTATGGATTCTACCAATACCAACTTTCTCATCTGGTCTCGTACCATTTTGTATGATGGCAATGTGCGCATCTTGTTTGTTTTCTGCGGAAAATATCTCGACAATTTTATCGAGTTTCCCCATGCCCATTAAAATAACAACTGTAGCTGTAGATTTTGCAGCTAAAGCAACATCGCCAGAAATTTGATGCTTTTTTGTTGTACCCGTAATTACCCAAAAACTCTCTGAAGCGCCCCGTTTGGTAAGCGGAATGCCTTGGTAAGCTGGCACTGCCAAACTTGATGAAATGCCAGGTACCATAAAAGTTTCTAACCCAAATTGGCGTACATAATCGATTTCCTCGGCACCTCGACCAAAAATAAAAGGATCGCCTCCCTTAAGCCTTACAACATGACCTTTTTCTTTGGCTTTAGCTACAATGAGTTCGTTAATTTGTTCTTGCTGATATGCATAACACCCCCTACGTTTACCTACAAAAATAAGCTCCGCATCTTGGGCTGCATATTTTAGTAAACGCTCGTTTATAAGCGCGTCGTACAAGACGACGTTTGCCGACTCAATAGCCTTAATTGCTTTTAAGGTAATTAAATCTTCATCGCCTGGACCAGCGCCTACAATTGTTAATTTAGGGGTTAACACATTCATTTTTCTATCTTTTTTTAAGCTTCTTGAGCTTGTTCTGCTTCTCTAAATGCACGTACGGCAGCTAAAAATTTCTCTGAACTTGAAATGTAATCTAACGCAAATGCTTTTGTTGGCGCATTTTTATTGATTTGATAGATTAATTCTGAAAACGAAGTGCCTAATGCTATTTTTCCGCTTTCAACAAAAACCTCATCAAATTGAGAAATAATACCTGCGTGCGTATTTGTTTTTTTGTTTTCTGCTAATAGCAATGCTTTCGCAGAATTAACAAGCGATTGATACGCTAAGTAAATGGCTCCCGAATATACTTCATTTTCGAACGATTCTTTAGCGTTTTCAATTTTTTCTTCGCTCTCGAAAAATAACGTCGCGATTAAATCGATTACCACACCAGCACACTCACCAATACCAATTTCTTTTACATATACATCTTCGTTACCCCAATCGATAAAATCTTGTTGTGTTAAATTGGTAACATCTTGTAAATCGTTTAACAAATCGTAAAAATAACGATCACCTGTTTCTTTATAATATTCTACAAACTGTTTTCCGTTTGCATTAGCTTCATAATCATTTAAAATACGACGTAAAGCTTCTGGTCCTCTTCTACTTGGTACTTTTACCACTTTATCGGCAAATGTTGCATTACCATCACCTAAATTACCACCTCCTAAAAGCACTTGTAATGCTGGAGCAACCAATTTATCTTTTGTACGAACAGTCATTCCTTGGAAACCAATATTTGCCATATTGTGTTGTCCGCAAGCATTCATACAACCGCTAATCTTTATAACTAAATCTTCATTTTTTAAATACTGCGGATATTCAGCTTTAATAACACGCTCTAACTCTTCAGCAATACCTGTGCTACTTGCAATACCCAAGTTACACGTGTCTGTTCCTGGACAAGCTGTAATATCGACTGCTTTGTTATATCCTGCTTCAACAAAACCTAATTTCTCTAATTCTTGATAGAAAAACGGCACTAATTCTTCTTTTACAAAAGGAATTACAATGTTTTGACGTAATGTTAAACGCACTTCGCCAGCTGCATATTTATCGACTAAATTTGCTAATAAACGCGCTTTATCTGTGTAAAAATCACCTAAAAGCACTTTAACGCCGATAGCCACATAACCCTCCTGTTTTTGAGGAATTAAGTTTGTTGATTTCCATAAATTGAAGGCTTCTTCCTCTTTAATTTCAACTTGAGGCGCTTCAACTTGTACTGGTTTTGAAGCAACATAAGCATCAGCATCAATTGGAACACTTTTAAACTCAATGGCTTTTTGTTCGTTCTCAATTAATTCTCTAAACGCTTCTAAACCTATATCTTTTACTAAGAATTTCATTCTCGCTTTAGCACGACTTTTACGTTCACCGTGACGGTCGAAAATTCTTAAAACACCTTCCATGATTGGGATGATTTTATCGGTTTCAATAAAATCGTATAATACATCGGCATGACGAGGCTGTGATCCTAATCCGCCAGCTACCATCACTTTAAATCCGCGTACGCCATCTTTCACCTTAGCGATGTAACCTATATCGTGTAAATAAGACAATCCTGTATCTTCATCGGTTGACGAAAATGACACTTTAAATTTACGTCCCATTTCTTGACAGATTGGGTTACGTAAAAAGAATTTATACAAAGCATCGGCATAAGGCGACACATCAAACGGTTCGTTTACATCGATACCTGCGGTTTCGCTAGCCGTTACGTTACGCACCACATTACCACAAGCTTCACGCAGGGTAACATCGTCCTTTTCTAATTCTGCCCACAGCTCTGGTGTACGATTTAAATCGACATAGTGAATTTGAATGTCTTGACGTGTTGTAATGTGTAAACGTCCGCGTGAATATTCATCGGAAACATCAGATATTCTGCGCAATTGATTACTTTTTAATTTACCGTAAGGCACCTTAATACGAATCATTTGCACGCCTTCTTGACGTTGCCCGTAAACACCACGCGCTAAACGTAGACTTCTAAATTTTTCTTCATCAATTTTTCCGTTTTTGAAAAGTTCGATTTTATTGGCTAATTCAATAATATCTTTTTCAACAACTGGATTTTCTATTTCTGTTCTAAAACTTTGCATAACGTTTTTGTCTTATTGTAAATGAATACCACACTCTCTATTATCTAGAGCTTTTACAGGATCGAAATAATTTACGTTTTTAGGAAGTTTCTTTTCCTCGATTAATCGATCTAGAGCGTCGTCGTCCCAGTAATAAAACGGACTTACTTTTAAAATCCCTTCTTTACTTAAACTTAAAATGTCTTTTTTACTACGCAACTCGGTTTTTCTGTCACGAATATTTGTAAACCACATTTCTGGTTGATGCTCGTTTAACGCTCGTTTAAAAGGCTCAAGCTTTACAACCTCTGAAAACAACGAATGGTTTTCATCTTCTACTCCAGGTAAACCAATAGTTAAATCGATTTCTTCCTTTGTTTTTAAAGGTTGATATTTTTGGATGTTTAGTTTATATTTTTCAATTAAGTTATTGGCATGATCGTAAGTATCTGGCTCGTTGTATAACGTATCGCACCATATTACTTTTATAGTTTCGTCGTGCTTTGTTAAAGTACTTAACAAAACAGCTGAATATATACCAAAACTTGTTGTTACTATTCTATTATCGGTAAGGTTTAATGCCCATTTAATAATCTCGTCTGGAGATAAATTACGTAATTTTTTATTCCAAAGTTCGATATCTAATTCGTGTCCTAACATACGTTAATTTTATTTTTTACATTAATCCTATCGATTTAATAGGAATTACAAATATAAGACATATATTGAAACTAAAAAGCAGATTTTTAATTTTTTAGAATATTTTAATATTTGTCCCGTAAATAGTTAAAAATGATTGTAAAACACTGCTTATTTTACAATATGTTTAGTTAATTCTGACCAGAAAGATCTGCTAAAGTGGTATTTCTAAATACGTTAAGTGTGCTATCACGCACTTGAATCATGAGTTTATTAACACTACAAGCATGTTCATCGGCACAATCGTCGCACTTTTCGTAGAAATTTAGGCTCACACATGACACCATAGCTATGGGGCCTTCGAGAACACGCATCACTTCGGTCATTAATATTTCTTCTGGACTAACTCTTAAATAATAACCGCCGTGTTTCCCTTTTTTAGAACCTAAAATCCCTGATTTTTTTAAGGTAAGTAGAATGCTTTCTAAAAACTTTTGAGGTATTTGCTCGCTTTTTGCAATAGCACTTACCTGTACAGGATTTTCGTCTGTACTGCGCGCAATAAAGGTTAGCGCTTTTAGTCCGTATTTAGTTTTCTTGGAAAGCATGGTGCTAATATAAGTATTATTTACTTAGTCCACATTGATTTTATCTCGCTCATAATAACGCTTTCACCACGCAATAACACACGGTTATTTTCAACAACTTCACAAAACACATCGCCACCTCGTTTTGAGGCTTGATGAGCTTTTAATGTTTTTTTATTAAGTACTTCTGACCAATAACTCGCTAAATAACAATGCGCAGAACCTGTTACCGGATCTTCGTTTATACCCACGGAAGGACCGAAAAAACGCGACAAGAAATCATAATTAACATCGGAAGATTTTGCCGTAACAATAAACATGGTTTGCTGATGTGTTTTTAGCAAATTGAAATTTGGCGTTAAATTTTTAAGCGCTTCATCATTCTCTAACTTTATTAGACACCACGATTTATCCTGCCAAATTTCAACAGGTTTTGCGCCCAGAGCTTCTTCTGAAAGTGCATCTTCATTTGAAACCTGATTTAAATACCCTATCGGGAAATTCATTTCTAAAAATTTACCAGCTTGCTTTACGGTTAAAATGCCGCTTCGTGTGTTGAAAGCTAGTTCTTCCTGTGCTACATTATAAATATCGAAAAGCACTTTGGCTGTTGCTAATGTAGCGTGACCACATAAATCAATTTCTGCTTCTGGTGTAAACCAACGTAATTGATATTCTCCATTTTCGAGATACACGTATGCTGTTTCAGAAAGATTCATTTCCTGAGCAATATCGATGTATTCGGCTTCGGTTAATGGTTCGTCTAAAACACAAACCGCCGCAGGATTCCCTTTAAAAGGTGTATTTGTAAACGCATCAATAGTAAATAGTCGCATGATTTTTAGTTTAATGCTTGATTTAAATCTGCAATAATATCATCTACATGCTCCAACCCAACCGAAATACGCACCATACCGTTTGTAATACCAACTGCTGCTTTTACATCATCTTCAACTTTAGCGTGCGTTGTACTTGCCGGATGCGTTACAATGGTTCTTGTATCACCTAAATTGGCTGATAATGAACATAATTTTATACTATCGAAAAAGTTACGTCCGCCTTCAATGCCACCTTTTACTTCAAAAGCAATAATATTACCACCTAATCGCATTTGCTTTTTAGCGATTTCATATTTAGGATGCGATTTTAAAAATGGATATTTTACCCAATTTACTTTGGGGTGATTTTCTAAAAACTCAGCAATTTTTAGTGCATTTTCGCAGTGCTTTTCTACACGAACAGCCAAAGTTTCAAGCGATTTTGATAACACCCAAGCATTAAACGCACTCATTGATGGCCCTGTTAATCGTGAGAATAAATAAATTTCACGAATCAACTCCTTTTTACCTACTGTAACACCACCAAGTACGCGCCCTTGACCATCCATTAACTTAGTTGCTGAGTGGATTACCAAATCGGCACCATGTTTTATTGGGTTTTGTAAATATGGCGTTGCAAAACAGTTATCAATCACCAATAGTAAATTATGCTTTTTACACAACGCGCTTAAAAACTCTAAGTCTAACACATCGACACCCGGATTTGTTGGTGTTTCGGCGTAAATAAACTTAGTATTGGGTTGAATTAAGCTTTCAATTGTTTCAACTTCATTGATATTGAAATATGAGCATTCAATATTCCATTTTGGTAAATATTTGGTAAACAACCCGTGTGTTGCACCAAATACCGAACTGCAAGACAACACATGATCTCCAGCATTTAAAAGCGTAGCAAACGTTGAAAACACTGCAGCCATACCACTGGCGAATGCAAAACCGCTTTCGGCACCTTCCATTTTGCATACTTTTTCTATAAACTCGTTTACATTAGGATTACTATAACGACTATATAAATCGCGTTGTTTTTCCTCGGCAAACGAAGCTCGCATTTCTTCGGCATCATCAAATACAAACCCTGAGGTTAAGTATAATGGTACGGAATGCTCTGAAAACTGACTAGTTTCTGTCTGTGTTCTTATAGCTTCGGTTTCAAAATGGTTTTTCTTGCTCATTTTATTTTTGTTTTTTACCACGAATACACAAATGTTATCGTGGTATATTTATTTTAATTTTGTATAACTTCGACTGCGCTCAGTGTGACATTTTTTATTTCGTATAATCAGAAATTCTCTACTTTCGCGAGAACTAGTTTATGTGTTTTGATAACCTCAAAATATCACCAAACACACCTCTTGCGGTTACTTCGGCTCCTGCTCCCGCTCCTTGAATTACGATAGGTTGTGCGCCGTAACTTTCAGTGAAAATTTCAAAAATTGCATCACTACCTTTTACGTGACCAAGCGTACTATCTTCTGGAATTGAGACTAATTTCACCTCTAAATTCCCTTTGTTTTGCGATAAATCGCCCGACAAATCTCCTACATAACGCAACACATGCCCTGGTTTTTGCGCATCCTTTATCTCTTGATATTGCGCATCTAAAACATTTAACTGACTTAAAAATGCTTCAACAGATATATTTTGATAAGCTTCTGGAATTAAATTTTGCACCGAAACATCTTCAAATTCATTTTCTAAATCTAATTCTCTTGCTAAAATTAATAACTTTCTAGCAACATCGTTACCCGAAAAATCTTCTCTTGGGTCTGGTTCGGTAAAACCTTTGTCGATTGTTTCTTGAATAATTTCACTAAACGGCTTGTCTTCCACAGAAAAATTATTGAATAAATAACTTAAAGTCCCCGAAAACACACCTCGAATTCTGGTGATATTTTCTCCGGATTCGTGTAGAAGCTTAATGGTATCAATTAACGGTAAACCTGCACCAACTGTAGTTTCGTATAAATATTGCTTATTATTTTCCTGAAGTTGTAGGCGTAAATCTTTGTAAAAATCGTGCGAGATGGTATTGGCTATTTTATTTGATGACACTAAATCGAAACCTGCTTCAACCAACGGCACATAATTTTGATAAAAAGTAGCACTCGCCGTATTATCAACTGCTATTAAATTTTCTAGGTGATGATTTTTTGCAAAGGCAATAATATCATCTACCGAACTTTTAAAGTTAGATGATTTAATTTCGGTTGCCCAATTGGTTTTTACGCCATTTTTATTCAGTAACAACTGTCTTGAATTCGCAATTGCAAACACGTTTAAGTTGATACCTTTACGCTTTTCAATGTCGTCTTTCGATTTTAAAATCTGATTAATTAAAGCGCCACCTACACCTCCATGACCAAAAATAGCGATGTTTATTTTCTTTGAAATTCCGAAAATCTCACCATGAATCACGTTCATAGCTTTGTGTAACTGACTCTTTTTAACTACCAAACTCACATTGCGACCTGTTACCGTGTTATTGAATAACAATGGCGTAATTTGATTTTTTATTAAGGCATTAAACGGTTTGTGAAACGAACTTAACTCAATACCAACTATCGATATTACAGCAACATCATCTACCACCTTTATTTCGTTTACGTCTTGCGAGTAAAAATCCTTTTCAAACTCGCGTTCCAAAGCAATGATTGCTTGGTCGGCATCGTTTGCATCGATTACTAGGCCAATACCGCGCTCTGAAGACCCTTGAGAAATAATACTTACACTAATATTTTTGTTAGCCAAAGCACCAAAAATTCTTGCATCAACACCACTAATTCCCAACAAACCACGACCTTCTAAATTTAGTAACGCCACATTATCTAAAACCGATAACGACGTTACTTCTTTTGAGTTTGGTTTTGCTGTAATTAATGTACCTTCGTCACCGTCGTTAAACGTATTTAAAATACGTAGGTTTATATTTTTTTCAACCAAAGGAATTATGGTTTTGGCATGCAAAACGGTAGTACCAAAATTGGCTAATTCGTTGGCTTCGCTAAACGATAATTCGCGTATTTTTTTGGCATCTTCAACCAAGTCTGGATTTGCCGTATAAATACCATTAACATGCGTGTAATTTTCTAATTCTTCAGCATCTAAAAAGTTAGCTAATAATGCCGCCGTGTAGTTGCTACCGTTGCGTCCTAACGTGGTCGTTTCATCATTTTTATTGGATGCAATAAAGCCTGTAACAATATTAACGGTATCGCCCGCATGTTGTTTAAAATATTGTTTTACATTATCTTTTGACAGTTGATTTATTGGTTTTGCATTACCAAAAACGTCGTCGGTTTTTATAAGTAAACGCGAATCGGTTGGGTTGGCATTTATACCTTTTTGTTTTAGTAATTCCGCTACTATTTTTATTGATAGTAATTCGCCTTGAGCTAAAACTTCATCTTTGGTTTTCTTGCTATAATCACCTAACAAACTTACACCTTCAAACAGTTTTTCGAGTGTAGAAAATTCATCTGAAAAATCTATAGTTGGTAATGGCTCAATTTGTGTGGTTTTAAAAGCTTCAAATAAGGTTTTATAATCTTTTCCTTTGTGGGCTAAATTTAATATAGTTTCCAGCTCGTCTGTAGCTCCGCCACGCGCCGATACTACAACAGCTATTTTTTCACCTGCATTTACTTTATTTTCAATAATTTGGATCACGCGGTTTAACCCTTCTCCATTTGCTAAAGATTTTCCTCCAAACTTTAATACTTTCATTCTTTTCTTTTTAGAATTTGGCACAAAAATGCCTTCTACAATTTTTTCTAACTGGTCATACTCCATTAAAAACGCATCGTGCCCGTGTACCGAATGTATTTCATTATACGTTACATTGGGTTTTGTTAGCGCCAATTGCTTGTGTGTTTCACGGTTTTCTTCCGCCGTGAAAAACATATCAGAATCTACACCAACAATATGAATATTCGCTTTTATAGCATCCAGCACATTAAAATTATCGCCTCTACCTTTGGTAACATCGATACTTTTAAGCAACTGATTCATTAATTTATAGGCTGAAAGTTGAAAACGCTCCTGTAACTTTTTACCATGATGCAACAACCAACTTTCGACATTAAAAATTTCTAAATCTTCGTTTTTACTACGTTTGAAACGTTCTTTAAACGATTCGGGCGTGCGGTAACATAACATGGCATGCATGCGCGCATCGTGCACTGGGTTTTTAGAATTTAATAAAAACTGCTCCTGTATTTGGCAATTGGCAATGAGCCAATCTGTCGATTTCCAATCGGTCGCCACCGGAATAAAATGCTCGGTAAAATCGGGTTTTAAAACCGCCATTTCCCAACCAATTCCACCACCTAACGACCCTGCAATAGTGGCGTAAATTTTGCCTGTTCTTAAAATTTCTAAACCAGATAAAAACAATTTAGCCACATCGCGCGCTACAAAATCTTTATAATTATCAATTACAAAACCATCGTAACCATTACCCGGAATATTAAAGGCTAAAACCGTATATAAATTAGTATCAATAACCTTATCGTCTCCAATCAAATCCTTCCACCAACCATCGGCGCCAGCCACATTACTATTACCCGTTAATGCGTGATTTACCAGCACTATTTGCGCTGTACCAAGCGGTTTCCCAAAAACCTGATAACTCAAATTAATTTCAGGAATTTCAACACCGCTTATAGTCGTGTAATTATTAATTTTTATATGTTCCAAAAGTGTTTCCAATGTATATTATTTTGGCGTTACCTCGCCCCGAATATTCGAGGTCGAGGTCGGGCTATACGTTACAAGTCCTCGCTATCGCTGTGGGCTTTCTACTACTATCCCTAACGCGGGCTTATTTGCTAAGGTAAATTCTAAAACTAAAGCTTAGCAAAAACCGCTTTTAAATCGGCTTTTAAATCTTCGATGTCTTCAATACCAACCGATAAACGAATTAAATCTGGACCAACACCTGCCGATTCTTGTTCAGCTTCGGTTAATTGTTGATGCGTTGTACTTGCCGGATGTATAATTAAAGATTTTGTATCACCAATGTTTGCTAATAACGAGAATAATTTCGTCTCGTCTGCAATAGTTTTAGCAGCTTCAAAACCACCTTTAGCACCAAAGGTAACAATTCCGCTTTGTCCTTTAGGTAAATATTTTTCAGCTAAAGCATTGTATTTATTACTTTTTAAACCAGGATAGTTAACCCAAGCCACTTCATCTTGTGCTTCTAACCATTCTGCTAAAGCTAGGGCATTTTCGCTATGTTGCTTAATTCTAACTGGTAAGGTTTCTAGACCTTGAATAATATTAAATGCATTTGTTGGACTTAAAGCGCCACCAAAATCGCGTAAACCTTCTAAAATTAATTTAAAAGTATATGCCGCAGCACCTAAAGTTTCATGATATTTTAATCCGTGGTAACCAGCAGATGGTTCGGTAAATTCAGGAAATTTTCCGTTTGCCCAATTAAAGGTTCCAGCATCAATAATGGCTCCTCCAAGCGATGTTCCTTGTCCGCCAATATATTTGGTTAACGAATGAATAACAATATTCGCACCGTGTTCTATTGGGTTTAATAATGCCGGAGTTGCAACCGTATTATCAACAATAAACGGCACACCCGCTGCCTTGGAGTGCGCTGCAATAGCTTCTAAATCTAAAACATCTAATTTAGGATTCCCTAAAGATTCAACAAAAAACGCACGTGTATTATCTTGTACTGCAGCTGCAAAATTATCAGGATTTTCAGCATCAACAAAAGTAGTTGTAATACCTAAACGCGGTAAAGTAACTTTAAGTAAATTATAGGTTCCGCCGTATAAACTGCTCGATGCAACAACGTGATCACCAGCTTTTAAAAGCGTTAATAAACCTGTAGAAATTGCCGATGTTCCCGATGCAAAAACTACCGCACCAATACCGCCTTCTACAGCCGCTAAACGCTCTTGTAAAATTTGATTTGTTGGGTTATTTAATCGGGTGTAAATAAATCCTAATTCTTGTAACGAAAATAGGTTGGCTGCGTGATCTGAGTTATTAAAAACATAACTTGATGTTTGGTAAATAGGCACTGCTCTTGTTCCTGCGTTTGCTGTAACATCGTGACCTGCATGTAATGCGTTTGTTGCTAATTTTTGATTGCTCATTTTTCTAATTTTTTAGTTTAAAATTTAAATTAAAAAGTCAAAACGTACCACTATGGTATGCTTATTAGAAAAATGTTATTAAGATTGTGCGTATAATTACAGAAAGTAATTTACGTTAGTTATCTATCTAAAAACAAAAGTTTTAGTAGAATGTAGCACCTTCATGACCAAATAGTTTAATTTGAACAAGGGTTGCTAAGGTTTCAGCGGGTCTATTCCCTCCACCTTTCTTGATAACATTTCAATAAGTGTTTGAACTTTGTGAGTGCAAATATTCAATTAGAAAAAGTTAATATCCAAATTTTTTGATATAAATTTTACATAAAGAAATTGTAAAACCTATTTATCAAGTTGTATTTGTTTGAATTTATTCTGAATTATAACGTCGATAGGTTTACCTTCAATTTTAGTTTCTAACCAAGAAATAATATCGAGATATAAAAAAGCGCGACTTTGGTACGGATCGTTTTCGTATTCCTTTAATTTTTTATGCAATTTTATAAATTCTTGTTTTACTTCGTGCGGATAAATATCGCCTAAGCGTCGTAAAAATTTTATAAATTCTTTCTGCACATCGTACAGGTCTTCCATTTTTATTAAAAACTTATATGTACTTCGTATTAAAACATCTAAATTATAATCTAAACCAGCTTCGTAATGTGCAACAAGGTTTAAAATACGCGAAAAACACAACAAATCTTCACGCATTTGTAACGATTTATTACTTATAATTTTATTTAAAAATTCGATACACTTTCGGTTTTCA
Organism: Neotamlana nanhaiensis; assembly: GCF_000943555.1. Classification (GTDB taxonomy): domain Bacteria; phylum Bacteroidota; class Bacteroidia; order Flavobacteriales; family Flavobacteriaceae; genus Neotamlana; species Neotamlana nanhaiensis. Next base: position 117,409 of record NZ_JTDV01000008.1, on the reverse strand, counting down.
CCAGCTCCAAAATACATACTCGCAATTTTATAGTAAAACACCATAATATGATGTTCGTCTATTCGATTTTTATAACCTTGTAACTGACTTAAAACTTCATTTATTAGAGGCAAACCTTGTTTAAAGGTACCTTCAATAAAATGAAAATTAAACTTATTATTATAAATAAAAAGAAACGATAAACTCGCGTTATTATCATCTAACGGAAACCATTTTTCCTTAGTAACCTTTTCTAAATTTTCTAACGTTATTTTAAATTTAGTATGTTGTTTTAAAAAGAAAAGCGACTCTAATAAATAATTGTTTCCTCGTAAATAAAATACGGGGTTTTGCTTTATCATTTCTGGGTTTTCATTAAATAAATCTACCCATTTTGATGCATATTTATAGCACGATAAAAAATCTACCGTTAAAAAACTATACCATAAATACGATTTATAAAGCCACAATTTTTCCCGAAAACCTAACTGATTAATATCATATTTAGGCATGCGATCGTTAAAATACTGAGTAACCATTTGGTGTTCTTCGTCGTTTTTAACATAACCTGTTTTTAAAAACAAACCATACAGTTGCAACGACAAATTAGACAATTTACTGGCCACCACATTATGCAAACTAAGTTCCTTAGCTTGAATAGTTAACTCATCGGCACGATTACTTAAGCTTCGTGTAATGTATTGCGATTCTATAATTTTTTCTAACTCTACAATTTCGTAAGCTATGTTTTTTTCTTCGTTTGAAATGGCTAGCGTTTTGGCTTTATCTAAAATTTTCAAACTTTGTTTGTATAAACCTTTATGATATAAAATAGTTGCAAAATCGAGTTGCTCACGAATTTGAATTCTAATGGTTTTATGCGAAGGATTTAATCGTAAACTAATTAAAATTTGCTTGTACAAATGAGCTTTTAAATTCGATAATTGTTGTTTTTTTACAATCCCTTTTTTTAAAATAGCCGCCTCGTCGTATGCCGGTAGTTTATCTAAAATAGTAAACAAGGTTAAAAACTTAGAATCTTCGTTACCTCCTAATCTTCCTACATAAAGTTTGAATTGTCTTTTTTCAGATTTCGATAACGATTTAATTAATACAAATAAATTATCTTTTTGTTCTTTTGTCATAGTACAAAAACAATATTAATATATTGATTTTCAATTTTTTAACCACACAAAAACCAAGTTAAACATCGTAATAAACATTGGTTCCATTAAAGTTTTATTAAACCAAAATATAACTTCGTAAATTAATACGAAAATATATTTTAATAAATGTCTGATAATAAAGTCCAAATTTTTGATACAACGCTAAGAGATGGCGAGCAAGTTCCTGGTTGCAAGTTAAATACCGAACAAAAGCTGATAATAGCTGAACAACTTGACACTTTAGGAGTTGACATTATTGAAGCAGGTTTTCCAGTTTCTAGCCCAGGCGATTTTAAATCGGTTGAAGAAATATCAAAATTAGTAAAAAACGCTACAGTTTGTGGTTTAACACGCTCTGTTGAAAACGATATAAAAGTAGCTGCCGAAGCTTTAAAATTTGCCAAAACACCTAGAATTCATACAGGTATTGGCACATCAGATTCACATATTCAACACAAATTTAAATCAAACAGAGATGCTATTATTGAGCGTGCAGTAAAAGCCGTAAAATATGCAAAATCGTTTGTTGAAGATGTAGAATTTTATGCTGAAGATGCAGGAAGAACAGACAATGAGTATTTAGCACGAGTTTGTGAAGCTGTGGTTGCCGCAGGTGCTACCGTTTTAAATATTCCCGATACTACTGGCTACTGTTTACCTAGTGAATACGGTGCAAAAATTAAATATTTAAAAGAAAACGTTAAAGGTATCGACAAAGCTATTCTATCATGTCACTGCCACAACGATTTAGGTTTAGCAACTGCAAACTCTATTGAAGGAGTAATTAACGGTGCGCGCCAAATAGAATGTACTATAAATGGTATTGGTGAACGTGCAGGAAACACCGCTTTAGAAGAAGTGGTTATGATTTTAAGACAACACCCATACTTAAATTTAGATACGAATATAAAATCTGAAATGCTTTATGGATTAAGCCAGTTAGTTTCAGATAGTATGGGTATTTACACGCAACCTAACAAAGCTATTGTTGGTGCCAACGCCTTTGCACATAGTTCTGGAATTCATCAAGATGGGGTTATTAAAAACCGTGAAACTTACGAAATCATAGATCCTAAAGATGTAGGTGTAACCGAATCGGCCATTGTTTTAACAGCAAGAAGCGGACGTGCAGCCTTAGCTTACCGTGCTAAAAATGTAGGTTACGAATTAACAAAACTTCAGTTAGACGAGATTTATGCTAGCTTTTTAGAATTTGCCGATAAGAAAAAAGAAATCGACGACAACGATATTCATAAAATTATTGAAAGCAGCAAATTGTACAAAGAAATTATCTCGGCATAGTAATAGTTTAATTTAAAAAACTTAAATTTAAAGTAACTTTACTTTTATAAGTTTCTAAATTCTAACATATGAAGTTAAATATAGCCGTTTTACCAGGTGATGGCATTGGTCCAGAAGTTACAGCGCAAGCCGTTAAGGTTTTAAAGGCTATAGCCATAAACTTTAATCATGTTTTTACATTTTCTAACGCTGAAGTTGGTGCCGGCGCCATTGAAAAATTTGGCGATCCGTTGCCAGAATCAACAGTTGAAACTTGTAAAAATGCCGACGCTATTCTTTTTGGTGCTATTGGTAAAACCTCTTACGATTTAGATCCATATGCAAAAGTGAGACCCGAACAAGGTTTACTTCGCTTACGCAAAACGTTAGATTTACACACCAACATTCGTCCTGTTATTGCTTACGATGATTTATTAATTAAATCGTCGCTAAAAAAAACACAAATAAAAGATACCAATCTTGTTATTTACAGAGAACTTACAAGCGGTATTTACTTTGGCGATAAATTTTTAAGTGAAGACAATAACACAGCAAGTGATGTTTGTAAATACACTAGAAACGAAGTTGAACGTGTCGCGCACATGGCTTTTAAGGCTGCTCAAAGCAGAAAAAGAAAACTTACTTTAGTAGACAAAGCCAATGTTTTAGAAAGCTCAAGACTTTGGCGTCGTGTTGTGCAAGAACTTGCATCGCAATACCCAAATGTAGAAGTTACTTATACTTACGTAGATAATGCAGCCATGGAGCTTATTATAAACCCAAAACAATTTGATGTTATTTTAACCGAAAATATGTTTGGCGATATCCTATCGGAAGAAGCTAGCGTAATTGTTGGTTCTATTGGGTTATTAGCTTCTGCTTCGATTGGCGATAAACACGTTATGTTCGAGCCAATTCATGGTGCTTACACAAAAGCAACAAACAAAGGTATTGCGAACCCGATTGCCTCTATATTATCGGCCGCTATGTTATTAGAGCATTTTGGTTTAGATGATGAAGCAGCATTAGTAAGGGAAGCCGTAGATAAATCGTTAACGCTTCATATTACAACCCCAGATTTGAATAACAAGTACGATAACATTACCACCACCAAAGTTGGAGATTTTATTGAAGATTTTATCAATAATCCAGATGAAACCAACTTGAATTTTACCAACATTCATTTGGGGCAATCTACAATTATATAATTTTGTGTAGATAAAATTACGTAGGAAGCCTAAAAGACAAAAAAAGCACATTTTTTAATTAAAAATGTGCTTTTTTATTTCATGTACAATTTAAATAAATTACCAAATACCATTCCTAAATCAAGCACACTTTCTTATTAAAGTTTGTTATTTTTGAAGCTACACCTAAAAATTAAACATGGAAATACTCAGTATTGATATTGACAATTTGGAGACAACAGCTACTCTAATAAACGTTGACTTCAGCGGTTGTGCTGTACTTTACCAACAACATAGCGTTAAATTAATTGGTCGCTTCTAGCTCATTTAAATCTGCTCGTTTCCAAATCTCGTCATAGTTATTGTCGATGCCTTTAAGAAACAATAAATCTCCTTTTATCTCAAATTCAAAATTCCCTACACCCCTATAAGTCTGAAGATTAGGATGAGTATACAAAACATGTTCTGTATATATACTATCGTTTACTTCATAGGTTCCAACAAAATCTGTAATAGCTAACTTTTTATCTACCTCTAATTCCATGACGGTAAATACGCTATTGGTAATAATCTTGATTCGACTTTTATTTACCCCATAAACATTAGTAGACACTAAACTATCTCTACCGCATAAAAGCCATGCTCCTTCTAACTCAGATTTAGAAATGGTTGATTGCGCGCTAGAGTTAAGACCAAAAATAAGTGCAAATAATAGAACAGGAATGGAAAGAATGGTAAGTTTTTTCATTGCATTAGTTTTTAAATTGAACAAATCTTTAAAACACCATAATATTGAATAGTTTGATTGATTTAAACTTTGATTCTCTTCATAATCCTCAGATTCATCAAAATAATCAAACTCTAAAATTTTAGAAATTTTTTTAATTGTATATGCTCGTGGCTCAACCATTCCAGCCTCAATTCTCTGAATAGTTCGGACTGAAATGTTACATAGTTGGGCTACTTCCTGTTGCGTTAAACCTTTGGAAGTTCTAACTTCAATTAATTTCTTTCTAAAATTTTTATTCATATAGGAATTTTCATCTAATTTCAAATTTATCTAAAATACAACAAAAGAAAACACCTGTATTATGCACGACATTAACACGACATTTCAAATAAAAACCTATAAATCAATTGCTTACAAAAAAACTATTTAGGAAATTTAGCCGCAATTTTATCTAAACATAAATTGTGTATACTACCTACATGGGTATGTTTTTTAGAGGTATCTGGTGTGTAAGTACCGTCTTGAACTTCACCTCCAATTTTTTGGTAAGCCTCTCTAAAACTCATACCGCCAACAACTAAAGTATTGATATTATCTACCGTGAACAGGTATTTGTATTTATCGTCGTTTAAGTCGATATCTTTTACAATGATTTGCTGAATGGAATAATTAAAAATATCTAAAATACCTTTCAACTCTTCAAAAGCCGCAATCATATTTTCTTTTATCAATTGAAAATCTCTATGATAACCACTTGGTAAATTATTGGTAATTAAAACCATTTCACTTTGAAGCGCTTGTATTTTATTACACTTACCGCGAATCAACTCAAAAACATCCGGATTCTTTTTATGTGGCATTATACTACTTCCGGTAGTTAATTCATCAGGGAAAGAAATAAAGTTGAAATTCTGACTCATATACAAACACACATCCATAGCAAAACGCGCCAAGGTATTAGCCAAACTTCCCAAGGCCGTCGCAATGGTGCGTTCATTTTTTCCACGTCCCATTTGTGCAGCAACCACATTGTATTTTAAGGTTGAAAACTGCATTTCTTTCGTGGTTAATTCTCTATCAATAGGAAACGAGCTTCCGTAACCTGCCGCCGATCCTAACGGATTTTGATCCACGGTTTTTATCGCTGCATTTAGCAAGTACACGTCGTCAATCATTAATTCTGCATATGCCGAAAACCATAACCCGAATGACGATGGCATTGCCACTTGCAAGTGCGTGTAACCTGGTAGTAATTTTTCTTTGTAGTTCTCTGCCTGCGTTAAAAGTGTATCGAAAAGTGTTTTTGCTTTCGCCTTAATTTCAGCCAAATTATCTTTGTAATACAAATGGCAAGCCACTAAAACCTGATCGTTTCTAGAACGCGCCGTATGTATCTTTTTCCCAACTTCACCAAGCGTTTTAGTTAATTCGAATTCTATTTTTGAATGCACATCTTCAAACTGCTCATCAATTACAAAAGTCCCGTTTTCAATTTGCTTTTCAAGGGCTTTTAATCCGCCTAACAAATCAATTAATTCTGCGGCCGAAATAATGCCAATTTTTTGGAGCATCTTAGCATGCGCACGCGATGCAATAACATCGTATTTTGCAATGTGAATATCAATTTCGCGATCGTTACCAACCGTAAATTGTTCTATTTTTTTATCTATCGATATACCTTTATCCCACAACTTCATGTTCTTATTGTTTATTTGTTGATGCGCTGATTTGTTTAAACGATTACTCGATTCAACAAATCAACATATATTTTAATTCCTTCTTCAATTTCATTTAAATATATAAATTCATCGGCAGAATGCGAGCGTGTACTATCGCCAGGACCTAATTTTAAGCTCGAACAACTCAACACCGCTTGATCTGATAATGTTGGCGACCCATAGGTTTCTCTCCCCATAGCAATGCCTGCTTTTACCAAATCGTGATCTACTGGAATAGAGGACGAATTTAACCTTAAACTACGCGGTGTAATACTCGTTACGGGCGCTTCGTTTTGTAAAATTTCAGCAATTTCGGCATTGCTGTAAGCATCGTTTACGCGAACATCAATCACCAAATTTAAATCGGCTGGAACTGCGTTATGTTGCTTTCCTGCATTTATTTGACTCACCGTTAGTTTCACATCTCCTAAAGCTTCAGAGCCTTTTTCAAATTTATAATCTTTAAACCATTGTAAGGCTTCAATCGATTTATAAATAACATTATCGTCGTTTGGATGCGCCGCATGACTTGGTGTTCCTGTTAAAACCGCATCAAAAACTACGAGGCCTTTTTCAGCAACAGCTAAATTCATAAGAGTTGGTTCGCCCACAATAGCTACATCTACTTTAGGAATGACACTCAACATGCTATTAAGTCCATTTGGGCCGCTGCTTTCTTCTTCCGCGGAAGCGACAATAACCAAGTTATATTTTAAATGTTCTTGATTGTAAAAATAAGCAAAGGTTGCCAATAACGACACCAAACAACCTCCGGCATCGTTACTTCCCAAACCGTAAAGTTTCCCATCTTCTACAATGGCTTTAAATGGATCTTTGGTGTAGGCAGAATTTGGTTTAACCGTGTCGTGATGCGAATTAAGCAACAATGTTGGTTTACCTTCAGCAAAGTGTTTATTAACCGCCCAAACATTATTTTTGGTGCGTTTATAATCTATATTTTGATGTTTAAACCAAGCTTCAATATGTAACGCGGTTTCGTTTTCTTCGGAAGAAAATGATGGCGTTTCAATCAAGTTTTTTAGTAACTCGATAGCGTCTTTGGTTAACTGCTCAATCATATATATAGGGTTGAAAATTTTTGATTTGTGTTGGTAATAACCGAAGGATTACCAATAATAACTTTTGATACACCTTCTTGCAAGGCGTAATAACAATTCTCTAGTTTTGGTAACATACCACCCGCGAATTTACCTTGAATTTTTAGTGTTTCGTAAGTTCCTGAATCCATAAAATCGATCACAGAATTATCGTCATCAACATCTAAAAGCACCCCGTTTTTCTCGAAACAATAAACCAATTCGGTTTTGTAATGTTTTGATAGTGCAATGGCTAATTCTGATGCAATCGTATCGGCATTGGTGTTTAATAATTGTCCGTTTTGGTCATGCGAAATGGCGCAAAACACTGGTGTAATATCGTTATTGATTAGCACACGCATGGCTTTCGTGTTCACTTTTTTTACATCGCCCACAAAACCATAATCTATTTTTTTAACAGGGCGCTTTACTGAAACAATAGCGTTACCATCGGCTCCAGAAAAACCAACGGAATTACATTGATTGGCCTGCAATTTAGCGATGATATTTTTATTGATTTTACCTGCGTAAACCATAGAAATAATATCTAAAGTAGCTGCATCGGTAATACGGCGACCGTCTACCATATTTACGGGAATCTGCATATCTTGCGCTAATTTTGTCGCTATTTTTCCGCCACCATGAACCAATACTTTTGGACCTTTTAGCGCTGCAAATTGCGATAAAAATTTCTCTAATGCCGCATCATTATCTATTACGTTACCGCCTACTTTTACTATTTTAAGTGTTTCCATTTAAGCTGAACTTCTTTCAGTTTCTTCTATTTTGATTCTTATAATTCTATTGATCCTAAATCGACGTTTCGACTGCGCTCAACGTGACAATTCACGATAACAAAAACTATAAATTTTCTAATAATTTCTTAAGTGCTAATTGCGCTGCATAGGTTCTGTTATTAGCTTGCTGAATCACGATTGAGCTATCGCTATCTAAAACCGCATCTTCAACAATTACATTACGACGCACTGGTAAACAATGCATAAATTTAGCATCGCCTAATTTTTCTTTGGTAATCATCCAATTTGGGTCTTTATTTACCACTTTACCGTAGTCCTCATAAGAGCTCCAGTTTTTCACATACACAAAATCGGCGTCTTTAAAGGCTTCCTCTTGGTTGTGAATTATAGGCGTGTCTTTTGTAATTTCTGGACTTAAATTATAACCTTCTGGATTTGTAATTACAAAATCGACATCCATTTTTTGCATTGCTTGCGTAAAACTATTTGCTACCGCATGTGGCAATGCTTTTATGTGTGGCGCCCAACTTAATACCACTTTTGGTTTCTTCTTTTTAGAAAACTCAGAAATGGTTATCGCATCGGTTAAAGCTTGTAACGGATGCCCTGTGGCGCTTTCCATGTTTACAATGGGCACAGACGCGTATTTTTTAAAAGCTTCTAATACCTGTTCGCTTTCGTCTTTAGCTTTATCGGTTAAGGTCGGGAATGCTCTTACCGCAATAATGTCGCAGTATTGCGAGACTACTGCCGCGGCTTCTTTAATATGTTCGGCGGTGTTGCCGTTCATAACCGTACCATCTTCAAACTCTAAACCCCAAGCGTCACCAGAAACATTCATCACAATAGGATTCATTCCTAAATTTAAAGCGGCTTTTTGCGTACTCAAGCGCGTGCGCAAACTAGAATTAAAAAACAACAACCCTAAGGTTTTGTTTTTTCCTAAATCTATATGTTTTAACGGCATTAGCTTTAGTGCTTTGGCTTCTTCAATCCAAGAATCGATATTATCGATATCGTTTATTGATGTGTAATGTTTCATTTCTTTATTTTAAAACTAATTATCATTCGAGAAACGACTTCTTCTTTTAAATTAAAAGATTACTTCGCCATGACTCGTAATGACAGTATTATTTAAATTCTTCTATTTTACTTTGGTAAACGCCACCTTATTTTCAATAGCATTTTTTATAAAATTATCTTCTAAACCATTAACAATCCAGGTTTCAATTTTGGCACTTTTGGCAACCGAAGCAGCTTCTATTTTTGATTGCATACCACCGCTACCGTGTGACGATTTAGAATTAACAACTTCGTTTTTTAAAGCTTCAAAATCTTCAACCAAAGCAATGGTTTCTGGCGTTCCGTTTTCAATTGAAGCTTTGGTATAAATACCATTTGTATTTGTAGCAATTATAAACAAATCAGCTTCAATTAACGATGCTGTTAAAGCACCTAATTTATCGTTGTCGCCAAATTTAATTTCATCGGTTGCAACGGTATCATTCTCGTTAATTATAGGAATGTAATTATTGTTTACCAATACATTTATGGTGTTAACAATATTGACTTTGCTTTCTTCCTTTTCGAAATCGGAATAGGACAATAAACACTGCGACGTTAACAAACCATATTCTCTAAATATTTCTTGATAAATACGAATTAAATGCGGCTGCCCAATAGATGCCAAAGCTTGTTTTACAAAAACGTCTTCTTGTTTACTTTCTAATTTCACAAACTGTTTCGCGACAGCAATAGCGCCCGAACTCACAATTACAAACTCGTAATCGTTTTGAAGTTTCGCAATTTGATTCGCCAAATCTTCAATTTTACCTCGCGATAAATTATCGGTTTCTTTAGTAAGCGTGTTAGACCCTATTTTTAGTAAAATGCGTTTCTTTTTTCCCATTTTTAACTTCAACTGCGCTCAGTTTGACATACTTCGTGTTACAGTTACTTCTTTAATTTAACGTGTTTGTCCTGTGCCGTGTACGTACCATTTATTGGTTACTAAATGCTGTAACCCTATTGGTCCGCGTTGGTGTAATTTATCTGTACTAATCGCCAATTCGCCACCCAAACCTAATTGTCCGCCATCGGTAAAACGCGTCGAGGCGTTGTGATACACCGCGGCAGTATCAACGTTTTCCATAAAGGTTTTAGCTTCAGTTTCGTTTTTAGTAATGATAGATGAAGAATGCCCGCCAGAATATTTATTTATCATAGCAATGGTTGCTTCGTTGTTTGCAATTTCGCCAATTAAAATTTTATAATCTAGAAATTCCTCGTACCAAACAGCATCAGAAGTTATACTTTCTAAACCGTATGCTTTTGCCACTTCAGCATCTCCTAAAACCTCGATATTTGAATCTTTTAATTTTGAAATTAATTGAGATACAAATTCAGATTTATTCGGAAGATTTTTATCAATCAACACCTTATCAACCGCGTTACATGCCGAAATTTTAGATTTTCCGTTAAGGATCACATCAACCGCAATATCTAAATCGGCTTCCTTGTGCACATACACAAAATTATTACCACGACCACTAACAATAACAGGACAACGCGCGTGTTCTTTTGTAAATGCGATTAAGCGCTCGCCACCACGAGGTACAATTAAATCGAGTTGCTGAGTTGGATTTTCTAAAAACGCTTGGGTTTCGGTTCTGTTAAACTGAAGATACTCCACCCAATCGGTTGACGCTCCATTTTCCTTTAAAGCTTGATGCCATAATTCTACAATTTTCAGGTTGGAGCGTAACGATTCTTTACCGCCTTTTAGTAAAATTTTGTTCCCCGATTTAAATGCAATTCCAGCAGCTTCAACCGTTACATCCGGACGTGATTCGTAAATAATTAAAACCGTTCCAAACGATGCGGTTTTGTTATACACTTGCATGCCATTATCGTGCTTAAAGCTAAAACGCTCCACACCAACTGGGTCGTCTTGCGACGCTAAATGTGTCGCAGATTTAATCATTTCATCAACCTTAGCATCATTCACTTTTAAGCGATCGAACATCGAAATATCGTCGCCTTTATAAGCATCACAATCGGTTTTATTAATGTTAATAATTTCTTGCCTTTCTTCTTCTAAAAGTTCTGCCATTCTCAATAAAACAGCGTTTCTTTTTTCAATAGATAGTAAGGTATTCATTTGTTTTTTTCTTTTTATAGTTCGCCTTAGTGTACAATTTTTAAAACGGAATGACAATTAGGCATGTATAATGTTTTGTTAAACTTTAAAATATAGATTTAATTAAGATTACAATCTTTATTGTACATAATTACAATTTCTGATATAGCATTTTTTTCAATTTCACCATTCTTTAATTTTTCAATTAAACGTGGACATTCTTCAAATAAATGCCATTCATTCCCCCTAATCTTTCCTCCAATATTGTATGTAATATTATTCTTTTCTATGTAAAACACTTTACTTGCTCCGTAATGCGTATTGTACATTGGTGTACTGGTTGGGGTTGCATGCATATGCTGCATTGTTACAGCACCGGATTTTTCAACACAGAATAAATTAATTTCACCCAATTCTTCAATCCGCATCAACATAGAAATATCATTGACTGTTCTATATAAAAACTTTTCTTTTGTTTCTAAATTATCGTAACCAATAATATCTTTAGATTCGTAGGTTATTGCCTTATCATCAATAGTTTGCTTAAACTTTATACCTCCAAGAGTCTTAACTTTAATTAAACCTTCATGAGTAGTACTATCTTTCAAGCGAACCACTCCTTTTTCGTAAAGCGACCCTTTTTTCCAATTAGTCTGTGCGTAGTTTTGTGTAAAAAATAAACTTGTTATAATATAAAATAGTACTCTCATTTTTAAACTTTTAATTCAACACTGCTTTTAACGCTTTAAAAAAGACATCAATTTGCGCTTTGGATATGTTTAATGGTGGTAAAATTCTGAGTAATTTTTTATTTGAAGCACCTCCTGTAAATATATGATGTTCGTAAATTAATTTTTTTCTTAATTCACCTACTTCAAAATCGAATTCTAACCCCAACATTAAACCGCGACCTTTTATATTTTTTATCTGTGGAATGGTTTTAGCTTCCGAAATAAAATACTCAGAAACTTCATTTACATTATCGATTAACGCTTCGTCTTCAATGGTATTTAAAACAGATAAACCCGCAGCACATGCTAAATGATTTCCGCCAAAAGTTGTCCCGAGCATGCCATATTTGGCTTCGATATCTGGATGAATTAAAACACCCCCAATTGGAAAACCATTACCCATACCTTTAGCTATCGAGATGATATCTGGCGTCACATTATAATACTGAAACGCAAAGAATTTACCAGAACGCCCGTAACCAGATTGCACCTCATCGGCAATAAACATAGTATTATTGGCTTTACAAAGCGCGAATACTTGTTCGTAAAAATCTGCAGTGGCTTGATCCAAACCACCAACACCTTGAATAAACTCAATAATTACAGCACAAACATCGCCTTTTTCAAGTTCTGTTTTTACACCTAAAATATCGTTCAGTTCAAGAATAGTTACTTTTTGCTGCGCATTAATAGGCGCAATAATATTTTTATTATCGGTAGCTGCAACAGCCGCCGATGTACGTCCGTGAAATCCGTTTTTAAAGGCCACAACACGCTCTTTACCAGTTTTAAACGAAGCTAATTTTAAAGCGTTTTCGTTAGCTTCGGCACCAGAATTACATAAAAATAAGTTATAACCCTCACAGCCAGATAAGGCTTCAATTTTGTTAGCCAATTCAACTTGTAACGGATTTTGAATCGCGTTAGAGTAAAACCCAAGTTTATTAACCTGTTCTGTAATGGCTTTTGTATAATTTGGGTGTGCATGACCAATAGAAATTACTGCATGACCACCGTATAAATCTAAATATTCTGTTCCGTTATCGTCGTAAACATAAGCGCCTTTCCCAGACACTGGAGTAACATTGTATAGCGGATACACATCAAATAATGGCATTTTCTTGTTATTTTAGTTGATTGTTTTTTGTTGTTGGTTATCGGTTATAAACCAAAACCAATTAACTGTTTTTTAGATGATTAATTTTTTCGAAAGAGGCTACAATACCTTGTATTAAAGCCGAACTTAAACCTTGGTGTTCCATAGCATTTAAACCTTCGATTGTACAACCGCTTGGTGTGGTTACTCGGTCTATTTCTTGTTCTGGATGTTTCCCCGATTCCAACAATAAACTCGCCGAACCAAAACAAGTTTGCACTGCTAGTTCATGAGCTTCGTGAGCCTCAAAACCTAATTGAATAGCGCCTTGAGTAGTCGCGCGAATTAAACGCATCCAAAACGCAATACCACTCGCACAAATTACCGTTGCTGCTTGTATTTGCTCTTCTGGAATAACCATAGTGGCTCCTAATTGGTTAAAAATGGTTTTTGCTAAATCCATTTTACTTTCCCCTTTTTCGTTGGCCGCCAAACAGGTCATAGATTTTCCAATTGAAATCGCCGTATTTGGCATTACGCGAATAATGTTTTTATCTGCGCCAATTATATTTTCAATTCTAGCAATTTCAACTCCTGCCGCTACTGACATGATTACGTGATGCTTTTTTATTCCCGCTGCAACGCTATTTAAAACACCATCGATATGGCGTGGTTGCAACGCAAAAATTACAACATCGGAGTTTTTAACAGCTTCGGCATTATCGTTTGTGATTTTCACATATTCTTCGTTGCTAAAATCCTTTACCGCTGTCGTACTTCTATCACTTAAATACAACGACGTAAACGATTTATTCTTAATAAGTCCTTTTGCAATCGAACTCCCTAAATTTCCTGTTCCTATTATGGCTATTTTCATAATTCTATTATTTCATTTTATGGCGTTACCCACAAGGGGTCGCGCTTTTCGCTATATCTTTTTTATTGGTTCTCGATACATTTTGCTCATACTTCACAAAACACTCGAACTGACATAAAAAAGGATGCCGCTGCAATCGCTAACGCACTACTGTTATGAGATGCTGAAATACTGAAACAAGTTCAGCGCAAGCAAGTTCGGCATAACGTTACATCTAAAAATAAGTTCCTTTCAATCCTAATCCTGTAGTTTCCTCTAAACCGAACATTAAATTCATGTTTTGAATAGCTTGCCCTGAGGCTCCTTTCAATAAATTATCAATTATACTTGTGATAAGTAATTTACCTTCGTGTTTATGCAAATGAACTAAACATTTGTTGGTATTAACCACTTGTTTTAAATGCAAGAAGTCATCACTTACAAAAGTAAATTCTGCGCTGTCATAAAAATTGCTATACAAGCTTTTAGCATCTTCTACAGTACCTTCAAATTTGGTATATAGGGTTGCAAAAATACCTCTTGAAAAATTACCACGATTTGGCATAAAATTAATTTCGGAAGTAAAACTACTTTGCAATTGCTTCACCGATTGATTAATCTCACCTAAATGTTGATGTGTAAACGGTTTGTAATACGAAAAATTATTATCACGCCATGTATAATGTGTGGTTGCAGACAATGATGTTCCTGCGCCAGTAGCACCTGTTACAGCATTAATATGAATATCATCTTGTAGCAAATTAGTATCTGCAAGCGGCAATAACCCTAACTGAATCGCGGTAGCAAAACATCCTGGATTTGCAATATAATTGGCCGATTGAATATCGGTTTTATTCAATTCTGGCAAACCGTAAACAAAGTTTTTACCATCAAAAACCTTATCAGCTTCCAATCTAAAATCATTACCTAAATCGATAATTTTAGTGCCTTCAGAAAAGGTATGATTGGATAAAAACTTAACCGAATTACCATGGCCTAAACATAAAAATAACACATCTACATTTGGGTTAACTGTATCTGTAAACACACGATTTAAACTACCCACCAAATCTTGATGCACTTTGCTAATTTGATTACCAGCATTACTGGTACTGTAAACAAAATCTATCTCGGCTTCTGGGTGGTTTACCAATAATCGGATTAATTCTCCAGCAGTATAACCCGCACCACCTATAATTCCTACTTGTATTTTTTTCATTTTATTTCGATTATCAGCCCTGTCAGGTTTTAAATACCCGACAGGGCTCGTAAATACTACGAGTTTACCTGTTGGTATATTTTATTTTGATTGCCTACTATTTTTATGAACCCTTTAGCTTCATCTGCAGTCCACCCTGTGTTTTCTTCGCCGTAGCTACCAAATTTCGCACTCATTAAATCATGTTGTGATTTTATTCCATCTAGCGTAAAATGGTAAGGCTTTAATGTTACAGTAACATCTCCCGAAACTTTATCTTGACTACTTTGTAAAAAAGCTTCCATATCTCGCATTACAGGATCTAAATATTGGCCTTCGTGTAAATGCATACCATAAAAATTAGATAAGTAATCTTTGTGCTGTAATTGCCATTTTGTTAGTGTGTGCTTTTCTAATAAATGGTGTGCTTTTACAGTAATTAAAGCCGCAGCAGCTTCAAAACCAACACGTCCTTTTATACCAACAATAGTGTCGCCCACGTGAATATCTCTACCAATGGCGTATGCCGAAGCCATATCATTTAACTTTTCAATATTTACTTCAGGCGCGTTTGCTTCACCATTTAAGGCTATAAATTCACCTTTTTTAAATGTTAAAGTTACTTTTTCTTCTCCGTCTTTTTGTAGTTGCGACGGATATGCTTCACTAGGCAAAGGTTTTTCCGAAGTTAACGTTTCGGCACCACCAACACTAGTTCCCCAAAGTCCTTTATTAACCGAGTATTGTGCTTTTTCCCAAGACATATCAATACCATTGGCTTTTAAATATTCAATTTCTTCTTGTCTTGATAATTTTTTATCACGAATTGGTGTAATAATTTTAATACCTGGTGCTAAAGTTTGAAAAATCATATCGAAACGCACTTGGTCGTTTCCTGCGCCAGTACTACCATGCGCGATATATTCGGCATCGATACTTTTGGCATATTCTATAATTTCGATAGCTTGAACAATACGCTCTGCACTTACCGATAACGGATAAGTGTTATTTTTTAACACATTTCCAAATATTAAATACTTAACCACTTTATTATAAAAAGTTGGTACTGCATCGATATTTTTATACGTTGTAACTCCCATTTTATAGGCGTTAGCTTCAATATTTGAAACTTCTTCTTTTGTAAAACCTCCGGTATTTACACTTACCGCGTGCACTTCGTATTCTTTTGAAAGACTTACGGCACAATACGATGTATCTAAACCACCGCTATAGGCTATTACTAATTTTTTCATGTGTATATATTTATTGTGTTTTATTTGATATTTTAATAACGGAATGATTTTATGGTACTAAAAACTAATCTAGTAAAATTAAAAAGTTATTATTCGGGTAGTTTACTTTTTAAAATCTTGTTAAACTGACCAATTTTAGATTCGAAATAGGTATTTACATAATATTTATACTTTACCTCATCACGTAATTTACCTAGCTTTTCTAATACTTCAATAAGTACTGGCGATAACGCTTTTAATGTGATATATTTCATTCCTAAAAGCTCATTATTGTAGTGTACAGTAGCACCTTGAGCAATTGAAATAAGAAAGTTTTTATTGTAGTGCTTGGTTAATAAGTCCATTAACATTAAGCCTAAATTATGGCTACGGTATTGTTCGTGCACCCAAAGTGAAGATCTTTCGTAAACCGAAAATTTCCCCACAATATGCTTATGCGCAAAAATATGCCCATAAATTTCGCCATCTTTAACAATAAGATAGCAGCCGTTTTTTAAACGGTCGAGTAACATACCAACGTTTGCATGATACATTGCAGATTGACTTTTAGTTCGCTCTGAAATAACTTGCAATTGCCCATGCGTAAGCTCGTGCGTAAACACAACCTCTAAGCCTTGTAACATACAATAAGCTTGAGCTTGCTCGATAATTATATTCTTTTCAACGTCCAATACGGTTTCCATTTTCAACAATAATTAAACCTAGTGCAAAACATGCACATTAATGAAAATTAAAGCTTTTGACTTTTAAATTTTTACTCTAAATAATAACGAAAATTGAAAGCAACGGATGCTTTCTTAAACAGAATAGCCCACTAGGGGCGTGGTTGAGGAAAACGCACAACAGTTGCCCTAGTAATTTCTACTAGAACAGAAGAGATAAGAGATATGTTGTTTCCTGTTTTCACTGAATAACTATCTTTACTATTAACTCTAAATCGTCGGCGTGAGCCCCTTTCGTTAATATGAGTGGCAAATGTACGATTAATTATGAATTACACAACTTTCTAACTAATAATTACATACATTTATTTAAAACTTAAACCAGAATTAACAAATTAGTGGGTTTTGTTAATTCTGGTTGTGTATTCTACTATTTTAATCAAGCTGAAATTGCATTACAAAATATAATCTGTACTAATAAAGTTAGATGCTTTGGTATCTAACAATTCATTTAAAATAGCTTTATTATAAGCGTTGTCTTTTGAAGCTACAAAAGTTCTAATAGAAAACGAACGTAATGCATCATGCACACTTAAAGTTCCATAAGCTGAATCTTTACGACCTGTAAACGGATACACATCTGGACCACGTTGGCACGAACTGTTTAAATTCACACGACATACCAAATTAACCAAAGTATCAATTAACGGCGCTAAGGTATTTACATTTTTACCAAACAAACTTACCTGTTGCCCGTAATCGGATTCTGCCATATCATCTAAAGGTTCTTGTATATCTTTAAACGACATTACAGGAACTACAGGACCGAATTGCTCTTCTTTATATACACGCATGTCTTTGTTTACAGGATATAAAACAGCTGGAAAAATAAAATTATCGGTAGTTTCGCCGCCTTTTTCATTTAAAATAGAAGCGCCTTTTTCTTGCGCATCATCAATAAGCTCTTGAATATAGGCCGGCTTATCGCTTTCTGGTAACGGTGTGAGTTTTGCACCAGCTTCCCAAGGGTTTCCAAATTTTAATTGATCCACGGCATAAGAAAAACGCCTGTTAAACTCTTCAGCAACCGACTCATGAACATAAACCACTTTTAAAGCTGTACAACGTTGTCCGTTAAACGACAAAGTCCCTGCAATACACTCGTTAACCGCTAAATCTAAATCGGCATCGGGTAAAACTATAGCAGGATTTTTAGCTTCTAAACCTAAAACCATACGCAATCTGTTGCCTTTTGGGTGCGCCGACTGCAATGCATTGGCTGATTTGCTATTACCAATTAAAGCCAAAACATCAACTTTACCAGATTCCATAATTGGTGTTGCTAAAACGCGACCACGGCCATAAATGATGTTTACAACGCCTTTTGGAAAACTATTTTGAAAAGCTTCCAATAAAGGTGAAATAAGTAAAACACCGTGTTTTGCAGGCTTAAAAACCACTGTGTTCCCCATAATTAATGCAGGAATAAGTAGTGTAAAGGTTTCATTTAAAGGATAGTTATAAGGCCCTAAACACAACACAGTACCTAATGGTCCACGACGAATATGCGCATAAACACCACCATGCTTTTCAAATTTTGCTGAATCGCGGTCTAGTTGTTTATAATCTTCAATGGTATCGTAAATATAATCAACCGTTCTATCGAATTCTTTCTCTGAATCGGGCAAGGTTTTACCAATTTCCCACATAATGAGTTTAACCACCTCATCGCGCTTGGTTTTCATTTGTTCAACAAACTTTTCCATGCATTTTATACGGGCTTCAACTTTCATGGTTGGCCATAAACCTTGACCTTTATCAAACGCTCCTAAGGCAGAATCTAGCGCTTCTAAGGCTTCTGTTTTACCTAAGGTTGGAATACTTCCTAGAAGTGTTGGTTTATAATCTTCGGTAGACGAAATGGTTGAATACACCTCGCTAGTTTCACCATTCCAAGTTTTTAATTCGCCATTAACCAAATAACTTTTTTGATGTAATAAGGTTTTTATTTTATATGTTTCAGGTATTTCTACTGCTGTTAAATTCATATTTATTTTTTTAAATTTTGTAAACTAAGATACGCATTAAACAAAAATAACCCTCTTAAAACTAAAGGGTTATTTTGATTTATTCGATAAATTTAACAGAACAAAAACATTTGCTTAAAATTAAAAAAACGCAAACGTTTTCGGCTGAAACATTGTTACAATCTAATACTTAGTTTAAACCAAGAATTGAAACAAATCGGGTTTATTATTTAAATAATCGCCGTAAAAATTGCGCGCTTTCATTTTGGATATAAGTGGTTGCAAATCTTTAGATGATTTTAGCTGCACACCAACTACTGCCGAACCATTTTCGCGGTTTGTTTTTTTAGCATATTCAAAAAACGTAATATCATCATCTGGTCCTAAAATATCTACTACAAACTCACGTAAAGCACCAGCACGTTGTGGGAACTTTACAATAAAATAGTGCTTTAAATTTGCATAAAGCAATGCCCGTTCTTTAATTTCGGGTGTTCTCGTGATGTCGTTATTGCTTCCGCTAACAATGCAAACTACATTTTTCCCTTTAATATCCTCGTCGTAAAAATCGAGTGCTGCAATACTTAATGCTCCTGCTGGTTCAACCACAATAGCATCTTTATTATAAAGCTCTAAAATAGTTTCGCACACTTTGCCTTCAGGTACCGTAATCATGTCATGCAAATTTTCTTTACAAATTGCAAAGGTTAAATCGCCAACACGTTTTACTGCTGCGCCATCAATAAATTTATCGATGTGTTCTAACTCTGTATTTTTATTGTTTTTAATTGAAGTTAGCATTGATGGTGCACCTTCTGGCTCTACCCCAATAATTTTAGTATTTGGCGACAACGTTTTAAAAACAGAAGATAACCCTGAAGCCAAACCACCGCCTCCAACAGCAAGAAAAACATAATCGATAGGATCGCTAACTTGCTCTAAAATTTCTAAACCAATAGTGCCTTGTCCTTCTATTACTTTTGGATCGTTAAACGGATGTATAAACGTTTTATTTTTTTCTTTGCAATCTTTAACCGCTGCTGTATTGGCATCATCAAAAGTATCGCCTATAAGTTTTATTTCTATAAAATCTTCGCCAAACATTTTTACCTGCTCCACTTTTTGGTTTGGTGTTGGCGCTGGCATATAAATGGTTCCTTTTATTTTCAGCAATTTACATGATAAAGCTACACCTTGCGCATGGTTACCAGCACTGGCACAAACTACACCATTTTTAGATTCTTCACTGGTTAACGAACTTATTTTATTATAAGCCCCACGAATTTTATACGAGCGAACTTGTTGCAAATCTTCCCGCTTTAAAAGAATATTGGACTGGAATTCTTTAGAGTACCTTAAACTGGAATTTAAGGGCGTAATAGCTGCTACCTTTTTTATATTTTGAGCAGCTAATTTTATATTCTCTATACTCGGAATGTATGGGATTTCCTTACTCATACCTGTTTTTAATTTTGGATAAATCTAAACAATAATGATTTAAAAAAAGAAACCTCAAGAAGCATCTTGAGGTTTCAACAAATTATAATGTGTTTTTTAATTACACTATAGGTTTCATAGCCGTCATAGATGCTCTTAAGAATTCACCAATTTTTTCAACTGGATGCTCTCTTAACGCTTTGTTTACAGCAATTAACTTCGCGTTGTCCACACCTTTACCGTTATCTTTAGCATAAGCTTTACCAATAACATCGGTGTCGATTTTAGTCATGAAATCTGCTAATAATGGCTTACATGCATGATCGAATAAATAACATCCGTATTCTGCAGTATCAGAAATTACACTGTTCATTTCGTATAATTTACGTCTTGCAATTGTATTTGCAATAAGTGGTGTTTCGTGTAACGACTCGTAGTAAGCAGACTCGTCGATAATTCCTGAATCTGTCATCGCTTCAAAAGCTAACTCCACACCTGCTTTTACCATAGCTACCATTAACACACCATTATCGTAGTACTCTTGCTCTGTAATTTCAACATCTCCAGCTGGTGTTTTTTCGAAAGCTGTTTCGGCAGTTGCAGCACGCCATCCTAGTAATTTTTCATCACCATTAGCCCAATCTTCCATCATACCGCTAGAAAAACGTCCTTCCATAATATCATCCATATGCTTTTGGAATAACGGACGCATGATATCTTTTAACTCTTCAGCCAATTCAAAAGCTTTAATTTTTGCTGGGTTAGATAATCTATCCATCATGTTAGTAATACCACCGTATTTTAATCCTTCAGTAATAGTTTCCCAACCGTATTGGATTAGTTTTGAAGCATAACCCGCATCAATTCCTTTTTCAATCATTTTATCGAAACAAAGAATAGATCCTGTTTGTAATAAACCACATAAAATAGTTTGCTCACCCATTAAATCTGATTTCACCTCGGCAACAAAAGAAGATGCTAAAACACCTGCTCTATCTCCACCAGTTGCAGCTGCATACGCCTTAGCTTGAGCCCAACCTTTTCCTTCTGGATCGTTTTCTTCGTGTACCGCAATTAATGTTGGTACACCAAAGCCTCTTTTGTACTCCTCGCGAACCTCGGTACCAGGACATTTTGGTGCCACCATAATTACTGTTAAATCTTCACGTACTTGAGTACCTTCTTCAACTATATTAAAACCATGAGAATAGCTTAAAGTTGCACCTTTTTTCATTAAAGGCATAACCGCATTAACAACGCTAGTATGTTGTTTATCTGGTGTCAAGTTTAAAACTAAATCGGCAGTAGGGATTAACTCCTCGTAAGTACCCACGTTAAATCCGTTTTCTGTTGCATTTACATAAGACTGACGCTTTTCTGCAATAGCTTGAGGTCTTAAAGCATAAGAAATATCTAATCCAGAATCTCTCATGTTTAATCCTTGGTTAAGCCCTTGAGCACCACAACCTACAATTACTATTTTTTTTCCTTTTAATGCTTCTACACCATCAGAGAACTCCGAAGTTTCCATAAATCTACACTTCGATAATTGATCGATTTTATCTCTTAATGACAGTGTGTTAAAATAATTTCCCATTTTATTTTTCTAGTTGTTGTTTATTTATTAATTATTAAATGCTGCTAGCATTTCGGTTATTTTCATTTCATCTTTAGTTACTGCAATACGGCCAGAACGGACAAACTGCATAATACCAAATACATTTAAATCGCGACGTAAAGCTTCAATTTCATGACGTCTTCCAGATTTTTCCAAAACAAAAAATTCTTTGTTTACCGTTACAATTCTGGTATTGCTTTCTTTAATTATATTTTGAATTTGAGGTTCTTCAAATAATAATTCCGACTTAATTTTAAACATACAAGACTCGGTAAAAATGGTTTCATCTTCGGTATGATAGTATGCTTTAATAACCTCAATTTGCTTTTCGAATTGTCCAACAATTTTCTTTGCTTGAGATTCTGATATATTTACAACAATTACAAATCGGTTTACACCTTCAATTTCTGATTGCGATGTTGTTAAACTTTCAATATTTATGTGTCTGCGCTGAAAAATGGCAGAAACACGATTTAATAAACCGATGTTGTTTTCGGTATATATTGAAATAGTATATGATTTTTTTTCTTCACTCATTGTATAAAGATTTTTAGAAAAAAGATGTTAGAAAAGAGATAAATATGTTTCATATAACTCAAAGCTAACACTTCTTGGTTCTTTGTTCTATATAGTCTTTGTTCCTATTTTATTTAGCTTAAACGAACATCTGAAACTGATGCACCCGTTGGAATCATTGGGAATACGTTATCTTCTTTCTCCACACAAACCTCTAAGAAATATGAATTTTTAGAAGCAATCATTTCTTTAACCGCATCGGCCAATTCCTCGCGTTTTACTACTTTTTTAGCTTCAATATGATAACCTTTTGCTATGGTCACAAAATCTGGGTTTACCATTTCGGTTGAAGCATAACGTTTATCGAAAAACAATTGTTGCCACTGGCGTACCATTCCTAAAAACTCGTTGTTTAGTACCACTATTTTCACAGGTACTTGTTGCTGAAAAATGGTTCCTAATTCTTGAATATTCATTTGGTAACCACCGTCGCCAATTATAGCTACTACTTCGCGTTCTGGCGCAGCCATTTTAGCTCCAATAGCCGCTGGAAGTGCAAATCCCATAGTTCCTAATCCGCCGGAAGTAATATTACTTTTAGTCACATTAAAATCGGCATAACGACAAGCAATCATTTGGTGTTGTCCCACATCCGATACGATGGCCGCTTTACCTTCGGTTTCTATATTAATTTGCTTTAATACCTCGCCCATGGTTAAGCCTTCTTTTTCTGGATGAATATCGTGCTTTATTACTTGTTCAAATTCAACTTGGTACAAATCTTTAAATTCTTGTAACCAAGCTTCGTGTTTATTTTCGTTTAAAAGCGGTAATAATTGCGCTAAGCTATCTTTAGCATCACCAATTACAGCTATATCTGTTTTTACGTTTTTATCAATTTCGGCAGGATCGATATCGAAATGAACAATTTTAGCTTGTTTTGCATAAGTTGCTAAATTACCTGTTACACGATCGTCGAAACGCATACCAATTGCAATTAACACATCGCACTCGTTGGTTAATTTATTTGGCGCATAATTACCGTGCATACCAACCATACCAATATTTAAAGGATGTGATGTTGAGATTGCTGAAGCTCCTAAAATAGTCCAAGCCGCAGGTATTCCAGCTTTTTCCATAACTGCTTTTAACTCGTTTTCGGCTTCTCCCAAAATAACACCTTGCCCCCAAACAATCATTGGTTTTTTAGCACTGTTAATTAAATTGGCAGCCGCTGTTACAGCTTCCGGTTTTGTTTTTGGCACCGCATTATAACTACGAATACCTGTGCATTTTTTATATTGAAAATCAAGTTCTGATACTTGAGCATCTTTAGTAATATCGATTAAAACGGGCCCTGGACGTCCGCTTTTAGCAATATAGAATGCTTTCGCTAAAATTTCTGGTATTTCTGAAGCTTTAGTAATTTGGCAATTCCACTTTGTAACTGGTGTAGAAATACCAACAATATCGGTTTCTTGAAAAGCATCGCTACCTAATAAATGCGAAAACACTTGCCCAGTTATACAAACTAAAGGCGTAGAATCTATTTGCGCATCGGCAATACCTGTAATTAGGTTGGTTGCACCTGGACCTGATGTTGCCATAGCCACACCAACTTTACCAGAAATACGCGCATAACCTTGTGCTGCATGTGCTGCACCTTGTTCGTGGCGCGTTAATACGTGATGAATTTTCCCTTGATATTTATAAATTTCGTCGTAAACTGGCATAATTGCACCTCCAGGATATCCGTAAAGTACATCTACACCTTCTTCTATTAAGCATCGTATTACGGCTTCGCTTCCGGTGATGCGTTCTGTTGTTGCTGCCACTTTTTTATGTTGTTTAATTGTTTGTGTATCATCCATAACCTCAAATTTTTAATGAGACCCTTCGATTGCGCTTAGGGTGACACGAAATGACTTTTATGCATCTGTAACACAGCCTTTAGAAGCCGATGCTACCGATTTTGCGTATTTATATAAAATTCCTTTTTTATGTTTTAATTCTGGAGCTTGCCATTGTGCTTTTCTTTCAGCTAATTCTTCATCAGAAATTAGTAAGTTGATAGAATTATCTTCTGCACTAATTCTAATTTTATCTCCAGTTTTTACTAAACCTATTGTTCCGCCTGTTTGCGCTTCGGGTGTAATATGCCCAACTACAAAACCGTGCGTTCCGCCTGAGAATCGTCCGTCGGTAATTAACGCTACAGATTTTCCTAAACCAGCTCCCATAATTAACGATGTTGGCTTAAGCATTTCTGGCATACCCGGACCTCCTTTTGGCCCCACATAGCGGATAACGACGACGTCGCCTCGCTCTACTTCGCCATTAGAAATACCTGTATTTGCCGCTTGCTCACCATCGTAAACCACAGCTTTACCTTCAAATACTAAACCTTCTTTACCCGAAATTTTAGCCACAGCTCCTTCTCTTGCTAAGTTTCCGTAAAGTATCTGTAAGTTTCCAGATGATTTTAATGCCTTATCCGTTGGAAAAACCACGTCTTGTTCTTCAAATTCAATCGCTTCAACATCCGCTAAATTTTCAGCTAAAGTTTTTCCTGTTACCGTCATACAATCACCATGTAAATACCCTTTTTCTAAAAGATATTTCATAATTGCAGGTGTACCACCAACGCCATGAACATCTTCCATAAGGTATTTTCCACTCGGTTTTAAATCGGCGATTAACGGCGTTCTGTCGCTAACACGTTGAAAATCTTCTAAAGTAAAATCGATATCTGCTGCGTGTGCAATTGCTAAAAAGTGCAATACCGCATTGGTAGAACCACCTAAAGCATTTACTAATGCAATAGCATTTTCAATAGACTTTTTTGAAATAATATCTAACGGTTTTAAATCCAGCTCCAGTAAATTTTTGATTGCTCTAGCATGACGCTCGCTTTCAGATAATTTATTAGGGTTTTCGGCAGGAATTGATGAATTAAATGGTAGTGCAAACCCCATACACTCTATTGCAGAAGCCATAGTATTTGCGGTATACATACCACCACAAGCTCCTGCACCAGGAATTGCACGACGGATAATTTCTTTATACTCATCTTCATCTATCTCACCTGCTACTTTTTGCCCTAAAGCTTCAAAAGCCGATACAATGTTAAGTTTTCTGCCTTTATAATTTCCAGAAGCAATAGTACCACCGTACATCATTATAGATGGGCGATTTAATCGTAACATCGCAATTACCGCTCCAGGCATATTTTTATCACAACCAACAATAGAAATTAACCCATCGTAACTTTGCGCATTCATAACGGTTTCAATAGAATCGGCAATAATATCGCGAGAAGCTAATGAGTAATTCATACCCGAAGTTCCCATAGAAATACCATCGCTAACTCCAATAGTATTAAAACCTAAACCAACAAGGTTTGCTATTTTACATTCAATTTTAACCTCATCTTTTAATCGGTTTAAATGCATGTTACAAGGGTTACCATCGTAACCAGTACTCGCAATACCAACTTGAGCTTTACTCATGTCTTCATCGGTTAAACCAACGGCATATAACATAGCCTGCGATGCTGGTTGCGATACATCTTGCGTTAATCGTTTACTGTGCTTATTTAATTCTTTCATTATTGTTTACAGAAAATTTTATCTTTTATCTTAATTTCTTTGTAAATATTTAATTTTTAACTTCCTAATTTAAATTTTACTTAAAAAAAGACATAATAAGATTCGAAATTAGTTTTTTAAGCTGTTCTTACTATTTTTCTATCTTTTCTTAGTTTAAATCCACAACCCCAAATAATCATCTAAACAATTGTTTTACAGGTGTTTAAATGATTTTTTTTATGATGTTCAAAAACTTAAAAAAAACGCATAAAAAAACCTTCCGTTTCGGGAAGGCTTCATAAAAGTTTTATATTTAAAAATACCATTCCCTATCCTTGTGAAAAAATCACAACGACAATAATTGAAACGATATTTAAAATGTTATTTCTCATTTTTGATGTAACAAATATTTTTAAATTATTTTAAAGTTCCAATTTTTTCATAAAAAAAAGAAAAATGGTTTTGGTTCTCTTTTATTTTTATAATTTTGCGCCACAAATAACAGAGGAAAGATTTGACTGATTGCAACCTCTATTCTATTTGAACTTTTCAGAAAAAACAAAATGATACTGAAACAAGTTCTACACGAATAAAAAAATGCTAAAGGCAGTGTTAACTACCTTGACGTTTTCCGTCAAATCGATTTCTATTAAAATATATTTTATGGCTTATTTATTTACTTCGGAAAGTGTTTCTGAAGGCCACCCAGATAAGGTAGCAGACCAAATTAGTGATGCTTTAATTGATAATTTTTTAGCTTTTGATGTAGATTCGAAAGTAGCCTGTGAAACGTTAGTAACTACAGGGCAGGTAGTTCTTGCAGGCGAAGTACGCTCGAAAACCTATTTAGATGTTCAACAAATTGCCCGAGACACCATTAATAAGATTGGCTATACCAAAGGCGAGTATATGTTTGATGGTAATTCTTGTGGTGTTTTATCTGCCATTCACGAGCAATCTGATGAAATTAATCAAGGTGTAGATCGTGGTAGCAAAGAATTACAAGGTGCTGGCGACCAAGGTATGATGTTTGGTTATGCCACTAACGAAACCGAAAATTTCATGCCACTGGCTCTAGATTTATCGCACCGCATTTTAACCGAGCTTGCCGAATTACGAAGAGAAAACAAAGACATTACTTATTTAAGACCAGATAGTAAAAGTCAAGTAACTATTGAGTATAGCGACGATAACATTCCGCAACGTATTGATGCTATTGTAGTTTCTACGCAACACGACGAGTTTGATGAAGATGATGCAATGCTTGCAAAAATCAGAAGAGATATTATTGAAATTTTAATACCTCGTGTGGTTGCAAAACTACCAGAAGCCACTCAAGCTTTATTCAACAATGACATTACATATCATATTAATCCAACAGGGAAGTTTGTTATTGGTGGACCGCATGGCGATACTGGTTTAACTGGGCGTAAAATTATTGTTGACACTTATGGTGGTAAAGGCGCTCATGGTGGTGGTGCTTTTTCTGGAAAAGACCCAAGTAAAGTAGATCGCAGTGCAGCATACGCAACTCGCCATATTGCTAAAAATCTAGTTGCTGCTGGCGTAGCCGATGAAATTTTAGTACAAGTAAGTTATGCTATTGGCGTAGTTGAGCCTATGGGTATTTTTATTGATACTTACGGAACTTGCCCGTTTAACATGACCGATGGAGAAATCGCTAAAAAAGTTAGCGAAATTTTCGATATGCGCCCATTTGCAATTGAAGAGCGCTTAAAACTACGCTCACCAATGTATAGCGAAACCGCAGCATATGGCCACATGGGGCGCAAAAACGAAACAATAAGCAAGACTTTTTCGCAACCTAACGGTGAAAGCATTACGCTAGATGTAGAATTGTTTACTTGGGAAAAATTAGATTATGTAGACAAAGTAAAAGAAGCCTTCCAGCTTTAAGACACTAATTAAAAACAAAAAAAAAGCCGTTTATAATAAATTTTTAAACGGCTTTTTTTGTAATATTTTATTTATATTTAGAAAACCGAAACCAAGCTAAATATAAATGCAAAATAAAACATTACCAACAGAGCAACCGCCCGTTTTTGCTCTAGACAATTACCGAATATTATACGAGAATTCCCCCGATATGTTAGTATCGGTATGCGCATCAACAACAAAAATTTTAGAATGTAACAACACATTAGTTAAAACATTAAACACCACTAAAAATAATCTTATTGGAAAATCGATTTTTTCAATTTACCACCACGATTGTATTGAAACAGTTGAAGATGCCTTTAAAAATTTTATTGAAGATGGCTGCGTTAACAATTTAGAATTATTACTTAAAAATGAAACATCAATTTTACTAAAAGTTGAAGCCGTAAGAAACGTATACGGCGAAATAATTTATAGTAATTCGTGTTTAAGAGACATTTCGAATATTAAAGAACAGTTTACCACAACAAATCACACTAATAATCTCTTAGATGTCGACACTACAGACGACACTTTTAATAATACCACAAAGCGAATAGCGAACTCTTTAAAACTAATAAAAGACAGTGCAAGGACTTTAGGTAAGCACTCAAAAAGTAATAGTGAATACACCAAAACAATGCAAGATATTGAACACCGTATGGACACTATTTTAAAAAGTTTAAATGAGGGTTAATAAAGTTTTAATTCATTAAAATCTATTATAAAACAAAAAAGCCGAAACATATGTTTCGGCTTTTGTTGTACTGAAGGCGGGACTTGAACCCGCACGAACTAATGTTCATTGGATTTTAAGTCCAACGTGTCTACCAATTCCACCACTTCAGCATCGTGTATTATAATTACAAAAAGTAATCAAGAGCGAAAGACGGGATTTGAACCCGCGACCCTCACCTTGGCAAGGTGATGCTCTACCCCTGAGCTACTTTCGCAGTATTTTTATGAACGAGCAACCTCTCGGTTGCGGATGCAAATTTAAACCTTTTCTTTTAATTACAAAGCCTTTTTAAAAAAATTAATAAAAATAATTTTAAGCTTGTTTTTTCTTCACTAACATACGCTTAATTTCATTTAATTTCATAAGTGCTTCTACTGGTGTAAGCGTATCAATATCAGTACTTAAAATTTCTTCCTTTATATTTTCAAGTAATGGATCGTCTAAATTAAAAAAACTTAACTGCATATCGTTTTCTAAAGTTTTTACCTTATCGGTTAACTCATCACTAGAATGCGATTGCTCTAAACGGTTTAAAATTTTGTTAGCACGTTGTAAAACTAATTGAGGCATACCTGCCATTTTTGCCACGTGAATTCCAAAACTATGCGCACTTCCTCCTTTTACCAGTTTTCTTAAAAAAAGTACATTATCTTCAAGCTCTTTTACAGATACATTAAAGTTTTTAATACGCTCGAAAGTCTCGGTCATTTCATTTAACTCGTGGTAATGAGTTGCGAACAAAGTTTTTGGCTTAGCAGGATGCTGGTGCAAATATTCACTAATCGCCCAAGCAATTGAAATACCATCATAAGTACTGGTGCCACGACCTATTTCATCGAGCAACACCAAGCTTCTATCGCTTATATTGTTAAGTATAGATGCTGTTTCATTCATCTCGACCATAAAGGTAGATTCACCCATCGAAATATTATCGCTAGCTCCTACTCTCGTAAAAATTTTATCAACTAAACCTATTTTAGCTTCTTTTGCTGGCACAAAACTTCCTATTTGCGCTAATAAAACAATTAAAGCTGTTTGTCGCAGAATTGCCGATTTACCAGACATATTTGGTCCCGTAATCATTATAATTTGCTGCTCGGCTCTATCTAAATAAATATCATTTGCTATATAAGCTTCACCAAGCGGTAATTGTTTTTCAATAACAGGGTGACGGCCTTCTTTTATTACTAAATCGTAAGAATCATCAATATTTGGATACACATAGTTATTATCGCTCGCTAATTGTGCAAAACCACATAAGCAGTCTAACTGGCCAATTAAAAATGCATTTTGTTGCACCGATTTAATGTACAAATTCATCCAACTTACTAAATCGGCAAATAATTTTTGCTCGATGGCTAAAATTCGTTCTTCGGCACCTAAAATTTTGGTTTCGTATTCTTTTAACTCTTCCGTTATGTAACGCTCTGCACTTACCAAAGTTTGTTTGCGAATCCATTCGGCAGGCACTTTATCTTTATGCGTGTTTCTAACCTCAATATAATACCCAAACACATTGTTTGATGCTATTTTTAACGATGGAATACCTGTGCGTTCACTTTCACGCTCCAACATATTATCGAGATAGTCTTTACCCGATTTCGATAAGCCGCGAAGTTCATCTAACTCTTTCGAAAATCCTTCAGCAATGGTATTTCCTTTTAACACATTAACTGGCGCATCTTCATTTAAAGTTTGTTTTATTTTTTCGCGAAGCACATCGCAACCTTGCAACCTATCGCCAATAACTTGTAACGATTCGTTATTGCAATTTGTAGCAATCGATTTTATAGGAACAATCGATTCTAATGAATTTTTAAGCTGAATAACCTCTCGCGGATTAACCTTTCCTGTAGCGGTTTTCGAAATTAAGCGCTCCAAATCGCCAATGTGTTTTATGTGATTTTGTATTTTTTGAAGCGTGCCATTTTCAGTTTTTAAAAAATGAACCACTTCATGGCGTTGCTTAATTTTATCGCTACTTTTTAATGGCAAAGCCAACCAACGTTTTAGCATGCGCCCGCCCATAGGCGAAATCGTTTTATCTATAATGTTTAAAAGCGTTACCGCATTGTTGTTGGTAGAATGGTATAACTCTAAATTACGAATGGTAAACTTATCCATCCACACATAATCATCTTCGGCAATTCTAGCAATTGCAGTAATGTGTTTGAGTTTGTTATGTTGCGTTTCACCTAAATAATGTAAAATAGAACCCGATGCAATAATGCCTTCATGCAAATCTTCAACCCCAAAACCTTTTAATGTTTTTGTATTAAAATGCTTTATTAATGTTTCGTTAGCATAATCGGTTTGGTATACCCAATCTTCAAGATAAAACGTATGTAGATCGTCGCCAAAAGTGTCTTTAAAAGCTAATTTTTTTTGCTTAGATACGAGGACTTCACTCGGGTTGAAATTCTGAATTAGCTTATCGATATATTCGGCGTTTCCTTGCGAGGTTAAAAACTCACCCGTAGAAATATCTAAAAAAGCAATACCAATCGTTTTTTTATCGAAATAAACCGAACATAAAAAGTTATTACTTTTTGATGTTAACACCTCATCATTTAAAGCCACACCGGGAGTAACCAATTCGGTAACACCACGTTTTACAATGGTTTTTGTTTGTTTTGGATCTTCAAGTTGATCGCAAATTGCAACGCGCTCTCCGGCCTTTACCAACTTAGGCAAATAAGTGTTTAATGAATGATGCGGAAAGCCGGCCAATGCGGTTTCGTTTTCGCTACCAGCACCACGTTTGGTTAAAATAATACCTAAAATTCCTGCCGCTTTAACAGCATCGTCTCCAAAAGTTTCATAAAAATCGCCCACACGAAACAACAATAAAGCATCAGGATATTTTGCTTTAATAGCATTGTATTGTTTCATTAACGGTGTTTCTTTTTTTGCTTTTTTAGCCAATGGTAAGTGATTTTTAAATGTTATTTTTGCCCCGAAACACATCGAGATTGTAAGATTGCTAAAGTAGTGTATTTTCAGCGTTTTTTTTAAACTGAAAAACTATAATTATCTACAATTAAAAGAAGATTTCAACAACATAAAGTCAAGCGGATCACAGTCGAAGTGTTTTTTTAAAAATGACAGCAACCTTCGTTCTAGCACCGACAAAACAAAATTAAAATGCGTAAATTAAAAAATAGCGAATTAGATAGATTGAGTATTGAAGCTTTTAAAGAAGCTGAAAAAACACCACTAATTATTGTACTTGATAATATAAGAAGCTTGAATAATATTGGTTCGGTGTTTAGAACTAGTGATGCTTTTTTAGTTGAGAAAATTTATTTGTGCGGTATTACAGCCACTCCACCTCACAAAGATATTCATAAAACCGCTTTAGGTAGCACCGATACTGTAGATTGGGAATATGCTGAAAACACGCTAGACATTATAGAAAAACTTAAATCTGAAAATGTAAAGGTTTGTGCCATCGAACAAGCTGAAAACGCAACAATGTTAAACGATTTTGAGGTTGAAGCTGAAACTAAATATGCTCTAGTTTTTGGTAACGAAGTAAAAGGTGTGGCGCAAAATATTGTAAGCGAAAGTGATTTTGTTATAGAAATACCTCAATACGGCACCAAGCATTCTTTAAACATCTCAGTAAGTTGTGGTGTTGTGGTCTGGGATGTTTTTAGCAAACTCAATAGCATCAAATGAAAAAAATAAGCGCATTTTTAATTTCATTGCTATGCTTAACATCTTTTGGCCAACAAGATGAAACAAATAAAAATTTTAAGAAAGTTACTGAAACTGAAACTTATTCTACATTATATTCCGATGGAAAAAGGCGCATCTCAACTTCTGAAATAAACGAATACTACTATAACAAGCAAGGTAAAATAACGCAAAATATTCGTAAAACATTTTACAAAAACGAACCTTATGCAGCAACTAGAACCACTTACTTTTATAACGACAAAAACAAAATTGATTTTACGGAAACAACACTGCTAAAAGATTCGTTGAAATACAGAACAATATACACTTACCTAAATGGTGCAATTCAAAAAAAATCTACTACATACACCTCCAACAACAACCTTACTAATTATAGCGAGTCTTTTTATTACAACCAACAAAACGAACTCATAACATGTGATTTTTTATATTCAGTAATGGATTTATACACAGAAAACCGGAGTCGTAATTTAAAAGCCACTTATACTTACAACAAGAAAGGACAAATTATTGAATCGGACTGGACAAAATCGGACAGCACCTACAAATACAATAGAATTGTTCATTTTAGAAATCGTAAAGGATATAGAACAAAGGCCAAAGTTTTCAATAAAAACAATAAGCATTTAAAAACGGTAACTTTTAAATATGTTTTTGATGATAAAAACAATTGGATTATCATGAAACATTATGAGAAAAAACAGTTAACAAAAGCTATTTATCGTGAAATTGAATACTATGAGTAAATCCAAAAAACCATGGCCAACAAAAGAGGCCATGACTCAAATTTACGACTTGCACCTTTGGGGTGGCAACAACCATGATTTTTATTCGGGTGAAGGTTCTCACGATCCTGAAATTGTGAATCCTTATTTAGAAAAAATCATTGAGTTTTTAAAATCGTTTCAAGAACCATTAACGGTTTGCGATTTAGGTTGTGGCGATTTTAATATTGGTAAACATCTTTTCAAATACACTAAAAATTATACAGCTGTAGATATTGTGGAGACACTAATTACCCGCAACGCATCTACTTTTAAAGCTGAAAACCTAATTTTTTTATGTTTAGATATTGCGAAAGACAAACTTCCTCTTGCCGATTGTATAATTTTAAGACAAGTACTTCAACATCTATCTAACGCCGAAATAGCTGCTATTGTAAATAAATTACAACACTATAAATACGTTTTACTAACCGAACATATTCCTAACGGAGACTTTACCCCAAACATCGATATTATATCTGGTCAAGGAAACCGAACCAAAAAGCAAAGCGGTGTTAATCTTTTAAAAGCGCCCTTCAACTTAAAAGTAAAGCACACAACGCTTTTACATACTCATCAACTTCCAAATAATAAAGGACTAATTACGACTACACTATTTCAGGTATTTTAAAAGTCTGTTGTTTTCAAAATAAAACAGCGAACAAAACCATTGGTTTCGCTAAGGTAAAAGCCATATTTTTACAAGATAACAACCACACTAAACACATGAGATTTACCCTAATTACTTTGTTTCTAATCGTATTTTTTAGTTGCAAACAATCACCAAATATTGGCGCAAACCAGCAATTACTTAGCGATATACCCAAAAAAGAAGATGTTGGTCATTTAAATTTACCCGATTCTATTGCTGTTATAAATGCGCCTTTTAACATGCCTGTTTTTAAAAAGCCCGTATTTCCAGATGCAACAACGCACTTAAAAAAGCTGTTTAATGATAGTAAAAATGAACTAAAAACTAACATCATTCAACATGCTATCGATTCGCTTTCTGAAGCACACGGTGGCACCGTAATTATTCCAAAAGGTGAATGGCTTACAGGCAGAATCTCCTTAAAAAGCAATACTAATTTACATTTTGAAGATGGTGCTATTTTAAAATTTAGCACCGATGTAAAAGATTACCAACCTGCCGTTTTTAATCGCGTAGAAAGTCTGGAAGTCATGTCGTTAGGCGCCTGTATTTACGCCTTCAATCAAGAGAACATTGCCATTACAGGTAACGGAAAACTTATTGGACCGTACAACGGCGAAATAAAAGCACGTTCGTACATGCAACCTATCGAAACGCTTGTAGACCTAACCAAACCTCCGCACGAACGCATTCATAATGGATTGGAAGAAGATTGGATTTTCCCTCCTAAATTTATTGCGCCTACAAACTGCAAGAACGTCTATATTGAGGGTATTCAACTTGAAAACACAGCCTTTTGGAATATTGTTCCTACCTACTGCGACAACGTTATTATTCGTGGTGTTTATGTAAACTCGTATGGCATTCCGCGTGGTGACGGTATAGATGTGGAATCTTCAAAAAACGTACTCATAGAATATTGTACTTTGAATACAGGCGACGATTGTTTTACAATGAAATCCGGTCGTGGTGAAGACGGACTAAAAGTAAATAAAGCAACCGAAAACGTGATTGTTCGTTATTGCTTAGCACAAAAAGGTCATGGCGGCATTACTTGCGGAAGCGAAACGGCTGGTACGATTAAAAACCTCTATGTTCACGATTGCGTTTTTGAAGGCACTGTAGTTGGTATTCGATTTAAAACACGCAGACCACGAGGCGGTGGTGGCGAGCATTTATATTACAATCGCTTAAGAATGAATTTAGAAGCCACTTGCATAAAATGGGATATGTTAGGAACACCTGCCTACGTTGGCGAACTTGCCGAACGTTTACCAAAACGCGAGGTTAATAACTTAACACCATTTTACAGAGATATTTCTATCAGCAATATTATTATTGAAAACGGCACACATTTCTTGAAAGTTTACGGCATTCCAGAATCGCCACTAACCAATTTAAATATTAAAAACGTAGATGCCAATTGTAAAAATCTCGTGATTTTAAACGATGCAAAGCATGTTGATATTTCTAACGTGAGTATAAAAACATCCGATTCTGTAATTTCAGTTTTGGGTAGTAACCATATTGCTTTTAAGGACTCACATTTTAATCTGAATGGTGCTACTTTAAAAAAACCTGAAAGTGTTTTGTTTGAAAATTGTAAGGTTGAATAAAATATTTCCCGCTTACAGTCAGGTAGAACACAGTCGAAACCTCATTCAAATAATGATTAATCAAAAGAATGTTTAGTAGTTAAAAACAACTTCTGAAGCATCTCAAATTCTTAAACAACCGCAGCCGTATTCAATTCTTGCATAACCTCAGCGAATAATTGATACGATTTTATGCGCGCCTTACCGTCGTAAATATTAGTTACAGCAATTAACTCATCAACATTCGTTTCTTCTAAAAATGATTCAACTTTCTTTTTAACCGTAGCTTTACTGCCTACAAAAGTATATTTAAGCATTTTTTGAACTGCAGGATGCTGACATAGTTCTTTAAACTCATCTGTTATTTCAAAAGGCGGTTGCATATAGTCTCGTTTTCCGCTTAGCAAATTAATGATCATTTGATACAACGAGGTTGCAATAAATTCTGCTTCGGCATCGGTATCTGCGATAACCACATTAACACCAGCGAAAGTATATGGTTTTTCAAGTACTTCTGATGGACGAAATTCGCTACGGTAAATATCCAACGCTGTAAATAATTGCGGTGTTGCAAAATGACTTGCAAAAGCATAAGGCAATCCTTTTTTTGCTGCAAGATGCGCACTTTCTACGCTCGAGCCTAAAATATAAAGCGGCACATTGACACCTTCGGCAACTGTGGCTCTCACCTTTTCTGAAGCATTTTCTTCTGAAAAATAATTTTGTATCTCTTGTACATCGTTTGGAAAAGACATCGCCGCTTGATAAAAATCGGAACGGATGGCACTTGCCGTGTCTCTATCGGTTCCAGGTGCTCTTCCCAACCCTAAATCAATACGATTTGGGTGCAAAACTCCCAAAGTTCCAAATTGCTCTGCTACAATTAATGGCGAATGGTTTGGTAACATTATGCCGCCAGAACCAACTCGAATGCGCTCGGTACCTTCGGCTATTTTACCAATTAATATTGAAGTCGCGCTGCTACCAATAGCATCGGAATTATGATGTTCGGTGAGCCAAAACCGCTTATAACCAGACTTTTCGGCTGCTTGAGCCAACTTAAGTGAATGGTTAAACGTTTCTAACAAGCTTTGACCTTTCGATACAATAGCAAGCTCTAATATGGAATAAGCAACATGTTTTGTTTGCATAAAATCTAT
Source organism: Neotamlana nanhaiensis (assembly GCF_000943555.1). GTDB lineage: Bacteria > Bacteroidota > Bacteroidia > Flavobacteriales > Flavobacteriaceae > Neotamlana > Neotamlana nanhaiensis. Next base: position 80,823 of record NZ_JTDV01000008.1, on the reverse strand, counting down.
TTATATATTTAAAAGTATCGATGTATTTAAGTAAAAAAACTATAGATTTTCTAGTTTTTTCTTGTACAGATTCCAAACTTCATGGTTAATGGAGTAATTATAATTACGTCCCATTTTATGCTGAAAAATTAAATCGGCCTCAACTAACTTTTTAATGTGATGACTAATTGAAGGTTGCGCCAATGGTAACAACTCACATATTTGAGCACACTCCATTTTACCCTGATTTTGTTGCATGTACTGCAAAATCTTTAAACGATTTACATCGCTCAAGGCTTTCGATATTTTTTCAACTAGTTTTAAATCCATGTTTTAAAATACATTGATAAATGCAAATGTATAAATATTAAAGTAAAAATTTTGTTAAAATAAAATCTTGAAAAAGTATTAACATCTACTCCCCACAAACCTGCTCCAAAATCCAGATATAATCGGCTCTATTTTTAACAAAATCCCTATCGGAAACATCAATTATTTTTACGTTTAAACCCGATTGCGTTTTTAAAAACTCTAAATAACCTGAATTGATTTTTTCCAAATATTCGTCTGCTATATCTTGCTCGTATTTTCGTCCGCGTTTTTTAATATTTTGTTGTAAACGCTCGGTGTTTTGGTATAGATATACATACAATTCGGGTTTCGAAATGTCTTTATACATTAAATAAAACAACTTACGGTACAGCTTAAACTCATCGTTTTGTAATGTTATTTTCGAGAATATTAACGATTTAAACACATCGTAATCGCTTACTACAAAATCTTTAAACAAATCGAGTTGCTCTAAATCGTCACTAATTTGCTGATAACGGTCTGCGAGAAACGACATTTCTAAAGGAAAGGCATAACGTGAGGCATCTTTATAAAACTTTGGTAAAAACGGATTATCGGCAAAACGCTCTAATATTAATTTCGCATTAAAATCGTGCGCTATTTTGGTGGCTAAACTTGTTTTTCCGGCTCCAATATTACCTTCTATAGCGATGTAATTAAACTGCCCTAAATTGTAAGCTTTACTCGGGTTTTTAAGCCATACGTTTAAAGGTTCTAGCACCGATTTATCTTCACAAGCACTCAATAACTCTTCAACAGTACGATTAAAAACAGGATGATTTACCTTAGGTGCAATATCTGCCAAAGGTTGCAAAACAAACTTACGTTTGTGCATTTCTGGATGTGGCAATTGCAAGATTTTTGTTTCGATTATGGCATCTTCGGCAAACACAATATCTAAATCTATGGTTCGTGCCTCATAAGCATTTGTTTTTGTACGAACCCGACCCAATTCCGTTTCAATGTCTAATAAATTACGTAAAACCTTTGATGGTTTTAGCTCGCTTTCCAGAATTAAACAGCAGTTAAAAAAATCATCACTTACAAAACCAAGAGCTTCCGATTTATAGATTTTAGAAATCAACTTTACATTACCAATTTGGTTGTAAATAGCCTGTATAGCCGCTTGTAAATTTTTAAATTTATCGCCTTTATTACTACCAAGTGCAATGTAATATGTTGTGAGGTTATCCATAAGAGATGGCAAAATAACTAAATCAATTTTTATTCTTTTATATTTACATGAGTTAATTATTCACAATTATAAATGACAGACAAAAACAAACTCGCTGCACAACGTATTTACATCCTTTTAGGCGCTTTATTTATAACATCGTTAGTGGTTTCAAATCTTATTTTTCAAAAGTTTTTTTACTGGTATCCGTTTGATATTGAAATTTTTGGAAGCAAGCTTTTTGAGATTTCTGTTGGCATTTTACCTTACCCAATTACCTTTTTAATTACCGACTTAATAAGCGAAATTTATGGCAAAAAACGCGCTAACGATGTGGTTATTGCGGGTATATTTGCTTCAATATTTTCGCTTTTAATCATTTTTGTTTCTAGTGCCGTACCTGCTACGTCTTGGTCTGCGATAGATGATACTACGTTTAAGAATGTGTTTGGTAATTCGGCCATTGCTGTTTTTGCAAGTATGCTTACGTATTTGTTTGCACAGTTTGTCGATATTCAAATTTATCACTTCTGGAAACGATTAACTGAAGGTAAAAAATTGTGGTTGCGTAATAATTTTTCAACCTGGACCTCCCAGTTTGTCGATACTTTTACCATTGTATTTTTATTATGCTCGTTTGGTATTATTGAATGGGCTAACTTTAAAGGTTTACTGGTTAGTGGTTTCTTATTTAAGGTTATTGTTGCCGCTTGCGATACGCCATTTTTATATTTGGGTGTGTATTTGTTTAAAAAACGCTTCAATTTAAAAACAAACGATGAAATCAACTTGCTTTAAAAGCTTCAAACGCCCTAAAATATTAACAAAAAGATAAGATTCTGTTTTCATCTTTTAACAGCTTTTCAACGTATATTCATATAAATTTGCTTCCGCGAAAGCGAAACTTTTCAAATTCTATTTATGAAGAAATTTCTAAAAATTATTGGCATTACAATCTTAACTTTATTTGCCATTTTATTAATCATCCCTTTTGCCTTTCAAGGAAAAATAAACGACATCGTAAAACGCTTTATCAACCAAAATCTTAATGCTAAAGTTGAGTTTACCGACGTTAGTTTAAGTTTTATAAAAAACTTTCCGCAAGCTCATGTTAGTGTAGACGATTTGGTAATTACCAATTTTAAACCTTTTGAAGATGAAACCTTAGTATCGGCAAAACATATTGCTTTTACTATGGATATTAAAGAGTTACTAAAAAAAGCTAGTGACGACCCTTTGGTAGTGAATTCAATTGTAGTTAACGAAGCACTTTTAACACTTAAAACAGATAAGTTTGGCAATGCCAATTACGATATAACCAAAGAAACAGAAAACCAAGTAGAAGCAGATAACAATAGTAGTTTTACTTTCGATATTGAAGATTACAGCATAACCAACAGCGCAATTACTTATATTGATGAAGCAAGTGCTATGCAGCTATTTTTAACCGAATTAAACCATGAAGGCCATGGCACGTTTTCGGCCGAAACATCCGAATTAGACACACAAACGCAAACCAATGTAAGTTTTAGTTTAGATAGTACTATGTATTTAAACAATAACAGCATTAAACTCGACGCCATAATTGACTTAGATTTAGCCAACAGTAAATACACGTTTAAAGATAATAAAGGTTATATAAACCAGTTGCCTATTGAGTTTGATGGTTTTATACAGCTTCTTGAAGATGGTCAAGATATCGATATTACTTTCGAGAATCCAGAATCGGACTTTAAGAACTTTTTAGCATTAATTCCAGAAACCTATTCAAAAAGTATTGAAAATGTGCAAACTACTGGTAATTTTAAAGTAAAAGGTATTATTAAAGGCAAAGTTACCGATGAAACTATACCAACGCTCGATATTAGTTTGGCATCGAACAACGCCTCGTTTAAATATCCCGATTTACCTAAAAGCATCAACAATATTTACCTAAACACCGAAATTAAAAACACAACGGGTAATGTTGACGATACCTATGTTAACATTAATCAGTTAGATTTTAAAATTGATCAAGATGTGTTTAAAGCGTCGGCAACCTTAAAAAACATTACTCAAAACATGTTGGTTAACGCCTATATTAACGGTGTTTTAAATCTCGCAAACTTAACAAAAGCTTACCCAATTGATTTAGAAACCGCACTAACTGGCATTTTAAAAGCCAACATAAACACTGCTTTCGATATGGAAGCTATTGAAACCAATGCTTATTCTAGAATAAAAAATAGCGGTACAGCGAGTATAACAGATTTTGTTTTTTCTTCGGAAGACTTAAATAATCCACTTCATATAACCAACGCTTCAATGAGCTTAAAAGCCGATGATGTAACGCTGAATAATTTTGAAGCTAAAACAGGCGGAAGCGATATTAATGCCACCGGAACCATAAAGAATTTAATGGGCTTTTTACTTAGCGATAACACTTTAAAAGGCGACTTCTATTTAAAATCGAATACATTTAAAGTGCATGATTTTATGTCGACTGAAACTGAAGCTGAAACCCAAGAAAACACACCAACAACCACCGAAGCTTTAAAAATACCAGCGTTTTTAGAATGTATTATACACGCCAATGCCAATACCGTTGTGTATGATAATTTAAATTTAAAAAACCTTAGTGGAACCGTTTATATAAAAGACCAACAAGCCATTTTAGAAAATTTAAAATCATCAATTTTTGATGGGATATTGACGGTTTCGGGCGATGTTTCAACTAAAAACGACACTCCAACATTTAACGTGAAATTAGGCGCCGATGGTTTTGATATTGCACAATCGTTTAAAGATTTAGAGTTACTGCAAAGTATTGCGCCAATCGCGAAGTTTTTCCAAGGTAAAATAAATACAACTTTAAGCTTTTCGGGCGATTTAGACAACGAATTATCGCCAAACCTAAGCACCATTTCTGGTAATGCTTTAGCCGAACTTTTAACCACAAACATTGAAGAAAAAAACAGTCCGTTATTAAATAAGTTAGACGGCGCTTTAAATTTTGTAGACTTCAGTAAAATTAACTTAAAAGATTTAAAAACTAGCTTAAGTTTTGCCAATGGTAAAGTAAGTGTAAAACCCTTCAACATAAAATACGACGATATTAACATAAGCGTTTCGGGTGCACACGGTTTTGATCAAAGTTTAGAATACAGCGCCGTGTTAGATGTCCCTGCAAAATATTTAGGAAGCGATGTAAACCAATTAATTGGTAAAATAAATACCGACGAAGCCAATAATATTACAATTCCTGTTACGGCAAACATTGGCGGTAGTTTAACCAGCCCCAATGTAAAAACCGATTTAACAAGTGGCGTAAAAAACCTTACCGCACAACTTATTGAAATTGAAAAGCAAAAATTACTTAACCAAGGGAAAACCAAAGTTAAAGATATGCTTGGTGGTTTAATTGGAAACAATAACACCAAAACCGACTCCATTAAAAACGAGCAAAATAACACCGTAAAAAATGTACTAAAAGATTTAGTATCGGATAAAAAGACCACTACAGATTCTACCAAAACTAATTCAACCCAAGAAACGGTAAAAAATGTACTTGGTGGTTTGTTTAGCAAAACCAAAAAAACGGAAGAGCAGAAAAACTGAAAATCACTCAAAAAACTTAAAAAACAGTTAAATTTCAGCGATTTTTAACCCATTTTTAAACAAAAGCGTCCAAAAATTAGGTTTATTAGATTTTTTATCTATGTTATAGATTACAACGTTTTCAAAAAAAACACATCTATAATATATGAGACAATTAAAAATCACAAAACAAGTAACAAACCGTGAGTCTAAATCGCTAGATAAATATCTGCAAGACATTAGCAAAATATCGATGATAACTGCCGATGAGGAAGTAGAATTAGCACAGCGTATTAAACAAGGCGACCAACAAGCCTTAAACAAACTCACAACATCGAACTTACGTTTTGTGGTTTCGGTTGCTAAACAATATCAAAATCAAGGTTTAACACTACCCGATTTAATTAACGAAGGTAATGCTGGTTTGGTAAAAGCGGCCAAACGTTTTGATGAAACTAGAGGCTTTAAATTCATTTCTTATGCCGTTTGGTGGATTCGTCAAGCAATTTTACAAGCTTTAGCCGAACAATCTCGAATAGTTCGCTTACCTTTGAACAAAATTGGCTCAATTAACAAAATAAATAAAGCTTATTCGTTTTTAGAGCAAGAATACCAACGTGAACCTAATGCGCAAGAAATTGCAAACGAACTCGATTTAACTGTTAACGATGTAAAGCAGTCTATGAAAGTTTCGGGTAAACACGTATCGATGGATGCACCGTTTAAAGAAGGAGAAGCATCAAATTTATACGATGTTGTATCATCAAACGAATCGCCTAAACCAGATGATGGTTTAATAAAAGATTCTTTAAATACTGAAGTAAATCGCGCTTTAGATAGGCTTACCAGCAAGGAAGCCGAAGTTATTCGATATTATTACGGTATTAGCCAAAAACACCCCATGAGTTTACAAGAAATTGGTGATGCTTTTGGTTTAACACGAGAGCGTGTAAGACAAATAAAAGAAAAAGCGATTCGTAGGCTTAGGCACAACTCGAAAAGCAAAGTATTAAAAACCTATTTAGGATAGCCCTAAAATTTAAATACGTAATTAATTAAAACAACTATATGTTAAAAATCATTTTAAAAGAAGGAGAAAGCATTGAACGTGCTTTAAAACGTTACAAACGTAAGCACCGTAATGTAAAAGTGATGCAAAACTTACGCGACAAACAGTATTTTACTAAACCATCTGTTGAGCGTCGTCGTGAAATACAAAAAGCGTCGTACATTCAAGGTCTTAGAGATCAAGAAGATATTTAGTATCTAGTACTTTATAAAATATAAAACAGAGTATTATCGGAAATACATTGAACATTTCGATGATACTCTGTTTTATTTAGTTTTAAATCGTTTTCCTTTTAATTCACCGTTAAATCGACCACTAAACCTTCATTACTTCTAATATTAAAAACGGTATCATCTTCAAAAATTAAATACTGTCCTTTTATTCCTGAAAGCACACCTGTAAAGGTTTTACTTTTTAATAAATTTAAACTTTTTGGCTTTGTTGGATATTTTACAACTGGAAAATTTAAATTCGTTTCGGTGTTATTTTCAATAAAATAATCTTTAGCTTCCTCTGGAATAAAGGCTTTTAACTTATCGCGCCATGCCACTAAATTTTCATCTACTATATCATTTTTAAGCATGGTTCTCCAATTGGTTTTATCGCTAACATGATCTTTTAATGCCACTTCGGTTACTCCTGCTAAATAGCGGTTTGGCACTTCTACAATTTCAATAGCTTCATGCGCACCTTGGTCTATCCAACGTGTTGGCACTTGGCTTTTTCTAGTTACCCCAACTTTTACATTGCTAGAATTTGCCAAATACACAATATGTGGTTGTAATTGCACCTTCTTTTCGTATTCTAAATCACGGTCTTCTTTATCGAGATGCGCGGTGCTTAATTCGGGGCGCATAATCCAATCGGCGGCTTGCGGAATATCGAAAAAACAACTTTTACAAAAACCTTGTCGGTAAATAGGTTTATTTAAATTACAATTTAAACATTGATATTTAACAAATTGCAAGGTTATACTTTTATTAAGCAGCTGATTCATATTTATAAAGTCGTTTTCAAACACCAAATAATAATGTATTGGCTCTAAAAACTCCGTTTCCATTTTTGTTAATACGCCTTGGTAAGTCATAAAAAAAAATCTTATTTTTAGAGACTAAATATAATCTAAATATGCCAATAACCATAGTAAATTCAATTGCTTCATGGATTTTAAAAAAGCGTTTTCATCAAATTGAGCTATTTTTAAAATACCCTAACGAGGTTCAAAATGAGCTATTATTCAACCTTTTAGATTTTGCAAAACATACCGAATTAGGAAAAAAATACGACTTTGCTTCCATAAAAAACTATAAAACATTTTCCGAGCGGGTTCCTATTCAAAATTACGACGATTGGCAAGACATTATTCAACGTTCTCGCCAAGGTGAAAACAATTTATTTTGGCCAACACCTATAAAATGGTTTGCCAAATCGAGCGGTACCACGCGATCTAAAAGTAAATTTATTCCTGTAAGTGAAGAATCGCTAGAAGATTGCCACTACGCGGCCAGTAAAGATTTATTGTGCATGTATTTAAACAATAACGAAGATGCACAATTATTTAAAGGTAAAAGTTTACGTTTAGGCGGAAGCAAACAATTATATAAAGAAAAAGGCACTTCGTTTGGCGATTTATCGGCCATTTTAATTGATAATATGCCGTTTTGGGCAGAATTTAGCAGCACACCAAGCAATAAGGTTTCGTTAATGAGCGACTGGGAACACAAAATGCAAGCCATTGTAAACGAAACCATAAACGAAAATGTAACCAGTTTAGCTGGTGTACCATCATGGATGTTGGTATTACTAAACACCGTTTTAGAAACTACAGGAAAAGAAAATTTATTTGATGTTTGGCCAAATCTGGAAGTCTATTTTCACGGCGGTGTAAGCTTTACGCCTTATAAAGATCAATACAAAAAAATACTACCCAAATCTGGGTTTCGTTATTACGAAATTTACAATGCTTCTGAAGGCTTTTTTGCTATTCAAGATCAAAATAATTCAGACGAATTATTACTCATGCTCGACTATGGTGTATTTTACGAGTTTATCCCAATGGAAGTTTACGCGACGCCGCAAGAATATGCCATTCCACTAAGCGAAGTCGAACTAGGTAAAAATTACGCTATCATAATTACTACAAATGCCGGTTTATGGCGTTATAAAATTGGAGATACCGTTAGATTTACTTCGCTAAACCCGTATCGTATTAAAATCTCTGGTAGAACCAAGCATCATATAAATGTTTTTGGTGAAGAACTTATTATTGAAAATGCCGAAAATGCCATAAAACAAGTCTGCGCACAAACCCATTGTGATATTAAAGATTTTACTGCTGCTCCAATTTTTATGGAAGGCAAAGAAAAAGGAGCGCACGAATGGTTAATTGAGTTTAAAACACCCCCTAAAAACATGAGTGATTTTAATAAACTATTTGACGAGGCTTTAAAAACATTAAATTCCGATTATGAAGCTAAACGATTCAATAACATCACCTTAAACGAACCTAAAATAAATATTGCTCGCGAAAATTTATTTTATGATTGGCTAAAACAAAACAACAAATTGGGTGGCCAGCATAAAATTCCGCGTTTATCGAATTCTAGAAACTATCTAGAGGAATTGTTAAAAATGAACGATTAAAATTATCATAATATAATATTCTTTTGCATTGTCGATTTAAACCGTTATTGGTCTAAGAAATTATTTTAGTAAAGAGATTGCTACTATCTTTATTTCAATTAATTAACCAATCTCTCTCATTAAATGAAAACTAAATTTTACCTCGTAGTTTTCCTTATCACTAATATTGTTATTAGTCAACAAGGTCCGTCTAATTTAATTGCTGCAAATTTTAGCAACGACAACGCACATTTGTTCGAATTTACTAAAACTGTTTCTGCTGAAGAAATTGGAGCAAATGGATTTAAATTTGACGTTTTAGATGCTGGTGTAAACACTAAATATTCCGAACTTGGTTCTGGTTTTTTTAGAAACAAACTTATTTTAGTATCGTCGAAAAAAATTGGTGGTTTAGCTAAAATCGACCCTAATACAGGCGAAGCTTTTAAAGATTACTATTGCTTAAATATTGATAAAAATGGACAATTAAGTTCACCAATGCTTTTTTCTAGAATTTTAAACACTAGTGATAGCGAAGATCAATTAACTTTCTCGAAAGACCAAAATACCGTATATTATACAAGAAGTAGTAAAGCTCATTCTTTGGAATACAAACTTTACAAAGCAGTACTTGAAGCAGATTCTCACGGCAATTGGATAAATGAAGAATTACTTAGTATTAACAAAGAAAATGTTTCAATTGAAAACCCTTTTATTAATCCGGCTGGAGACAAATTATATTTCTCTGCTAATTTACCCGATGCTATTGGTGGTTTCGATTTATACGTTTCAAACATTAATGCCGATGGTACTTTAAGCACCCCTAAAAACTTAGGAAATACCGTAAACACCACTGAAAACGATAAATATCCTTCGCTTTCAATTGATGGTAAATACTTATATTTTTCGTCACAAGGCCATGAAAACATTGGAGGTTACGATTTATTTGTAAGCAAAATTTCAAAGCAAGGTTACAAAACACCTAGAAACTTAGGCAATACTATTAATACAGTTTACGACGAAGTAGCCTACTTTTTAGCTGCAAAAAACAAAGGCTATGTATCGTCTAACAGACAAAATGGTCGTGGTAGTTTCGATATTTATACAGCTATGAATAATGAAGTTATTCAAAACATTGAAGGCGAAGTACTAGATTTAGACACGCAAATAAAATTACCTAACACTTTAGTTATTTTAAAAGATGAAGATGGCGAGGAAATTGCCAGAACTATTACCGGTGAAGATGCAAAATATAGCTTTAACGTGATACCTTTTGAAAAATATGTACTTAGTACTCAAAAAGATGGTTTTAAAGATGCTACTGAAACGTTTACAGCATTTAAAGGCACCGAAGCTACGTACAACAAAAATTTAGAATTACACACCACCGAACCTGTAATTGCTAAAGTTGATGATGAATTACGTATTGTTTTAGAAAATATTTATTTCGATTTTAATAAGTACAGCGTTAAAGAAGAATCGACAATTTCTTTAAACAAAGTGGTAAAAGTTTTAAAAGAACACCCAACCATGAAGTTAGCTATTAATGCCCATACCGATAACAAAGGTAGAGATGCTTACAACTTAAACCTATCGGATAAGCGTGCAGCCTCTGCGGTTAAGTTTTTAGTTAAAAATGGTATTGCTAAAAGTAGGTTACAATCAAAAGGGTTTGGCGAATCGAAACCATTAATTGATTGTAAGAGCAATTGTTCTGATGAAGACTTACAAGCTAACAGACGCGTTGAGTTTGTTATATTAGAAGAATAAAAACTCGTAAAAAATAACCCATAAAAAAACCACGATATATAAAAAATATCGTGGTTTTTATTTTTATAAACTAGCTATTTTACGAAACAGCTTTTAACTTTTTTAAAGTAGTTTTGGTTAATTTTTCCTCGGCGTAAGCTTTAGTTACATTTAATTTTTTCTCGTTACTGCTTGGTAATTCAAACATCGCATCGGTTAAAATTTCTTCACAAAGCGAACGCAATCCACGAGCTCCTAACTTATACTCAATTGCTTTACCTACTATAAACTCTAGAGCACCATCGGTAATACTAAAGTCTATATCATCCATATCAAACAATTTTCTGTATTGTTTAATTAAAGCATTTTTAGGCTCGGTTAAAATTGCTCTAAGTGTATTGGCATCTAACGGATCCATGTAAGTTAATACAGGTAAACGCCCAATAATTTCTGGAATTAATCCAAAATCCTTTAAATCCTTTGGAATAATATACTGTAACAAATGGTTTTGATCGACAACATCATCAGACATCGAAGCACTATAACCAACCGCTTGCATATTTAATCGTTTAGAAATAACACGCTCTATACCATCAAAAGCACCACCAGCAATAAATAGAATATTTTCAGTATTTACTTCAATAAACTTTTGGTCCGGATGTTTACGTCCGCCTTTTGGTGGCACGTTAACAACGGTACCTTCTAAAAGTTTTAATAAGGCCTGTTGCACACCTTCACCCGAAACATCACGAGTTATTGAAGGGTTATCACTTTTACGAGCTATTTTATCAATTTCATCAATAAAAACAATTCCTTTTTCTGCCTTTTCCAGGTTATAATCGGCAGCTTGCAGTAATCTTGTTAAAATGCTTTCAACATCTTCACCAACATATCCCGCTTCGGTTAATACTGTAGCATCTACAATTGCTAAAGGCACATTTAACATTCTGGCAACTGTTTTAGCCATTAATGTTTTACCCGTACCTGTTTGCCCAACCATAATGATATTACTTTTTTGAATATCGATATCATCCTTAGTTGGCGTTTGTAACAAGCGCTTGTAGTGATTATAAACTGCTACTGACATCACCTTTTTGGTAACATCTTGACCAATAATATATTCGTCTAAAAAAGCCTTTATTTGCTGCGGTTTACGCAGTTTTAACTCGGCAGATAAATCGCTACTATCGCTTTGTTTCGACTCTTCTAAAACAATACCATGAGCTTGTTCTATACAACGGTCGCAAATATGCGCATCTAAACCTGCAATTAATAAGTTAGTTTCTGGCTTTTTACGACCACAAAATGAACATTCTAATTCTTCCTTTGCCATTAAATCAATTCTAATTATTACTGTAAATCATTGTAAATCAATATTAAATTTACAAATTTTTATTTTAATTACGGGCTAAAATCTCGTCAATCATACCGTATTCTTTAGCTTTATCGGCTTTCATCCAGTAATCTCTATCACTATCTTCGTAAATTTTGTCGTAATCTTGCCCCGAATGTTTACTAATAATTCTATAAAGTTCTTCTTTTAAAGTAAGAATCTCTTTAGCCGTAATTTCAATATCACTAGCCTGACCTTGCGCCCCACCTAATGGTTGGTGAATCATAACACGCGAATGTGTTAAACCGCTACGCTTACCTTTTGCTCCTGCACACAGTAAAACCGCACCCATTGATGCTGCCATTCCTGTACAAATAGTGGCCACATCTGGCTTAATAAATTGCATGGTATCGTAAATACCTAAACCAGCGTAAACGCTTCCTCCTGGAGAGTTAATATAAATTTGAATATCTTTATTTGCATCGGTGCTTTCTAAAAACAGTAACTGCGCTTGTACAATATTTGCAACTTGGTCGTTAATTCCTGTTCCTAAAAATATAATTCTATCCATCATTAAACGTGAAAACACATCGAAAACAGCAATATTCATTTGGCGCTCCTCAATAATGTTTGGTGTTAAATTGGTAGGATACATGCTACTTATAATTTTATTGTAGTACGTACTGCTTATGCCTTGGTCTTTTATCGCGAATTTTTCAAATTCTTTTGCGTAGTCCATATTTTAATTTGAAGTTTATTTTATAAAGATTTGATTTACAATAAAATACAAATAAATCTTAATAGGTTTGTAATAAAAAAGCGCTTAAATCAACAAGATTTAAGCGCTTAAAGATAAGCATTTAATTTTTTAATTACTTGTCGCCGTACACTTCTTTAACAAAGTTTTCGTAACTTAATTCTTTTACTTTAAGATTCGCTTTTTCTTTGTAAATAGCTAATAAACGCTGACTAATAATTTGTTCTGATATTCTGCGTGCCTCATCTTGGTTTGATAATACACGTGCAGCGATATCGTCTAATTCTTTATCTGAAGGATTCATTTGACCAAATTGAGCCATTTGTCCTTTAATCATATTACGAGCATGATCTTTAATATCATCCATAGTAATTTTAATATCGTTAGCTTCAATTAATTTACCTTCAATTAACTGGTAACGTAAGCTTTTTTCAGACTTTTCGTATTCTTCTTTTGCTTGTTCTGCATCCATTTCTGTTTCACCAGCAGTTTGCATCCACTTGGTTAAGAATTCAGCAGGTAAATCAAATTTAGTGTTTTCAACTAAATATTCTGTAACGTCGTTAAGCAACTTTTGATCGGCTTGTTGCACGAATTGTTTTTCGGCATCTTCCTTAATTTTTTCTTTTAACTCAGTAACCGATTTTACCGTGCCTTCACCAAATAATTTATCGAATAATTCTTGATCTAAATCGGCAAGCTCACGCTTATTAATTTCAGAAATCGTAAAGTTAACTTCAATATCTAAACCATGAACCTCATCGTGACCTAATTTTAAAGCATGCATTAACTCGTGCTCGTCGTCATAAAGTCCTTTAGTTTTTAAAGTAATAACATCACCTACTTTAGCACCAATAAATTGTTTTTCGGTACTTTTTCCTTTAAACTTATCTAAAGTTAAAGTGACTTTGTTATCAATTTCTTTTTCTTCGTTGGTGTAATTTCCAGTAACTTCGCTGTCTTTTTCAACAGTATCTTGAGAAACTAATTTACCGTATTGTTTTTGTATACGCTCTACTTGCTCGTCAATCATTTTATCGTCGGCAACAATGTTGTATTGCGTGATGGCTTTTTTACCTTTTAATTCTACCTCGAATTCTGGCGCTAAACCTAATTCAAATTCAAACGAAAATTTATCGGCGTCCCAATCAATATCATCTTGAGGTTTTGGTAGAGGTTGCCCAAGAACATCTAGTTTTTCTTCGGTTAAATACTTGTTTAAAGCATCTTGTAAAAGCTTATTTACTTCATCAACCAAAACGGCTTTACCGTATTGTTTCTTCACCATTCCCATTGGCACATGCCCTTTTCTAAAACCAGGAATGTTAGCTGTCTTTCTGTAATCTGTTAAGATTTTCTCTACTTTATCGCTATAATCTTCTTTAGCGATATCTACTTTTACTACAGCATTTAATGCATCAACGTTTTCTCTTGTAATATTCATTGTAACTCTATATACCTTAAAAGGTGTTTAACAATTTAATTTGGCATTACAGCCTTATTTATTAAATTTTCGCTTTCGCGGAAACAACTTTAATCGAAATTAAAATTGGGATGCAAAAGTAAGCTATTTTTACATCCCAACAAAGTTTTTAATCGGTTGATTTATAGACTACTTTTTATCTTCTTTTAATGTAGATTGAATAATAGATTGCAAAATAGATAATAAGATGCTAAAAAGTATGGCAGTCCAGATACTATTAACCGAAAACCCATCAATTAAATTATCAGCCAACAGAATTATTAACGCATTAATTACAAGCAAAAATAAGCCCAACGTTAGTATGGTAATTGGCAAGGTGAAAATAACCAAAATAGGCTTTACAAATAAGTTTAGAATTGAAAGTACTACAGCTACAATAATTGCCGTAACGTAGCTACTTACATAAACGCCGCTTAAAACATGTGCTAAAGCAAATACTATAATGGCGTTTAAAAGAAGTCGAATTATTAGTTTCATATAAATATTTTTATGAAATGTAATAAAACCTAATTTAAAAAGCTCATAACGGAATCATAAAAATCATCAGGGTTTTCGGCATGCAACCAATGGCCTGCATTAGAAATTGTTATAATATCAGCTTTTGGAAAATGGCGTTTTATAATACTTTCGTCTCCAACACCAATATATTCTGAACGATCGCCACGTAAAAACAAGGTATCTTTATCAAAGGTGTTCTGCGTTGGTAACGCTTCGCCTACCTCGGCAACTTCGTTGTGAAGCACTTCTAAATTTATGCGTAAACCAAAAGTATCCTTATTTACACGGTAAATATTTTTAAGTAAAAATTGTCGTGTTCCAAAATCTGAAATGTATTCTCCTAAAGCTTTATCGGCGGCTCCTCTACTTTTTATAGTGGTGAAATCGAGTGCGCTCAATCCGTTTAAAATAGCATCGTGATGCACAGGGTAAAAGCGTGGAGATATATCGGCAACCAATAATTTCGACACATATTCTGGATACATTGTAGCAAACAACATCGCTGTTTTACCACCCATAGAATGCCCCAAAAGCACAATATCTTTAAAATTATGATGGTCGCAATAGTTTTTTAAATCTTCAGCTAAAACTTCATAATTAAAGGTATCGCTCCAAAAGCTTCTGCCGTGGTTGCGTTGGTCGACCAAATGGACTTGGTAACCTTGTTCGCTAAATTTACTTCCTAAGGTTTTCCAGTTATCACTCATACCCAAAAAACCATGAAGAATTATAAATGGCTTTCCTTCTCCTAATATGTTTGAATGTAGTATCATTATTGATTTTGAATTCGGATTTCTGAATTATGATTTGAGTTTACTAAGATACATTTGAATCACATTCTCGACACCCAAATACAAACTTTCTGCAATTAGTGCGTGCCCAATAGATACTTCTAATAAATTAGGAATGTTATTCTTGAAAAACTCAATATTATCTAGCGATAAATCATGGCCTGCATTAATACCTAAACCCAATTCGTTGGCTAATTCGGCACTTTCTGCATAAGGGTTTATAGCCGCTTTATTTCCTAAGCTATATTGGTGTGCGTAACCTTCGGTGTACAATTCTATTCTATCAGTTCCTGTGGCTTTTGCTCCTTCAATTTGTTTTAAATCGGGATCTACAAAAATGGAAGTTCTAATATCCTTTTGCTGAAATTCCTTAATCACATCAACTAAAAAATCTTTGTGTTTAATAGTATCCCAACCCGCATTGCTTGTAATAGCATCAACGGCATCGGGCACTAAAGTTACTTGAGTAGGTTTAACCTCAAGCACTAAATTCATAAACGATTCTATTGGGTTGCCTTCAATATTATATTCGGTATAAACTTCGGGTTTTAAATCGCGTGCATCTTGGTAACGAATATGGCGTTCGTCAGGTCTGGGGTGAATGGTTATTCCTTCGGCTCCAAAACGTTGGGCGTCTTTAGCAAAAGTTACCACATTAGGTACATCGCCACCTCGCGAGTTTCTTAAGGTTGCAATCTTATTTATATTTACGCTTAACTTTGTCATTAAATCTAATTTACAAAGCAAAAATACAAAGTAGAACAGGCATACATAGTATTTTTTTGATTAATTTGCAGGTAAATAATAGCGCTATGAAACTTTCAGAATTTATATTAAACGACATAAAACCGCTAAATAGCAAAAGTAAAATTAGCGATATGCAACAACTGTTTAACCAATTAACACTTACCCATATCCCAATTACAGACGACAACGATGCTTATTTAGGATGTTTCTCTGAAACTGACGCACATTGTTTTGATAACGAAAAGCAACTCGATGATTACAAATATGCGATTGAAGATTTTTATGTTCGTAACACCACATTATTAATTGATGTTTTAGAGGCTTTCTCTATAAACTCAACCAACATTATGCCTGTTTTAAGCGAAAAAAACGACTATTTAGGCTATTACGAACTCAACGATATTATTAACTTATTTGGCGACTCACCATTTTTTGCCGAACCAGGCGGCGTATTAGTGGTAGAAAAAGGTATTAACGACTATTCATTTAGCGAAATTAGTCAGATTGTAGAATCGAACGACGGCAAATTGTTAGGGGCTTTTTTATCTAAAATGAATTCCGATTTGGTGCAAATTACCTTAAAAATAGGAAATATAGGACTTAACGATATTATTCAAACCTTTCGTCGTTATAGTTATAATATTGTATCGAACCACGAAGAAGACAGCTACGTTGCTAATTTAAAAGAACGAAGCGATTACTTAAACCGTTATTTAAACATTTAATTTATGAAAGTTGCCGTTTTTGGACGCTATTACAACAAAACAACAAGCAAATCGGTTGAAACATTATTTAATTATTTGTTTAGACAAGATATTGAAGCCTACATTGAAGACGAATTTTATAACTTAATAAACAATGAAGCGCATAATATTAAAGGTTTTGAAACTTTTAATAAATTCGACCACTTAGATAAATCGTTCGATTTACTCGTTAGTGTTGGTGGCGATGGTACTATTTTACGCGCCATTACTTATGTAAAAGATATCGATATTCCTATTATTGGCATAAACACAGGCCGTTTAGGTTTTTTAGCAACCATTCATGTGGAAGCTATCGAGCAAGCTTTTCAAAATATAATTGACGGCAAATACAAAATTTCGGAACGCAGTTTATTAGAAGTTGAAACCTCACCAACAAACGCCGATGTTAAAGATTTATACTTCGCCTTAAACGAGGTTACCGTAAGCCGAAAAAATACCACCTCGATGATTACGGTTGAAACGCATTTAGATGGTGAATATTTAACTTCATATTGGAGCGACGGCTTAATCGTTTCAACCCCAACAGGATCTACCGGTTACTCCTTAAGTTGTGGCGGACCTGTTATTACACCTGGCGCATACAGTTTTGTACTAACACCTATTGCACCACATAATTTAAGTGCGCGCCCGTTGGTAATCCCCGATTCTACCGAAATACAATTAAAAGTAGACGGTAGAGAGCAACAACATTTAATTTCGCTCGATTCGCGAATTGCAACACTTGACAACGGCACCATCATAAAAATTAAAAAAGCCGATTTTACCATTAAAATGATTGATTTGTTTAACGAAAGCTTTTTAGACACACTTAGAAAAAAACTACTTTGGGGTGAAGACAACCGAAACCAAAAGCAATAATTCAATAGAAAATCTGTTTTAAACTCATACTAATGGGCTCATATTATTGTAGGCTCATCATATTTATTATATTTGCAAACTTTTGAATGTTTATGAGGCGATTTATTCTATTGACATTAAGTATTTTAAGCATACATTTCTCTCACTCTCAAATAAACGAAATTGGTGTTTTTGGTGGTGGCAGTAATTTAATTGGCGATGTAGGTGCTACCCAATATATTGCACCAAACGCACCTGCACTTGGTCTTTTGTACAAATGGAATGCGAGTTCCAGACATTCTTGGAGGGTTTCTGTGATATATTCCGATTTAAAAGCCTCCGATAACAAATCCGATGACCCGCGACGCATCCAACGAGATTATAATTTAAACACAAATTTACTTGAGTTTTCGGCAGGTATGGAGTTTACCTTTACCGATTTCAACCTGCATTCTGGCGACAAATTAGCGACACCATATTTATTTGCAGGATTAAGTGTGGCTAATCACAATAACTACTATTACCTAAATGGCGAACAAACTACCGAAGACACTAAAAGTTGGGCTTACGGAATACCTATGGCAATAGGGTTTAAAACAAATTTTTTAGGTAATTTTATCCTCGGTTTAGAAATTGGTGCGCGCTATACTTTTTCTGATGAAATTGATGGTAATATTCCAGACAACAAATTCAGACAAAATTATAGTTTTGGAAATATAAACAATAACGATTGGTATGTATTTACAGGTTTTACACTAACTTACACCTTTGGAGAAAACCCATGTTATTGTATTGATTAAAAATGGATTTAAAAGACAACATACAACTTAACCGACTGCCAAAACACATTGCCATTATTATGGATGGCAACGGGCGTTGGGCAAAACAACAAGGCATGATTCGTGCCTTTGGACATGAAAATGGTACAAAATCGGTAAGACAAACGGTTGAAGCTTGCGCCGAATTAGGGGTAGAAAACCTAACCCTTTATGCCTTTTCTACCGAAAACTGGAATCGCCCAAAATTAGAAGTACAAACACTAATGAAACTTTTGGTGTCCTCACTAAAAAAAGAAATTTCTACACTTCAAGATAACAACATAAAACTCGCAGCCATAGGTAACTTAAATACGCTCCCAAAAAAAGTACATAGTGAGCTAATGGATGTTATTAACAAAACTGCGAATAATTCAAGAATGACGCTTACACTTGCGTTAAGCTACGGTTCTAGAGAAGAATTGCTAAACACTGTTAAAGAAATTAGCATTAAAGTTAAAAATAATATAATTTCGCCGGAAAATATTGAAGAATCAATTATAAATGAGCATCTTTACACGCAAAATTTACCAGACGTGGACTTGCTTATTAGAACTAGCGGAGAACAACGTATTAGTAATTTTTTGCTTTGGCAAATCGCCTATGCCGAATTATATTTTACAAAAATATTGTGGCCAGATTTTACAAAGCAACATTTGTATGAAGCTATTATTGAATATCAAAAAAGAGAACGACGATTTGGGAAAACAAGTGAACAACTTAGCTAACACGCTAACTTTAAAACCGCGTTTAAAGTATACTTTAGCATTACTTTTTTTAATTACCAGCATAAGCATTAAAGCACAAACCTATAACCAAGGTAGCAAATATACCTTAGGTGAAATTAGTGTTTCTGGTAACACTTCTTTTAACGACCAAACCATTATTTCGTATTCTGGTTTAAGAAAAGGCAAAGAAATAACCATTCCTGGTGAAGAAATTGCCAATGCCATTAAAAAACTTTGGAACTCTAAATTGTTTAGCGACATAGAAGTTTACGTTACCCGCACCGAAGGCGATGTGGCTTATTTAGAAATTAAACTTAGTGATTTACCTCAGCTTAATCTTCTTAAAATTAACGGGATTAAAAAAGGAAAACAAGAAAGTATTATTAAAGATACAAAGCTTAATAAAGGTGTAAAAGTTACCGAAAACCTTATTACTACGACTAAAAACTTCCTTGAAAAGAAATATAAAAAAGATGGCTTTTTAAACACCAAAGTACACATTAACACCATCGAGGTTAAAGATTCTATTCCTACAGCTCGAGTAAATATGGTACTTAATGTAGATAAAGGTGAAAAGGTAAAAATTAAAGACATCGAGTTTTCAGGAAATAATATTTTAAGCGATAAAAAGCTTAGACAAGCCATGAAAGGCACTAAAAAAATTAACCGTTTACGTATTTACAAACGTTCAAAATTTATCGATTCGGCTTATCAAGCCGATTTAGGCAATATTGTGAATAAATACAAAGAAAACGGTTATCGCGATGCGCGTATAATTTCTGATAGCGTTATTGTTAACGACGATAAAACCATCACCTTAAAAATTGCTGTAAACGAAGGGGAACTTTACACCTTTGGCGACATTACATTTATTGGTAACACTGTTTACTCTAACGAATATTTAAGTCGTGTATTACGTATTAATAAAGGCGACACTTATAACGGTGTTGAATTACAAAAACGAATTGCCGACGATACTAAACCCGATGGTTTCGACATTACAAACCAATACCAAAATAATGGGTATTTATTCTCAACCATAAACCCTGTTGAAGTTAGTGCCGATAATAATGTTATTGATATTGAAGTTAGAATTTCTGAAGGAAAACCAGCTTATTTCAACAAAGTATCGGTGGTTGGAAACGATAAAACAAACGACCACGTAGTATATCGTGAAATACGTACACGCCCTGGGCAGTTGTACAGTAAAGCCAATGTGGTTCGTACTGTTCGTGAACTTGGGCAATTAGGCTTTTTCGACGCCCAAGAAATTACACCAAACTTTAACAACCCAAATCCTAACGAAGGTACTATCGATATGGAATATTCGGTTAAAGAAACTGGATCAAGCCAAATTGAGCTTCAAGGTGGTTACGGTGGCGGTGGCTTTATTGGTACTTTAGGTTTATCATTTAATAACTTTTCAATAAAAGATATTTTCAAAAAAGACGCCTACAAACCTATACCTATGGGCGATGGACAAAAATTAGCCTTACGTTTACAAGCAAGCCGTTTTTTCCAAACCTATAGTTTCTCTTTCTCTGAGCCTTGGTTAGGTGGCAAACGCCCTGTGCAGTTTTCAACTTCTATATCTCATACTAAACAGTTTGCATATAACTATCAAACTGGTAATGCAGATAAAAATCAAAGCTTCAATATAACTGGAATAACTTTAGGTTTAGCCAAACGTTTAACTGTACCAGACGATTATTTTACACTATCGCAAGCCATTAGTTTTCAACGTTACGATTTAAACAATTACAATATAAGTAGACTATTTACTTTTGGTGATGGTTACTCAAATAACTTATCATACACTATTGGTTTAAGTCGTAATAACACCAGTGTAGACCCAATTTACCCAACTGGCGGTTCTAAATTTGGCGTTACTGCTAAACTTACATTACCATATTCATTATTTAACACTGTAGATTACAAAGCGCTTAAAGAGGAATACGACGAACTTGATTTAACAGACAGCAACGACTATGCCCGTGCTGGAGAAATAGACCAAGAACGTTTTAAATGGTTGGAGTTTTATAAAGTTAACTTTAAAGGCGAATGGTACACTCAAGTTGCTAAAGATTTAGTATTACGTCCATTAGTTGAATTTGGCTTTTTAGGTGCTTACAACCAAGATAGAGGTGTTATTCCTTTTGAACGTTACTTTTTAGGTGGCGATGGTTTAGCCAACTATAGTCTAGATGGCCGTGAGGTAATACAATTACGTGGTTACCCTAACCAATCGCTAACACCACTAGATGAATCTACAGGACAAGCTTCAAACGATGGTGGTACCATTTATAATAAGTTTTCTTTAGAACTTCGTTATCCTGTAACCCTAAAAGCATCGGCTAAAATTTATGCCTTAGGTTTCTTAGAAGGTGGTGTATCGTATAACGATTTTAGAGATTACAACCCATTTAACATAAAACGTTCGGCTGGTTTAGGTGTTCGTATTTTTATGCCAGCATTTGGTTTATTAGGTATCGATTTTGGTCACGGATTCGATCCGCTACCTGGGCAAACTGTTAAAAACGGATGGGAAACTCACTTCATAATCGGGCAGCAATTTTAATTAAAAAATAATTTTGGCACGATATTTTCTAATAACACTTTGATGTTTTGCATGATAATTAAAATTTTTAAAGTTAAAATTCGTTAATTTTGAAAACCTGTTTAATTACGACAGAAAAAATTTACTGTCATGTTTAAAATTATGAGTTCAGAAATTAAAAAATATAAACCCATGCAAAACAAAGTTCTTTTTTTATTGACATTAGTTTTTACAATTAGTCTATCATCATTTGCACAGCGCGGTTTAAAAATAGCTTATATTGATACCGAATATATTTTAGAGAACGTTCCCGAATATCAAGAAGCATCAACACAACTTAATAGTAAAGCTGAAAAATGGAAAAACGAAATCCATGAAAAGCTTACCGCAATTGAGCAAAAACGAAAAGACTTGAGCAACGAAAAGGCACTTTTAACTAAAGAGCTAATTAATGAGCGCGAAGAGGATATTTTGTTTGAAGAGCAAGAAATTTTAGATTATCAACAAAAACGCTTTGGTCCCAATGGCGATTTGTTTATTCAGCAAAAGCAATTAATGCAGCCTATTCAAGATCAAATTTTTGCCGCAGTACAAGACATGTCTGAAGCGCGAAACTACGATTTAGTTTTAGATAAAGCAGAAGTGAATATGCTATACTCTAATAAAGCTTACGATATTAGCGAACAAGTTTTACGAAGCATTACAAGAACAGCAAAACGAAACCAAGCCCAAACTAAAGCAGAAAAAAAAGCAGCTAAAGCGGAAGAAGTGGTTCCTGAAGAAATAAATACAGATTTAGAAGCCAGACAAAAAGCTTTAGAAGAAAAAAGAGCCGCCCGAGAAAGCGCCATTGAAAAAGCAAGACAAGAAAAATTGGCTGCTCGTGAAGCTAAAGTAAAAGCGGCAGAAGAACGCCGACAAAAAATATTGGAAGAACGCGAAAAAGCGCGACAAGCAAAATTAGAAGGAAGAACCGAAACCGAAGAGACTGGCGAAAAAACTAGTGAAACAACCGCTAAAACTGAAACAGGCAAAACAGAAGCTACTAAGACGGAAGAACCCAAAACTAGAGAGCAACTAATTGAAGAAAACAGACAACGCAAATTAGCCGAAAGAGCTGCTAGAAAAAAAGAATTAGAAGAAAAAAAGAAAAAAATACTAGAAGAAAGACAAAAAGCTAAAGATAGCTTAAACAACAATTAATAATTTATAACACACAATTAATACATTTTAAAATGAAACACTTAAAAACTATTTTATTAGCAACAGCATTATGCATTGGTACTATTAGCTTTACACAAGCACAAAGTAAAGTTGCTCATATAAACACTCAAGAATTAATTGCTGCAATGCCAGAAGCTAAAGCAGCGCAAGCAGAGCTTGAAACATTAGGTAAAACTTACCAAACCGATATTCAAGCCTCTATTACAGAATACCAAAACACGGTAAAACAATACGAAGCTGAAGCTAGCACAAAAACCGATGAAGAAAACCAAAAACGCGGTTTAGAATTACAAGAAAAACAACAACGTATTGCACAATTTAGAGCAGATGCACAAAAGCACATTGCAGAAAAAGAAGCTGAATTATTTAAGCCTATTCAAGAAAAAGCAATGAATGCTATTAACGAAGTTGCCAAAGCACAAGGTTACGACTACGTTTTAGATAGAGCGACTTTAATTGTTGCTGAAGGAAAAGATATTTTAGTAGATGTAAAGAAAAAATTAGGAATTTAATTTACCTATTTTAATAAATTAAAAGACTGTCTCGAGAACTTAATTTTGAGACAGTCTTTTTTATTTTTGCTAAACTATGCAAACAAACGCTATTGGTATTTTTGATTCTGGGGTTGGTGGCACTTCTATTTGGAAGGAAATAAACACGCTTTTACCTTACGAAAATACAATCTACTTAGCTGATAGCAGAAATGCACCTTATGGCCCAAAAGGAAAAGAGGCCATAACAGAATTAAGCATAAAAAACACCGAGTACTTACTTACTCAAAACTGCAAACTTATAGTTGTTGCTTGTAATACGGCAACCACCAATGCTATCGATTTTTTACGTGCAAATTATAATATTCCGTTTATAGGAATAGAACCCGCCATTAAACCTGCGGCATTACAAACCCAAACGAACACTATTGGTATTTTAGCTACACGTGGCACGCTGAGTAGTGCATTATTCTCGAAAACCTCAACATTGTTTGCGAGTAATATAAAAGTTATTGAACAACATGGCGATGGGATTGTAGAACTTATTGAAAGTGGTAAACTATTCTCGGATGAAATGACCAAGCTTTTAAAACAGTATTTACAACCTATGATTGATGCGAATATTGATTATTTGGTATTAGGTTGTACGCATTACCCGTATTTGATGCCTTTGCTGATAAAACTATTACCCCAACATGTAAAAATCATAGATTCTGGAGCTGCTGTTGCGCGACAAACAAAATCTGTTTTAGAACAACACAATTTACTTAATACATCGCTTGTGAAAGGTGAAAACACATTCTTTACTAATAGTAATACCGAAGTTATGCAAAGCCTAATTGGAACTGATTATACGGTTGAGTATTTGAATTTTTGATTGATTAACAAACTATTTTCTTACCATAATCCATTTTACTTCTGAAGTATCTTTTAAGTCCGAACTTGTACAACTACCACCCTCACAAAAACCTAATTTCCATCCCGATTTTAACGCTATAAAATGGCCATAGCCACGTTCAGTTTGTATTTGTACAATATCATTTTGAAGAATATCTAAGCGTTTGGTTCCAACATAATAGCCTTCTGGTGTTCTAAATTTTTTATCCTTAGTTGAAACAAACGAAACGCCAGTACTTTCCTTTTCAACAAATTTGAATTTAATTCCGTTAATCGTAACACATTTCGATGCTTCTATACTTGAAGCACTCGTCATTACAGCTTCATTTTCACATTTGGAATATTCAGACAAACTACGAATCTGCTCTAAGATAGTTTCAATTTCACTTCCGTATTCAGTTTTTTTATTACATGAAAACATCAACAAAATCAAAAAACAAATTATAAAATAACGCCTTTTTAAAAACATAGCTTTTGTTTTAACCCTCCTTAAACCAACCGGAATATTTAATATAGTTATTCGCAATTCTATCGATTTGACCAGAAATTAATTCTGGGCTAACATCCTTTATTTTTTTTGCTGGAACACCTACGTAAATACTTCCCGATTCTACTCTGGTGTTTTGCGTTAAAACAGCGCCCGCAGCAATTATGCTGTTGCTTTCTATAACGCAATCGTCCATAATAATGCTACCCATGCCTACCAAAACGTTATCGTGAATGGTGCAACCGTGCACAATGGCATTATGACCAATAGATACGTTATTACCAATAGTTGTTGGCGCCGTTTGATAGGTTGCATGAATAACCGCTCCGTCTTGCACATTAACCTTATTACCCATTTTTATGTAATGTACATCGCCACGAATTACGGCATTAAACCAAATACTACATTGGTTGCCTGCGGTAACATCGCCAACAATGGTAGCGTTTTCGGCTATATAACAATCGTCTGGTAGCTGTGGGTGTTTTCCGTTTACTGGTTTTATTATTGGCATATTAAATTGATTAATTTCTATTGATTATTAGGTTTCCGTCATTGCGATCCCGAAACTTCGGGAGAAGCAATCTGCTTTATATTTGACAGATTACTTCAGTCATACTTCCTTCGTAATGACAAGTTAATTGAAATACGATAACAATTCTGATTTTTTTGATGCCGAAACCATAATTTCTTTACCGTTACTTAGCACCACGCTTCCGCCCTTACCTTTTACGTATTTTACCACCTCGTTTACATTAACTAAGTACGACTTATGCACCCTCGCAAAGTTGGTAGTGGTTAAAATTTCTTCGAAATACTTTAGTGTTTTGCTTACTATTTTCTTCTTATTATTTTTTAAATAGAGTTCGGTGTAATTATCATCGGCTTTACAAAATAGAATATCTGAGGTTTCTAAAACTTCAAAACCGTCTAATTGCGGAATGGTTATTTTACCACTAACCGTGTTGGTATTTGGCACCAAAACTTGATTTTGTAAGGCGTCTTCTTTGGTTTTTATTTCGGTAACATAATCTACGGCCTTTATAAGCTCATCGATAGAAATGGGCTTCATTAAATAATAACTCGCGTGGGCATTTAGCGCATCGATAGCATAGTGATTGTATGCCGTAACAAATATGGTTTCAAAACTGGCATCGCCTACTTTATCGAGTAAATCGAAGGCATTACCATAAGGCATTTCTACATCTAGAAAAACCACATCCAGATCGTTTTTTCTTATTAAAACTAAAGCTTCGTCTATATTTGCCGCTTCGCCAATTACAGTTACGTTTGGGCAATATTTGGCTAAATAGTTTTTTAAAATGTCTCTACTGGTTTCTTCGTCTTCTACAATTATGGCGGTTAGTTTCATTATTTTTTAGTTTGAGATTTCTCGACAGATTCTGTACTGAGTCCAGACAAAATGCTCGAAGTGCCACTTACAAGCCTTTTGTCTGTGTTCTTTTTTAATCCTTTTTTAGCGTTACAACTACTTGAGTGCCGGTATCGTCTTCCTCCTGAAAATCGGTAATAAACACATCAACTTTGTCTTTGTACATGGTATTTAAAATAGCCACACGCTTTTTTATGTTACCCATGCCTTTTGAGTTTTGTTTCTTTTGATTTTCGGTTTTTAATGCTTTCGATTTTGTTCTTCCTATACCATCATCGGCTATTGTAATAGTTATTTCATCTGGGTTACTTTGCGCAATTTCAATACTTAAAAAACCTTTTGTTTTCTTGTATCGTAACCCATGCCAAACGGCATTTTCTATGTATGGTTGCAACAACATTGGCGGTATTACGAAATCTTGCAGGTTGATGTTTTCATCGACAGCAATGGTGTAATCGAACTTATCTTTAAATCGAAAATGCTCAAGTTTTGTGTACAGTTGAAGCAATTGAATTTCCTTTTCCAACGGAATAAAATCTTCTTCACTATTTTCTAAAACGGCACGCATGAGCTTGGAAAAATCGGTTAAATATTTGTTCGCTGTGCGTTCATCGTTTGAAGCAATAAAACTATTTACAGAGTTTAAAGCATTAAAAATAAAGTGCGGATTCATTTGACTTCGCAAACTCTTTAAGGCCAATAAGTTGTTAGCCAATCGCTGTTGTTTGATATATTTAAACATTAAAAATGCCAGAATTAAGAGCAACAATACACCTCCGATTAAACTATAAATGATGAGTTTTTGCCGCTTGGTTTGCTCGCTAGAAAGTTGGTACTGACTTTCGTTTAAAGCACGATCGCTTTCCAAACTAAGAATTCTATTTTGCTTATTTGCAATATCGCGACTAAACTTAGCGGCTTGCGCAATCTCTTGTTCTTTTTGCGCGTATAGTTTATCGACCAACTCGACGTAAGTTTGGTATGTGGTTAGGGCTTTACTAAACTCGCCGGCATCACGATACACTTCAGATAAACGTCTTGTAGCATCCTTTTGCACAATTAAATCGGCGTTACTATCGGCTTCGGTTATACTTTTTTGATAGTATGGTATGGCGTTGTTATAATCTTTTTGCGCCGCATAAGCATTGGCTATTTTGTAGTTTTGCTTTTGAGGTGTTAACGCACTGGAATTATCAACCGAATCGAACTTTACCGATTGCAAGGTGTTTAATGCCTTTTTACGAAGCTCAATTTCATCTGAAAAATTACTGTTTTCATTTTCAAAATCCGCAACCTTTATTTGTTCTTCTACAGCGCGTTTTTGGTTTTCGGTATTTGCCAAAGACATCGAAGTTTTAAAGAAACCTTTAGCCCTTTGCGGTTCGCCCTTTGCATTGTAGGTTTGTCCTATTTTGGAGTTTAAATCGGTTATTTTAGGCGTAATTAAATGCTGTTGTGCCACCTCTAAACCGTTTTGATAATTGCTTACGGCTTCGTTGTGCTTTTGTGTTGCAAAATAAACATCGCCCACGCCCTCGTAAAGCTCTACAAGTTGCCAATTAGACAATGTTTTTTTTGAAATGCTATTGTAAGTCTCTAAACTTTCCTGGTAATTTTTATTTAGCCTGTAAGCCTTTGCCAATTTTAATTTTGTAGTGTTTGCGGTATTACTTTGCAGACTAATACGATAGTTCGTTACTGCCAAATCGTACTGTTTCCAGTGCATATAAATATCGCCTAAAACTTCGTAAGCTTCACTATTCTGTTTTACAGAACTCCCTTTAGCCAAAGCATCTCCAGCAAATTCAATACTTTTTTTAGCATCTTTTTTTAGGTAAGTTTCGGCAGAATCTATTAAGTTATTAAACGTTTCAGTTCCGGCTATTGACCGCGATATTTTTTTTAATTTGGTTTCTTCTGCTTCGGTGTTAGGCTCAACTTTAACCTTAATACGTTCATTGCTCTGTATGGTATAAAAAACGGTTTCAAAATCTTTATGCCTAATGGTTAATTGGTCGCCTTTACGAGCTTCAATTCTAAACTCACCAAACACATCGGTTGTTGTATAAGATCCACCGTTCACCTCAATATTCACGTTTTGTATCGCCTTGTTCGTATCAGATTCAATAACCGAACCACGAACCGTAAATTTTGGCGCTTCGCTATTTATAACACTTTCGTTCTGTGCAACGGCAATCGCTCCAAACCACAAAAAGAATATCCAAATATGTTTAATAAGTTTTTGCATTTCATTTTAAACAACTGCTAAACTTACGCACTTTACTTGGCATTTTAAAACGGTTACTTTTAAAAATAAGTGGTTTTTTAGTTAAAAATGATGGCTTCACGCATTTATTAGCATCGTTTACTCATTAAAAAGAACGCTTTACGCATTGTAGATTTTTTAAGGTGTTTGTTTGGGGTAGTTTTATGCAAGAATAGACATCATAAAACAATTAAAAAACGAAAGAAAATGAAATCATTAATTAAAACACTTGCATTAAGCGTTGCTTTAATAGCCTTTACAGCTTGCAATGCTAAAACGAAATCGCCTCGATTGGTTGTAAATCCAACCAAAACACAACCGACACCGAACAAACAGTACATTAAAGTCGCTTTACTTTTAGATACTAGCAATAGCATGGACGGACTTATAGACCAAGCTAAAGCGCAACTCTGGGATATTGTTAACGAACTATCTTATGCCAAATGTGGCACAAACAAACCCAACTTGCAAATTGCACTTTACGAATATGGAAACGATAATTTGAATGGCGCCGAGGGTTACATCAGACAAATTTTAGCCTTTAGTGAAGATTTAGATGATATTTCGAAAGAACTTTTCTCATTAACCACAAATGGTGGCAATGAGTATTGCGGACAAGTTATTCAAACGTCATTAAATCAATTAAATTGGGGTAAAAATGCCGATGATTTAAAACTGATTTTCATTGCCGGCAACGAACCCTTTACTCAAGGAAGCGTGAGCTATAAATATGCCGCAACCAACGCTAACGAAAAAGATGTCACCATAAACACCATTTTTTGTGGCGATTACAAACAAGGTATTTCCGGGTACTGGCGTGAAGGTGCACAATTAACCAATGGCGATTACATGGCCATTAACCAGAATCGTAAAACGGTTCACATAGTATCGCCTTACGATGATGATATTTTAATTTTAAATGAAAAATTAAATAAAACATACATTATTTACGGCGACAAAGGCAGACAAAAATTAGCATTACAAGCCGAACAAGATCACAATGCCATTTCTTACAGTAAAGCAAACGCAGTTAAACGAACCGTTAGCAAAAGCTCGCATTTATATAAAAATTCGACTTGGGATTTGGTTGATGCTATTGAAGAAAATGAAGTCGCTGTAACAGACATAAAAGAAAACGCTCTACCCAGTGAATTAAAAGGTAAAAGTGACGCCGAAATAAAAGCTTACATTACTAAAAAAAGTAAAGAACGCGAAGCGATACAAAACGAAATTCAAGAGCTCAATAAAAAACGTACCGAATATGTTTTAAAACAACAAAAAGAAAAAACAAATGGCTTAGAGAATGCCATGATAAAAGCCATTAAAGATCAAGCGAAAAAGAAAAAGTATAGTTGGAACTAAAACCTAGATGTAACAATAAAGAGATCGTCTAAAAAGTGTAAAATCTGTCATTCTGAATTTATTTCAGAATCTTAACAATTGATTTTCAAAACACATTAGAATCTGAAACAAGGTCAGATTGACAAATATGTGGCTTTTTAAACGACCTCTTTTTGTTTTATACTATATCATTTTAATTAACCGCAGGACAATTACATTCGTATCTCGCACGACGACAATTAAAGTTAAACCCAATAGTTATTTGATGAAAGCCACCATTGGTAAAAACAACATCATCAATTTGATGAGAATAGTTATAGGCAAACATTAAATTATTGTAGTTTATACCCAATATTGGTGTAATTTGGTTTAATGTTTGGCTATCAATACTGTTACCATCGTTTACGTATTCAGCACCATCAAAACTTTTTCGGTACGATAAACCTGCCCAAATTCTACCAAAATCCATAGTTTTGTATGCTTTGGCATTCAAATCTATAGCGGCTTCTTGAGTTAACTCGCGTAATTGAAACATAATGGACGGCTCAAAACTCCACGAGCTTCCGTATTTATTAAACACATAACCCGTAGAAAATAAATAACGACGCATATTACTTGTTATAGACAAATCATTATTTACACCAGAATTTTCTAATACATTTTTAACAGTTCCATGTAAATAAAAATCTAAATAATGATATGAAAATCCAAAATCGATATTAAAATTCGTAGCACTTTCTACACCACCACTAACAATAGGATCTGGTCCATCAAACAAAAAACTAGTTTCATCTAGCTGATATTGAATAAAACCAGCACTTAATCCAAAAGAAAGCATATTTAAATCTACTTCGCTTCTAGAAAACATTAAATGATGTGCATAAGTAAAATAAGCTCCTTTTTGTGAATGATAACCATTTTCATCGGCAAAAACAATACCACCAATTCCTGATTGCGAATCACCTATTCTACTATTCGCACTAAGCGTTAGTAACTTAGGTGCATTTTCGTGCCCAAACCACTGTTGGCGGCCAGTTAAACGCACTTTAGCACAGTTAGCTGCACCTGCCATTGATGGGTGAATTAAGTAGTAGTTATCGGTTAAATAATCGGTATATATTGGTAAGCCTTCCTGCGCTGATGCCAAAAATGACATCAAAACAAAAAGTATTACCGTTAACGTATTTTTTTTAGCCATAGATAAAACCAAGTAGGTTAGTATTTTATAAACGTTTGTATTGTAAAAAAATTACGTTCAAAAAATACAAATTTTAATTGGTAATTTCTATTATTTAACACAAGGAACAAACACGAAATATTTAGGCAAGAAAATGTTTCTTTTAGTATTTTTGTAAAAAATTAGTTGAAATGAACACTTTTAAGGTTTCTGTGCAAGAAACAACAAACAATGCCATAGTAAAATTCGAATTAAATCAATTTGTAACTAAAAATCAAAGTTTCGAATTTAACAATATAGACGATGCTAAGCCTTCACCATTAGCACAACAACTCTTTTACTTGCCTTTTGTTAAGAAGGTTTATATATCGAGTAATTTTATTGCGGTAGAGCGCTATAACATTGTAGAATGGAGCGATGTACAAGATGAAGTTGCCCAACAAATTGAAGCTTTTTTAAACAATGGCGGTGTTATAATTGAAGATACGGCCGAAAGCAAAAAAGTGCCTGTTACGGTTTATGCAGAAAGTACACCAAACCCAAGTGTTATGAAGTTTGTGGCTAACAAAAAATTAGTTACTGCTTTATTTGAATTTACCTCGATTGAAGAAGCTAAATTATCGCCTCTAGCAACAGAATTGTTCCATTTTCCGTTTGTAAAAAGTGTGTTTTTTGATGAAAACTACGTTTCTGTTACCAAATTCGATATTACCGAATGGCAAGATATTACACTTGAACTTCGTGAATTTATAAGAACGTATATTGAAAACGGAAAAGATATTGTTTTACCCGAAGCGGCAGAAACTCTAAAAAAATCTACCGAGCAATTAGACCATCAATTTGAAGGTTTAGATGATGTTTCAAAACAAATTGTAAATATCCTTGAAGAATACGTAAAACCAGCTGTAGCAAGCGATGGTGGCAATATTCAGTTTATTGGTTACGACGAAAACACTAAAAATGTAAGTGTGATGCTTCAAGGTGCTTGTAGTGGTTGCCCATCATCAACATTCACTTTAAAAAACGGTATCGAAAACATGTTAAAAGAAATGTTACCAGGTAAAGTTTCGATGGTTGAAGCTATAAATGGATAAAATTTTTATTTTTTCTTGTGACTTTTTTCTGCATTTCGTTTCTAATTTAATGAAGAACAAAAACAATCATTAATTAAAAACAAATATTATGGCAGTATTAAAAGTTATTGAAGTACTATCAAACTCAGAGAAAAGTTGGGAAGATGCTACTAAAAAAGCAGTAAAAGAAGCCTCAAAAAGCTTAAAAAATATTCGTTCGGTTTACGTACAAGATCAAAGTGCAAGCGTAAAAGATGGTGAAGTAACAGAGTTTAGAGTCAATCTAAAAATTACTTTCGAAATCGAATAATTCCCCAAAAAACACCATATCTATATATATTTAAAAGCACTCTTTGGAGTGCTTTTTCTGTGTTATAATGTTTATTTTTGAAGTTATGAAAAGCCTACTTCAAATTTTATGTATAACTACTTTAATGGCTTGTTCATCAAAATCATCAAAAAACATGTCTCAGCCATTCACCAATAATTTAATACACGAAACCAGTCCGTATTTATTACAGCACGCTCACAATCCAGTTGATTGGAATCCCTGGAACGATAAGGTTTTAAAACAAGCTAAAACCGAAAACAAACTGTTACTTATTAGCGTGGGCTATGCGGCTTGTCATTGGTGCCATGTTATGGAGCACGAAAGTTTTGAAGATACTTTGGTGGCGCAAACCATGAATAAACACTACATAAACATAAAAGTTGACCGCGAAGAGCGCCCCGATGTAGACCAAGTTTATATGAATGCCGTACAACTTATGACCGGGCAAGGTGGCTGGCCGCTTAACATTGTAGCACTACCCGACGGCCGCCCAATTTGGGGCGGTACGTACTTTAAAAAAGAGCAATGGATTAACGCTTTAAATCAAATTGCAGAATTGTACCAAAATAACCCTGAAAAACTATACGAATATGCTACAAAACTCGAGCAAGGCATCAAAACTATGGATGCTGTAGTTTTAAATAATAACGCCCCTATTTTTAAACAAGAGTTTATTAAAACGGCTGTTTCAAACTGGCAAAATAACTTCGATAAACATTACGGTGGCACCAATCGTGCTCCAAAGTTTATGCTGCCTAACAACTACCAATTTTTGCTGCGATATGCTTACCAAACCAACAACACCGATGTATTAGATTTTGTAAATCTAACCCTTACAAAAATGGCTTATGGTGGCCTTTACGATCATATTGGCGGTGGTTTTTCGCGTTACTCGGTCGATATAAAATGGCATGTTCCTCATTTTGAGAAAATGTTATACGACAATGCCCAATTGGTTAGTTTGTATGCCGATGCCTATCAGCTCACCAAAAAAGAGCTTTACAAACAAGTTATTATTGAAACCCTTGATTTTGTAAAACAAGAAATGACCACCAAAACTGGCGCGTTTTATTCCTCGCTCGATGCCGATAGTTTAAACCATAAAAACGAATTAGAAGAAGGTGCTTTTTATGTTTGGACTAAAAATGAATTACAATCGCTTTTAAAAGACGATTTCAACCTCTTTTCGGCTTATTACAATATAAACGATTACGGATTTTGGGAACATCATAATTATGTATTAATTAGAAACGAATCCGACGAAAGCTTTTCAGAAAAACACCAAATTTCTATTGAAGATTTAAAAACTAAAAAATCCCAATGGAAGCAAACCCTTAACACCATAAGAAACCAGCGCCCAAAACCACGATTAGACGATAAAACCTTAACCTCATGGAATGCTTTAATGCTTACAGCCTATGTTAATGCTTATCGTGTTTTGGGTGATGATGATTATCTCGCTTCCGCGGAAAAAAACGCGAACTTTATAATTAACAATCAATTACAAGAAGATGGTGCTTTATTCCACAATTACAAAAATGGCAGGAGCTCAATAAACGGGTTTTTAGAAGATTATGCCACAACTATTGAAGCCTTTTTGAAGCTATACGAAGTAACAGGAAACCAACGTTGGTTAAACACCTCGAGAGATCTTGCTAATTATTGCTTCGATTACTTTTTTGATACGGCTAGCAACATGTTCTTTTTCACCTCAAATAAAGACACCGATTTGGTATCACGAAGTATTGAGTATCGCGATAATGTTATAGCTGCAAGCAACTCTATAATGGCTAAAAACCTCTTTAAATTATCGCACTATTTCGATAATGTCTATTATTACAACACAGCGACAACCATGTTAAATAATGTGGTTCCCGAAATGCAAAATTATCCGTCTGGATATTCTAACTGGCTCTCTTTAATGCTTAATTACACTAATCCGTATTACGAGGTAGCCATTGTTGGCGACAAGGCTAAAGAAAAACTAAAAGCGCTCAATGAAACTTACATGCCTAATAAATTGATTGCAATTTCAGAGCAAGAAAGCGAACTTTCTTTATTAAAAAACCGATTTACTCCTGAAAAAACCTTAATTTATGTGTGCGTAAACAATAGCTGTAAACTACCCGTAACTGAAACTAACGAGGCATTAAAACTTATTGAAAAATGACAATTTTCACTATAATTCTACTCTCAATTGTAGCTTTAGAACACTTCTATTTTTTAGTATTAGAAATGTTTTTATGGACCAAACCAAAAGGCATGAAAACTTTTGGGCTAAAATCGGAAGCCTTTGCTAACGATACTAAAGTGCTTGCTGCAAACCAAGGCTTGTATAACGGCTTTTTAGCTGCTGGCATCTTATTTTCAATTTTTAAAAACGATAATTGTGTTGCTATATTTTTTACATGTTGCGTAATTATTGCCGGTGCGTATGGCGCCTATTCTACTAAAAAGATAAAATTATTTTATGTACAATCGGTTCCTGCAATTCTTGCGCTAGTTAGTTTACTTTTTTAAAATAAACTTTAATTTTTTGTGACTATCAAAAAATTTTGTGTCGTAAATAACAGAAAGAAACATTAACAATAATTTCATCTAAAAACCGATGAAAACGATTACAATAATTATAAATTTAAACACTAACAAACAATAAATAATTATGGATTTAACAAACATTGACACAGAAAAATGGATGGACTTAATTTTAGATTACGGTCTTAAAATTGTTGGCGCCCTTGCCATTTGGATAATTGGATCGTGGGTTATAAAAAAATTAATGAAAGGCATTAAAAAAGTAATGCTAAAACAAGAATACGACGAAAGTTTGCAAAAGTTTTTATTAAACCTTGTGGGCTGGATTTTAAAAATTGTTTTAATAATTGTTGCACTTGGCACTTTAGGCGTTGAAACAACTTCGTTTGCTGCTATTTTAGCTGCTGCTGGTTTGGCAATAGGTATGGCACTACAAGGTTCGCTTGGTAACTTTGCTGGTGGTGTTTTACTTATGATTTTTAAACCTATAAGAGTTGGCGATTTAATTGAAGCCCAAGGTGAGATTGGTGTGGTTAAAGAAATTGAAATTTTCACAACCAAACTTACAGGACTTTCAAATAGAGAAATTATTATCCCTAATGCAGCTTTATCTAATGGGAATATTATTAATTACACTACCGAAGGTACGCGTCGTGTAGATTTAGTTTTTGGAGTAAGCTATGATGCTGATATTAAACAAACTAAAGAAGTTATTATGAATGTATTAACCTCCCATCCTAAAGTTTTAAAAGATCCTGCACCTGCTGTAACAGTTTTAGAACTTGCCGATAGTTCGGTTAATTTTGCAACTAGACCTTGGTGTAAAAGTGAAGACTATTGGACCGTTTATTTTGATGTAACTGAAAATGTAAAATTAGCTCTTGATGCTGCTGGTATTGAAATTCCTTACCCACACAGTGTTGAAATACACAAAGACGCTTAAACATTAAGTTTTGAAATATTTTAGACCTGTCAAGTTTTTAAAACCTGACAGGTCTTTTTTTATGTTCGCGAGTTACTTCTTCGATTTTAAAGCGACAAAATCTTTTAAATAATACGGTTCAAAATAAGCGACATCTTCAACAGCATTAGCTTCATATTTTTTGTAAGCTAAACAACTCATTTCGTTGGCAGAAGGTAATTTACCTTCAATAAAAACGGCATTTTCGTGCGGAATTAATGTTTTAGTTTTGTCAACACCGTTACCAATAAAATGTACTTTACCTTGTTTTAAATCTTCCGCGAAAGCGTTATCGTCTAAAATTTGAGCTTGGGTTTCTCTAACTTGATTAAAATTGGCATCAAATATCGCCGAATACACTTCCATACGTCTTGCATCTAACATAGCAACAATTACCCCTTCATTAGCTTTAACTTGATGCGCTAAAGCCGTTAAGGTTGGCACCGAAATTAATGGAATATTTAAGGCAAAACAAAGCCCTTTTGCGGCCGATACACCAATACGCAAACCTGTGTAAGATCCAGGTCCTTTACTTACGGCAATGGCGCTTAAATCTTGCTGTGTTAATTTGGCCTGTTTTAAAACGTCATCAATATAAACATGCAGGCGTTCGGCGTGCGAGTAACCTTTATCGTTAT
Source organism: Neotamlana nanhaiensis (assembly GCF_000943555.1). Classification (GTDB taxonomy): domain Bacteria; phylum Bacteroidota; class Bacteroidia; order Flavobacteriales; family Flavobacteriaceae; genus Neotamlana; species Neotamlana nanhaiensis. The sequence continues at coordinate 44,182 of NZ_JTDV01000008.1, read as the reverse complement.
CTTCAATTAAGGCAATAGTTTCTCCGTTTTTTGATACCGAAACCGAGCAATTTGTAGTCGCGGTTTCTATATTAAGGATATATGTAGTCATATTAAAAAAAATTCCCGCCAAAGCGGGAATTATATTAGTAAAAATTCACAATGCTTAGATTGCAAAATTACATATTAATTTGTTAAGGATTTACCCATATAAAAATCTAATACTTTTGTTTTAAACACAAAATCGTATTTAGCATTTATTAACGAAGCTTGTGCATTTATAAGTTGTACGCGAGCCTGCTCTAAATCGAAAGCCGTCATCGCTCCAAAATCGAAACGTTCTTTGGAGTTATTGAACGCTAATTCTTGAGATGCTAACGACTTTTTAGCGGCTTGATACGCTTTAAAAGCAGCTTGAGCATCGGTAAACGCACTTTGTATATTAGATTCTAAATTTAATTTTTGTTGCTGTAAATTCAGCAAACTATTTTGTTCTTGAATCTCTGCTTTTGCAACCGATGTTTTATTTTGAAACCTCGTAAAAATTGGAATATTTAGGTTTAAGTTAAAACTGTGTCCTTTATTATCGTTTATTTGTTGAAAAAAGGAATTACTGGAAATTAAATTAGAAAAGTTTGCTCCAGAATTGAATCCATAACCAAAGGTTAAACTAGGCAAATAGCCACTTTTAGCTATTTTTGTTCCTAACTGCGCATTTTCAATATTTTTTTCGGCTACTTTTATTTCGTTACGATTTTCCATAGCATAATTCAATACCGGTTCAACGTTCGAATAAAGTAACGCTTCAGAAGGATTATCAATTTCTACTTCTTCAATGCTAAATCCTTGAAATGGCACTTGTAATAATTGCGATAAGTTTAACAAGGCTAAATTCACACTATTTTCGGCTAAAGTTACTTGCTGCTCATCTCGACTTAAAGTCGCCTCGGCATCATAAATATTTGCTTTTGGTTGTACACCTGCATCAACTAAATCTTGAATTTGATTAAGTTGCTTTTTGCTAAATTCAAATTGTGCTTGCGCCGTTTCTAAATTTTCTTTGTTAAATAATACATTTAAGTAGGCGTTTGCCACATTAAGCGAAATATCGTCCTTTATTCTATTCAACTCCAAATTATTAGTTTCTTTTGTGAGTTTAGATTGTTGATATAAATACGTATTTCTAAACCCATTAAAAACCGTTTGTGACACACTAAAACCAACGTTTGTTGAGTGAAATGTACGATCGACAAACTGCCCAGGATAAATTTCAGATTGTCCTAAACTCATCGATTGAGAAACACCAGCGCCTAATGATGGTAAAAACTGCCCTCTGGAAGATTTAATATCTTGTTCGTTAGTTAAAATTGTGTTTTGCGCCTGTTTTATTGAAATATTATTTTCAATGGCATGCATTACACAAGCTTCTAGTGTCCATGTTTTTTGCTGAGCATAACCACCAGAGACAACAAATAACAGTAAACACGCTATAAAAATGTTTTTCATATTAGTTGTTTTCTTCATCTTCATTATCTTTTGATGCTTTGTTCCATACTTTAATTTTGTCACCCTCTTTTACGCCTTCAAGAATTTCAACGTTAATTCCATCAGACAATCCTAACTCCACATTTTCTTTGCGGTATTTCCCTTCTTCTTCAAGAATTTCAACAAAAGGTTTTTCGGTAATTCTATTGTATTGTAATAAGGCTTCACGAATAGCAAAAACGCTATCCTTTGCTTCAATATCTATTTCGGCATTGGCACTATAACCCGCGCGAATATTTGTTAACGAATCTAGTTTAACATCGGCTTTTATAGTAAATTGAACTGCACCGTTTTCTTCAATACCTTTTGGTGCTAAAAAGGTTAAAATAGCAGGAAACTCTTTATCGTTTATGGCTCCTAAAACCACTTTAATTTCTTTGCCTTCTTTAAGTTTTCCTATTTCGGCTTCATCTACTTTTCCTTCAAAAATCATTAAACTCATATCGGCAATTGTAGCAATGGTTGTACCCGCATTAAAGTTGTTACTTTCAATAACCTGATCACCTTCACGCACTGGAATTTCTAAAATGGTACCCGGAATTTGTGCAATAATATTAGTATTTGCCGAATTACCTCCAGATAAGGATCCTTGTTTTATTATTTGATAATCGTTTTGAGCTTGCGCTAAAGTTTCTTTCGCTTGATTGAAAGATAACTCGCTATTTTCGAAATCTTGTTGCGAAATAACACCTTTATCGAACAACGATTTGTTTCTATTGTAAAGCGTTTTTGCGTTATTGAATGATAATTGCGCTGTTTTTATACGGCTACTTGCACTTACTAAACTTTGCTCGTTTGGCACGACTCTAATTTTAGCAATAAGATCACCTTTTTTAACAATGTCACCTTCTTCTACCATAATCTCGTCTACAATACCAGAAATTTGAGGCTTTAATTCTACTTCTTCCTCTGGATTTAGCTTTCCTGTTGCTACAGCTTTTGTATTTATTGAAGTATAGAAGGGTTCTTCTACTTTAAAATCTTCAATAGCTTTTGAATTGGCATCTTTAAAGTATTTTAATACAAATACTAATAGTACTAAAACTACGATTCCTAAAATAATTTTTACTGTTTTATTCATTTTTTTGATTGTTTATTCTTCTCTTAATGCTTCTATTGGTTTTATACTTGTGGCCTTAAATGCTGGAATTAATCCAATTAAAGACCCCAATGCTACTAATATTAATAAGGCTACAAATACAACCGAAATTGATACGGATGCGTTTACTATGGCTGCTTCTGGCCCTTGACCAAAAAGATAATCCATAATTATTAAAATCAATCCGCCGGTTACAATGCCTAAAACACCTGCTACTAGTGTTAAAAACACGGCTTCAACTACAATTTGTCGCTTTATTTCGTAAGGTGTTGCCCCTAAAGCTCGCCTAACGCCTATTTCTTTGGTGCGTTCTTTTACGGTAATGAGTAAAATATTACCAATGGCAAATACACCAGCTATTAAAGTTGCAATACCAACAAACCAGGTTAAAAACTGCATACCGACTAAAAATCCAGTCATTTTTTTAAACTCGTTACCTAAGTTAAAACTGCCAAAAGCACGTTGGTCGTCTGGGTGAATATTATTTAAGTTTCTTAATAAAAGTTTAGCGTCGGCTTCAATTTGTTTAATATCGAATTGTGGCCGACCTGTAATCATCATCCAACCAATTTTATCACCTCTATTATAAATTTGCTGAAAGGTTGTAAACGGAATATGCATATCGGTTCGAGGTCCCATATTAATGTTTCCAACCTCAAAAAGACCAATAACTTTAAAGTTTATTCCGTTAATTTCAACATATTCGCCAATAGCTTTTTCATCTTTTTCGAATAATTGCTGATAAGCGTCTTCGGACATTACCACAACTTTCTTTCTGTCGTCAATATCATTTTGATTAATAAAACGCCCATGAATAAGTTTCTTTTTTTGAAGCTGATCGAGTAATGGATAATCGCCCGCCATTTGAAAACTACCCGTTAAAAAATTTCGAGTAGCACTTATACTTCTTTGGTTTCGTGGCAATACAAACTCGACACCTTCTACATTGGCTTCAATATTTTTAGCATCAGATAAACTTAAACTTACCTGTCTACCCTCTTGAAAGCCTCTAAATGCTTTACTGGTACTTTGCCCCCAGACAAATACGGTGTTTGTTGCAAAATCGCCAAATAAACGGTTAAAAGCATTTTCTAATCCTCGAGCAGAACCTAATAAACCTATGAGTAGTAAAATGCCCCACCAAACGCCAACCATGGTAAGTATAGATCGTAGTTTGTTTTTTCCCAAACTATCGAAAATCTCTTGCCAAGTATCTCTTTCTAATAAAAATTTAAGCATGATTAATCGTTTCTAAGTGCTACAATGGGTTTAATTTGTGATGCCTTTTTAGCTGGTAAATATCCTGCAATGGTTCCGGCAACAATTAGCGTTATAGTGGCACCAAATACTAAACTGGTACTTACACCTGGGTCTTTTATAAAATAGGTTTCTAGCGACGGACCAACTAACTCTAAAACGCCAACTCCAGCCAATAAACCTATATAACCTGCAATGGCTGTTATTATAACAGACTCTATTAAAATAATAGATACGATAGATCTTGGTGATGCCCCAAGGGCTTTACGAATACCAATTTCTTTGGTACGCTCTTTTACTATAAAAATCATAATATTACTTATACCAACAATACCCGCGATAAGTGTACCTAAACCAATTATTAAAATAATTACGGTTAAACTAGAGGTCATAATATCGACTTGTTTTGTGCCTTGAGCCATATTCCATATTCTAATAGCACGTTGATCGGTATTAGCTACAGAAAATCGATCCTTTAATTTAGCCAGCATTTTATTACCAAAGGCTAAGGCTTCATCGGAACTCATTTCTGGATTGTAAGTAAGATTTATTTCATCGATATAATTATTGTTACCATAAATGTTTTGTGCGGTGGTAATAGGCATATAAATGCGGCGCTCTTCGTAATCGCCACCTTCATCTTCAAAAACACCAACAATTTTATACTGAATACCACTAAGATTAATATACTTTCCTAATGCGGTGGTTTTTTTATATAAATCCTCTTCAACTAAACGCCCTACAACCACCACTTTACTTAAATTTTTAATATCATTAAAATTGATATAGCGCCCTTCTTTTACAATGGTGCGCTCTAAAAACTGATGATCGGGATGTACGGCACGCACATCGTAAGTATTTTGTTCTCCTTTATATGATGCATTTAAGCTTTTGTAAACACGTGCAGTTAAATATTCAATGTCGTCGTTATACTCTTCTTTTACAAAATTGTAGTCTTTATTTTCAAACTGAATTTTTCGTCCGGCTTGAAAACCTTTATGTGCTTTTGAAGTGAAACCAGACCTAATAAAAATTGAGTTATTAGCATCATCAACAAATTGATCGTTAAAAGTATTTTGCAAACCATTTGCAATACCAAAAAGAATGGCAAACAATAAAATGGCAAAGGCCACCGTAAACCCAGAGAGTACACTTCGGGTACGATTCATGTTTATACTTTGAAAAATTTCGCGCCAAAGATCTAAATCAAACATACTGTTCTGCTCTTACTTGGGTTACTTTTTTATCTTCCATAATAACACCATCGCGTAGGCGCACTATACGCTTGCACATGTTTGCAATATCTTCTTCGTGAGTTACCATTAATATGGTTTTACCTTCGTCGTTAAGACTTTGGATAAAAGCCATAATTTCGTGAGACGTTTTGGTATCGAGAGCCCCAGTTGGCTCATCGGCAAGTAATAATTTGGGATTTGCAGCTAAGGCTCGTGCTATGGCCACACGTTGTTTTTGCCCTCCAGAAAGTTCTTTAGGTAAATGATCGGCCCAATCTAACAAACCAACCTTTTCTAAATGAAACTTTGCTTTCTCAATACGTTCTTTACGTTTTATACCTTGATAATAAAGCGGTAATGCCACGTTTTCGATAGCATTTTTATAATTGATTAAGTTGAAGGATTGAAAAATGAATCCTAAGAATTTATTCCTGTAAACGGCTGCTTTTTTTTCGGTAAGGTTTTTAATAGGTAAGCCATCGAGAATATAATCTCCAGTATCAGCTTCATCTAACATACCTATTATATTTAAAAGGGTTGACTTTCCTGAACCCGAAGATCCCATAATAGCGACCATTTCGCCTTCATCAACCGATAAATCGATTCCTTTTAAAACATGTAAACTTGAATCTCCTATGGGATAGGATTTGTGAAGCTGGTTAATTTTTAACATTTCTGTTTTTTTGATTGATTAGTTGACTTGTTAAAAGTCTTTCTTCTTAGACTATCAATACAAAGAAATGTTACATAAATATTAGAAAAAAAATTTTATTACTTTTTTAACGTGCTATATTTCTTATAAATAAAGAAAATTAATCCTCCAACGAGTAAGTAAGGGATTGCCATTAAATACACAATACCATCGTTAATAGCTTCGGCTGCTGTTTGGCTTTCTTCACTTTCTAAAACCGCTCTACACATAGCACATTGCGCATTTCCTTCTAATAAAAGAAAAATAGAAAATAAAAAAAACAGCAATTTATGCTTCATCCTATAGCGCGGTTTAAAGTTTATAATAAAAATACTGTTTAATTATAATAAGGCGCAATCATTACATAAACAATTACTCCAGTAATAGCCACATACAACCATAATGGAAAAGTAATTTTTGCTATTCTTTTATGCAACTCAAAGTTATTAGTTATAGCACGTGCATAGGTTATTAGCACAAATGGAATAACTACAACCGATAAAATAATGTGACTGATTAAAATAATATAGTAAACAACTGCATAATCGCCTAAATACTTTGTTGAGTCGCTCGTCATATGATACAATACATACATTACCAAAAACAATACCGATAATAAAATAGCAAACTTATTTAGTCTTTCGTGCGCTTTTACATTTCCATTCTTAATTTGAATAAATGCTAAAACCAATACCAAAGCAGTTAATGCATTAATTATAGCATAAACGGGAGGTAAAAATATGGGTAACTCAATATCTAACTTTATTCCAAATAGCAAAGCCACTACAATTGGAATAACTACCGATAACACAACGATGAGTTTGTTATACTTTTTTTCGTTCCCTAAGTTTTTATCTGTATTCATATTATTCTTTTAATAATTTGGCTATATCTTCTTTTAAAATACTAATTTCTTGTTGCACACCATCGTCATCAACTTGCTCTTCTTCAGAAATAATGCCTTTATAATATATAATTGGATTTCCATTTTCGTCTGCTCTAGAACGAATAAATCCGTTTTTATCTATCAATGCAAAGTTTCCAGAATGCTCAAAACCACCTAAAACATCTTCATTTTGTGCCGCGTAAATAAAAAATCCGATGTTCGCTAATTCATAAATGGCATCTTTATCTCCAGTTAATAAATTCCAATTTGGATTTGTAATTCCGTAATTATCGGCATATTGTTTTAAAACTTCTGGTGTATCATAATCAGGATTTATGGTGAACGATGCCACACCAAAATTTTCAAAATCTTTGAAGGTATTTTGAATTTGTACCAAGTTAGCATTCATTCTTGGACAAATAGTTGGGCAGGTTGTAAAAAAGAATTCAACCACATAAACCTTTCCTAAATAATCTTTATTAGTAACTAATTTACCATCTTGATTTGTAAAACTAAATGCTGGTACTTTACGTTTTTCGCCATTATTATCAATAAAAAGTAAATTAGAAGGTTGCCCTTTTTTATTGGCAAAATCGCTACGGCTTTCGTTTCTTGTAACATCGCCATTGGTTACACGATCTACAATTTTAGGTATAAATAAAATACCAAAAATCAAAATAATAAAGGCAATACCAATGTATGAATAATTAGTTTTCTTCATGGTTACTTTTTAAGTCGTTGGCGCGTCGGGTATCGGTATTTTCAAATTCACCTTTTCGTTTTTGGCGGTATTCGGTAAATAACACACGTAAATCGTCGCTCATTTTGTTTTTTATTTCGGCTACTTCAATGCAATCGTAACCGTTTAAGCCATAAACAGGCTTATTTTTTTCCTTTTCTTTATCTTCTCTATCATCAAATCGACCACGTTGATTTAAATCTTTATCAACCACAAAAACTTTTTGGGTGTATAAATCTTCAGCTAAAGGCTGGTTGGTTTTTAAACTATTATAAACTCGTTTTATATGACCCGGTGAAGCAAAAGCAAAATGCCAATACTCCAAACTTTCATACGAGCTTATTTCCTTTTTAATGGTTTCTACTGAAGCTTCTGTACCTAATGGTAAAAGCATCACAATTTGAAACTTTTTAAAGCCTTTAAACTTATCGTAAACCAACTCTTTTAAGTTTGATGCTGCTATGGTATGCTCAATTGGATTTGCTCCTAAAAACCCCAACACCGTAATGTGCTCTTTTAACTGAATAGGCTCGTTACTATTTGAGGTAAATCCATTTAAATCTTCAACATTTTCTTTAATCACTTCTAGCGGTGTATAGTTGTGTGTTGCAGGATACAACAACAATAAAAACGCTACTGGCAAAAAGAACAATACGACTAAAACAAAATATGTGCTTGCTTTTTTCTTACTCATAAAACAGGTACAAAAAACGTTTTGCAAAAATAAAAAAAGGCGGTTTAAAAACCGCCTTAATATCTATATTTAACTGATTTTTATAAACTAAAAATCACGTTTTATAAATCCTTCGTCATAAACTCTAAATACGTATCCGCCTTCTTGTAACAAAATAAATACTAAATAAAGTATTAAGAAAACACCTGTCCAAACTACAGCGCGTCTTAATCCTTTAGTTTCGTCGCGTAAGTGCATAAAATCCCAAGCAATATAATATGCTTTTACAATGGTTAAAATGATGAAAATCCAGTTAAGTAATTTCATCCCTAAAAACTTAGCCATTAAACCTTCTGGTTTGTAAATACCTAAAACAACTTCGATTGCAGTTATAAAAGATAAAAATGCTAAAACACCCCAGATTTTTTGCTTGTTAGACTTAAACTTCCAAAGTCCTCTAAAAATTTCTAATTTATGTTCGTGTGCCATGTTATGTTTCTTTTAGCCCTTGGCGTTGCCGCTTTAGGCGCAATATTATTTTATTAAACTAAGTAGAAGAATGTGAATACGAATACCCAAACTAAATCTACAAAGTGCCAGTATAAACCAACTTTTTCAACCATTTCGTAGCTTTTACGTCTTTCGTAAGTACCAATTACCACATTAAAGAAAATAATGATATTGATAACGACACCTGAAAATACGTGGAAACCGTGAAATCCTGTAATAAAGAAAAAGAAATCGGCAAATAATGGTGAACCGTATTCGTTTACATGAAGGTTTGCTCCTTCAACAACTGCTTTACCATTCGCTTTTAAAACCTCTAAAGATTCAGCTCTCGACAACACGGTTTTCTCACCTTCTTCGGTTAACAATTGAGTTCTTACTAAAATATTGTCGTGCGACTCTAAACCGTGAATTACCTCTTCAACAGTATAGGTTGGTAAAGTACCTTCGTTAACAAACCACAATCCGTTTTTACGTTCATGTTCTGTTCTATCTCTATGTCCTGCTACAACAAAATCACTCAAGGCAACACGATGCCCTTCGGTATCAACAAACTGTAAAATGTTTCCTCCTTTTGTTTGTACAGCACCAAAATCACCTTTAATAAAAGTAGCCCATTCCCAAGCTTGAGACCCTACGAAAATTAAACCACCAATAATGGTTAAAAACATATAAATGGTAACTTTAGCTTTATTTAAATGATGACCGGCATCAACAGCTAATACCATGGTAACCGACGACATAATTAGGATGAACGTCATAAAGGCTACATAAATCATTGGTAATTCTTGGCCGTGTAAAAACGGAACGTGAGTAAACACCTCGTCCGCAATTGGCCATGCATCAATAAATTTAAATCTTGAAAATCCGTAGGCTGCTAAAAACCCAGAGAAAGTTAAGGCATCTGAAAGGATGAAAAACCACATCATCATCTTTCCGTAACTAGCTTTAAGTGGTTCGTTTCCGCCGATCCACGTTTTGCCTTCTGCTACTGCTGTACTCATAAATTTTGGTTATTGTTTATAAAAGTTGCACAAAAATAGGTATTTTATTTATGTAATAAAACATCAAAGTGCAAATTATACCCACTTTAAATAAAAGTTGATTTTTAATATTTTTATTAGCCTACAAAATAAAGAAACAAAAACAAATACACCCAAAGTATATCTATAAAATGCCAAAAGGTTGCTGCTAAATCGAAGCCTAATTTGTTATTAGCATTATATTTATTTCTTAAGTGATTATAAATCACCACTAACAAACAAATTAACCCAACTACCACGTGTAAAATATGCACTACTGCAATTAAATAAATATAGGACATGGTTACATTACTAGTTGGCCCTGTAAAGTTATAACCAAGGTTAATTATTTCTTGAAAACCTTGAAATTGATTAAAAATAAATACAACTCCTAAAATTAAAGTGATTACCAACCAGATGGTGGTTAAACTTTTATTGTCTTTTTTTAGTGCGTTTTTTGCTAGTAAAAAAGTAATACTACTAATTACAATTACAACCGTGCTAATAATAAAAGCGTTTGGCAACTGGAAATCTTTAAGCCAATCGGGGCGCGAACTACTTACCACGAAAGCACTGGTCCAACCAGCAAACGACATAATAAGTGAAATAATGCCAAACCAAAGCATCATTTTTTTGGCTCTAATATTTTTTTCTTGGGGTGTACCTTGGGTTAAATCCATGAATTTAATGTAAAAATTTATCGACTACATATACAATTTGCACTAGCGAAATATACGATACACTCACTAACATAAGTTGCTTTGCAGCCTTCTCGGTCATTAATCTAAACAATCTTATAGCATAATACAACATCCATAAACCTAATGCGAATACCAAAACAGTTGCTATAATTGAAAGTTGTAATCGTCCTGTAAAACCAAAAACGGGAATTATGGATACCATGATAGTCCAAATAGTGTACATAATGGTTTGTACTGCGGTGCCTTTATCTTGTTTTCCTGTTGGTAGCATAAAAAATCCGCCTTTTTTATAATCGTCGAACAAAAACCAACCAATCGCCCAAAAGTGAGGGAATTGCCAAAAGAATTGTAAGGCGAAAAGTGTTCCTGGTTCAATACCAAAATCGTCGGTTGCCGCAACCCAACCCAACATAAACGGAATAGCTCCAGGAATGGCGCCAACAAAAACAGCTAATGGCGTTTTGGTTTTTAAAGGCGTATAAACACAAGTGTATAAAAAAATAGAAATGGCACCAAACATCGCCGTTTGCTTGTTTATGGTGTATAAAATGATGATTCCTAATAGCGTAAAAACACAAGCGATAACAAATGCGGTTGAAACTGACATACGACCTGCAGGAATGGGGCGATTTTTAGTACGACTCATTAAAGCATCTAAATCTTTTTCGATAATTTGATTAAATGCGTTTGAAGCGCCTACCATAAAATAACCGCCTAAAGCCAATAAAACTAAGGTTTTTACTTCTACAATTTCAACACCTAATAAATATCCAGCTACCGACGAGAATACCACACTTAATGCCAATCGCATTTTTGTGATTTCTTTAAAATCTGAAATTACAGAAGGTGCTGTTACTGATGGATTTGTTTTGCTCAATTGCGTTTAGGCTTCGCCCGTTTTGTTTTGCGAGTGCAAAGATACGCCTTAAAAGAATTTTGAGCAATGTTTTATTTAATAATCAAAATACCAATTAAACAAATCGGTACGTAAACCAAAATTAAACCAAACCGTGTTGCTTTTATAAACTGTTTCGGTTGTAGCATCTGGATTAAAATTACGCACTGTAATATCGGTAAACAGTTTTAAATTACTCGATGGATTTACAACGTAACCCGCCTGTAAATTCCCGTAAAAACTATTTGTAGCAATGCCTTGCCCAACTTTAACCCCTGTGTTTATTGGTCGGTCATTATAATTTCTATAAATATCGCCACCATAACTAAAATTGTCGGTATCAGTATTATAATCAAAACCACGTTTACCGAAAATAAATTTTGCATTAGCATACCAACGGTTGTGGAAATAATATCCCATAAGTACCAATTCGCTAAAATTAGCACTCCATAAATGCGCCATCGATTGGTTATTGTGCCCGTAATTTGTTGCAATTGTACTATGTGAATACGTGTAAGGACGCACGCGATTATATTCCATTTGCAGCATTAAATTATCAACGTTAAAGGCGTTGTAGTATTTAACCCCTAATTGGTAACCAAATTTATTTTTCCAGCTTTTATTTCCTGCTTTTACATCGCTAAGCGAAAACTCATCTAAAATAAACTGGCTGTATAAATTAATATTATTGTTCCATTTGTATTTTGCTGAAGTTCCCATAATGGCATTTCCAGCATCTTGCCCAGTTTCAAACTCTATGGCGCGATAAAAAATAATAGGATTTAAATAATTAACATCAAAATTTCGATTGGCAGTTTTAGCCCAAATTACCGATTCAAAAAATCCAACATTTAATCGCTTAGTGACATTCCAACTTAAAAAATGGGTTGCCATGTATTTGGTTAAAAAAGCGTCATCGGTTGTTACTTCAGGGCGTACATCTTTTAACCACATCCAAGTATTGGTATATTTAATTTTCCAGAATTTAGTATTTAGTTTTAAAAATGGGTGCGGACTCGCCACATCACTTAAAAACAACGACCTGTAACCATCGCCAATAAAGTTTTTACCATGACCAAATTGAATATTTACAAAATCGGCTGGGGCATACGACAAATAAGCCTCTGCCACTGGGTAATCATAAGAATCGGTTTTAAAAGCTTTAGCAATACCACGACCAGGAATAATTGCTGGATCTGGCCCAAAACCACGCAAACTTTCGGCATACTCGTTAAAATATTGTGCAAAACGACCTTGACTCTCGAAAACCGATGTGTAAAAATTAAAGTTTTTCCCCAATCCGCCTTTTACCAATAATCCTCGTGTATTGTTGTAGGTTGAACTAAAATCAGCTTCGGTATCTTTACCAACTTCAAAATCGAAAATTGGATCGATAGTAAACCAATAGTTTTTACCTTGTAATTGCACCAAATGTTCGTTCCAAAGTTTTTTCCCGAACCATGTTTTTCTTTCTTGAAGCAACTTATCTTTTTCAGCTTTAAAATCGTAATACTTTGAAACCTCTGAGTGCACAAAAGGTTTTGAAGCGGTATGACTATTGATACCAACAACATTTATGGCTCTCTCGAACCTGGCATAATCACTATGTGTAAATTGTATGTTTAACTGGCTTGAAAAGGCATTGTCGTTATAACTGGTTATACTATTATTTACATCGTCGTATTCCGTTTGGTAAGCTTCTTCTAACTTTTTAATCTCGCTTGTTACCTCTGCACTATTTGCTGGCGCATTATTAAAATCGGATAATGGAATTTTAATAGGAAGCGCATATTGTTTAAAGGTTTTTCGGCCATTATAACTTGCTGGTTCAATTTTTGGAAACAGCTTAAAAACACGTTCGGCTTCTTCTTTTAATTCTTTATAAACCGCATTAACATAAATAAGTTTAAATGTCCCCAAGGTATCAACTTCAAAAATCACCGAAACATCCCCTTTATATTCATCTTTTATAACAATATCTGGTGTTTTAAATTCCGATTTTATTATTTGATACACCTTATTGGTAAAACATAGCTTTAAAGAATCGGCAGGAACATCTTTACAGCTAGGAAAAATAGGTTGTTTTTCGGAAGCATTGATAGTTTGCGAAAAGCTGTTAAATTGAGTAAAAAGTAGAAGAAGGACAATGAATTGCTTCATTTTAATTAGTTAAAGTTTAATTAATAGCGAAAGATACTATAATTTTTACATAAGCCACATGGTAATACTATTTTAGTTAAAAGGCTAAAACAAAAAACCGCTATCTGATTTAGATAACGGTTTTGATTTTGTAAAAGTATATAACTACTGTACTTGAAATACAATAGGCAAGGTATAAACCACACCAACATTTTTATCGTTTTGTTTTCCTGGTGTCATTTCTGGAATAAGATTTATTACGCGTTCGGCTTCACTACCTAATCGCTTATGTGGCGCACGGGTTTTAATGTTTGTTATATGTCCCGTTTTATCGATTGTAAATTGGGTTTGAATCACTTGTTTTCCACTTAAGCCTAAATCGGAAGCTAAATCGGCATCAAATTTACGTTGTACTAGTTTTGCAATTTTCTTTTCCATGCATTTTTTTCGGCCTTGGTTGGTTACTTCACCTTCGCAACCTGGAAAAATAGGAACGTTTTGAATAAAGTTTACAGGAATGGGCGTATCATCAATTATTTCCTCTAATACGATATCACTAGGATCGATTGGCTCATCGCTAGTTGTAAATTCTTCAGCGGTAATCACATCTTCAAATTCTTCTTTTACAAAGTCATTTTCCACTTCCTCGTAATCCTCAATAAAAAGAGTTTGCTGCTTGGTTTGAGGTTTTGTTTCGGCTTGCGGTGTTTGGTACACTTTAAAATTTTCGATGGCAATTTCGGTGTAATCGTCCGGTAGTAATAGATCGCCTACTTGAGGTGTTTCCGTTTTAAAATTCATCTCTAGTAAACCAAAGGAAGCGAGCAAACACACAATTAAACCAATTTGAAAATACAAGGTTGTGTTTTTTTGTAAATTTGCATAATGCTTTTGCGGTTTTTTTGTGCTTTGTCCGTTTTGGCGAGTGGACTCTGGCACATTTTTAAAATTTTTCATAATAAATTATAAGTTAAAATGTTAATATTATGATAAAGCCTCAATAAGCATACCAAAAAAGAAAACCCGCTACATTTCTGTAACGGGTTTTTATTTTTAGTTTCCGAATGCCATCGGAAAAAAATAATTTAATCTTGAACTTGGAAAATAATTGGTAACGAATATGGAACGTTTACTGGTTTTCCACGTTGTTTACCTGGTTGCATTTTAGGTAATAAGCCAATTACACGCTTAGCTTCTTTTTCTAAACCTGGGTGTGGCGCTCTTGCACGAACTCCAGAGATGTTTCCTGTTTTGTCTATTTTAAAGATTACGTTAATACGTTGTCTTCCAGATAAACCTAAATCTCCAGCTAAATCTGTATTAAACTTTTTGTTTACAAACTGTGATATTTTTTTAGACATACAAGCTCTTTTCGCGTTGTTTGTTTTCTCTTTTTCACAACCTGGGAAAACTGGTACGTTTTCAATTACTGAGAATGGTACATCAATATCTTCTTCTACTTCTACTACTTCCACTTCCTCAACCTCAACAATTTCTGTTTCTTGGTCTACCTCAGTAGATTCGATTACAGTTTCTTCAACCTCTACCTCATCTTCAACAATCTCGATAACTTCTGGGGCTGCTGGTGGTGGCGGTGGCGGTGGCGGGGTTTGTATTTGTTGTGTTAATGGAATTTCTTCTTCAAACTCTTCCTCCATGTTAACCATACCTATATCGATATCGTTTTTTTCGTATGTTTTGTAGTTTATTGCGTAGTTTGTTAAGAATAGCATTAAAGCTAAACCAATAGCAAAATAAAGCGAACTATTACGTGCTACATTTGCTTTAGGATTTTTTTTAGGTTCCATTTTATTTAATTGTTTTTCAAGATTGGTAAAATAACTATTTATTTATTAAAAATGCAACAGTTTATTTGTTTTTAACTCGTAACTTATTGTAAAAACTTAATACTAAGGTTGCAAGTAAAGCGCCAAAAGTATTTGCAACAACATCAAAAACATCTAAGGATCTTGTTGTTGTTAGGGTATCTTGTAATACTTCAATAATCATGCCAAATACAAACGCAATTATAAAAGCATACAACATGCCTTTTTTTGGGCTAAATTTTAGGGTATAAACTAAAGAGAAGTACCATAAGCCCATTAACAATGCATAGGTTACAAAGTGAAATATTTTATCGGCGAACGATATATCAACTTCTGGCAATTCGCTTACATTTATTAAGCAAGCTACCGCTATAGCTATGGTATAAATTATGGTTACTACTAATAGCCCTTTTTTAAGCACTTATTAAAGCTTTATAATCATCAGCTGTAAGCAAACCTTCTACTTGAGACAAATTAGAGCATTTTACTTTTATCATCCAGCCATCGCCGTAAGGATCGGTATTTACTTTTTCTGGCTCGTCTTCAAGGGTTTCATTAAACTCAATAATTTCACCAGAAAGCGGTAAAAATAAATCTGAAACGGTTTTTACAGCTTCAACAGTACCAAAAACTTCATCAGCTTCAAGGGTTTCGTCTAAAGTTTCAACTTCAACATAAACAATATCACCTAATTCGCCTTGGGCAAAATCGGTAATACCAATAATTGCGATGTCATCTTCAATTTTAACCCACTCGTGGTCTTTGGTGTACTTTAAATCTGCTGGAATATTCATGTTCTGTATTTAAGTTTGTTTCGGCAAATGTATTTATTCAAACTTAAAATTGAAACCTTTTAATTGTTAATTTCCAAAATTATATCGTAAGGTTAGGCCTGAACGAATACTTGTTTGCGGAAATGCGGTTGAAATAGCGTAATCGGAAAACGTATAATCGAAATAAAAGATACCTGTTAAGTTTTTACTAAAGGCATAATCGGCGCTATATTTTACACCCCAAATGGTTTGCCCAGAAGTAATTTGATTATTATCTAAATCGAGATAACGAATAATGGTTTTATTATCGCGAACAGACACATCGGCCTTCATATTTAAATCGCTCACAATACGCTTTTGAGGACCTGCTAATTTAGAATTTATACGCAAATCTTTAATTCGATATCCTAAGCCAATAGTGTATTCGTTACCTTGAATTTCGGTTACCAAATTATTATCGAAACTCAATGAGATTAATCGGTCTTTGGCTATTTCTGCTAAAATTTTAACCGAACTCTTCATCTCGAAATCCAATCGCATTAACGGACTAAACGATTCACTTAAATTGATATTACTAAATAAAGTCTCGTTTTTAAAGTTGCCTGATTGATCTTTAGCTTCATCTGGTTGATCGACATACGGTGTACCTGGTATGGGTTGCTCGTTATCATCAACATTTAAATTCAAATTTAAATTAGTATTGAATTGATTGATGGTATAAGTAGAACGATAACCATGCGTTAAAGAGAAACGTTTGAAGCGCTTTTTAAACCAGTTAAACTTCATAAAACCAGTATACTTTAAATCCCAGTTTGGCAATGGCACATCTCTAAACGCACTTGTTTTTACGTCGTTTGCATCTTGCCCGGAATAGGCTGCTAAAAATGCTGGCAACAATACTTTTTGATTGTTTTTACCAAAACCTAACGGATAGCCATCTTCATCTCTTTCGAAACTTGAACCACCGTAAAATGCTTCGGCTAAACGATTAGCTATTTTTAAACGATTCGTTCTAAAATCACTAAATGCTTCACTAATATTTTCATCACTCTTACTAAATGCAGTTTTTATTAAAAGCGTTGAAATATTGTAATTTCCAAAAGTATTTGGAGTTAACGAGTTGTATTCACCATTATTAACATTGTAATTTTCAGTATAATTTTCGTAGTAAGCGCGGTTACCAACAATATCAATTTTTAAATCTCTTACAGGTTCTAAGTTTGCCGAGTAATCAATCTGCTTTTGTTGCGTGGTGGTATATTGTTCATTAAACTCTGGATATAATGTCAACCAACCTTTTTTAGCGGCTTGATATCGTATATCGCTTTGGCTACCAAAAGTAAATCCTGTTGATGGCTTTAACGTACCAATAAACCCTGGTGTTTGTGTGTAACCTGGCAAATAAGTACCACTATTTTCGTTATAATTAAAAGTAAGGCGTTTTACACTTGTTAAAATATCGATACCTGCATTTATTAATTTTCGAGCCGTTTTATTTTGTTTTTTAGGTGCTGGTGCCTTACGATTATTCGCTCCTGGAGGCCCTCCTGGTGTTGTGGTTCTGGCCCGAACTGTTCTAATTGGTTTTTTAACCAAACCTACGTACTTGTAAAAGCGATTCATATCTAGCGTAGTCACTAAATTATGAACACTTGAATTTTGCACCGAATTTCCTAAATCGAAAACCCCAGAAAGTGTGTTTTCCGGATCGTTAGGATCGGTGTAATCCAATTCTAATTCGCCGTATAAATCTGATCCTTTTTGCCATAAAAATGTTCCGGTATATTGATAAGTAGCATCAATAAAACTAAACGTTGGTATTTTGTTTAAAGGTAGTTGATAAGTTAAACCTAAGGTTTGGGTTTGCCTATTTGGATCGCCCACATCTAAAATACCATCCCAAACATCAAGCGATTCGTCTTGTATGCCTTCTGAATAATCTCCTTTATAATAATTTCTAACAATATTATTATTGGCTGCCGAAAAGTTAAACTGTAATGATTTTGTTAAGTTGTAGTTGATGTTATACTGAAAATCGAAAGTGTAATTACGCTGTAGCAATTGTTCTACAGAAATATCATCGTCTGATAAATCGATAGCTCTAAAACGTTGGCTATTAAATTGCCTGTTAATATCGCTACTAACCGTAAAACTTGAAGGCAATAAATTGAAATTAAACTCCTTTAAAAACTTCCAATATTTTCCTGTAAACAAAGAATCGTTCTTTATAAAAGGCTCAACAGTTAACTGATTAAAATTATGCGCATAGTTAGCGCCTAGCCTAACCGTTTTATTTACGGCATTTTCAATTTCGAAATCACGGTGTTCAACCTTGTTGTAAGAATAATTTAAAGTTACGTTTTCAACATCGTAAAAACGGGCTTTCTTGTCGCTTGTTCTATTCTTTTTAACTCCGATAAAATTGATGCTTTTACGCTTGGTATAATCTTCAGAATTTTGAAGAATTTCTTCTCTATCCGATTCTGTTTCGGCAGCATCTAAACGCGATTGCAAGGTTAAATCTTCGTAAAACGCATCGTATTTTGGTGTAATTAATTGTTCGCTTTGCGCATAATTAAATGGTAATTGCACACCCCATTTTTTTGGTAATAGTTGCCCTATATTTACATTGGTAACTAAATCGTATTGCACCACATCTTCTAAAGCACGTTCGGATGGTCCTTGCTCTAAAGCACCAAAACCAGAAGTACTTTGGCTACCAGTAGCACTAATGGTTGCAAAATCGGCAATATTACTATCCATACTTACAACAGCAGCCCAACCACCTTCGTTATCCATATCGGATAATCGTAATTCGTTATACCAAAGTTCGGCACAAACATTATTGCTATTCGATCTATTTTTAACACCAACCATTAACGTACGCACATCGCCAAAGTTTGGATTACCTTTAATACCTACACGATGTTGACCAAGCGTATAACCATCAAACGGATCGCTTGCTAAAACAATATCACCATTTACTACATCATAAAAAGTAGCATCTTCATTATTTAAAGAAGCATCAAAAATACCTTGAGCTTTAACTTTTCCTAAAATCTCGATAGGTAAATTTATTTCGTTATTGGTTGGCCAAAGTCCGTCACGTGTGGTATTAGTCGATATTTCTAAAGGAATTTCAATTTGATAATAATTATCGGTTAAATCGTTACCCATTCTAATAAAACCAACTAAATCATCGTCGTTTAAAGTACTAGAACCATCATCGCTATTTTCAGCATGCATAAACATTCTAATACGCTTATATTGGCGCATATCGACGTTAATATTTTTATACACCGCTCTAGAATCTTCACTCTCTAAATTACACACTTTTAGCACTAACGATTGCTCATTTTGGTTTACAACCGTATTGTTATTGAATAACTGTTCTGGCTCAATACCTGGTGGGCGTTGGTAACTACCTTCGTTTTCGAGCGTACCAATAACACCAACAGAAAAATCGGTTTGTGGATCGTTTGGATCTGGATCGTCTTTATCTAAAGCTTGGGTGTATCGTCTCCAATCGCTTCGTACCAAATCGAGCGTACCGAAACGGAATATGGTGGTTTCGGTAAATTCTTTTAGAAATAGCCTGGTAAAACGCACCGATCTTAAATCGGTAATACCACCAACTGCTCGCGCTAAATCGCCTTGTACCGGAATTCTAAATTGATACCAACGCACATTTACTCTTTCGCCATTTGGTAAAGTTCGCGGTCTGCTTTTAAAATCTCGTAAATATTCTTTTAATGGATTTGAATTAGGAAGATTTTCAAACTCAACTTCAGATTCTGGTAAATTCTGTCTTGTAATATCAAGTTCATATTCGTAATAACTATCAATGGTATTCATGGTGTTATCACGGTTAATATCCTCAACATCTGGTTGTGTATTGGCTCCTCGATTGGTATCGCTAAACGTATCTGGCGTATTACCTTCTACACCATTGTATTTTTTGTAACGCTCAAAAATATCACCTTCGGCATTTAAAAAATAAGTATAATTATCGTTTGATGGATCTTCTAATGTTCTATATTCTGCCGCTAGGTTTTCTCTAGTAGCGAAACGTCGTTCAGCGTCATCGCTATAACCATCGTAACCAACATCTTGATTAGCGCGTTCTTCGCCAGTGGTATCGAACGCATAAACCAAACTTTGATTTTGTGGCACAACACTTCCCCAATCGGTAGCTTGCTGCTCTAAAATGGTAATATCGCCATCTTCTGGCAAGCCATTTTCGTAAAGTTTACGCCCATCTTTTAAAATATCTTCAGAAATATTACCCAAGTTTAAAACCAACTTTCCTCCAGGATTTGTTGGGTTATCTTGAAACGGATCTTGTATCCAAAAATCGATATACTCGACGTTTTGTTGCTCAAAATCTGTTGATGTAATTTGACGGGTTATACCTGCCCAAGAATTTTGCGGGTCATTAAGCGTACCACTTGAAGCTTCAGGATCGAAATTGTAAGGCCCACGCTCTTCTGGGTAGTAGGCTAAATCGAGAGTAAATAACACCGAATTTTGTCCTTGAACCAAATCGACCTCGGGAAATAATTCATTTATAAATACACGACTGGTGTATAAATTAGACATGTCTTCATCTGTAATTTCGTCTGGCCTTTGATTGCTGTAAAAAATAGGATCGATGGTATACCAGTTTAACATGGCACGATTGTAACCACTTTCAATCCCATTGGCATATTCATTATCAACTTCACCGTCACCATCTAAATCGGCTGGTCTACTTGATAAATACCATGATTGTTGCGAGGTTAAATCGATACTGTTTTGAGTACCCTCAAAATCGTCGATATATGAAGTTGGTTCACCATTAAAATCGGTTCCTTTTGGTGCTCCTGGTAGTAAATAAGCTAATTCACCGCGAAGGGACACGTTAGATTCTACATCAGTATCGATATTTGGTAATTTGTTTACCATACGTGTTAAAAATGGCACTTTAGCTGCGTAATTACCATTAAAACCAAAAATAGTGTTGTTAATAGATTCTGTACCGTAGTTTGCCTTCTGCGTTATTGGGCGTTCGTTAAGATTTAAAAATGTTGCTCCTAACACAAAGTTTTCATTAAACTTATGCTCAACATTTACGCCTGCAAAACGTCTGGTTTGTTGCCCAAAAACAGCATTATTTTCGGTTGATACTTCAATAGGAGTTCCTGAAGCTTTTAAAGCTTCATCTAAAATGTAAACTTGTCCTAAATCGTAATCTACTGTATAATCAATACCTTCAACCAACACACGACCACCTGCGGTAACACGCACCGAACCACGCGGTACATTAAACGAACCTATTGAAATACCATCGCCTCCTCCCGAAGAACTATAACGTCCTTTTAACTTAAATTTATTTTTTTCAACGGCCTCTAAAGCGGCAGTTTTAGTGCTGGAATAAAGCACATCATAAACATATTTTTGCTGGTTTTCGTTATATGAAGTAGGATTATCATAGCTATTACCTCCACCTAAAACATTGTATAAATATTCTCCAAATGGTTCGGCACTGGTAAACACAATTTTTCCGTTTTGAGGAATTACTGTTATTCCAGATACATAATCGAAGAAACCATCTCCTTTGGCCTGCGGGTCGTTATTAAAATTAAGCTTATCTAAATTAAAAACTCGTAATAATGGTACGTTTTGAATTAAATCGTCTTCGTTTGTAGAAGGCGTAACTGGGTTTCCGTTTATATCTAAATCGAAGCTGCCATTAACAGGCGTAATGTAGTTTAATGGTGAAGCTTCGTTATAAAAAATGTTTAATCTAAAATCATCTTTACTTAAATTATACGCTCCAGTATCGTAGATGTTTTTCATCATTAAATCCCAAACTGGTTGCGTTACATTAGTAACACTACTTTTAAGCATTTTTACAACTAAAGTGGAATTAACTACCGAAGTTACCACTCCATCGTCGTTGGTTTCAACATTGGTAGCTTCAATACCATCGTTTGCAAATTCACCTACTTGATACACCTTTCCGCCTAAAGTATATTGAAAGGCCACGGCTAAAACCTCATCGTTTGTTAAACGCTGATTTAAGGAAATATATCCCAAATCTTCATTTAATGTATATTCTTGCCCGTTGGTTAATTTTCTAGCGTTTTCAATTTTAGCATAATCGGAACCTTCTTTAGCAACCGATGAAAACACTCCAAAACCTTGTTGTGCTGTGGCGATATCGCGAATTTGATCAGTTAAAATAGAACCCGAACCAATTACTGTTGGATCGAAATCGTTATTGGAGTTATCGGGTACCGCATTGGGTTTGTTAATAAAGCCGGCGTATCCATTGGCTTGCGGATCTAACAAAATATTATCGGCATCGGGACTACCTGGAGTATAAACCGATTCACCTAAATCTTGTAAGGCCACAATGTTTCTAACATTATCGGTTTGGTTACTACGGTTGGTTATCCAAACTTCAATACGCGTAATTTGCAAGCCTTTATTATTTATAAACGGATAATTAGCAAGTGCTGCATCGTAGGTATCTCTAAAATGTTGCGCTAAGAAGAAGTGTCGGTTTTCATCGTATTCTCTAATAAAAAACTCAAACTCTTCTACCGTTCCTCCACCTTGTGCTATAACCGTATTTGATTGCGATTTTTGCTCGGAAAACACGCCTGTAATAGTTGTTTTACCAAACTGCAATTGTGCCTTTACCCCAAATAAACTTTGCGCTCCCGTAATTAGCGAGCTATTTAAGGGCATGCTCACATTACCAACTTCAATTTTTTGTAAAATATCGTCTTCTGTTGGCGTGTATTCTAACTTAAACAGCTGTTGAAAATCGAAGGTAGATTGGGTATCGTAATTCGCCGTTACTTGCAAACGCGTACCAACTTTACCTAATAAACTTAAACTGATTCGTTGATCGAAATCGAAGGTGAAATTACTGCGGTTTCTTGGTGAAAATGTTGGATTATCTTGCTTTGAAAACAGGATACCTAAATCCATTTCTACACTACCCGTTGGCACTAACTCTATAACATTGCTCCCAAAAATGGTTTCGAAAAGTCCTGAATTTACATAAAACTCAGGTAGTAGATTTTTTTTCGCATCTTCGCTACCTTCCTTTTTACCATCGAAAGCATCAATTTTTTCTTTGTAATAATTCCGAATGTTTTCTTTTGCAACTAAATCGAAATATTCTGAAGGTGTTAAAATTATAGGATATTTAAGATTGTAATCCCCAATAGTTTCGGTATAAATATAACGATTAGTTACCGGATCGTAAGTGTATTTAGACTCTACAGTGTCGAGTATTGGCGTTTTTAGTTTCCCTAAACTAAACCCTGTTTGTGTAGAATCTTGTGGTGTTTGCGACCAAGTTACAACCGAATAAAAAAGTACAATAGCAAATACAAGGTATTGCTTTGGTAATTGGAGTAGATTTGGTCTGGTTATCTTCAAAATTAGTTATAAATTTTTGAGCGCTTCCTTAATAATAGTTTCTACGTTAGCTTCAGGTTGGGCTGCAACAATTTTATTAACCACACGTTCCGCCTGTTTTTTGGCGTAACCCAACACTTCTAAAGCAGATAACGCTTCATCTTTGTTGGTATTGTCTTTTGCTGTTGAAACTTCATCAATATCGTAAATCTTTAAAACTTTATCTTTTAAATCGATAATAACACGTTGCGCGGTTTTTGCTCCAATACCTTTAATAGATTGAATTAAAGCCACATCTTCGCTGGCAATACCTTCACGTACTTGTTTTGGTGTTAACGACGACAACATGGTACGCGCCGTACTCGCCCCAATACCGCTAACAGAAAGCAATAACCTAAATATTTCGCGTTCGGCTAAGGACGAAAACCCATAAAGCGTATGCGCATCTTCTTTAACTTGAAGATGCGTAAACAGCTTTAAATTTTCTATATCTGGTATTTGGGAAAACGTGTGCAACGATATGTGCAGCATATAACCAACACCGTTACAATCTATAACAACATGCGTTGGATTTTTTTCAACCAGTTTCCCCTGAATGTGCGTTATCATGTATTACAACTATTAATCCGTCAAATGTAATAAAATTATTGTATTTTAAAGGATTACTGTTCCAGTTGCTCTAATTCCCATTTTGCTTTATGTTGTGCATCAATAACCGCAATAGCCGTCATATTTACAATTTCATCTACGCTTGCTCCTAACTGTAAAATATGAACAGGTTTACGCATACCCATCATAATTGGCCCAATAGATTCGGCATCGTTTAACTCTTTTAACAATTTATAGGTGATGTTTGCCGCATCTAGATTAGGAAAAATAAGTGCATTTACTTTTTTACCAACTAATTTTGAAAACGGAAATTTTTCACGAAGCATGGTATCGTTTAAGGCAAAATCGGTTTGTAATTCACCATCAACATCTAAATCTGGATTGGCACGATGTAAATAAGAAACCGCCTCGGTTACTTTTGAAGCTCTTGGATTGTTTGAAGATCCAAAGTTTGAATACGACACCATAGCCATTACCGGATTTAAACCAAACATTGAAATAACTTTGGACGTCATTTGCGCAATTTTAGCTAAACTTTTAGCATCTGGATCGATATTTATTGAGGTATCGCTTAAAAATAATGGTCCACGCTTGGTCATCATTAAATTGGTTGTTGCCACTCTTGAAATACCATCGGCTTTACCAATAAGCTCTAACATAGGCTTTACAACCGTTGGATAATTTCTGGAATAGCCCGAAATTAAAGCATCGGCATCACCTTCGTTAACCATCATTGCCGCAAAATAATTACGCTCTCGCATTAAACGTTGCGCCGAATAATAAGTTACGCCTTTACGTTTACGTTGTTCCCAATATACTTTTGCGTATTTATTTTTCCTGTCGTTTTCTTCTTCAGTTTTTGGATCGATAATTAAAATATCGGCATCAAACTCAATCTCTGCCATTAACTCTTCAATGGTTTCTTTTCGTCCTAAAAGAATTGGAATAGCAATACCTTCTTCATATACAATTTGCGCAGCTTTAAGCACATCTAAATGATCTGCTTCTGCAAAAACAACACGTTTAGGATCTAATTTGGCACGATTTAATAATAATCGAACCAATTTATTATCGGAACCTAAACGCTCTAATAACGAATCGGTGTATTTTTCCCAATCGGTAATAGGTTTTTTAGCCACACCACTTTCAATAGCTGCTTTGGCTACTGCTGGTGGTACTTCGGCAATTAAACGCGGATCGAATGGCTTTGGAATAATATAATCTTTACCAAAGGTTAATCGGGTTTCGCCATACGCAATATTTACTTGTTCTGGCACTGGCTCTTTTGCTAATCGTGCTAAAGCTTTAACAGCTGCCATTTTCATAGCTTCGTTAATTCCTGTGGCACGAACATCGAGCGCCCCACGGAAAATAAATGGAAAACCTAACACATTATTAACTTGGTTAGGATGGTCGCTTCGGCCTGTAGCCATAATAATATCGTCGCGCGTATCGATAGCTAATTGGTATGCAATCTCGGGATCGGGATTCGCCATAGCAAAAACAATTGGATCTTTTGCCATAGAAAGCAACATCTCTGGCGATACAATATTTGCCATAGATAAACCAATAAACACATCGGAATCTTTCATAGCTTCTTCCAGCGTGTCAATTTTTCTATCTGTAGCGAATTCAGCTTTTTCAGGCGTAAGGTTATCGCGATCTTTACGAATTACACCTTTACTATCAAGCATCACCATGTTTTCTAGCTTAGCGCCACATGCCTGATACAAACGCGAACAAGAAATAGCCGCTGCACCAGCACCGCTAATTACAATTTTCGCGTCTTCAATTTTTCTACCAGTAAGCTCGATAGCATTTAATAAGGCTGCCGCCGAAATTATAGCAGTACCATGTTGATCGTCGTGCATTACAGGAATACTAAGTTCTTCCTTTAAGCGACGTTCTATTTCGAAAGCACCTGGTGCTTTAATATCTTCTAAATTTATACCACCAAAAGTTGGTGCTATATTTTTTACGGTTGCAATAAACTCGTCAATATTTTCGGTATCAACCTCGATATCAAACACATCAATATCGGCAAATATTTTAAATAATAAACCTTTACCTTCCATTACTGGTTTTGAAGCTTCAGGACCAATATTTCCTAAACCTAAAACCGCAGTACCGTTTGATATTACCGCAACTAAATTACCTTTTGATGTATATTTATAAGCCGCTTCTTTATCCTTTTCAATTTCAAGACAAGGCACAGCCACTCCTGGCGAATATGCTAATGATAAATCGCGTTGGGTTGCATATTTTTTAGTGGGAACAATTTTTATTTTACCTGGCGTTGGTTTTGCGTGATAAATAAGGGCTTCACGTCTTTTACTTTCTTCGCTCATAATACTTAGTTAATGGATTTTCGCTTTTGCAAAAACAATATTTAAAAGGCCTTACAAAACTAAAACAAAGGACTTTTCTTAAACGAACAAAGATAAAAAACCAATTTAATGGATGTATGTAATTTTTGGGTTTTTTATGGTACTTTTTTAGCTGAAATTTTGCGTTTATTTTTATATAAAAAACTTTTTATTCGTTTTAATTCACACAAAAATTAACAACAATTACTCTACTTTTTTAATGTAAAATTAAATGATGCACCTTTACCTACTACCGATGATACACCTATTTCGCCACCAAGTTTTTTTACAAGCTTTTTTACGGTAGCTAAACCAATGCCGTTTCCTGTACGACCAAATTTGTCGTACTTGTTAAGCTTATGAAATAGCTGAAAAATTTTTTCTTGATGCTCTGGCGCAATCCCAGGACCATTATCAGATACGGCGAACTTATAAAAACCATCTGCATCGCTTAAATCTATATTAATTTCAATACAATCTTTATCGTTATACTTAATAGCATTTGCAATTAGGTTTATTAAAATTTGGTGGATTGCTGTTTTATTAATGTTTAATTCTTGAATTTCTGAATTAAACTGAATCGCGACATTATCATCTACTTTAAAGAGATTCTGAATGTCCTTTTTTAAATCTTGAAACCTTAGGTTTGATTTTTTCTCAACCAGCACACTTTCACTTTTGCTGTAATCGAGTAAGCCTTCAACTAATCCGGTTAAATTCTCTGAAGATTTTATTATTAAATTTAAAATTTCTAAGCCTTCGGCATCGATTTTACCTTTATAGTCTTGAATAAAAATTTGAGCTAAGCTAGAAATGTTTAATAATGGCGATTTTAAATCGTGTGCCGCTAAATATGCAAACTTTTCTAATGCTTTATTTTTATCGTTTAAATCGTTTAATGAGGTCTGTAAATTCGCATTAGCTTTTCGTAGTTCGAGTAATTTTATTACTTGATTAGATAAAGCTTTTAAAGTTTCTAACTGTTCGTTGGTAAGCTGATGTGGTTTATTATCTATAACACATAAGGTTCCTAAAGGCATCCCTTTATTGGTTGTAAGCGGAATACCAGCGTAAAACACAACATGCGGATCGCCAGTAACTAATGGATTATCATGAAATCGTTCGTCTTCTCTAGAATCGTTAATTACAAATGGCTGGTTTGGTGTATTAATGGCATGAGCACAAAATGCAAATTCCTTTGGAGTTTCTGTAACATTTAAACCATGGTGTGATTTAAACCATTGACGCCTATCATCAATTAAGCTTACTAAGGCTATTGGAACACCACAAATTTCGGCAGCAATTTTAGTTATATTGTCATAATCGGCCTCTGGTAAACTATCTAAAATATTAAACGACTTTAAAAGTTCCAGCCGTTCGCCTTCGTTTTCGGGTTCTTTTGGTGCAATCATAGAGTGAGAAAATTACTCTACCAAAGTACACAAATAAATACACATACCCAATTAAAACCTAACAATTAAGAACCTACCTATTTTTCATGAAAAATATTAAAATTCACCGCTTTTAAATCGGCAATGAGTTGTACCGACTCACCTAAATTACTCCAAGTAATATCAATTTTATGTGTTGCAGACGGATTTATTTTTACACTACCAGAAAAAGCTTTACTTGTGTTACGCAAACGCATTAACTCTAATTGTTTCAAAACCACATCTTGTTTTAAACCAGACTCAATTTCTTCTAGCGACAATGTAGTACGGTTAATTTCTTTATGACCACCACTTCCAGCGTTATCGACAGCTTCATAATCGTTTTTCCCAGCAAATAAATCGAGATACCATACTTGAGGAATTCCAGGAATAAACATTTGAATAGCTCTTGCCAACAACAGCTTTTTTTCATCTTCACCTAATGCACTAAAAAATGTGGCATTAACCTGATAATAAGATATTTTTTTACCATCGGGACCGTAAATATTTTTTACACGACCACCACGACTCATCACGGTTTCCATAATGGCATCAATCTCGCTATCATTTAAAAGACCTTCGTTGTACACACCATCAATTTCCTTACCTTTTAAATCGAGCACCGGAATACCATCGTGACACCCCAACATATTTACGGTATTATAACCTTTTGCAACAATCTCGTTAATCCATTTATACAAGGCTTTATTGCTTGCCGTTTCCAATGTATGAATCATTAATCCGGGTAAGAAAAAATCGTAAATTTGATAGCCTTCTTTGGCCACCTCATCATGCAGATTTACACCATATTCGGCATGTATTTCTGGCAACAACTTTAAATTATTTTTATCGGCAATTTGTTTTATGCGCTCCAAATATTGCCAAGTTCCTGGTTTATTAAAAAAGTTAGTTTCTCCTACTTCTTTATGCAAATAAGCAAAAGCATCTAACCTTAATATTTTACAACCGTAGTGTTTTAACTTAGCTAAAGTTTCTTCGTAAAATTCCCAGACCAATTCCGATTTGGCATTTACATCCATTTGCCCTAAATAACTACGTTCTTTAGTTTCTGGATCTTCTATTATTTGTTGATAAAACGTGTTCCAATAAGGTTGTTCGCTACCATCAGAGAACGGCACTTTTAAAATTGGCAAACCTGATTTTCTCATAAAAAGTTTATCGAGATATTCAGGATTTGGTTTTATAACACCGTCGCTATTTAATTCGCCATAACCTTCCCAAAACGTATTCCAGTTTATAAAAAAATCTTTGTATTTAGAAGCATTACCATGTGCTAATAAATCTTTGAATTGCGGTGAAGCTACAGACAAATGATTTAGAACAATATCGAATTTAAGCATGATATCGAGTGCTTCTAAATCTTTTAAATCGGCTTCTGAAACCAAGTCTTTGTTAATATTATAATCGATTATTGAAAAACCCCGATCTAAATCGCTATTAAAAAAAGTTGGCAACACATAAAACAATGAAAAGACGTCTTTAAATTCTGGTTTTTTAAGCATTGAAATAATATCGCTTAAATTTTCACCAATACTATCTGGGTAAGCGTTAAGCATAACGCCATTAGGAATAGAATTTTTAGTTGAGCTCATAATGATTATATATTGAGGCTATTTTATAAAAGTTTTGAAACTATATTAATATTATCGGGCAATCTCCCTACATTTTGAAGTTTTAGCGCTGCCAATTTTAACGCAACTTCTAAACATTCGGTCACAGGTTTTTCATTGATATATGCAAACAAAAATCCCGACCAAAAAGCATCACCAGCACCTGTTGCATCCATCACCTTTTCAATTTTTATAGCAGGCATTTTTATGAGTTCCTTTCCTTTTTGCGACAAGACAACACCTTTGCTTCCTAGGGTTAAACATACCGTATCGACACCTTGATTATGAAAAAACTCAAAAATTTCTTCATAAGGCAACTCTTTTTCAAAAAGTCGCAGCATATCGTCTTCGCTAACTTTTACCAAAGGATTGAATTTACAATAGGCTTTTATTACCGATAAAGCTTCATCTCTACTTTCCCAAAGTTTTCTAGCATAGTTTACATCAATACTAAGTTTACACCCTAAATTATAAGCTTCTTCTGCTTTTTTAATGATGGTGTCTTGCGCTGGTTTTTTACTTAGCGCAAAACAAGTTGTATGATATATTTTTGTTTTTTGAAGCGTTTCTGAAGTTATTTGATCTTCTGTTATTTTATAATCGGTATCTCTAAATGGCAAGAAATCTGGCGTACCTTCCGATCGGGATACAAAAATAACACTCGTCGCATTTCTTCCCAATTGTTTAATAAAATCAATATTAACACCAACTTCATTTAATCGCTTAAAAATATACTCACCAAATCCATCTTGACCAACCGTAGCCACTAAAGCGGCATTTAAACCCAATCGCGCCATATTCATAGCAACATTAGTTGGTGATCCGCCAAGGTATCGATGATAGTCTCTAGTTTCGTTTATTAAAACACCAGGTTGATGCCCAATAAAATCGACCAAAACTTCGCCAACACACAAAATATCTATATTATTATTTTCCATTGAAAATTATATCTGTAAAATTCTGTTTATCTAATTTTAACCTACCTTTTTACTTTTTATAAAAAGCGTACACAAAGCACTTATTACAAGCAATACTCCAGCAAAAGTTATTGCATTTCGAGGGTCATTATTCAAGAAGTTTTTAAGAATAAAGCCGAAAGAAAGCGTTTGAAGAATCATTGGTATTACAATCATCATATTTATAATACCCATGTAAACACCATATCGCTCTTTTGGAATATCTGCAACTACCATTAAGTAAGGAATCCCCATCATACTTGCCCAACCAATACCAAAACCAGTAATGGCAAAAAACAGTAGGTTTTTGTTTTCTATGTGCGGAAAGGCTAAAAACCCTAACGCGGCAATAATTAAACAAAAAGCATGTACTTTTTTAGCACTAAACTTTTTTGCGAAACCAACCAATGCAAAAGCCACTAAAAAAGTAACTACGTTATACCAACCATTTACTAAACCTGTCCATCCTACAGCTTCACTATAAGCTTCGGTGTTTTCTGGAGTTGCCTTCCAAACTGAAAGCGCCACACTTTTTGATGAATTTTGCCAATAACAAAACAACGCATACCACTGAAACAAATACACTAAAGCCAATTGCCACATTACTTTAGGCATATCTTTTATAGCCGAAAATATTTCTAGAATTGGCTCGAAAACAGACTTTTTTTCCCTGATTTTCACTAGTTCTTCTTCAGTTGGCGGAATTTCTTTGGTTTTACTTATACTCCATAAAATAGAAGCTATAGAACAAAACGCTCCCAAGAAAAAAGATGCATACACCCAAGTTGGCAATGATCCCGTTTTACCAATAAATATTAATGGAAAAACAAACAGCGACACATTGGCTAAAACCTGCCCCAAACCTGTAAAAAAACTTTGCATTTGAAACCCAAGCGGTTGTTGTGTTTCATCTAAATTATCGGCTATTAATGCTCTGTAAGGCTCCATAGCAGTATTATTTCCTGCGTCTAAAATCCATAACAAACCAGCAGCCATCCATAACGAACTACTATACGGAAAGGCCAACAATGTTAAACTACATAAAATGGCTCCTATTAAAAAAAATGGTTTTCTACGCCCAAATTTAGGACTCCAAGTTTTATCGCTTAAGGCACCAATTAATGGCTGTACTACCAAGCCCGTAACAGGACCTGCCAAATGCAAAATTGGAATTTGATCTGGACTCGCTCCTAAAAAATCATAAATGGGTGTAACCGCACTTTGTTGCAAACCAAAACTATATTGAATGCCAAAAAAACCAACATTCATGTTTAATATTTGCCAAAACGATAATTTTGGTTTTACTAGTTTCATTTTGTTTTGTTTTTAGAAATTAGTTGCTTTAAAAATCCTTCAAAATTTGCTACATCATTCATTATTAGCTGTCCTTGTAAATCTACAACAGGTAACGATAATTCATCTACAGGCAATCCTGCTTTTTCCATTTTTAAAAGCATTTCGCGCTGCATTGTTATATTTACATCGACATCAAAATACCGAAACTCAACATTATTTTTCTTTAAAAATGCTTTGGTATCTACGCAATAATGACAACTATCGCTTCCATACACAATTATTTTGTTGTATTTAGCTTTTGCTAATTGATTGTTATTGACCTGTGCAGATGATGACATGCACGAAAACAGTCCGATAAAAAACACTTTAAAAATAAATTGCATAATGTTGTTATTTAGTTAGAAAAAAAAGAGCTGAAAACAATTTAAGTTAAATTAATTTCCAGCTCCAAACAATCACTAAAAATCAAACCACTTTTTAGAATTTATACTGAAGTGATAAGGTTGTTGAACGTCCGCTAATAGAACGTGCTCTTACTAAACGTGCATCTCCAAATGCTCCATCTCCATTACCTTCAACTTCTGTAATACCTACGGTATCGAATAAGTTATTTACGCTTAACACTAAGGATAAGCCTTTAGTTAAACCAGCTCTACCAATTAAATTGAAGTATGCATAACCTGGCATAACTAAATCGTTATCATCTTGAGCATATGATTTTGTTGTACCTAAAACACTTAATGCTACACTGTGCTGACTCTCTTCGCCAAAGTTATAAGCTGGTGATAAGTTATACACTAAATCGGCTTGTCTTCTTGGAGTATTTCCTTTGTTATCGCCACCATCAATTTCTGCTTTAGTCCAAGTAAATGACCCATTAAATGATAAGTTATCTGTAAATGCTAAAGCGGTTTCAGCTTCAACACCCATAGCCTTAAAAGGATTTCCTACCGAACGGTTTAACTCGTTACTTAAACCTTCATCGGTATTACTTCTAAAAGCAGTAACGTTAACCACGCCATTGTTTAATCTTTTCTTGAAACCAACTTCTAATTGAGAAACTTCGTCAAACTGTACATCTGCTTTTCCATTAAGACCATAGTTATTTCTATCGGCTGCTCTACCAGAAGCACCAGAACTATATCTACCAAACACAGCCATATCGTTATTAAACTTATAATTAAGACCTAAAGAGTACGATACAAAATTGTAGCTATCATCAATTACCTGTCCTGCATTTCCAGTAATTACTGGCACCACTTGCTCAATACCTTCAATAGTTCCGTTACCATCATAATCATAATTTCCTTGACTTGTTGGTCCTGCTTGAATGTTTCCGTTTACATTTACATTTTCGAAACGTACACTACCATCAAAATTTAACTTTTCGGTGATGTCTGCATCTACACCAACATAAGGAGAGTTTACATTATGTACTGTGTTGTATTTACGCTGACAACAGTTACCCCAAATTGGCGTACCATAAGAGAATTGTCCGTTTCTTGAAAAGCCATCAAAATCGGCTAATCGTGCATCACCACCACCTTTAACTTCTGATAAGAATGAACTCCATTGCCATCCTATTTTAGTGTTTTGAGTTGCTGTAAATAAACCAGCTGTAACACCTACATTATCACCAATTTTCTTAGTTACTTTAACATCGCCAAAGAAGTTACTTAAATCATCTACAGTAACATCAAACATGTGAATTACTTGTGCTAATCCGTTTGATGGATTAAACGCTTCTCTGTCACCATCGGCATACACTAAGTTACCAGTTGCTCCAACCGCATCTCTAGCTAAAGTTTCCATTTCTGAAACGGTACCAACAGCCGCTGTAAAAGGAGATACCCACTCACCACTGTTATTAGAATATCTTGCTTTACCCATTAACTTCCAATCGTTTGGTAAGCTAAAAGAGAATTCTGCACCTAAAGCCTTAGACACTGGATTGTTTCCGTTGCGCACATCGTTTACATGATTTTCGCCACTAAATGGTGATGTTCCTGCACTTTGTTGTAAATGTGTCGAGTGTACTGCATCTGATGTTATATCGAAACCAGGTAAGTTAGAAAATGTAGGATCGTCGTTACTACCCTCTAACAACATTGGCATTGGTAAATACATTACCGATTTGTCGTTTAATAATTTTACATAAGCACGTACATAACCGCTTTCAAATCGCTTTGTTAAGTTCGCTTTAAACTGGCCACCTTTATTACCTTGGTATCCAATTTCTCTTGGGCCTTCACCTGCTCTAACAAATCCTCCAATATGATAAGATAAACCGTTACCAAGTGGCGTACCATATTCGAAATCTAATCGGCTTGTTTGGTAATCTAACCCAAAGGTTGTTCCTACCGAACCACCTTCTGTAGCTCCAGTTTTACTAATCATGTTAATAATACCTGCTGGACCATTTGAGGTTTGCGTAGATGCCGAACCACCACGAATAGCTTCAACTCTACCTATGTTTGTATCAATTCTTAAAAAGTTATCGGCATTACCAAAAGAGGTATCTCCAAATAAGTTTAATGGCAAACCATCTTCTTGAATTTGAAAATAACGCGAACCACCTGAAGAAATAGGCACACCACGCACATTAAAGTTGGCATTACCTTCACCGCCCGACGATTCTGCACGAATACCAGGCACATTTCTAAAAAGTTCTCCAGCACTTCTTGGTGAAGCTTGCTCTATTAGCTCTACATCCATTGAAGAAACCGATACACTCGATTCAATTTTAGATTTAGGATTTACAACACCTGTTACTACCACTTGGTCTAAAGATTGGGCATCTTCAGCCATAATTATATTAACAGTTACATCAGCACCACTAACGGTTACAGTTTTTGAAAAAGACGCATACCCAATAAATGTGGCAGATACGGTATAGGTTCCATCTTCTAAACCAGAAACGGTATAGTTTCCATCAAAATCGGTTACCGAACCTTTTGAGGTTCCTTCTAAAATTACATTAACTCCAGGAATTGGCACTCCTGCTTCATCCTTTACGTTTCCGGAAATTGATTGCGCCATTACACTACCAATCGATAACAGCATAGCAAACAATAAAATTCCTTTTAGTTTAAATGTTCTCATTCTTTAGTTTTTAATTATTCAATAATTTATTAAGCTTGTTTTTAACAAATTTACATTTTAACAACTCTTAAAATATCATTTTAACAATCGAAAACGTTTTCGAAATTACCGAAAACGTTTTCGATTGTTAAAATAAATAGTATATTTATCTAAATTAGCAACAAAACTATACATGAAACAAGCCACCTTAAAAGACATTGCAGAACAATTAAATCTTTCCATCACCACAGTCTCAAAAGCTTTAAAAGGTTATCCGGATGTAAGTAAAAAAACCAGAGCCATGGTAAAAGAACTGGCAACTACTTTAAACTATAAACCCAACGCTTTTGCTGTTAATTTACGAACAAAAGAATCGAAAACCATAGGTTTAATCATTCCTGTCATTGTACATCACTTTTTCTCGAATGTTATTCGTGGTATTGTCGCACAGGCCGAAAAAAAAGGGTATTTGGTTATTATTTTACAATCTAACGAATCGTACGAACTCGAAAAAAAGCAACTCGATTTATTAATGAGTCAGCGGGTTGATGGCATTATAATTTCGCTCGCTAACGGAACCGCAGATTTTAAACACCTAAACACTATTATTGCGCAAAATAAACCTTTAGTAATGTTCGATAAAATTGCCAAAGTGGTTCAATGCTCCAAAGTAATTATAGACGACAGAAAAGCGGCTTATATGGCGACGCAACATTTAATTGATACGGGTTGTAAACGCATTGCCCATTTTAGAGGTGCGCTTTTACCGCAAAACTCAATTGATAGATTTTTAGGTTATAAAAAGGCTTTAATTGATAATGGATTTCCTTACGATCCGTCGTTAGTTTACATTTGCGAATGTGGTGATATGAGTTTTGAAGAAGGCCAAAAAAACGCCAAACAACTTTTAGAAGACCATAATGATGTTGACGGCATTTTTATTAATACCGATTTAGTGGCTATTGGAGCCATGACAGAATTTAGCAAACAAGGTGTAAAAATACCAGAAGATATTAGCATTGTAGGTTTTAGTAACTGGTTTATGTCCTCTGTTATTTCCCCAGGTCTAACTACTATAGATCAACCTGGTTATGACATGGGTAAAAGTGCTTTTAAGCAACTTTTTAAAGAAATTAAAGCTAAAAAGAAAAACAAACCATTTACACCAAAAACGGTAACGTTAGAAACAGCTCTTGTAAAACGAGATTCCACGAAATAAAGTCTAAAAAAACTCTCAAAACACTAATAACAAAAACAAAACTCATTCTCAAAACCATATTTTCAATGTAAATTTAATGTTAACAAATTGTAAATTTAAAGTAAATTTTTGTACATTTACTTTAAAATGAGGCCTATGAAAACAAATTCGTTACATAAAATTAGAAAAGAAATGGCTTTTAAATATTGGTGTTTAACCATAAAATTTAAAATTTATATTTTAAAATATAAACACGCTTTAGAGATTCCTTACAGATAATTTAAATCGTGAACTGTAAGTTTGAAAGTTAATTTATAATTGAGATTTAAGATTTTAAAAACTTTATATTTCGCGTTAAGCCTGCGTATTTGGTTCGCTTAACAGCGGAATTTTTAAAGACTTTTCTAAACGTATCTTCGGTTATTTCTTCCCAATCCTTTTTGCTCATTAAAAGCAATTCTGGATGCGGATTAAACAAAGGTTCGTTATGCGATTTTGAGAAGCGATTCCATGGACAAACATCTTGACATACATCGCAACCAAACATCCAATCGTCAAATTTTCCTTTAAATTCTGATGGAATATTGTCCTTTAATTCAATTGTAAAATACGAAATACATTTACTACCATCTACTACGTAAGGCTCAACAATGGCTTGAGTTGGGCAAGCATCGATGCAAGCTGTACACGTACCACAATGGTCGGTAGTTATTGTGTCGTATTCTAATTCTAAATCAATTATTAATTCAGCAATAAAAAAAAACGAACCTACTTTTTGCGATAGCAAATTACTGTTTTTTCCAATCCAGCCTAAACCCGATTTGGCTGCCCATGTTTTATCGAGCACTGGTGCAGAATCTACAAAAGCACGACCGTGTACCTCACCTATTTCCTCTTGAATATAATGTAAAAGTGATTTTAACTTGTCTTTTATTACAAAATGATAATCGGTGCCATAAGCGTATTTCGATAGCTTAAAGGAATCGCTGTTTTGTGTTTCTGAAGGATAATAATTCAATAGAAGCGACACCACGCTTTTGGAATCTTCAACCAGTTTTGTAGGATCTAAACGTTTATCAAAATGGTTTTCCATGTAACGCATTTCGCCGTTCATGTTTTGCTTTAACCATTTTTCTAATCGAGGCGCTTCTTCTTCTAAAAATTGGGCTTTACTAATACCACAAGACATAAAACCGAGACGTTTGGCTTCGGTTTTTATGAGTTGTGAATATTTTGATTGGAGATTCATAAATTATGAGATTCTGAAACAAGTTCAGAATGACACTTGGTGTTAAAACAACCCGCCTTGAATGTTTCCTTTAATTTTACCTAAATGTTTATAAGCTTGCTCGGTAACTTCACGACCTCGCGGCGTGCGCATAATAAATCCTTGTTGTATTAAAAAGGGTTCGTAAACCTCTTCAATAGTTTCAGCACTTTCACTTACTGCAGTTGCCAAAGTAGTTATACCAACCGGACCGCCTTTAAATTTATCGATAATGGTGGTTAGTATTTTATTATCCATTTCATCTAAACCATGCGCATCAACATTTAAGGCCTGCAAAGCAAATTTGGCTATTTTAATATCAATAGCACCATTACCTTTTATTTGCGCAAAATCGCGCACACGTCGTAATAAGGCGTTCGCTATTCTTGGTGTTCCACGGCTTCGTCCTGCAATTTCAATTGCCGCTTCCATAGAAATTGGCACATTTAATATACTTGCACTACGTTGTACAATTGTGGTTAGTAAATCGGTTTTATAATATTGTAATCGGCTTTGTATACCAAATCGGGCACGCATTGGCGAGGTTAGCAAACCAGATCGAGTAGTTGCACCAACTAAAGTAAACGGATTTAAATTGATTTGTACGGTTCTGGCATTAGGGCCAGTTTCAATCATAATATCAATTTTATAATCTTCCATGGCCGAGTACAAATATTCTTCAACTATGGGACTTAAACGGTGTATTTCATCAATAAACAACACATCTCGTTCCTCTAAATTGGTGAGCAAACCTGCTAAATCTCCAGGTTTGTCTAACACGGGACCAGATGTAACTTTTATACCTACGTTTAGCTCGTTGGCCAAAATATGTGCTAAAGTAGTTTTACCTAAACCTGGAGGCCCATGAAACAAGGTATGATCGAGTGCTTCACCTCGTAAATTTGCCGCCTGCACAAATACTTGTAAATTTTCCAACACTTGGTCTTGCCCTGTAAAATCGTTAAAGGCTAGCGGACGTAATTTTTTTTCAACGTCTATTTCTTCTGGAGAAAAGTTTTGGTTTGTTGGGTCTAGGTTTTCGTTCATAAAATTACCGTGTAAACTAGAACTTTGTTAGTAATAAGATTTCTCGTCGCTTATACTGCGATCTGTTGAAATGACAAGAAGTTCAATAGTTAAACAAATATAAACAAAAAGCCCTTCAATCTCGACAGCTATCGAGAAGAAAGGCTTAATGCTCTTGCTAAAATAAAGCTATTTAAAAGTTTAGGTTATTTTAAAATTGTAAACTCACAACGACGGTTTTCATCGTATTCATCATCGGTACAAATACCTTCTTTTACACATTTATTAAGCGGTTGGGTTTCGCCGTAGCCAATACTTTTTAATCGGTTACGCTCAATACCTTGGCTTACTAAATATTCTAATGTAGAAGCAGCACGACGTTTCGATAAGTTTAAGTTGTATTCATCTGGTCCACGAACATCGGTATGTGCAGAAACTTCAATCTCCATGGTTGGATATTTTTTCATAATATCTACTAACACGTTTAATACTTGTGCTGCATCTTCACGGATATCCCATTTATCGAAATCGAAATAAATTTCTTCTAACTCAACTTGAACACCTCTTGTTTTTTCTTTAATTCGAGCTTCTGCATCGGCAAAAGATTCTAAATTCAAGTAAATATTGTGTTGTACTTTCCCTTTGCTATCGGTTGAAAACTCAACATCTTGAGGAATATATGCTTTTCTGGTACCTCGAATTTTGTATTTTTTATTGGGTTCGATTTTAAAAATATAATAAGCATCGTCGCCAACAATAGCATCTTGAATTACTGTATCGGACTCGTCGAATAACGTAACTAGTGATCCTGTTAATAATTCACTACTATTTTTATCTTGTACAATACCTTCAACTTGATAAATTGTTAACGGATTTACCTCGCGTGCAAAACCAAACATTCTATCGAAACCAGTGCGGTTTGATGATACATAACCCATGTTATCCTTTTCGCGAACAACATACGCAAAATCGTCTAAATTACTGTTTATTGAGCTTCCTAGGTTAACTGGCTTATCGAAATCGCCATTTACCATGTTACTTCTAAACACATCTAAACCACCATAACCTTCGTGACCAATAGATGAAAAATACAACACATTAAATTCGCTTAAAAATGGAAATTGTTCGCGGTGTACCGTATTAATTGTAGGTCCTAAATTTATTGGTTCACCATAAGTACCATCGTCGTTAATGGCCACTTTGTAAATATCGAAACTTCCTAAAGTCCCTGGCATATCACTGGCAAAATATAAGGTTTTATCATCTTTACTTAAAGCCGGATGCTCGGTACTGTAAGTATCTGCAGTAAATGGTAGCGCGGTAACGTTTGTCCAGTTACCATCAACCAATTCGGCTTTATAAATTTTAATATGGGCAATTTTTACATCGCCAGTTCTAGTTCTAACCGCATTGGTTCTGTTAAAATACATGGTTTTACCATCTTGGGTAAAAACGGCATTACTTTCGTGCGAACTGGTGTTAATCGCTTCAGAAAATGGCTTGATATCAATAAGTTTATTATCGTCTGATAATTTGCCATTATACAAATCTAAATACGGTAAGTTATTCCATGCATAAGCTGGATTATCGGTATTTCTTGCCGAAGCAAAAGCCACTTGATCATCTCCATAAAATGTTAAACCAAAATCGCTACTAGAACCTTCGTTAACAATTTGTTTTAAATTAAAAGTATGCGGTGTTGTTTTTTCCAAAGATTGAATAAAGGCATTTGTATTTACAGGCTTTCTGTAATACATGCTTAAATGTTTATCGGCATCTTTATAATTTTTCACACCTTTTAAGGCTTGCCCATATCGAAAATGATAATCGATATCGATAGAATCGCCATACTCTAAAAATAGTTCTCTATATGTTTTTACAGCCTTTTGAAGACTGCTGTTGTAATAATAACTATCGGCCAAATTTTGAAGCATACCTTGAGTACGCTCTTTGGTTTCGTATAATTCGGCAGCATCAGTAAACGCACGTAATTCAAAAAGTTTATCGGCGCGTTTTGTATTTCCTTTTTGTGCAAAAGCCATTCCACTAACTAATAAAAGGCTTGCAAATATGTAAATGTTTTTTTTCATGTTTTTCCTATTATTAAAATTAGAAGAATCTTGGTGAACGATCGTATCCGCCTTTAAATCCGAATAAATCAACATCGAATAAAACCATAATTTCGTGCGATCCTGAATTAAACTCGCCTAAGTTTGACGTTGAATAATCGTAGGCATAACCAATACGAAGTTCTGGCGTAACTCTAAAGCTAACTAACCCGCTAACGGCATCACCTAAACGGTAACCTATACCAGCTTCAAGCTTTTCATGAATTAAAACATTTGCAGTAACATCGATAGCTAACGGTGCACCTTTTACACCTCTTGCCATAAATGCAGGTTTTAATTTTAAATCACGATTTAAATCGAAAACGTAACCTCCAGTAAAGAAATAATGCACATTCTCTACACCAGTTGCTTTTATCCCATTTTCATTTTCAAGATGTTTGGTAGCAAATAAGTTTGGGGCAGATAAGCCTAAATAATAATTATCGCCAAAAAAGAAGGCTCCAACACCTAGGTTTGGAAAAGCTTTACTTATATTTTCATCGAAAGCCATATCGGTACTGGGATTACCCGATTGAAGCTCGAAATCACTAAAATTAGTATCGAAAAGCGTTACTCCTGCTTTTAAACCAAAAGATATCTTACTTTCGAAACCTACTGGTAATACATAGGCAAAATCGGCATAAATATTATTTTCGTTAACAACGTCGCCAATATTGTCGTTTGTAAACGAAATACCCATTTCAATTTTTTCGTTTATTGGTGTATGAGCAAAAAAGGTTCCAGTTTTTGGAGCTCCTTCCATACCAACCCATTGTGTACGGTATAAACCACCAAGGTTTAAAATACCTTCATCTGCCGTAGCATACGCAGGGTTAATTACACTCATATTATACATGTATTGTGTAAACTGCGGGTCTTGTTGCGCGTTACTTTGCAATGACAAGAACGTCAAACTTAACAAAGCAACTATTTTATGATATATATTTAAATGTTTCATCTGTTCTAAATTTTTGCTTTATCTATAATTATCTGCTTAAGTATAAGCGTCCTTGTTGCGGATCGTGTTCGCCATCGTTATATTTAAAAATATAGAAGTATACACCTACGGGCAAATCGCCTTTTACAGCTACTCGCGATTGGTTTGCAGTACCATCAAATCTTGGGGTACTAGCATTACCTTTGTAAACAACATTTCCGTTACGGTTATAAATTTCTATTTCGAAATTTGGATATAAAATGGCTAAATTATCTACATCGTATGTATCGTTTGTACCATCGCCATTGGGAGAGAATCCGTCTGGTAATTTAATTTTACCACATGCTGTAGTATTTGGCGATACTGCTAAACGCATACTACTTTCACAACCCGTATTTAAATCGACTAAAGCAGCGTAATAAGTTGAATTATTAATTGCTGTACTACTCGATAAGATAGAACCTCCTGTTTCTGCATCGTACCAAACAACATCATATATACTGGCGTTGTAGGTTAAATTATCTGACAAGGTGCTAATAGTTGGTCCATCGTTTAAACAATATTCTACATTAGAGTCGGTTAAACTAGGGGTTTCTGCATCGTTAATTGTAACGGTTAACTGAACCGCTTGAGCAGAAGCACAACCTGTACTGTTAGTTTGCGTTGCGTAATAATCGCCATCAGCTAAAGCTTCTGTACCTGTTAAAGGCATCGTTAAAGCTGCATCTTCATACCATTGAATGGTTCCTATTGAAGTGATAAAATCGTCTAAATTCGACACCACTGGAGCATCAACTGCACAAAATTCTGGTGTATTATTTGATGTTGTTGGCGTTGGTGTTTCGTTTACCGTAACCGTAATACTTGCTTGAGCATCGTTAGCACAAGGTGATGTTGCAGATACGGTGTATGTATAAACATCGGCAGTATCGACTGCTGGATCGAATACACCAGTGCCGCTTGTTAAGGCTGGCATCCAAGTTCCACCGCTTTGGGCATCGGATCCTAATAAATCAAATAAATCTATAGAAGCTCCAGATGTACATAATGTAATAGAATCATCGGAACCAGCATTTGGCGCCATAGTTACCGATACATCAATACTACTTGATGCCGTACCACACACATTTGACAAAGAGTAAGTATAGGTTCCAGGAGCATCTACTAAAGGATCG
Source organism: Neotamlana nanhaiensis (assembly GCF_000943555.1). GTDB lineage: Bacteria > Bacteroidota > Bacteroidia > Flavobacteriales > Flavobacteriaceae > Neotamlana > Neotamlana nanhaiensis. The sequence goes on along the minus strand of NZ_JTDV01000008.1, from coordinate 1,719 downwards.
AATACACCAGTACCACTAGTTAATGCTGGCATCCACATACCTCCTGAATCTGGCGATCCACCTAAGGCTGTAAATAAATCAACCGTTCCATTATTACTACATAAATCTAAAGGTGCACCATCAGAACCTGCATTTAAAGGCTCTTCTACGGTAACTTGAATAGTTATACTATCGCTTGAACATGGTGCTGTGGCTGCTACTGTATAGGTAAACTCGTAAATTCCTCCAGCAATTCCCGAGGCATCAAAAGTACTTCCTGAAAGTGAGCCAACATTGTCGTCGTTACTCCAAGTTCCTCCAGTATCTTGCGATCCATCTAAACCTGTAAATAAATCGATACTTGAGTTATTATTACATGAAATAATTGCTGAAGTACTAAAATCTCCTGCATTTGGCGAATTGTAAATAGTAACTGTAACAGCAGTTCTCGTTGCCGATTCGCAACCTGAAGTTGGATCGGTTTGTGAGGCATAATAGGTTTGTCCGCTAGTTAAACTTGCATCAGTACTTAGGGCAGTTCCACCAGTATCGGCAATATACCACTGTGTACCATCACCTGTTGCCACTAAATCGGCTACGGTTGCACTATCACAAAAGGCTTGTGTTGCATTTGCAGTTGGCGCAGCAGTTTCACTAATTACAATACTAACGGTAACATTAACATCGTCACAGCTTCCTATCGCATCTACATCGAATGTAAAATTATAAGTACCTACACCTAACGCATCTAAAGCTACTGAGTTTCCTGTTAGTGCTCCAGAAGTATCGTCGTCGTTCCATGTACCTAATTGGTCTTCATCTTCTAATAAATCAAAAAGATCGAAAGTTTGTCCTGATGTAATAGCCGCTAAACATAGTTGAGCAGGTGCATTGGCTGTTCCAGATTCTGGAGCTTCAACTATGGCGATAGTTACTGTGCTGCTATCGGTACAAGAAAATGAATTTGTTACTGTGTATGTAAAGTTGTAAGTGCCAATACTTAATGCGGTTAAATCTAAATCGTCACCGCTTAAGGCTCCCGAAGCATTATCGTCGCTCCATGTTCCTCCTGCATCTTCACCTGATAATTGATCTAATAAATTTAATGGTGAATTTGATGCTAATTCATTCTCACAAAATGTTCCCGGAGTTGGGGTTCCAGCGTTTGGTAAAGGATTAATTACTATACTTACCGTTACGTTTACATCGTCGCAACTTCCAATGGCATCTACATCGAATGTAAAATTATATGTTGCTGGTGATAAACTTGATAAATCTACGGTATCTCCTGTTAAAGCACCCGAAGCATCATCATCGCTCCATGTACCCGCTTGGTCTTCGCCTTCTAATAAATCGAATAAATTATAAGTTGATGGCGCCGTACCTTCACAAAATTCTACTGGCGTATTAGCCGTTCCAGATTCTGGGGCTTCAACTATGGCGATAGTTACTGTGCTGCTATCGGTACAAGAAAATGAATTTGTTACTGTGTATGTAAAGTTGTAAGTGCCAATACTTAATGCGGTTAAATCTAAATCGTCACCGCTTAAGGCTCCCGAAGCATTATCGTCGCTCCATGTTCCTCCTGCATCTTCACCTGATAATTGATCTAATAAATTTAATGGTGAATTTGATGCTAATTCATTCTCACAAAATGTTCCCGGAGTTGGGGTTCCAGCGTTTGGTAAAGGATTAATTACTATACTTACCGTTACGTTTACATCGTCGCAACTTCCAATG
>NZ_JTDV01000007.1 GCF_000943555.1 Neotamlana nanhaiensis | reverse complement strand
AAATTATATGTTGCTGGAGATAAACTTGATAAATCTACGGTATCTCCTGTTAAAGCACCCGAAGCATCATCATCGCTCCATGTACCCGCTTGGTCTTCGCCTTCTAATAAATCGAATAAATTATAAGTTGATGGCGCCGTACCTTCACAAAATTCTACTGGCGTATTAGCCGTTCCTGATTCTGGAGCTTCTTCTACGGTTATAGTGATAGTTTCTGTATCTAAACAGGTTCCATTATCAATTGTATAATTAAAAGTATATGGGCTTCCTGCTAGGTTAAGCGTCGTTAAATCTAAATTATTACTAATTGTATTATCGGAAGCATCTGTCCAAGAACCAAGATCGTTATCTTGCGAACCATCTAAAGCATCAAACAAATCGAATGGCGAATTAGAGGCTAAATCGTTTTCACAAAATGTTTGATTAACGGCTACACCAGCGTGCGGATCGTCTAAAACAATAATTTGAACTGTAGTAATATCTTCTGGACACGGATTTGGTGCCACATTTTGCGCATATGTAAAACTATATGTTCCGCTTGTAAAACCAGTTAAATTAATGGTTGAGGTTACAACAGGATCGGAACTCGAAGTACCTTGAGTCCAGGTACCTCCTGCATCATAATTTTCAATTAAAGTAAATAAATCGAAACTTGCAGGTAAATCGGCCACACAAAAAGATTGTGGATTTGATGCTGAAACATTCCCCGACGATAAGGTTTCATTCACGGTTATAGTAACCGTAGCAGTTGCGTCTGGGCAATCGTTGTTACTTAAAACAGTATATGTAAAAACATAGTCTCCTGCTGCGGTTAAAGTACTAATATCAACAGTTCCTTGATAACCGTTCGAGGTCGTAACAGGCCCAGACCATGTTCCAGTAGTTTCTGGGGTATCTCCAAGCTCATCAAATAAGTTGAACGGTCCAGGTAAATTATCGTTACAGTATTCTAAACTATCAGACGAACCAGCATCAACCGGATCATCAATCTCTACCAAAACAGGTACAGCATCACTTGTACAAAAGAAACTATTTATTTGAATGTAATAGGTATTACCATCGCTTAATACTGTACTAGGCGATAAAGCCGGCTGAATTGGATTTCCAGAACCATCAACATTTGCATACCAGCTATAATTAGTTGCTGCAGTCCCAGGATTTAAATCGGCTACTGTTGGATTAGTATCGGAACAAAAGGTTTGTGGGTTTGCTGGTGCAGGATTTTCAGGCGCATCAAATACACCTACTTGCCCTACTTCAATTTGACTTTTACAGCCTCCATTGTCTACAAAAACGATATAATAACTTTTAGCTCCACCAGGCAAAGCATCGGATGGATTGGCTTGATCGGTTAATGCGGGATCATTATATACTTCAACGCTACCACCCGAAGGAATTTCGGAACTTAACACATCGCTTATATAAGTTTGAACGGTAGCATTCTCGTTACTACAGTAAATTTGATCGAAGTTTTCTCCAGTAGCTCCTACTTGAAACGTAACAACTATAGATTGACGCGTACCACAAGAACCAGAATTATCGCCAGCGTAATAGGTACCTTCTTCTACTAATTGGTTGTTATTAATTAAACTTCCACCAGAATCAGCATCATACCATACGATGCCGTTTCCGCCGTCGGTAACATAATCTGAACTTAAATCGGAAAAAGTATAACCAGCAGCATCACAAATAGGTGGTGGCGTAGGGTTTGTTACTGTTGGACATTGCGCATTTAAAGAAAAAGCTGTCCAAAGAAACACCATAATAAAGGATCCAATAAGCCTCGGAAACCTTACAAGGGATTTTGTTTTCATAGATTTGGTTAATTTGATATTGGTTAATAGCTTAACAAATGTTAAATATGTTAAAATAACATAGGTTGAATTCATTTAGCGATGCAATTTAACTGATTTTTTTTACATTTTATCGATTTTGACAAAAAAATTTACATTTCAACCCGAAAAAAAAGTCTTTAAACGAAAAAACCCGCTATAAATAGCGGGTTCAAATATAATGTAAGAATTATTTTAATGTTGTAGTTCCTCTTCTCCGTCTTTTAAAGGTACGTTTTGAGGCACAAAATCTACATCGTGTCCTGGTTTACTGTAATCGTAAGCCCAACGGTGTACATGAGGAATTTCACCTGGCCAGTTACCATGAACATGTTTTACTGGCGTTGTCCACTCTAAAGTATTGGATTTCCATGGGTTTTGTTCTGCTTTCTTTCCGTAGAAAATACTAGAGAAGAAATTATAAAGGAACACTAACTGAAATGCCCCACCAACAATAGCGAATATTGTAATAACCACGTTTACATCGGCTAAATCATCGAATAACGGGAAGTTACTATTTGTATAATAACGGCGTGGTAAACCAGCCATACCTATAAAGTGCATTGGGAAAAATACACCATAAGCACATATAGCAGTTACCCAAAAATGTAAATATCCTAATTTTTTGTTTAACATTCTACCAAACATTTTAGGATACCAGTGGTAAATACCTGCAAACATACCATACAAAGCAGAAATACCCATTACTAAATGGAAGTGAGCTACCACAAAATACGTATCGTGAACGTTAATATCTAGAGCAGAATCTCCTAATATAATACCAGTTAAACCACCTGTAATAAAAGTTGACACTAATCCAATTGAGAATAACATTGCTGGATTCATTTGTAAATTACCCTTCCACAACGTTGTTATATAGTTGAAGGCTTTTACAGCTGAAGGAATAGCAATTAATAAAGTTGTAAATGTAAATACCGAACCTAGGAAAGGATTCATACCAGAAACGAACATATGGTGCCCCCATACAATGGTTGATAAAAATGCAATTGCTAAAATTGAAGCAATCATTGCACGGTAACCAAAAATAGGTTTACGTGAATTTGTTGCAATGATTTCGGAAGTAATACCTAAAGCTGGTAATAATACAATATATACTTCAGGGTGACCTAAGAACCAAAATAAATGCTCGAATAATACTGGAGAACCACCTTGGTAATGTAATACTTCACCTTGAATAAAAATATCTGATAAGAAGAATGAGGTACCAAAACTTCTATCCATAATTAATAATAACGCTGCAGATAATAATACAGGGAACGAAATAATACCAATTACAGCTGTAATAAAGAACGCCCAAATAGTTAACGGTAATCTAGTCATAGACATACCTTTGGTACGTAAGTTTAAAACGGTTACCACATAGTTAAGCGACCCTAATAATGATGATGCAATAAATATAGCCATCGATACTAACCAAAGCGTCATACCTGCACCAGAACCTCCTTGAGCCATTGGTAAGGCACTTAAAGGCGGGTAAATTGTCCATCCAGCAGCAGCAGGTCCAGCTTCAACAAATAAAGATATGACCATGATTACACTAGATAAAAAGAATAGCCAATACGATACCATATTTAAGAACCCTGAAGCCATATCGCGTGCTCCAATTTGTAATGGAATTAACAAGTTACTAAACGTACCACTTAATCCAGCAGTTAATACAAAGAATACCATAATAGTACCATGTATAGTAACTAATGCTAAATAAATATCGGCATCCATTACACCATCTGGCGCCCATTTACCTAATAACGCTTCAAATAAAACGTTAGGCTCTTCTGGCCATGCAATTTGCATACGGAACATGATAGACATCATAATACCGATAATACCCATAATGGTACCAGTAATTAAATACTGTTTAGCAATCATTTTATGGTCTATACTAAAAATGTATTTAGTTATAAACGTTTCTTTATGATGATGTCCGTGGTCGTCGTGAGCGTGATTATCTTCGTGTGCTGACATAATCTTATATCTTGTTAAATCTAGTTATTAGTTAATTAGAGAGTTTTTAAATTCCTTTTGTTCTTTAATCCAAGCGTCGTACTCTTCTTGAGTTTCAACCACTATTTTCATTTGCATATTGTAGTGCGATTTACCACAAATTTTGTTACAAAGTAATAAGTAATCGAACTCATAACGCTCTAAAGCATCTTCTCCTTTAGCGATTAAAGCCTCGCTTTTTTCAACTCTAATTTCATTAATATGTTGAACTTTCTCAATCATATCTGGTGTTTGTCTCATCTCTTCGGTAGTTACTGTTGGTGTGAAACCAAACTGAGTAATCATTCCAGGAACACAGTTCATTTGTGCTCTAAAGTGAGGCATATAAGCAGAGTGTAATACATCCTGCGAACGCATTTTAAATAATACTGGTTTACCAACAGGTAAGTGTAATTCAGTAGTTATAATATCGTCTTGAGCATTAGGATCAGCTTCATCTAAACCTAAAATGTTAGCTCTGTCAATATCAATTAAACGTACGTTAGCTTTTCCTAAAGTATTATCGGCACCAGCGTATCTTGCTTTCCAGTTAAATTGCTGTGCATACAGTTCTACTACCATCGGATCATCACTTTCATCAACACCCATAATGTTAATCCAAGTATTTAATCCGTAAATAATTAAACCAGCTAATACAATTACAGGTATAATAGTCCAAATAGCTTCTAACTTATTGTTATCAGCAAAGAATAATGCTGTTTTCCCCTTTTCACCTTTATATTTAAATGCGAAATAGTGTAGTAAGAATTGTGTTATAATTTGAACCAAAAAGATAATAACTAATGAAATCGTCATTAAATTATCGATAGTTGGACCGTGCGCTGAAGCTGAGTTTGATAATAATGGTAAATCTCCCCATTTAACCACACAAACTATTGTGATGACGTAAATAAAAGCTAAGAAGCCCATCATTAAATAACCGTTAAGCGTGTTGTCTTTATCGGTAGCGACTTGAGAATTTTCGGTTTTAGCTTGGGCTAAATCGAAAATCTTTACCATTTGCCAAATGGCAATTAATATAAATACTAAAATTACAATTGTTAATAAAGCAGTCATTGTTTCGTTCGTCTTTATTTATATCTTAATTAATAATGAAACTCTTCACTTTCTTTTATAAGTGGATACCCTTTAGCAAGCAAAGGCGCTTTTGTTAATGCTGTAAATACTACATAAATAAATAATCCAGCAAAAAGTAGAATAGCTCCAATTTCAGGAATTCCAATAGACCATCTGTCTCCAACGGTTGCAGGCATAATCATATTGAAAATGTCGATGTAGTGACCAAATAAAATCACAATACCTGTCATAACTACAAACCAAGGCATACGCTTATAATCTGCATTCATTAACATTAATATTGGGAAAACAAAGTTTAACACCACCATACCTAAGAATGGTAATTGGTAATCGTTGAAACGAGAAATAAAGTATGTTACCTCTTCTGGTATGTTTGAGTACCAAATAAGCATAAACTGCGAAAACCATAAATAAGTCCAGAAAATACTAATAGCAAACATAAACTTAGCCACATCGTGTAAATGGTTTGCATTAACAAACTCTAAATAACCTCTAGATTTTAAGTATAGTGTAACTAAAGCAATAGCTGTAATACCACTAACAAACATACTAGCGAATACATACCATCCGAATAAAGTAGAGAACCAGTGGGGATCAACACTCATAATCCAGTCCCAAGACATCATGGATTCAGTATAGATGAAGAATACTAAGAATCCTGCTGCAATACGGAAAGACTTTTTAAAGTTACTTTTATCTTCGGCATTATCTTGAGCAATAGAAAACTTGCGGGCAAAATGACGGTATAAACTCCAACCTGCAATAAAAATAATACCTCTTATCAAGAAACCAGGAACATTTAACCAACCCGATTTACCTTGAATTAATTTATCGTGTACTACTACGTCTGGATCCATCCAGATAAAAATATTGTTATGACCAATATAATGTGAGGCCGCTGCAACTATTAAAACAATTACTGCTCCAGGTAATAAATAAGCTGTAATAGCTTCCATAACTCTGAATAGAACTGGCGACCAACCTGCTTGCGATGCGATTTGAATAGCATAAAATGCTAAACAACCTAAAGCAATCATCATAAAAAAGAAAGCTGCCACATATAATGCAGACCAAGGACGGTTTGCTATTTGGTGTTGAACGTGCTCGATATGTTTAGCATGTTCATCAACTTCGCCATGTGCACCTGCTTCAGCGTGTTCATCATGACCATGTGAAGCTTCTTCGGCGTGAGTATCGTGAGCTGGTGCATGATGCGCATCAACTTCGCCATGACCACCACCGTGGTGAGATTCTTCTGCAAGTAAGGTTTCAACTTCTTCAAAAGATTTATGAGACGTGGAAAAACCAATTCCAACACCTATCGCTCCTAAAATTATTAGAACGATAGAAAATATCTTTAATTTACTTGAAAATGTGTACATATCTAAACTTATCTTACTTTTCTAAATCTGATTTCAGTTTTAAAACGTAGCTAACAACTTGCCAACGCTCCTCTTCATTTAATTGGTTTGCATAAGAACCCATAGCGTTTTTACCATAATAAATGGTGTGGTAAATACTACCTGCATTAATGGCTCTACCCGCATCATCGTAACTAGGAATACCAAGGATTTTTTCTCTTTTTACAAGATTTCCTTGTCCGTCACCTTTGGTTCCATGGCAAATACCACAGTAAATATTATATAATGCTTTACCTCTTTCTAAATCTACTGCAGTTGAATCTAAAGGACTATTTAAAGTGGCTTTTGCTAATTCATAACCTTCGGTTGAATTTTCTATATCAAAAGGAACAAAACCACGTGGAATGGAACCCTCGGCAGGTAATTGCGCTTCAACACCGTTTTTAAAGGCTGCCTCACCGTAAGTTTCGTAACCTGCAGATTCATACATATTAGGCATAAACTGGTAGTTAGGCGCAGAATCTTTTTTACATGATACAGCTACAAAAGCAACTGCTATTACTATTATTTTAATTAAGCTTTTCATATTTATATTAATGGGCTTTATCAACTAATTTAATTTCTACCGCTCCAGTTTCTTTTAATAAAGTTTCTAAAGCATCTTCGTTTCCATGAACACCTATTTCCATTAAGAAATGATCATCAGTTGTTCTTGGATCCGGGTTTTCGGCTTTTTTAAATGGCCACATTCTACTACGTAAGTAAAACGTTATTACCATTAAGTGAGCCGCAAAAAATACGGTAAGCTCGAACATAATTGGTACAAATGCTGGCATGTTTTCGATGTAACTAAAACTTGGTTTACCACCAATGTTTTGAGGCCAATCTTCAATCATAATGAAATTCATCATGGTAATTGCCACAGTTAAACCAACCAATCCGTATAAAAACGCACAAATTGCAATTCTTGTACCTTCTAATCCCATAGCCTTATCTAGCCCATGAACTGGAAATGGTGTATATATTTCTTCTATGTGATGTTTTGCTGCACGTACTTTTTTAACTGCAGACATTAATACATCGTCATCGTTATAAATAGCGTGAATAACTTTTGAAGCTTCCATTGACTATGTTTAGTTTATTAAATTTTTAGCTTGACCAGACCAATCATCACGTTCTGCTCTTCCTGGGAAAGAACCCGTAATACTGTCTAACAAGTCGTATTCATTCTTGGTCATTTTACTAACTTGAAGAAAGGTATAAATACCAATGCTATTTAACACTTCTTCCATTTTAGGTCCAACACCACTTATTTTCTTTAAATCGTCGGCAGTTTGTGTTGCCGCATCAAAAGAACCAATAGTTCCTAAAAGGCTTGTTACACGTTCTGCTTTTTCTTCTTCAGATACTTCGGCTACTTCAGTTTTAACTTCAACAGCACCATCAAGGTTTGATGTTCTTGCATCCGCACCCGTACCTACTAAACTTTTACCTGCTTCTCTTAGGTTCTTATATTTTTGTCCTGAAGATTTTAAAATTGTTTTTACTTCTGCTTGTGCAATTACAGGGAAGGTTCTTGAGTATAATAAGAATAATACAAAGAAGAAACCTATCGTCCCGATAAAAATACCAATATCAACAAAAGTTGGCGAGAACATCGTCCATGAAGATGGTAAATAATCGCGGTGTAATGAAGTTACGATAATTACAAAACGCTCAAACCACATACCTATGTTTACCACAATTGAAATGATAAACGAGAACATAATACTTGTTCTTAGCTTTTTAAACCACATAAACTGAGGTGAAAATACGTTACAAGACATCATCATCCAGTAAGCCCATGCATAAGGACCTGTTGCTCTATTTAAGAACGCATATTGTTCGTATTCTACACCAGAATACCAAGCAATAAATAACTCAGTAATATATGCCACACCTACAATAGAACCCGTAATCATAATTACTAAGTTCATTAACTCAATGTGTTGTACTGTAATATAATCTTCAAGGTTACACACTTTTCTCATAATAATAAGAAGCGTGTTTACCATAGCAAATCCAGAGAATACCGCACCAGCAACGAAGTATGGTGGGAAAATTGTAGTATGCCAACCTGGAATAACCGATGTGGCGAAGTCAAACGATACGATGGTATGTACCGAAAGTACTAATGGCGTTGCTAAACCTGCAAGTACCAAAGATACTTCCTCAAAACGTTGCCAATCTTTAGCACGACCAGACCAACCAAAACTTAATAAAGCATAAATTTTCTTTTGGAAAGGCTTAATAGCTCTATCGCGTAACATTGCAAAATCAGGTAATAAACCAGTCCACCAGAATACTAATGACACCGATAAATACGTTGAAATTGCGAATACGTCCCAAAGTAATGGTGAGTTAAAGTTAACCCATAACGAACCAAATTGGTTTGGAATTGGTAACACCCAGTATCCTAACCATGGACGACCCATGTGAATAATTGGGAATAAACCGGCTTGAACCACCGAGAAAATCGTCATTGCTTCTGCAGAACGGTTAATTGCCATTCTCCATTTTTGACGGAATAATAAAAGTACGGCAGAAATAAGTGTTCCTGCGTGACCAATACCTACCCACCAAACGAAGTTTGTAATATCCCAAGCCCAACCTACGGTTTTATTTAAACCCCAAGTTCCAATACCCGTTGATATGGTATATAAAATACATCCAATTCCCCAAAGAAAAGCGGTAAGTGAAATTCCAAAAACAATCCACCATTGTTTATTTGCTCTTCCCTCAACTGGCTTAGCTACATCCACAGTTACGTCGTGGTATGATTTTTCGCCTGTTACTAGAGGTCTTCTAATAGGTGCTTCGTAATGAGACGCCATAATTATATAATTGATTCTTTAATTTAGATTTATGCTTCTTTTGTATTTCTCACTTTAGTTTGATACTGAACATTTGGTTTAGTACCTACGTGTTCTAATAAGTGATACATACGGTTATCTTCTTTAAGTTTTGCAACTTTACTTTCCTTATCGTTAATGTCTCCAAATATCATAGCACCACTACTACAAGCCGCAGAACATGCTGTTTGGAATTCACCATCTTTAATTTGGCGACCATCGCGTTTTGCATCAAGAATTGTTTTTTGTGTCATTTGAATACACATCGAACATTTTTCCATAACACCACGAGAACGTACAACAACATCTGGGTTTAATACCATACGCCCTAAGTCATCATTCATATGATAATCAAACTCATCATTACCGTTATATAAGAACCAGTTAAAACGACGTACTTTATAAGGACAGTTGTTTGCACAATAACGTGTACCAACACAACGGTTATAAGCCATGTGGTTTTGACCCTGGCGACCGTGTGATGTTGCCGCTACAGGACAAACGGTTTCACATGGTGCATGATTACAGTGCTGACACATTACTGGTTGGAAAGATACTTGAGGATTATCGGCTGGATGTTCCATTTCTCCAAATCCACCTAACGATCCGTTATCTCCAAATAAGCCAGAGAAACCATCTTTCTTTTCGTTATCACCTTCAAATGTATCATCTGAAGAATAATATCTATCAATACGTAACCAGTGCATATCGCGGCTACGACGTACTTCTTCTTTACCTACAACAGGTACGTTATTTTCAGCATGACAAGCAATAACACAAGCACCACAACCGGTACAAGCATTTAAATCGATTGACAAGTTAAAATGATGCCCTATTGAACGATCGAACTCATCCCATAAATCCACATCTGGAGATGTTACAGGTGTTTCTTCATGATTTAATGAAACCACAGGAATTGGATTCCAATGCGATTTATCCTTAGTATTGAAAATTTCAAGGGTTGTTTCCTTTAAAATATCACCACGTCCCATTAAAGTATTATGTAACTGCACACATGCAAATTCATGCATTCCTGATGCTGCTTTTACAGTAACATCTTGAACAGTTTCAAAATTATTATAAAGCTCGTATGCGTTAACACCTGTTTTCATTTCGTCCTTAAGCCCTAATTTACGACCATAACCAAATGAAATACCAACAGAACCTTTAGCCTGACCTGGTTGAATTAACACCGGCACATTCTTTAAAGTAACACCGTTAACGGTTACATCGGCATAACTACCATCTAAAGCTCCCGTAGCAACGTGAACGTTTTCTAAACCTAACTTTTCAGCATCACTTTTAGATACTGTTAAATAGTTATCCCAGGAAACACGAGAAATTGGATCTGGAAACTCTTGTAACCATGGGTTGTTAGCTTGTTGACCATCACCCATACCAGTTTTAGAATATAAAACTAGCTCTAATCCATTAGATTTTGCAGATGACGCTAATGCTTTTGCTGCAGCTACACCACTTACAACATTAACACCATTAACAGTCGTTGATCCAGCTATTGTAGATGTTTTAGTTGTTGTAATGTATTCGTCTTTATCTTCTTCTTTTAAACCAATACCCACGGCTGCGCCATGAATAACACCACCAACCCAAGTTCTTTCTTTTTTATCCTTTAAAGACGTTTCGGAAGTAGTTACTGTTTTTGATGAAGCACCGTTATAAGCATAAGCCACTGATGTAAACACACCATCGTGAAGTGCTTGATTGAAAGAAGCTCCTCCAAGAACATCACTATTCCAAGTATTTTTAATGTAATCGTGATACGATACATCGTTACCAGTCCACTTTAATAAAGCATCCTGAAATTGTCTTGTATCAAATAACGGACGAATAGTTGGCTGTGTTAAGGCAAAATGACCTTTCTTAAGCTCAACATCTCCCCAAGACTCTAAATAGTGAGGAGCCGCCGCTATGTAATTGGTTAAAGAAGACGTTTCATCTTCTTTTAATGAAAAGGCAATCGAAAGTTCGGTTTTCTTTAAACCTTCAGCAAAATCAGCAGCATTTGGTAATGTATAAATCGGGTTAACACCACTCATTATAATCGCAGCTACTTTACCTGCTTTCATATCGGTAACTAATTGCGCTACTTGCGCATTGCTACCTTGTCTTGTTTTTATAGGTGTAGACGGATTAAAAGCCTTACTACCTAATACTTGGTTAATTTCTAAAACCAAGGTTTGTGCATTTACATCTTGTAAACCAGTTACAACAACTGCTTTACTTCCTGCAGCCTTAAGTTCGGCAGCCGCTTTTTTAACAGCCGCATCAATATGTTCTGGTAAATTTACAGAAACCGATCCGCCAACTATTAATGTATATAATTTAGCTAATGCTAATTTTTGCTCGGTAGGTGTTACAGGCACACGCTTATCTGCATTTGCACCAGATAACGACATGTTTGCCTCAAATTGAATATGGCGCGACATTTTCCCATGATTCGGCACTTTGTTTTTAGCGTAACCAGAATCAAATCCGCCACCTTGCCAATCGCCTAAGAAATCTGCACCAACAGAAACTATGGTCATGGCTTTAGAGAAATCGTAATCGGCTAAACCGCGTTCTCCATATTTCGCTTGATACGCATCTAATGCCGCAGATTCTGAAACAGCATCGTACACAACATGAGACACATTACCGTATTTTTCAGAAAACTCAGCAATCAATTTATCGGTAGATGGACTAGCAAAAGTTTGTGTTAATAACACAATATTTTTGTTTGCCGCAGCAATCTCGGTTAATTGCTTTGTAGTTTCGGCATCAAACGTACCCCAAGAAATAGTTTTATCGTCTTGTTTCGGCCCTTGAACACGCAAACTATCGTATAAACCTAAAACAGAGGCATTAACTCTTGCATTAGCACTTCCGTGAGTACCTGCAAGCGAATTGTTTTCAATTTTAATGGGACGACCTTCTCTGGTTTTAACTAAAACACTAGCGAAATCGAAACCATTTGCAATTGTAGTCGCATAATAGTTAGCTACTCCAGGAATAATTTCCTTTGGCTGCACTACGTATGGAATAGATTTTTTCACTGGCCCTTCACAAGCTGCCAACGAAGCCGCAGCCGTACTAAAACCAATATATTTTAAGAAATCGCGTCGGGTTGTAGATGTAGACTCTAATGTTTCTTTATCTCCTAAAAATTCATCAGTAGGAATTTCTTCTACAAACTCGTTTTGTTTTAGCGTCTCAACAATAGAGCTATTCTCGTTAAGCTCTTCAACACTTTTCCAGTATTTCTTGTTTGATGACATATTATATAATTGAATTACTTCTTGTTAATTAATAGTGGCACTTACCACATTCTAAACCACCCATTTGAGCCGCTGTCAACTCTTCAACACCATACTTTTTAGATAATTCTTCATGAATTTTCTCGTAATAAGCATTGTCTTTTACCGCAACATTAGTTTCACGGTGACAGTTAATACACCATCCCATTGTTAATGGTGCATGTTGATACATAATTTCCATTTCCTCAACTGGACCGTGACAAGTTTGACACTCAACACCAGCAACAGTAACGTGCTGTGAGTGATTAAAATAAGCAAAGTCTGGTAAATTATGAATACGAACCCATTTTACTGGTTTAGATTCTCCTGTATATTTTTGATCGGCATCATTCCAACCTGCCGCAGCATAAAGCTTTTGTATTTCTCCATCATAGAATTCTTTAGAATACTCTGGAGATGTTTCTCCATTGTACTCATAAATCGACTTATGACAGTTCATACAAACATTTAAAGATGGAATACCTGAAGTTTTACTAACTCGAGCTGAAGAGTGACAATATTTACAATCGATACCATTATCACCAGCATGCACTTTATGAGAAAAATGAATAGGCTGAACAGGCTGATACCCTTGATCTACCCCAACTTGCGACAAGTAACCGTAAACAAAATATGCACTAGAAAGCAAAAAGAAAATCGCAACAACAATCATTAAAAATTGATTTTGCACAAACGCTTTCCAAAGCGGTGTTCTTTTTGCGGTTTCTGGCAACTCAATATTTTGAGCAGCTGCAAAACGTCGTAATGTTTTGTTTACTAAATAAAGCCCCAAAGCAAGTAAAATAAACAATACCGCTAAAGCTCCTAAAACAATTTCGTTAGACACACCACTTGTAGAACCACCACCATCAGTACCCGTAACAGCAACCGCTGCATTTTGAGCTGGTGCCGCTTTCTCCTGCGCGGTGTACGCTAGAATGTTATTGATATCATCGTCTGATAATTGTGGAAAAGCTGTCATAGCAGCTCCACCAAATTCGTTATACACTTTATTAGCATATGCATCGCCAGATTTAATAACTCCTGGACTGTTACGAACCCAAGCGTGTATCCAAGCACGATCTAAGCCTTCATCGTCAGCTAAACGCTGTTCGACATTACGAAGTGCTGGCCCTGTCATTTTTTTATCAAGTTGATGACAAGCCGCACAGTTGGCATTGAATAATGATTTTCCTTTTGCTGGATCTCCTTCTTGCGCAGAAAGAACAGTTGTAAACGCTAATAAAATAATTAAGCTTGAACGAAGTAAGTTTTTACTTAATTTTCGGTGAATCACCTGTTTCATATTATTGGTTGAATTAACTTCTAAACTTTGGTATGATTTTTTCTTATGGTTAAAAAGAATAAATCAATTAAAATCTCTCGCAAAAGTAACACTTAAAGTCCATTTTATAAATGTTCAATATGTGTTAATTATTAATTTAGAGCGAATCTAAATAAAAAAATAATCCGTAGTTTAATTAATAACGTATACATTTGTATAAACCCATCTAGTAATGAAAGTATTAAACCCAAAAGTCATTTTGCTAACCTTAAGCATGTTAGCTTTAAGCCATAATAATTTATTTGCTCAAGAAGGAACAATAACCATAAATGAAGACCCTAAAATTAAAGAATTACTGGCTATAAAAAAGGAAATTAACGCCAACGAAACCGATTCGGAACGTTATAAAATTCAAGTATATTCGGGTCATAGAAATGGTGCTCAAACTGCGCAAAAAGAGTTTAGCGAAGTGTACACCAGTTGGCACCCTACATTACAATATGAAGCACCAAATTTTAAAGTTTGGGCTGGCAATTTTAGAACACGATTAGAAGCCGACAGAGCTTTAAAATCGATTAAGAAAACATTCCCAAGTGCGTTTATTTTTAAACCAAAAAAAAGCTAAAACACGCTAAAACCGTTTATCGAAAATTATAAAGCAATTGAGATTTTATCTTGGTTGCTTTTTTTTGTATGAAAAGGTTTTGGTAGTGGATTTGATACATTACTTCGACTCGTCTTTTTTATGGAAAATATACACTCATTTCAGCTTACCTCAAGCTATTCCATCATTACACACCCCTGACTCCCCTCTTTTTAGAGGGGACACTCTTGCTGATTCCTTTTTAGGAGTTACGATTTTAAAGACAACTTACCATAATCATTTAAAAACAAATGTCCTTCATAAATTTCGGAATAGAGTTTTGAAAAATAGCAGAACGCTTACTCTCGTTTTTTAAAGAAAACACTCCTACTTGTTTTTTAATTGATTGCTATTTGAAGTAACACACCCCTGACCCCCCCCTTTTTATAGGGGACACTCTTGCTCTTTAATGGTTATTAGCATTTTTTGAGCTTTTAAAATTTACCTTCAATAAAAAAACAAAAAAAGGTCGGAAATAATTTTCCGACCTTAATAATACAACCTAAACGGTTATTTCTATTTTATAAAATTGTAAAAATTACAACTTCTTTTTAACTTCAACTTCGTGGAAGGCTTCAATAATATCGCCTTCCTTGATGTCGTTATAACCTTTAACTTGCATACCACAATCGTAGCCTTTCGATACTTCTTTTACATCGTCTTTAAAACGTTTTAATGAAGCTAACTCACCAGTATGAACTACAACACCATCGCGAATTAAACGCACACCAGAGTTTCTAAATATCTTACCATTAGTAACCATACATCCTGCAATGCTACCAATTTTAGAGACTTTAAATATTTCTCTAATTTCTGCGGTACCTGTAACTTCTTCTTTAAGCTCTGGAGATAACATACCTTCCATAGCATCTTTAAGATCGTTAATAGCATCGTAGATAATTGAGTATGTTCTGATATCGATTTCTTCTTTATCTGCTATAGCTCTTGCATTACCAACAGGACGCACATTAAATCCGATAATAATCGCATCGGAAGCCGAAGCTAACAATACATCACTTTCGGTAATGGCACCAACGCCTTTGTGTATAATATTTACGTGAATTTCTTCGGTTGATAGTTTTTGGAACGAATCGGTTAAGGCTTCAACAGAACCATCCACATCACCTTTAAGGATAATGTTTAACTCTTGGAAGTCACCTAAAGCAATACGACGTCCAATCTCATCAAGTGTAATATGACGTTGCGTTCTTACTGATTGTTCACGTTGTAACTGCGCTCGTTTAGCAGCAATTTGTTTCGCTTCACGCTCATCCTCAAATACATTAAATTTATCACCCGCTTGTGGTGCACCATCTAAACCAAGAATAGATACTGGCGTTGACGGACCAGCTTCTGCCACATCGTGTCCACGCTCATCATGCATTGCTTTTACTTTACCACTATGTTGACCAGCTAACACATAATCGCCAACACGAAGTGTACCTGCTTGCACTAATACTGTAGATACATAACCACGACCTTTATCTAAATAAGCTTCAACCACAGCTCCAATTGCTGGTTTTTCTGGGTTTGCTTTGAGCTCTAAAAGTTCGGCTTCAAGTAATACTTTTTCAAGTAATTCGTTTACACCAGTACCAAATTTAGCCGAAATATCGTGCGATTGAATTTTACCACCCCAATCTTCAACTAAAAGATTCATATTTGCTAAACCTTCCTTAATTCTGTCTGGGTTAGCATCTGGTTTATCTATTTTATTTATTGCGAAAACAATTGGCACACCCGCAGCTTGCGCATGCGAAATTGCTTCTTTTGTTTGCGGCATAATATCATCGTCGGCAGCAGCTACAATAATAGCGATATCGGTAATTTGAGCACCACGAGCACGCATTGCTGTAAAGGCCTCGTGACCCGGTGTATCAAGGAAAGCAATTTTTTGTCCGCTCTCTAATTGAACACCATAGGCACCAATATGCTGTGTAATTCCACCAGATTCTCCCGCAATTACGTTTTCTTCACGAATGTAATCTAACAGCGATGTTTTACCATGATCGACATGTCCCATTACGGTAACAATTGGCGCACGTGGTAATAAATCTTCTGGTTTGTCTTCAACCTCTTCAATAGCTTCCTCGATATCGGCAGTAACAAACTCTACTTTATAACCGAATTCTTCAGCTACAATTGATAAGGTTTCAGCATCTAAACGTTGGTTCATGGTTACCATCATTCCTAACGACATACACGCCGAAATAATTTGAGTTACCCCAACATCCATCATAGTTGCAACCTCACTTGCCGTTACAAACTCGGTTACTTTTAATATTTTACTTTCTGCTGCTTCGGCTTGTAATTCTCTTTCGGTTTGGTCTCTATGTTGGTCACGTTTATCTCTACGATATTTAGCTCCGCGACCTTTACTAGATTTACCTTGAAGTTTTTCAAGCGTTTCACGTACTTGTTTTTTAACATCTTCTTCGCTAGGCTCTTCTTTAACTACGGTTCTCCCGCGTCCTTTACCTTTAAAGCGATCGTTTCTGTTATTGTTATTATTATTGTTTCCGCCTCTGTTATCGTTTGGCGCTCCGCCACCTGTTTTACTAATTCTGCGGCGTTTTCTTTTATTTTGAGCACCAGCACCATCTTTGGCATCGGTTTTCTTATCGTCCTTTTTCTTTTTAGGCTTATTAAATTGTGATAAATCTATTTTATCACCCGCAATTTTAGGACCAGTAAGCTTTTGATACTGGGTTTTTACACGACCACCAGAAATAGGCGTTTCGGTTTTTGGAGCTTCCTCTTTAGGCGCTTCTGTTGCTTTTGGTTTTGCAACAGGTGCTTCAACTTTTACCTCTGGTTTCTCTACTGCTTTAGGCGCTTCTACTTTAGGTGTTTCTTCAACCTTTTTAACAGGCTCTTCTGGCTTTTTAGTTTCAGCTTTAGGCGCTTCGGGCTCTGGTTGCTTTTCTACCTTTTTAGGTTCTAAATCTATTTTACCAACTTGTTTTGGTCCAGTAAGCGTTTTAGTGGCTTTAACAACCTCATTTTTTTGCGCTTCTTGCTGCGCTTTTTCTTGAGCTTCGCGGGCTTCATCTTGGGCTTTTTGCTTAGCTTCAAGTTCTTTTTCGCGCTTAATACGCAAATCTTCCTTTTCTTTTAGCTTTGCTTCACTTACTGCTTGCGACTTCACTTTTTTGTTCGCGTCGGTCTCAAATTCATCAGAAAGAATTTTATATGTTTCTTCTGAAATTTTTGTTGTGGGACGCTTCTCTATTTCGACACCTTTGGAGTCTAAAAACTCCACAGCACGATCTAAAGAAATGTTAAGTTCGCGTAATACTTTATTTAATCTTATTGTTTCAGCCATAAATTGCCTTTAAAATACTCAAATATATATGTTATTCTTCGAATTCTTCTCTTAAAATTCTAATAACGTCGATAATAGTTTCTTCTTCTAAATCTGTTCGTTTCACTAAATCGTCTACCTCTTGCTCTAAAACGCTTTTTGCGGTATCTAATCCAGCTTTACTAAACTCTTCAATAATCCAACCTTCAATTTCATCTGAAAACTCGGTTAGTTCTACGTCTTCTTCGGCGCCTTCTCTAAACACATCAATTTCGAAACCAGTTAATTGACCAGCTAAACGAATGTTATGTCCGCCACGACCAATAGCTTTACTTACCTCTTCTGGTTTTAAAATCACCTCGGCACGTTTATTTTCTTCATCTAATTTAATAGAAGTAACACGTGCAGGACTCAACGCTCTAGTAATGAACAACTGTAAGTTATTGGTGTAGTTAATTACATCGATATTTTCGTTTCCTAATTCGCGTACAATACCGTGAATACGAGATCCTTTCATACCAACACAAGCGCCTACTGGATCGATTCTATCATCATATGAATCTACCGCTACTTTTGCTTTTTCTCCTGGTATTCTAACCACATTTTTAATGGTAATTAAACCATCGAAAACTTCTGGTATTTCTTGCTCGAACAATTTCTCTAAAAATAATGGCGAGGTTCTCGACATAATAATAGCTGGTTTTGCTCCTTTAAGCTCTACTGCTTCAATTACACCTCTTACGTTATCCCCTTTTCTAAAGAAATCTGATGGAATTTGTTTGTCTTTTGGAAGCACAATTTCATTACCTTCATCATCTAACAATATAACTGCTCTATGACGAATATGATGTACTTCAGCGGTATAAATTTCACCTATTAAATCTTTAAATTGCTTATAGATAATAGTGTTGTCGTGTTCGTGAATTTTTGAAATTAAGTTTTGACGCAATGCTAAAATAGCACGACGACCTAAATCGATTAATTTCACTTCTTCAGACACATCTTCTCCTACTTCGAAATCTGGTTCAATTTTACGAGCATCGGTTAATGATATTTCTTGATTTTCATCCTCAACTTCATCATCAGCAACCACAATTCTGTTTCTCCAAATTTCTAAATCGCCTTTATCTGGGTTTACAATAATATCGAAATTATCATCGTCTCCATATTTCTTTTTAAGGGCGCTTCTAAATACGTCCTCTAAAATAGCCATTAACGTAACTCTGTCAATTAGCTTATCATCTTTAAATTCTGAAAAAGATTCTATTAACGCGACATTTTCCATAACTCAATTAAAATTTTATCATAACTTTTGCTTCTATAATATCTTGATAAGGAATTTTTGCTTCCTTTTTTACTGTTACTTTACCTTTACCTACTGGCTTTGGCTCGCGCACTTTCCAGTTTAGGATTATTTCGGTATCGTTTGCTTGGGTAAGTTCGCCTTCAATTTCGGTTGAAGCTGTTTTTACCTTTAGCGTTCGGCCTTGATTTTTTTTATACTGACGATTATGCACTAATGGTGCGGTGGCGCCTGCCGACATAACTTCGAGCGAGAAATCTTCTTCTTCACGATCTAAATTATGCTCAATGGCTCTACTTACAAAAATACAATCTTCTACTAAAACACCGTTATCACCATCAATAATCACTTTAATATGATTTTCGGTATTGATGGTAAAATCGATTAAAAATAAATCGGAACGTTCTTGCAACGCGCCTTCTAGTAGTTCTAAAACTTTTGTTCGCAACATTTTTTAGTATAAAAAGAGGGGACTTTCCGTCCCCTCAATTAATTTTTCGCCTTTCAACGCTGCAAATATATAATATTTTATTGATTTTTAAAGGATTTTAGGATAAATCCATGAAACAATTTATTTGATTACAAACAAAAAACCTTAACAACTTAGACATTTAACGCTTAATTCAAGTGCGCCTTTAAAAGCCAATTCGACCTTACCTAACTTGAACACAACAGACAAACTGAACACAAACTTCGTATAAAGTCTGACAATTTCTCGCCCACAAACTTTTATCCTAAAAACAAAAAACCCTCACTAATTAAAGCAAGGGTTTAAATTTACGTTGGCCTACTAGGGCTCACTTCGGCTACGCTCAGCATAAACTTCTCGC
>NZ_JTDV01000006.1 GCF_000943555.1 Neotamlana nanhaiensis | reverse complement strand
ATCGGAACGTTCTTGCAACGCGCCTTCTAGTAGTTCTAAAACTTTTGTTCGCAACATTTTTTAGTATAAAAAGAGGGGACTTTCCGTCCCCTCAATTAATTTTTCGCCTTTCAACGCTGCAAATATATAATATTTTATTGATTTTTAAAGGATTTTAGGATAAATCCATGAAACAATTTATTTGATTACAAACAAAAAACCTTAACAACTTAGACATTTAACGCTTAATTCAAGTGCGCCTTTAAAAGCCAATTCGACCTTACCTAACTTGAACACAACAGACAAACTGAACACAAACTTCGTATAAAGTCTGACAATTTCTCGCCCACAAACTTTTATCCTAAAAACAAAAAACCCTCACTAATTAAAGCAAGGGTTTAAATTTACGTTGGCCTACTAGGGCTCACTTCGGCTACGCTCAGCATAAACTTCTCGCCCCACAAACTTTTATCCTAAAAACAAAAAACCCTTACTAATCAAAGCAAGGGTTTAAATTTACGTTGGCCTACTAGGGCTCGAACCTAGACTCTTCTGGACCAAAACCAGACGTGTTGCCAGTTACACCATAGGCCATTGTGTAATTGAGGGTGCAAATTTAAAACAAACTTTTATATCTACAAGTATTTTTTAAAAAAATAATAGTTAAAACATAACGTTTACTTAAAAAGATTTGCTGTAACGTAATTATTGTTAAATTCGCCAAAGCAATTAAACACAGAAAAATGGCACAATTCAACTTTAAAAAATGGAACACTATTTTAGGCTGGTTCTCTTTTTTAATCGCTTTAATTACATATAGTTTAACCGTAGAACCAACAGTAAGTTTTTGGGATGCTGGCGAATATATTTTAACCTCATCGAAGCTACAAGTTGGTCACCCACCTGGAGCGCCACTTTTTCAAATGATGGGTGCATTTTTCTCTATATTTACTTTTGGCAATAACGAACTTGTAGGTTGGATGATGAATATGATGAGTGCCGTGTCGAGTGCTTTTACTATTTTATTCATGTTCTGGACCATAACTTTACTCCTAAAAAAGTTAGTTGGTACCAACTCTGAAATCACACAACCTAAAGCCATGGCTATTTTAGGAAGTGGTTTAGTAGGTAGTTTAGCTTTTGCCTTTACCGATTCGTTTTGGTTTAACGCCGTAGAAACTGAGGTTTATGCGATGGCGACTTTAATTATGTCAGTACTATTTTGGTTAGGCCTACGTTGGGAACAAGATATGGATAACCCACGCGGTAATCGATGGTTAGTTTTAATTGCTTTTATTATTGGTTTATCGTTTGGAGTACATTTTATGGGATTGTTAACTATTCCTGCTATCGGACTTATTTACTACTTTAAAAACTACAAAACTGTTACCTTAAAAAACTTTATTATTGCCAATGTGGCTTCGGTTGCCGTTTTATTATTCATTTTTAAACTTTTAGCGCCTAACATTCTTAAAATATTTTCAATGTCGGAGATATTTTTTGTAAACAGCATTGGGTTGCCCTTTAATTCAGGATCAATTATTGCGCTTATTGTACTAATTGCTCTTATTAACTATGGATTACGCTTCACGAGAAAAAAAGGTTATGTACATTTAAATACTGCCGTACTTTGTCTAACCTTTGTAATTATTGGTTTTTCAACATGGTTAATGCTACCTATTCGCGCGAATGCTAATGTGGTTATTAACGAAAACAACCCATCGAGTGCTCGTGAACTTCTAGCTTATTACAACCTAGAACAATACCCAGAAACACACTTGTTTTATGGACCACAATTTACAGACCAATATGCTTATTTAGATGATAACAATCCGTACATAGACGACAAACCTAAATATGAAAAAGATGAAGAAAAAGGCGAATATGTTATTGTAAACGATTACAAAAATGCTAAGCAAAATTATAACTCGAAACATGCGTCTATTTTACCACGTATGTGGAGTGCCGAACATGCCGAGAATTACATGATGTTTTCTGGATTTTTAAATTTTAAAGTAAAACCAGGTTTACAAAACGATTTTTACAGAGCCGCAACAAACGCTGGCTTACCCGAAGACCAAGCCAATGCTTATGCCTTAAACCAAATTACGCAATACAAAGCACAAATTAGCGAATTTAAAAACCAAGTCGCTCAAGGGAATGTAGATTACGAAGATTATAATAACTTCTTAAAAACAGAAAAAAACAATATTGAAATTGAAAAACCATCGTTAGCGAGTAATATCGCTTACCTTTTTGAATATCAATTAGGTTATATGTACTGGCGTTATTTTATGTGGAATTTCTCTGGAAGACAAGATGATATACAAGGTCGCTACGACAACCACGGCAACTGGATTACAGGCATAAAATTTATAGACGAATGGCATTTAGGCTACTCGCAAGACAATTTACCAAGCGATGTTAAAAACAATAAAGCCAGAAACACCTATTATTTACTACCATTAATTTTAGGATTAATAGGTTTCTTCTTCTTGTTTAATAAAGACAGAAAGCGCTTTTGGGTTATGCTAGTATTCTTCTTATTTACCGGTTTAGCCATTCAAGTTTACACCAATGTTCGTCCGTTTGAACCGCGTGAGCGCGATTACTCGGTAGTTGGTTCATTTTATGTATTTGCCCTTTGGATTGGTTTTGGGGTTTACGCCATTTTTGATGCTTTAAAAGCTAAAGTAAACTCTAAATTACTAGCCCCAGCCATTAGTGTGGCATGTTTAGTTTTAGTACCAACCATTATGGCCGCTAATAACTGGGACGACCACGACCGATCTGAAAAATACACCGCCAAAGCAATGGCTAAAATGTATCTTGATTCCTGTGCCGAAAACGCCATTTTATTTACCATTGGAGATAACGATACGTTTGCTCTTTGGTACGCCCAAGAAATTGAAGGTTACCGTACCGATGTGCGTGTAGTAAATACAAGTTTATTTCAAACCGATTGGTATATCGACCAAATGAAACGTAAGGCTTACGAAAGTGATCCAATACCGTCGCAGTTAGTACATAAAAACTACCAATACGGCACCAACGATTATATTGTTATTGAAAATGTAATTAAGGATACACTTGATATTAATCAGTTTTTAGATTTTGTTCAAAGTGATAACCCGAGAACAAAATACAAGTATGTTTTAGAACAAAAAGGCTACGACCTTTCGCAAATTCGCAGTCAAGATTTAAACGCCACCTACATGCCTACGCCGCATTTACGTATTCCGGTTAACAAAGTAAATGCGTTAAAATCTGGTATTGTAAAACCCAAAGATGCCGATAAAATTGTTCCGTATATTGATATTGAAGTTAAAGGTGGTGCGCTTTACAAAAATCGTTTACTGATGCTCGATATTGTTGCTAATAACGAATGGAAACGCCCAATTTATTTTACCGGCGGAAGCTTTGGTGACGACGATTATTTATGGATGAAAAACTACCTGCAGTTAGACGGCATGTGTTACAAACTAGTACCAATAAGGACTGAAATTGATAAAAACAATCCGTTTGACATGGGACGTGTTGATGCCGATTTAATGTACGAGAAGGTAAAAAAATGGGATTGGGGTAATAGCGGTAGTGCCAACATTTATCACGACCCAGAAACCCGTAAAAACTCCATTACCTACCGTGGCAATTTAGCACGTTTAGTAGAGCAACTTATTAATAACGATGCACCTAAAAAGGCAGAAGAAATAGCCGATATAGCTATGGAAAATATGCCAGTTGATTACTTTGGCTATTACACCTTATTAGAGCCTTACATAAGTGCATACTACGAAGTAGGTAACAAAGAAAAAGCTCGTAATTTATACAAACAAGTCGCTTTAAAATATCAGGAAAACTTAAGCTATTACAGCAGTTTAAAAATTGAAAAGCAAGAGCGTTTATTTGAAGATATTTATACCGACATACAACGTTACAAGGCATTACTTGATGTATTGGTTGCAAACGATTTAGAATTTGCCGAAAAAGAAGGCGAAGTATTTAACAACCATTTAAGAGCGTTTAGATATTTTTATGGAGATGAAGGCACTCGCGAGGATGAAGCTCAAACGGAATTAGATTTACCGCAAGATAGTAGCAGTTCTATACAAATAGATACAACAAATTAATTGGCATAAGGCATGACCTTAACTCCTATTAAAACCCCAACGGTTGCAAAAAAGTTGTTTCCAAACTATGTTTGGGACATACCTGCAACCAAAAAGGTGTTGTATTTAACTTTTGATGATGGCCCAACACCCGAAGTTACACTTTGGGTGCTAAAAACCTTAAAACAATACCAAGCCAAGGCTACCTTCTTTTGTATTGGCAATAACATTGAAAAACACCCAGACATTTTTAATGCTGTGATTTCTGAAGGGCATTCGGTTGGAAACCATACGCACAATCATTTAAAAGGTTGGAAAACGCCAACAGAAACTTATATAGAAAATACGCTTGAAGCACAAAAAGCAATAGACTCGCACAATCAGAATTCAGAATTAAGAACTCAGAAATTATTTCGTCCGCCATACGGTAAAATAACCAACAAACAAGGTAAACAACTTATTAACTTGGGTTATAAAATAATTATGTGGGATGTTATTTCGTTTGATTGGGATAAAAATATAACCAACCAAACCTGTTTAAATAACGTAATTAACAACGCTAAAAGCGGAAGCATAATCGTGTTCCATGATAGTGTAAAAGCACAAAACAACATGCAATATGCCCTACCAAAAGTATTAGAACATTTTGCTAAACTTGGTTTTACTTTTGAGGCTATTGTTTGTAGCTAAATACCTAAAAAAATCTTAACTTTAAACTTTAGGGAGTAATGTTATTCCTTGTTGTGCATAATTTGAAAAAATATAAAAAAAATGAAAGCAGCCGTATTTGAGGAATTTAAAGGAAAAATTCAAATAAATAATGTCTCTTATCCAAAACCAAAAAGTCACGGAGTAGTAATAAAAATTAAAGCAACAGGTATGTGTTTAAGCGATTGGCACGCTTGGCAAGGACACGATAGTGATATAATATTGCCTCACGTTCCGGGACACGAATTAGCAGGAGAAATTGTGGAAATTGGAAAGGATATTAAAAATTTTAAAATAGGTGACCGTGTTACAGTTCCTTTTGTAGGTGGATGTGGCAGTTGTTATCAATGTCATTCTGGAAACCATCAAGTTTGCGACAATCAATCACAGCCTGGATTTACACATTGGGGTTCATTTGCAGAATATATGGCCTTAAATCACGCAGATTTAAACCTTGTGAAGTTACCCGATGAAATAACATATGAAACTGCCTGTATACTTGGATGCAGATTTATAACTTCATTTAGAGCTGTTGTTGAACAAGGTGGGCTAAAAGGTGGTGAATTTGTTGCAGTACACGGTTGTGGTGGTGTTGGCTTATCTGCTATTATGATAGCAAATGCTTTAGGTGCACAAGTAATTGCAGTAGATATAAATGATAAAACCTTAAATCTAGCAAAGGAACTTGGTGCCATAGAAATAATTAATAGTAAAAATTCAAAAGATATAATTGGAGAAATAAAGGAATTAACTAAAGGAGGTGCTCACGTTTCTCTAGATGCTTTAGGTCATCAAGAAACTTGCTTTAACTCAATTTCTAATCTTCGAAAAAGAGGAAAACATATACAAGTTGGCTTAATGGCTGGTTCTCATAAACATCCACAAATACCAATGGATAAAGTAATTGCTGATGAACTTGAAATATTAGGAAGTCACGGTATGCAAGCATACAAATACCACGAAATTTTAGAAATGATAAAAACAGGAAAACTAACTCCAGATAAACTTTTAGAGAAAACTATTTCACTTGAAGAAAGTATAGAGATATTACCTGAAATGAATAAGTTTAAAAGCAGTGGTGTAACTGTAATTAACTCATTTTAATAAAAACTATGCCCAACAATGGCTATAAGTAATTGCTTGTTCTCGCCTACTTCTGAAAATCCTCGCGGATTTTCAGTTTGGTGTGTACTTGTAAAGTTAAGTGCTAACCCACGCAACTACTCATAGCCGAGA
>NZ_JTDV01000005.1 GCF_000943555.1 Neotamlana nanhaiensis | reverse complement strand
GGGTTTTTTGTTTTAAATTTGTTTTATGTGTTATGTAAGACTTATTTAAAAATATATAAGTCAACATAAATGAAAATGTTTTTTGTAAATTTATTACCCTTTAAAAATTATAAATTATTAGTGATTTTAGAAGTTAAATTTAGTTTGCTTAAAAAATATAACCTAAAAATCTGTGAAGTTTACTATACTTTTTTTGTTACTTTTTACTTATAGTAGTTTAATATCTCAAAATGAGACAAACCTATGGTACTTTGGCGAAAAGTCAGGCATGGGTTTTGTCTTTGATGGTGAAACTCAAGTAAAATATGATGGAGAAATGATAGCTAAAGATGCTTGTGTAACTATATCTAATAGAAAAGGAGAACTTTTATTCTATTCTAATGGTATAAATATATGGAATAAAAACCATAATATTATGATTAACGGAGTTCTTGTAGATCCTATATCAACAGGAGGAGTTTTAAATCCTAACATAAGTCCCGATGTTTTATTTAATATAATTATAGTTCCTTTAATAAAGACAAAAAATATTTATTATGTTTTTACTACGAGTTCTTATTTTGGTTTACGTTATTCTATAATTGATATGAACTTAAATAATGGATTGGGTAAAGTTATAGAAAAAAACATTTCTTTATTAGAAGGTGATGGAGTCGGTAAATTGTCTGCAGTTCATAATAATGATGGAGAATCAATATGGTTAATGACCACTAAAAAAAATATAAATAATGAATATACATCATTTTATGCATTTAATATTATTCCAGATGGTAGGATAGAAAGTCCTGTAATTACAGATGGATTGTTTTATAATGGAGTGCAAGAAGGCGCTATGAAATTTTCACCAGATGGTAAAAAAATAGCCTGTGCTAATTATAGAGAGCAAGAGTTATCAAACCATCTAGCTGTTTTTGATTTTAACAGTATAAATGGTACGGTAAGTAATAAGAGAAATTTATTAACTTCGCTAAGTTTTTTTGAAGTGGTTTCTGTTAATGGTTTAGAGTTTTCAAATGATTCCAACTTTTTATATGCAACATTGATCAGACAGGGCATGTTTAATGAGAATACTGCTAATTTTCAACCTGATTCAGTGAGAAAAAATTTATTATATCAATATGATTTGTCCAATGCAAATCCGCTTGAGAATGCTATTGTATTGCATGAAGAAACTAACAATTTATCTGCTGGAGCCCTACAATTAGCTAATAATGGAAAAATTTATAGAGCTTTATCGATTAATTTAAATGAAGGAACGGAATATCTTGGTGAAATTGTTAAGCCAAATAATTATGGTGTAAGTTCAAATTATATTCATAATTCTATTAATTTACTTCCAAATAAATCAAGATTAGGTTTACCTAGTTTTATTCAATCTTATTTTAGAACAAGAATATTGGGGGAGAACGGGTGTGTAGGTATTCCTTTATCTTTTGAGGTCGATACTTATTCTAATATAGAATCTATTAGTTGGGATTTTGATGATGGTAATACTTCAAATGACATTCTACCTGATCATGTTTATACTAAAGAAGGTATGTATAATATTGTCGCAAATATTAGAATTAATGGCAGGTATATTAAAGTTAATAAACGAGTTAATATATCGCAGGTTCCTAATTTAAAAGAAGATCAACAATTGATTCAATGTGATGATGATGCAGATGGAATATCTACATTTAATCTTTTCAACATTCGTGATAATATTACTAAACCAGAATTAAATGAGGATTTATTTTTCTATGAAAGTAAAAGAGATAGGGATTTAGATATTAATAGAATAGCTGAACCAGATATTTATGTAAATAAGAGACCTAACCAGGTTATATTTATTACAGCTGTAAATGAAAAAGGTTGTTTTGATGTTTGCTCATTTAAGTTAAATACTGTTAAAACAAATTTAGGGGAAATATCTGAAGTATCTGCCTGTGGTTTTTTAGAAGCAGGCACTGATGATTTAGTAGGTCTTTTTTCATTAGGTTTTGAAAAAGATTTTATCAGATCTAAATTAAATTTAGCCAATACAGACATTATTAGGTACTTTCCAAGTTTTAATGACGCTCAAATTACTGAAAATGAAATTGCGAGTAGATTTTATACATCAAAAGCATCTGAAATTTGGGTTAGGGTTGATAAGAGTGATTTAAGTTGTTCTGGTATTGTACCACTAACTTTAATAGTTAATCGTTTGCCTATTATAGACTTAGAAGACACTTATGTTATTTGTGAAGATTCTTTAGTAAAAATATCAGGTAATAGTATTAATAATAGGTTTGAATGGATTGATAGTAATGATAATATTGTTTCTACTGACAAAGATTTTTATACGAGTATTCCTGATACTTATACTCATATAGCTTATAATTTAAATAATAATGGTTTAGAATGTTCAAACTCTAAAACTTTCTCTGTAGTTAAATCAGAAGCTCTTATTTTTGATAAAATAGAAACTATAGTTGAAGGAGGCAAAAATTCGGTAAAAGTGAGTATTGTTGGAAATGAAGATTATCAATATTCTATTAATGGAATTAGTTTTGTGGGAACCTCAAATAAACATACATTTTATAATGTTCCTTCAGGAATAAACACAATTTATGTTAAAGACTCAACTCCTTGTAATAAAATTACAAAAAAACAAATTTTTATATTAGGTTATCCAAAGTTTTTTACACCTAATAATGATGGTATTAATGATTTATGGGAAGTTCGAGGCATAGATGAAACTCAATATAGACTTATAAAAATAAATATTTTTAACAGATATGGAAAATTTATTACAGCGTTAAATAGTGATAGAAATTTTACATGGGATGGAACTATTAATGGGGAAAAACTTCCATCTAATGATTATTGGTTTACTATAGAGTTAATAAAATATGATAAATCTATTCTTAAAAAGAATGGGCACTTTTCTTTAATTAGATAATTTTCAAATTTTTATTATTAAATATAGATTTACGATAATGTGTTTTTTTGATTATGATTTATTCTTAGAAGACTATTGAAAATAAAATTAAGTTTAGTTGTAGAATATTTTTATTATTTTAATCAAAAATTCTTTGTATGCAGGTTATAATAAAAGCTTCAATAAATACACTAAAAAAATCAGAATCCTTATTATCACAACTATCTAACCAAGAATTATGTAATGTTTCTATAGGCCCATACTATTCTAGTATTGGTTCACATGTAAGACATATTTTTGATTTTTATAATTGTATTTTTAATGTAAAGAATGGTGTTGTTGATTTAACTTCTCGAGAACGCAATACTAAGGTAGAATCTTGTTGTTTAACAGCCTCTGAATATTTGAATATCATAATTAATCGTTTAAATAATTTTAATATTGAAAATAGCAGTGTTGTTGTTATTGATGATTTAGGTATTGGTAAAACAAGAATGAATTATACTGTTGAAGCGTTATTTGCCCAAGCCAATAGCCATACCATACATCATTATGCTATAATAAGCTATATTATGGATCAGTTAGGAATTAAAGTTGAAGATTGCGATTTTGGTTATAATCCTTCTACACCAAAACCGAACTTACATAGGTAAAATTAGATACTTTTACTCCTTTTTAAAAATACTATTCATTATGGTATTTATACCTCGAAAAGCTAAAATAACAGCCATAGCGCAAATTAAACAGCCAACTATTAGCATTGGCATATAAAGTGGTTTTTCTTTATTGTTTAAGGCCATATGCATAAATGTAGGACCAATAAAAAAACTAAATAATGAAAAAACCATTATTTTAATACCTTTTAATAGTGTTTTTTTGTCTGTTTTATTATTTTCCATTATTGTAATTTTGAATTGCTAACCTAACGTTTTTATACTTTTGAAGTAATTGTTTTGCTTCGGTTTCGGGTAAGTTAAGCTCGCTCATAATCATTTTTGTACCTCTATCAACTAATTTATTATTGCTTAGTTGCATATCGACCATTTTATTTCCTTTTATACGTCCTAACTTTATCATAGTAGAGGTTGTAATCATATTCAAAACCAGTTTTTGAGCGGTACCAGCTTTCATTCGAGAGCTACCTGTTACAAATTCTGGTCCAACAATTACTTCTATTGGATATGCAGCTGATTGAGATAAAGGACTATTTGCGTTACAAGATATACTTCCTGTTACAATATTATTTTTATTACAGTGTTGTAAGGCAGATATAACATAAGGCGTGGTGCCAGAAGCAGCAATGCCAATAACAATATCTTTTGATGTTATTGCGAATTTTTTTAAATCTTCCCATCCTTGATTTGTAGAATCTTCAGCATTTTCGACAGCATTTCTAATGGCATTATCACCTCCAGCAATAATTCCTATTACCAAATCTGAAGAAACGCCAAAAGTAGGTGGGCATTCCGATGCGTCTAAAATTCCTAGTCGACCACTTGTACCAGCTCCAATATAAAATAAGCGTCCGCCAGTACTTAGCTTTGAAACAACTTGGTTGACAAGTATTTCTATTTGCGGAAGTGCTTTTTCAACAGCTAACGGTACCGTTTTATCTTCATTATTAATGTTTTCGAGCAATTCTTTAGTGCTCATCTTTTCGAGATGATTGTATTTTGAATCTTGCTCGGTAATTTTAATAAAACTCATAAAGTTAAAAATAACAAATTTTAACAAGTACAAGGTCTTATTAAAATTTGTTATTGAAAATAAGTAAAAAAAGCTCCTAATTTAAGGAGCTTAATTTTAATTAATAATATTATTAAATGTTGCGCTTGGGCGCATTACTTGTTGCATTAATGTGGCATTAGGTTCGTAATAGCCTCCAATATTAGCTGCTTTTCCTTGAATGCTATTTAATTCATCTACAATTTGCGTTTCGTTAGCAGCCAATTGTTCTGCTATAGGGGTAAATTCTGCTTTTAAAGCAGCATCTTCATTCTGGCTAGCCAATTCTTGAGCCCAATATAAAGCGATGTAAAAATGACTCCCTCTATTGTCTAATTCACCTGCTTTTCTTGAAGGACCTTTTTTGTTTTCTAAGAGTTTTTCAGTAGCATCGTCTAATGTTTTTCCTAAAACTTTGGCTTTTGCGTTATCATTTACTTCACTAAAGTGCTCTAAAGAAACTGCTAAAGCTAAAAATTCACCCAAAGAATCCCAACGTAAATGGTTTTCTTCCATTAATTGTTGTACGTGCTTTGGAGCAGAACCTCCAGCACCTGTTTCAAATAAACCACCACCATTCATCAATGGTACAATGGATAACATTTTTGCACTTGTACCAACTTCTAAAATTGGGAATAAATCGGTTAAATAATCACGTAATACGTTTCCTGAAACAGAAATAGTGTCTTCACCAGCTTTCAATCTTTCACAAGTAAACAATGTGGCTTCAACAGGTGATAAAATTCTTAAATCTAAACCACTTGTATCGTGGTCTTTTAAATATACATTTACTTTTTTAATTAATTCTGCATCGTGTGCTCTGTTTTCATCTAACCAGAAAACAGCAGGTGTTTCTGAAGCGCGAGCTCTTGTTACGGCTAATTTTACCCAGTCCTGGATAGGTGCGTCTTTAGTTTGGCACATTCTCCAGATATCTCCAGCATTCACATCATGTTGCATTAAAACATTACCAGATGCATCAATTACTTTTACAACACCATCAGCTTCAATTTCGAAAGTTTTATCGTGAGAGCCATATTCTTCAGCTTTTTGAGCCATTAATCCAACATTAGGAACGGTTCCCATAGTTGTAGGATCGAAAGCACCATTCTTTTTACAAAAATCGATAGTAGCCGCGTAAACTCCAGCATAACTACTATCTGGAATTATAGCTTTTGTATCCTGTAATTTTCCTTCGGCATTCCACATTTGTCCAGAAGTACGAATCATAGCCGGCATAGAAGCATCAATAATCACGTCACTTGGTACGTGTAGGTTAGTGATGCCTTTATCTGAATTAACCATAGCTAAAG
The DNA here is from genome assembly GCF_000943555.1 of Neotamlana nanhaiensis. GTDB lineage: Bacteria > Bacteroidota > Bacteroidia > Flavobacteriales > Flavobacteriaceae > Neotamlana > Neotamlana nanhaiensis. The sequence goes on along the minus strand of NZ_JTDV01000005.1, from coordinate 419,788 downwards.
CAGGGCCATTTTTGTAAACAGCATCAATATCGGCTTCAATTTCAGCTTTTTTAGCTTCAGGTAAATCGTTGATACGTTCTAATAAATTTCCGAAACCTGAGTTTACGTTAACCCCAACACTTTCTAAAGCTTTTCCATGTTTTTCAAAAATATCTTTGAAGAAAATTTTAACGGCATGACCAAAAATAATTGGGTCACTAACCTTCATCATGGTTGCTTTCATGTGTAGTGAAAATAATACACCTTGTTTTTTTGCATCTGTAACTTGTTCTTCAAAAAAGCTAATTAAGGCTTTTTGGCGCATTACAGTACTGTCTATAATTTCACCTTTAAGTAATGGGAAACAGCTTTTTAATACGCTTGTTTTTCCACTAGAATCGGTATGCTCTATAGTTACGCTTGTTGCTTCTGGAATAGTTACCGAAACTTCGTTGTGAGCAAAGTCGTTATCGCTCATAGTTGCCACGTGGGTTTTAGAATCACTTTTCCATTCGCCCATAGAATGTGGATTCTTTTTAGCAAAGTTTTTAACGGCTTTAGGAGCGCGTCTGTCACTGTTACCTTCGCGCAATACTGGGTTTACAGCACTTCCTTTAATTTTATCGTAACGCGATTTTATTTCTTTTTCAGTGTCATTAGCCGCTTCGTCTGGATAGTTAGGAATTGCAAATCCTTGTGATTGTAATTCTTTAATGGCTCCTTTTAATTGCGGAATAGATGCACTAATATTTGGTAATTTTATAATATTAGCTTCAGGTTTTTTAGCTAATTCACCTAAAATAGCTAAATCGTCTGGTACTTGTTGGTCTTCATTTAAATAATCTGGAAAAACAGCTAAAATTCTTGCAGCTAATGAAATATCTTTGGTTTCAATTTGAATACCCGAAGATTTTACAAAGGCTTGAACAATAGGTAATAGAGATTGAGTTGCTAAAGCAGGAGCTTCGTCTGTTCTTGTGTAAATTATTTTCGACATTAATTTGTAGTTTTTGTAAAGTTTAATTTGTTTGAAAAAACAAAAAATTATGTGATTAGTTTAAAGCGTTGCGAATATACAAAAATTGGCCACTAAATTAGGTGTGAAAAGGGATGAAAAAGTCTTGAAAATGCTTATTTTAAACAAATTTGCACCAAATGTTAAATGAAACTGAAGAAAGCGGTAGTTAATCGATTAAAATACAAAAGCCATATCACTGAAGAATTTAATCTTCTTTGACATGGCTTTCTTGAAATAACACATAACTTTCTTAGCATTTTACTAAATCCTAATTTAAAATATTCATCTAAATTATTCCAGTATGCTGTTATTTCAACGAAATAAGTGTGTAATTTTCAAAATGTATTGACTTATTACATTACTTATTTCAGATAATTGTTTTTTTGATGCTATTTTATTGAAAGTGTTCGCTTTCGCGATTTCTTGGTTTAGCATTGTTTTACTTATAATCATTACATTTCGTAGTGTTAACTTTCAAACTTTCATCTTAAATTATTTTTATCAGTAAAAACTATATTTTAAGAATCATGATTTTTCATATTTACGCTTATGCGTTTCTATTTAAAACCTCAAAAACAATTATTGTATAAGAACGTTACCTTATTTAGAGCGAAATATAAATTCATCGTCGGCAATGAAACCCAAACGTATTTGGTTATTTTCTCTTTGACTAAATTACGAAAAATAAGCGAGAGAACCAATTGTTTTAAGATTTTAAATATCAACCAGTTATAAACCAAGGTTATCAACAATTGTTAATAACAAAAAAAGCCTTGGCAATATACCAAGGCTTTCAATGCTTAAAAAGCAATATGTTTTAGCGTCTTACTTCTTTAATTCTAGCTTTTTTACCAGTTAAGCCTCTAAAGTAGAAAATTCTAGCTCTACGAACTTTACCACGCTTGTTCACTTCAATTTTTTGTAATGCTGGTAAGTTTACTGGGAAAATACGCTCTACACCAATAGTTCCAGACATTTTTCTAATTGTAAATGTTTCAGAAGTACCTGAACCTCTACGTTGAATTACTACACCTCTAAAGAACTGTGTACGAACTTTTTCACCTTCTCTAATTTCGTAGTATACAGTAATTGTATCTCCAGCACTAAATTCTGGAAATTCCTTTCTTGTTACAAATTCGTCTTGTACAAATTTTACTAAAGATTCCATATCTTTAAAATATTAATTATGAGTTAATTCGAAACAACATTCACGATTCTCGCCAGAGGTTAACCCGAAATTGGCTGCAAAGATAGTTAAAAAGTTATAAGTTAAAAGTAAAAGTTTAAAATTTTTAATGGTTTTGGTGTTACCCCGTTATCTCGGGGTCAGGCTATTCTCTATATCTTTTTTTCATACTTCAAATAAGGATGCCGTTACTATCCTTAACACAGCTTTTTAGGATGTTTTTCGCTTTATAGGGATAAAAATAGCTTCTTCCGATTCAGAGTCATTACTTTTATAAGAATCTCCCAGAACATTAAAATGTGGGCGATGGTCTAGAATATACGCAGAGTTTGGCAACCAAGTTCCTAAAATATATCCCATAAAACCACCTATTTCTTGTGGTAAACCTTTGTAAATAAATTTAGCGTACAAACCAGATTCAATATTAAAAGATTCCATATTCTCTGGAATATTTTCAAAATTTTTAACTGCTAAAGTCGCCCATTTTGTAAACGTGTTGTTCGGGTTAAAGTTTTTAAAATAACCATCCTTATATATGCATATTTCAAAAACATCGGTATTAATAAGATTTTTAATTGTTTTTCGTTTAGGCATAAAAGCAGAAAATAAATTAAAGGTTTTATTTTCTGTAAGCGACATGTTAGTATGTATACCAACAAGTAACGTTTCTGGAATGGTTACAATTTGAGGATTTACCATATATTAATCTTCTAATAAATCTGGACGACGTTCTTTGGTGCGTTGGTACGCTTGCTCTTCGCGCCATTTTTCAATCTCCGGTAAGTTTCCGCTAAACAACAGTTCAGGCACTTTCATACCTTTATATTCACGAGGTTTTGTATAAATTGGAGGCGCTAATAAGTTATCTTGAAACGAATCCGTTAGGGCAGAAGTTTCATTACCTAAAACACCAGGTATTAAACGTATAACAGCATCGCAAAGTACGGCTGCACCTAATTCACCACCTGAAAGTACATAATCGCCTATTGAGATTTCTCGAGTTATAAAATGATCGCGTACACGTTGATCGACACCTTTATAATGTCCGCATAAAATAATCATGTTCTCTTTAAGCGATAGTTGATTGGCAATCCCTTGGTTTAAGGCTTCACCATCTGGTGTCATATAAATAATTTCGTCGTAATGGCGTTCGGCTTTTAGTTTGCTGATGCATTTATCAATAGGTTCAATCATCATTACCATACCAGCGCCACCACCAAATTGATAATCGTCTACACTTTTATAGTTGTTTGTGCTATAATCGCGTAGGTTGTGAAAATGTACTTCAACTAAATCGGCTTCAATGGCTCGCTTTAAAATTGAAGCTTCAAAAGGACTTTTAAGTAATTCTGGTAAAACCGTTATAATATCGATGCGCATGGTAAAATGAATTGAGTGCAAAGATAAATTAATTGTTTGGGAATGGAATTTTTTCTTCTTTTATATCAAATGAAGTAAAGAAAAGGACTAATTGGATCAATTTAAATTGACAACTACGTACTACATAAATATAATGTTTATAACGGCAAGTAATTTTAAAGCTTACTAAAAAAATATGATATGTACGTATTAACCTTTACAACAACCCACGTGCCTTAACCTCTAAATACTTATTAATAGTGTTTATGGTTAAATGTTCGGGTGATGTTAAAATAGAATGAATCCCGTATTTTTTAAGTTCGTTTACAATAAGACGTTTTTCGAAAGCAAATTTTTCGGCAATAACCTTGTCGTACACTTGTTCTACGGTTTCGGCTTTGTTATTTATAAGTGCGTTTAGCTCGGTGTTTTTAAAGAAGATGACTACTAGTAAATGACTTTTTGCTATGGCTTTTAAATAGGGTAATTGACGTTCTAATCCGTCTAATGTTTCAAAGTTAGTGTACATTAAAAGCAAGCTACGTTGTGTAACGTGTTTTTTTAGGTTGGTGTACAAGCGGCTAAAATCGGTTTCAAAATAATCGGTTTTTACATTATAAAGCGCTTCTAAAATAAGTTGCATTTGCGAATTGCGTCGTTCTGCAACCACTACATTTTCAGTTTTTTTAGAAAATGATAATAGACCTGCTTTATCTTGTTTTTTAAGTACAACGTTGCTAATTACTAAGGCGGAATTTATGGCGTAATCTAGGAGGCTTAAACCTTCAAAAGGCATTTTCATAACACGGCCTTTATCGATTATAGAATATACAGGTTGCGATTTTTCGTCTTGAAATTGATTGACCATTAACTGGTTTTTCTTTGCCGTGGCTTTCCAGTTTATAGTACGTAAATCGTCGCCTAAAACGTATTCTTTTATTTGCTCGAACTCCATAGAGTGCCCTAAACGACGCACTTTTTTCAAGCCGTATTCAAAAGAGTTTTTGTTAATATTTAAAAGCTCAAACTTTTTTAATTGCTTAAAACTGGGGTAGGTTGGCACCATGGCTTCGGCATTAAATGTATAGCGTTTAGCCACAATTTTTAATACAGAAGATGCGTAAATATTTAAGCTCCCAAATTTATATTCGCCTCGTTGCGTAGGTTTTAATTGGTAGTTTATAGTTTTTGTTTTTCGAGAAACTATGGTTTGTTTTATTTTAAAATCGCGTACTTGAAACTGCTCTGGTATTTCGTCAATAATTTCTAAATGAATGGTAAATGGGTAATAATTACTAACTTTTATATTAATAGTATTATTGTCACCATTCGAGAATTTATCGGGTAACTCCCGAATGGCTTCAATTTTATTTTTTCCTATAAAAACAATTAAAATATCTAACAGAAACAACACCAATAAAGCGACTATTAAAAGTTGCGCTACATTAAACAACACCGGAATAAAATAGCTTGCTGTAAATATGCTAACAATGGCAATGCCAACATAAAAAAAACGGGGTTGTATGTAAAAGGGTTTAAATAGTTTCAAACGTTAGTTAAATATTAAAAGTTTCTAGTAAAAATTAGTCTTCTATTTCAATAGACTTTCCAATATCATTCAGTTCGTCGTGGTTGCCTTTACCTTTAGGGTTTGGACCGTATTCGTTAGGACCATGATCACTATCACCAAAAAGCATCCAAAGTCCGTAAAAAGGAATAAGTTGATACCAGCCACTATTACCACGATCGTGACATCGTTTAGCACCTTGAGCAGTTAGAAACCATATTAATGGCACTAAAATAATAAGTAAAATAATACTTCCTGTGTCTCCCATTTGAGAAATTAAAAGTCCAGACAAAAAGTAAATAACTACATAAATTAGATAGCTTAAGCCGTATTCGGTGCGTCTTATACGTCCATCGTAAGAAAAAGGGTTTTTAAACATAATTGTATTGGTTTTGGTTAATTTTTTAGGTTTCTAGTTTTGATTATTATTTTTAACTAACTGCCGTTAAAAAACAGTTTAATTATCTCGGTATTTCTACCGTTTCAATAATTTGTTTTATTACTTGTTTGCTAGTTACGCCTTCCATTTCGCGTTCTGGTGTTACAATAACACGGTGATGTAATACAGGAATGGCAGCACGTTTTATATCTTCTGGAGTTACAAAATCGCGTCCACTCATGGCAGCAAAAGCTTTACTCGATTTTAAAATGGCGATAGATGCTCTAGGTGAAGCACCCAAGTATAAAAATGGGTTGCTTCTGGTAGCCACAATAATTTGTGCAATATATTTTAGTAAATGAGCTTCAACTAAAACTTGAGTTACTAAATGTTGATATTTTGCAATTTGTTCGGCAGTTAAAAACGATGTAATTTGATTTGTTTTTTCTTGATCTTGTAGTTGATGCTCACGCGATAAAATTTCAATTTCATCTTCTAAATTAGGATAATCAACATCAATTTTAAATAAAAAACGATCGAGCTGCGCTTCTGGTAAGCGGTAAGTTCCTTCTTGTTCCACAGGGTTTTGGGTAGCTAAAACCATAAATGGGGCATCCAATAAAAACTTATTGCCATCAATAGTAATTTGCTGTTCTTCCATAACCTCAAACAAAGCCGCTTGTGTTTTTGCAGGCGCACGGTTTATTTCATCAATTAAAATCATGTTCGAGAAAATAGGACCTTTTTTAAACTCAAATTCTGAGTTTTTTAAGTTAAAAACCGAAGTTCCTAAAATATCACTGGGCATTAAATCAGGTGTAAATTGAATACGGCTGAAGCCAACACTTAACGATTTTGCTAACAATTTAGCCGTAACGGTTTTGGCAACTCCAGGAACACCTTCAATTAAACTGTGGCCTTTGGCTAAAAGCGATGCTATAAGCATATCGACCATATCTTTTTGCCCAACAATTACTTTTCCAACTTCTTGTTTTATTTTGGTAATGCTGGTTTGTAATTCGGTTAAATCTAAGCGGTTTTTAAACTCCAAATTGTTATTGTCGTTTAAGGCGCTATCGTCAATAGACGATACAACATCTTCTGGTTTTTTAGGTGTATCTTGATTGTCTTCCATAATTATTTGGTATAAAATGCTTCAATATGGCGGTTTAATTTAATTAAGTTTTCTTCAAAAAACTCATTTTTACTGCGTAACCAATTTATAAAATCGATTAAGCTTTTTATATCTTCTTTTTTCTTTCCTGTTTTAGATGCTAATCTATCTATAAAATTTTCATCTAAAACCGAAGTGTTTATGTTATAATCGGTGCGTATTTTTTCTAGAAAATAAGTGATTTTTTTATCGACTATATTTTTATAATCTTGAGTTTCTAAATATAAATTCGATACTGTTTTTACAAAACCAACAGTGGTATTTGGGAGTGGTTTTATAATTTTAATAATTCGTTGACGCCGTTTTGCATTAAAAATCATAAATAAAATGCCAAAAATAATAGCGGTATACCACGCCCATTTAAAGGCAGGCTGTTGTAAAAACCAACTTAAATTCGATTTTTTTTCAACATCGGCACTATAACGCGTTTGCATTTTAGTATACGAATCGAAATAAATATCGTCGTCTGGTAAATACGAAATTAAACCTTCAACATATTGGTAGCGGTTGTCTTTTAAAAGGTTGTAATTAGTAAAAGCTTTAGGTTCGGTATGCAAGTAAACATTACCTTCACCAAAAGGTACTTTTAAGAAGTTGGTGTAGTTTTTATCGATTTTAGATTGTCCGAGGGCTTGATGATTTATACTGTCGAAATACGAGAAATATTGCATAAATGCACTTCTGTCTATGGCTACATTTTTAACATCAAGGTATTTTAACGAGTGGTAGGTAATGCTATCCTTTTCATTATCAAAATAATCAATACTTACATCGAGCGTGTCATGAAATTTTTGCGGGAATACATAATCCGATAAAAACAAGGTGTTTCCAGCATCAACAAAACTTAGGAGTTCGTCAATAGATGCCTCGCTTAAATAATCAGTATTTCCAATAATAATATAGTTGCCTTTTGCGGTGTGATCGCCGTAACCATCTTCAGAATTAGCTTGTAAATAACTATCGGGTTGGTGGTAAACCGTTCTAATTTTATGGTCTTTAAACAAGTGCTTTAACTCTTTGTAAAATACACTAGTTCCGTAAGGTTTGTTGCTTTTTTCGTTAAACGATTCTTCCCAATCTACCGTACGCGTTATTTTCACGCCCATAAAAAACGCCCCAGCAATAATAATAGCTGCCAAAATAAATATTATAGGTAAGGCCTTTTTCATTTTTTAATGGTGTTTAAAAGCGTTTCAAAATTATCTTTGGCCTTATTGTATTGCGTTAGGTTTACAGGGAATTCGCCATACCAAATGTAAGTGTATAGATAAGATGTGTATGAAAAACTTTCGCTAAAAGGTTTCTCTATGATTTCGTTGTAATACTCGCTGTTGGTTTTGTCGTCTTCAAATTTTATGTAGTTTTTTAAACTGAGCTGTTTAAGAACTAAAAGATAGTAATACCGAATGGCTAATCTGAAATTATTATCCTTTTCAGCATTTTTTATAAGTGAAGTAATATCGGCTGATTCAATGTTTTCAGCTGTAATATCTTCAGAATAAATAACTTTTTTATGTTTTCGAGTAGAAAATAGATTAGAGCCACCTTCGTTAAGTAAAATGTAGACTAAAAATATAACAGCAAAGGCTATGGCAATGTAAAATATCCAGTTTAAAGGTTTGGCATTATATGATAAGAAACTAGCATCTTCATCTTCCTTTGGCTTTATTTTTTCGTTGCTGTAATCTTCATATTCACCTGAACCTGATTGGGTAGAGGTTACAATTTCTTCACCTTCATAATTATATTTATTGCTGGAATACCGCGATTTAAAGTCTTCATCAAAATTGCGTATTTGATCGGGTTGCTGAATAACTTTAGAAGCCAACAAAGGTTGAGTACAGCTAAGTATCAACACGATAATTAATAATATATGTGTTTTAAATAATTTCAAATGAAGCGTTAGTTGTTTGGGGACTTTTGGTGATTTGTTTTTGAATTTTAAAAGGATAAATTAGATAATAGTATGAAATGCATCCTAAGGTTGATAAAATAATGCCAACCGAAAGCCAATGCGGCATAATGTTAGAATAACGGGTGATGAATCCTTCTAAAAATCCGGCACAAAAGGTAAACGGAAAGGTACTGATTAATATTTTTATTCCGGTTTTTGCACCGAGTTTAAACGATGTATAACGCGAATGCGTGGCGGGAAACAAAATGCTTGCGCCCAAAATTAATCCAGCGGCGGCCTCAATAACAATGGCGAAAATTTCCATAGAACCATGAATCCAAATTCCGCGAACGCTTTCCCATAATACGCCTTTTTCGTAAAAAAAATATTGAAACGAGCCTAACATAACACAGTTTTTAAACATAATATAAAGTGTGCCAATGCCTAAAAACACGCCTAAAACAAAAGCGATTATGCCAACTTTTAAATTGTTAATGGTTATACCAATAAAACTGCCCCAATTGCTTCCGCTTTTATAAACGGCAACAGGATCGCCAGCTTCAATATTTTCGAGCGACATGTTTACATAATCGTCGCCTAAAATAGAACGGACAAATTCGCCATCGTTGGCAGCAGAAATTGCCCCAACAAAAGTGAATGCAAAAAATATGATAAAGGCTACATAAATAAATTTACGGTATTGATAGCAAATTAAAGGTACTTCGGTTTTCCAAAAACGAATAATTCGGTTGGTGTCTTCGGCTTTAGTTTTGTAAATTTTTTGATAGGCTTTTGCTGCTAACTGATTTAAATAAGTAATAACCTTACTTTTAGGGTAATAGGTTTGTGCGTAAGCTAAATCGTTAATAACATGAATGTATTGAGAAGCGAGTTCGTCGGCATCTTTAAAGTCATTATTAAAAATAGCTTTTTCAAAACTTAACCATTTTTCCTTATTTTGCTTAATAAATGCAACTTCTCTCATATAAGTTATAAATTAAAATATAAAATGTCAGAGTTACAAATTAACACTACGCAAAATGTAAAAATTTCGTTCAATGCCGCAGGAGCAGGTGAGCGTTTGTTAGCATTTATAATAGACAACGCCATAAAAATTGGCTATATGTTGTTAATGAGTTATACCGTTGGGGCTTACCAAAATATGGATCAATGGTCGCAAATTGCCATAAATACGGTATTGAGTTTTCCAGTGATGTTTTATACGTTGGTGTTAGAATCTTTTTTACAAGGACAAACCATCGGTAAACGGTTATTAAAAATAAAAGTGGTGAAAATTGATGGTTATCAAGCCACATTTTCCGATTATGCCGTGCGTTGGTTTTTTAGAGTGGTAGATGTGTATATTTTTGGACTAGGTTTTTTTGTAATGGCATTTAATAAAAAAACACAACGACTAGGTGATATGGCAGCAGGAACCGCTGTAATTGGCTTAAAAGATAAAGTAACGATTAGAAATACCATTTTAGAAAACCTTACAGAAGATTATAAACCAAGTTACCCAAGCGTTATTAAATTATCTGATAACGATGCCCGTATAATTAAAGAAACTTTTATTTCGGCAAAAGCATCAAAAGATTACCCAACACTTATAAAGTTACGGTCTAAAATTATGTCGGTAATTGGGTTGAAATCGATGAAACATAAATCGGATATCGAGTTTATCGATGCTATTTTAAAAGATTATAATTTCTACACTCAAAGCATGTGAGCAGAGAACCACATTTTTCAAGTGTAACGCAGAAAAATGTGTGTGAATCGCTCATCCCGAACGGGCTTCGGGATCTTAGAAACCGCAATTATTTAAGATTTTGAATTAATAATCATTTTGTTTTAGTTTAAAATCCTTCAAGAGCAACACAGAAAAATGTGTGTGAATCGCTCATCCCGAACGGCTTCGGGATCTCAGAAGCCGCAATTATTTAAGATTTTGAATTAATAATCATTTTGTTTTAGTTTAAAATCCTTCAAGTGTAACGCAGAAAAATGTGTGTGAATCGCTCATCCCGAAGTTATTTCGGGATTTCAGAAACCGCAATTATTTAAGATTTTAAATTGATAATTATTTTGTTTTAGTTTAAAATCCTTCAAGTGTAACGCAGAAAAATGTGTGTGAATCGCTCATCCCGAACGGGCTTCGGGATCTCAGAAACCGCAATTATTTAAGGTTTAATAAAAAACACTTCGGCTGCAATCAATGTGACCAAGGGTTTTGTTTTAAAGTTATTAGTTAAATTTTGGTAAACACCTTCAAATTAAAACATTCGTCACTTTATCCATAACTTTCAACAATTCAGATAAAAAAAGTTACATTTATAAATCAATAAGTAGAGATTTGCATGGTATAATTTTAAACATAACCAATAGGCATGAGCAAGAAGAAAACCATAATAATTAGAATATTGTTATTTGCAGGCACTATAACTTCGTTATTTTTTGTGCCATGGTTGTTAGTAAAAGCGTGGATATTGCCATTGCCAGATACGGTTCAAGAACAACTCGACGAAGCTATTGGCCATGGATTTGATGGCGTTGTTGTTTATGTAGATCAGGCGAATAAACCCGAGCAGTTTTTTGCTTCTGGTTGGCATAATCGCGATTCTAAAATTCCAGCAAAACCAGATGCCTTTTTTAAGATTGCGAGTATTAGTAAATTATACAATGCTGTGGCGGTTACTAAATTGGTTCATGCAGGTAAATTGTCGTTAGATAAAACCTTAGCCGAGTATTTACCAGAACTCGAAGGACGTATTGAAAACGCCAACGATATTACATTGCGGTTAATGATTCAGCACCGAAGCGGTATTCCTAATTTTACCGATGCGCCAAACTTTTGGGGCGAACCAACTAAAAGTTACAGCGAATGTTTAGCTCTAATTTTAGATAAACCAGCGCATTTTAAACCAGATACAGATTACGAATACTGCAACACCAATTATCTGCTTATAAATAAAATTATGGATGACGCTTTGGGGTATAATAACTTTCAATTTGTTCAGGACGAGATTCTTAATCCGTTACAACTTAAAAACACCTTTCAATCGGTGAACGACGTTAATTTAAATGATGTTATGAGCGGCTATCACGTAGGACATCCTTACGATTTAAAAGAAGACGATCGTGGTATGGTTGCCACCGCCCAAGATGTGGGTTTTTTTTTAAGAGCATTAAACAATGGCGTGTTATTTAAACCAGGAGAACGAGATATTTATGCTTCCATTTACGAATTTGAACACGCTGGTTGGGTACCCGGTTACCAAAGTTTTGCTAAATATTATGACGATATTGATGCTGTGGTTGTGCATTTTTATAGCACCACCGATCCTAAATTGTACAACTGGAATTTATCAGAAATAATAAATAAAAGAATAAAAAAAATATTAAAAGCTAAGCGTGAGGAGTAGCTAGGTATTTGCTTCTTCTAACTTTGTTTCCAAACTAAAGTCAGCTCAATTTTCAAAAAAAACAAAAAACATTTTCATTAGCTTCGCATCCTAAACCAACAACTAAACTAAATGTTTTACACCATCGATATTTTAGGAACCATAGCCTTTGCCATTTCGGGCGTTTTAGTTGCTATCGATAAAAAAATGGATTTATTTGGCATCCTAATTATTGCTTTTGTTACAGCTGTTGGTGGTGGTACGTTGCGCGATTTACTAATTGGTAACACACCAGTAAGTTGGATGCGCGACATTACTTATACCTACGTTATCATAACATCAGCAATGTTTGCAATTATTTTTAGAAGTAAAATAAACTATTTGCGAACCTCATTGTTACTTTTCGATACCATAGGCATTGGTTTATACACGCTAATAGGTATAGAAAAAGGAATAAACGCCAATTTACACCCAATCATTTGCATTGCATTAGGAACCATGACAGCAAGTTTTGGAGGTGTAATACGTGATATTTTGTGCAACGAAATCCCCGTAATTTTTCGCAGAGAAACCATTTACGCAACCACTTGTATTTTGGGCGGCATTGTTTATTTTACACTTGGCCAGTTGCCTATAGATAATAATATTGTGTATATCGTTTCGGGCATTGTAATAATTGTAACCCGTTTATTGGCGGTAAAATTTAAAATTGCATTGCCAAATATTTATAAAAATTAGTGTTATTTGGGCATTACCACGCCCCGAAAAAGCGGGATCGTGGTCGGGCTTTCCGTTGCAATCTTTTTGCGATACAGTTTCAACTTGGTTTCAAAATTTTTTCAAATTAATAAAAGGTTGTTAGCTGTAATTTAGTTTCAATACAGGCAAAAAGGATTTTCACTACAATCCCTAATGCGCTTTACGTTATTCAATAATCTCAACCTTTCTAATAAAAACATTTTTATTGGGCCAATCGGCTTCATCGGTTTCTACTCTCGAAATTTTATCGGCAACATCCATACCACTAGTTACGTGTCCAAAAACAGTATAATCGCCATCTAAAAAGTGAGCGCCACCTTTTTGCGTAACAATAAAAAACTCGTACGGCGATGCCAGTTTGTAAGGATCTTCAATTTCGCTACTAGGCATCGAAATTGCGCCGCGGTTATGTTTAAAACCACGTTTGGTATCTGGTGGTAGTAAATACACTCCAATTTTGTTGCGTTTATTGCGTGTTTTTGTGTCGTCGCTATTGCCACCTTGAATCACAAAATTATCGATAACTCTATAAAACTGGGTGTCGTTAAAGTATTTTTGTTTGGTTAAAAAAATAAAATTCGAGCGGTGGTATTTGGTTTCGTCGTAAAGTAAAATGTCAATATTTCCAAAGTCGGTGTAAATACGAACCTTGTTTTCTTTGTGCTTTTTATCATAATCCTGAAAAAAGTACATCGCGTTTTTTGTAGTTAATTTTTTGTGATCGCGCTTATTGTTTTTAATCGAATCGTTTTTTTTAGCCTCAGTAGTAGCAGTATCAGAACTTGTTTTCTTTTTAGTTTTTTTATCTTCACAATTCAAAAAAATAAAACAAACTAATAGCAAAGAGATAAAACGCATAAATGAATTTTGATGATTTTTTAATATTACTTTCAAAAATAGAAAATAAAGATTTACCAGCCGAAACATCGCATTTTAAAATGATGCCGCCTTTCCGTCAGGAATTACTCAAAAAACAGCAAAGCGCCATAAAAAATGCTAAAAAAGCTGGTGTTTTGGCCTTGTTTTATCCCGATTTAAAAGGGCAAACTAAATTCGTTTTAACACTTCGTAAGTCCTATAAGGGTGTACACTCTGCACAAGTATCATTTCCAGGAGGTAAATTTGAGGAGCAAGATAAAACGCTTGAAGAAACGGCATTAAGAGAAACCTTCGAAGAAGTAGGAGTGCTATCTAAGGAGATAAATGTTGTAAAAAAATTATCACAAGTTTACATTCCGCCAAGTAATTTTTATGTGCATCCATATATAGGTTTTACAAAAAAAACGCCTATTTTTATAAAAGAGGAGGCCGAAGTAGAAACTATTTTGCAAGTAAGTTTAATAAATTTACTTAGTGATAATAGCTTGATTAACAAAAAATTAAAAACTTCATATAGTAAGTTGGTTGAAGTCCCAGCATTTTTTTTAAATCAACAGGTTGTTTGGGGAGCCACAGCTATGGTGCTTAGCGAAATTAAAGACCTTATTAAAGAAAGCCTGTAATTGGTTAGTTTTATTACATTTGTAGCGCTAAATAAATGGCGTAATATTTTATGGGATTGTTTAAAAAAAATCCATTCGGACATATATTATTTTTAAAAAAATGGCTCATTCGTATCATGGGAGTCATGTCTCATAGACGATTTCGAGGATTTAACGAACTGCAGATCGAAGGATCAGAAATCATTAAAAATCTTCCGGATAAAAAAGTACTTTTTATATCTAATCATCAAACCTATTTTGCCGATGTTGTAGCCATGTTTCATGTGTTTAATGCAAGTTTAAGCGGACGAGACGATTCCATAAAAAATGTAGGTTACTTGTGGAAACCAAAATTAAATATTTATTACATAGCCGCTAAAGAAACCATGAAAGCAGGACTTTTACCAAAAATTTTGGCATATGCTGGCGCCGTTCCTATTGAACGCACATGGCGATCGGCAGGACAAGCAGTAAATAGACAAGTTAAAATGAGTGACATTTCAAATATTGGAAAAGCTTTAGACGATGGTTGGGTTATTACCTTTCCACAAGGTACAACCACGCCGTTCAAGCCTATTCGTAAAGGTACAGCACACATTATTAAAAAATACAAACCAATTGTGGTTCCTATTGTTATTGATGGGTTTCGCCGCTCTTTTGATAAAAAAGGCATTCGTATAAAGAAGAAAAATATTCTTCAGACAATGGAAATTAAAGCGCCTTTAGATATCGATTACGATAATGAAACCAACGAAGAAATTGTAAAAAAAATAGAATACGCTATAGAACAGCATGCTTCTTTTTTAAAAGTTATTCCTCAAAAAGAACTCGAAGAGCAAGAAAAGTTAAACAAATTACGTGAGTGGTAGAAGGATGTTAGAAGTTTGTTAAGTTGTTAAAAGCTTAATACTAATTTATTTTCAAGTTTATAAAAGAAACTTTAGCTTTTAATAATTTAATGCATATTAAATAGTTTATAATCAGTATTTAAGCATTGTTAACAACTCCAAAACAAATTCCTAAAAAGTAATGCTTTAATAACTCGTTTAATTTCGTAAATTTGCCTGCGTTTAAAAGCGCAACATGACAACAAATACAAAATACATTTTCGTAACTGGCGGGGTTACATCGTCTTTAGGTAAAGGAATTATAGCGGCATCTCTGGCTAAACTTTTACAAGCACAAGGGTACAGGGTTACCATTCAAAAATTAGATCCTTATATTAATGTTGATCCTGGAACTTTAAATCCTTACGAACATGGCGAATGTTATGTAACGGACGATGGTGCTGAAACCGATTTAGATTTAGGTCATTACGAGCGTTTTTTAAATGTGCCAACAAGTCAGGCAAATAATGTTACTACTGGCCGTATTTACCAAAGTGTTATTGAAAAAGAACGTCGTGGCGAGTTTTTAGGTAAAACGGTTCAAGTTATTCCACATATTACAGACGAAATTAAAGAGCGCATACAAAGCCTTGGAAACTCTGGCGATTACGATATTATTATTACCGAAATTGGCGGAACAGTGGGGGATATAGAGTCGTTACCTTACATTGAAGCTGTGCGCCAATTACGTTGGGACTTAGGCGAAGATAACGGTATTGTTATTCATTTAACGTTAGTGCCATTTTTATCGGCTGCTGGCGAGTTAAAAACAAAACCAACCCAGCATAGTGTAAAAACCTTAATGGAAAGTGGTGTGCAAGCCGATATTTTAGTGTGTAGAACAGAACATGATTTACCACACGATTTACGCCGAAAATTAGCGCTTTTCTGTAATGTAAAAGAAGATGCTGTAATACAATCTATTGATGCTTCAACCATTTACGATGTGCCTAATTTAATGTTAGATGAAGGACTAGACAAAGTGGTACTTAAGAAATTAAACCTTAATAGTTCAAAGCCAGATATTACACGTTGGAATCAGTTTTTAAAACGTCATAAAAATCCAACTTCCGAGGTAACTATTGGTTTGGTTGGTAAATATGTAGAGTTACAAGATTCTTATAAATCTATTTTAGAAGCCTTTATTCATGCTGGAGCAGAAAATGAAGTAAAAGTTAATATCGAATCAATTCACAGCGAATATTTAAGTAGCGATAATATTAAATTAAAATTATCGCATTTAGATGGTGTTTTGGTAGCACCAGGATTTGGCGAGCGTGGTATAGAAGGAAAAATTGATGCAGTAAAGTATGTGCGTGAAAATAATATACCGTTTTTAGGTATTTGTTTAGGAATGCAAATGGCTGTTATTGAGTTTTGTAGAAATATGCTTAATATAAAAGATGCAAATTCTACCGAAATGGCTCCTGATTGTAATAATCCAGTAATCAACATAATGGAAGACCAAAAAAATATCACCGAAATGGGTGGTACTATGCGTTTAGGCGCTTGGGATTGCGATCTTAAAATGGGAAGTTTAGCTCGAGATATTTACAAAGCCGAAAGTATAAAAGAGCGTCACCGTCACCGTTACGAATTTAACAGTGCTTATCGTGAACAAATGGAAGCTGCTGGTTTAGTTGCATCTGGTTTAAATCCAGATACTGGTTTGGTTGAAATTGTAGAATTACCAGATCACCCATGGTTTGTAGGTGTACAGTATCATCCAGAATATAAGAGTACAGTTGCAAATCCGCACCCATTATTTGTGGCATTTATTAAAGCCGCTTGCAATTACAAAAAGAAACATAAAAATGCCACTTTGGCACAAAAATAAAACTGGTTAGTTTTTTGATAACCTAAGTTTATTCCTGTGGAGATACAGGAATTTTTTAATATTTACGAATATAATTTAGATGGAAGAAAAGAAGTTAGATATTAATTCGATTATTGGTTTCGTACTAATTTTTGGTATTTTAATGTATATGTTGTGGCAAAACCAGCCAACACAAGAAGAACTTGAAGCTGAAGAAAAAGCGAAACAAGAACAAGTTGAAGCCGAAAAGAAAGCTAACGACACTAAAGTAGCTGAAGCCGAGACTTATAATGTAGGTAGTGAAGTTGATTCGCTTCAGTTGGTACAACTAAAGAATAAATTAGGTGCTTTTGCTTATTCTGCCACACAATCTTCAAAAAACGAAACTATCGTAGAAAGCGATTTATTAGCATTAAAATTTAGTAATAAAGGTGGTTATTTAAGCGAAGTACGATTAAAAAACTTTGTCGATTACGATTCTGTTCCCATTTATTTAATTAAAGATAACAACTCAGGTTTCAATATTAATTTCGGTACAACCGATAGCCGTGTATTAAACACTAAAGATTTACCATTTGTACCAACAGTTACCAAAAATGGTAATAATACTGTTGTTTCAATGAAACTAAAGGTTTCCGAAAGTAAATTTCTAGAATACCGTTACGAAATCAAGGATAACGATTATATGATGGATTTTACTATTCGTTCTCAAGGATTAAGTGATGTTATAAACGGTTCTCAAGCTATCAACTTGAATTGGGATTTAAAAGGTTACCGTCATGCAAAAAGTATTTCTTACGAAAATAGATATACCGATATTCATTACGAATACGAAGATGGAAAAGCCGATTATACAGGTGCTCGCGATGCCGATGATGATTTAGAAGATGTAACCTGGATTGGTTACAAACAACACTTCTTTACTTCGGTGTTATTAACAGATAAAGCCTTTAAAACAGCCAATATTAAAGCTGAAAATTTAGTAGATGACGAAACTATCGATACGGTTTATACCAAGTATTTTGCAGCAAAAATGCCTTTAGAATTGCAAGGAGGTGAAATTAACCAGCCAATGGATTTATATTTTGGTCCGAGTGAATTTAAAACCTTAAATGCTTACGATAGAAATCTTGACGAAATTGTACCATTTGGTTGGGGTATTTTCGGTTGGATAAATCGCTATATTTTTATGCCATTATTTGGTTTCTTAGGTGGGTGGATGCCTTATGGTATTGCTATTGTTGTCATGACTATTTTGGTTAAAATATGTTTGTCTTTTGTACAGTACAAGCAATTCTTATCTCAGGCAAAAATGAAAATTTTAAAGCCAGAGTTAGATGCTATTCGCGAGAAGCACAAAAACAATAAAATGAAAGCGCAGCAAGAAACTATGGCGTTGCAAACCAAAGCAGGAGCAAGCCCAATGGCAGGATGTTTACCTGCTTTAATACAATTGCCAGTGTTTTATGCATTATTCCAATTTTTCCCTTCGGCGTTCGATTTAAGACAAAAAAGTTTCCTTTGGGCAGACGATTTATCATCGTACGATGTAATAGCAGAATTACCGTTTAATATTCCGTTTTATGGTAACCACGTGAGTTTGTTCCCAATTTTAGCATCGGTTGCCATTTTCTTTTACATGCGTTTAACTACAGGGCAAAATGTACAAACTGCACCACAGCAGGAAGGTATGCCAGATATGGCTAAAATGATGAAGTATATGATGTATTTCTCGCCAATTATGATGCTGTTTTTCTTTAACAATTATGCTTCAGGTTTAAGTTTATACTATTTTATTTCAAACTTAATTAGTATTGGAATTATCTTGGTAATTAAAAACTTTATTCTTGATGAGGATAAAATTCACGCTCAAATTCAAGAGAAGAAAAAACAACCTCGAAAGCAAAATCGTTTTCAGCGTAAAATGGCTGAAATGATGGAGCAAGCAGAGCAACAACAAAAAATGCAACAAAATAAGCGTAAGTAAAACTTACGTTAACCTTAAAAGAAAAAGCTGCTGTAATTTTTATGACAGCTTTTTTTGTTTATGCAATTTGGTATTAAATTTGTCGTTTACATTTATGGCTATTAAGAATGAGCATTCATTAAATTTTAAAAGAAATAAACATGACTGTTTTTAAATCTATTTTAATTTCAATTTTATTTATAAGTTTTTCAAGTTTTTCCCAGGAGATAAATCAATTAGATAGCAACGGAAAACGTCATGGTATTTATAAAAAATATTATGATAATACTAAAGTATTACGCTATGAAGGTGAGTTTTTTCATGGTAAAGAAGCGGGGCTTTTTAAGTTTTATAAAAAGGTAAATGGTAAGGCCGTTTTATCGGCAACTAAACAATTTAATAAAGATAATAACATTGCCGAAGTTAAGTTTTTAGCATCAACAGGAAAAGTGATTAGTGAAGGCCAAATGGAAGGCAAAAACTACATTGGAACTTGGAAATATTATCAAAAAAATAATGATGCACTTTTAACTTTAGAGCATTATAACGACAATGGTAAACTAGATGGTGAGCGAATTGTATACTATCCAAATGGAGCCGTAGCAGAGAAAAAGCTATATGTAAATGGTAAACGCCATGGTTTATCAACTTGGTTTACTGATGCCAATGTATTATTAAAAGCTGTTAATTATAAAGATGATTTGTTTCACGGAGAGGCTAAATATTATAATAATTCTGGCGAGTTAACCTCTGAAGGGTTTTATAAAAATGATAGAAAAGACGGTATTTGGAAATTTTATGAAAATGGCAAACTCGTTGAAGAAAAAGACCTCACAATTAAAACGCAAATCATAAAAAAAACTCCTTAAACTAATAAGGAGTTTTCTCTTCTTCATAGCAATTTTATATTTTACATAGCAGGTAAAATAACTCTATCAATAACGTGAACCACGCCGTTTATTCCTTGAATATCAACTAAGCTTGTTTCAATATTACTTACACGTCCGTTAGCATCCGTTAATGTAAAAGCCGAAGCGTCTGCAGTAATATCTCCACCTAAAGTAGAAACCGTTCCAGAAGCTAAAGCACTAGACTGTACGTTAGCGTTTACAATATGAGTGAGTAGCACAGCATCAACAGTTTCCGTTGAAATATCTGTTAAAGCACTAACTTCAAGTTCTGTTAATAAATCCGCAAAAGCGGTGTTTGTAGGAGCAAATACAGCAAATGGACCTGCTTCAGCATTAGAAACTGTTGTAATGTAAGGTACTGTTGGACTTCCCGTATCAGCATAAGCTAAAGCATCTACTAAAATAGATAAGGCGTCGTTGCTCGTAGCAAATGTGGCGATAGTTGGTAAATCAATTACTTCGTCTACAATATGTACTACACCATTAGATGTACTGACATCAGGAGTACTAACAGTGGCTACACCATTAAACATCACACCAGATGTTCCGTTGTAATAAATACTTAATTTAGAATTGTTAGGTCCATCTGCCATAGTGTTGGTATATCCTGTTGCTCCAGCTAAATCTGTAGATAAGATGTTCGCATCAGGAATCACATGGTTTAATAGGATTTGTGTTAAAACGTCGTTCGGTACTTCAGCCAACGAGCTAAACCCTTTAGCTTGTAAAAACGTATTAAAAGCAGCGTTTGTAGGAGCTAAAACAGTTCTGTTTCCTTCTGCCGATAGAGCATCAACAAGTCCAGCCTGTACAACAGCATCAACTAAAATACTTAATTCAGGTACAGATTGCGCTGTTTCTACTACGTTTAGTGATTGTTCCGTAGGAGGTTGTGTGTTGTCGTCATCATTACTACAAGCCGTAAAAGACAGAGAAGCAACAACAAATAATAATTGGATTAATGTTAACTTTTTCATATTCTTAGATTTAATTTTGTTTAACAAAACTACTGAAATTTTAAACAAAAATTATTTTTTGTTTATAAAATTTTGTTAAAAGTTAAACAAAACTGTAAAAATATGAGGTTTAAAGCTTCGTTAAATCATTTATAGAAAACGCATTATTATGCGTATCTTTGCACCCTAATTTTTGGTTAATGAAACGCGTAATTATAGGACTTTCTGGAGGTGTAGATTCTAGTGTTGCAGCTTATTTATTAAAGCAACAAGGCTATGAGGTTATAGGGTTATTTATGAAAAACTGGCATGACGATTCGGTTACTATTTCTAACGAATGCCCATGGTTAGACGATAGTAACGATGCGATGTTAGTTGCTGATAAATTAGGTATTCCATTTCAAACGGTCGATTTAAGCGAGCAATACAAAGAGCGTATTGTTGATTATATGTTTAACGAATACGAAAAAGGCCGTACACCAAATCCGGATGTGCTTTGTAATAGAGAAATTAAGTTTGATGTTTTCATGAAAATAGCTCTAGATTTAGGAGCAGATTATGTTGCAACAGGGCATTACTGCAGAAAAGGCACGATTGAAAAAGACGGAAAAGAAGTTTATCAATTACTTGCCGGAGTCGATGGTAATAAAGATCAATCGTATTTTCTTTGTCAGTTATCGCAAGAGCAATTAGCAAAATCACTGTTTCCTATTGGCGAATTAACAAAGCCAGAAGTTCGTGCTATTGCAGCCGAACAAGATTTAGTAACTGCCGATAAAAAAGATTCACAAGGACTTTGTTTTATAGGGAAAGTAAAATTACCCGATTTTCTTCAGCAACAGCTAAAACCAAAAGAGGGTGAGATTGTTGAGATACCGAAAGATGTGGCAATTTTTAGTGAAACTGAGCCAAATTTTGATTCGGAAGAAGAAAAGCTGAAATATTTATCGCGTAAAATTCAGTATAGCAAATCACAGGGTAAAGTTGTTGGTAAGCATCAAGGCGCGCATTATTTTACGAAAGGGCAACGTAAAGGTTTAGCCGTTGGAGGTACTGTAGAGCCGTTGTTTGTTATTGACACCGATGTTGAAGAAAACATTATTTATACCGGTCAAGGAAAGTCGCATCCTGGTTTATTAAAAAAAGCATTATTTGTTAGTAATGATGAATTGCATTGGGTTCGTGAAGATTTAGTTTTAAAAACCGACGAAACCA
The DNA here is from genome assembly GCF_000943555.1 of Neotamlana nanhaiensis. Classification (GTDB taxonomy): domain Bacteria; phylum Bacteroidota; class Bacteroidia; order Flavobacteriales; family Flavobacteriaceae; genus Neotamlana; species Neotamlana nanhaiensis. The sequence goes on along the minus strand of NZ_JTDV01000005.1, from coordinate 397,840 downwards.
TGACTGTTAAGGCTCGTATAAGATACCGACAACCCTTGGAAAGCGCAACTTTACATAAGGTAGAAGGTGGGATGTATGTAGCTTTTGAGAATTATCAATCGGCTATCACCGAAGGACAGTTTGTAGCTTGGTACTTAAATGATGAGTTAGTAGGTTCGGGTGTAATTTCTTAAATTGCAGTAACCTAAACTACTGCAAAATGATTAGAACACTATTAATACTACTTGTTTTTACTAGCTTCAATTTAGTAGTAGCTCAAGAAGATGCATGGCTTTATTTTTCCGATAAGGAAAATGTAGAAACTTCAATTGCAAACCCAATTTCTATTTTAACGCAAAAAGCTATCGATAGAAAACAGAAGTTTAACGTCCCTATTGATGCTCGCGATGTTCCCGTAAACGAAACTTACATTAATCAAATAAAAGCACAGAGCGGAATAACCGTTTTGGCCAAGTCTAAATGGTTTAATGCCGTTCATGTTCGTGGCAGCGAATCGGATATTCAGAGTTTATCAGGTTTAAGTTTTGTGGAAAGTATCGATTTTGCTAACAATAATTTAAATACTTCAAAAGCGCACCAAGAAAAAAGCGTTAATAAATTTCAAGGTGAGCAGGTTTCTTTTAATTATGGTTCAGCAACAAATCAGATTGAAATGATTAATGGCGACGATTTGCATCTTGATGATTTTACAGGTAATGGCATAACCATTGCGGTTTTAGATGCAGGTTTTTCTAATGTAAACACGATGGGCGGTTTCGAGCGTTTACGAAATGCAGGCAACTTACAAGGCGCTTACGATTTTGTAAACCGTAATGCTGATGTTTACAACAGTTCACATCACAGTCATGGTACGTTAGTTTTGAGTACAATGGCAGGTTATATAGAGAATGAATTTGTTGGTACAGCGCCAGATGCTTCATATTATTTGTTTATAACAGAAGATGTAAGTAGCGAAACTCCAGCAGAAGAAAGTTATTGGGTAGAAGCTGCCGAACGTGCCGATAGCTTAGGTGTCGATATTATAAACACATCGCTAGGCTATAAAGAATTCGATAATCCTAGTTATACTTATACCGATGCTGAAATGGATGGTTATACCACCTTTATTTCCAGAGGTACTAATATAGCTTTCGAAAAAGGTTTGCTTTTAGTTACTTCGGCAGGAAATGAAGGAGCAGATGGTATTACAGCACCTGCAGATTCACCAAGTACTTTAGCCGTGGGTGCTGTTAACGCGAACGGGAATTATGCTAGTTTTAGTTCGGTAGGAAGTAGTTTTCAACCCACACAAAAGCCCGATGTAGCAGCACAAGGACAATCAAGTGCCTTAATTACTCAAAATAATGTTTTAGCAACAGCTAACGGCACTTCGTTTAGTTCGCCTATTTTAGCTGGTGGTATTGCCTGTTTGTGGCAAGCATTACCTAATAAAACCAATGCTGAAATTATGCAATTGGTTCGTGAATCGGCATCACAATATACTGCACCAGATAATTATTTAGGGCATGGTATTCCTAACCTGTATTCAGCTTATAGTTCTGGATTATCGGTAGAAAGCGTCAATGAATTAGAAATACAATTTTTTCCAAACCCGTCAAGCGGAAAGGTTTACTTTTCAGCTTCAAATGGCGGTTTTCAATTGTCTATTTTTAATATTCTAGGAAAATTAATCAGAAATTATACATTTTCATCTGAAGCTTCAGAAGTTGATATTTCAACATTAGCATCAGGAATTTATCTTTTTAAAGTGAATCAAAATCAAACGTCAAAAGTTTTCAAATTCGTAAAGGAATAATGGAAAATAAAGTTACAAAGCTTTTCAATATTAAATATCCCATTATTCAAGCAGGAATGGTTTGGAATAGTGGTTGGCGATTAGCTTCGGCAGCCAGTAATTCTGGAATTTTGGGCGTTTTAGGAGCAGGAAGTATGTATCCCGAAGTATTGCGAGAGCACATAATAAAATGTAAAAAAGCAACCAATAAACCTTTTGCTGTTAATGTACCTATGTTGTATCCAGACATTGATAAACTCATGGATATTATAGTGGAAGAAGGCGTTAAAATTATATTTACCTCGGCAGGAAACCCCAAAACATGGACCAAATGGTTACAAGATCAAGGTATTGTTGTAGTTCATGTTGTGAGTAGTGTAAAGTTTGCTTTAAAAGCCCAAGATGCAGGTGTTGATGCTATTGTAGTCGAAGGTTTTGAAGCTGGTGGCCATAACGGACGCGATGAAACTACAACGCTTGCTCTTATTCCTATGGTAAAAGAGAAAATAAACATTCCGCTAATAGCTGCAGGCGGCATTGCCACCGGAAAAGCGATGTTAGCGACTATGGTTCTTGGAGCCGATGGTGTGCAAATAGGAAGTCGTTTCGTGGCAAGCCAAGAAAGTTCGGCTCACCAAAAATTCAAGCAATTGGTAGTTGATGCTAAAGAAGGCGATACCCAACTTACTTTAAAAGAATTAGCTCCAGTTCGATTGATGAAAAATAAGTTTTATGATGAGGTGCAGGAGCTTTATAAAACTTCGCCATCTGTAGATGATTTGAGAACGCTATTGGGAAGAGGCAGAGCAAAAAAAGGCATGTTTGAGGGCGATTTAGATGAAGGCGAACTCGAAATAGGGCAAATTGCAGGTTTAATACATGAAATAAAACCAGTTTCCGAAATTGTTAAAGAAATTATTTCGGATTTTGAAGAAACTAAACGATTGGCAATGAGTTTATAAAAAAAAAGGAGAAAATTTATTTTTCTCCTTTTTTAATGAAAAACTTTACAGCTTAATTTTTAATCCCTTTAAAATACTTGCTTTTGGTTTTTCGTAATATCGTTGTAGGTAAATTAGTTGGCAATCAATGTGTTAACACAAATTTAGTGAAAAAAATATGAATAATATCATTTTTTCAAAAAAAAATCAACAAATGTTAAGAATATAATACTGCCCTGAATAGGTTTTAAATTGGCTTAGACTTACTTTTGCCGAATGAATTTAAGCGATTACACCAAAGAATTTAAGTACAACTGGCAACTGGCGTCTCCAGTAATGTTGGGGATGTTGGGGCATACTTTTGTTAGCTTTATCGATAATATTATGGTGGGCCAATTGGGGACAGCCGAACTCGCAGCAGTGTCGCTTGGTAATAGTTTTATGTTTATTGCCATGTCGTTAGGCATTGGGTTTTCTACCGCAATAACACCATTAATTGCCGAGGCCGATGCAGCAAAGGATTTTATTAATGGTAAAGCCTCTTTTAAAAATGGTTTGTTTTTGTGTACCGTTTTAGGTATTCTTTTATTCTTGCTCGTTTTCTTTGCTAAACCACTCATGTATTTAATGAAACAGCCTGTTGAGGTGGTAGAGTTGGCTATTCCGTATCTGGATTTAGTGGCTTTTTCGTTAATTCCTTTAGTTGTTTTTCAGGCGTTTAAACAATTTAGCGATGGTTTATCTTTAACGCGTTACCCAATGTACGCCACATTAGTGGGGAATGTGGTTAATGTAATTTTAAATTATTTACTCATTTTTGGAAAATTTGGTTTCCCAGAAATGGGTATTGTTGGTGCCGCTTATGGTACTTTGGCTTCGCGATTTATTATGGTATTTTATTTATGGTTTGTACTTTTTAAACGCGAAAAGTCGAAACCCTATGTTACAAAAATTAAGTTTTTTGTATTAGATAAGTTAATGATTAAAAAGATACTAAGTTTAGGTGCGCCAAGTGCCATGCAAATGTTTTTTGAAGTCGCTATTTTTACTGCTGCCATTTGGTTAAGCGGTTTATTAGGTAAAAATCCGCAAGCGGCAAATCAAATTGCTTTAAATTTGGCTTCTATGACATTTATGGTGGCTATGGGATTGAGTGTAGCATCAATGATTCGCGTTGGTAACCAAAAAGGATTAAAAAATTATGTGGATTTGCGCCGTATTGCATTTTCCATATTTTTATTAGGAGCACTTTTTGCCTGTTGTTTTGCGCTTTTGTTTTTTGCCTTTCACGAACATTTACCTAAACTATATGTGGATTTTGATGATGCTAAAAATCTTGCCGATAATACCGAGGTGGTTGGTATTGCCTCAAAATTATTAATTGCAGCAGCTATTTTTCAGTTAAGTGATAGTTTGCAAATACTTGTTTTAGGTGCTTTACGTGGCATGCAAGATGTTAAAATACCCACATTAATTACCTTTATATCGTATTGGGTGGTTGGGTTTCCTATTAGTTGGTATTTTGGGAAAGCCGATGCTTACGGTAGTTTTGGTATTTGGTTAGGATTACTTGCAGGCTTAAGTACCGCCGCAATTTTATTATTTATTAGGTTTAATTATTTAACGAAACGTTTAATTTTGTTACACAGTAAAAATTAAAAAATGACACTTCCAAAATTTATATTAGGCGACAATAGCGAATTTCCAAACGCGATTTACATTATACATACCGAATTTCCTAGATTTATAATTAATTTAGAAGATGATGAGGTAGAATGGTTTGAAGATTTTGATGCCGAAGACCAAAAGGAATTAGAAACCGAAACCCAAAATGCTATTAAAGAAGCGACTGCTTTTTATGATGCCGAAATAGCTAAATACGAAGACTAAACTGCGTTAGGGATTGTAGCGGTATCCCCAGAAATTTTTTCTGGGATTTAGCGAAAAGCCCGACCCTTGTGGTAACGCCCAAATTATTTGTAATGATAGAGCAACTTATTGAATACGACTGGGAGGTATTTTTATTTTTAAACAATTTAGGTTCGGAAACTTGGGATGGTTTGTGGTTGGTAATTACTAACAAGCTTACATTTATACCCTTATATGCGGTGCTTTTGTTTTTGCTTTATAAGAAATTTGGTTTAAAAAGTTTGCTAATTTTTGTTGTGGTTATTGCACTTATGATAACGTTTACCGACCAAATTACCAATGTTTTTAAGCGCGGGTTCGAGCGGTTAAGACCGTGCAGAACCGAAGGCGTTATGGAATATATGCGCATGGTTGCGGGCTATTGTGGAAAATATGGGTTTTTCTCGGGGCATTCATCAAACTCGATGGCTGTGGCTGTTTTTACAGGATTACTGCTTAAGCCTTATTTTAAGAATTTAATTTTCTATTTGCTATTTTGGTCGGCCATGGTGGCGTATAGCCGTATTTATGTTGGCGTACATTTTCCGCTAGATATTTTATGTGGTATGACTTTTGGCGCGATTTCTGGGTTTTTGTTTTATAAAATAGCGTTGTTTTTAGTGCAGAAATACGGTACAAAAACCGAGGCGGTTTAACTACTTTCTTTTATACGCTGATTAATTATAAATGCTTCGCCACAACTTAGCTTTTTTCCAATTTAGAGTTGGGGTTTACAATACGCCAAAACGGCGTTATTTGCTCGATGGGTGTGTTTTGTTCGAGTTCTTCGTAAGCGGCTTCTGCAACAATTCTTAAAAATATGCCAGCAGTTACTGGGCAGGTTTTATCGGCGTTATAAGTCGCTGCTAAATCGGTTCGCATGGTGATTAATTCACAGGTTTCGCCAAAGGGAATGTTGCTTACATAATCGTCAATAATTTGTGGTGTTGCAATAAGCATACGGTTACCTTCGGGAATATCAGCAAACTTTTTATCAATGGTTTTTACTACGTATTCTTTTTTTGCATCTCTTTTTTCTATCCAAGTTTTTTTTGCCATAGTTTACTAGAGGTTTAAAATATAGTTGGCTGCTGCAAAAGCAGTGGTACGATGTTGCGCCATTAAAGTGAGTTGTTCTTGTAAGGCTGCTTTTATTTTGGGTGAATTAAAAAAATTGGCTTTTAATTGATTTTCGATGGTTTGCATGAGCCAATATTTGTCTTGCTCGTTGCGTTTTTCGTTAAAATATTGATTAGCTTTTGTGATTTCAAAGTAGTTTAAAATGGCTTCCCAAATTTCTTCGATTCCTTCGTTTTGTAAGGCGCTACAAGTAAGTACTTGTGGTTGCCACTGCGATACTTTTTGGGGTAGGTAGTGCAGTGCACGGTTAAATTCTACCTTTGCTAGTTTTGCAGGTTTAATATTGTTTCCGTCGGCTTTATTTATGGCAATGACATCAGCCATTTCAATAATACCGCGTTTTATTCCTTGTAATTCATCGCCAGCACCTGCTAATTTTAAAAGTAAAAAGAAATCCACCATACAGGCAACAGTGGTTTCGCTTTGGCCAACGCCTACGGTTTCAATTATAATAACATCAAAACCTGCGGCCTCGCATAAAATAATGGTTTCACGTGTTTTTTTTGCAACGCCACCAAGCATGTTACCCGATGCTGAAGGCCGAATAAAGGCATTCGGGTTTTTTGCCAAACTTTCCATACGAGTTTTATCGCCTAAAATGCTGCCTTTTGTAACAGTGCTACTTGGATCGACCGCCAATACAGCCACCTTTTTACCTTGTTTAGTAAGGTTGTTACCCAAAGTTTCAATAAAGGTACTTTTACCAACTCCAGGAACACCAGTAATGCCAATTCTAACCGATTTATTGGCATGCGGCAAGCAGCCATTTATAATGTAATTGGATTTATTTTGATGTTTTGGGTTGCTGCTTTCAATAAGCGTTATAGCTCTGCTTAAAGCCGAAATACTTTTGTTTAATATCGATTTTAATAGGGCATCGGCATCTATTTCAACCTTTCTTTTTTGTTTAATAGATTGAATAGACATACTATTTATTATGTTGGACGTTGAAACGTGTTTTGTTTCGTTTAAAGCCGATTTATTTTCTTTTGATGCCACAAATACAGTATTGTTTGTAGAAAGTTACAAATTTTTACAAAGCTATTAGCTAAGAATCTAAGTTGTAGAATTGAAAATGTAGAATCAATAAAAAATTAAAGTGAAGTTTAAAATGTTTTTATTAAATGCAGGAAAATTGGATGTTTTTGAGTTGTTTAAATATGCTTTTGATTAATTGAGAAGAAACAACAACGTTTTTGTTTAATTGCTGGTTAAGGATTTTAATTTGCTAATTTGAGGTTAAGAAATGGTGTTAACAATTCCGAGTGGATATGTTTAAGCCTGTCCTAAGCGTAGTCGTGGGTAGTTGAATCCGCCGTAATTGCGGTTATATATTGTTGTTAGCAGTAGTTTTTCACCCATTAAATTTTGATTTTATTTTGTTCCAGAATGAGCTTTTTTTAACATAAAGTTTATTAATCGATTCAGCTATTTTCTCTACTTGTCTTGTTTCGTGATTCCAGAAATGTAGTTCGTCAGTTAAATTTCCATTTCCATTGTGAATGAGAATAAGTTGATTACCAAATCCATCCGTTCCAATTGCAATTCCATTGTCAGGAAATCCATTCCATTCACGGGCATTTTTTGTTTCAAGTCCAATATGGTTACAAGTTCGATTTATTCTTTTTCGGTCAGTCTTATCAAAAAATGGATACAGTTCAAATTCAAACTTGTCCGAAATCAATAATTCTCCGCCATTTGATTTTATCATTCGGTTTTTAAGTTCAGATGGGAATTTCACATTCAATTCCAATTCCGTTTCTGTTATATATTTTTCTTCTAAAGGGAATGGCATTTTTTTAATCAGATATTAAAAATGAAACTATTAACATTGAATAACCAGTCCAATAAAATGATCGAAATCCTTTTATGATTATACTTTGTTTATCGGCTAACCAATTATTGTTTGGGTTCTTACGAACCACCTCTTTCACTAATTTGGTAACAGCATATTTATTCTAAACAAAAATGATTACTCCTACAAATAAAATGAATGTAATTTTTTCTAAAACTCCCATTTTCTCAAATTACACACAACTACAGGGTACTACAACTTCAAACAGATACAACTCACCAAATCTACTTCAAAGGCACCGAAATTTTAACATCATCCCAAGCCATGGTTAAAAACAAGTTGTCGGTAGAGTTATCGAAAGCAATGGTAAATTGTTCTACATCGTTGTTAAGTTTTTGCACAGGCACATCAATATTTAACACGTCGTAATTAGGATCCCACATCGGTTGCATTTGCGCGTTTACACCCCAAGAATATTGCTTTGAGTTAAAAATAACGGTCCAAACCGAATCGCGTGGAACCGTCCAAAGTGTATATTTACCTTCAGCTAATGGCATGCCTTTAACTTCAAGATTTTTGTTCGTTTCAAAAGTAGTAGCTTCGTTGGCTCCCGTACGCCAAACCTGATCAAAAGGCACTAAAGCGCCAAAAATATCTCTGTTTTTTTTGTATGGTCGGTTGTAAAAAACTTTTAATTTTAAATCGTTTAACTCGAATTTTACAGTGTCTTTTGGGCTTAAGCGTTGCGCAAAAATATTTTCAACAAATACAGAATACAATAATAAACCAAGGGCAACAATAGATAAAAAAACTAAAATTCGTTTTAAGGCTGTGTTCATGCAGAGCAATTTTTTAAGCTGTAAATATACTTTAAAAAGTAGTAAATATTGAAATACAAACGTGTATTTAACGAGCTTTGTTATAAATTTTTAAAAAATATTTAATTTTTTTGCAACACTACATTTTTTATGTCGTCTTTAAGATGAACTAATACCAAACCAAAAGAAAAAAGCATGTTTCAAGTAGACATTATTGAACAATGCAAACAAAACAATCGTAAAGCGCAAATGCAGTTATACAACCAGTACTGCGATGGGATGTATATTGTTGCTAAACGATTTTTAAAAGATGCTGCCGATGCAGAAGATGTAGTGCAAGAAGCCTTTATTAAGGCCTTTACTAAACTGCATCAATACAAAGCGGAGGTTACTTTTGGAGCTTGGTTAAAACGTATTGTCGTTAATAAAAGTATCGACTTTTTAAAATCTAAAAAACAACAACTTGTTGAGTTAGATGAGGTGCACCTAAAAGTAGTTGATACACCAAAAGACGACAAATGGTTGGTAGAAGATACAATAACATTAAGCGATGTAAAAGAAGCTATAAACGAATTGCCAAGTAAATATCAATATGTTGTGATGCTGTATTTAATTGAAGGATACGATCATCAAGAAATATCTGAAATTTTAAGCATTAGCGAAGTCGCTTCACGCACACAATTATCGAGAGGCAAAGCCAAATTACAAGACCTTTTAACACTTAAAAACAATGGCACAAGATATTAGAGAGTTATTTAAAAATGAGAAAGCAAGCCATGAAAAAATGCCTAACAAGCATCAAGAACGTTTTCTTGAAAAGTTAGATGCAGCTTTACCACAACAGAAGAAACGTAGTTTTAGTTGGATGCAAATTGCAGCCAGTATTGTGGTAATTTTAGGTTTAAGTTTTGGCGCTTTTAAGTTTTTGCAACCCAATAGTGGTATTGAAACACCAAATATTGAAGTGGCAGAAACAAAACCAGAATCCATTAAAACTTTAGGCGATTTTTCGCCAGGTTTAAAAAAGGTAGAAGATTACTATATGGCGAGTATAAATTTGGAGTTGAGTAAAATTAAATACACACCCGAAACCAAAGAAATGTTCGACGATTATTTAGAGCAACTTGAAGCGCTCGATAAAGAATATAAAAGACTTTCTGCCGATTTAACCGAAACAGGCTTAAACGAGCTAACGGTTAATGCGTTAATCGATAATTTAAAATTACGATTAAACTTATTGTATCGTTTAAGAACTCAATTACAAGAATTAAATCCGTCTGCATCAACAGACGTAAAACAATCTATTTAAATCAATCAAAAAATGAACAAATCCATTATAAAAACGTTACTTTTTTCACTTTGCTTTACCATTACGGCTAGTATTGTGGGGCAACAAAAGTTAACAAAAGTTTCTCAATCAATCAAAGTCGATAACGATGTTGTGGTAGACTTAAATACAAGTAATACTAATATTGTTATAGACACTTGGAACAAACGAACAGTAGAGATAGAAGCCTTTATTGAAGGCGAAAAAGTAAGTAAAGACGAGCTAGAATCTGTTTTAGATGCTTGGGGTGTCGATGTAAATGCTTCTAGTAAAAAGGTTGCCATTACCACGCGTGGCGGTAAAGGATCGCACGTAGTTTATATGCCTAAAAATAATGATGAAGGCGATATGGTAAACGCTTTATTACATGAGTTACAATTTGAATTGGCCGATTTACCTGAAATGCTTTTAAGTATGCCAGTAATTCCTGAAATTCCTCCAGTGCCGCCAATGCCTGTAATGCCAGAGTTACCTGAACTACCAGAAAATAGTGATGCTTTTGTGTTCGATTATGAAACCTATAAAAAGGAAGGTGATAAATATTTAGAAAAGTATAATAAACGCTTCGAGAAAGTGTATGGAGATGATTATGCCAAAAAAATGGAAGCTTGGGGCGAAAAATTTGGTAAAGAATGGGGCGAAAAGTATGGTAAAGAGATGGAAGAATGGGGTAAAGCTCTTGAAGAAAAATTAAAAAGTTCAGACTTTGAAAAGAATATGGAAGAATGGGGCGAGAAATTTGGAGAACAATTTGGGAAGCAAATGGAAGCTTGGGGCGAGCGTTTTGCGGCAAGAATGGAAGCAGAGGCATCACGATTGGAAGCTAGTAAATCTAGAGCAGAAGCCGCTAAAGTCAGAGCTGAAGCTAACAAGGCTAGATTAGAAGCTCAAAGAATTCGTGCCAAAGAGCGCGCAAAATTGGCAGAAAAGCGTCGTTTATTAATTGAAGAAACGGTTGAGCATAAAACCAACTCGAAGGTTAAAAAAACAATTATTATTAAAATACCTAAAGACGCTAAATTAAAGGTGAATGTAAAACATGGCGAAATACAATTTGCTTCAAACATCGATAATTTAGAAGCCGATTTAGCCTACACAAAATTAACAGCAAATAGCATTAATGGAACTCATACTTCCATTAATGCTTCATATTCGCCTGTAATTGTAAATAATTGGAATTTAGGTGAGCTTAATTTAAATTATACCGAAGAAGTGCATTTAAAAAATGTAAATAATTTGGTTTTAAATGCGGTATCATCGAATGTGAATATTGAAAATTTAACGGGCGTCGCTATGGTTGATGGTAACATTGGAAATTTAAATATTTTAAATATAGCCGATACATTTACCAACTTAAACATTATTATTCAAAATACCGATGCTATAATTGCACTACCAAAAGCGGCTTGTAATTTTCAGTTTAAAGGGACACGCTCTAAATTTTCACATCCCGAAAAAGTTACTAAAGAAAATACGTCTAGTTTTTCTAAAGGAAGTTTAGCCAGTGGCAAAAATATTATGATTAATGCCAAATATTGTAATGTAATTATGGAGTAAAATTACTTGTTCTATTCGTATTTACACAAGTACGACGAATCTTCTAGCGCATACACCTTAAACGCAATACCCGACGGAATTTCGCAAGTTTCGTTAATAGCAAATACTTTCTTCTCGCTATTTGGTAATTCTATTTCCCATTTTCCTGCTGTTAAAGTCATCCATTCTTTGGTTGAGGTATTAAACTCGTAAGTGCCTTTAGTTAAAACGCCAATAGTAAAATTACCTTGTGTGTTTTTTAAACCTAAAGATTTTACTTTTCCATCAAAATATTCGTTTACAGGTATCATTTTTTTATGTTTTTGTTTACTGATTTTATAATAGTTTCAATTGGTGTTTGGTAATCGAACCAAAGCGTGTTTTCGTTGCGTTTAAACCAAGTAAGCTGGCGTTTTGCAAAGCGTCTGGAGTTCTTTTTTATTTCAGATATGGCGAAATCGAGTTCCCAAGTACCGTCAAAATAATTAAAGAGTTCTTTATAGCCAACCGTATTTAGGGCGTTTAGGTGTTTAAACGGGATGAGGTTTTTAACTTCATCAAGCAACCCTTCGTTAACCATAATATCAACACGCTGATTGATGCGATTGTAAATGATGTCTCTGTCGGCAGTTAAGCCAACGGTTATGGTTTTAAAATTTCGGTTGTTTTTTTCTTTATTTAGGAATGATGAATAAGGCTTACTTGTGCCAATACAAATTTCTAATGCGCGAATAACGCGATGTGGATTATCAATGGCAATGGTGTTATATGAAACCTCGTCGTGTTGTTTTAATTGGTTTTGAAGATGTGTTAAACCCAAGGTTTCTAATTCTTGGTTTAATTTTTCTCGAATGCTTTTATCTACATCGGGAAAATAATCTAAGCCTTTTGTAACGGCATCAACGTATAAGCCAGAGCCGCCAACCATAATAGCGATGTCGTATTTTTTATAAAGTTCATTTAATCGCTCGATGGCATCTCTCTCAAAACTACCAACACTATAATCGTCGTTAATGGATTTATGGTGAATAAAATGATGCGGTGCTGCGGCCAATTCATTTGGTGTAGGTGCAGCAGTACCAATTTGCATGTCTTTAAAAAATTGGCGCGAATCGGCCGAAATTATTTCGGTGTTGAAGTGATTTGCCAATTTTATGCTTAATGCGGTTTTTCCAATGGCTGTTGGGCCAACGACTGCGATTAAATATTTTGGGTTTGAATTGATAGTTTTAAGTTTTTGGCAAAGTTAATTTGAAATAATGATTTTACAAATTACAAAGTTTACGTCATTACGAGGAGGCACGACGAAGTAAATCTTATTAATTTGAAATTAGGATTAAACAGATAGCTTCGTAACTCGCCGTGACACTACAATTCAACCTATGTTGAAGTAATTATACCTAAAATATGATTTGTACCCAATCTTCGCATTAGGGATAGCAGTGAAAAGCCCACAGCGACGTAGGAGCGAGGACTTGTAACGAATAGCCCGACCCTTGTGGTAATGCCCCAATATTAATGTAACGGATGCCCGCATTTGTGGCAGAACTTTGCGCCATCTTGATGCTTATCGGCTAAACAATTTGCGCAAGATTGTGAGTTTAAATGTGGAGTTTGTGGTTTATTGGTATTGGTTTGGCTGGTGTATTCGGCCGATACAATTCCTGTTGGTACGGCAATTATACCGTAACCTAAAATCATAACTAAGGAGGCTAAAAATTGTCCCAGTGGTGTTTGAGGTGCTATATCGCCAAACCCAACGGTAGTAAGCGTTACGATACACCAGTATACGCTGCGCGGAATGTTGGTAAAGCCATTTTCTTCGCCTTCAACTAAATACATTATGGTTCCTAAAATTATGGCTACAATTAACACGGCAAATAGAAATACCGATATTTTGGCTCTACTGGCTTTTATGGCGCGTACCAAATTGTTTGATGCGCCTAAATAGCGTGCCAATTTTAATATACGAAATACGCGAAGCAGTCGTAATGCACGTAAAGCTGCCAAAGCATGAATGCCACCAAAAAATAATGAGATGTATTTTGGAATGGTTGATAGTAAATCGATAATTCCATAAAAACTGGTAACGTATTTAATAGGCTTGTTTACGGTAATTATTCTGGCAATATATTCGATGGTGAATAATATGGTAATTACCCATTCTGAAATGTTTAAAAAGTTGTGATATTTATTATCGATACTTTTTACACTTTCTAACATAACCAACAGAATACTTGCCAGAATAACTATTAATAATACAACATCAAATAGTTTTCCGGCAGGAGTATCTGCTTCATAAATAATTTCATGAAGTCTTTTTTTCCATTGTTTTTGGTTTTCTCTCATTAATTCAAAAATAAGAAAAAGTAAATCTATTTGCTAGTAAGTACAATGACTGAATTTTTTTGGATATCGACCGCTTTACTCATAAATTCTTTTAGATATGGGTAATAGTCTGGGGGATAAATATCGGTTTTTAAACTAAGTTTAAAGGTTAAATTTATAACATTTCCAATTTGATTGACATCAAAATAAAGCTCTCCAGCGTTATTGGGTATGGCTAGCCGAACAGATTCAGGAAGTTGCTTTACGGTATGATTTTCGTTTAAGTTTAAAACGGTTGTGTATAAATAATTGTATTTAAAGCCCAAATCGACAGGGTATGAACGTTCTTGTAGTTTAAACGGGTTTTCTTTAAAAAACTTAATTACAAACGGATTTATATATAAGTTTCCTTCTATTTCGTCTTGCGTATATTCTAGGTCATAAGATTCTGAAAAGGAATTACTGGTTTTTTCGGTATGAACGGTATGGTTGCTAACTTCTATGAATGGTGAATAGTTGGTAAGCTCATCGATATAAGCATCATTATCAGAGAAATAATCATGTTTTGCAAAATATGCATTGTAACCTGTTAACTTGTTTTTTACGGTACCACTTACATTCTGGTTTTTGTTGAAACTTAAATTTACGTTGTACAATTTAGACGATCTTGTTGATGGAAAAACATCTATCCATGAACTACCGTTTTCAAAATCTAAAAGTCTGGCGTATTGGTTTAAACATCTAAAAGGTAATTCTCCAAAAGTTAAATAACTGTCGGTAGCATCGAGTAAATAATCTTTTCCGTTTATTGTTGTTTTTACAATTAAATAATTAAAATCGGTTAAAACAGGGAATACTTTTGTGGCAAAACCATTTTCTCTTGTTGATAATAAAACAGGATATGATGTTAAACCCGATTGTTTAAGAAAAATATTGAGCAAAATATTTATGGCTGTGGCGTTACTCGATTTTTCTTTAATTAAATCTTTTACCGATACATCTTTAAACATTGCGTATTCTTCATTCCATGTATAGTTGTCTTGAACAAATTTGTAAATAGCTTGTGCTCTTTTTAAATCATCGGGTTCGTTTATGATGTTTTGAGGTAAAATTTTTTCAACTTGAATTGATTTTTTAAGCTGCTTCCCTATGTTTTTATCGGTTTTAAGTTCTTTGTCAACATCTTTCCAGGTTTTGGTATAATTTATTTTTCTGCCAAAAGCAGATAAAGATTCAAGCTCGTATTCAATTCTTGAAAGGTAATTGTATTTGGTTGTCATGAAGTCTTCTTCAATAAAAGCCGGCATATCCTTCATAACATATTTTGAAATCCAACAGTTAGCAGACAGTCCTTTGCTTGCTCTACGACAATCTGTTTTTAGTGTGTCTTCATAAACCGCTAATTTTTTGTCTCCCATTAACTTTGTGTGATAACAGTAATTTGTAGGAATATTTGTGTTGTATTCACTATAAACTTTTGGTATATCACTTTGAAAATACCAAGGATGATATTTAAATTTAAATGGACTTTCAATTTTATAGCTATAAGAAATTACCGAACCTTCTTTGACGTTGGGTAATGTGAATTTGGTAAAACTATGATTATCGTCGTATTGCTCGGTAAAAATTTGATCTTTTTCAAGTTTTGTGATTATTACTTCACCGTTTTCTAGGTTATAGGTGTTTGCTACTATATCATAAACATATTCTAGCATAGAATTATCCTTTTTGAACAGATGAATAATAACATTGGCATGTTCAAAACCATTATTGTTTAATAATTTAATTTTAAATTTTTTTTCAGTAATTAGTTTATAATCATGTGGTTCTATGTAGCTCTTGCCATATTCGTAAAGCACAACGGCATTAGCAGTAGTGTCTTTTTCAAAAGAGCTCATTTTTAAATCTTTAAGAGAAACTCTAAAGCTTGGTTCAGTTTTAATTGATTGGGAAAATGTAAATAACGAGAAGATAAAAAACAGAGCGAAGTAATAACTTTTTTTCATGTGTTGTTTAGTATGAGCATTTATAATTTTCTTAATATACTTTAAATAGCATGCTTGTTATTTATTTTTCTAAAAAATTGAAGCAGTTATACCGCTCCGTATACTTTTATAATACCGATTAAAGTCAAAAGAGCGGTTTATTATATTACTATTAATTAGTACTTATGAAATTTTATGTATTTTTTTCTAAGTTTTTCATTTCCTTCATTACAATTAAAAATAAGAAAAAGTAAATCTATTTGCTAGTAAGCACAATGATTGAATTTTTTTGAATATCCACCGCTTTACTCATAAATTCCTTAAGGTATGGGTAATAATAAGCAGGATAAATTTCGCTGTTTAAACTAAGTTTAAAGGTTAAACTTAAAACGTTACCTAATTGTGTTACATTAAAATTAATCTCGCCAGTATTATTTGGTAAACCTAATCGAACTGATTCGGGGAGTTCCTTTACGGTATGGTTATCGTTAATGTTTAAAGTGGTTGTGTATAAATAGTTGCGTTTAAATCCTAAATCGATAGGGTAGGAACGCTCTTGTAATTTAAAAGGGTTTTCTTTAAAAAACTTTATTACAAACGGATTAATATAAATGTTTTCTCCGGTTTCGTCTTGTATGTATTCTATATCGTACGACTCGGAAAACATTTTACTGTCTTGTTCTGTGCTAACACTATGGTTACTAATCTCTATAAAAGGGGAGTTGTTTGTAAGTTCTTCCACATAGGCTTCGTCGTTGGGGAAATAATCTTGTTTTGCAAAATACGCATTGTAACCCGTTAGCCTGTTTTTTACGGTGCCAGTTAGATTTTGGTTTTCATCGAAACTTAAAGACACAGTGTACATTTTAGAAGATCTTGATGCTGGTTGAATATCTATCCAAGAACTTTCGCTTTCAAAATCTAGAAGACGTGCGTATTGGTTTAAACATCTAAAAGGGAGTTCTCCAAAGGTTAAATAACCATCGGTAGCATCGAGAAGATAATCTTTTCCGTCAATAGAGATTTTTGCAATTAAATAATTAAAATCGGTTAATACAGGGAAAATTTTTGTTGCAAAACCATTTCCTCTAGTAGAAAGTAAAACAGGATATGAGGTTATACCCGATTCTTCAAGCAAGATATTAAGCAAAATATTTATGGCCGTGGCGTTACTCGATTTTTCTTTAATTAAATCTTTTACCGATACATCTTTAAACATTGCGAATTCTTCATTCCATGTATAATTGTCTTGAACAAATTTGTAAATAGCCTGTGCCCTTTTTAAAGCATCTGGCTCATTTATGATGTTTTGAGGTAAAATTTCTTCAATTTTAACAGATTTTCTAAGTTGTTTACCAATGTTTTTATCGGTTCTAAGTTCTTTGTCAACATCTTTCCAACTTTTGGTAAAGTCTTGTTTTGTGCCATCAAAACCCGAGAAGGTTTCAAGTTCGTATTCAATTCTTGAGAGGTAATTGTATTTTGTGGTCATGTAGCTTTCTTCAATAAAAGCGGGCATATCTTTCATAGCATATCGAGATACAAAACAACTAGCTACACCGCCGTTACCACCTCTAAGACAATCTTTTTCTAATTTATTTTCGTTGATAGCAAGTTTTTTACCTCCAATTAATTTAATATGGTAGCGGTAGTTTGCAGGAATACTTGTATTATATTCGCTATACACTTTTGGAATGTCGCTTTGAAAATACCAAGGATGATATTTAAATTTAAACGGACTTTCAATTTTGTAGCTATACGAAATAACGGAGCCTTCTTTTATATTAGGAAGTGTGAATTTTTTAATTGTATGATTATCATCGTATTTTTCAGTGAAAATCTGATTTTTTTTAAGTTTTGTAGTCACTACCTCTCCGTTTTCTAAATTATAGGTGGTGGCCACAATATCATCAACAAATTCTAGCATAAAATTATCTTTTTTATACAAATGAATATTTACGCTGGCATGTTTAAATCCGTCTTTATTTAATAGTTTAATTTTAAACTTTTTTTCGGTAATTAACTTATAATGATGAGGTTCTATGTAGCTTTTTCCGTATTCGTAAAGCACAACAGCATTAGCCGTGGTGTCTTTTTCGAAGGAATTCATTTTTAAGTCTTTAAGCGAAACTCTAAAGCTGGGTTCCACCTCAATAGCTTGAGAAAATGATAAAATAGAGTAGGTTAAAAACAGAGCGAAGATGTAACTTTTTTTCATGTAGTTTTTATTGTGATGATTTTTAGTCTTTTATTTTTTCTGAGATAACTTTGAATAATATGCTGTGTATCTCGGTTGTTTTGCATTGGAGTTATAATAGATTCTAAAACCTCAATAGTATTAATTTGATAGTTTAAATTGAAGAAGCCTAAACCTTTAAAAACGCCATTTTCTATTAAAATAGCACTGCGTTCATCCACATCGCGACCTTTATCGATAATAACCATGTTTTTGTTGGCATAACTGTTTTTATCAATTAATGCTAAAACACGTTTGTTATAATCTTCGGGTGTTTCTTTCTCAATACACGCGCCATTACAGGCCTTTATTTCGTAATTAAAACAGCTGGTTTTGGTATTGTACAATCCACTTAGTTTTTGGCAAAGGGTATAATCTTCAACTGCTTTAGTAATAAAACTTTTTCCACTTTGGCGATTGCTAAAGGTTGTAATTGGTTTTTTTCGGCCATCGGCAGCATCAATCTTTAAATTAATATAGCCTTTATCATCTTTAAAACTATATAAGGCATGCGTGAAAATATTACGTCTTAGCGCGCGATTGTAAATGGGTTTAACTCGCTTAATTTCTTCACTTTCTTTTAGAAGAGCTACTAATTCGCTACCCGTAGCTTCGTAAGTTACCGCATAAACTTTAGCTTGGATTTTTTTTGATTTCGGATTTGTGCCCGTAAAATGCTGATTTATGCGCTTTTTTATGTTGTTACTTTTTCCAATATAAATGATATCGCCATCACTATTATGAATATAGTAAACACCAGTAATCGAAGGTAGCTCGCTTAAAATATCTAAATGTCGAGGCTCCAATTGGTGCTTCGGATTTTGCCTGATGGATTCTTGTATTATCTTTTTTTCTGAATCTTTACTCAGCAATAATTTAAACAATTTTACCGTAGCTAGAGCATCGCCAGAAGCGCGATGTCTGTCGGTTACAGGAATACCAAGCGAACGTACCAATTTACCTAAACTATACGAAGGTTGATCGGGAATTAAATATTTCGACAGTTCTACCGTGCACAACGATTTGCGTTCGTAATCGAAGCCTAAGCGACGAAATTCGGTTTGTAAAATTCGGTAATCGAATTTGGCATTATGAGCCACAAGAATACAATCGTTTGTAATTTCAACAATGCGTTTAGCTACTTCGTAAAATTTAGGTGCGTTGCGAAGCATGTTACTGTTTATGCCCGTTAAATTAACCACAAAAGGTTGAATTTCGCGCTCTGGATTTACAAGACTAATAAATTGATCTACCACCTCATGACCATCATATTTATAAATGGCAATCTCGGTAATACCTTCTTCGTTGTATTTACCGCCCGTGGTTTCTATGTCGACTATTGCGTAGATTTGTTAAAAGTTAAAAGTTAATACTGGTTGTTGGCTATCGTCTATAAATAATTGCGATGACCAAATATACTACTTCCTACACGAATCATGGTACTCCCGCAATGTATTGCTAATTGGTAGTCGCCACTCATGCCCATGCTAACAATTTTGAATTCTGAATGCTGACTTTTTAATGTATCAAAAATTGATTTTAGACGCGTAAATTCGTTTTTAATTTGTTGTTCATCATCGGTAAATGTAGCCATTCCCATAACGCCAACAATATTTATATTTTTTAATTCTGAAAAGTCTTCCGATTGTAAAATCTCTGAAGCTTCAGCGGCTGTCATTCCAAATTTGCTATCTTCTTCAGCAATTTTTATTTGAAGTAAGCAGTCAATGATGCGGTTGTGTTTTAAGGCTTGTTTGTTAATTTCAGCGAGTAATTTAAAATTATCTACCCCATGAATCAGGCTCACAAATTGTGCCATATATTTTACCTTGTTGCGTTGCACGTGACCAATCATGTGCCATTCAATATCTTTAGGTAACTCCTCATATTTCTCTGCCATTTCTTGGATTTTATTTTCACCAAAAATGCGTTGTCCGGCATTGTAGGCTTCCATAATATCACTTACAGGTTTGGTTTTAGAAACGGCTACCAAAGTAAC
Organism: Neotamlana nanhaiensis; assembly: GCF_000943555.1. Classification (GTDB taxonomy): domain Bacteria; phylum Bacteroidota; class Bacteroidia; order Flavobacteriales; family Flavobacteriaceae; genus Neotamlana; species Neotamlana nanhaiensis. Next base: position 378,053 of record NZ_JTDV01000005.1, on the reverse strand, counting down.
GTGTTCGGGTAAAGTTGATTTTATATTGTTTAAATTTTCTTTTACAGACATGTGTTGAGCTATTTTTTAGCTGAATTGTTTCGATACGGTTTCGGCTTTTTTACTTGTAGTATAATCGTAAAAACCTTCACCAGATTTTACACCAAGTTTTCCTGCGCGAACCATGTTTACTAATAACGGACAAGGCGCGTACTTAGGGTTTTTAAAGCCGTCGTACAGTACGTTTAAAATGGATAAGCAAACATCGAGACCTATAAAATCTGCCAATTGTAGTGGTCCCATGGGGTGTGCCATACCTAATTTCATAACCGTGTCAATTTCTTGCACACCGGCAACGCCATTATAAAGTGTTTCCATGGCTTCGTTAAGCATTGGCATTAAAATACGGTTGGCCACAAAACCTGGGTAATCGTTAACTTCTACAGGTGTTTTTCTTAAAGTTTTCGATAGTTGCATAATGGTTTCGCATACCAAATCACTGGTGTTATACCCGCGAATTACTTCAACCAATTGCATAATAGGAACCGGATTCATAAAATGCATACCAATAACTTTATCAGCTCTTTTTGTCGCTGCAGCTATCTGGGTAATGGAAATAGATGAAGTGTTTGTCGCTAAAATGATTTCAGGAGGGCAAACGGCGTCTAGTTGTTTAAAAATGCTAAGTTTTAAATCGAGGTTTTCTGTAGCAGCTTCAACCACTAAATCGGTTTGTTTAACACCAGCTTTTAAGTTTGTGAAACTAGAAATATTAGCTAAAGTATTTGTTTTATCTGCTTCCGAGATTTTTTCTTTAGCCAATAGCCTATCCAAATTTTTAGAAATTGTAGCTAAACCGTTTTGTAAAGCAGTTTCATTTACATCGATTAGGTTAACTTGAAATCCGCATTGCGCAAAAGTATGAGCAATACCATTGCCCATGGTGCCCGCGCCAATTACAGCAATGTTTTTCATGTTAGAAATTATTAATTATTTGGTTGGCAACACGTAAAGCCTCAGTACCATCGTGTAGTGTAACCACTGGCGTGGTATCGTTATTTATGGCATCAGCAAAGGTTTCAAGCTCGTCTAAAATGGCGTTGTTGTCTGCTATTTCAGGGTTATCGAAATAAATTTGTTTTTTAACGCCTTCAGCATTTTGTAAAATCATATCAAAATCACCTGGTTTTTCTGGTGCATCCTTCATTTTAACCACTTCACATTTTTTAGTTAAAAAATCGACAGAGATGTAAGCATCTTTTTGAAAAAATCGAGCTTTACGCATTTTCTTTAGTGAAATTCTGCTCGCCGTTAGGTTAGCAACACAGCCATTTTCGAATTCTAAACGCGCATTGGCAATATCTGGTGTGTCGCTAATTACTGCAACACCACTCGCCGAAACATGCTTCACTTTCGATTTTACTATGCTTAAAATAATATCGATATCGTGAATCATTAAATCTAAAACCACAGGTACATCGGTTCCTCTAGGATTAAATTCTGCAAGTCGATGCGTTTCAATAAACATAGGAGCTTTTATATCGTCTTTTACAGCTAAAAATGCAGGGTTAAAACGCTCTACGTGACCTACTTGTCCGCGTAATTTGTGTTCTGCAAGAAGTTCGCGAATATGTTCGGCTTCTTCAACCGTATTGGTAATAGGTTTTTCAATAAAAATATGTTTACCTTTTGCGATGGCTTGTTTAGCGCAGTCGTAATGCGAAAGGGTTGGGGTTACAATATCCACAACATCAACAGCATCAATTAGTGCGTCAATAGTTGGGAAAAATTTGTACCCAAATTCGGCTTCTACTTTTTTTCCGTTTTCCTCGTCGGCGTCATAAAAACCAACAAGATTGTATTTATTTGATTGATTTAATAGCCTTAAATGAATTTTTCCTAGGTGGCCAGCACCAAGTACTCCAGCGTTTAGCATAATTTTTTACGTTTTAAACAAAAATAACATAATTAAAGGTTGAATTTAGGGATTTAAATTGACTTTTTAGCTGAAGCTTTGCTAAAAATAAAATCTTTGTAAATAGTTTTTAGCTTTAAAATGTTTATTTAATTTTAGCCAACTAAACCCACCCAAAAATTGAAAGATACTTTTAAACACCAAGGCTTACGCCAACAGCTTGTTAATGTGTTAAAAAACAAAGGTATTACCAACGAAAAAGTGCTACAAGCTATTGGTAAAATACCACGCCATTTGTTCATGGATTCTAGTTTTTTAGACCACGCTTACCAAGATAAAGCGTTTCCTATTGCTGCCGACCAAACCATTTCGCAACCTTACACTGTAGCTTTTCAAAGTGAATTGTTGCAAATTGAACCTGGGCACAAAGTGTTAGAAATAGGTACGGGTAGTGGTTACCAAACTGCCGTATTGTGTTTGCTTGGGGCTCGTGTTTTTAGTATTGAACGCCAACAAGAATTGTTTAAAAAAACAAGCAGGTTTTTACCAAAATTAGGTTATCGTGCTAAAAAGCTCATTTTTGGCGATGGCTATAAAGGTTTACCGGAAGAAGCTCCATTTGATAGTATTATTGTTACTGCAGGAGCGCCGTTTGTACCAAAACCATTATTGGGGCAACTTAAAATAGGCGGCAGACTTGTAATTCCTGTAGGGGATGAGGTTCAAATAATGACGCTTTTTATTAGAAAAGGTCAAAAGGAATTCGAGCAACATGAGTTTGGTGAATTTAGGTTTGTCCCGCTGTTAGAGGATAAGAATTAGGTTTGATAGTTGATAGTTGATAGTTGTTAGTTGTGATGTCATGCTGAGCGCAGTCGAAGCATCTTTAGAGCTATAGATTCTTCAGTGTGCCTCCTTCTGAATGACAGTGTTGTTTTTTTTGACGGGAGACGGATGACAGCAGACGGAACTATTAAAAAAAATAGTGCTTAAACATAGCGCCTTTGCGCCTTCGCGAGAAACTTTTTTGTCATACATAGTGCAGTCGAAGCATCTTTTGTTATGGAAGATTCTTCAGTCGTACCTTCTTTTGAATGATAGTTGTGGTTTTTTGACGGTAGACAGATAACAGCAGACAGAACCATCAAAAAAAAGTGTTTAAACTTAGCGCCTTTGCTCCTTAGCGAGAAACTTTTTTGTCACGCTGAGCGCAGTCGAAGTATCTTTTATCCACTCCAAAATCCCAGTTTCAAAACCATCAATACTTTTGGTATTTTTTTCTTCCCAATAGGCTTCAATGCGTTCTTTTCCTTGTTTTTGAGACCAAGAATTTAGCTGTCCGCGTTCTTCCTTGAAATCCATAAACGGAATGGAATAGCCACACGAGGTTTGTACTAAATCAACATTTAAAACCACGATTTGTCGGGAACCTACATTCGCTTCAAATAGGCCAATGTGTTTTTTAAATTCATCATCGCGCTCGTGATATATTTTTGCATGACCATAAAGTCTTAAGATAAGCGGTTTGCCTTCAAAAGCACAAAACATAATGGTCATTCTATTATTTTGTAACAAATGGGCAGCCGTTTCGTTGCCACTTCCAGTAAGGTTAAGCCATACCACTTCATTTGGTGATAACACACGAAGTGTATCGTGACCTTTAGGTGAAACGTTTACACGGCCTTCGGCGGCAGCTGTACCAACAAAAAATATTTTTTGAGCTTCTATAAACTCCTTAATTTCTGGTGTTATTTCTTGAAACTGTTTGCCCATTTGTTATTAGTTTTTTAATTAAAATTCTGGATTTACGATAGGTAAAGTTAAGCTTGTGCCATCTAAATCTATGGTTAATTCCGTTCCAGGTTTTGGGTGCAAGGTGAAATCTTTATCGCTAGAGAAAATCATTAATCCTATTTGTTGTCCCGCTTCAATAATTTGATCATCCGGTTGTAAATCAAAAGTTACCTCGTAAAATTTACCCGGTTTAAGTGGTTTACTTTCTGTTAAAGATTTGTAGTTCTGCGGATCTGCCCAACCTCTTGTAATAATATTATCGGTTATTTTCGACCTACGGCCATCATTCCACGGAAGTGAAACTAACCACACCGATAAATTTGCAGCAGGTTTGCTACTGGCTACTTTTACTGTAAAAGATGGTACGCCCGAAATATGAACTGCCTTGGTTAATTTTGGAGTTACATAAATTAAACGATGCTCTGTAATCTCCGCTTTAGCTAAAGCCTCACCGTTAAATGAGTAATTGTCAATTAATGTTTCTGAGCCCTGTTTAGCAGGTGTTTTAGTTACTAGACCACCTGTATTTGGAGCACCTTTTGTTAAATGAAATGTAACAGGTTTAGCATCTGGGTTTGGATAATCTTTGTAAGCGGTTGGATCTTCCATTTTATCGCTTTCGCGGACTATAAATGCTTTGTTTGTTTCGTTTTCAATATCATTATCAACATCGAATAAATAATGTGTAAACCATTTGTTCATCATGCTTAATGGTGGCGGACCGCCATGACCAAACTGATGGTAATAAATAGCTGTTTCTAAGCCCATTTCTTTGGCTTTTTTATAAATACGATAGCTGTGTTCTGGCATGACATTCCAATCGTTAAAACCATGCGACATTAATAACGCCGCTTTCATATCATCCATCTGGTTTAAATAATCGCGACCTGCCCAGAAATCGTTGTAATCGCCAGTAATTCTGTCCATACCATTTTTCATTTCGGTATCTCTAACACGAGCGTTATTGCTGGCACGTTTTGATTCGTCGCCACTGTGGATAAAATCGTATAATACATCAATATCTTCACCTAAATAACCTCCAGGAGAACGTACTAATCCGTTAGAACGGTAATAGTGGTAATATGATGTGTTTGGAGCCACAGGAATAATTACTTCAAGACCTTTTACTCCCGTTGTAGCTGCAGCAAGTGGTAATGTACCATTATATGAAGTTCCCGTCATACCTACTTTTCCAGTAGTCCAGTACGCTTTTACTTCTTCGCCACCAACGGCTTCGGTGTAACCTTTGGCACGACCGTTTAGCCAATCGATAACTGCTTTTGGAGCTAACGATTCGTTTTTACCACCAACAGTTGGAGAACCTTGAGATAAACCAGTGCCTGGAGATGACGAGTGTACCACAATATAACCACGAGGTACCCAAGTTTTAATTTGCGAATTAGAAATTATTGGGCGTTCGCCAATTCTTGTTACAGGAGCGTGTACGCGCTCTTCGGCCATTTCACCTAATTCTATATTTACGTTCCAAAAGCCGCCTTCAACATCGGGAGCAACACCCGCATAATAAGGACTAGATTCATAAATAACAGGAAGTTTTAAACCATCGGTTTCGGTTTGGTAAGGGCGTGTTACATCAACATGAACACGGTCTAGATTGCCATCTTTGTCAGAATCGAAAGTGGTTTCAACAAATAAATCGTGACGAATCCATTTTGAAGGCTCGCTAAAAGCTTCAACCACTTGGGCTTCGCCATCAACGAAATAAGGTTGTGATTTTGTGGTTTGTTGTGCAAGCAATATGCTTGTACTTAGTAATAAAATAAAAAAAGTTAATTTTTGCATGTTTGGAAAATCGTATGTTTATCGTAAATATTTACTCGGAATTTGGTATTTAGCCGATTCTTGACTCCATTGTATATTGGTAATCCACCAGCGTTCATCATCATTAAATAATTGAATGCTATTAATCCCCCTCATAAACGGCTTTTCATCACTTAAACTTTCATAACATTCGTAGGTACTAAAAACTTGAGCAATATGTCCAAAAACATGAACTTCTCGGTGTATTTCACGTTCAATAAAACCGTTTCGAACCATCCAATCACCAGAAGATTTTATATAGTCTGAAGGCGACATATAGCGCACCGTTAATTTATCATCTTTATCTTTTAACGTAGGTATTAATTTAGCGTCCGGTTTAAACAAAAATTTAAAAAGTTTCCAATCGCGTTCTTGATCTTTTTCTCCTGAAATTACACGGTAAAGCGTTTGTATGGTAGATTCAACCGTGGTTACTTTTTCTGGATAAGTTAATGAGATGTCTTCGGGTTCTTCTTGTGCAAAACTAGTGGTGCTAAAAATGCCTAAAAAAAGTATAAATAGTAGCTTTTTCATAATTAAAAATGAAGATGATTTAAGTGTACAAAGTACAGTTTTGGCCTAAATTGAAGCGTTAAGGTTTTCTTAAAAAATTAACACTTTGTTGACTGTACTCACAGATTTTATGCCAAAAATGGAATTTACTTGTAAATCTTTTTAATTCGGTCGAGATTACGTTTGTTGTCGCGATCTTTTATAGTGTCGCGCTTATCGTAAAGCTTTTTACCTTTGGCAAGTGCAATTTCTATTTTGGCTAAGCCTTTTTCGTTAATAAATAAACGCAGCGGTACAATGGTTAAACCTGTATTTTGTACTTCTTTATTAAGCTTTTTTAGTTCACGTTTATTTAAAAGTAGTTTACGTTCGGCTTTGGGTTTGTGGTTGTAGTAGGTGCCGTATAAATATTCTTCAATAGTCATATTTATAACAAAAAGTTCCCCACGGTCGTTAAACTCGCAAAAACTTTCGGCAATGGAGGCTTTTCCGCTTCTAATTGATTTTATTTCGGTTCCAGTTAAAACAATTCCAGCGGTATATTTATCTAAAATCTCGTAGTTAAAACGAGCTTTACGATTTAGTATGTTAATTTTCTTTTGCATAAAGTACAAAACTACATAAATTTATGATTTGTATATACTTTTGGTATTGAGTTAATTTTATTTACATCTCAAGTTTTAAATTGTTATGAAATATTCGGTAGTTTTTATTGTTATTGGTTTAGTTTTTAGTTCATGCACAAGTGTTAAAAAATACAATGATCAAATAGCTCAATTTCATACTGTTGAAGCTTTAAAATTGGATGTAGATAAATTGTATAATCAACTAAAAAAGCATCATCCTAATTTATATCAATATACATCAAAAGAGGTTTTAGATTTTAAATTCGATAGTTTAAAAAGCACCATTACGAAACCATTAAATACCAATGCATTTTATAAAAAAATAGCTCCAGTTTTAGCTCAAGTAAAGCAAGGTCATGTTGGTTTGGGATATACGGTTAGGCGATTTACAAAAAAGGAACGCAAAGCTTTAAAAAAGCAAAAGTTAGATTTTTATGATTTAGAATTTGAGTTTTTAGATGATAGACTTTGGGTGAAAAATAACTTCGGAAAAGATTCTACTTTAATTGGAACAGAAGTAATTAAAATTGAAGACGATTCGGTTTTAAAACTTATAGAGAATTATAAAACTTTATTTGCGTCTGATGGTTTTAACACGACGCTCTATAATCGTTTTGTGGCAAAAGGGTTTCCTGTGTATTACACACGCGATAAAGGTTTTTTAGATAGTTTATCGGTAACCTTTAAGCAGCATGATTCTGTATTTGTAAAGCAATTTAAACGAATTAAAAAAGATAAAGATGAAGATGAAGAAATTGCGACAGCCGATAGCCTTTCGGCAAAAAATGAAAAACCTAAAAAATTAAGTAAAGCCGAGAAACAAAAACAGCGCTTAGCTAAAAAGCGAACTAAAAAGTACAATAAAAAGCACGGTTTTATAGCCAAACGTAAGCAATACACTCGAAATTTCAATTTTATTGGTAAAGACACTAGCGTTGCTTACATGAAAATAAGAAGTTTTACCAACGGCAATTATAAAAAGTTTTATAACGAGGTGTTTACTAAATTAGATTCTGCAAAAACAAAAAACTTAGTGATTGATTTACGCGATAATGGTGGTGGACGCATTGCTGAAATAGATTATTTATACGGATTTTTAACCAAAACCAATTATCAATTTTTAAACCCAAGTGAAGTAAATAGCAGAATACCGTTTTTAAAATCGTTTATGACGAATGCAACGCCCAACTCAGCAAAACTAATTGGTGGTATTTTATCGCCTTTTGTAGTGCTTCATAATGTGTTTAAAATTAAAAAAGAAAATGGAAAATTATACTACAACTTTAACAAGCAAACAAAAATAAAACCTCCAAAGCTATTGCACTTTAAGGGCGAAATTTATGTACTTATAAATGGCAATTCTTTTTCTGCGTCCTCATTACTTTCTACACATTTAAAGGCTACAAAGCGAGCGATGTTTGTTGGCGAAGAAACGGGAGGTGCTTATAATGGCTGTGTGGCAGGTATTTATAAAATTTATAGTTTGCCAACAAGTAAAGTAAGGGTGCGCATGGGGATGATGCAAATAGAGGCGCCACAAAAGCAAAATCCAGATGGTTATGGTGTAAAACCCGATGTTGAAGTTTTACCCACCGTTGAAGACTTTCAAGAAAATTGCGATCCGGAATTAGAATGGGTTTTAAATCATATAAATAGCTCGAAAAAACCTTAGTTTTAGCTTCATTTTTTCATTGTCTAAAAACAAAACATTTGTACTTTTGTATATAGTCCCACGACAGTGGGATTTTTTTAAATAGAAAATTAAATTATTTATGAATTCATATGATGTAGCCGTAATAGGCTCTGGACCTGGAGGGTATGTTGCAGCCATTCGTTGTGCACAATTGGGTATGAAAACTGCCTTAATAGAAAAATATTCAACGCTTGGTGGTACTTGTTTAAACGTTGGTTGTATACCAAGTAAAGCGCTTTTAGATTCGTCACACCATTACGAAGATGCGGTAAAGCATTTTGAGGAGCATGGTATTGAATTACCTGGCGATGTAAAAGTTAATTTAGAAAAAATGATAGCGCGCAAACAAGCTGTTGTAGATCAAACAACAGGTGGTATCTATTTTTTAATGAAGAAGAACAACATTGATGTTTACCAAGGTTTAGGAAGCTTTAAAGACGCTACACATATTACAATTGCAGGTGAAGAAACCACCGAAATTGAAGCTAAAAATACCATTATTGCTACAGGTAGTAAGCCATCAACTTTACCTTTTATTGAAATAGATAAAGAACGTGTAATTACATCAACCGAAGCTTTAAAATTAAAAGAAATACCAAAACATTTAATCGTTATTGGTGGTGGTGTTATTGGTTTAGAGCTTGGTCAGGTTTACAAACGTTTAGGAGCAGAGGTTTCTGTGGTTGAGTACGCCGATAGAATTGTACCAACAATGGATGCAGGTGTTTCAAAAGAATTAAATAAAGTTTTAAAGAAACAAAAATTCAAAATTAACGCTTCTCACAAAGTAAAATCTGTGGAGCGTGTAGGCAATGAGGTTATTGTGAAAGCCGATAATAAGAAAGGTGAAGAGGTTGAATTTAAAGGGGATTACTGTTTAGTATCTGTTGGTCGTCGTCCGTATACCGATGGTTTAAACGCTGAAGCTGCTGGTGTTAAAATTGATGAAAGAGGTAGAGTAGAAGTAAACGATCATTTACAAACTTCGGCAAGTAATATTTATGCGATTGGAGATGTTGTAAAAGGCGCCATGTTAGCTCATAAAGCTGAAGAAGAAGGTGTTTTTGTAGCTGAAACGTTAGCTGGACAAAAGCCACACATCGATTATAATTTAATTCCAGGTGTGGTTTACACATGGCCAGAAGTGGCTGCTGTTGGTAAAACAGAAGAACAATTAAAAGAAGCTGGAGTAGCTTACAAAGCAGGATCTTTCCCAATGCGTGCTTTAGGAAGAGCTAGAGCTAGTATGGATATTGATGGGTTTGTAAAAGTTTTAGCTGATAAAACTACCGATGAAATTTTAGGTGTACACATGGTTGGCGCACGTGCTGCCGATATGATTGCTGAAGCTGTTGTAGCGATGGAATACCGTGCTAGTGCCGAAGATATTTCGCGTATGAGTCATGCACACCCAACATTTACCGAAGCTATCAAAGAAGCGGCCTTAGCTGCGACTGATGATAGAGCGTTGCATGCGTAAGTCATATTAGTCATTGCGTTTGTCGCACTGAGCGCAGTCGGAGTGTCTTGTTGTGATTTCGAAAACCCATAAACATAAAAGCAAACCATATTGGTTTGCTTTTTTTGTTGTTAAAAACTCATAACAACTTTGTTGTAAAAGATTACTTTTTAGATTTATTTTTAGAAAAGATAAAGAAAGTAAATTTTATAAATTACATCTTAAACGGATGAGTAAAGCCTTAAAATTAAGTTGACAAAGATAACTAAAGGAGATATTAATAGATTAGGAGATAAAATCAGAAATGAATATGGTAATATCTCAGACGGTACAATCCAAGAATTAGAAAATTATAGGACTTCTCATAAAGACTCATTGGCCAAAATTTTCAGAGAATTATGCCGAATAAAATACAAGGTTGGAAGAAATACTATTGTAACTTATCGAATAAAAAGATTTGAATCCATTATTACTAAACTTCATAGATTTCCAAAAATGGAGTTAGCAAGAATGTGGGATATTGGAGGATGCAGATGTATAGTCAATAGTGATAGTGAAGTTTATAAGTTGAAAGATGAAATAAGTAAAATTTTAAACATAAAAAAAACAAATGATTGGATTGAAAAACCACAAAATGATGGTTATAAAAGTTTACATTTATATGTATCTCTCCCAAATGATGATAAGACTTTAGAAATTCAAATAAGAAATCAAAATGATCATAATTGGGCAACTTTAGTCGAAATTTCTGATTTGCTTTTTGATTCAGGGTTGAAGGAATATGGAAGAAATGAAGAATTATTTACATTTCATAAACTTTTGTCAAAGAGAAGAAATTTAAATTTAAAGGAGAAAAAAATTATTGCTAAGATTAGTAAAAAATATAAATATATTGATAAACTTTCTGAAGTTTTTGTTAGAAATCATTTGCGAGTAAGAGAGCAATGGCTATATATTGAAACAAAAGCGAGATACAAATATTTTTTAATTGAGGCTTCTAAAGTAGAAGTGCCTAAAATTGCTGCATATGATAATTTTGAAGATGCTGAAAGGGACTATTTTAATAGATTTAAGAATAATCAGAAAGCAAATATTGTTCTTACTCATCTCCCAAAGCCAAATTATAATCAAATAAGTATTGCATATTCTAATTATATCTTAACCTATCACAGTTTTGAAGATGAAAGTTCTTTGATATTTGAGTCATTAATTATAGAATCATTGAAGAATGGTAAATATTTAGATTTTTTCTCATTTTTTGATTACTATCAAAATATAGTCATTAGTAGAATCAATAACTCTGTTAAAGAATTAATTTATTCTAAAAGTTTAACAGAAAATAAATCTCGCCATTTAAAGAAGGAAATGACAAAGAAAGAAAGAGAATGGCAAGGAGATATTAGTAAAGAGTTACGATATCACAGTAATAAAATTAATTCCTTCCAAGAAATATTTCGAGAATATTTACCAAAGAAAGGGCTTAATAGATTTGTTGTTAAGAGAATGGTGAAGTATGTTTTTTGGAAACAAAAAAGGAGGATGAAAAAGCTAAATGCGATTTAAGATATACAAAAATGTTTTCTTTACTTTTTTATAATTGTCATGGCTTCAAAACTTCAATTTAAAATATTTCGCCTTCAAGGAAATGACTTTAATATTTTTCCAACTCTTGCAACACTTCTTTTTTATAACTTCGGCTAATAGGTAATGCCTGTTTTAAAATGGTAATTTGCTCGTTTGTAAACGAGGAAATATGTGCTAAAGCGATAATGTATGAGCGGTGAATTCTTATAAATTTGGTGTTGGGTAGTTTACCTTCAATAGCGCTAATGGTTTCACGAGTTACTATGATTTTCTCTGTGGTGTGAATTTTTAAATAATCGCTATAACTTTCCACATAAATAATACTATCAAAGTCTATTTTAATCATTTTTCTATCAGAGCGCACAAAAATAAAATCGTGAGTTTCTGTGGTAGAAATACTTTGTTTCTCTGTGTTTTGGTGAGTTTCAAAATAGCGATTTACAGCATCTAGCAATCGGTTAAAAGCGATAGGTTTTAAAAGATAGTCAACCGCTTTAAGCTCAAAACCCTCAACCGCATAATCGCGATATGCTGTGGTAAAAATTACTTTAATATTTTTGTTGATGGATTTAGCAAACGAAATTCCTGAAATTTCAGGCATGTTTATATCCAAAAAAACAAGGTCGATATTTTGGTTACTTATGTGTTTAAAAGCTTCAATAGCACTATTGCAACTCGCCACGATTGTAATATTTTCAATGTTCGATAAATGTGTTGCAATTACCTCACGAGCAATAGCTTCATCATCTACAATTAAACAATTTATGTTGGCGTTGTGCATTATTGATGTAATGTAAGTTCTACTTTAAAAATATGGTTTGTATTGCTAATATGCAATTGATGCTTGTTTGGATACACCAATTCTAAACGCTTCTTGATGTTATCTAATCCAATGCCATGTGGTTTTTTTACTTCGTTTTTAAAGGAATTTGTGATACTAAATACAATGTTGTTTGCGTAGCTTTCTAAATTCATAGCAATAGTTAAAGCGCCGTTTTGCAAAGCACCGTGTTTAAAACTATTTTCAACAAAAGGGAGCAGCAGCATGGGTGCAATAGTTTTGTTATCATCATTTAAAACAGATTTAAAACTCACATTTAAGGTGTCGTTAAAGCGCATTTTTTCAAGCGTAATGTAATCTTTAATATGTTCTATTTCTTCTGATAGTGCAACGAAAGGTTTATCGGCTTGATACAACAAGTAATCTAATAAATTAGATAGTTTTAGTATCATTTCTGGGGTTTCATCGGCTTTTTTTAATGCAAAACCATACAACGTATTTAAGGTGTTAAATAGAAAATGCGGATGAATTTGCATTTTTAAGTAGTGTAATTCTTGTTCTTTTAACTTTAGTTGGGTATCTAAAATTTTGGTTTTTAAAGCATTGTTTTGCTCGGTGTTTTTTAGGTTTAATTTTAGCAACTTAAAAGCACTCACAATAAATGTTACTAAATACACCGCGGTAACAATAAATAAGGTGTTTTTGGTAGCAGGAGCCATTTGCGAATACTCGAAATTCGATAAATAAATCAAACTAAAAAAAATGGAAACCATGATTAAATACAACGAAATAATAAATGCATAAACACTATAAAGCACAAATAGAGCGTAGCGTTTTTTTATTAAATAATCGGGGATTAATTTATAAATGGAAACATAAGTAACGGCAATAGTAACGGGCATTAAAAAGTAAGAGAACAGTAAGGTGTCGTTAAAATTTTTAATATCTGTCCCGAACAAATAGGTGTAAAAAAACAGCACACCAATCCAAAAAGCAATGTGTAAACCAGCCTGCGCTATTTTGTTTAGAATAAACTTTTTTGTGAGCATGTTTGCCTAATTTGTACAATTATACCATATTTTTAATCAGAAAATAACTTTTGTAGACGAATAACCGAATTAATTCCCGATTTTACATTTAAGTTAATTTAGGGGCTAAACAGGTTACTCGTCGCATTTTAATTTTTAAACCAAACTGGGATGCTAAGTTTGAGCATGTTTAATTAAAATCATCACATTATGAAATTACTTTTAGTAGCTCTGTTTTTAGAAAAATTAGTACTTCCGCTTCAAATTTTACAACGTTTTTACGAAGGAGGACCGTTGTTTATGTCCTTAATTTTAATCTGTTTATTATTGTCTATTTTATTTATTGTACTCGGATTTATAAACTTGAAGAAGAATAAAGACGCATCAAAAAAGTACTTGCGCCTTACGATCGATTCTAGTTTGTTAGGGTTGGTTTTAGGGTTTTTAGGTTCAGTAATAGGTTTAATAATGGCTTTCGATTCGGTTGAAGCTATGGGAAGCCCAAGTCCTGAAGTTTTTGCTGGCGGACTCAAAATATCCTTATTAACCGCAACATTTGGGTTATTCTCGTTTGTAGTCTCTCGATTTGGAATATTGATTTTGAGATGGTTTATAAAAGAAGAATAAGCAATCAAAAAAATAACGAACAGTTATTAAGGTGAATCTCGTTAGGTTCACTTTTTTTGTTGATTTTAAGATGAAAGCAGATAAAAAAATTAACTTAGCTATCCTAATTTGTAAATCAACAAAAACTCATGAAAAAAATATATGTACTTGCGCTAACGGCAATTCTTTTTGTATCCTGTAAAACCAAATCGGAGACTGAAATAGTAGTTAAAGATGTTTTAGCCGAGGCTTCACCAAAAAGTGCAGGTATGTCTAGTGAGCGCCTTGCGAGAATAGACACCTTGTTAACACACGCTATTGCGGATAATATGATTCCAGGAGCAGTAGCCTTAGTGGCCAGAAAAGGTAAAATCGTGTATTTTAAATCTTTTGGAATGGCCGATAATGCTGAAAATAAACCGTTAGAAAACGATGCTATTTTCCGAATTGCATCGCAAACAAAAGCTATAACTTCTACAGCGGTAATGATGCTTTGGGAAGAGGGCAAGTTCAATTTAAATGATCCTATTTCAAAATACATTCCCGAATTTGGTAAAGCGCAACTGTTGGATACTTTTAATGAAGCCGATTCGTCATACACCACAAAACCTGCCGAAAACCAAATCACTATAAAACATTTGTTAACCCATACTTCTGGTTTGGGCTACGGACAAATAGATGGCGACGCAAAATTCAAAAAAATATATGCTAAAGCAGGTGTAACCGATTTGTTTACTACCAAACCCGTAACCATTGAAGAAAGTGTGAAAATTTTAGCCAAATTACCCTTACATCATAACCCAGGTGAACGTTTTACTTACAGCGAAGGTCTAGATGTGTTAGGTTATTTTGTTGAAGTGATTTCTGGAATGCCTTTCGATGCATTTTTAAAATCACGAATTTTTGAGCCGTTAGGTATGGAAGACACCCAGTTTTATTTACCAGAAAGCAAGTACAGTCGTTTAGTAACGGTGCAAACCAAAAATGATGGTGCTTGGGAAAAATTTCCAGTAACGTTTTACGATACCGATTATCCTAAAAAAGGCGCAAAAACATTCTTTTCGGGAGGTGCAGGTTTAACGAGTACCGCAGAAGATTACGCTAAATTTTTGCAAATGTATTTAAATGGCGGTGTTTATAATGGCAAGCGTTTACTTAGCAGAACAACGGTAAACACTATTTTGACCAATCAAATTCCGTACATAAACAGAGAAATTGGTACGTCACATGGTTTAGCTTTTGGTTTAATTGATAAAAAAGCAGCAGATTTAGGAGGTCATGGGAGTGAAGGGACTTTCCAATGGGGTGGTTATTTTAACACCACTTATTTTGCCGACCCTAATGAAGAATTTTTAGGAATCTTATTAAAGCAAACCCAACGTATTGGCGATAATACATCAGATATTTTTAAACGCTTAGTTGTGCAATCTATTGAGGACTAAATTTATTACATCGTCATTTAAACACTGTTTTTTTAATTAAAAACACAAATAACATCGTCAGTTTAAAATAAAAAAGTAATACTTACGCAAAGTGGAAAAATCAATTAAAAATTCCTTAATTTTAGTTGAGTGAAGCGCAGTATTATTAATAGAAACAAACAAACTTTCTCGAAAACTAAACTATTCAAAAAATGATTCAAAACGGACCAGAAGTAGAGCGATTATCAGGTGAAGATACTTATAGACACTGGAAAATGTGGGGGCCATATTTGGCCGACAGACAATGGGGAACCGTACGCGAAGATTACAGCGAGCATGGGACTTCTTGGGAGTTTATAGATCATGATAAAGCCCGAAGTAATGCCTTTCGTTGGGGTGAAGAAGGTATTGCTGGATTTTGCGATTCTAGAGAAATTTTATGTTTAGCTACCGCGTTTTGGAATGGTAAAGATCGCATTTTAAAAGAACGTTTATTTGGGTTAACCAACAATCAAGGTAATCATGGGGAAGATGTAAAAGAACTCTATTTTCATTTAGCCTCAACACCCACACATTCTTATTGCAAATACTTATACAAGTACACCCAAAACGCCTATCCTTACAACGATTTAGTTTCAGGAAATCGCAGGAGTCGTGACGAATTTGAATACGAATTATTAGATACAGGAATTTTTAAAAACAACGAATATTTCGATTGTTATATTGAATATGCTAAGGCCGATGTAAATGATATTCTCATGAAGGTTACCGTGGTAAATCGTGGTGATAAAACGGCTGATATTCATGTGTTACCCCATTTATGGTTTCGTAATTTTTGGAAACATAACAAACGCCATACACGACCAAGTATTAAGTCTATAAATGATTCTAGCGTGTATTCGCGTAGTACCAGAAATGGCCGTTATTATTTTTATCACGAAGGGGGTGAGCAATTATTTTGCGAAAACGAAACCAATAATAAACGTATTTATAATATTCCAAACGATGTTAGCTATGTAAAAGATGGCATTAACGAGCATGTTGTAAACGGAAAAGATACCGTAAATCCAGAGAAAACTGGTTCGAAATTCGCAGCATGGTTTAAACTAAATTTACAACCTGGAGAAGCTAAAACGATTAGGGTAAGATTAAGTAAAAATAAACACGAAAACCCTTGGGCAGATTACGATCATATTTTTTATGAAAGAATAAACGAATATGAAGATTTTTATTGGCAAACCTTAAATGATGATCTGCCAGCAACTCATAAAGAAATTGCCAAAAGTGCTTTTGCTGGTTTATTCTGGACAAAGCAATTTTACTATTACGATGTACATAAATGGTTGTTTGGCGGTCCTGGTGAAATAAAGCCAAATAGGACGAATTTACGAAATTTAGGTTGGCAACACCTTACCAATAGGCATGTAATTTCTATGCCCGATAAATGGGAATATCCTTGGTATGCCGCTTGGGATTTAGCCTTCCATATGGCTTCGTTTGTTGAGGTCGATCCGTTTTTTGCTAAAGAGCAATTACTACTTGTTTTAAAGGAAAATTATATGCATCCAAATGGTCAAATTCCTGCTTACGAATGGAATTTTAGCGATGTAAATCCACCCGTACATTCATGGGCTGTTTGGCATGTTTACGAAAAAGATAAAGCTTATAATGGTAAAGGTGATATTGAGTTTTTAGAACGTGCCTTTCAAAAATTACTACTCAATTTTACCTGGTGGGTAAATCAAAAAGATAAAAATGGCACCGATTTATTTGAAGGTGGGTTTTTAGGGTTGGATAACATTGGCGTTTTCGATCGCAACCACATGCCTCCAGGTATCACGCGAATGCAACAAGCCGATGCTACCAGTTGGATGGCGATGTTTACATTAAATATGTTACGCATGTCCTTCGAGCTTGCCGACCAAAACCGATCGTACGAAGATGCAGCAGCTAAATTCTTTAGGCACTTTTTAAATATTGCTTGGGCAATGCATCACATTGGCGAACGCGATATTTCGCTTTGGGACGACGATGATAATTTTTATTACGATGTGGTCGAGATGAATAGCGGCGTTTCCGATCGTTTAAAAGTACGCTCTTTAGTGGGGGTAATTCCTATGTTTGCTGTTGAGGTGATGCACAAAGATTTATTTGAAGAATTGAAAGATTTTAGGTTTCGAGCTAACGAAATTATTAGAACACGCCCCGATTTAGCATCGTTAATTTCAAATATTGATGCGCCAAATGATGATGGCAACTATCTGTTCTCTATTATGAGAGGTTTTAGGTTAGAACACCTTTTGAAGCGTTTATTGGACGAAGATGAATTTTTATCAGATTTTGGTATTCGATCCTTATCTAAATACCATGAGAAACACCCTTTTGTATTCCAGTATCATGGGTATCATCAAATACAATACGAACCAGGTGAAAGTCGCTCGAATATGTTTGGCGGTAATTCCAATTGGCGCGGACCAATTTGGATGCCAATAAATTATATGATTATTCAATCGTTGCGAAAATACTACAAGTTTTATGGCGACGAATATCAATACGAATTCCCAACAGGCTCTGGTAATAAACTCAATTTAAAGCAAATTGCGAACCAACTTACAAAACGTTTAATAAAGCTTTTTGAGGTGAATTCTAACGGTAAATTTCAATATCATGCCAATGATGCCGAAAATAAATTTACCAACGACGAACATTTTAAAAACTTACACCTGTTTTACGAGTTTTTCGATGGTGATACAGGTAAAGGTTTAGGCGCTTCGCATCAAACCGGTTGGACAGCTTTAATTGCGAATTTAATTATGGAAATGGATGAGTAGGTGGTTGTTTTTTGAAATTTCGGTTTATGTAGGGAATTGAAGTTTGTTAGTAGTTTAAAATAATAAAAAAAAATGATTTGAATAAATACCAAGACATAAATAAAATATCGAAGTTACTTAGTGAGGTTAATACTTTATCCGCTCACCAAAGAGAAATAGAAAAAATTAAAGGCGAAACTTTTAATATCTTTTCAATTTTAGGAGTCGAAACTAAAGAGAACAAAACGCATTCAAATTTCATAGCCGAATTACTAAGCCCTAAAGGAAGTCATTTGCAGGGAAGTGTCTTCTTAGAGTTATTCTTAGAAACCATAGAATATAAAGAGCCTTTAAACTTTTTAAATACTAATGTTATAAAAGAGCATCATATAGGAGCAAAAACTAATTCGGATGGTGGACGAATTGATATTCTAATTACTGATAATAATAATTGTATATCAATAGAAAATAAAATCTATGCTGGTGACCAAGAAAATCAATTAATTAGATATTGTAATTTTAGTAAGGGACAAAATAAGGTGTATTATTTGACTTTATTTGGGGAAGATGCCTCAGAGATGTCAATAAAAGATAGTGACTTATTGGTAGAAAAAGATGAAAACAAGTTAAAAAATGGAGAGGATTACTATACTTTAAGTTATTCTTACGATATCTTAAATTGGTTAAAATTATGCTATGAAAAATCAGTAAATGTACCTCAACTTAGAGAGTCGATAAAACAATATATATTATTAATTCAAAAATTAACAAATCAAAATATGAATGACCGTCAAAAAATGATTGACTTGTTATTTGACAATCACGAAGCAGCAGATACGATTAGCACGGAATTCCAAAATTTACGAGATCACATTAGATATCAGTTCAGAGAGGATGTTGTAAAAATTTTAAAACAAAAATTTTCAGATAAAAAATTTGATATAAAGACTCCTAATGCCATACATAAAAAAGGTATTGCACAAATATTTGTTTTTAACAAGTCTCTCGGTATAAATGAATTTGAATTAGAAATTTCAATTGAAAGTTTTAATGATAGTGGTCATCACGCTGGCAATGTTTTTATTGGTATTTTAGATTTTAATTCTAAATACAAAAATTATCCTATTTATGAAATTTCACCTGATTTTGACAATAGATATTGGAAAACTGTCAAGTATTTAGACTACAACGGAAATCATATAAATTTTAGAGATAATTCATTTTTGGATAAGATTAAAAATCCAAATAGTGATATTTATCAAACAATATTGAACCACTTTGTTGATCAATGTATAGAATTTATTAATGAATTTAATCCGAAAATAGAAGAGTATTTTATATCCGTTAAAAATAAAGTTATCGAAGAAAATTAACTATTCCTATTAAAAAATTGGAGGAGAATTGTTGTTGTTTTCTTTTTGTAAAATACTTGGATGTTTTCAATTAGAATAGTAAATGTTACAAATTACATGATTGCTGATAGCTTAATCAAAAGCTTTTGATATGCGTTGACAAAACAATCCTAAAACAAATCATTTAGCACTTTAGCTAAACGAATTCCTCCTTTTTGTAATTGTTCGCGTACGGTACCAAAAAACAAATACGAATAACGATAACGTAAATTTTCATTAGGTTTTACGTTGTCGTAAATTTTGCGAGTAATCGTGTGTGTTTCGTTTACCCAATCAATGACAGAGCCTTCTTGAAGCGCTTTAATTTCTTGTTTTGTTAAGTATTCGGTGTTATTGGCAAGTTCGGTGTAGGTCATGCCGTAATTATCAATGAGTTTACTATCCCAAACACTATGTAAATTGGTGTCGTTGTAAAACCATTGCACATGAAAATCGTTTCCGCCACGGTCTTCAGCTAAACCAATATGCATAGGTTGATGTAAATCTCCAATTAAATGAATAAGAAGTTTTAGATAGAAAGCTTTATCGTCGTCGCTACTATTTTTGTTTGTAATTACAGCTTTACACTTTGCAATGCCAGTAACCAAATCACCTTCAGGGTTACTCTTAGCTGCATCATAATCGGCATCCATAGGGATGTTTACATAGTGCCAAGTAGAAAACGCTTTGTAACGGTCGTCCGATTTTATTTCATCAGCAAAAGTAGAAGCAAAAGCCAACGATTCTCTATTCAAAATCTTTTTAATAGCACGTTTGGCTTTACCAGATAAGTGCTTGTTCGCAATTTCACCAACAACGCGATGTCCTGTGGCACCCCATTTTGGTTCGTTTTTTGCCGAAATTACTAACGAAGACAGCATTACAGCTATTAAAATAAATTTAGTTTTCATGTTGTACGGTTGAATATTTAATTTTTGGCTAAATTAAATAAGTAAGACTTCTAAAAATTTAAAGAAGTGTTAATTTTTTAGATCAAAAACTTAAGTGAAATAAAAGCAATTTATTTCCGTTTATTTCGGCGGTTTGCATTTTTATCACCACGCGTTTTTGGCTTTTTATACTTTTTCGCCATGTCACGTCGGTACGATCCACCTAAATTAACCTTTTGGTTTTTAGCTTTTTTCTCATGAAAAGCAGGACCAGGAGCATCTTCTTCTTTTTGCCTATGCGGATTATTACGTTCCTTAATTTCAGGGCGTTCTTCGGGCGTTAACTCGTTTGAAATTTCAACAGTTTCAGGAAAATCTACTACTGGAATTTCCATTTGCATTAACGTTTCAATATTTTCTAAGGCCTCTTGTTCTTTTTCGGTGTAAAAAAGTACCGATTCACCTTTGCGTTCTGCACGACCTGTTCTACCAATACGGTGCATGTAATTTTCAGGATATTCTGGCGTGTCGAAATTAATAACGTGACTCACATTATCAATATCTAATCCGCGAGCCATAACATCGGTAGCAATTAAAATCCTGTTTACACCTTCGCGAAACTGCTCAATACTGCGCAAACGATAATTTTGGGTTTTGTTTGAGTGAATAACGCAAAGCTCTTCTTTAAAAAATTCATCTAACTTTTCAAAAAGACGATCTGCCATACGTTTATAGGCAACAAACACGATAACTTTATTAAAGTTTTCACGGTCTTTTAATAAATGCACCAGTAAATTGACTTTGGTGTAAAAGTTAAGGACTTGATATTTGGTTTGCGAAATATTTTCAAGCGGTGTCCCAGAAACGGCAATTGAAATTTGCTCCGGATTAATAAAAAAGTCATTAATTAAAAGCTCTACGTCATGTGTCATTGTTGCCGAAAACATAATGTTTTGGCGACGTTGAGGTAAAATATCAAAAATATTAATGAGCTGATGTCTAAACCCTAAATCGAGCATCACATCTACCTCGTCTATAACCAATTTCTGAATAGATTTTAATTGCAACGCTCTACTTAACGCTAAATCGTAAAGTCTACCTGGAGTAGCAACAATAATATCTAAACCTTGTGCTACGGCCTGTTTTTGAGTGTTAATATTGGTGCCACCATACACTCCCAATACACGGTTATTAATGTATTTAGAGAGTTTTTCTATTTCATCAACCACTTGCACCACCAGCTCTCGAGTAGGTACAAGCACTAAAATTCTTGGGTTATCTTGCTTAGAAAATTTTAAATTTTTTAAAATAGGTAACATGTAGGCAAAGGTTTTTCCTGTACCAGTTTGTGCAATACCAACCATGTCTTTTCCCGATGCCACCACATTAAAAGCTTCAGCTTGAATAGGTGTAGGTGTTGTAAAGCCTAAATCGTTTAAGGCGTTGTGTAAAGGCGTGTTTAAATTTAAATCTTCAAAAGTCAAAACCACAATATTTTGTAGCAAAGGTAAGGTTATTATTTTGGGATTTTTACAAAAGTTGGAGGTTTGTATTTTAATGTTAAGTGTGTTGTAATCCAACTTCAATAATGAACATTATCTAATTTTTAATGTTTTGGGGTTTCTACTGCGGTGTCTTAAGGTTAGTATATAAAGCGTGTTATCAATAAATTCAAAGTAGAGTAGATAGTTCTGAATAACTTTAACATATACATTTGGAATATCTGTTGGCCGCCCAATTTCAGGAAAGTCCAAAATTAACTGAAGCTGTTCTTCAATTAATTCATATAATTTTAAGCTAAAGAGGTTCGATTTGTTTCTGTTTTTCCAGTAGTTGAGAATATCAAATAGTTCTTCTTTAGCTTTTTTTGTCCAAATTATTTTTTTATCCATTTTAAAACTTCCTCTTGAACTTGAGAGTTAGTATAGGTGTCACCTTTTTCAATTTGTATTTTAGCTTCGGAAATCGCCTGTTTTTCATCATTGCTTGTAATGAATTCAGAAGCGTCTGACTGAAAGTTAATGAGCTGCAACAGTTCGGTTAACTTTTTTTTATCCGATATACTGGTGATTTTTGTAATGAGATTTAATTTCAATTCTGCGGCATTCATAATTCCAAAATGTTAATCCTTTTATAAATTTAAAAATTATTTAGCTAAAAGTGCCAATTAAAGCAGTTTTTCACTGATTGCTATACTATAACTCGCTTCAAATTCGCCACCAACTTCCAAACTTAAAATACCTTCTTTGTCTTTTAAATTCCCGTTTGTATCTACGCTATCGGCAATTCCAAGCCAAGGCTCTATACACACGTAGTCGCCGTTAGGTTTTGCCCAAATACCCATATAATTAAATTTAGGATAGCTAACCTTTAAAATTTCGCCATGATTTTTGCTGTTTAAACTAATCCATTTAGATTTTAAATCTTTAAAAACAAGGGCGTCAACCTCAAAAAGTTCGTGTTTTAAAGGTAGGGTGTTCGTGTTGTTAAAAACAGGTTCGGTTTCGTTTAAAATAAGTCCGCTACCCATTTCAATTAAATGGCGTTTTGAGTTTTCATTATGTTCAAATTCTAGAAAATAATCATCGTAAGCTTCATCTTCAAAAACAGGACATTTAAAAGCCGGATGCCCACCAAGTGAGAAATACATGGTTTTTGTATCGGTATTTTTCACGGTATGCGAAACTGTAACCATATTTTCGTTTAAAGTAAATGTGATAAAAAACTCAAACTTAAACGGGTAAATTTTTAGTAATTCGGCATTGCTTCCTAGTTTAAAAGTAAGGCTGTTATCGGTTTCGCTATGTAACGAAATATCTTTGTTGTGCCTAATAAAACCGTGTCTTGGCGTGTTATAAGTTTCACCTTCAAACGTTACAGAATTATCTTTTAAAGCACCAATTACAGGAAATAAATTAGGCGCGTAACTACCCCAAACATCAGGATTGGCGTCCCACATAAATTGGGTGTTATTTTTTACTGAAGAAATTTCGCAAAGTTCGGCGCCAATTTTTTTTATGGCAATTTTAAGTTTATCGTTTTTTAAAGTGTACATGCTTTTTTATAGTTTGAAACAGTACTACAAATTTGAAAAAAATTTAAGGATTCTAACTAACTTTGTGGCATAATTACAGATTATTGAGAACGACTTTAATAAAAAACATTGAAGATTTAGCAACCTTAAAAACGCAATTGTTGCAATGGGCACAACAGTTTGACGATGTTGTTTGGCTAGATTCTAACCCCGAAAAGAACAAAGCTACCCAAAAATATAGCAGTTACGATGCTATTTTGGCTGTAGATGCATTTACTAGTATTAAAACCGATTATTTCGAGGCGTTTGATAAGTTGAACGATTACCAAAAAACAACCAACGATTGGATTTTTGGCTATTTAACCTACGATTTAAAAAACGATGTAGAGCCTTTAAAATCTGAAAATCATGATGGCTTACACTTTCCTGATTTGTACTTTTTCCAGCCAAAAAAGCTATTTTTAATTAAAGAGAATACGCTTGAAATTCAATATTTAAAAGCGGTTGATGATGAGATAGATGTTGATTTTCAGGCTATTTGTTGTGGCGATAACGAAAGTTATAATGACTCGAGTAAAAGTATTTCCAACAATATCAAAATTCATTTACGCATACATAAAGACGCTTATTTTAGCAAGGTCAATAAAATGCTAGAGCACATCCATCATGGCAGTATTTATGAAGCTAATTTTTGTCAGGAGTTTTATGCCGAAGACACTGTAATAAACCCTTTAGAAACTTACAAAAAGCTCAACGCGATTTCCAATCCGCCTTTTGCCACTTTTTTTAACAGTTTCGATAATTATTTACTCTCGGCATCACCTGAGCGTTACATAAAAAAAGAGGGCGATAAAATCATTTCGCAACCCATAAAGGGAACTGCAAAACGTTCAGAAAATAAAATAGAAGACGAGAAATTAAAAAATGATCTGTCCAAAGACGAAAAGGAGCGTAGTGAAAACATCATGATTGTCGATTTAGTGCGTAACGATTTATCGAAGACAGCATTAAAAAACTCGGTAAAGGTGGAAGAATTGTGTAAAGTTTATACTTTCGATCAAGTGCATCAGATGATTTCGACGGTAACTTCAAAAGTTGATGAGTCCATAAATCCTGTTGAAGTTTTAAGAACCACTTTTCCTATGGGAAGCATGACGGGCGCGCCAAAATTTTCGGCAATGCAAATTATTGAAGATTTAGAAGAAACGAAACGCGGACTCTACTCTGGCGCGGTGGGCTATTTTACGCCAAATGGCGATTTCGATTTTAATGTGGTTATCCGAAGTATTTTGTACAACGAAACAAAAAAATATCTGTCCTATTCCGTTGGAAGTGCCATAACAGCAAAAAGCAACCCGTTAAACGAATACGAAGAATGCTTGGTTAAAGCAAAAGCGATGCGCGAAGTATTAGAAAATTAGATTTTTACGTAAAACACATAAATTAACTATTCAAGTTGGTATATTTGAATGCATCCTGTCATTCAGAAGGAGGCACGACTGAAGAATCTCAATAAAGTCACACTGAGCGCAGTCGAAGTGTAAATCTAACTATGTTAAATTAGTTGTATTTAGAATCAAAACGTAAACTAAACCCCTGAACCCATGGCAACATGACTCAAGAAGCCTTCAAAAAACATATCACCCAAAACCTTAATTTCTTAACAGAAAGCAAGCTAATTATAGCCATTTCTGGCGGCATTGATAGTGTTGTGTTAACATATTTATGCCACAAAATAGGTTTAAATATTGCACTTGCGCATTGTAATTTTAATTTACGTGCAGATGAAAGTGATGGCGACGAAGCCTTTGTAGAACAGCTAGCCGAAAGTTTGGGTTTAGAGGTGTTTGTTCAAAATTTTGACACCGAATTGTATTCCAAAGAACATAAACGTTCTGTACAAATGGCGGCTCGGGAGTTGCGCTACAATTGGTTTGAAGAATTGTCATCACAATTACAATTCGATTATATTTTAACGGCACATCATGCCGACGATAACTTAGAAACTTTTCTAATCAATTTTACACGAGGTACAGGGCTAGAAGGCTTAACCGGAATTCCAGAAGTTAACGGCAAATTTGTACGTCCGTTATTACCGTTTTCAAGTGAAGACATTGTAAATTATGCCAGCTCAAACCGTGTTAAGTGGCGTGACGATAGCAGTAACAAATCGGTGAAATATTTGCGCAATAAACTGCGCCACGAAGTGATTCCTATTTTAAAGGATATCAACCCGAGCTTGCTGCAAAGTTTTCAATCCACTTTAAATAATTTGCAAGATTCATCGCAAATCGTTAATGATAAAATGGATGAATTTCTGAATAAAACCATCGAAAATATAAGCGACAACGAGGTGCGTTTTAAAATTTCGGAGTTTAAAAAAATGAGCAACCCGAAAGCTTATTTGTTTGAAGCCTTAAAGGAATTCGGATTTACAGAATGGCATGATGTTGAAAACTTACTCGATGCACAACCGGGAAAGCAAGTGTTTTCAAATGAATTTAGATTAATCAAAGACCGTGATTATTTATTGTTGACTAAAAATGAAGTTGAAACCTTTTCAGAGGTAGTTATTTCAGATATTCAAGATCCAGTTGAAACACCCTTTGGAGTTTTAAATTTTGAAGAAGTTCAATCGAATCCATCAGATTTAAAATCGGAAAACCATTTCATTTTCGTTGATAAAGATCAACTTGAATTTCCGCTAAGTATCAGAAAAAAAGCAGAAGGTGATGTGTTTTATCCAATCGGCATGCAAGGTAAAAAGAAGTTAAGCAAGTATTTTAAAGACGAAAAATTTTCACTTCTAGAAAAAGAAAATACTTGGTTATTATGTTCTGGTGAAGCTATCGTTTGGATAATCAATCGAAGAGCAGATAACAGGTTTAAAGTCACTGAAAACACTAAAAACATCCTAAAAATAGAACTAATGTCACGCTGAGCGTAGTCAAAGCGTCCCACAATTATATGAAAGTAAAAGGCCAAATAGTAGACATACTAAACAAACGCATTTTTAAAGGAGAAGTAACCATTGATAATGGAAAAATAAAATCCATTCAACCTAAAGAACATCATGTAGAACAATACATTCTTCCTGGGTTTATCGATGCGCACATTCACATAGAAAGTTCGATGTTGGTACCAAGCGAATTTGCAAAATTAGCGGTTAAACATGGTACGGTGGCCACAGTTTCCGATCCGCATGAAATTGCTAATGTTTTAGGTGTAAAAGGCGTAGAATTTATGATTGAAAACGGTAAGCAAGTACCGTTTAAATTCAATTTTGGTGCACCATCTTGCGTTCCGGCAACATCTTTTGAATCGGCGGGAGCAGTTATAAATTCCAATGACATAAAAAAGCTGTTAGAAAATCCCGACATAAAATATCTCGCTGAAATGATGAATTACCCAGGCGTTATTTTTGAAGACGACGAAGTTTTAAAAAAAATAGCTTGGGCAAAATACTATAATAAACCTGTTGATGGTCATGCACCTGGAGTTGTTGGCGACGATATTTCAAAATACATAGCAGCGGGAATTTATACCGATCATGAATGTTTTACCTACGATGAAGCTCTAGAAAAACTTCAAAAGGGCATGAGAATTTTAATTCGTGAGGGTAGTGCTGCTAAAAATTTTGAAGCTTTAATCGATTTGTTACCAGATCATTTCGAGAATATGATGTTTTGTAGCGACGATAAGCATCCAGACGATTTGTTGTTACATCATATTAACAATCTTTGTGCGCGTGCAGTAGCTAAAGGGACTGATGTTTTTAAAGTATTGCAAGTGGCTTGTATAAATCCTGTAAAACATTACAATTTAGATGTCGGATTACTTAGAGAAGGCGATTTTGCAGATTTTATTGTAGTTGAAGATTTAAAAGATTTTAAAACGCTTCAAACCTATGTAAATGGTGAATTGGTGTTTAATCAAGGAGAATCTTTAATAGCTTCAGTTGATTTTGAAAATTTGAATAATTTCAATTGTAGTGAAAAAGACGTTTCAGCATTTAAAATTAAATCCGAAGCGAAACAAATCCGTGTTATCGAAGCTCTTGAAGGGCAACTCGTAACTAATGAAATTATTGAAGACGCTACTGTAAATAATGGTTATTTAGAATCAAATACCGAAAAAGATATTTTAAAAATGGCGGTGGTTAATCGTTATAACGATACGGAACCTGCTTTGGCATTTATTAAAAATTTCGGTCTAAAAAAAGGTGCTATAGCCAGTTCTGTAGGTCACGATTCACACAATATTATTGCCGTTGGAACTACCGATGAAGCCTTATGTAAAGCCGTAAATTTAATAATTGAAAATAAAGGTGGTATTTGTGCAGTAACTGCTTCCGAAGAAAAAATTGTACCGCTACCTGTTGCAGGAATTATTAGCGATCAAAATGGTGAAACTATTGGTAAACAATACGCCGAACTTGATGCTATGGCAAAACAATTAGGTTCTCCTTTAAATGCACCATATATGACTTTGTCGTTTATGGCATTACTTGTTATTCCAGCTTTAAAATTAAGCGATAAAGGCTTGTTTAATGGTAAAGATTTTAAGTTTACTTCGTTGCAGGCATAAACCTAGCTTTTAAAATTTAAAGTTTTATAATGTCGTGCTGTTTTCGCTTTTTTATTGAATTATTACGTTTATAACTTAAAACCTAACGGATATTTATTAGCTGTGTTTAAGAAAGATTTAGTCATGTAAATTAGATTTTATAAACCTTTAAATCTATTTAACATGAAAAAATCATTACTTTTTTTAGTTGCAATTTTGTACGCCTTTTTAGGGCAATCGCAAACCTTTACAGACAATTTTATTACTTATGAAGTGACCTCTTCTAACACAGTACGAACAACGACTTATAATACGGCAGGAGGGGCAGATGTAATTATTCCAGAATCGGTAACTTATCTTGGGGCGGTTTATGTCGTTACAAATATTGGTCCGAGTTGTTTTTCGTCAAAACAATTAAATAGTGTAGAAATTCCTAGCACCGTTACAGAAATTAGAAGTTCTGCATTTCAGCATAATAATTTAACATCGGTTGTAATTCCAGAACATGTTAGTAATGTGCAAAGTTGGTCTTTTATGAACAATCCATTAACTAGCGTAACCTGTTTAAATACTACACCTCCTTTTATTCCTAATGCGGGAACTGGAGATGCGTTTGACAATCGATCAACAATTAACTTAACCATTCCATTTGGTACATCGGGCGTTTATGTTACGGATGCTAATGCAAAATGGACAGGTTTTAATTCGGTTTCGGATACGCCAACTTTTGTCATCGATTTTATAACTTACGAAGTAACGTCGGTTTCAACGGTAAGAACTATTGGCTATAATACAGCAGGAGGTGCCAATGTTGTTATACCAAGCAGTGTTACTTATGGAGGTGTTACTTATAGTGTAACTAATATTGGCCCAAGTTCTTTTTCGGCAAAACAATTAAATAGTGTAGAAATTCCTAGTACCGTTACAGAAATTAGAAGTTCTGCATTTCAGCATAATAATTTAACATCGGTTGTAATTCCAGAACATGTTAGCAATGTGCAAAGTTGGTCTTTTATGAATAATCCGTTAACAAGTGTTACTAGTTTAAATACTACACCACCCTTTATTCCTAATGCGGGAACTGGAGATGTGTTTGATGATCGATCGACAATTAACTTAATCATTCCATTTGGTACATCGGGCGTTTATGTTACCGATGCTAATGCAAAATGGACAGGTTTTAATTCGGTTTCAGATGCGGCAATTTTCGAATTAGATTATATATCATACGAAGTCACATCGGCTTCAACCGTAAGAACAATTGGGTATAATACAGCAGGAGGCGCCGATGTTGTTATACCAAGCAATGTTGCTTATGGAGGCGTTACTTATAGTGTTACCAATATTGGTCCTAGTAGTTTTTCTGCAAAGCAATTAAATAGTGTAGAAATTCCTAATACCGTTACCGAAATTAGAAGTTCTGCATTTCAGCATAATAATTTAACTTCGGTTAGTATACCAGCAAGTGTTAGCAATGTACAAAGTTGGTCTTTTATGAACAATCCTTTAACTAGTGTAACAAGTTTAAATACAACACCTCCTAATATTCCTAATGCGGGAACTGGTGATGCTTTTGATGATCGATCTGTTATAGATTTAGTAATTCCCAATGGCACTACTGGAGTTTATGTTACGGATACCAATGCAAAATGGACAGGATTTAATTCGGTTTCTGAATCTTTACTACTTAATGAAACCTTTATATCAAATGATGCCACCTTTATGGTGATTTCAACGACTACTAATTCCATCGAATTAATTGATTATGATATTGCAGGAGGAACCAATTTAAACATACCTACAACCGTTGAAGAAAATGGCGTAACTTATAGGGTTAAATCTATTGGGAATTCGGCATTTGAAAATAAGGGTATTACTTCTGTTACAATTCCAGAGGGTGTAACAAGTATAGGTATTAAGGCTTTTAACACCAATAATTTAACAAACCTTACCATACCAGAAAGTGTTGTTACTATAAGTTCGCAGGCCTTTGCCAACAATAATTTAAGTAGTTTAACTTTAGGAGAGAACATAAACACTATAGCTTTGGCAGCATTTGCAGGCAATAACTTAACACAAATTACTTTACCAAAAAATGTTGCAAATATTGAAGCTTTAGCTTTTGCAGCTAACCCTTTGGTATCGGTTAAATCTCTTGCAACAACCCCGCCAACAGTTGTAACTGGAAATAACGATTCTTTTGACGTTAATGGAGATCGAAGTGGTATAGATTTAATGGTACCAAAGCACACAAAAAATAGTTATTTAGCCAATAGTTGGACTGGGTTTAATACAATTACAGAAATAAATACCTTAAGTAAAGTTAATTTTGAAATTGCAAATTATGTTAAGGTAATTTCAACTTATAATGGGTTAACTGTTGTTACCTCAAATAATGTTACATTACAAAACTATACCATTTATAATTTATCTGGAGTTAAAGTAAAATCGGGGCAAGAAAATAAGATAAACACCAATTACTTAGCAAGCGGTGTATATATTTTAAGGCTTAAATTTAATAAAGGCCAAATGGTAAAAAAGTTTGCGAAATAAAAAATGCTATTAATTATCCTTTTGGAGTTTAACCAAACCGCAAGCAGTTTTAACTAATGGCTTGCGGTTTATTGTTAAATAAATTGTTTCTTAGTATTTATACCTTATTTTATTTATGAGATTTAATAGAAGATTAATAATTTTATGCTTATTTGGTTTATTCCTTGTTTTTAAAGTATCGGCGCAAAATGCTAGAATAGATAGTTTAAAAACAGAATTATTGCAACACAAAAAACAAGATTCTATAAAAGTAAATCTTTTAAATGCCCTTGCATTTTCTTTTTTTAGTAGAGATGTTAAAACCTCTTTAAACTACTTAGAAGCGGCAAATACTTTAGCTAAATCCATTAACTTTAAAAAGGGAATAGCAAGAAGTGTGTATATAAAAGGTATTACCGAAGCCACACAATCTAACTTCAGTCAAGCTCTTAATTATTACAGCGAAGCTTTAAATTTGTATGTAACTATTCAATATAAAAAAGGAATAGCTAATTG
The DNA here is from genome assembly GCF_000943555.1 of Neotamlana nanhaiensis. Taxonomy (GTDB): domain Bacteria; phylum Bacteroidota; class Bacteroidia; order Flavobacteriales; family Flavobacteriaceae; genus Neotamlana; species Neotamlana nanhaiensis. The sequence goes on along the minus strand of NZ_JTDV01000005.1, from coordinate 347,094 downwards.
CTACAACGCCATGGGTATTACTTTAAGGAATAAAGGCGAACTGCGAAAATCTATTGAGCATTTTAAAGAAGCGATAACCATAGAAGAGGAAATAGGAAGCAACAATCTTTCGGCGAGTTTATTAAATTTAGGTACTGCTTACGAACAATTAGGCGATTTAGGCGAAGCTATTTTTTATTTAAAGAAAGCTATTTCAATTGCCGAATCTGAAAACAATCAAGAACGTATTGCGTACAGTTTAAATAATTTAGGTATTGTTTATAATATTATGGGCAATTACCCGCTTGCACTCAATCATCAAAGCAAATCCTTATACATTAACGAAAAATTAGGCGATAGTATAAGTATGGCTCATAACCTTGTTTCCATAGGTGCGATTTATAAAATTCAAAAATATTACGATAAAGCAATGGTTGCTTACAAAAGGTCTTTGGGCATTTATGAGCGTATTAATAGCAAATTAGGTGTTGCTATAACCCTAAATGTTATGGGAGCAATTTATAATGAAAGTGGCAATTATAGCGAGGCGTTAAACCATTATTTAAAAGCTTTAAAATTAGCTAAAGATATTGGCGCTAACAGTGAGACGCCATATATACTCAATAATATTGGAAAGGCATATTTAACGCTTAAAGATTATAAAAAAGCTCATATTTACTTTACAGAATCAATGGAAATAAGTTTAGATACAGAAAGTAGAGAAAATTTATGTGGGGCATATTTAGGTTTGGCCGAAACCTATTTTAAACAAAAAGCATTTAATTTGGCTAAAACGTATGCCACAAAAGCTAAAAATATTGCCGAAAATGTAAATTTATTGGAATTTCATAAACAAGCTTATAGTATTCTTGCCGATGTTTATAAGGCAAAAGGTGCATACAAACAGGCTTTAGCTAGTCACGAAAATTTTAAAATTTTAAATGATAGCATTTTCAATAAAGAAAATATTCAAAAAATAACACAATTAGAATACGAATATAAGTATCAAAAGCAGTTAGATTCTGCAAGTATAAGAGAATTAGAATTAACCAAAACAGTAAACGAAACCAATAAAGATTTAGCAAAAACACAACGTAATTATCTATGGGCTGTTATTGGAGTGCTTTTAATTTCTATGATATTGGGCTCCGTAATATTTTTTCAAAAGTTGAAAAACGCCGAAGCAGAAACCAAGAATGCCATGATAGAACAAAAGTTGTTGCGTTCGCAAATGACACCACATTTTATTTTCAATTCCTTATCCGTATTACAAGGCATGATTTTAAATAAGGAAAATAAAAAATCGGTTAAATATTTATCGAAATTTTCAAAATTAATGCGATTAACACTCGAAAATTCAAGAGATAAAACAGTATTATTATCAAACGAACTTAGTGCGGTTGAAAACTATTTGGCACTTCAAAATTTAGAAAATCAAGCCTACCAATATACTATTAAGGTTAACGACTCTGTAAATAGTGAGGCTTTACTTGTGCCTCCAATGCTTATTCAGCCATTTGTTGAAAATGCCGTAGAACATGCATTTGTAGATACTATTAGTCCTAAGAAAATAGATGTTATATTAAATTTTTCAAACCATAAATTAATTTGTACCATTACCGATAATGGTGTAGGGATAAACGCCAACCAAAACCTTAAAAATTCGAAAAAAACATCATTATCAACAAAAATAACATCCGAACGTTTAAAAATGTTATCAACCGATTTTAATATGAAAGGTTGGGTAACCATTGAAGATTTACAAAACTATAATAAACAAGGTACTATGGTTACTCTATTGTTGCCTTATAAATTAGTAAAAGTAGTATGAAAGCTTTAATTGTTGAAGATAAGGACTATATACGCAAAGGCCTGCTAAATTTATTACAACTTATTGAAACCAATGTTGAGGTATTAGGCGAATGCGAATCGGTTAAAAATGCTGTGGTTGTTGCCAATGCATGTAAACCCGAACTTATTTTTTTAGATATTAATTTAATTGATGGCAATGCGTTCGATTTTTTAGAGCAAACCGAACATTTAAATTTTAAAGTTATTTTTATTACGGCTTACGAAGAATACGCGCTAAAAGCATTAAAAATTGGCGCCGTTGATTATATTTTGAAACCTGTTGATATTGAAGAACTCGAACAAGCCATAAACAAGGTAAAAACGCTTGCTGTAACACAACAAAAAGAGCAAATAAAAACCGTAAAAGCCGTTTGGAGTAACGATACTTCTAAAATTATTTTATCGCTTCATGATAGTTTTCAGGTTATCGATTTAAAGGAATTAATGTATTGCGAATCCGATAAAGGTTATACCACCTTTTATACCAATTTGGGTAAAAAATATTTAGTATCTAAAACTCTCAAAGAGTTTGAAAAGCAGTTAACCTTAAATGGGTTTGTGCGTCCGCATCAGTCGTATATTGTTAATTTACAGTTTATTGACAAATATGAAAAAGTCGGCGTTATTTATCTTAAAAATGGTAAAAAAATACCTGTTTCGTCGCGCAAAAAAGATCATTTTGTAAAAGCCTTTTTAAGCTCAAATAGCTAGTAGCAGTATGTTTTATTTCTTATTTAATTTTCTATCTTAGAGTTTAAATTCTATTTCGATTGAAAATTTAAACGATGCCTCTAATTCAGCATACTTATAAACCACCATTTTATTTTAAAAACGGATTTGTTGCTACGGTGTATTCCGGACTCGTGCGCAGCGTAAATTTAATCCAGGAACGCGAACGTTTAGTATTAAGCGATAACGATTTTTTAGATTTAGATTGGAGTTTTTCAAGCCAAAAAACAAATAAACTTATTATTTTACTTCATGGCTTAGAAGGGCATGCTAAAAGGCCGTATATTACAGGAACTGCCAAATTATTTAATGAGCATGGTTTTGATGCTTTAGCAGTTAATTTTAGAGGTTGTAGCGGGGAACCAAATTTAAATTACTACACCTATCATTCTGGTTTTACGCCCGATTTAAAAGAAGTTGTACAATATGCTATTCGCCTAAATAAATACAGTGAAATTTATATTAAAGGTATAAGTCTTGGCGCAAATATTTTGTTGAAATATTTGGGCGAAGAAACCGTTCTTCCCAAAGAATTAAAAAAAGCTGTGGCTGTTTCGGTGCCTTGTCATTTGCACGGGTCGTGCCAGGAGCTAAGCAAAATAAAAAACAAGCCATATCATGATATGTTTTTAAAAGATTTGCTTAAAGCTTTAAAAGCAAAACAAGAGCGCTACCCCAATTATATCTCGATGGATACCTTAAATAGCATAAAAACCTTATTCGATTTCGATACCGTTTATACTGCTAAAGCTCATGGTTACAAAGATGCCGTCGATTATTACACGCAAAATAGTTCTTTACAATTTTTGCCAAATATCAATATCCCAACCTTAATTATAAATGCACTTAACGACTCGTTTTTATCTCCTGAGTGTTTTCCTGTAAAGGAGGCTAAAGGCAATAAAAATCTATTTTTAGAAATGCCAGAATATGGTGGACATGTTGGTTTTATTGATAAAAATAATGTGTATTATAACGAAAAACGAGCTTTGGAGTTTATCACAGAATGATTTAAAACTTTAGCGTAATATTAAAACTTATTTTTTGGCTCGTTTTTGTTTAAGCTATAATTTTACATAAAAAGAAGAAAAATGAGCGATTCCCATAGTAACAAAGCTTTAACACCCGAAAAGTTTACCAAAATAAAACTTAAAACCCCACCAACAAATAGTGTTGGTTTTGGCGCTTTAAAATCTTCTATAAGTCAGGTTACAAAATACATGAATGTAAAGGATGGTGTAAAATTATCGCTTAAAATTAACCAAAAGGGCGAATTTGACTGTCCGGGTTGCGCATGGCCCGACCCAGATGATGAACGTTCAAGCATTGGTGAATACTGTGAGAATGGTATAAAAGCCATTGCTGAAGAAGCTCAAAAAAATACCATCGATTATCGTTTTTTCGAAAATCATTCGGTAGAAGAATTAGCCGGTTGGTCGGATTTTGAAATTGGTAAGTCGGGACGTTTAGCAGAACCTCTTTTTTTAGCCGAAGGCGCAACACATTATCAACCCATTTCTTGGGAAGAAGCCTTTAACAAAGTGGGTGCGCATTTAAATGCTTTGGAAAGTCCAGATGAAGCTATTTTTTATACTTCAGGAAGAACCACAAACGAAGCTGCTTTTTTGTATCAATTATTTGTGCGCGAATACGGTACTACCAATTTGCCAGATTGCTCAAATATGTGTCATGAAGCTAGTGGTAGCGCACTTTCTGAAACTTTAGGAATTGGTAAAGGCTCGGTAACATTAGACGATTTATACAAAGCCGAGGTGGTTATGGTTATTGGACAAAACCCCGCAACCAACCACCCAAGAATGTTATCGGCATTAGAAAAATGTAAACAAAATGGCGGTAAAATAATAGCTGTGAATCCGTTGCCCGAAGCAGGATTATTAAAATTCACCAATCCGCAAGATCCTATAAAATTATTAACAGGCGGCACACAAATAGCCGATGTGTTTGCTCAGGTCACTATAAACGGTGATGTGGCTTTGTTTAAGGCGATTCTTTTAAAATTATTAGAAAAGGAAGAAGCCACAGGAACAGTTTTCGATAAGGCATTTATAAATGAATTTACTGCTGGTTACGATGCGTTTATAGCAGATTTGAAAACTTACAATTTCGATGCTTGTTTAGAAGCATCAGGTATCGATATAGATACGTTTGAAGCTATTTTCGAACTGATTTTAAACAACGACAAAATCATTATTTGTTGGGCTATGGGCTTAACGCAACACCAAAATGCGGTGGATAATATTCGTGAGGTGGTTAACTTATTATTGTTAAAAGGTAGTATTGGTAAAGAAGGCGCAGGTACTTGTCCTGTGCGCGGACATTCCAATGTTCAAGGCGATAGAACGGTTGGTATTTGGGAAGCAGCACCACAAGCGTTTCTCGATAAAATTGAAGCGAAATATGGTTTTAAACCCAAAGCTAAACATGGTTATGCCGTTATAGATGCCATAAAAGCCATGTATGAAAACAAAGCTAAAGTGTTTTTTGGTTTGGGTGGTAATTTTATTTCGGCAGTGCCAGATACCAGTTACGCATCACAAGCATTAGCAAACTGTAATTTAACGGTTCATGTGAGTACAAAATTAAACCGTTCGCATTTGGTTACAGGTAAAGAAGCTTTGATTTTACCATGCTTAGGCAGAACGGAAAAAGATATTCAAAAATCAGGTTTACAAATACAAAGTGTAGAAAATTCTATGGGTGTTGTATCTTCAACAAAAGGTGTTTTAGAACCTTGTTCTAAGGATTTAATGAGTGAAGTTGCAGTGGTTTGTGGTATTGCTAATGCTACTTTAAAGCATAGAAGTAATATTGATTGGTTGGCTTATAAAGATGATTATACTTTGGTAAGAAACGATATTGCTGAGGTTGTTTCTGGGTTTGAAAACTTCAATACCAAGCTTCAAAAACCAGCAGGTTTCTATTTGCCAAATGGTGCTCGTGAAAGACAATTTAATACCAAAACAGGTAAGGCAAATTTCACTAAAAATAAGATGCCTAATTGGAAGTTGAAAAATGATGAATTGATAATGATGACGATAAGAAGTCACGATCAATTCAATACAACAATTTATGGTTTAGATGATAGATATCGCGGTGTTTACAACGAAAGGCGCATCATTTTTATGAATAAAGCAGATATGGAAGCGCGTGGATTAAAAGAGCTTCAAGTTGTTAATTTAAAATCAGAATTTAATGGTGTTACGCGTCGTGCCAACAAATTTAAGGTTGTAGCTTACAATATTCCAAAGCATTGTTGTGCTACGTATTTTCCTGAGACTAACGTGTTAGTACCAATCGATAATTTTGCGCATACAGCTAAAACACCTGCATCAAAGAGCGTTGTAATTACTATCGAAGCTTAATTGTTTTAAATGTTCGGGGAAACCTTCAATGGCGATTACCCAAGCTTCAGGGAGAATAAAATAGATAAAAATGGTAATGATGATAATGGAAATGACGTTCAAAATAAATCCTTTTTTTACCATATCTGGAATTTTTAAATAACCCGAACCAAAAACCACGGCATTCGGAGGTGTAGCAACGGGAAGCATAAAAGCACATGAAGCTGCAACCGTTGCACTTACCATTAAGATAAACGGATGTAGATCTATACTTAAAGCCATTGGAGCTAGCACAGGAAGTAACATGGCCGTAGTGGCCAAATTTGAAGTTATTTCGGTTAAAAAATTTACGGCAGCAACTATTACTAAAATTAAAATAAAGGTATTTAAACCAATAAAACCAGTTATGGTGTTACCAAGCCATTGTGCCAAACCCGAAGTTTCAAAACCTTTAGCCAAAGCCATTCCACCGCCAAAAAGTAAAATAATGCCCCAAGGTAAATTTTTAGCGTCTTTCCAACTTAGCAGCTTTTGGTTTTTTGATTTTGTAGGCATTAAAAATAATATTAAAGCAAAGGATATGGCAATAATGGTATCGTCTAGCTTTGGTAATATTTGTTGAAGTAAGAACGAGCGGGTTATCCAACAAAAAGCAGTTGCTGCAAAAACTAAGCTAACTAATTTCTCTTCAAAAGTCATTTTCCCTAACTTTTTTAATTGACTTTTTATTTCGGTTTTACCTCCAGGAAATTCATTTTGTGTAAACTTAAAGGCAACCGTTGTTAAATATTTAAAGCAGATAAAAAGCAGTACCATAGCAATTGGAAACCCAAAAATAAACCATTGGCTAAACGTAATTTCGTAATTGTAGGTTTCGGCAACAACTCCTGCTAACACTAAGTTTGGTGGTGTGCCAATTAGTGTAGCAATACCGCCTATAGAAGCACTATAAGCAATAGCAAGCATAAGAGCTTTACCAAAATTGGTATGTTCGTTTTTAATGGTTTTTGGGTTGTCTTTTAACTGATTAACAATAGCCATACCAATAGGAAGCATCATTACGGAAGTAGCTGTGTTAGAAATCCACATCGATAAAAACGCTGTAGCAATCATAAACCCAAGAATAATTTTTTTAATGTTCGATCCAATAAGGTTTATAATGTTTAAGGCAATGCGTTTATGAAGCTGCCATTTTTCAATTGCAATTGCAATAATAAAACCACCCAAATAAAGAAACACAAATTTATGGCCAAAAGCACTTGTGGTTTCGGCAATAGTTAAACTTCCAGAAAGCGGAAACAAAATAATAGGCAATAAAGCTGTTGCAGCAATTGGGATGGCTTCGGTAATCCACCAAATGGCAATCCAGACGGTTGATGCTAAAATTCCATTAGCAGCAGGCGATAAACCTTCCGGATAAAAAAAGGATCTAATAAAAAAGTAGAGTAGAGGCCCTAAAAATAGACCGATTCGTTTAGCTTGCATATGGTGGTTTAAACCTTAAAAATACCATTTTTTATGGCATAAAGTACTAGACCTATGCGGTTTTTAATTTGTAGTTTGGTAAATAAGTTATCGCGATAACCATCAATAGTTTTAGGGCTTAAAAACATTTTTTCGGCAATTTCTTTATAAGTCATTTCCGAGCAAGTGTATTTTATAAATTCAATTTCGCGTTCTTTTAGTTTTATACCTCCCGAAGTATCTTCAGTTAGGGAATTAATTAAAATATTCGATACATCTTTGGTGTGATAATAACCGTGTATCATCGTTTCAATTAAGGCTGTTTCTAACACATCTTTTTCAACATCTTTTAGCAAATAGCCTTTTGCGCCAGCTTTAAGCATTTTTATAATTGTGGTTTCGTTTTCTTCAACCGAAAGGGCTAATACTTTTATATTTGGGTGTTCAATTTTTAGTATTTCGGTGGTTTCAATACCGTTTAAAATGGGCATATTAACATCCATTAAAATAATATCAGGAACGTTGCTAGGTGTTTTTAGTTTTGTTAAAAGGTCTTTTCCATTTTTACACGTGTATAACACATTAAAATTTTCGAATGAGTTTACTAATCCAGCGATAGCTTGAGACAGTAAATTGTGGTCTTCTACAATGACAACGTTATGAGTTTCCATTTTGGTAAGGGTATGTTATAGTTAGTTGCGTACCTTCGTTAATTTTCGAGCATATTTCGGCTTCGGCCTTAACCAATTTAGCTCTTGTTTTTATGTTTATAAGTCCAATACCTGCATTTTCAGTATTGGTAATATCGAATCCTAAGCCATTATCTTTTGCTATAACCATTAACATATTAGGTAAATATTTTAGTGTTACACATAAATTTGATGCTTTGGCGTGTTTTATGGTATTAGAAAAAAACTCTTGCAGCATTCTAAAAAAAACAATTTCGGTTTTATGATCCAATGCTTTGGTTTCGCCTTCAATAACCAGGTTTGCTTTAATAAAATTTAAACGGTTAAATCTATCAATTTCATCTTGTATAGCCTGTTTTAATTCAATGTTTTTTAAGGCTTCTGGGTTTATTAATTTTGATAAGGTTCTAAGTTCCTTAATACTTTTACTTATGGTGTCTTTTACCTCGTCCGTCGATAAATTATTAACCAATTGTATTTTGGCTAGAGTGAGTAGTTGTCCAATATTATCGTGTAATTCCCAGCTTATATTTCTAAAAATTTCTTCCCGAATTTCAATTTGTGTTTTGGCAATTTCTTGTTCAAATTTTTGTTCGGCTAATTTTTTTTCAAGCAATAAGTCGTTCTTCTTTTTTCGAAATAATAAAAAAAGTGAAATCATGGTAAAAATGATAACCAATAATACTACCGACGATATTACTAAAAATGATTGTATTTCTTTTTCGTCCATATAAACCCAATTATATAGCAGGTGTACAACACCAAGTTAAGTAAAAATAAAATATTGGTAAACACGAGGTTATCCATACGTACTTTAAAATAATCGGACATGAGAATTAACGGAAACATGCCAATATTAAAAAGTACTAAAGCTGTACTTATCCAAAAACTAAGTTTGTGCTTAATTTTTAAGGTATAGCTTGAGTTTGAAAGTTGTAAAAGGTGAAACCCGGTTAAAATAAGTACAAAAAAAGCGCCAATTATAAATATAAATTTTTGCGATCCATTTGTTTGAAATCCTAATAAAAAAACACATAAAAATATTGCCCCTAGTACTATACTTATGCTTTTGTGCCATTTCTTTTGTAAAACTCGATAATACCACCAAAAGTAAAAACAAAAGCTAAAACCCGTGTAAATGTAATACACTAAGGTTCGGTTAATTTCGTAAAAAGATAAAATAAATAGCCCAATAAAGGTATCAACAAAAACGGTAAACCATAAAAAATGCAAAAAGTAGCGCTCGGTAGATTGAGCGTACTTTTTGTAGTTAACCAATGCAACAATTGCGGCAATTAGTTCAAGTAGATTAACGGCATAAGATAAAATTTCGGGAAGCGCCATGTATTCTTAAATTATTCTAATTCTTCTGGTGGACGTCCTGCTTGACCATAATTGTACGAAGGAATATCACTAATATTTTCGCTAGCAAGAACCATTGGAAATACAGTAGGTGCAACCGAACCTTGAGATCTTATTTTGTTTCCAGTTGGCACAAAAAATACAGTTGCTCGCCCTGGATCTGGAAATTTTTTACTTTCAGGATATGCGCCTAAATAAACTCGAAGCCCCAAATTATTATAGCCTTTTTTTTGTGCTTCGCGTTCAAAATAGGCGATATAACGTTTTAATGAATCTAACGAAAATAAAAACTCGCGGGAATCTTCAAACCCTAAATTTTTATTAAGTATTTCTGCTCGGGTTGTTTTAAATTCTTCCTCAAGCTCGTTGGCGTATTCATAACTAATAGATTGCGACGGCGCTTTATTGTTGTCTTTTTGGTCCGATGTTTTTGTGCCACAGGAAAAGAACAAAAGCGATATACCAAACGCTGCTGTTAAGGTTAAAAAATTACATTTAGTTTTCATAATAATGATTGTTTAGAGGTTTTTATAAAAATACAGATTAATATTAAAAATCTCACATCCTCGTTTTTTTGTTTTTAGTAAGATTTGTTTAAAGTTCTGAAAATTAATTGTGTATCAAGGCTCGTTTTTTAATAAACGGCCTTTTTCCTTTAAAAAAGGGGAAAAACACCCTAAGAAACCATGGTAAAATGAAGCGATTATATGGTTTTAAAATGACGAATTAATCCAAATATTAAAAATACTTTTCTTACATTTAAAATTGAATAAACCAATTATATGCTAAAAAAAGTTTTTGGAAGTGCCGTTTTTGGCGTTGAAGCCACCACCATAACTGTTGAAGTAAATGTAGACAAAGGTATTGGCTATCACTTAGTAGGATTACCCGATAATGCCATAAAAGAAAGCAACTACCGTATTGCAGCGGCACTACAAAATAACGGTTATAGAATACCAGGAAAAAAAATAATAATTAATATGTCGCCTGCCGATTTACGAAAAGAAGGTAGCGCCTACGATTTAACTTTAGCCATTGGTATTTTGGCTTCAACAAGCCAAATTAAAGCCGATAATTTAGAACGCTATTTAATTATGGGAGAGCTCTCGCTCGATGGCACATTGCAACCCATAAAAGGCGCATTACCAATTGCAGTAAAAGCTAGAGAAGAAGGGTTTAAAGGTTTTATTTTACCTAAACAAAACGCTAAAGAAGCTGCCATTGTAAATGATTTAGAGGTTTATGGTGTTGAAAACATTAAACAAGTTATAAACTATTTCGATAAAGGTGAAGCCTTAGAGCAAACCATTATTGATACCAGAAAAGAATTTGAAAAAAGTCTCGATTTTCCAGAGTTCGATTTTGCTGATGTAAAAGGACAAGAAGGCATAAAACGTTGTATGGAAATTGCTGCAGCTGGCGGACATAATATTATTTTAATAGGGCCACCAGGTGCAGGAAAAACTATGTTAGCCAAACGTTTACCAAGCATTTTACCTCCTATGACGCTTCACGAAGCACTCGAAACCACCAAAATACACTCGGTTGTTGGGCGTGTAAAAGATAGCGGACTTATGGCACAACGCCCGTTTAGGAGTCCGCATCATACCATATCAAATGTGGCTTTGGTTGGCGGTGGTAGTTATCCGCAACCGGGAGAAATCTCCTTATCGCACAATGGCGTGTTGTTTTTAGACGAGTTACCAGAATTTAAACGGGAAGTTTTAGAAGTTATGCGTCAGCCTCTCGAAGATCGAGAAGTGACCATTTCACGTGCTAAGTTTACGGTAACTTATCCGTCGTCGTTTATGTTGGTTGCCAGTATGAACCCGAGTCCTGGAGGTTATTTTAACGATCCGGATGCTCCTGTAACATCAAGTCCTGCCGAAATGCAGCGCTATTTGAGTAAAATTTCAGGTCCGTTGTTAGATAGAATCGATATTCACATTGAAGTAACACCCGTGCCTTTCGATAAATTAAGCGATGATAGAAAAGGCGAAACTTCAGTTGAAATTCGTAAACGTGTTACCAAAGCCAGAGAAGTGCAAACCAAACGCTTTGCCGAAAGCGATACCGTGCATTACAACGCCCAAATGAATACCAAGCAAATACGTAAATATTGTGTGTTAGATGATGCTTCAAAAGAACTTTTAAAAACGGCTATGGAACGTTTAAATTTATCAGCTAGAGCTTACGATCGTATTCTAAAAGTATCTCGAACCATTGCCGATTTAGAAGGTTCCGAAAAAGTTAACGGTAGCCATATCAGTGAAGCTATTCAATACAGAAGTTTAGATAGAGATGGGTGGTTGGGGTAAATTTCTGCGCGAACCGGATTTTTTTTATTGATGGAACTCGTTAAAAACGAGCGTTAGAGTGGTTACGTGCTTTTAAAGTTTTTGTGTTTTTCAAATACATCTTTATTATGATTTGACTTTTGATACTGTATTTAACTTTGTAATACTAAAAAATATTGCGAAAAGATAAAAATTGATAATACAAAGCAAATCGATTGAAGTTAATAGTTATGATAAAGTTTAATTTAGAAATATCGCTTCCTAAAGTACAGCCCTTAAAGTGGTGTCAATTAATGACCATAATTCTAGTCTTATTTGGTTTTATATTTAGATATATAAGTTTTGATGATATAATGATACTTTAAAATCAAAATTTAATAACTCACCATAAACTATATGTTTAGTTAATCTTTTCATATTCATTTGCTTATGTGAAAATAATGTTAACTTTTACCTACATGTAATTTCGGTATTTACAAAAGATTTATCAATTTATTTCAATAATCATAAAAAACATATTTTGTAAGTGATTTATTGTTAAAATTTATTATATTTAGATTCCCTTAGATAATTAATAGTGATTTGATAGCCTTGGAAAATCCAATGCGTTAATAATTTCTACTAACCAAAAACTATTAATTATGAAAAAATCAATCACATTATTTTTTTTACTCATTTGTGTAAATCTCATTATCGGTCAAAATAAATCAAAAAATGAAGAAGGAAATACTCAAAAACAAACAGATCTAACTAAACAAAATGTTATAGATACAACAAAGGTGGGTGGCGTTATTAAGGGTGACCAAAAAATATCATTTATTGCGGGAATAGGAGGTAGTTATATTCTAAAAGATTTATACCAAAATCCAGTTGTTGATTTAGCTACAAAAAATGTTTTAATAGAAAAGGCTCAAAACTTCAAAAGTAATTTTAGTTTAGGTATAGCTTATACAGGAAAGACATTAAAAATAAATGATAGCATTCGAGTACCTTATGGTTTAACATTCATAACTTTTGTAAACCCTATATCTATTAATCAATCAAGTGACAATCAAGATTTTTTTAATATGCTTGATTTTGGTTTTGGTATTGGTCATAAATTTGCTGGAAGTATGATGATTGTAGCAACCATTGAGTTTTTCAATGTACGTCAACCAAGAGATTGGTTTGTACAAGAATATGGTTCAAATAATAAGCAATTTTTAGTAGATGAATCCCCACAAGTAGCATTCGATGTTAGTGATAATAATATTTTTAAAAATAAAATGGCTACCACCTTTGGTATAAAAGCTTGTTATACTTTTGACATAATAAAAAGTTATAAAGACAAAACAACTAAGGAATAATAAGGTTAATTTAAATTTTTCTGTCGTTCTATTCTGTTAGTTGTTTTAGAGTCGATTTTAAGACAAATATTGGCAATCTTTTAATAGATTTACACTATGAAAAAACGAATAATAGCCATTATTTTTTTCGCTATTTTCAGTTGTAACAACTCAAAACAGCAAACTTCAACTGAACAAAGCACAAATCAAAAGGTAGAAATAGCCGAAAAGCCAACTCTAAATTTAGAGCAAGCCCATAAGCTTGCAGGTTTACCATTACATTGTATAAACAACGAGTACCCAAATAAGTTGTCTCAAACCTTAGGTAGTGATTCCGATTTAAAAGCACCAAGCACATTGCATCCTGCATTTTATGGTTGTTTCGATTGGCATTCTTCGGTGCACGGACATTGGAGTTTAGTGAGTTTGTTAAAACAGTTTCCTAATATTGATGATGCTGAAGGCATAAAAGCGAGACTTCTAAATAATATTTCAAAAGAAAATATAGCCAAAGAAATTGAATATTTTCAAGGGGAACATAACAAATCATTCGAGCGCACTTATGGATGGGCGTGGTTGTTAAAATTAGCCGAAGAGCTACATACTTGGGATAGCGAAACCGCAAGAACTTTGGAAAGTAACTTACAACCACTAACCGATTTAATTGCAGAAAAATACATTGCCTTTTTACCTAAATTAAATTATCCACAACGTGTAGGAACGCATACAAATACTGCTTTCGGACTCAATTTCGCTTACGATTATGCCGAAACGGTAAATCATGAAGCCTTAAAAATGACCATTACAGAGCGCGCCAAATATTTCTTTTTAAATGATATTAATTGTCCGATGAGTTGGGAACCAAGTGGGAGCGACTTTTTATCACCGTGTTTGGAAGAAGCCGCTTTAATGAAACGCTTATTACCAAAAAATGAATTTAAAACATGGTTAAATGCGTTTTTACCAGAACTTAAAAACAAAAACTACAAGCTAGAAGTTGGTTTAGTTTCCGATAGATCCGATGGTCATTTAGTGCATTTAGATGGTGTAAACTTTTCACGCGCATGGAATTTCTACAAAATATCAAAAGGCTTACCAGAATACCAACATTTACAAAATGTAGCAAATTATCACATCAATCATTCCTTACCAAGTATTTTTGGCGATAACTACGAAGGCGGACATTGGTTGGGTAGTTTTGCTATTTATGCGTTAAACGGAATGCCACAATAATGAAAAACTGGTTTAAAAATATAGGTCCGGGGCCATTAATTGCAGCAGCATTTATTGGCCCCGGTACAGTTACGGTTTGTACGCTTGCAGGTGTAAATTTTGGTTTTGCACTGCTGTGGGCCATGGTGCTATCTATTATTGCAACTGTTGTGTTACAGGAAATGTCGGCTAGAATAGGTATTGTAACTCAAAAAGGCTTATCGGAAATTATTAGAACCGAAATTAAACATCCTATATTCAAAATCTTAGTGGTGTTACTCATGTTTTCTGCTATTGTAATAGGGAATGCAGCTTACGAAGCAGGAAATATTACGGGTGGCGTTTTGGGGCTAGAAACCCTTTTTGGTACTGCAAATACACAAGTTAGTGGCGTTACATTCAATTGGTTTAGTTTGGTTTTGGGCGTTTTAGCTTTTGTATTGCTTTATTTTGGTAATTATAAAGTTTTAGAGCGGGTGTTGTTGGGTTTAGTTATAGTGATGAGTTTAGCTTTTCTATTTTCGGCAATTTTAACGAAACCAGATTTGTCATTAATCTTAAAAAGTGCATTTATACCCAGTTTTCCAGATGACAGTCTACTTTTAATAATTGCATTAATTGGTACTACCGTGGTACCTTACAATTTGTTTTTGCACGCATCATTGGTAAAGGAAAAATGGCAAACCACTGAAGATTTAAAACTAGCCAGAAAAGATACTATGATTTCGGTTATTTTAGGCGGATTGGTGTCCATGGCTGTTATTATTTCAGCGGCGTCTATTCAAGGTGATACGATAACTAGCGCTACCGATTTAGCAAAAGGCTTAGAGCCATTATTCGGTAGGTTCGCAAAATATTTTTTGTCGGTTGGGTTGTTTGCAGCAGGTTTAACCAGTGCTATTACCGCGCCATTAGCTGCAGCTTACGTAGCCAGTGGATGTTTTGGGTGGACTTCCAATCTTAAAAATTCAAAATTCAGAGCCGTTTGGATGCTTGTTTTAGGGTTAGGCGTTGTGCTGTATTCGGTAGGGTTAAAACCTATCGATATTATTAAATTTGCCCAAGTGTCCAATGGTATTTTGTTACCTTTTATTGCAGCCTTTTTATTGTGGATAGTCAATAAATCTTCCGTTTTAGGAAGACATAAAAACGCAATCAAACAAAATATTTTTGGGTTTTTAATCTTATTAATTAGTATCTTACTTTCACTAGCAACACTTAATAAAGTATTCAGTTTAAATCTGTTTTAGTGGAAAAACAATATATCGATATCAATGTAGATGTAGGCGAGGGCACAGGTAATGAAGCGCAGTTGTTACCTTTAGTGTCGTCTTGTAACATTGCTTGTGGTGGTCACGCAGGAGACGAAGCTACTATGCGAACTGTTGTAAAATTAGCGCAACAACATCATGTTAAAATAGGTGCACATCCTTCGTTTCCAGATAAAGTTAATTTTGGGCGGAAGGTGTTGAATATCTCTTACGAGGATTTAATTAGGTCGTTATTGAATCAAATTCGAGATTTACTTCGAGTTTTAAATGAAGCGAATGCGACACTTCACCACATAAAGCCTCATGGTGCTTTATATAATCTCGCAGCAATTGATGCGGAAGCTGCAAGAGCCGTAATTGAAACTATAAACCAACTACCATTTAAGGTGAAATTATATGCGCCTTATAAATCGGTATTAGCATATTTAGCCCTTAAAAATAATATCGAAGTTGTTTTTGAAGGATTTGCCGATAGAAATTATAATGAGGATTTAACATTAGTTTCAAGAATACATGAAAATGCTGTGATAAAAGATCCCGAAGAAGTCTTTAAGCATGTTTACACCATGGTAACTGAACAGAAAGTTTTAACTGTAAATAATGCCAAAATAGATATTAAAGCAGAAACCTTTTGCGTTCATGGAGATAATCCGAATGCCGAAACATTATTATACTATTTGACGGAGCAGTTAAAGTTGAAAAACCTCTTTGTAAGTTAGTTTATGAATCATAAATTAACATACAAACCCTATAACGAAAAATCTATTTTAGTAGAATGGCCTAAAGTAATTGATGAAGCTATTTTAAATGACATCCTTCAGTTTAAAGCTAAAATAGAAGCTTCTGAAGGTTTTAAAATTATGAGTTTAACGCATGCTTATCAATCGCTTTTAATTCATTTTAAAAAAGAAATTGATGATTTTGACGCAATCATTAATCAATTAAAAGATATCTATTCGAGCAAAGCCGAAGTTATTCAGCTAAGGCAAAAATTGTGGAAAATACCAGTGTGCTACGACAGTAGTTTTGGAATTGATTTAGAGTTTATTTCAAAAGAAAAAAATATATCTATTGAAGAAATAATCGAACGACATTCAAAAGCCATTTACAAAGTTTATTTTATTGGTTTTTTACCCGGATTTCTATATTTAGGCGGATTAGACGATATGCTTGCAACAGCTCGAAAAGCCACACCAAGACAGCAAATAGATAAAGGTTCGGTGGCCATTGGTGGTAATCAAACAGGTGTTTATCCTAGTGATAGCCCGGGTGGGTGGAATATAATTGGTAAAACGCCAATCAATTTTTTTAATGTAAATAAAAGTGAGCCTTGTTTTGCTAAAGCTGGTGATTGTATTCAGTTTTATCAAATTTCAAAAGAGGAATTTAACGACATCAACACCTTAGTGGCACATGATGTATATTTAATAGAAAGCGAGGTGATTAATGCTTAAAGTTTTACATGCCGGATTTTATACGAGCGTTCAAGATTTTGGGCGAAACAATCACCAATACATCGGAGTGCCTTTTTCTGGTGCAATGGATAAAAAGGCAGCGACTTTTGCTAATGCGATTTTAGGAAATAATCCCAATGAAGCTGTTTTAGAAATGACCATGTTAGGTGCTAAAGTTCAGTTTAATCAACCTACGGTTGTTGCTATTTCTGGAGCCGATATGGATACTAAAATCAACAATACAAAAATATTAAGATATAAGGCTATTGTTGTCAATTCTGGAGATGTATTATCCTTTGGGAAATTAAAACAAGGTTTTAGAGCTTATTTGGCGGTTTTGGGTGGATTTAAAACACCAACCGTTTTAGGAAGTAAATCGATGTATGCAACAATAACTGAAAACCAAATCATTAAAAAAGGCGATGCGTTAAGTTATAATACCATACCATCGAATTATAGGCCTTCATTTGCTTCAATTAAATTTAATGATGATTATTTAAAATCCTCAACTATTGAAGTTTTTAAAGGTGCGGAATTCGATTTACTTTCTAAAGAACAACAAGAACAGTTGTTGTCTCAACCGTTTACCATTTCAAAAGACAATAATAGAATGGCGTATCAGTTAGCTGAGACCTTAGAAAATACTTTAGAGCCCATTATAACTTCGGCTGTTTTACCCGGTACAGTGCAATTAACACCTTCTGGAAAATTAATTGTGTTAATGCGCGATTGCCAAACCACGGGAGGTTATCCACGTGTACTTCAATTAACCGAGGAAGCCTTAAATATTTTGGCTCAAAAGTTTACAGGAGCGAGTGTGAGTTTTAAATTGAAGGCAAAAAAAAAGAAATGAATTAATCCATTTCTTTTAATATTTTGGCGTGGTTTTCGGTATTCTGCTTATGCTCCAAGTTATCAATATATTGTTTGAAAATCTTCGAGTTTCTTGCTTGTTGCGTTTTATTTACTTGCATCACGTTTGTTGAAGTTCCAACTAAATCGGCACCACTTTCAATATATTTTAAAATAGATTCGTAATCGTCTATACCGCTAGAAGCAATAATTTTTATTTTATTTTTTACCGTTTTCTTAATGATTTTAACGGCGGTTAAAGTCGCACCACTTTTCGAGAATCCAGTTGAAGTTTTTATGTAATCTACTCGTGCATCTAAACAAATTTCACAGGCTTTAATAATTTCGTTTTTAGTTAATTCCGAAATTTCTATGGTAACTTTAAGCGGTATGTTACCAATAGCTTGTTTTACCTCAAAAATATCTTTTAAAACCGAAACGTAATTTCTGCTTTTTAAGTAGCCTAAATTAATAACCATTTCAATTTCGTCGGCTCCAACATTTATGGCTTGGGTAGCCTCGAAAACTTTAGCTTTTGTGTCAGCAAAACCAAATGGATATCCAATAGTGGCACAGGTTTTAATAACACTATCGGCCAATAATTGTTTGGCTAACGGCACATAACAACTGTTTATTGTTACCGCGTAGTTCCCGTTTTTTCTGGCACTATAACAATGATCTATAATTTCATGTTCGGTAGTTGAGGGCGCTACAAGTGTATAATCAATAAAGTGTGATATGTTCATTAGTTGTTGTATAGGGTGTTAATTTTTAACGAAAAAAAGCAACGCATTAGTATAGAATTACTAATAAGTGTTTTGCAATTGTGATGCTAAATTAAAGATAAAAAGCAACCGTTTATCGAAGATTTGCTCATTTTTATTAACACCAAATTGTTGATTTTTTTTAGAACCAACTTAAAATTAAGCTTACAGCTAGTAATTTATTGAAAATCAATATGAGATTTATAAGAATTGAAAAAGTAACCGAATTCTTATGAGTTAAAAATCCGATTACTTTTAGGTGCGTTTTATCGAAAAGTTTAAGCTTTATTCATCTCTTATATGGGTTTTAAGCGTTTTGAGCTACTAAATCGCCTTGATTTCTAAAAACTAGTTTATCATCAAAAGCATCGAGTAAAATGATACTATCTGTTGTTACTTTACCTGCTAAAATTTCTTTACTTAAAGCATTTAATACTTCCTTTTGAATAACACGTTTTACAGGACGTGCGCCATACTCGGGATTGTAGCCTTTTATTGCTAGGTAATTAACAGCTTCTTCGGTAGCGTCAAACGTAATGCCTTGATTTGCAATCATTTTTGTAAGGCTTTTTAATTGTAAGCCAACAATATCTTTAATGTTTTTTGCACTTAGCGGCGTGAACATTATGGTATCGTCTATACGGTTTAAAAACTCAGGGCGTACGCTTTGTTTTAGTAAACCTAAAACATCAACTTTTGCAGCTTCAATGGCCGAATCGATATCTTTTGTTGCTTCAAAACGCTCTTGTATAATATGGCTTCCTATGTTTGAAGTCATGATGATAATGGTGTTTTTAAAATCGGCTACACGACCTTTGTTATCGGTTAAATGGCCTTCGTCAAGCACTTGTAACAGGATATTAAACGTATCTGGATGTGCTTTTTCAATTTCATCTAGCAACACTACAGAATATGGTTTTCTACGAACAGCTTCCGTTAATTGTCCGCCTTCATCATAACCAACGTATCCCGGAGGTGCACCCACTAATCGGCTTACCGCATGACGTTCTTGATATTCGCTCATATCAATTCTGGTCATGGCATTTTCATCATCAAATAAGTATTCAGCTAAAGCTTTTGCTAACTCCGTTTTACCAACACCAGTGGTTCCTAAAAATAAGAAGGTTCCAATTGGTTTTTGCGGATTTTGTAAACCAGCACGACTACGGCGCACCGCATCGCTTACGGCTTCAATAGCTTCCTCTTGCCCCACAACGCGCTTGTGTAATTCCTTTTCAAGATTTAATAGCTTTTCGCGTTCACTTTGCAGCATTTTAGTAACAGGAATACCGGTCCATTTTGCAACCACTTCGGCGATATCATCATAAGTCACTTCTTCCTTAATTAACGAATTTTCGGCCTGTGCTTGCAATTGTTTTTGGTAGACTTCAAGTTGTTCTTGAGCTTCTTTTATTTTTCCGTAGCGTAATTCAGCTACTTTACCATAATCACCATCGCGTTCTGCTTTTTCGGCTTCCAGTTTGTAGTTTTCAATATCTTGTTTTGTGTTTTGTATGTTGTCAACGACTTCTTTTTCACTTTTCCATTTGGCATTAATTTCATTGCGTTGCTCTTTTAAATTAGCTAAATCACTTCGTAACGATTTTAATTTCGCTTCATCTTTTTCACGCTTTATAGCTTCAATTTCAATTTCAAGCTGCATTATTTTGCGGTCTAGAACATCTAATTCTTCAGGTTTCGAATTGATTTCCATGCGTAATTTAGAGGCAGCTTCATCCATTAAATCGATGGCCTTATCTGGTAAATAACGGTTGGTAATATATCGGGTTGATAACTCTACCGCACCAATAATGGCTTCATCTTTAATGCGTACTTTATGGTGTGTTTCGTATTTTTCTTTAATACCACGAAGTATCGAAATGGCGCTTTCGGTATCGGGTTCGTCAACCGTTACTTTTTGAAAACGACGCTCTAGAGCTTTGTCTTTTTCAAAATACTTTTGGTATTCATCTAAAGTAGTTGCACCAATGGCTCTAAGTTCGCCACGCGCTAAAGGAGGTTTTAAAATGTTGGCCGCATCCATAGCGCCTTGTCCGCCACCAGCGCCAACAAGCGTGTGTATTTCATCAATAAACAACACGATGTCGCCGTTGCTTGTGGTCACTTCTTTTATAACCGATTTTAAACGCTCCTCAAACTCACCTTTATATTTAGCGCCCGCAATAAGTGCACCCATATCTAAGGCAAAAATTTGTTTTTCCTTAAGGTTTTCAGGGACGTCGCCATCAATAATTCGGTGTGCTAAACCTTCGGCAATAGCGGTTTTACCAGTACCAGGTTCGCCAACTAAAATGGGGTTATTTTTGGTTCTACGAGATAAAATTTGAAGTATGCGTCGAATTTCTTCATCGCGACCAATTACCGGATCTAATTTGCCGTCTTTGGCTAACTGATTTAAATTTTTTGCGTATTTAGCTAACGAATTATAAGTGTTTTCTTGACTTTGCGACGTTACGTTTTCACCTTTACGAAGTTCTTCAATAGCTAATTTTAAATGATTTTCGGTTACACCTTGATCCTTTAGCATTTGCGAAATTTTACTTTTCGATTTAAAAATGGCTAGAATGAGGTGCTCGATAGATACGAAATCATCTTTCATCTTTTTAGCGATTACCGATGCTTCAGTTAAGCTTTTTCCAGCTTCTCGCGATAACATAAGCTCTCCACCTGCAACTTTAGAATAACTTTCCAATTGTTTATCTAAAGCTTGCTGTAAAATGGAAATATTTACGTTCAGTTTTTTCAATATAAATGGTAGGACATTTTCGTCCACCTCTAAAACACCTTTAAACAGGTGTTCGTTTTCTATTTGCTGATGCCCAAAACCCTGCGCAATTTGCTGCCCCTGCTGTATGGCTTCTTGCGATTTTATGGTATAATTATTAAAGTTCATAGGTTTTAAATTTTTAATGTCGCTTTACGCGGATTATAATTTTCTTTTTCATAGCTATAAGTCAATTATCTTACCAATATATTTAGGAAGACAAAATGACGGTTTTTTCTTTGTTTTTAATGTCAATTTGTCTGATTGGTTTTGAGAAATTAAATTATGTTAATAATAAAATATTGATTAATTTTAAGGGAAACAACTACAAACCACACTAATTATGAAGACAAAACTTAACAAATTCTTATTTATTATTACGTTTCTAAGTACAATAGTTTCATTTTCTCAAGATGGATTTATTGGAGAAGTACGCCTGTTTGCAGGTAATTTTGCTCCAAGAAACTGGGCATTTTGTAACGGACAAGCATTGCCAATAAATGGTAACGAAGCGTTGTTCTCTATTTTAGGAACCATTTATGGTGGTAATGGAACAACAAATTTTATGTTACCCGATTTGCGTGGAAGAGTGCCTGTAGGTGTAGGTCAAGGTGCTGGTTTATCTTCAAGGGCTCAGGGGCAAACTTTTGGCACCGAAACAGCATCGCTTACTGTAAGTAATCTACCTGCTCATAGCCATACTGTAAATGCATCAACAAGTGCAGGTACAAGCCCAGATCCTACAGGTAATGTTTTGGGGCATACTAATAGTTTTGATAACGAATATTCTACTTCGGCAAACACTACTATGAATAATTCCATGATTGGAACTACAGGAAATAGTGAAGCCTTTAATGTTACTCAACCTTCATTAGGGATGCACTATATAATTTGTACGGCTGGTACTTTTCCTACCCGACCTTAATTGTAAAAACATAATATTATGAAAAAAAAATACCTCATTTTTTTTATGGCATTGTTGGGTTTTACTTGCGGAGCGTTTGCCCAAATTACCTTTTTTGGTTGTTCAGACTCCTTTACAACCAGTGCGCCAAACGAGTATAATTTAACATTAGAAGGTACCGATGCTTCGGGCAGAAATTTTTATCAATCCAATCCTATTTCTGGCGATCAATCTTGTGCTGCTGGTGTTTGTGAATTTAGAATGGCTTGGAATGATACACAAACACGCTGGGAAATTTTATTATTTCAAAATAATATTGATTTTTCTGATGCCGTGGTGGTTTATTATAATAACACGGCTGCTTCACCAAATCCGCCCAGTTTAAATTTAGGAAATTGGGTTGATGCTACGGGTAATTGCGGTGGGCAACTAGCAGAAGGTAATGGCATATTAACTGGCAGTGTACAAGATGATGTTACATTAAGCAACGAAGATGTAAATGATTTAAATACTGCTATTCAAATTTACCCTAATCCGGCTCAAAAAATAGTTTATGTGAGGTCCAATAGTGTTAGTATTAAACAAATTGCATTGTATTCTGTACTTGGTAAATTGGTAAAAGTCGATATAAAAAATCAAGATATTAATGTCTCGAATTTAGCAAAAGGAATTTATTTACTTAAAGTAGAAACTACTAATAACAAAGCATTTATAAGAAAAGTAGTGGTGAATTAATAAAAAGTTACTTCGTATATTATTTAAGGTAGAAATTTCGGTTTCTACCTTATTTTTTTGATTTTTGTAAGGAATTTTAGTTTTTATGACTGATATAATTAAAAGCATACGATGGGATTATTTAATAAAATATTTGGCGGAAATAATGAAGAAAAAGAGGAAAGCGTATTACCATGGATTCCTTTAAGTGACTTGCAACAACTGGATTTAATTGCAGAAAAATCGAAAACTAAAACGCAAATCATTTTTAAGCATTCTACCCGATGTGGTATTAGTAGAATGGTATTAAAAGGATTTACAAATACTTACAGTTTCACCGAAACCGAAGCCGACCTGTATTATTTAGATTTACTGAAGTTTAGAGAGGTTTCAAACGAAGTAGGGTACAAGTTCCAGGTTATGCACGAATCGCCACAATTACTGGTCATTAAAAATGGTATCGCTGTTGCTCATGAAAGTCATGGCGCTATAAACGATTTAAACTTATCTCAATTTATTTAAAGGAAACAAATTGGATTCTAATTTTTTGTTTGTTTATGGCACGTTATTACAAAATGCTAATAATACCATGTCTAAATTTTTAATTGCAAATTCAACACCTCTTGGTAAAGCGTATTGCAATGGAAAACTTTACAAAATTTCATGGTTTCCTGGAGCTGTTTTAAGTGATAAAGCATCAGATAAAATTTACGGAACGTTAGTGAAACTTGAAGACGCAGAACGTGTTTTTAAGCAGTTAGATGATTATGAAGGCTATGATAGTAATAACGTAGCAGATAGTTTGTTTATTAGGTAAAAAACGAGAATATTATTAGAAAACGGTAGCCATTATACTGCTTGGGTGTATCTTTACAACCAAAAAATAGACGAAGCCACACGCACTTTGTCTGGCGACTTTTTAAACCATGCAGCATTTTAATTTTACCGACTCCTATTTTCATTCGTTACCACAAGGAAATTTAACCGAACTACCAGAAAAATTCACTTTTCCGTTTTATTATACGCCACACGAATTAAGTGTTTTAGCTGCTGAAAATTTACAGCGCTATTTAGAACATGCGGGTTTAAATCATAATTTCGGACTTAACCCAAATGTTGAAGGTTTAGTTATTGGTAAAATGTTTGGGGTTATGGTGGTGAAAAATGAAGCTGGAGAACTAGGCTATTTAGCTGCTTTTTCAGGGAAACTTGCCGAAACAAATAATTTACAAGGATTTGTGCCTACGGTTTTCGATACGCTCGATCCTAACGGATTTTATAAAATAGGGGAGCAGGAGCTAAATGAAATAAACCGCGAGATAGAACATATTGAAACTTCGCAAGAATTTACAGCGTTAAAAGAACAGCTAAAGCAGTTTATAGAAGCTTATGAAGCTGAAAAAGAGCAGCTAAAACATACCATAAAAGAGAAGAAAGCAGAACGTAAACTATTAAGAATTTCTGAAGCCAAAAAATTATCAGCAGAAGAGTATGAAGCGTTTTTGGAACAACTTAAAAATGAAAGTATTCAATACAACATACAGTTAAAAAAATTACGCGTAAGTTGCGAAAAAAAATTAGCTTGGTTTAAATCAGCTCTATTAAAATACAATACAAGTTTAGAGGCTCTTAAAGAACGCCGAAAATCGAAATCTGCAGCACTTCAAAAAAAAATTCATCAGCAATACAAATTCTTAAATGCGCTTGGTGAAACCAAGGATTTGCTCGATATTTTTGAGAATACCACATTGCGAGTACCACCAGCAGGAGCAGGTGAATGCGCGGCACCAAAGCTATTTCAGTTTGCTTATGAAAGTAACTTGAAACCTATCGCTATGGCGGAATTTTGGTGGGGTGCTTCGCCAAAATCGGAAGTGCGAAAACACAAGCAGTTTTACCCGTCTTGCCGTAGTAAATGTGAACCTATTTTGGGGCACATGATGCAAGGTTTAATAGTTGAAGAAAACCCCATACTTGAAGAGAAAAAACACGAGAAACCGCTTGAAATTTTATTTGAAGACGATTATTTATTGCTTGTAAACAAACCGCCCGAATTTTTGTCGGTGCCAGGAAAAACTAGTTTAGCTTCGGTGCAAACTAAAATGCAAGCTTATTTACCAAACCACAAAATATTGTTGGTACATCGTTTAGATATGTCAACTTCAGGTATTTTACTCATTGCTAAAAACGAACGCACTCATAAAAAGCTTCAAAAGCAGTTTATAACACGTACTGTTAAAAAGCATTATGTGGCCGTTTTAAATGGCGAAATCGCGCAAACAGAAGGTGAAATAAATTTACCACTTCGTGTAGATTTAGATAATCGTCCGCAACAATTGGTCTGTTATACACATGGTAAACCAGCGAAAACAAAGTATAAAGTTGTGAATGTTAGTAACGGACGAACTCGCATTCATTTTTACCCCATTTCTGGGCGAACACATCAATTGCGAGTGCATGCGGCGCACAGCGACGGACTAAATACTCCTATTGTTGGCGACGATTTATACGGAACACGAGACGAACGCCTTATGCTACATGCCGAATATTTAGAGTTTGAACATCCGGTAAGTAAAACAAGAATGACCATTACTTGCAAGGCTTCTTTTTAAAACTCCTGATTTATTATAATATTTTTTAGTTTCAATTTTAAATCTTCACCAGTATCAAAAATCATTTGTTCGCTGCTAGGGAACGGGATACGTTGGTTATTTGTAAGTTGTAGCTCTTCTTTATCGAGGGCGCGTTTATCGCCACGGTAACGTGCAAAAATGTTTTCGAAAATATAGCCGCTATCTAAAGGAAAATTATCAATTGTTTGATGTGTTTTTAAATCGGTATAAATAACTTCGGCTAAAATTTCAGATTCTTTTGTTTGAATAAACTCGTTGTACCTAGCCTTAACCGTTATTATTTTATCTATTTTAATGTCGTTTCCAAGACTATCTTTTTCAACATTGCCTTTTTCATCTTTTTTATAGCGGTACCCGTCAATGACTTCTTTTTCTTTAATGAGTTCGCGTTCTTTAATACGTTCAGGAAAAATATTAATTTGCTTTAATTGAAGCTGCATGGCAAAGTCATAGGTTATGTTTTCTAGCTTATTGGCATGATAAACGGTCCAGAATTGATTTAAACCATAGGTGTTAAAGTTTAATAAATCGGCTTCTAGCTGCTGCGGTATAATTTGCTGTGTTAAATTATTTATGTTAACTAAAACAAAGTGGGTTCCTTTGTCGTGAGCCGTAGCAAGTAATTCTTGTGTGTTTCCATTATAATTAGGATTGATGTCGTTTAAATAGTTGAAGGTATTGTAAGCTTCACGAACAACATATTTATCTTCCGAATTTAATAAGCGTAACCCTTTTTCGTATAAAAACGCCGAAAGTTTGGCTTTTGCTTTTATAATATCGTTACTGTAATCGTTAAATTTAAAAGGAATGTTTTTTCCGTCTATAGTTAATGGTAAAATGGGTTTTATGGCTTCCTGTCTGTTGTTTAACTTGTTATATAAGTCGAAAATGTTTTGAGATAGTTCTGGGTTATTGTCTTTTTTTAAGTGCTTAATACTGCTTAAATCGCGTTCAACGACTTTGTTATAAGCATCTTGAAGCATTAAAACATAATCGTATTTACGTTTCTTATCTTTATTGGTTCGTAATTTATCGAGTGCTGTGGTTATGGCATGGTCATAATCGCCAGAATTTACGGCTTGTTCTACTTGACGTTTGGCGCTACACGACACCAGTAAAATTATAGATATTGAAAAAAGTAATTGTTTTTTCATAGGTTAATAGTTTTTAATTTGGGTAAGGATATTCAATTGTGGTGCCAAAGTTAAATAAAATTCACGCAAAATAAATAAACCCTTGAAAAACAAGGGTTTTGTTGTGTGTATTTTTATTTATGTAGGAATACAGGTTTATTTTTTCTTAAAAACAGGCAGTAATTTTGTTGAAACTTCGCCAAAACCAATTCTAGTGCCATCCTTTTCACAAAAACCTCGCATAATAACGGTATCGTTATCATTTATAAACTTACGTTCGCTGCCGTCGGCCATTTTTATTGGGTTTTCACCTTTCCAAGTGAGTTCTAACATCGAGCCGTAAGAATCTGGCGTAGGGCCAGAAATGGTCCCGCTTCCCATCATATCGCCCGAATTTACTGGGCAACCATTTATTGTGTGGTGCGCGAGTTGTTGTACCATATTCCAGTACATATATTTAAAGTTAGAGTTGCTCACTACTGTTTCTTTAGCACCTTGCGGTTGTATAGCAACTTCTAAATTAATATCGTAGCTTTTTTTGCCTTTGTATTTTAAATATTTTAATTGCGTTGTTTTTGGTTTAGGACTTTCAACTCTATAAGGCTCTAAAGCATCAAGTGTAACAATCCATGGTGAAATAGAAGACGCAAAGCTTTTAGCTAAAAATGGCCCCAAAGGCACGTATTCCCATTTTTGAATATCACGAGCGCTCCAATCGTTAAGTAAAACTAATCCAAAGATGTATTCTTCAGCTTCATCAATGGGGATAGGTTCGCCTAAATCGTTTGCTGCCGTAGTAATAAATGCCATTTCAAGCTCAAAATCAACTAATTTACTTGGACCAAAAATAGGTTCGGTAGCATCGCCTGGTAACGTTTGTCCTTGAGGACGATGGATGGGAATACCACTAGGAACAACAGATGAACTTCTACCATGATACCCCACAGGAATATGCAACCAGTTAGGTAATAATGCATTTTCGGGGTCTCTAAACATCGTACCTACATTGGTAGCGTGCTCTATGCTTGAGTAAAAATCGGTGTAATCGCCAATTTGCACAGGTAGTTGCATTTCAATTTCATCGAGCCTAAATAATACAATTTCTTTATGCTTTTTGTTTTGTTTTAAGCTTTCGTTATTGTCATCGAAAATATCTGCAATTCGGTTTCTAACGGCACGCCATGTTTTTCTGCCATCTGCAATAAAATCGTTTAAAGTATCTTGAAGAAAAATATCATCGGTTAGTGCGATGCCATCAAAATAACCTAATTGGTGTAAAGCCCCTAAATCTATAGCCGTATCACCAATTCGCGTGCCAATAGTAATAATGTCATCACGGGTTAAAAATACTCCAAAAGGAATATTTTGAATTGGAAAATCTGAATTTTTATCGACGTGTAACCACGACTTTCTATCTGGATTGTTGGCTGAAAGTGGCATAGCTTAAAAATAATAATAAATTGTAAATATGTATTCAAACCTACATAAAATTTTCATTTTAATTGTTAAAATCTACCAAAAATTAAAATATATCAAAAAGTTAATAAATTGGTTAAAAACTTAGGGTGAAATATGAGTTTTTTAGCTTTTATAAGTAATGTATTTTCTATTTTTGCACTTCAATAAAAAAGAAACTAAACATTATGCAACGCGACGAACAAATTTTTGAACTTATACAGGCCGAAAAAGAGCGCCAACTTCATGGTATAGAACTTATCGCATCAGAGAATTTTGTAAGTGAACAAGTTATGGAAGCTGCTGGTTCGGTATTAACTAATAAATATGCCGAGGGTTACCCAGGCAAACGCTATTATGGTGGTTGTGAAGTGGTAGATGAAGTGGAGCAAATAGCTATTGATAGAGCCAAAACTTTGTTCGGTGCCGAATATGTAAATGTACAACCACACTCTGGAAGTCAAGCAAACACTGCGGTTTACCATGCATGTTTAAAGCCAGGAGATAAAATTTTAGGTTTCGATTTATCTCATGGTGGGCATTTAACTCACGGATCGCCGGTTAACTTTTCTGGGAAATTATACAATCCGGTTTTTTATGGAGTCGAAGAAGAAACAGGTGTTTTAAACTACGATAAAATTCAAGAGATTGCTACTAAAGAACAACCAAAATTAATTATTGCTGGTGCTTCGGCGTATTCTCGTGATATCGATTTTGAGCGATTTAGAGTTATTGCGGATAGCGTTGGTGCTATTTTAATGGCCGATATTTCGCATCCAGCAGGTTTGATTGCTAAAGGTATTTTAAACGATCCGTTACCACATTGTCACATCGTAACTACAACAACTCATAAAACCTTACGCGGACCACGAGGTGGTATGATTATGATGGGGAAAGATTTTGATAACCCATTTGGTATCACTTTAAAAAACGGAAGCTTACGTAAGATGTCGTCACTTTTAGATTCTGCGGTATTCCCAGGAAATCAAGGTGGCCCGTTAGAGCACATTATTGCTGCTAAAGCTATTGCTTTTGGTGAAGCTTTAACCGAGGATTTTTTACATTACCAGTTACAAGTTAAGAAAAATGCAAGTGCTATGGCTGATGCTCTAGTTGCTAAAGATTACAAGATAATTTCAGGAGGAACAGACAACCATTGTATGTTGATTGATTTACGTAATAAAGATGTATCTGGTAAAGATGCCGAACAAGCTTTAGTAAAAGCAGATATTACTGTAAACAAAAACATGGTGCCATTTGATGATAAATCACCATTTGTAACTTCTGGTATTCGTTTGGGTGCAGCAGCGATAACAACTAGAGGTTTAAAAGAAACTGATATGGTTGCTATTGTTGATTTAATTGACGAAGTAATTACAAACTTTGAAGATGAAGCGACTTTAGAAGCTGTAAAAGCTAAAGTTAATGCTATGATGAAAGACAAACCTTTGTTTGTTTAAATTGAAGTAAAATATAGACTAAAAAAAATCCTGCTTTACGGCAGGATTTTTTATTTAGAAGTCTAAAAAGTGTGAAATCTGTCATTCTGAATTTATTTCAGAATCTCAAATGATTGGTTTTCTGATGCATTAGAATCTGAAACAAGTTCAGATTGACAACAATATAACTTTTTAGACCTTTTTAAGGTTGTTGTCTCTGTGTGTAGAGATAGATTTTCTATTTATTCTTTTTATACAAAGGAATTCGATAAGATAAAAAATAGCTATATCCTGCGCCAATAATACCGCTATCGTAGGTTTTACCGTAACCAGGTATGTAAAGCACTTCAAAATTGTTAATACTCGATTCGCTAGCTAAAAACTTGAGTTGCACGTTAGCTCCTAAATATAGGTTAGTTAAAAGCTCCACTTTAAAACCAAGCATAATTTCGGCCCAAAACGCGGTTAACCCACTAATTTCAACGGCGTCGGTTGAAGTGTACTGAGGCGCCCAATATTGATTTGTAGTGTAAACCGTAAAACTATTGGTTGTTTGGCTAAAAGTGCTGCCGCCAACTCGAAATCCAAAATAAACCATGTTGTCCATATCGAGCCAGTTTTGGTAAACGTTTAGGTCTATTCCTGCTTTTATATAAGATCCTTTACTTGTAACATCGAGGTAATCTGTAATGGTATTTTTATCATCAAAACCAAGTTCTCCAGCGATATATAAATCTTCTTTAATACGGTAATCGGCCATAATTTCGAAACCACTAAAATCCTCATCTAAAAAAGATTGAGCTAGTTTACCAATATTTGCACCAACACGTAAGCCATATTTTAATTGAACAGCCGTAGAATCAGATTCAATTTTTGAAGGAATGCTGTCTTGTTTTGCTTCAATTTTTGGTTTCTTGTTTCGTTTCGGTTTGGCAATCGTGTCGTTTTGGGCAGTTGCAGAAAAACCAAAACACAATAACCAAAAAATACTAATGCGTAATATTAAAGTGTGTTTCATCTTCGTTCTCTACAGATTGGTTATCGGTTAATGGTTGTCTGGAAAGCAGCCAGTTATCGTCGTCATCTTCAATAGTTAATGT
Source organism: Neotamlana nanhaiensis (assembly GCF_000943555.1). Lineage (GTDB taxonomy): Bacteria > Bacteroidota > Bacteroidia > Flavobacteriales > Flavobacteriaceae > Neotamlana > Neotamlana nanhaiensis. Next base: position 316,320 of record NZ_JTDV01000005.1, on the reverse strand, counting down.
AACTTCGGTATAAATAGTTTTATAACCACATGCACGTGATACATAAACTTCAACAGGCACATAATTAACGGTAATAGTGTCGATGTTGCCTTCGTAATAGTCGTCGGTAGCATCATCTGGAGTGTCATTATCGTTTAGTGTTGCATCTAACATTAATTCGTATTGCGTTATGTTGGTGTCGGTGCGAAGTGGTAAAACCAGTTGGTTTACATCGTTTACAAAATAACCAGAAAGTGCAAAATCATTATCAATACCACTAACAATTAAATCGTTAGCATTTTTTTTGTTTTCGGGGCTTTCTGCATTGTATAAATCTATTATTAATCGCGGCGTGGTAGCATCGGCACTACCACAAATATCATCTTTTTCACAACTAATTGAGGAAATGACTAGAAAGAGTAATAAAATTACAGTTTTTCTCATATTATTTCTCGAATAAAACTACAGTTTCTATATGCGCTGTATGCGGAAACTGGTCTACTAAGCTTATTTTTTTTAATTGATAACCTGCTTGCATGAGTTGTTCGGTATCTCGTGCTTGCGTCGCAGGATTACAAGATACATAAACCAAACGTTCTGCATTTAGGTTTATTATTTTATTTAAGGTTTTAGGTGCAATACCAGCACGGGCAGGATCTAAAACTATGGTTTGAATTTTGTTTTTATACTCTGGATGTTCGGTAAGGAATTTACCAACATCGGCAGCATAAAATTTTAGACCTTCAATGTTATTGCGTTTGGCGTTTTCTTTAGCGTCTTCAATGGCTGAAGCTACAATATCTACACCAACTATTTTAGTGTTATTCGCTTTGTTGGCAATAATTTGCCCAATGGTACCTGTACCGCAAAATAAATCTAACACCACCGAGTTATCAACGGCTTCTTGTTTTTCAAGAGCATATTCCACGACTTTGGCGTATAGTTTTTCGGCACTTTTAGGGTTGGTTTGAAAAAAGCTTTTCATGCTAATTTCGAAGTTAAGCCCTAACAATTCTTCAACTATTTTATCTTCACCGTAAATAAGCTCGATGCTTCCCGTAGTAGCAATGGTGCGGTCTCCAATTTCGTCGTTTATGGTATGTAGAAACCCTGCAACACGGTCGCCAAATAATTCGGTTAGGTATTCGGCAAATTTATTAAGGTTGAATTTTGGTAAATCGTAAGATGTGGTAACCAAATTAAAAAGTAGCTTATTGGTTTTGTAAGATTTACGAACCACAAAATACCTAAAGAAACCTTCTTTACGTGGTGCATGCCAAGGCGCTAAACCTGTATTTTCACAATAGGAACGAATATTTTTAAGGTTGTTTTCTACATCGGCATCAAATAAACCTGAATCGTTATTTAGGTTATCGCCACACCACCAAGTACCTCGTTTTTTAAAGCCCAAAGTAAACTCATCGACATCGGTTTTTAACTCGTGGTTGTAACCAATGGCAGAAAAGCCATATTCCATTTTATTACGGTAATGAAATGTATTTGGTGAGTTTACAAAGGCATCGAATTTATCTTCAATATCTCTAACTTTTCCAATGCGTTTAAACAACTCTAAGGTACTTTGTTTTTTGTACTCGTGTTGTTTTTCGATGGGTAATTTTATGTAAGGCGCACCAGGAATTTCTTGGTACGGACTATCAATTTCGTCTTCTGAAGGTTTTAAAACCTCAAACAGTTTACATTCGGCGTATTTTTTACTCGATTTTTTTACCTGCGCTTTTACCAATTGTCCTGGTAGCGTGTTAGGCACAAATACTACAAATTCGCCATGTTCGTTTTTAATACGGCCAATACCTTTACCTCCAAAGGCGTAATCTTCGATTAGAATTTCGATGACTTGTCCGCGTTTTACAAATTTATTTCGTTCTCTTTTCGGCATGCTGCAAAAGTAATGAAAGCAACGTCTATTTTTAATTTTTAATTTATGAATTTTGAAGGATAAACGAGATTATGATGCTTTTACGTTTACACCCGTGCAAAGGATTGAAACGGCATCCTTTTTTGTGAACCTTAATTTTGATTGAAGCATTGTTTTTAGTGTCACTATGAAGTTGATTTTGAGAGCGAAACCCCAACACAAAAAAGATATAGTGTAAAGCCTGACGCTATTATTTGCTGAAAAAATAATAGGGTTGCACCCAAAAAAATATGAATATTTATTAAATTGCGTGTCTATCCAGGGATGATTTCTCTCCCACGCTGCTTTTTCGTCCCGAAACTTGTCGGGAATCCGGAAGAATAAAGGTACAGTAGGAATTGATAATATCAATTTAAATTCAATTAAGATGGCTGTTTTAGAGCAATTAACGTCGCAACAAGCGATAGATTTAGAGAACGCGTATGGCGCGCATAATTACCACCCGTTGCCAGTGGTTTTAACAAAGGGCGAAGGTGTGTATGTTTGGGATGTAGAAGGGAAGCGGTATTACGATTTTTTATCGGCGTATTCGGCAGTAAACCAAGGGCATTGTCACCCAAAAATTGTGGGTGCTATGGTAGCGCAAGCGCAAAAGTTGACTTTAACCTCGCGTGCGTTTTATAACGATATGTTAGGGAAGTACGAGAAATTTGCTTGTGAGTTTTTTGGTTTTGATAAGTTGTTACCTATGAATACGGGTGCCGAAGCGGTTGAGACGGCGTTGAAAATTTGTAGAAAATGGGCTTACGAAGTAAAAGGGATTGATGAAAATGAGGCTGAAATTGTAGTGTGTAAAAACAATTTTCATGGGCGTACCACAACCATTATTTCGTTTAGTAACGATCCTGTGGCACGTAAGAATTTTGGACCTTACACCAACGGTTTTATAAAGATAGATTACGACGATTTAGAAGCGCTTGAAGAAGCATTAAAAAATAACCCAAATGTGGCTGGATTTTTAGTAGAACCAATACAGGGTGAAGCAGGCGTTTATGTGCCAACCAAAGGTTATTTGGCTAAAGCAAAAGCCATTTGTGAAAAATATAATGTGCTTTTTATTGCAGATGAAGTGCAAACGGGTATTGCCAGAACTGGTAAACTGTTGGCGGTTAACCATGAAGATGTTACGCCAGATGTTTTAATTTTAGGAAAGGCGATAAGTGGCGGTGTGTATCCTGTGTCGGCCGTATTGGCAAACAATGCGGTGATGAATGTAATTAAACCTGGGAATCATGGTAGTACGTTTGGTGGAAATCCTGTAGCTGCTGCCGTTGCTGTTGCGGCTCTTGAAGTGGTTAAAGAAGAAAACTTAGCCAAAAATGCTGAAGTTTTAGGTAATTTGTTTCGTAGTGAATTAAACAAATACATTGAAACCACTACTATCGTTAACTTAGTGCGCGGTAAAGGTTTGCTTAACGCGATTGTAATAAATGATGATGAAGATAGCGATACCGCTTGGAATATTTGTTTAGCGTTACGAGATAATGGTTTACTAGCGAAACCTACGCATGGTAATATTATTAGGTTTGCGCCACCATTAATTATGAACGAAACGCAACTGCGCGAGTGTGTGGCTATAATTGTGAAAACATTGAAGAGTTTTGAGTAAGTAGCGGTAGGTTTTTATAAACAAAAGACTGTTTTGAAGGTTGAGTTTTGTCAATCTGAATTTATTTAAGATTTTAAGAACTACGCATAAATCTTGTTAATAGATCCTGAAACAAGTTCAGGATGACAGATTTGAAAAACCTTTAAAACAGTCTTTTTGTTTTATGTATAATTTAAATTATCTACATCCAGCTTTTTCGGCGGCTTCGTAAATTTGTTCTAAAGATTCGGCAGGAATACTTGGGTTACCTTCAATTAAACCTAAATACCAATCGAAAAATGCACAAGGGTTAATTGCAATCCAAATAATGAAAGCCAGACCAATAAGTGATAAACACAACGATATTATGGCGAATGTTTTTGCGCTTTTCATAGCAGAACCGTTACTGTAATCTTCAGGGTTTGCATTAAACTTTTTAAGCTCTTTATTTGCCACGATAATCGCTATAATTGCTGCAATGGTACCAAGGCCATAAACGCAACAACAAACTATGCCGACAATGGATAAAATTATTACGAGTGTTGTGTTTAGTTTTTGCATAAGTTGATTTTATTAAATTAGAAACATTTTAAATATATAGTTAGTAATAGCTGTTATAAGCGTAACAGCCGCTAAAAATAGTTTTATTTTTTCGCTATAGTTTATAATTGTAAAACTATTTAAAATAAGAAAACCTATAAAAAATATTAAAGGGTAAATAGCGGGATACATAAAAAAAGCCTCAACAAACTCACCCTTAAAAATTAAAAGGGTAGCACGTTGAATACCGCAACCAAGACAATCTATCCCGAAAAGCTTTTTGGTTAAACACGGAATCATATATTTTTCCATAAATATGATTTTTTAAACGATAAAGATAAAAAACCTATTTAAAGAAAATACCTAGACGTCTTTAATTGTTTTGCTTTACAATTATTTTTTTGGTGATATTTTGCTGGTTTTCAGTTTCTACTTGGGCAATATAAACGCCATCACTTAAGTGTTTTGTAGATTGACTTACTTCGGAATTATTTGAGTTTAAATTGTTTATAATAATTTGTTTTCCAGTTACATCGTAAACAGTTAAACTTTTTATAGTTAGGTTGTTTGGGTTTACTAATTTTAATTCTGCAGTAATGTTGTTTTGGAAAATTTTAAAATCATTAAAAATAACATCTACATCTAAAGCTAAAGTATTGTTGTTTATGAAAGTAATTTCGAAGCGGTCGTTGTAAGTTCCTTTTTCTAGGTTTGTTTCAAAACTTTGCGTTCTTAAGTTATAATAAGTGTTATTGGTTTTATCGTGTAAATAAATAGGTTGCGATTCGTTAAAATGTTGTATGTCTGATATTCTAACACGAATAGGCATATTGTTTTGTACTTTAATAACTAAAGGAATACGCATTGTTTCATCATAAGGTAGCGCTTCGGCAAGAAAAGGTTTAGCCTCAGGAAACCAATAGGCATCGGAGTTAAGAATATCACTTTGATTAATTGCTGACTCTAAACCATAATCAAACCCAAAAGTAGCTGTTGGATGCATTGTTTCAACAATTTGTCTTGTGTAGTTATCGTTAAAATCAATATTTAATCTAAAACGTTTAAAATCTTCAGGGATAGTATGATATTCATCTTGAGACGTTTTAGCGTCTTTACCGCTCGTTGTTTTAAAAAATTCACTATCAGATGATGATTCTTTTTCAAAAACACGATGACTGTTTTTAGCAATTACATCACCTGTAGCGGTACCTTCAACCATAAATCCTTGTCCAACAGGTATGTATCTTCTTGGAGTTTTTCCGGTTGGTGCGGTGCCACTAGTGCCATTAATATTACCTTCGCCATCATAAGTTCTAAAAGTAGCAGGGGTATAAGTTTCAACAGTTCCTGTAGCATCAATAGTGTAAGATGCGTAACCGCCGTCGTATTGGTTAATATTATGTGAGTTTACTGCAGGGTTTTGCTCCCAATAGTAAAGTGTTCCTGTTATTGTTGCTTGGTTGTTTGCATCATGAATGTATTCAAAAGCATCCATTGCAGAAGGGTAAGGGTTGCCTACTAAGGTAAATTGGTTAGCAAGCACGCTTACGGCAATATCACCAGTATTTGGTTTTCCTCTAAAATCATAATTTTGATTGTCTCCAGAGTTATTTGTACTAGTTCCAGCTGTTCCTTTCATGGTAAAGCCTTCACCTGGGTTTATAGATGTGCCATCAGTTACATGAACCCAATCTGAATATTCGTCAGAAGCAACGAATTTCCAAATCCAGTATAACTCTATTTGTAAGGGATTTGCAGTACCATTATAACCAGGTAAATGCACTACCGAAGCAGGATTAGAGTTGGTTACATCTACTATATCATTTAGAAAAGTAACACCAAAAGGATTGTTGGTGTTGTTGCTGGTTTTGCTTCCTACGGGAGAACACCAATAGTTATATTCGTACGCCCCCACATTTCCATCTTGATAAACACTTAGTTCGCCTACACCAGAATTTCCAGTGGTTCCAGTACCTTGAATAACTTGTCCTTCATCACGAAGGTAAATGGTACTCGCGGCTTCATTTAGGTTAATGTCGTCTTCAACAAAAACAATTTCGTCGCTTACATAAACATAAGCATTGTTCCTTACGGACAGCTGAGAAAAACCCAAACTGCACATAAATAGTAATAAAAGAGGGGCTTTATAATACATAGTTTAGTGTATAAAACGTTGAATATCAGCAAATGTAAGAAAAATTTATTTCAAAACGGTTTTTAATCGGTAAAATTTGTATTTAATAGATGTTTTTGGATTTCGTTTAAATAATTTAAAACGCGAATAAGCACACGTAATATCTCTTTTTAAAGTACTTTTGTTATTTGAAACACCTAATTTATGAAATATTTAAACTATATATTAATTGTAGTTGGAGCTATTGTTGCTATGTACGCCAAGGCAGGAGCAAATCAAAATCAGTACCTACTTATTGGTGGTATTGTTTTACTTATGGTTGGTGCTTACCGCATTTCTAAAACTATTTCGAGTAAAAAAGATGCGGATAATGATGATACTAGTAATCTTGATAACAATTAATTATGCCTTTTAAAGTTGGTGATTTTGTTTTGGTTTTAGATGAAGATTTGCAAGGCGAGATAAAGCACATTGCAGGGCAAAAGATTACTATTGAAACTGAAGATGGGTTTTTAATAAATTTTGAAGCCACCGATTTAATAAAGCAAGATAATACCATAAGCAAACAATCGTTAACATCAAATTTTAATTTAGCCGAAAAAGAACCTGTAAATCGTAAAAAAGCGCCTAAAAAGAAAGCTAAAGCTCGATACGAACCCACAATGGAAGTCGATTTACATATTCATCAACTGGTGCCTTCTACTCGTGGTATGACTAATCACGATATGCTTACATTACAACTTGATACAGCAAGACGAAAATTAGATTTTGCCATAGCCAAACGCATTCAAAAAGTGGTTTTTATTCATGGCGTAGGCGAGGGCGTGCTAAAATTAGAATTAGAGTATCTTTTTGGCAGATATAATAATGTAAAGTTTTACGATGCTAACTACCAAAAATATGGTTTAGGCGCCACCGAAGTTTATATTTACCAAAACACTTCTAGTTAAATTGAGGCGTAATATTGGTGGTATTTGGGCCAATATTCATATAACCAAAATCTAAGGTGTCTTGCGAAATTACGTTTATACCAATTTCTTTAACAATAACAGATACACGAAATGTTCTAGTATAAGAGTGTCTTCTGTAGGCTGTTGCATCAACTTTGGTTTTTATAACATCGTTTAAAAAATCGGCTGTTGTGCCATCGGTGATATCGTTTGCTGGATTTTGATCCTGCGAATCGTTTTCTTCGTCACGGGTTAAAACGCCATCACCATCATCATCATCATCTAAATAATCGGGAGTGCCATCGCCATCTGTATCTTGGGCATCACTTAAATCACCATCTTCATTGGGATCTGGATTTTCATTTATGGTTAAAATATTATCGCCATCATCATCGGCATCAATGTAATCTGGTAAACCATCGCCATCGGTATCATCATCAGTTAAATCGCCATTTCCATTTCTATCTTCTAAAATGGCAGGAATTCCATCGTTATCATCTTCTGTTAAAACCGTTAAAATATCTATAATTACAGGGTCGGTTTCATCAACATTAATAGAAACATTAGCAGGTACATCACTACAAAAAATATTTGATATCGTTGAATTATTGTAAGTTCGGTATGTAAAAGAAGCTGCTTGATTGGTAATAATTAAAGTATCATTTTCTTCAACTGCTATTAAATCGTCTAAAGTAAAATTAGAAATTAATAAAGACATCGATTCGGCAGGTTCACTTTTAGTTTTATACAGCACCAAATCGTCAACGCCTTCGCAATAATCAAATTCTTCTTCAAAATCGAATTCGAATTCAATAATATCGCCATCATCGCAGGTCCAAAAACATAATAAACTTAACGAAAATAAATATATAAACAGCTTACGCATACACTCAAATTTTAAGGCAAAAATAATAGAATTGTTATTTATAACGCCACTTAAAGAAAATAATTTTATTTAAAGTATTTTTGTTCACTATTTCTTTAGTTAATAAAGTTTTTACCATGATTAAAAAGATTTATTTTGATAATGCCGCAACTACAAAAGTGCATAATGCTGTTGTTGATGCTATGAGTACGGTTTTAAAAAGTAATTTTGGTAATGCCTCATCAACACATGGTTTTGGGCGCTCGTCGAAGGTGTTGTTGGAAAAATCAAGAAAAACTATAGCGAAGTATTTAAATGTTGAGTCGGGTGAAATTATATTTACTTCGGGCGGCACAGAAGCTAATAATTTAATTCTGCAAAGTGCTGTTAAAGATTTACAGGTAAAACATATTATTACTTCAAAAATTGAACATCATGCTGTGTTAAATACGGTTGCTTTTTTACATAAAAATGAAGGTATTAGAGTTAGTTATGTTGATGTTGATAATGAAGGAAAAATAGATACAACTCACTTAGAAACTTTGCTACAAACCGAAACAAAAACCTTAGTAAGTTTAATGCATGTTAATAATGAAATTGGTAATATTTTAAATTTAAAAGCTATTGCTAGTATATGTAAAACAAATGATGCTTTGTTTCATACCGACGCTGTACAATCTGTTGGTCATTATACTTTAGATTTAAAAGATATTCCAGTTGATTTTCTAGTGGCTTCGGCACATAAATTTCATGGACCAAAGGGTGTCGGTTTTGCTTTTATTAGAAGAAATTCTGAGTTACAACCTATAATTTTTGGCGGTGAGCAAGAGCGTGGTTTACGAGCAGGAACCGAGAGTTTACATAATATTGTAGGTATGGAAACGGCCTTAACATTGGCCTACCATAATTTGAAAAGTGATTCGGAATATATTTCGCATTTAAAACAATATTTTATTGAAACTTTAAAGGCTGAAATTCCCGATATTACCTTTAACGGTTTAAGCGACGATTTTAACCATAGTACATACGCTATGGTTAATGTACAATTTCCTTTCGCAACCGAAAAAGCATCAATGATTCTATTTCAACTCGATTTAAAAGGAGTTGCTTGTTCGCGAGGAAGTGCTTGCCAAAGCGGTAGCGAAAAAAAATCGCATGTTTTAACCGAAATTCTGTCGCCAGAAGCCTTACAAAAACCATCGTTGCGCTTTTCTTTTAGTATTTATAACACTAAAAATGAGGTCGATTATGTTGTTGAAACATTAAAACAATTCATGTAACCTATTTTTGTTTATCTAAACAAACTCGCATTTCGGCGAAGGTAAAATTCATTCTACCGTTTATAAAAGGTTCCGCTTTTATATTCATACTATTTTTATTTAAAAAAAATGTTTAAACCAATGCTTAAAAATGGGTTTTGGCAGTCTATGCATTTTAATTTAATCACAATTAAACCTCTAAATAAGTTGCTTTAGTTTTTGAAATTAAAATTCAATACAAAACAATTAATGCATTTAAAAACAATATAATATGGAATATATGTAAAAGACTTTTTTTGCTCCTAAATACCAACATTATGAAACTTACAGCGCTAATTATTATCACCCTTTTGTCATTTAAAATGGTAAATGCACAAGTAGGTATTGGTACTACAAACCCAGATGCTTCATCCATTCTTGAGATGGAATCGACAACTCAAGGTTTGTTAGTTCCAAGAATGACAACTACTCAAAGAAATGCCATAGCTTCTCCTGCCGAAGGTCTAATGGTTTACGATATCGATGAGGACGCCTTTTTTTATTATAATTCTACATCAACATCTTGGAGTAAAGTTGAAGCTGCTGTAACGCGAGATAACTATAAATTAGTTAAAAGCGCAGCCGATTTGGCCGATGAATTAGTTGCGGGTGGAGGTGCAGAATACCTTTTAAATACTGACACTCTTTATGAAATTAACGGAACTATAATTCTAACAGCTCCTATAAATATAAATAACGCCTACATCTCTGGTGAAGATACAAACGAAGATGTTTTGTTAAGAGTTGGAGGAAATATTTTTACAGGAAGCAATGGAGGTTCGCTTAGAAATTTAACTCTAACAGCTCCTGGTTCATCTATATTTAACTTAACAGGTACTGGTGCAGAATCTTTAGTATTTAGAGATTGTGTAATTGCAAATTGTAATGCTGTTGGTAGTGTTTCAAATTTTAACTTAGTGTTTTCTAGTATTATTCAATATGTAAGTAATAATGATGGTATTACCTATACCGATATTAATCAATTATTGTTGAATACACAGGGTTGGGATGGTACTAACGGTGGAACTTATGAAACTTTTGTTGGAGATTTTGAAATTATATCAAAACAGGGCGGTTTTAGCGAAGTTATAGCTGCAACTGCTGGGGTAAATGTTACAGGAATAACCTCTATTACAAATGGAGCAACTATTAGAGCTGTTGATTTTTATGGAGGCGGAAATTATATTAATGGAACATCTCCTTACACAGGTTATAATTTTACAAATTCATGGGATGTTGATTGTCCAGGTATTAATGTTGAAACAGATGGTGTTGCTGCTGGAAACTTTTATTATGATGGTCCTGTTACAACTGGTTTTACGCAATCAATATCAAATGGTACAGATCAATTAGTAGAAGGAAACGGGTCTTTTTCTGCAAATAACCTATTTCGATTTACTAGTAATGTTACAGAAAACAGATTAATATATGATGGTGTAAAAGATCGTCAATTTCAAATTAATGCATCTTTATCAATTCGAGTTGATGGGGCTGCTTCAAATTTTTACGCATTTTTTATTGCAAAAAACGGCACTGTAGTTACAGAATCTAGAGCATTAATTTATATTGATAACGATTCGCAAATTCAAAATGTATCTATGAATGCTAACTTAGAGTTGTCAAATTCAGATTACATAGAAGTTTATACGCGTCGTTTAACGGGTTCTGGCACAGACACATTAGTCGTTTTTTCAGAAAATTTAAGTATAAATTAGATTATAATTTTATTCGAGTTCTAACATTAAAAACACGAGGTGTTAAATAATTAGGAATCGCGTATTGTGTTTTCGAGTATACATCGCGAACCCATGTATTGGTAATAGAGTTTTGTACATCGAACATATTAAATATCTCGAAACCAAACGATAATTCTTTAAACGGCTTTTTCCAGCCTTTGTTAAATTGCTTTTTAGCATCAACTAAAACATATTGTAACCCTAAATCGGCGCGTTTATAGTCGGGTAATCTGTTTTGGTAAACGTAAGGGTCGGCGTAACTAGGTGATCCACCAGGTAACCCAGTGTTATATACTAAGTTTAAATATACTTTAAGGCTTGGTAAGTTTGGAACGTAATCTTGAAATAAAGCGGCAAATTTTAAGCGTTGATCGGTTGGTCGCGCAATATAGCCACGGTTATTCAAGTTTTCTGCTGTTTTTAAATAGCCAAAACTAAACCAGGATTCGGTGCCAGGAACAAATTCACCATTTAAGCGCATATCTAAACCATAAGCGTAGGCTTTTGCATCGTTATTTGCTCTATATCTAATACGCACATTTTCTAAAGTATAAGTATTCACTTGGCTTAGTCCTTTATAATACATTTCGGTGGTTAGTTTAAATGGTCTGTCCCACATTTTAAAACTATAATCGTTACCTAAAACCACATGAAACGATTTTTGAGCTTTCACATTAGGTTGAACGACACCAGCAGAATCTCGTAACTCGCGATAAAATGGCGGTTGGTAATATAAGCCACCAGCCACTCTAAAAAGCATATCTTTTTCCCAATCGGGCTTAATTGCAAATTGTGCTCTTGGGCTATAAACGGTTTGCGTATTTGTTGCTATGCCTTCGCCACTTACAGTCCAATTATGTGCTCTAATTCCAGCATTATACCAAACATCGCTATTGCCAATGGAGCTACGTTTGCTCCATTGTGCATAGGCTTGAAAGCGGTTTATTGTTGTATTATTTGTGGTACGAACGTTTTGATATGGCACTAATGGCCCCGTGTAAGGTGCGTAAGGTTGCTCGTTAATTGGGGTGGTTTTTGGCGGACGAATAGAAAAACCTGCCGAATCGATAACTTCCCATTCAACCAAGCGATCACGAATATCTTCATTGGTATATTTAAAAGCCCATTCTATTCTGTGGCCTTTTATTGATAGATCACCTTTATGTTCAATGTTAGTAATTAAGGCATCTAAATCGTTTCTTCCATGATTTAATTGGCTACCAACACCTTCGCTAAATTCAACTTCACCTAAATCTTCATCACCAATATTCGAATTAACTTCACCAAGTCGGTATTGTGCTAAAATATCGAAATATTCTTCTTCTGTGGTATGATAGGTTGATGCGGTTAACTGTAAATTTAAATTATCATTTACAAAATACGAACCTTTAAAAGCACCAAAAAGTGTTTGGTATTGATCTTTTTCTTGTCCGCTATAATAAACAAGTAATGCTATGGGATCGGTTAAGGTACCAAAATTGGTTTGTCTGGTTTGTGGCTGGTAATTGTATTTGTTTAACGAAGCATTTCCTAAAAAACTCAAGTGAAATTTACTTGAAAATTTATAAGTGAAAAAGCCTTGAGCATCGGCAAAAACAGGATTAAAGTTGGTTTCGGTTTCTTTAGCATCTACTAATAAACTATTATCGCGGTAACGTAGGCCAACAATGCCAGAGAATTTATTGTTCTTGCTAGTGTTTTCTACAGATATGCTAGCGCCTAATAAGCTTAAATCGGCATTAGCTTCAAATTCGTAGGGTGTTTTGTAAGTGATATCTAAAACCGAAGATAGTTTGTCGCCGTACTTGGCTTGAAATCCGCCTGCCGAAAAATCAACATTTTGTACCAAATTCGTATTTACAAAACTTAAACCTTCTTGCTGGCCAGAACGTATTAAAAACGGGCGATACACTTGAATACCGTTTACATAAACTAAATTTTCATCGTAATTTCCACCGCGCACCGAGTATTGTGTACTTAATTCGTTATTGTTGCTTACACCTGGTAAAGTCATTAACAAGTTTTCTACACCTGCGTTAGCACCAGGAATTTTACGAATAGTTTCTGGTTTTAAGGTTACAATACCTTCAACTTCTTTTCGGCTTGTATTGGTTACTATAACTGTGGCTATTTGCTCAATTGTAGCGCTCATTACTGGGTTAAATTCTACTTCCTCTCCATTTTTTAAATTAAATGTACTCGTAATTTTTTTATGAGAAAGATGCGTAAAAGTTACTGTTACGTTTTTGTTAGCAGGAATATTTAGTAAATAAAAACCGTTAGCGTTGGTTTGTGTACCTGTATTTTCAAATGTAATATTTACGTTTTCAATAGGTAAGTTGTTTTCATTTAAAATAATGCCTTTTAAAGTTGCAGTTTGTGCAAAAAAGCTTCCTGTAAAAAGTAAAAATACTATGGTAAAAAATAAATGTTTAGGTTTCAAAAGTTGGTAAATTTATTTTCTGTAAAATATAGCTTCAAAAGTAGAACTATTTCCAACATTATCGGTAACAATTACTTTTAAATTATTTTTGGTTTCGGTGTTTACAAAATCGAAAGTAAGTAACTTGGTTTTATAATCGTACTCCATTAAAATCCACTTGTTATTAATGGTGGCGCGATAGCTTTTTATTCCAGAGGCATCGTCATCAATTTTAATTTTTAAAAATCGATAATCACTAATCCATTGATTATTTTTAAAGTTACTAGCCCGTATGGTTGGCGCTACTGTATCGGTAGCCAAGGTGTATGTGCCTAAAACTTTAGAAATACCTGTTAACTTGTTCGTTTCACGCTTTGTAGAGGTGTAAACAGGAATGTTTTTTTTGTCTCCAATTAATCGAGCGATATATAGTTTTTCTTGATCTGTAGCATTGTAATGACTCACATCATAATTAATAGAGAAATTCTTTTTAGTTGGGATAATATTTTCATGTAAGGTTAACGTATCGTTTTTTACATCGAAATTTAAATAAAAGTCGTTATAAAATGTATTAGGTTTAAAATTAACCGAAACAGGGGACTTTTTTAAACTAGTATTTTGCGCAGCTTTTATAAAGTAAGGCGTTGTTTTAACCGAGTCTTTATTTAAAAGGGCTTGTTTAGTGCCTTTAATGTTAATAGTTACCCAAGCTTCGTTACTTTTATAATCGGAAACTCTAATTTTATATACCGAGTAGGTACTGTCTTTTATGGTTAAAAAACCATTATTCTCGGCATCTTTGTATAAGCTTAAGGCGTTGTTTTGTATAAATAGTTTTTGAATGCGGTCGCGGTTTGATATATAATGTTCGTAATCTATTAATTGGTTTAGGTTCCTGGTTTCATCAAAAGAAAAAGTACTAAAATCAATTTCAAAATTTCTATTTCCATTAAAAACGGTTTGAATGTTGTAAACCCCATTGGAGTTTGTCGAAAAATCTTGCCTGTCAATTGTTTCAATACCAAACCCAATGTCTCCAATAGCTTCAATGTTCTCCACTGCATAATCGCCGTTTTTTAGCGGAATAAGTTTTAATTCTTGTTTTTTGTTCGATTTGTTAATTATGGCGTCATTACTTAATGGATAGGCAAAAATTGAACGAATAAGAGGGTACGACGAGTCTTTTATATCAATACCAAAAAGCATAGGATTAATAGGGTGTTCGGCTTTGTTTCTAATTTCAAAATGTAAATGCGGACCACCTGAACCGCCAGTATTTCCACTGTATGCTACTAAATCACCTTTGTTAACAAGTAACTCTTCAGCTTTAGGAAATAATTCAATTTCGTACGATTCTGCTTCGTATTGATGTTTTTTTACATAAGCTTCAATCTCTGGTGCAAATTTTTGTAAATGCGCATAAACCGTAACATAGCCATTTGGATGTGTGATGTATAAAGCTTTGCCATAGCCAAAATGAGAAAGCTTAATACGGCTTACAAATCCACTAGCCGAAGCAACAACATGTAAACCAGTACGACCTTGCGTTTTTATATCTAAGCCAGAATGAAAATGGTTTGAACGTAACTCGGCAAAGGTACCAGATAAAATTATAGGAACTTCTAGCGGATCACCAAAATAGTCCTGCGGATAAGGGTTTTGCGCAAAAAAAACAAATGGAAAAATTAAGAAAAGGGACTGGATTAACTTCATAAAACTGTATTATGCTAAAGTAAAAATTTGGGCTGAAAACACAAAGCACGGTTAAAAATTAAATAAACACAACTTTGCTCGATAGTAAAACGATGCTTTTAAAATTTTATTAAAAAACAATTGTAAAATTTACTTAGGTATGTTAACTTTGTGAGATAAGTATTGATTTTTGTAAATGAGTAATATTGAAGATATTGTAATTTCGTTAGAAAATAAAATAACTAAAGTATTACAGCAATTAGAGCTTTTAAAGCAAGAAAATTTGAAATTATGTGACAATTTAGAAGTTTCAAAGCAAGAAATTTCGAACCAAAAAAGGCAATTAGCCCAATGGGAAGAAAAATATGAAGCTCTAAAATTAACAAATGCAATACTTGGTAGTGACGAGAATAAAAGAGAGACTAAGCTTAAAATAAACGCATTAATACGAGATATAGACCATTGTATTGGTCAACTTTCAGATTAAGCATAACAATCAATGTCAACAAAGCTTAAAATAAAACTATCTATTGCAGATAGAGTATATCCTTTAACCATTGACCCAAGTCAAGAAGAAGGTTTACGTAAAGCAGCAAAAAGCATTGATGTACTAATAAAACAATTTGAGCAAAGTTATTCTGTTCGCGATAAGCAAGATGTTTTGGCTATGTGCGCCTTACAATTTGCGTCGCAAGTAGAACAGAAATCTATAGATAATACGACTGTAAATGAGCATGTAGAAGATAAACTAAATGCTTTAAACCAACTTTTAAGTAAACATTTACAATCTTAAACGTTCTTTAAAATAAACAAAAGTTACTGCCTGTATTAGTTATTTTTTTTGATAAACTCAACGTTAATTCTTTAAAAAGGATGAGTTAAAGTTGTAAAAGCAAGCCACTAATATTGATTTATTCGGTATTTGGGTGGATCCTTGATCAGCTTGTTAGTCCTAAACTTGTTTTTAAGGAGTTTATACAAAACTTTATACTGATGCAGGCTTTTTTTATATATAAATTTCAAAATTAACCGATGGATAACTTAATCATATTTGTGATAGGAGGTGTGGTATTAGGGCTTATATTAGGCTTTGTAATATCAAAAGTATTAGAAAAAAAGAAGGCTTCTCAGATAATTTCAGAAGCTAAAAAATCGGCATCCTTAATATTAAAAGATGCTAAAAACGATGGCGAGAATATTAAAAAAGATAAAATATTACAAGCCAAAGAAAAGTTTATAGAACTTAAAAGCGAGCACGAAAAAGTAATTTTAACTCGCGATAAAAAAATGGCCGAGGCCGAAAAACGTACACGCGATAAAGAGTCGCAGGTCTCTAGCGAATTATCTAAAAACAAAAAGTTAAGTCAGAGTTTAGAAGATAAAATTAAAGATTATAATCATCGTTTAGATGTACTTGATAAGCGTCAGGAAGAAATAGACAAATTGCATAAAAATCAAGTACAACAACTTGAAGTAATTTCTAGCCTTTCAGCAGAAGAAGCTAAAGAACAATTGGTAGAATCGTTAAAAGGTGAGGCTAAAAATGATGCTATGGCATTTATACAAAGCTCTCTTGAAGAAGCCAAACTTACCGCTGAGCAAGAAGCAAAGAAAATTATAATTAATACGATACAACGCATTGGTACAGAGGAAGCCGTTGATAATTGCGTGTCGGTTTTTAACATAGAATCGGATGACGTAAAAGGTAGAATTATTGGTCGTGAAGGTCGAAATATTCGTGCTATTGAAGCAGCCACAGGTGTTGAAATTATAGTTGATGATACACCAGAAGCTATCATTTTATCATGTTTCGATTCGGTACGTCGTGAAGTAGCACGTTTATCGTTACATCGTTTAGTAACCGATGGAAGAATTCACCCAGCGCGAATTGAAGAAGTTGTTAAAAAGACCAGAAAGCAAATTGAGCAAGAAATTATAGAAGTAGGTAAGCGCACGGTTATAGATTTAGGTATTCATAATTTAAATCCAGAACTTATAAAGATGGTTGGTAGAATGAAATACCGTTCGTCTTACGGGCAAAACTTATTACAGCACTCGCGCGAAGTTGCTAAACTTTGTGGTGTTATGGCTGCCGAATTAGGTATTAATCCAAAATTAGCTAAACGAGCTGGTTTATTACACGATATAGGTAAAGTGCCAGATGCCGAAGCCGATATGGAAACACCACACGCTATTTTAGGTATGCAATGGGCAGAAAAGTTTGGCGAGAAAGAAGATGTTTGTAATGCCATTGGAGCTCACCACGACGAAATTGAAATGAAATCGTTATTAGCACCAATTATTCAGGTTTGTGATGCTATTTCGGGAGCACGTCCAGGAGCAAGACGACAAGTATTAGATAGTTATATTCAGCGTTTAAAAGACTTAGAAGATATTGCTTTTGGATTTAATGGTGTTAAAAAAGCTTATGCTATTCAGGCAGGTCGAGAATTACGTGTAATTGTTGAAAGCGAAAAGGTAGACGACCAAAAAGCAGCTGATTTATCCTTTAGTATTTCTCAAAAAGTACAAACCGATATGACTTATCCTGGTCAGGTTAAAGTAACAGTTATTCGCGAAACAAGGGCGGTAAACATTGCAAAATAGAGTTCTTGATATCTTATAAAAGTAAAATGGAAGCATCCTAAATAAGGATGCTTTTTTATTTTCTAGGATGAAATTCCTCAATAACCTTAGTTAAGTGGCTTTTATCTAAATGCACATAAATTTCGGTGGTAGTAATACTTTCGTGTCCTAACATAAGTTGTATTGAGCGTAAATCGGCATCGTTTTCAAGTAAATGTGTTGCAAACGAATGTCGAAATGTGTGCGGAGATACATTCTTTTTTAAATCAATGGCTTTTGCTAAGTTTTTTATAATGGTAAAAACCATGGCGCGAGTGAGCTGTTTTCCGCGACGATTTAAAAACAACGTATCTTCAAATCCTGCTTGTATGGTTTGGTGATTACGAATGTGTTGTACATATAAATTAATATACTTTTGTGTGGCATTAACAATGGGTACAAAGCGTTGTTTATCACCTTTACCAGTTACTTTAATAAAACCTTCAGCAAAAAATAAATCCGATAATTTTAAACCTATTAGTTCGCTTACACGCAATCCGCAACCGTATAAAGTTTCTAACATAGCACGGTTTCGCTCGCCTTCCGGTTTGCTTAAATCTATGGCTTTTATAAGGTTATCTATTTCTTCTTCCGAAAGGGTATCGGGTAATTTTCTTCCTATTTTAGGCGATTCAATTAAATCTAACGGATTAGTTTCTCGGTAGTCTTCAAAAACCAAATAACTAAAAAAGCTGCGTAAACCAGAAATTAAACGCGATTGCGAACGTGCATTTAATTGTTTTGCAGCATCGTAAATAAATTGTTGTATGGTTTCAGAAGATATTTTTATTGGCGAAACTTCAAAGTTATTGGTTTCAAGATATTGAATTAATTTATAGATATCCAGGGCGTAACTGCTAATAGAATTTTCAGATAAACCCCGCTCTATTTTTAAATAAGTTTTATAATCTTTAAGTGCTGTTTGCCATTTCATTGTGGTAAAATTACTAAAATATCTGTTTATAATATAGTGTGCATAAAAATCAAATTTTATACATTTACTTTATGAAAAAACTAATCATAGTAAACGGACCAAATTTAAATTTATTAGGAAAGCGCGAACCAGAAATTTATGGTAGCTTAACTTTTGAGGATTATTTAAAAGAACTAAAAGCTAAGTTTACTAATGTTGAGATTAGTTACTACCAATCGAATGTTGAGGGCGAAATAATAAATAAGCTCCATGAGGTTGGTTTTAGTTACGATGGCGTTATTTTAAATGCAGGCGCTTACACTCACACGTCAATTGGTATTGGTGATGCCATAAAAGGTATTGAAACTCCAGTTGTAGAAGTGCATATATCGAACACCTTTGGGCGCGAATCGTTTAGGCATCAATCGTATATTTCACCCAATGCTAAAGGCGTTATTTTAGGGTTTGGAATGCTTAGTTACGAATTGGCAATAAAAAGTTTTGTAAATTAATTCCATATTTTTTTGTGACTCAGCGCACTAAGTTGTGTCTAAAATAATTGAACTGAATTTTTGTATTGGAAGACTTAAAGATAGATAAATCGTTAGAAGATGAAAAGCTAGTAGCTTTAATCATTCAATCAAAAAGTGCCGAATTGTTTTCTGTTATCTATGATAGGTATTCAGAAATTGTATATCATAAATGCTTGAGTTTTGTTAAAAACAAAGAAGAAGCTCAAGATTTAGCCCACGACATTTTTGTAAAACTTTTTGTGAAGTTAAAAATGTTTAATTTCAAATCTAAATTTTCTACTTGGTTATATTCCTTTACCTACAACCACTGTGTAAATTATGTGCAGCGTGAATTAAACAAACGCCGCGATAAGTTTTTAATAGCAGACGATTTAGGAAACTACTCCAAAGAAGTAGAAGAAGTAAAAGAAGAAGTTATTTACAGTATGAAGTCTGATAAGCTTCAAAAAAGTTTAGAACTTATGAACCCAAACGACAAAATGATTTTGTTTATGAAATATCAAGACGATTTATCGATTGAAGATATTCAAAACGCATTAGGAATTGGAAAAAGTGCTGTAAAAATGAGGCTAAGTAGAGCCAAAGAGCGATTAGTAAAAATTTATAACGACTTTTGATTATGGAAAATCCGTTTAAAAAAGTAATACATAATGAAAAGCTGCCAGACATCATTAAGGAAAGAGTGATGAGTGACATTGATATTGTAAAATTAGCCCTAGATTTTACAGATTTAATGGTAATAAAATACCCCGATGCTGCCGCCGATTTTTTGAAGAAAGAAGAAGATAACGACCTAGATGATTAATGAAAACTAACCAAAACCATACAAAATGAATAAAATTAAATTAGACTTTACCCTTTTAGAAACCATTATGGCAAATATCTATTTGGCGTTACCAAAAATATTATTAGGAGTTTTATTTGTAGTTGTAGCCTGGGTTGTTTTAAAATTAGTGTTGTTTCTGGTAAAAAAGTCGTTAAAATTTACCAAACTTGATAAGCTATCGGATAAGCTAAACGAAATACCGTTTTTAAGCTCAAACTTAAATTTAAAGCTCGATAAGGTTATTTTAATATTTGTAAAATGGTTTTTAATACTAATCTTTTTAATTATAGGATCAGACTTTTTAGGTTTAAGCTTTATCTCCAACGAAGTAAGTAAGCTTATTAATTTTTTACCTAAAATATTTACTGCTTTAGCTATTTTTGTTTTTGGTATTTATGGTGCTAATTATTTAAAAGAATCTGTACGATCGTTAATTAAGGCTATCGATGTTGGTGGTTCTAAAGCCATAAGCAATGTGGTATTTATTTTGCTAGCAATAATGGTGTCTATTTTAGCCCTTAACCAAGCAGGATTAGATACCGAAATTATAACCAAAAATATATTCTTAATTTTAGGAGCAGCCCTTGCTGCATTTACTATTGCATTTGGCTTAGGCTCACGAGATATTATTTTACGTTTACTGCTTGGTTTTTATTCTAAAAAGAGCTTTAAAGTAGGACAAAAAATTTCAATCGATGGGGAAGAAGGCGTAATCATTGCTATTGAGAGTATTAGTGTTATAGTACGTTTTGCTGATAAAAAAGTGGTTTACCCAATAAAATACATCTCAAATAAAAAAATTGAAATTATTGATTAAAACCCTGTGACTTTGTAAAAAAAGGTGTGTCTTAAATGTAAGATTCAATTGAATAACGTTTAAGATGGTAAAGAAAATCACAATAATTTTTATTGCGATACAGGTAGTTTTTATATTTATAATTATAGCTCGTTTCTACAAATCGAGAAAGGTATTCAAGAAATCTAACAAGCAAACATTAAAAAGCAAGAAAAAAAATAATAGGCTTTAGGGCTTATTAGGCCTCAAATTTTAAGCTAGCTTAATGGTTGCAATTAAAATGTTATGGTTTTGGTTAGTAGGTTATGGTTAATTTCTTAATTGCAACAAAAAAGGGCTCGATTGTAAAAATCGAGCCCTTTGCTTTTATATTATATACGTATTAAATGTGAATACATTCATCGTAAGCATCGGCAACAGCTTCCATAACGGCTTCACTCATGGTTGGATGCGGGTGTACGGCTTTTAAAATTTCGTGGCCGGTAGTTTCTAGTTTTCTCGCAACAACAGCTTCAGCGATCATGTCGGTTACGCTAGCACCAATCATGTGGCAACCTAACCATTCGCCATATTTAGCATCAAAAATAACTTTTACAAAACCATCTTTGTTACCTCCAGCACTAGCTTTACCAGATGCCGAGAATGGGAATTTACCAACTTTAATATCTAAACCTTTTTCTTTGGCTGCTTTTTCGGTTAAACCAACCGATGCAATTTCAGGTGTACAATAGGTACAACCAGGAATATTACCGTAATCTAAAGCTTCAACGTGCATACCTGCTAATTTTTCAACACAAATAATACCTTCGGCAGAAGCAACGTGCGCTAAGGCTGCGCCAGGAGTAACATCGCCAATGGCGTAATAACCAGGAATGTTAGTTTGGTAAAAATCGTTAACTAAAATTTTATCTCTATCTACAACAATACCAACATCTTCTAAACCAATGTTTTCAATGTTTGTTTTAATTCCTACGGCGCTTAAAATAATATCGGCTTCAAGAACTTCTTCACCTTTTTTAGTTTTAACCGTTGCTTTTACGCCATCTCCAGAGGTATCAACACTTGTTACTTCGGCCGATGTCATAACTTTTACACCATTCTTTTTAAACGAACGCTCTAATTGTTTCGATACGTCTTCGTCTTCAACAGGAACAATATTTGGTAAATACTCAACAATAGTTACTTCGGTTCCCATAGAGTTGTAAAAGTAAGCAAACTCAACACCAATGGCTCCAGAACCAACCACTATCATTTTTTTAGGTTGTTTTGGTAAGCTCATAGCTTCACGGTAACCTATTACTTTTTTACCATCTTGAGGTAAACTTGGTAGCTCACGAGAACGTGCACCAGTAGCAATAATGATGTTATCGGCACTGTATTCGGTACCATCAACATCTACTTTTTTGCCTGGTTTAATCTTTCCGTAACCATTAATAACGTCTATTTTGTTCTTCTTCATTAAAAACTGTACGCCTTTGCTCATACCATCGGCAACACCGCGACTACGTTTTACAACAGCATCAAAATCGTGCGAAGCATCTTTAACATTTAAACCATAATCTTCAGCATGTTTTAGGTATTCAAAAACTTGAGCCGATTTTAATAAGGCTTTCGTAGGGATACAACCCCAATTTAAACAAACGCCACCAAGATTTTCTTTTTCAATAATAGCGGTTTTAAAACCTAGTTGAGATGCTCTAATAGCAGTAACATAACCTCCTGGGCCACTTCCAAGAACAATAATATCGTATTTATTCATTTGTTAAATTTTAGAGTACGAATTTACGAAATCGATTTTTAATAATGAATTTAGATGCCTTTATTTTTATATCTTTAATCTTACCTTTGTATTGAAAGTTTTTTACATATGAATATACCAAAAACGAGTTTCCCTCGTGTTGTAATTATTGGAGGTGGTTTTGCAGGTGTTGCTTTGGCAAAAAAGTTAGCAAAACAAGAAGTACAGGTTGTGTTGATTGATAAACATAACTATCATACCTTTCAGCCTTTATTATATCAAGTGTCTACTGGAGGTTTAGAGCCAGATTCTATTGCGTATCCAATTAGAAAAGTACTTCAAAATTTTCCTAATTTTTATTTTCGATTAGCAAATGTGGATGAAATTGATGTTGAAAACGAACGTGTAAAAACTAATATTGGCGATTTAGATTTCGATTATTTAGTGGTAGCTTCGGGTTCGGCAACCAATTATTTTGGAAATACCGAAATTGAGAAAAACAGTATGGCCATGAAAACCATACCACAATCGTTAAACCTTCGAAGTTTGATTCTCGAAAATTTTGAAGATGCTTTGTTGACTTCCGATTTACATGAGCGCAATGCTTTAATGAACTTTGTTATTGTTGGTGGAGGACCAACAGGAGTGGAACTAGCAGGAGCATTAGCCGAAATAAAGAAGGGTATTTTGCCAAAGGATTATCCAGATTTGGATACCCGAATGGCGCAAATTCATATTATACAATCGGGCGACCGAATTTTAAAAGGTATGAGTGATAAAGCCTCGCAAAAAGCCGAAGATTTTCTGGAAAAATTGGGTGTAAATATTTGGAAGAATGTGCGTGTTAAAGGTTACGATGGCAAAACAGTTACCACTAATACCGATTTAACTTTTAATGCAGAAACCGTTGTTTGGGCAGCTGGTGTAAAAGGGGAAACCATAAAAGGTTTAGATGCTGAAGATTTTATTACAAGAGGAAACCGAATTGAAGTAAACCAATTTAGCCAAGTAAAAGGCTTTAATAATATTTTTGCGGTAGGCGATGTGGCTTGTATGAAAACAGAAGATTTCCCAAACGGATTACCAATGATGGCGCAACCTGCTATTCAACAGGGCGAGCAATTAGGGGATAATTTATTGGAACTTATTGAAGAAAAACCCATGAAGCCTTTTGAATATAAAGATAAAGGTGCCATGGCAACCATAGGACGTAACAAAGCGGTAGTAGATTTAAAAAGGTTTAAGTTTCAAGGTGTTTTTGCTTGGTATGTATGGATGTTTGTGCATTTATTCTTTTTAATTGGTTTTAGAAATCGAATGGTCGTTTTCGTTAATTGGGTGTATAATTATATTCGTTTTGATAGAGAAGCACGTTTGATTATTCGTCCGTTTAAAAAGAATTTTAAGTCTTAAAACTATAAATCGTCTGTGAAGTGACGTTTTTCTTTATCTTGGCTAAATTTTGAAGCATTGTAAGCTTTAGAATTTCCTTTAGGAATAGATAGCGATTGCCAATCGTCTCCCTTTAAAAGTTTTCCTAGAAAAACAATCTGTCCAACATGGTAACTATAATGTGCTAATTGTCTGTTTATAGCTTCGGTTACGGTGTGTCCGCCATTTCTAATATAAATAATTTGCTCTAAGTCATTTGTGTTTAATGGTTTTATCGCACTAAACAAGCAAGTCCAAGCACTTTCCCAAGCAGCTATTAAAGCTTCAAAAGAGGTAAACGTATCTATAAACTCATCATCCCGATTGCGCCATGGTTTTTCGCCATCTTCAGTTAAAAAATTAGTCCATCTACTAAGCATATTGCCAACCATATGCTTTACTATAATTGCGATACTATTGGCATCGTTGCTACTTTGCCATTTTATCTCATCAAAAGTTAATTGCTTAAAGGTGTTATCGACTAAACTTTTGTAGTATTCAAATTGCTTTAAAGCACTGTTTAGGTATGAGTCCATAATATTAAACTTATAAACCTTAAAGTTAGCCTTTTCTCATCTAAAACAAGAATTGATTTTATCTAATTTTATTATTGTTTAGGTACAAATTTTAAAGCCACACCGTTTATACAATGGCGTTTTCCAGTGGTATTTCTTGGGCCATCACTAAATACATGTCCTAAATGACCGCCACAAGTTGCGCAGTGTTCTTCGGTTCTAATATAACCCAAATCTCTATCGGTAGAGAATGCTACATTACCCTTTATTTCTCTATCAAAACTTGGCCACCCAGATCCAGAGTTGTACTTGTGTTTACTTTTAAATAAAGGTGTGTCGCAACCTTTACAAACGTAAGTGCCTTCTTTTTTGTTAGAATTAAAAGGACTGGAAAAAGCACGTTCTGTTCCAGCTTGTCGTAAAACGTAAAACTCCATATCAGTTAATTGAGCTTTCCACTGGGCCTCCGTTTTTGTAATTTCAAAAGATTTTTCTTTTTCTTTATTTTGGGTTTCGCCTTTGCAATTAAATAAAAGGATAGTAATTATTGAAGCAAGTATATTTTTCATGTTTTTCACTTTAGTCGAAATAAAATTAAAATAATAACATAAGCTTGTTTAGTTGTGACTATTTAATTTGATTTGTGTCTTAAAATTATAGAACGATTTACTATTTTTATAAACTAAAACCTATAAAAAATGAAAGCTAAAAAAATAATATTATCTCTTGCAGTTGTATTGGTTATAATTTCTTGTGCAACTAATCCGTTTACTGGTAAACAAACTTTAGCATTTGTATCTAACGATCAGCTATTTCCATCGGCTTTTGCACAGTATAACCAAGTTTTAGGAGAGAATAAAGTTGTAAAAGGAACTGCAAATGCAGAAATGATAACTAGAGTAGGGCAGCGTATTGCCGTAGCAGCGGAGCGCTATTTAAACGCAAACGGATACGAGGGTTACCTTAACGATTACAAATGGGAATATTCCTTAATAGAATCAGATCAAGTTAATGCGTGGTGTATGCCAGGTGGAAAAATTGCGTTTTATACGGGTATTTTACCAATTGCCGATAATGAAACAGGAATTGCAGCTATTATGGGGCACGAGGTTGCTCATGCTTTAGCAAATCATGGTCAACAACGTATGAGTGCTGCGTATATTCAGCAAGGTTTAGCGGTTGCTGGAAATGTTGCTTTAGCCAATAACGATCAGGCTTTAGGTATTTTTAATCAATCGTTTGGTGTAGTATCTAACGTAGCGGGTATGTTGCCTTTTAGCAGAAGCCATGAAACCGAAGCCGATAAAATTGGTATTTATTTAATGGCTATTGCAGGATATAATCCTGATGAAGCTTCTATTTTATGGGAACGTATGAAGGCTAATAGCGGCGGACAATCGCAACCTGAATTTTTAAGCACACACCCTAGTAACGATTCGCGTATAGCAAACTTAAAAAGTTTAGCACCTCATGCTAAAAAGGAAGCCGAAAAATATGGTGTTTCAACATTTAGACCACTAGGAGATTTCTAGTTTAAAATATTTAATTACTTTAGAAGCTGTCAATAAATAACATTGACAGCTTTTTTTATTTCAATATGGCAACACTACAAAAAGGCAGTAAAAAATTGCTAAACGCTTGGGCGTTTTACGATTGGGCGAATTCGGTTTATACCTTAACTATTGCGTCTTCCATTTTTCCAATATTTTATTCGGCGTTATTTGTTTCAGAAATTAAAACAGTTAGCGCTTTTGGACTAGAATTTAAAAGTACAGCACTTATTACATTTGTTACTGCGTTTACTTTTTTGGTAGTTGCTTTTACCTCACCAATTTTATCTGGAATTGCCGATTACGTGGGGAACAAGAAGAATTTTATGAAGTTTTTTTGCTATTTAGGTGGTGCCGGTTGTATTGGATTATATTGGTTTGATATTACACCAGAAAAAATTCATTTAAGTTTACTATTCTACTTTATGGGATTAATAGGATATTGGGGTAGTTTGGTGTTTTATAATTCGTATTTACCCGATATAGCTTTTGAAGACCAACAAGATAGCATTAGTGCGAAAGGGTTTTCGTTGGGTTATTTTGGCAGCGTTATTTTACTTATTGTTAATTTGGCTATGGTGATGAGTCAAGATGAAGGTGCTGCAAAAATGCAAATGATGCGTTATGCATTTATTACGGTTGGTATTTGGTGGGTTGGTTTTAGTCAATATAGTTTTTATTGGTTACCAAAAGGGGCTTCAAACGGCGATAAAGTGACTAAAGATGTTATTTTTAACGGATTAAAAGAACTGAAGCAAGTTTGGCAACAGTTGAAACAGAATTTAAGATTAAAGCGTTATTTGTACGCCTTTTTTGTTTTTAGTATGGCTGTACAAACTATTATGCTAGTAGCCGTGTATTTTGGAGAAGAAGAAATTGCATGGGGTAGTGACGATGAAAAAACTACGGGGTTAATAGTAAGTATTTTGGTGATTCAATTGGTTGCCATTTTGGGCGCTTTTTTAACATCGAAAGCTTCTGCAAAGTTTGGAAATATTAAAGCACTAATTGGTGTGAATTTTATTTGGATGGCACTTTGTTTTTATGCCTATTTTATGGAAACTCCAGTGCAATTTTATATTGCTGCGGCAGTAGTAGGTATGATAATGGGCGGTATACAATCGTTAGCGCGTAGTACTTACTCAAAATTTTTACCTGAAACTGAAGATAGCACCTCGTATTTTAGTTTTTTTGATGTCGCCGAAAAAATAGGCATTGTTATTGGAATGGTAATTTTTGCATTTATAGATCAAATTACCGGAAGTATGCGTAATGGTATTTTGTTTTTATTTGTATTCTTTTTGTTTGGAATTGTTTTACTTTTTAGGGTTCCTAAATCTGAAGAAGAACAAAACAAGCAACACTAAAAATATGTTGCTTGTTATTAAGTTGATTGATGAAAGATGAATTAGTTTTCGAATAAGGTTAAGTTTCCGTAATCCGATTTTACTGTTATTTTGTTTGCAGTGGCTTTATCACCTCTATAACCAATATAATGTTTGTCGCCGTAATCAATTATTTTCTTTGTATAGTTTAAGTCGTTATTGGCTTTTAAATTGGCATACTCCAAGTCTAAATTAAAGTTGAAACTATAATTAGGTGCATATCCAATTTTAAGGTTTACATAATCACTTTCAATATGTAAATCTTTGGCGTTTTGAGTCATTCTATCAATTTTAATCGATCCAAAATCGGCTTTAATAGTAACATTTTTATATACATCGCCAATGTGAGTAGTTAGGTAATCGCCATTACCATTAACAGTGTTTACTTTAATAATAGTCATGTTTCCATAGTCGCAATTATAGGTTACACTTTCGGCAGTTTCAATAGTCGATTTTGTATAATCGGCATTTACAGCAATATGTTTTACTTTCGATATAACGAAATCGCTATAATCGGCATTAATTTTTCCATCATTTATATATTCAAAATAGCAGCCTTTTGTATAATCGAAATTAAAAACGTTGTTTGCCGACATTAGTTCTTTGGTCGTTATTTTACCATAATCGCAATTAATAGTTGCATCGCCTTCAAGTTTACCTAAATTAATGTTGCCGTAATCGTTATTGAGGTGTACGTTATTGGTTGCAGGCATTTTAATTACATAGTTAACTTTCATGTTTACTTTATTGTTGTTACTCCAGTTCCACCATGAATTCGAATTGTTTTTGTTGAAAATTGTTTGCGCCGAAACATAGTTTGAAGCTCCTGAAAACTTTACATCAATGGCTTGTAATTTTTTTTCAACTTTATCTTGGTCGTTGCCAGAGGTAGTAATTGTTATTTCGAAAACTACACGGTTTTCATCCCAAGTAATCACATCTAAATTGCCGTAGCTGTTTGATACTTTTACCGTAGCATTTGGTGCTACTGAAAACGTTTTTGAAATGGTTTTGCTTTTTGAGTGTTTATCTTTAGCGGTTTTGGCTTGAGATAAAACGGGAAAAAGTAAAAAAGCGATTAAGGTGATATGTAATATTTTTTTCATAATTGTAGTTTTTTGATTGATGATTTTGTTGTTAATGATCAAGATAAATACGATTTAAAACAGCTTAAATAATTTCAGGTTCTTGGTTTGTTGTGTCTGCTTTCATCTGTTTTATGTTATCAATTTGCTGAAGTGTTTGTTGTAAAATTTCAATACGACTTTGAAAGTTTGATATCATAGCATAAATAACACGATTGTCGTCACCACTTTCATATAAATCTTCTTTTAAAAGCGAATAATCGTTTTCAAGTTTTTTAATTTGAAACATAGTATCTTTAATTAAACCTTGTACTTCGGGCGATTTTTCGTTGTTTAGTTTATTAAGTTCTTCGTTAATAGTAACTGTAAAAAAATCTTGCGTTTGCGCCATTTTTGGTGAAACACTTGCCAAATCGAGCGCCGTTTCTGGTTTGTTTGTGTTTAAAACAAAGGTAAAAATAAGCACTAACGAAGCCGCAATGCCCATTATAGGTTTCCAAAAGCTTTTTTTAAAGGCTATGGTTTTTGCTTTTGGGGTATTATTTAATTTTTCGAGAAATCGGTTTTCGTGCCCTGTATTTGGTTGGGCAACATCAAACTTATTTTCGAGGTTTTTAAATAAATTGTCGATATTATTTTTACTCATAATATATTTACTTTAAGCAAAATGGGTTTGTAATTTTTGTCTTAAGCTTTCTTTAGCCCTCGATATTATTGTACGGCAATTGGCATTCGATATTTTTAATATCTCGCTAATTTCGTCATAATCATAACCTTCAATTAAATTAAGCGTTAAGGCAATTCTGTAATTATCTTTTAAGTTTTTAAGCGTGTCTAAAACTTGTTGTGCTTTTAAATTGGTAAACTCCTCGTTACTGTTTAAACCGCCGGTATCGTCTTCCATTTTATAAAGCATATTGTCTAGAGCAACTTCTTGGTATTTATTGTTTTTTTTATAATGATAAATACTGTTGTTAATAACAATTCGTTTAAGCCAAACACCAAACGTTTTTGCATCGTTTAAACTATCAAGCTTTGTAAAAGCCATTAAGAATGAATCTTGCATAATGTCTTCGGCTTCAAAACTGTTTTTTACAATTCTTAAAGAAGCGTTGTACATGGTTTTGTAGTACCTGTTGTAAATTTCCAATTGCGCATTTTGGTTGCCGGCTTTACAAAGTGCTACGAGTTGTTCGGTATTTGGTTTGGTTGATATCAAAAAACATAAACGGGTTGTTATCTTAAAGATGCCCCTTTTTTTAGTTTGTTACAGTTTATTATAAAAAAGTTTTTTTAGAAGATTTTTTAGATCTATTTATCATGAGGTTTTATGCTCGAACGACCTTCTTCAAGAATTGATTTTGCCCAGGTAATAGCTTCATCAATATCTGTAAATAACTCAAAGGGTTTATTTAAAAACAATTTTTCAATTTCGGCATTACTTAAAGATAAGCTGTTGGTAGAAACAACTGCAAATCCAACGAGGTTTTCTATAAGAGATGTTTGTTTGTAAACAGAGGGATCTACAGCATAGGAGTTTATGCGATTAGTTATGTAAACGAAATTTTTGTCAACATAGAATGTGTCAACAATATCAACAAGAATGTTATTAGAATCGGGGGTTACTGTTATACCTTCATTCATTTCTACAACCAAGTAGTTTTTATAAATATAAAAATTACCTATTTCAATTTTTATGGTTGTAATCATAGATTAAATATAGTAAAAAAAATAAAAAGCTCAGAATTTTAGTACTGAGCTTTTCGTATTGAAAGGTTTTATATTCACTCTAAGCAAGTTTTAGAGTTTCTTGTCTTAATTTTTTGGCAACAAGCACTAAATTTTTAAGTGCACTTTTAGTTTCTGGCCAATGGCGTGTTTTTAAACCACAATCTGGGTTTACCCAAATATGTTCTTTTGGTAATACTTGTGAGGCTTTTTGTAGTAATGTTTCAATTTCGGATATTGAAGGTACTCTTGGGGAATGAATATCGTACACTCCAGGACCAATTTCATTTGGATATTTAAAGTTAGCAAACGCATCGAGTAATTCCATTTCAGAACGTGAGGTTTCAATGGTAATAACATCGGCGTCCATTTTAGCTATATCTGCGATAATGTCGTTAAACTCGGAGTAGCACATATGTGTGTGAATTTGAGTTTCATCTTTAGCTACACTCGCCGAAATTTTAAAGGCATTTACCGCCCAATTAAGGTAGTTTTGCCATTCATTTTTACGTAAAGGCAAGCCTTCTCTAATAGCAGGTTCGTCTATTTGAATAACTTTTATACCGCTGTTTTCTAAATCGGCTACTTCATCGCGAATCGACAGCGCAATTTGATTACATGTTGTTGCACGTGGTTGGTCGTTTCTAACAAAAGACCACTGTAAAATGGTTACAGGACCAGTAAGCATGCCTTTTACAGGTAATTGGGTTAACGATTGTGCGTATTGCGACCATTTTACGGTTAAAGGTTCTTTTCTAGAAACATCGCCAAATAAAATAGGAGGTTTTACACATCTTGAACCATAACTTTGTACCCAACCAAAATTACTAAACACAAATCCGTTAAGGCGCTCGCCAAAATACTCAACCATATCATTGCGCTCAAACTCACCATGAACCAATACATCTAAACCAATGTCTTCTTGAAAGCTAATGGAGGCTTCTATTTCTTCGGCAATATTTTTTTGGTAAGTTTCGGTTGGCAATAACCCTTTTTTGTGTTGTAATCGCCAGCTTCTAACTTCTTTAGTTTGCGGAAATGAACCAATAGTTGTTGTTGGAAATAGCGGTAAATTAAGGTGAGATTTTTGCTTTTCCTGTCTTAATGCAAAAGGACTATTACGCTCACTATCTTCAGGTTTTAAGTTAGCCACACGAGATTTTACCTCTGGATTGTGAATAATTTTAGATTTCGATTTGTTGATGTTAGCCAACTTATTTTCTTCAAACAAATAGGCGTAATCATTAGCTTCATTTGAGACTAAGTTTTTTATAGCGATAACTTCCTCAAGTTTCTGTTGCGCAAAGGCTAGCCATTGTTTTATTTCGGGATTAATATTTTGTTCTAAATTTAAATCGTAGGGCACGTGAAGCAGAGAGCAGGATGTGCTAATCCATAATTTATCTTTTGGAATTTTCGCAGTAACCTTTTCAATCGTTTTTAGTGAATTTTCGTAATTATTAATCCAAATATTTCTACCATCAACTAAACCAAGGGATAAATGCGTTTCGGAATTATAATTTTCTGATTGTAAAATATCATCAATTTGAAGTGAGCATCGCACCAAATCTAAATGCAAAGTATGTACTGGTAATTGTAAAGCAATGTTGAGGTTGTTTCCGTAGCAATCGAAATAATTAGCTAAATAGATTTTTAAATTGGGAAATTTTTCACTGATGGATTTATAGGTGTATTGAATCGCTTCTTGCTCGTTTTTGTTTAAATCTAGTGCTAAACAAGGTTCGTCAAACTGAATATATTCTACTCCTAAGTTTGATAATTCTTCAAGAATTTCAAAGTAAATTGGTAATAGTTTTTCTAATAAATCGAGTCTGTGGAAGCCAGTTTCCTTTTCTTTTCCCAATAGTAAAAAGGTAACAGGAGCAATTAGTACAGGTTTGGTTTTAATGCTTAAACCTAAAGCTTCTTTATATTCTTCAACAATTTTTTTTGAAAAAAAACTGAAGTCTTGATCTTTTTCAAATTCAGGAACAATGTAGTGGTAATTAGTATCGAACCATTTAGTCATTTCCATGGCCGTAACATCAATATGTTCGTTTTGCAAGCCGCGAGCCATAGCAAAATAAAGATTTAGCAGATTGTTTTTCTCTATTGATTTAAACCTTGACGGAATGCAGCCTAATGTTAAACAAGTATCTAAAACTTGATCGTAAAAAGAAAAATCGTTCGATGGAATACTGTCAATACCCAATTGTTGTTGATTTAACCAATTTTCTTGTTTTATTTTGGTTGCTACATTTTGCAATTCGGCTTCATTTATTTTTCCTGACCAATAGTGTTCGCAGGCTTTTTTTAGTTCTCGATTTTTGCCTATTCTTGGATGACCTAAAATGGTTGTTTTCATGATTGTTGTAGTGGTTTTTATTACGTTTCAAAACTACAAACACAGAATAAAAACAAATAAATTCTCGTAAATATTGGTTTAAATAACTTTTAATGGTTTTATTTGAAGAATAAAATTCTTTTTAACTCGATTAAATTTCAGATCAATGGAAAATAATTCTACAAGTCGTCTAGACGATATTGATTTACGACTTTTAAAGCTGCTACAAAACAATTCTAACTTAACAGTAAAAGAGCTGGGAGCTAAAGTAAATTTATCGGCGACACCTGTTTTTGAACGCGTAAAAAAATTAGAGAAAAACGGGTTTATAAAAAAATACGTTGCCGTTCTTAATGCAGAAAAACTCGATAAAGGATTAATTGTTTTTTGTAACGTAACTCTAAAAGAACATACACGTGAAATAGGGCGGCAGTTTGTTAAGGATATTATTGCGCTAAAGGAAGTTGTAGAATGTTATAATATTTCAGGTGATTATGATTTTTTACTTAAAATTATGGTAAGTGATATGAAGGAATACCAAAATTTTGTTTTGGATCATTTGGGAAGCATTAAGAATATTGGTAGTGCGCACAGTACTTTTGTAATGGGCGAAATAAAAAATGATTATGCTGTACCTATTTAATAAAAATAAAAAAGGCAGACTTTAAAGCCTGCCTTTTGGATATATCTAAAAATTCTAAATTAAGATTCTGTTGGTTTTTCAGATTTTTCAATAGAAATGACTAATTCGTCTTTACTATCATCAAAATCGAGTTTTATACTATCGCCTTCTTGCAGGTTCGATGCCACAATTTCTTCGGCTAAAGCATCTTCAACATACTTTTGTATGGCTCGTTTTAATGGCCTTGCACCGTATTGTTTATCGAAACCTTTATCGGCTATAAAATCTTTAGCAGGATTGGTAATTGTTAAATTATAACCTAAACCTTTAATTCTTGCTAATAATTTTTCTAATTCAATATCAATAATTTTATTGATGTCTTCTTTCTCTAGTGCGTTAAAAACAATTACATCGTCAATTCTGTTTAAGAACTCGGGAGCGAACGATTTTTTCAAGGCGTTTTCAATTACACTTCTGGCATTTTCGGCTTCTTGAGCTTTTTGCGATGCTGTGCCAAAACCAATTCCTGTACCAAAATCTTTTAATTTACGGGCACCAATATTTGATGTCATAATGATTATGGTATTTCTAAAATCGATTTTTCGCCCTAAACTATCGGTTAAATAGCCATCATCAAGTACTTGTAATAGCATGTTAAATACATCTGGATGTGCTTTTTCAATCTCATCAAGAAGTATAACCGCGTAAGGCTTACGACGTACTTTTTCGGTTAATTGACCACCTTCTTCGTAACCTACGTATCCTGGAGGTGCACCAATTAATCTAGAAATAGCAAATTTCTCCATGTATTCACTCATGTCTATTCTTACTAAAGAATCTTCACTATCGAATAATTCACGAGATAAAATTTTAGCCAATTGCGTTTTACCAACACCAGTTTGACCTAAGAAAATAAACGATCCAATTGGTTTATTCGGGTCTTTAAGCCCCGCGCGATTACGTTGTATGGCTTTTACCACTTTAGCAACAGCATCATTTTGGCCAATTACTTTACCTTTAATAAGGTTTGGTAATTCGGCAAGCTTATTAATTTCGGTTTGCGCGATACGATTTACAGGAACGCCAGTCATCATCGAAATAACATCGGCAACATTATCTTCAGTTACAATTTCGCGATGTTGTTTGGTGTCTTCTTCCCATTTTTCTTGAGCAATGGCGAGTTCTTTCTCAATACGCTTTTCGTCGTCTCTTAAACGCGCTGCTTCTTCGTACTTTTGTTTACGAACCACGGCGTTTTTCGACTCTTTAATGTCTTCAAGCTGTTTTTCAAGCTCAATAATTTGCTTAGGTACATCGATATTTGTGATATGAACGCGCGAACCAGCTTCATCTAAAGCATCAATAGCTTTGTCTGGTAAAAAGCGCTCTGTCATATATCTGTTGGTTAATTTTACACAAGCTTCAATAGCTTCAGGTGTATAATCAACATTGTGATGATCTTCATATTTAGCCTTAATGTTGTTAAGAATTTCAATAGTTTCTTCAACACTTGTTGGCTCCACAATTACCTTTTGAAAACGACGTTCTAAAGCGCCATCTTTTTCAATATACTGTCTATATTCATCAAGCGTTGTAGCACCAATACATTGAATTTCCCCACGTGCCAAAGCAGGTTTAAACATGTTTGAAGCATCTAAGCTACCAGTGGCACCACCAGCTCCAACAATGGTATGAATTTCATCAATAAATAAAATAACATCATCATTTTTTTCAAGCTCGTTCATTACGGCTTTCATGCGCTCTTCAAATTGTCCTCGATATTTTGTTCCAGCTACTAAACTAGCCAAATCTAAAGTCACTACACGTTTATTAAAAAGTATGCGTGATACTTTACGCTTAACAATTCTAAGCGCTAAACCTTCGGCAATGGCCGATTTACCAACACCAGGTTCACCAATTAACAGTGGGTTATTTTTCTTTCTTCTACTTAAAACTTGAGAAACACGCTCTATTTCCTTTTCGCGTCCCACAACGGGGTCAAGTTTGCCTTCTTCAGCAAGGGCGGTTAAATCGCGCCCAAAATTATCTAAAACAGGGGTTTTAGACTTTTTATTCGATTTGTTTGATGGCGAATTAAATACATCCTTTGTTCCTTCGTCATCAGAAGCCGTATCATCATCTTGAAACGATTCCGATTTAGGTTCTATGTAGTTATTATCGTTTGTAATCATAAACTTAAATTGTTCTTTAACATTGTCATAGTCAACTTTTAACTTATTTAAAAGTTTGGTAGTTGGGTCGTTTTCATTTCTTAAAATACAAAGCAAAAGGTGTGCGGTATTAATAGAAGTACTTTGAAAAAGTTTGGCTTCTAAAAAAGTTGTTTTTAAAGCGCGTTCGGCTTGCCTTGTAAGGTGTAAATTCTTTTTTTGGTTGGTAGTAACAGATATATTGGGGTTGGCAGGACTTAATATTTCTACCTTACGCCTTAAATGATTTAAGTCGATATCTAAGGCGTTTAAAATATTTATTGCTTTGCCACTTCCGTCGCGTAATAGCCCAAGCATTAAGTGTTCGGTGCCAATAAAATCGTGCCCCAAACGCAATGCTTCTTCCTTACTAAAGGCAATTACATCTTTTACTCTTGGTGAAAAATTATCATCCATAAATTGTGTCCTTTCTGCATTAAAAATAGTAAAACATTTAACTAAAGGCAAAAACTATACCTAAAAAAGTCTGTTTGATGCTAATTGACGAAAAATTCTGTAAATAATCAAAACCTTTAAAAGGATACTTATTAACTAAAAAAGGTATAGAAATTGTTAATAAAAAAACGTTAAAAAAATATTTTGAAGGCTTAACAAAACTAATGAAATACGTATATTAGCACGTTTTGAATTATACATAAAATTAAATTAAATTATATATGGCAGAAGGAGAAAAACTCATTCCTATTAACATAGAAGATGAGATGAAATCGGCTTACATTGATTATTCAATGTCGGTCATTGTGTCACGTGCGTTACCAGATGTAAGAGATGGATTTAAGCCGGTACACCGTCGTGTACTTTATGGGATGCATACTTTAGGAGTAAGATCGAATGTAGCTTATAAAAAATCTGCAACTATTGTTGGTGAGGTTTTAGGTAAGTACCACCCGCATGGCGATTCTTCGGTATACGATACCATGGTTCGTATGGCACAAGATTGGAGTTTACGTTATTTATTAGTTGACGGTCAAGGAAACTACGGTTCTATAGATGGTGATAACCCTGCAGCAATGCGTTATACCGAAGCGAGAATGCAGAAAATTTCTGAAGACATGTTGGCAGATATCGATAAAGATACCGTAGACCACAAGCTTAACTTCTCCGACGAATATAAAGAACCTACCGTTTTACCTACCAAAATTCCAACTTTATTAGTTAATGGAGCATCTGGTATTGCAGTTGGTATGGCTACAAATATGCCGCCTCATAACTTAACCGAAGTTGTTGATGGAACTATTGCTTACATTGAAAATAACGATATTGAAGTAAGCGAATTAATGCAACACATTAAAGCGCCAGATTTCCCAACAGGAGGAACTATTTACGGTTATGATGGCGTAAAAGAAGCTTTTGAAACTGGTCGCGGACGTATTGTGTTACGCGGAAAAGCAGTTATTGAAGAAGTAAATGGACGTGAGTGCATTATTGTTACTGAAATTCCTTATCAAGTGAATAAGGCAGATATGATTAAAAAGACTGCCGATTTAGTAAACGATAAAAAACTTGAAGGTATTTCTACCATTCGCGACGAGTCCGATAGAAACGGTATGCGTGTGGTTTACGTGTTAAAGCGCGATGCCATACCTAATATCGTTCTTAATAAATTATACAAATACACGGCTTTACAATCGTCGTTTAGTGTAAACAATATTGCGCTTGTAAATGGGCGTCCGCAGTTATTAAATCTTAAGGAATTAATACATTATTTTGTTGAACACAGACACGAAGTAGTAACGCGCCGTACACAATATGAATTACGCAAAGCGGAAGAACGCGCGCACATTTTAGAAGGTTTAATTATTGCTTCTGATAATATTGATGAAGTTATCGCACTTATTCGTGCCTCGTCAAACGCCGATGAAGCGCGTAATAAATTAATTGAACGTTTTGAATTAACCGAAATTCAAGCGCGTGCTATTGTAGAAATGCGTTTACGTCAGCTTACAGGATTAGAGCAAGATAAATTACGCTCTGAGTACGAAGAGTTGATGAAAACCATCGAGGATTTAAAAGACATTCTTGCTAAAAAAGAGCGTAGAATGGATATTATAAAAGAAGAATTAACCATAGTAAGAGACAAGTATGGTGATGATCGTCGTTCGGTTATCGAATATGCAGGCGGAAGCTTAAGCATTGAAGATATGATACCTAACGAAAAAGTGGTTATTACTATTTCTCATGCAGGTTACATAAAGCGTACGTCGTTAAACGAGTATAAAACTCAAAATAGAGGAGGTGTTGGTCAAAAGGCATCAACCACTAGAAATGAGGATTTCTTAGAGCATTTATTTGTGGGTACTAACCACCAGTACATGTTATTCTTCACTCAAAAAGGAAAATGTTTCTGGATGCGTGTTTACGAAATTCCAGAAGGAAGTAAAACATCAAAAGGTAGAGCTATTCAAAACCTTATAAATATTGAGCAAGACGATAAGGTTATGGCCTTTATTTGTACTCAAGATTTAAAAGATGAAAATTACATAAACAGCCACTATGTAATTATGGCAACCAAGAACGGACAAGTAAAGAAAACGGCTTTAGAGCAGTATTCGCGTCCGCGTACTAACGGTATTAATGCCATAACAATTAAAGATAACGACGAGTTACTTGAAGCTAAATTAACCACAGGTAACAGTCAAGTTATGCTAGCTTTACGTTCAGGTAAAGCTATTCGTTTCGAAGAAGCTAAAACAAGACCAATGGGGCGTGGTGCTTCTGGTGTAAGAGGTATTACTCTAGCGCACGAGAACGACGAAGTTATTGGTATGGTAACAGTAGAAAACCCTCAAGAAGAAACGGTTTTAGTAGTAACCGAAAATGGTTATGGTAAACGTACTTTTATTGACGATCCAGAAGATGGTGAAGCAGTATATCGTATTACTAACCGTGGCGGAAAAGGTGTAAAAACCATTTCTATTACAGAAAAAACGGGTAATTTGGTGGCTATAAAAAGTGTTACAGATAACGATGATTTAATGATTATTAATAAATCTGGTATCGCCATACGTCTAGCTGTCGAAAATTTACGTACAATGGGTAGAGCAACGCAAGGTGTTAGGTTAATTAACTTAAAAGGTAACGACTCGATTGCTGCGGTTGCTAAAGTGATGCATGATGAAGAAGAAGTTGGTGATGAAGATGCCGAATCTATTGAAAACACTGGTGAAACTCAAGATGGCACAACTCTTGATAATTCATCAACAGAAGAATAAACCTTAATAAACTTAATATTACTTAAAAATGAAAAAACAAATTATTTTTGCTTTAGCCTTATCAATGAGTGCCTTTTCATTTGCACAAAAAAAAGAATTGAAGGCTGCTGAAAAAGCAATTAAAAGTGCTAATTTCTCTGAAGCTAAAACCGTTTTGAGCGCAGTAGAACCAATGATTGGCTCTTTAGACGACAAATTAAAGTCGAAGTATTACTTTTTAAAAGCGCAAGCACTTTATTCTAATGGTAGTGCAAGCGATAGTGACGTTGATGCGGCTATTGAAAATTTAGATAAAGTAGGTTCAACATTATCTACCGATGCAGGTACGTTAAAAACATCAATGATCGAAGCTTTCCTTAAAAAAGGAAACGAAGCTTACGAAAGTAAAGATTTTGGATCGGCTTCTGTTAATTTTGAGCGCGCTTACAACTTAAAGCAAGCTGATACATCGTATTTATATTATGCGGCGGCTACAGCTATAAACGTTCCAGATTATGATAGAGCGTTATCGCTTTACGAAAAATTAAGAGATCTTGGTTATACTGGTATCGAAACACAATTTTATGCGACTAATGTAGAAACAGGAGAAGAAGAAATTCTTGGAGATAAAAACACCCAAGATTTATATGTTAAAGCGAAAAGCCATATAAAACCAGGACAACGTCAAACAGAATCTAAACTTCCAGAAATCGTTAAAAACATTGCACTTATTTATGTGAATAATGGTGATAATGAAAAGGCATTAGAAGCAATGGCACAAGCCAGAGCAGCCAACCCAGAAGATATTAACTTACTTTTAAATGAAGCTAATATTTATTACAAAACTGGAAATACAGAAAAGTTTCAAGCCTTATTACAAGAAGCTGTTACTTTAGATCCTAGTAACCCAGAATTACGTTATAATTTGGGAGTTATTGCAACAGAATCTGGAGATGTGGAAGAAGCTAAAAAACAATATGAAAAAGCGGTAGAATTAGATCCTAAGTATATAAATGCTTATATTAACTTATCCGCATTGGTTTTAGAGCAAGAAGCGCCTTTAGTTGAAGAAATGAATGGTTTAGGTACTTCGTCTGCCGATGATAAACGTTATGAAGAATTACGTTTAAAAAGACAATCGCTTTACAAAGAAGCTGTACCATATTTATCGAAAGCTTTAGAGTTAGACGAGTCTAACTTAAACGCAGCAAAAACTTTAATGAACATTTACAGCATTTTAGGAGAAACTGATAAATACCAAGCATTAAAAACTAAAGTTGAAGCTATTGAAACCGGACAGTAAGGAAATTACATTTATAAAACTTAAAAAACCACTTTTTAGTGGTTTTTTTTATGTCATAAAATTGTTGTTTTACTCAACAGGTCTTAAATCTACAGCAACATTCATTTTGTTTCTTCCTGTGCTGTAAATAACACCTTTTAGTGGTGGTACATCGTAATAATCACGGCCATAAGCAACAACAATGTGCTTATTTTTAGGAATGTGGTTATTTGTAGGGTCGAAGTCTATCCAACCATGATGCGGAATATAAACCGAAAACCACGCATGCGAAGCATCGCTACCTATTAGCTTTTCTTTTCCAGGAGCTGGTAAGGTTTCAATATAACCGCTTACATATCTTGCAGGCAG
Source organism: Neotamlana nanhaiensis (assembly GCF_000943555.1). Taxonomy (GTDB): domain Bacteria; phylum Bacteroidota; class Bacteroidia; order Flavobacteriales; family Flavobacteriaceae; genus Neotamlana; species Neotamlana nanhaiensis. Next base: position 276,016 of record NZ_JTDV01000005.1, on the reverse strand, counting down.
GCCTACCGAGCGCACACAGGCTATGGCAATTTGAGCAAAATCTTGGCATACTCCTTTTTTCTGTTGTATTACATTATGTATTGGTGTTGCAACATTGGTGGCTTTGGTATTAAATTCAAAATCGGTATAAATACGTTGCATTAACTCAAACGAAGCTTCAAAAACTGAACGGTTTGGTTTAAAAGAAACTTGAGCGTATGCTTTAATTTCAGGAGTTATTTTAGCCACTAAAATAGATTCTAAAATAAACTGCTTTATAGCAACAAGCTCGGGTTTAGTCTGTTTAAAAAAAGCAATACTTTCGTTTAAAGTAATTTGTTTTGCTTGCAAATTTGTATTTATATCTGGTAAAACACTAAAATCACGAATAATTTTACTTTTTGCAATTACTTTTAATTCTTTATGATGTTCCTGTATAGAAAACCTCGTAATGTTATTGCCGAAAAAATCTAGTTTATCGGTAATTTCACTCGGGGTTGGCGTAATTTCTAAATGATATTCTAATAAGGTTTGCCCTAAAATGGTTTTAGGTTTTAAAGTCGCCAAATTATGGCAAAAAGTTAGGCCATTTTCGTAATTGTATGTGGTGGTATGTGATAATTGATAGGTGGTCATGCTTTAATTAAGGTAACGGAAAGTTTTGTGTTACCAATTGTGTTTGTTGGTAAGCGTGGTTAAAATAGGTGTCTGAAATTGCTAAAGAGGTTTCGTGCAATAACTCACTAAGTTCTGCCAATACATCATCCAGTTTTTGTCTTACAGATTCTGTTTCATCTAACTCAATTAAATCGCCAACATGGAGTTCTTTTATAATATTGTACGCTTTTTCAATAGTTTCTTTACAAACATTCACAGCTTCCAAATCGGTGTTAGGCAACCTATCTAAATCCTTTTTTATACGTTTTAGTTGATAGGTTAGCGATTTTGCGTATTCCTTGTCTAACAACACTAAATTAATCACGTTTTCAATACTTAAATAGGAGCGATAACTGTATCTATAAATATTTAAACTTTCATGACTTGATAAAAAGGACTCTAAAATTTCGTACTGCAAGTGCTCTTCATATTTAGGTACTAATAACGATCTACATTTGGCAACATGCATCATGGCTTGTTCGGTTTGCAACCCTATAAAATAGAGTAGTAGACCTTGATTTACTAATATACTTTCCTCAATTAAACCCATAAAAGCAATAAGCCTTGTAATAATGCGGTCTAATAGTTTGGTAAGTGTAATAATGGAATAGTTTTTATCTTCTTTAAATTTGCCCCATAACTTTTTTATACTATCAAAAACACGCCACATGTCTTTGGACCATAGGCTTCGTAACGAATAATAAGAATGGTTAAAACTCATCATGGTTTGGGCAAAACTACCAATTCTGGTATCGTCCATTATTAGCGATGTGAGTTCTTTAAGTGGATTTTTTAAAGTGTCTTTTGAATTTGCACCAACAAAACCAGGAAAAGTTGAGGTAATATTGGTAACCGATTTATAAAGAATAGTTAAGCTTTCTGTATTTGAATAGGACACATCGTAATGCTGCTGATTCATTCGATTTAAAACCATGCGTAAATAACGTGCGGTTACTAAAGCACGCCCCAAATAACGTCCGGACCAAAATAAATTTTCGGCGGTATTACTTGGTAAATCGTTAATATCGGCAATAGAAATTCTACAAGAATTATCCCAAGAGTAACTTTGAAAATTAGTTTGAGCCTCATCGGTTACTACCCAAAAATCTTTACTAATTCCGCCTCGGTTGTTTGATATAAAAAGCGTTTCACGTTCTGCGGCTACACGAACCAAACCACCTGGCATTACTTTATATTTTTCTTTATTTGCAATCGCAAAAATACGGCACATTACTTTTCTTGGTTCTAAAGCACCATTTATAAAATTAGGGGCGGTTGAAAACGATATTTTAGCTTGAGCTACAAATTTATAAGGAGCCGATAAAATGTCTTCTTTTAATTTATTTAAGGCTTTTTCATCTAAAAACTCGCAAAAAAATATGTTTTCTCGATTCGATCGGTCAATGTGTTTTACAACCAACTCGTTTAAATGATTTAATACATAATCGAGCTCCTTTTTTTGTCCGCACCACCACGAGGCTATTTGAGGTAAAATTAAATCTTCATCGAAAAAATAATTACAAATGCGATTCATAAAAGGGATTAGTCCAGAATTTTCCAGAACGCCACTACCAATTGGGTTAACCACAGCAACCTGCTTGTTTCTTATAATGTCGAGTAATCCGGCAACGCCCAAATAAGAATCTTCACGAAGTTCTAGCGGATCCATAAATGCATCGTCAACTCGTTTTAAAATAACATCAACTTGCTTTAACTCTTTTAAGGTTTTCATATAAAGCTTACCATTACGCACTACTAAATCGTTGCCCGTAACCAACGGATAACCTAAAAACGAAGCCATATAAGCATGCTCGAAATAAGTTTCGTTTAATGGCCCAGGAGTTAAAATTACAATATTGGGGTTGGCTTTATTTTGCGGCGCACAATTAATAAGCATTTGGTTAAACTCATAAAAGAATTTAGACGATTGCTTAACATTTATATTTTTAAAAGCTTCAGGAAATACCCGACTTAAAGAATAACGATTTTCTAGAGCGTAACCCATTCCCGACGGGGCTTGAGTGCGGTCGTTAACCACCCACATTCTGCCATCTGGCCCTCGTGCTAAATCTGTAGCATGTATTAATAAGTGCTTACATGTAGCGTAATATATGTTATCGCATTGTCTTAAAAAGCCACGGTGCGCATAAACTACTTCTTGGGGTAAAATACCTTTTTTAATAAGCTCTTGGTCGCCGTAAATATCTTTTAAAATAAGATTTAAAAGCTCTGCCCGTTGTGCAATCCCTTTTTCAATTTTAGACCATTCAGTTTCGTGTATTAAAAAAGGTACAACATTTAAATCCCATGAACGATGAATGCCTTTAGGGTCGTTATAAACATTGTAAGTAACGCCATTTTCTTCCATTAACCAGTTCACTTCCTTTTGTTTATTTGATAGGTTTTCAAAACCAATATCAGATAAGTTAGCAAGCAATTTTTGCCAATTAGAATTAATGGACATGTTGGATTTTAAAACCTCGTCATAATTCTCAAAATCGGAAAAATAATTTTGAAATAAAGTGCTATTTGGTTTGGTTGGCATTATTTATTTTCTTCTTAAATCTAAAGTATTAGGAAACTCCGAATTAAATTCAATCTCTCTGGTCTGGAAATTTTTATTGCTAGTTGCAGTTTTTTGAAACTTCTTAATTTCTTTTTGGTCTACAACATATCGCTTAGGTTTAAAAACTTCACCTTGCGCTTGCCCAATTTCCCAAAAACGATTAATTCGTCTTGATTCTGCTTCGTAACTATTTATTGGGTAGGTATCGTACGATCGGCCACCAGGATGCGAAACAAAATAAGTGAAACCACCTAGCGATTGGTCGTTCCATGTATCAACTACATCAAAAACAAGCGGCGTGTCTACACCAACTGTAGGATGCAATGCCGAATACGGATTCCAAGCTTTATAACGAATTCCAGATACATATTCGCCTTTTATCTTGGTTTTTTTCAACGGAATTTTAATACCGTTGCAAGTTACATTATATCTTTCACTTATAAAATTAGAAACCTTTATTTGGACACGTTCTGTGGAAGAGTCTACGTAACGCGATGTGCCAGCACCACTCATTTCTTCGCCTAAAACATGCCAAGGTTCGATAGCAGCTCGTAATTCTAAATGAATATCGCCAACGGTTTTTAAGCCAAGTAGCGGGAAACGGAATTCGAAAAACGGATTAAACCATTCGGTTTTAAATTCGTAACCTGCTTGGTTTAATTGTTCTACAATACTGTTTATATCGTCGCGTACAAAATGCTCAATTAAAAACTTATCGTGTAACTCGGTTCCCCAACGAATTAATTTATGTTCGTAAGGTTTTTTCCAGAACCAAGCCACTAGTGTTCTTACCAATAAGTTTTGTAATAAACTCATTTGAGGGTGTGGCGGCATATCGAAAGCACGAAGCTCTAAAATACCTAAGCGACCCGATGAAGAATCTGGCGAGTATAATTTATCGATACAAAATTCGGCGCGATGCGTATTTCCTGTTAAATCGGTTAATAAATGTCGAAATAACCTATCGGTTAACCAAAACGGTACATCGCCATCTTTGGGTATGTTTTCGAAAGCTATTTCTAGTTCGTATAAATTTTCTAAGCGACCTTCGTCTACACGAGGCGCCTGACTTGTTGGACCAATAAATGCACCAGAAAATAAGTAAGATAACCCCGGATGATGCTGCCAAAAAGTTAGTAAACTTCGTAATAAACTTGGTTTACGAAGTAAAGGGCTATCGGCAGGTGTGTCGCCACCTAATGTAACATGGTTACCACCACCAGTTCCTGTATGTTTACCATCAACCATATATTTTATGGTGCCCAAACGCGATTGTTTGGCGTTTTCATAAAGTTTTAATGTGGTTTCGGTGAGTTCTTTCCAGTTTTTTGCAGGATGTACATTTACTTCGATAACACCAGGATCGGGCGTGATTTTTAATGATTCTAATCGGCTGTCCTTTGGGGCGCTATAACCTTCTAAAATAACCGGTATTTTTAATTCAGCCGAAGTAGCTTCAATAGACGCAATAAGGTTTAAAAATACTTCAGCAGAATGCGTTGGAGGTAAAAATAAATGCAGTTTGCCATCTCTAACTTCTGCACATAAGGCGGTTCTTATAAAAAATTCGTTATCGTATTGTTTTAATTGATTTTTTAAGAATTTATCTCGTCTTATTAAAACGGATGAAAAATACTGCGGTAATTCTTTTTGTTTTGAAAACTGATCTGGAATGAAAACAGGAAACTCTTGTTGATGTGCTTGCTGAATTAAAGAACTTAAAGGTAAGCGTAATCCAATTGGTGAATTACCTGGAATTAAAAAGAGGTGTTCGCGCCTAAATAGCCAACTACAAGTAAACCATTTATCTCTGTAATTATTAATGGGTAATACATAACCAACAGGGTTAGATTTTCCGTCTTTTAATAACTTTTGAAGCTTATCTTTAACCAACATGTTGCCGTTTTCCTTAGTTGGATCTATATCAATTGGCATTTTACCTTCTTCCCACAAGAAATAGAAACTATCTTCGTAGGTTGGCATGATGGTTTTATTGGTAATACCCAAATAGGTGGTTAAAGTTTCTAAAAACTGCTTGTCGGCGTTTGGTGGCAAATTGTTATTTTCGGCAAATACCGAGAATAAGGCTTTGTTATGATTGCGCCACATAGATTTACCGTCTTTACGCCAACATAATTCTATACTCCAACGTGGTATTGGTTCTCCTGGATACCATTTTCCTTGGGCTTGATGTACAATACCATTGTTACTAAATTCGTCGTATAATTTATGCGCTAAATTTTTAGCAAGTTCGCGTTTATGAGGGCCATCGGCTTCGGTATTCCATTGTTCCGATTCCATATCGTCAATAGAAATAAAAGTAGGTTCTCCACCCATAGTTAACCTAACATCGCCTTTTTCAAGTTCTTTTTCAACTTTAAAACCTAAGTCGTAAATGGCATTCCATTGGTCTTCGGTGTAAGGTTTTGTTACACGAGGCGATTCGAAAATACGTTTTACCGAGTTATCAAATTCAAATTCAGTTTCACAAACATCGGTCATACCTGTAACGGGTGCAGCACTTTCAAAAGAAGGTGTACAAGCTAAAGGAATATGGCCTTCGCCAGCTAATAAACCAGATGTGGCATCGAAACCAATCCAACCCGCACCAGGTACGTAAACTTCGGTCCAAGCATGTAAATCGGTAAAATCTTGCTCTGGTCCCGATGGGCCATCTAGTGATTTTTCATCAGATGAAAGTTGCACCAAATACCCCGAAACAAAGCGAGCACCAAAACCTAAGTGACGTAATGCTTGTACAAATAACCAAGCATAATCGCGACACGAACCACTTTTTTTGGTTAAGGTTTCTTCACAGCTTTGTACACCAGGATCGAGCCTGATGTTATATTTTAAATAGTCGTAAATTTTCTTATTTAAATCAATTAGAAAATAAATGGTTTTACGCGGTGTTAGGTCTACGGTTTTTAAAAAATCTTTGAGCAAATCACCTTTTTCGGTAACTTCTAAATAAGGCAGTAGTTCTTTTTTTGTGGTTTCGGCATATTTAAACGGGTAGTCTTCAGCATAATCTTCAACAAAAAAATCGAATGGATTTATGGTTTTTAAATCGGCAATAATTTCTACATCAATAGAAAGCTCTTTAGTTTTTTCAGGGAATGTTAATCGCGCTAAATAATTTCCAAAAGGATCTTGCTGCCAATTAAAAAAATGTTTTTCGGGCTTTATTTTAATAGAATACGATTCTATTGGAGTTCTGCTATGTGGTGCAGGACGAAGCCTAAAAACATGTGGAGATAAAGAAACCGAACGGTCATATTTGTAAACTGTTTTATGAGAAATAACAACTTTTAACGCCATGTAAGTAAGTTTTGCTAATTAACTACAAATTAAGCAATTTTTGTTTCTATTAAGCGGAAAGAAAGTTTAAATAAACTTAAAATTAAATTATTATTAAAATACTATTTAAGCGATGAAAATTTTGTTGATATGATAAATTTATCTGTTAAATCTTCCTGAAGTATTACCGTTTAAAATAGCTGTAACTTCATCAACTGTGGCATAATTTACGTCGCCTTCGTAGGTGTGTTTTAAGGCACAAGCAGCACTAGCAAATTCCATTGCTTTACCATCGTTGTATTTTTGTAAACCATAAATTAAACCAGCCGCAAAGGCATCACCAGTGCCAATTCTATCGATAATATGTGTAATATCAAGATCGGTAGTTTCATAAAACTCGTTTCCATTCCACATTCTGGCTCTTATTTTATGCCAAGACGCGTTAATGGCAGTTCTTATTTTATCGAAAACCTTTTCAATGTTTGGGAATGTTTCCATTAGGAGTTTACTGGCTTCAATAAACTCATCGTTAGAGTAGCCAAAATTGGTGTCTAAAATTTCATTCATTTCATTTATACCGCCAATAAAAATGGTAGAATACGATACTAAATCGTTTAATACATCCTTAGGATTTTCACCATATTTCCACAAGCCGCTCCGGTAAGTGGGGTCGGTAGACACAGGAATACCGAGTTTCTTTGCAATAACTAAACCCGCTTTTAGGGTGTCTTTAGCACCTTTAGATAGGGCAGGAGTAATACCCGTCCAATGTAACCATTTAGCTTTGGTAAGGAGTTTTTCCCAATCGACCATTTCGGGTTTAATATCAGAAAACGAAGAGTGCGACCTGTTATAAGAAATAGCACTTGGGCGCATAACCGCACCAACTTCCAAAAAATAGACGCCTAAAGGTCTGGAAGAGCGTACAATTGCCGAGGTGCTAACGCCAAACTTTTGGATGTAAGATAATGCCGTGTCGCCAACAAAATCATCCGAAACACAACTTATATGTTTTACAGGCTCTCCAAAATTAGCAATAGAAATACCTACGTTAACCTCAGTGCCACCAAAATAAAATTCTAGTAAATTTGCCTGTTTAAACTTTTTGTTGCCTTCGGGGGATAAACGCATTAAAACTTCACCAAAAGTTATTATTTTTTTCATTTAAAGCGGTTTTAAATTATAAAGAAATTACTTGGTGTAAATTCTATTTTCCTGTTCGTTAACCCTAATAAAAGTAGTCCGTTTAGTAAGTTCTTTTAATCTGGCAGCGCCAACATAGGTACAGGTGCTACGAATGCCGCCTAAAATATCTTGCAACGTATATTCTACAGGACCTTTATAATCTACTTCTACTGTTTTACCTTCGCTAGCGCGGTATTCGGCAACGCCACCCACGTGTTTTTCCATTGCTGTAGATGAGCTCATTCCGTAAAATTGTTTGTAAGTTTTACCGTTTTTCTCAATAATTTGTCCGCCGCTTTCGTCGTGACCAGCCAGCATACCACCAAGCATAACAAAATCGGCTCCTGCGCCAAAGGCTTTAGCTATATCGCCAGGAGTAGTGCAGCCACCATCGCTAATAATTTGTCCGCCAAGTCCATGAGCAGCATCGGCGCACTCAATAATTGCCGAAAGTTGCGGATAGCCAACGCCTGTTTTTACACGTGTAGTACAAACCGACCCAGGACCAATACCCACTTTTATAATATCGGCACCGCAGAGTAATAATTCTTCAACCATTTCTCCTGTAACAACATTACCTGCAATAATTACTTTTTCTGGATAAAGTTCTCGTGTATGTTTTACAAAATTGGCGAAGTGTTCGGAGTAGCCATTGGCCACATCAATACAAATAAACTTTATATTGGGGTTTTGCTTAATTATTTGCGCTAGTTTTTCGGAATCGTGCTGACCAATACCAGTGCTAACAGCAATAAAATTTTCGGTTTCTGGTGTTAAACTCTCTGCAAATACTTTCCACTCGGTTAAATCATAATGTTTGTGAATTGCTGTGAAAAGTTTTTTGTTTGTTAGTGCTTTGGCCATTTCAAAAGTACCAACGGTGTCCATGTTTGCAGCCATTATAGGGATGCCTTTCCATGTAAGCGGACTGTGTAAAAATTTAAATTCTCGTTCTAAATTTACTTCCGATCGACTTTTTAAAGTAGAACGTTTTGGGCGAAACATAACATCTTTAAAACCCAGTTTTATATCGTATTCTATGCGCATAAAAATTTTTGAAAATCTATTTTTGAAGATTATGAAATTAGAAAATATATTTAAAAATAACCAATTTAAATCAATAGTTTTGATAATTATAAATTTTATAGATAAGTTTGTTTAAATGTGAATTTTAATGGGGTTTTCTTCAAAATTTAATAGAAACAGAAGGACTTTATCGTACTTTGTTTTATTTTCAATAGTTGTTATTTTCGGTATTGCCTACTGTTATTTAGAAGGTATAGTTCAAGTTGAAGCAACAGCGGTTATTCTTTTTGTACTTGCAATTAGCCAAGTTTTTGTGCTTCAGTTTTTTTTAAAAAATCAGCTTAAAAACAATATAATTACCAAAAGCCAGAAACTTAGAATTGAGGAATTAAACAAGAATTTGGATAAAAGCGAACAAATTTTTGAAGATAAATCGATCAACCTTATAAATATGAGTTATGAGGTACGAACGCCTTTAAATACCATTTTGGGAATGCTTAAAATGTTGTCGGAATCTGATTTGGATGAAGACCAATTACTTAAAGTTGAAATTGCCGAATACTCATCGAAACACTTACTTCAGTTTTTTAATTTGGTGGTTAGCAAGGAAGAAATTAAAAAGAATGAATTTACGCTTAATAAAAGCGCGGTAGACTTAAAAGCCGATTTACGTAATCTTTTTAAAGTGTTTGAATATCAAGCTTGGGAGCATGATTTAGATTTTGAATACGAGTTTCTTAGCGAAGAAAAAAATGATAGATTTTTAGTTTTAGCTGATTCTGAGCGTATTCAACTTATATTAATTAATCTTATAAATAATGCCATTAAGTTTACCGATTCTGGTAAAATTTCTATTATCGTTGATCAAACTATTGAAATAAACGACGATCAAATAGTGAGCTTTTACATAAAAGATACGGGTATTGGTATGACGCCCGAAGAAATTAAATATTACTTAGGAAACACAAAAAGCAAGCGCATTACAAACGAATTTATGAATGAGTATCGCGGTTGGGGTGTTGGACTTGCTATTTCGTATCATTTAGTTGAAAATATGGGTGGCGAGCTAAAATTAGAAAGTAAAGAAAACGAAGGCACCACGTTTTATTTTAGCTTACAACTTAAAAAGACACTAAATATAAAAACCGAAACAGAACCTATTGAAGCCTTGTCTTTAGGGTTAAATAAGATAAATGTTTTAGTGGCCGAAGATAACCGAATGAACCAAAAGGTAATTCAGTTTTTATTAGAGAAAAATGGAGCGCAATGTACGTTTGCAAAAAATGGGGTAGAAGCTATAGATTTGTATAAGGTTTTAAATTTCGATATTATTTTTATGGATATTTATATGCCAGATATGGATGGATACGAGGCAACCAGACAAATAAAGTCTACTAAAAAATATGCTAAAAAAAACACTCCAATAATTGCGGTTTCGGCTAGTGCTTTTGAGGAAGATATTATTAAAGCTAAAGAAGCGGGAATAAATGAGTTTTTAGCAAAACCTATTGATGTTGTAAAACTTAAAAAATTACTTTTAGAGTATGCAGGATCAAGTGTAGCCTAAATTAAATTACAGCAATCATACTTATTTCAACATTTACACTTTTAGGTAATTGAGCCACTTGTACCGTTTCGCGTGCAGGTGCAGTAGCTTCGTCAAAATAACTACCGTAAACATCGTTTATTTCAGTAAAATTATTCATGTCGCTTATAAAAATAGACGATTTTACCACGTTGTTAAATGTTAGGTTTGCGGCTTCTAAAATAGCTTTTAGGTTTTCCATTACCTGCTTAGTTTCTGTTTTAATATCGTCAAGAATTAAATATCCAGTGGTTGGATTAAAAGCAATTTGTCCTGAAATGTATAAGGTGTTTCCAGCCAAAACGGCTTGGTTGTACGGGCCAATAGGAGCTGGAGCGTTTGTTGTGGTAATTATTTGTTTCATAATGTATAATTGTTATAATCGGCGGTCTGGTTGACGGCGTTTTTCGTATTTTAAATCGGATAATAAACTAGATTTAATACCTATAAAGAAGTTCCAAGAGGCATTTGTACTAAAAGGAATCCAGCTAAAATTCATGCGCCAACTCATTAAATCGCGTTCAAATCGTAATTGTGTATAGGTAAAACCTGCATTTTTTAAATCGTATCCCGATGATGCTCCAATATTCCAATTTTCGGTAAGTTTAATATCGCCCGAAAACATTAATGAGTGCGACGAAATTTCGTTTTGTCTGGCAGAGTTCGAGTAATTTACGGCGTAGGCTAACCTTAAATTCCAAGGAATTTTAAAATTGTAAAAACTTTTAGTCGCCTCGTCTTCTTCACCTTTTTTATCTTGAATTTGCTCGTTTGCAAAATCTTGCGGCATACCAAATAAATCGTCGTCGCGTCCACCGCTTCTTAGATTTTCGTCGATGCCTTGTTGTTTCTTTTCGTCGTTTTTCTTATCACCCGATTTGCTAGAGAACGACCAACTTGCTGTGGCATTTGCACTTGTAAGTCTAAATAAACTACCGCCGTTATCAATATTAAATTTATCAATTTTTCGGTTGTTGTTATCTAAAGCGTAGGGGTCTAGTGTCGCACCAAAATTTACACTTAATTTATTATCGAAAAACTGCGTACCACCACTCATTCTTACGGGACTCCATTGCAATGAATCGCCAGCAAAATTGTATGACGTAGAAAAGTTTAAGTTATTAAGCAGTTTTATATTTTTTGGTTCGGTTGCGGTACTGTCTTTATCTTTTACTTTAGCTTCAAAATTATTTGCTAATGAAATGCCCATAGAACTCGAAAAGGTTTTACCAGGTGTACCAAAAATGCTTTGCTCAAAACGGGTGTATTCTACATCGCTAGTAGTTAATCCATCGGCGCTTATAACTTCATAAGAATCATAATATTTATCGAAAGCAGGATTAATATTGTAACTAATTGAAGGACGCATAACATGGCGTATTTTTTGAATTTTAGGATCTTTCCCTTTCTTTTCAAAATTAAACATACCATAAATAGTGGTTCCTAAACTGGTACTAAAGTTGTAGGTTCTAAAGGCATCAAAACCATTAATAGTGTCTGTAATAACTTCTCTATTTATTTCATCAAAATGTTTTTCAACAGTTTTAAAGGTCCAAACCTCATTATAACTGGTACTAGCACTCACACTAAAGTACTTAAATAGTTTAAAGTTAGTACTTAATGGTATAGAGTGTTGAAAGCCTATTTTGGCATCGTTAAACATTTCTTTTTTAAAGAATAGCGAATCGGTAGTTGTAATTCTGTTTTCCCCACGAATGTTATACTGTAAATTTATGTTTTGTATTAAACCCTTTTTAGTGCCTTCTTTTGGTGCTAACGGATAAATTCTACCTACACTGGCTTGTAAAGTAGGTAGCGTCATGTTAATTACTTGTGTATTGGTGTTTTGCGAATGCGTTGCTGTTAAGCTGAAATTAACTTCGGGTTCGCCAGCAAACGATTTTGAATATGATACCGACGACGATAACGTATTGTTTAAGAAAGAACCTGCATTTACCTGATTGATAGAATTTCGGTAATAACGGCTACTACCAAGGTTTACAGATGCTGAAAAACGAGAACTCGGACTCGCTTTTGAGTCTTGACTATGTGACCAACGAATGTTATAAATTACGTTTTTGGAATAGTCGGAAAAACCGCGTTCGCTATTAATTAAATTCTCGTAGCGTAAAGCAAAATTACCTCTGTATTTGTAACGTCTATTGTAGGTGTTTTCTACACGTAAACCGTAGCTTCCATTGGTGTAATAATCGCCCATAACGGCCAAATCTATATAGTCGCTAATTGCAAAATAATAACCACCATTTTGTAAAAAGAAACCCCGTGTATTATTCTCACCAAAAGTTGGAAATATAACACCAGACGTATGTTTTTCGCTTTGAGGGAAAAAGCCAAAAGGCAAGCCTAAAGGTGTTGGAACATCGTAAATAAATAAATTAGCTAAACCCGTAACAATTTTTTTACCAGGCACAATTTTAGCTTTACGAAGTTTTATGTAGTATTCTGGATCGTCTAGATTTTCGGAGGTGGTGTATTTGGCATTTTTCAAAAAATACACCGAGTCGTTTTCCTTTTTTGTAATATTTGCAATTACAGTTCCTTCACCTTGAGCCGTTTTTGAATTGTAAATTAAGGCTTTTTTCGACTTTGTATTAAATAAAATGGAGTCTGGTTCTACCTCGCTGTTGGATTGTTTAAAAACGGGTTTTTGTGTATAAGCTCCGGTAGAATCAACAATACCTTTAGCGTAAACTGTGTTGTTTACATGGTCAATTATAATAATACCCGCTTTAATATTCATATCGCCATAATCAATAGAGGCATTGTTGTATAAATACAATTTATGGTCTTTTTGGCTAAAACGCGTGTAATCATCAGCGTGGTAAACCACCTTATGCTCAAGCAATTCTTTTTTAGGTTTAACCGAATCTGTTATGGTAGAATCTTGCTCAATTTCAACATCATTAAGTTCTAAAACGGTAAGCGAATCGGTTTCTTTTAGCGCCACATCTTTTTCGGTACGCTCGAAGCTGGCTTTCTTTTTTGGGATGTCTTGAGCATAGCTTAACATGTTAATAAACATTGTAAAACTTAGTGCAAAAAGTATTTTAAAGTTGTTTGTATGCAACGCTTTTAAATGTATTTTTGTAAAAGTATGGCTCGGTTTTTGAAATGCCAAAATTACATATATTTTTCTGGGATTGATTTATTATTTAATTAAAAATTTTATTTAATAAAACCGCCCTTTTTTATCGAGAGCAAATATTACTTTTTATTAGTTCTCTTTCAAAAAAAATATGAGTTTTAAAACTGTAATTAACACCGTGTTGTAAATAAATTTTCATGGAATTAAATAGAAAAAATAAAATTCACCCCTTAAAAACGACGGGAATATACGTTTTCGTATGCTTTATCATAGTATTAACATTTTCGGCATTTACAGGACAAGATGTTGAAAAACAAGAAAACAAATTTGTTGTGGTTTTAGATGCAGGCCACGGCGGAAAAGATTCTGGAAATACAGGAAGTGGTTTTAAAGAAAAAGATATTGCATTAAAAGTGGTGTTGCAAGTAGGAAAAGAACTTGAGAAAAACCCAAATATAAAGGTTATATATACTCGAAAAACCGATAAGTTTATAGATTTATTTGTTCGTGGTAAAATTGCCAATAAGGCGAATGCCGATTTATTTGTGTCTGTTCATTGTAACGCACATCGGGCGGGTTCCTCGGCACATGGCACCGAAACTTTTGTTTTAGGTACTCATCGAAATGAAACTAATTTTAATGTCGCAAAAAAAGAAAACTCGGTTATTTTTATGGAGGACGATTACGAGAAAAATTATAATGGTTTCGATCCAAATTCTCCCGAATCGGTAATGAGTATTCTTTTAAGTCAAGAAGAATATTTAGATCAAAGTATCATGTTGGCAAGTGCTATTCAAAAAAAGTTTACTTACGATTTAAAAAGAAAAAACAGAGGTGTAAAGCAAGCTGGATTTATTGTGTTACATCAAACGGTTATGCCTAGTGTTTTAGTCGAGTTAGGTTTTTTAACCTATAAACAAGAAGGCCAGTATTTAAACTCCAAAAAAGGGCAAAATCAAATTTCGACAGCCATAACAGATGCCATTTTAGATTATAAAGCAAAATTAGATGGTAATGTTGAAACAATTTATGAAAATAATATAACAGAAGATGTTGTAGACACCAATGGCATTTCATATAAAATTCAAATTGCGGCAAGTTCTAATGCGCTCGAAACAAAACCTTATAATTTTAATGGGCTAAATAATATTTCTCGAGTAAAAGAAGGTAACTTATATAAATATTTTTATGGTAACACCTCTAATTATGAGGAATCTAAAGTGTTAGAAGAACAAGCAAGAAAAAAAGGATACGGCTCGTGCTTTGTAGTTGCTTTTAAAGATGGCGAAAAAATAGATTTAGCAAAAGCCTTAAAATCGCAAGCAAATTAGTAACAGTTCTTTTTAAATTTATATTAAATTTGTTTAAAAAACATTTTTATTTTGAAGATATCAAAAGAAATCAAAACAGGTATTTTAGTATTATTAGGAATCATCCTTTTTATTTTTGGGTTTAACTATTTAAAAGGGCAAAACCTTTTAGAGTCTAATAATGTATATTATACCGAGTTTAATTATAATGCTTTAACGCCGTCGTCGGTAGTTACGGTAAAAGGAAATCCTGTTGGAAAAGTAACCGAAATTAAATACGACTATAAAACAGGAAAAACCAGAGTAGCTTTTTTTGTAAACGAACAATTAGTGTTTTCAAAAAACAGTAAAATTCGTATGTACGAAACAGGCTTAATGGGCGGTAACGGATTAGCCATTTTAGTTCGTAAAGACGGTGAAAGAGCAAAACCAGGCGATGTTTTAGAGTCTGAAGTAGAAGTTGGATTGGTAACGAGTTTATCAAAAAACTTTTCCGGTTTAAGTACCGATTTAGATCTTACCTTAAAATCGGCCGATACATTAATGTCTAACTTAAATAAGTTGGTAGAAGATGATTCTAGCCAAGGATTAAAGGCAACCATTTATGAGCTAAACGAAACCTTAAAGTCTTTTAAAGGTACATCAAATTCTGTAAACAGTTTAATTGGGAAAAATGATGCTAATATAGAAGCACTTTTAGCTAATTTTAAAACTATGAGTGCCGATTTAGCTGTTGTTATTACCGAATTAAAAGAAGCTAATTTAGGCAATACAGTTGCAACGCTCAATACAACTTTAGCAAATTTAAATAACGTTTTAGCAAAAGTGAATAGTAGTGATGGTACACTTGGTAAATTACTTCAAGACGATGCTTTGTATACTAATTTAGAAGGTGCCACAAAAGAACTAGAAGCACTTTTACAAGACATAAAATTGCATCCAAAACGATATTTTAGGATTTTATCGAAAAAAGAAATACCTTACCAAGAACCACAAACTAATTAAACTTAATGAACTTTATTCCCAATATTCTTTTTGTAATAGCACTCATTGCGGGAATAGGCTTTTTTGCTAAAAATGTAAAAAAGCTTATTCGTAATATTAAATTAGGTCAAGATGTCGATGTAAGCGATAATAAATCGCAGCGCTGGAAAAACATGGCGATGATTGCTCTTGGGCAAAGTAAAATGGTACGCAGGCCAATAGCAGGAATACTCCACGTAATTGTTTACATAGGTTTTATTATAATAAATATTGAAGTACTCGAAATTATAGTTGACGGTATTTTAGGCACCCATCGTGTTTTTTCATCTATAGGAAGTTTATACGGGGTTTTAATTGGTAGTTTCGAGGTATTGGCTTTGTTAGTTTTTGTCTCAGTTATTGTTTTTTGGATACGCCGAAATATTATAAAACTACAACGTTTCTGGAAAAATGAAATGAATGGTTGGCCAAAAAACGATGGCAACTTTATTTTGTATTTCGAAATGGTTTTAATGACCTTATTTTTGGTTATGAATGCTACCGATGTTCATTTTCAAGCCATGAATTCAGGCAATGTTATTAGCCAATTTATAGCACCTTTGTTTTCAGGGTTATCAGAAGGCGCACTTCATATTATCGAGCGCAGTGCTTGGTGGTTGCATATTTTAGGCATTTTGGTGTTTTTAAACTATTTATATTATTCAAAGCATTTGCACATCTTGTTGGCGTTTCCAAATACCTTTTATGCCAAACTAACACCAAAAGGACAGCTTAATAATTTGGAAGCTGTTACTAAAGAGGTAAAAATGATGATGGATCCTAATGCAGATCCGTTTGCAGCTCCTGCTGAAGGTGACGATGATGATGTACCCGCAAAATTTGGAGCTTCAGATGTAGCCGATTTAAATTGGGTACAACTCCTAAACGCTTATACTTGTACAGAGTGCGGACGATGCGCCAGCGAGTGTCCGGCAAATTTAACAGGTAAAAAGCTATCGCCACGAAAAATAATGATGGATACGCGCGATCGTTTAGAAGAGGTTGGAAAGAATATCGATGCCAATAACGGCGAGTTTAAAGACGATGGCAAACAATTGTTAGACGATTATATTTCTCGCGAAGAACTTTGGGCATGTACAACCTGTAACGCGTGTGTAGAGGCTTGTCCTGTAAGCATCAATCCGCTGTCAATAATTTTAGATATGCGTCGTTATTTGGTTATGGAGCAAAGTGCCGCACCTACCGAGTTAAATAATATGATGACAAATATTGAAAATAACGGAGCGCCATGGCCTTATAATCAAATGGACAGACTTAATTGGAAAGACGAGTAATGTATGAAAACCAAACTTATCATAGCGCTAATTTTATCTTTTGGTCTGTACCAAATGCAAGCGCAGGTAGGTTATCAAAAAGATTCGCTTCAAATTAAGGTTTACGCCACCATTCATTACACCGATGGCAATGCAAAATCTATTAAGGTAAAACATGTATTTTGCGATTATTGCTCCGATTATCAAAAGGAAAGAGTTTCAGAAGAAGCTAAACGCCAAACCTTTTTAATTCGAAATGCAAAAGGCGTTAGAATGTTAAATGGTATATATAGACACGCGGTTTATATTAGAGTTTCAAAAGAAGATTTTGCGAATTTAAAAGAAGAAGAGCAGCAACATCAAGACGAATCAAATGAAAAAATATCAAGTAAATATTAAAATGAAGTTTTTAAAAGTATGGTTTTTAACCTTAATATTATGTTTTAGTATTGCAGGTTTTTCACAAAGTGATGCTTCCGAAGTTCAACAAATCAAGGAAATTGCAAATGCCATGTTAAACGATGTCGCTACAAAAAACTACGATGCGCTTATCGATAAAATGCACCCCAAAGTGTTTTCAATTGTTCCTAAAGAATCTTTAAAAGAAGTTTTTAAAAGCACTTTTGAAGGAAATGGCATGTTGTCAATAGATATGTCAGAAGAAAAACCAGAGTTTAAAATTTCAGATATTTTTAATGTGCATGATACTTTAAAGTATGCTTTTATTTCTTACGATATGAAAATGAAAATGACTTTTAAAGACCAAGAGTTCGATGAAGCTTCGCAAGATATGATGAAAAACATGATGAAAGCCAAAGGAATGGACGTTAATTTTATTACTAATAATACCCTCGATGTTTTAGCAAATAATAGCATGACCATTGCTTTAAAAGATAAGGCAAGTAATAACCAATGGACGGTTTTAAACTACGATGCCGATTCGCCATTGGTGTACCAAATACTGCCTTCAGAATTGTTAGAAAAAGCAAAATATTATAAGCAAGATTTAATGCTTGAGAGTAAAAAGAAATCAGAATAAAATACTATGAGCGAGACATTAATAGTACCAACTATGGCCGATTTAATGGCCGCAGGAAAAACGCCCGAAATATTATTTTGGGTGGGTTCTGCTGGTAGTTACGACGATAGAGCAAAAAAAATAACACGTGCTTTTGTTAAAATTTTAAATAAAGCCAATGTAGATTTTGCAGTTTTAGGAACTGAGGAAAGTTGTACTGGCGATGCTGCTAAACGTGCTGGAAACGAGTTTCTGTTCCAAATGCAAGCGGTAACTAATATTGAAGTTCTAAATGCTTACGAAGTAAAAAAAATAGTTACTGCCGATCCGCATTCGTACAATACTTTAAAAAACGAATATCCTGAATTAGGAGGTAATTACGAGGTGTTACACCATACGCAATTTATAAAACAATTATTTGATGATGGGCGCATAAAACCATCAACATCAAATTACAATGGTACGCGTGTAACGTTTCACGATCCGTGTTATTTAGGTCGAGCTAATGGTGTTTACGAAGTGCCACGCGAATTACTAAAATTAGCAGGAGTAGAATTGGTAGAAATGAAACGCCACAAACGTACGTCCTTATGCTGTGGCGCTGGTGGTGCGCAAATGTTTAAAGAACCTGAAAAAGGAGATAAAGATGTTAATGTACTTCGTACCGAAGATGCGCTTAAAACCAACCCTAAAATTATTGCTACTGGTTGTCCGTATTGTAATACTATGATGACCGATGGTATAAAATTTAAAGAAAAAGAAAGAGAAATTGCGGTGTTAGATATCGCTGAAATTATTGCAAATTCGCAAGATTTATAAATTCATATGCTGACGAATTTATATTGATTGCAGTATACGTCAGGCAATTGTTATTTTAAAAAAAAATGCTAGTAGATTTTAATACATTACCAGAAACATCAATAGTTTGGATATACCAAGCGAATCGTTCTTTTTCGGAAGAAGAACTACAAGAACTACAAACTAAACTAGATACATTTATAGAAAGTTGGACCGCTCATGGTAACGATTTACAAGCAGGCTATACTATTAAATACAAGCGATTTATCGTAATAGGCTTAAATCAAGATCTTAACAAGGCAACGGGCTGTTCTATTGATGCTTCGGTGCGTTTTATTCAAGAATTAGAGCAAACGTATAAGGTCGATTTAATGGATAAAATGAATGTGTCGTACAAACAAGGCGAGTTTGTCGCTTATAAATCGTTAACCGATTTTAAAAAAATGGCCAAGGACAAAGCTGTTTCTAAAAAAACAATCGTGTTTAATAATCTTGTAGCCAATGTAGCCGAATTCAATGAAAATTGGGAAGTGCCAGCAAGCGAGAGTTGGCATAGTCGTTTTATTAAATAATTTAAAAGTAATTTACCTAAAAAAACTTTTATAATTCAATAAGAATAGGCATTTTTACAGCTTATTAGTGTTTTAAAAAATTATGGCTAACGATATTTTTTTACTGAATATTTCAGGACAAGATAAACCCGGTTTAACAGCAGAATTAACAAGTGTTTTAGCAGCTTACGATGGTAAAATACTCGATATTGGTCAGGCAAATATACATGACACCTTATCTTTAGGTTTAATGTTTGAAATTGAATCGGGCGAAAAATCTTCAGCAGTTCAAAAAGAATTACTTTTTAAAGCTTACGAACTTGGTGTAACTGCAAAATTTTCACCTATTTCATTGGCTAATTACGAAGATTGGGTGAGCCAACAAGGTAAAGATCGTTACATTGTTACTATTTTGGGAGAAAAGCTTGCGGCGAACCAAATAGCCGAAGTAACCAAAGTCATTTCAGAAAAAAACTTAAACATTGATGCGATTAAGCGTTTAACAGGGCGTTTATCGTTGGTTAAACAGGATGAATACCCAAGAGCATCCATCGAATTATCTATTCGTGGGCGCTTGGATAAAAAGTCAGATTTAACCGAAAAATTTATGCAAATTTCACGCGAATTAGATGTGGACATTGCATTTCAAGAAGATAATATTTACCGTAGAAACCGCCGTTTAGTATGTTTCGATATGGATTCTACACTTATTCAAACCGAAGTTATCGATGAGTTAGCAGAACTTGCAGGTGTTGGCGAACAAGTAAAAGCCATAACAGAAGCAGCGATGCAAGGCGAAATAGATTTTAACGAAAGTTTTAAACGCCGCATGAAACTTTTAGAAGGTTTAAGCGAAGAAGTGTTACAAGGTGTTGCCGAAAGATTACCTATTACAAAAGGTGCTCGCCGTTTAATTGATACTTTAAAAAGCTACGGTTTTAAAACAGCTATTTTATCGGGTGGTTTTACCTATTTTGGTCATTATTTGCAAAAAGAGTTGGGTATCGATTACGTATATGCTAACCAACTAGAAATAAAAGATGGTGCCTTAACAGGTAATTATTTAGGCGATATTGTTAACGGTGCTAAAAAAGCCGAATACCTTAAAGAAATTGCTGATAAAGAAGGCATACATATAAATCAAACCATTGCTGTGGGCGATGGTGCTAACGATTTACAAATGCTTAACTTAGCTGGTTTAGGGATTGCTTTTCACGCAAAGCCTAAGGTAAAAGATAATGCACAAAGTTCAATTTCTAGCATCGGACTCGATGGTGTATTGTATTTGTTAGGATACCACGACCGACACATCGATTTGTAATTATAAAAGGTTAATTATTTCTTTATAAATCTATCTTAAAGTCTTTTAAACTTCTTTTTAAAAGTAGTATTTTGGCATGATTATTTATGTAATAGTTTTGTTACATCATAATTATTAATTAATACTTTTTATGCGTTACTTAGTTTGCAGTATACTATATTTTCTGATTTTTTTTAATGCTTTTGGTCAAACAATAAACCCGTTGTTAACTACAGATGCCGAAGCTCAAAAAAAATGGGTTGATAGCGTTTATAATGCCATGACCTTGCAGGAAAAAGTAGGGCAACTGTATATGGTTCAGGTAATGTCTAACCACGATGAAACCAAGAAAAGAGAAATAATCGATATTATAAATAAGCACCACAT
This sequence comes from Neotamlana nanhaiensis, assembly GCF_000943555.1. Taxonomy (GTDB): domain Bacteria; phylum Bacteroidota; class Bacteroidia; order Flavobacteriales; family Flavobacteriaceae; genus Neotamlana; species Neotamlana nanhaiensis. Next base: position 254,951 of record NZ_JTDV01000005.1, on the reverse strand, counting down.
TGGTGGTATTATTTATTCGCTTGGTGGCCCTGTAAGGCAAGCTAAACTGAATAACGAATTACAAGCTCTATCAAAAATTCCGTTGTTAATTGGTATGGATGCCGAATGGGGTTTAAGCATGCGTTTAGATTCTACTTATGCTTTTCCTTGGAATATGACATTAGGAGCGATAAAAAATCAAAATTTAATTGAAAGGACGGGAAAACATATTGGCGAACATTGTAAACGTTTAGGTGTACATTTCAATTTTGCGCCAGATGTAGATATTAATACAAATCCCGATAATCCTATTATTGGAAACCGTTCTTTTGGTGAAGATCGTGATAATGTTACCGAAAAAGCTTCAGCCTTTATGAAAGGTATGCAAGGTGCAGGTGTTTTAGGTAATGCAAAACATTTTCCAGGTCATGGCGATACAAATCAAGATTCACATAAAACCCTGCCATCTATCAGTTTTACTGAAAAGCGCATTGATTCTATTGAGCTTTATCCGTATAAAAAATTAATTAAAGAAGGACTTGCGAGCGTTATGGTAGCGCATTTAAATGTTCCTAGTTTAGACGATACAGGTTATCCTTCCTCTTTATCGAAACCAATTGTTACTGGTATTTTAAAAGAAAAATTAGGGTTTAAAGGACTTATTTTTACTGATGCTTTAACAATGAAAGGTGCCGCAAATTTCGATGAAGTTGGCGATATCGATTTGGCAGCTTTTGAAGCAGGAAACGATGTTATGTTGATGTCTGAAGATGTTGAAAAAGGCGTATCTAAAATTATTGAAGCTTATAATAATGGCGATATAACTGAAGAACGCTTATCACTTTCTGTTAAGAAAATTTTACAAGCAAAATACAAAGTTGGTTTGCATAATTACCAGCCAGTTGGATTGTATGATTTACCGAATGATTTAAATAGGCTAACCGATGATATGTTGTACGAAGAGCTTATGGAAAACGCCATAACCTTAGTACAAAATCGTTTAAATGTAGTGCCTATTCAAAATTTAGACAAGCAAAAATTAGCGTATGTAGGTTTGGGTGACGATAGTGGAGAGGCGTTTTTTAATGCTTTGAAGCGTTATGCTAAAATTCATAAAATAGAAGCTGATACTCCTAATAATTTTGAAGATTTAACTACTAAACTGCAATCTTATAATACCGTTATAATTGGTTTGCATCGCTCTAACGCTTCACCATGGAAAGCCTATAAATTTACTAAAGACCAAATTTCGTGGATAGAAGAAATAGCTAAAACGCATACAGTAATTTTAGATGTATTTGTAAAGCCTTATGCTTTAATGGATTTGAAGAATATTGATGATATTGAAAGCATTATAGTTAGTTATCAAAATAGTGAAATAGCCCAAGAAACATCAGCCGAAATTATTTTTGGTGCACTTGGAGCTAAAGGGCATTTACCTGTTTCGGCTGGAGACCATTTTGTTGTTGGCGAAGGGTTGCCGTCGGTTGCTTTTAAACGCTTAGGTTATAGCTATCCTGAACGTGTTGGTATGAGTTCCGAAAAATTAAAGCGCATCGATTCTGTGGCTAATGTGGCTGTAGATTCAATGATGACACCAGGAATTCAGTTGCTCGTAGCTAGAGAAGGTAAAGTTATTTACAACAAAAACTTTGGCAAACATACTTACAAAGGCGACGACATTGTAACCTCCGATGATATTTACGACTTAGCATCACTTACTAAAATTTTAGCCACTTTACCACTTGTTATGGAACTTGAAGAGCAAGGTGTGATTGATTTGGATACGAAGCTTTCAACTATTTTACCCGAATACAAAACGTCAAATAAGTCAAATGTAACTATAAAGAAAATGTTGTCGCATTATGCGCAGCTACGTCCTTGGGAACCGTTTTATTACAAAACATTAGATTCGGTTACAAAGCAACCTAGTGAAAAATATTATAGAAAAAAACGCAGTGATACTTTTAATATTGAGGTTGCTAAAAATTTATATTTACGTACTGATTATCAGGATTCTTTGCCCGAAATTATTAAAGATTCGGAGTTGTTAAGCAGATTGCGATACCGTTATAGTGATTTTCCTTATTACATTTTAAAGAAATTTATTGAACAACATTACGACCAATCTTTGGAAGATTTGGTACAATCACATTTTTATAAGCCATTAGGAGCAAGTTACACCATGTATAATCCGTACAAGCGCATAAGTAGTAAAAAAATTGTACCAACAGAAATTGACGATTATTATCGCTACCAAGAGGTACATGGTTATGTGCACGATATGGGAGCTGCTATGCAGAATGGAGTTGGTGGTCATGCTGGTGTGTTTAGTAATGCTAACGACGTGGCAAAAATCATGCAAATGTATTTGCAAAAAGGATTTTATGGCGGAAAGCAATTTTTAAAACCAGAAACGGTTGAAAAATTTAATAGATGTTATTTTTGCGATAACCATAACCGTAGAGGTGTAGGGTTCGACAAACCACAATTAGGCGAATCTGGACCAACCTGTGGCTGTGTTAGTATGACTAGTTTTGGGCATTCTGGATTTACAGGAACCTATACTTGGGCAGATCCAGAGGAAGAACTGGTTTATGTGTTTTTAGCCAATAGAACTTATCCAACATCGGCTGGAAAAAATTTATTATTAAGAGAAAATATTAGAACCGAAATTCAACGCTTAATTTATGAAGCAATTGAAAATTAGGTCACTTAAAGGTAACGTTTTAAGTCTATAAAAATTAAAAAATGAAAATAGGAATAGTGTGCTACCCAACATTTGGCGGTAGTGGTGTTGTAGCAACAGAATTAGGTTTAGAGCTTTCTAAACGTGGCCATGAGGTACATTTTATAACATACAATCAACCAGTAAGGTTAGAGCTAATTAGTAACAATGTGCATTACCACGAGGTAAATGTTCCTGAATATCCGTTGTTTCATTATCAACCATACGAGTTGGCTTTATCGAGTAAATTGGTAGATATGGTGAAGCTTTACAAGATTGATATTTTACACGTACACTATGCAATTCCGCACGCTTATGCTGCTTATATGGCAAAGAAAATGCTTCGTGAAGAAGGTATTTTTGTGCCTATTGTAACTACGCTTCATGGTACCGATATTACTTTAGTTGGGAATCATCCGTTTTACAAACCAGCAGTTACTTTTAGTATAAATAAATCTGATGCTGTAACAGCAGTTTCCGAAAGTTTAAAAAACGATACACTACGTTTATTCGACATAAAACGAGAGATAAATGTGGTGCCAAATTTTATCGATTTAACAAAATACCACGATCATTTTAATGATTGCCAACGCAGTATGATGGCAAAGCCCGAAGAGCGCATTGTAACGCATATTAGTAATTTACGCCCGGTAAAACGAGTGCAAGATGTAATTTCTGTGTTTTACAATATTCAAAAGGAAATGCCTGCAAAATTAATGTTGGTAGGCGAAGGGCCTGAGCGCGAAAAGGTGGAATTACGTTGTAAAGAACTCGGTATTTATGAGAAAGTTGTTTTTCTAGGGAAAAGTAACGAAATAGATAAGATTTTATGTTACAGCGATTTATTCTTATTACCATCTGAAGCAGAGAGCTTTGGTTTAGCGGCTTTAGAAGCTATGAGTTCTAGCGTGCCTGTAATTTCTAGTAATGCAGGAGGTATTTCTGAGGTAAATAAACAAGGCGTTACAGGCTTTTTAAGTAATGTAGGTGATGTAGATGATATGACTAAGAATGCGCTTTACATTTTAAAAGATGAAAAACGCTTAAATACATTTAAAGCTAATGCGAGAGCGGAAGCTAAAAAGTTCGATTTACATACTATTGTACCGCAATATGAAGCTATTTATGAAGATACCTTAACAAAATGCTTGGTACTGTAAAAAGTTAAATTCTAGACGTTAACCAAGTTTTAAACTCAAAAAAGTTTTGGGGTGCTACACCATGGCCAACAGGAAACTCGTTGTACTTGTGTTTTATATTTAAGCTATTAAGAAAAGGAGACGTCTGTTGCGCCCATTCTACAGGAATAACTTGGTCTACACTACCATGCGAAGTATAAATATCTAAATGACTGTAATCTTTAGTTTCTAAGTGGTCGCCTAAAATATCTTTATTAATGTAACCGCTTAAACCAATGACATTTTTAATTTTTTCAGGATATGTTAAGGCTACGGCAAAACTTAGAATGCAACCTTGACTAAAACCTAAAATTGAAACATTATTTTTATCAACAGGATAAGTTTCAACAGCTTTGTCAATAAAACTAGCAATTAAATCGCGCGATTGAATGGCTTGATCGTTATCGCTCCATTTACCTTTTTCAGCATCAAAATTTATTGCATACCAAGCGTTTCCGTATGGCTGCATAGGGTATGGCGCGCGTACCGAAATAATAAAAAGTTCTTCTGGTAACTCGGTTGCAAACGAAAACAAATCGTTTTCATCGCTTCCGTAACCATGAAACATGATTAACAAAGGTGCGTTTTCTTTTAAAGTTGATGGTCTTGTAATATGATAAAGTGGGAGAGACGTATTCATGTTTTTATTTTCCTATGTTAGCAAACCAATCTTGAAATAATTTTCCTAAATACGGCGTTAATTTAGTTTCACCTTTACTAGCGTTAATTAAACCATAAATCCAGAAAGCAAAAGTAATACACCAGCAAGCTGTACCTAACCAACTATTCACATATTTTTCTGTAACGTTCGAGAAAATTAGCATTAAAATTAAACCTAACATTTGTCGGCAATGAAATGCAATAAAAGGATTTTTTTTATTGGTATTCTGAAAAATAGAAATTATAAGTCCGATAAAAGTTAAATAAGCAACTATGCCTAATGTTTTTCCTTCTTGTATATCTTGGTTTGTCATGAATCTTAATTTATGAACGATTGATTGTTAGCTATAATACCATAAACTTTACCTTTTAAAGTTTCGTTTTCAAAAATGGCATTTTTAGAAGTTGAAACCACATTATTTTTAGTAAATGTGTATTTCTGGTCTGGATTAAATAAAGTTAAATCCGCTTGCTCACCTATGGCTATGGATGGCTTTTCCAAACCAAAACGTTTTGCGCCTTTGGTAAGCAACTCAACAGTTTTCTTGAGTGTAAATATATTTTGTAGGGCTCCAAAAGCACTTTCAAGACCAATAGAACCGTATTCAGCATGATCGAATTCTACTTTCTTTTGCTCAACATCTATAGGTGTGTGGTCGCTGGTAATCATGTCGATTGTGCCATCTTTTACTGCTCCAATTAAAGCATCAACATCGGTTTGTGTGCGTAAAGGCGGCATCACTTTGTAGTTGGTGTTAAAATCGGTTAAAACCTCGTCTGTGAAATATAAATTGTGAATGGCGACACTACAAGTTACATCTAATTTTTTCTGTTTAGCTTCACGAATCAATGCTACCGATTTTGCCGTAGAAATCGTTGGAATATGCAATTTTCCTCCTGTGTATTCTAATAAAAACAAATCGCGAGCCACATGCAATTCTTCAGCCAAAGCAGGAATCCCTTTTAATCCTAATTTGGTGCTTGTAATATGTTCGTTCATTACGCCTAAACCAGCTATTTTGCGTTCAAAAGGAAAGGAACAAACCAATCCGCCAAAATTACTGGCGTATTGCAAAGCAATCTTAACTAAATTCGGATTTTCAATCGGTTTTTTATAATCGTAAAACGCGATGGCGCCTGCGGTGTGCATATCGTAAAGTTCGGCTAAATCTTCACTATTACTTTTTACAGTAAGCGCGCCAATAGGTAACAAGTTTACAATGTTGTTCGCCGATTTTGCGTTTATAAAGGTGATATCTGCGTTGGAATCGATAATAGGATTAGAATTAGCATTAAGCGCAATGCTTGTAAACCCAGAAGATGCCGCTGTTTTTAATCCGTTTGCAATGGTTTCGCGTTCTTCGTAACCTGGTTCTCCAAAACTCACACTACTATCAAACCAACCTTGCGATACATGAAGGTTTTTTAAAGAAACTTCCTCGTAGTTTTTCGAGTTTTCAATGGATTTATCAATTTGGGTAATAACACCATTTTCAATTAAAATATCTTGAGTGGTGTTGTGAAAATCACTCTTAGAATCTAGTATTGTAGCAGATTTTACAAGTATGTTCATTTAAAGTATTTTAATATGAGCATTTCAATTAGCAATAATGCTAGCGCAAAAATAACAAACCATTTCCATAGCGCATTAACATTTGTGTTACTTTTTATGGTATCGAAAATAGCGGTAATTGAATTGCTGTAATTTATGTTTTCAATAGCTGATAAATCGCTGTAAACCAAATCACTTTCATTGCGGTTGTAATTAAAGCTAACGTTGCTAATGATTTCTGTTTTTCGGTTTACGTTATAAATTCCAGAAACTTCAGGGTTTTCGTTGGTGCTAACAACTACTTTATTATTGAAATACTGTTGTTTTGGAATAATATTGATGTCTTCATTTACAAGCGTGAGTACTTCATCTTGTTGTAATTGGGTGTCGATATCAAAAGTATTTTCTTGCCCTATAGTGTAATACAAATCAGGAATTTTGAAGCTTTGTTTTGCAATATTATATAAGGTTGGAACAATAAGCGGCGAATTTTTAAAGTTAGAATTTTCACTATTGAAGGCCGAAGCAAACACGTATGTATTTTGACGCTGACCAAGAAACAAGCTTTTATCTTCAAACTGTAAAATAGGCGCTATTCCAGCGGAAGCGATGTTATAAAAACTATTCACTTTAGGGTATTGAAAGTTGCTTACTTGCTTCTCGAAAACACCATTGTTGAATAACGGATGCCCATAATTTATAGTCGTTATGCGCTTTTCTGAAGTAATAAAATTTGAAAAGTTAAATTGAAACGCATTTAAAAACGGATTGTAAGCATCAATATTCGCATTGGTTGACGGAATTACAATTAACGCACCACCTTGATTGGTAAATTGTTTTAAAGTCGCGGTTAACGATACCGGAATGCTGTTCAACTCATTTAAAACAATCAAATTTTGCTCGGTAATGCTATTATAGTTTAATTGATTTATGGGCGTTGATGTATAATTAAACTCATCGTTGGTATAAATACGTTTTAAAAAGTCATCATCGTCACCATTAATAACTAAAACATTGATTTTTTTGGTGTCGTTTATGTTGAAAAATAAGGTGTTATCGAAATCTAAATTGGCATCATCAATTTCTATTTTACCATTTATTTTTTGGTTTGCAGGCAACGAAAAAGTGGTTTCGGCTTCTTTTTCAATTGAAACGGATGTTTTGGCAATTAACTTATCGCCATTAAATAATGAAATTGGTAGGTTTTCAACCGTAGCGCCGCTATTTTTTAAACGTACTTTTAGTTCTATAATACTTGCGGTGGTTTTGCTTATGTAAGCGCTATCAATAGCGATATTATTGGTGTTTACAGGTTCAAGTTGCACCAAATGCAATTGAGTTAGCGTATCATTTTTAGTTTCGAGATTTAACTCGCTTTTTTGAAAATCGCTAACCAAAATCAAGTTTCTTACGGTATTTTTTTTGTTTGAAAAACTAGATTTCCCTTTTAATAAAACCGCATCAATAGGTGTTGGATTCGCGGTATAATCTAACTGTAACAAATCATTTTTAATAGCTTTTATAGTGGTGTTTTTATAGCTGGAATTATTAGTGAAAATGGAGATGTTATCATCCTCAGGAATATTAGTAATAAGATCTTGTACAGCGCGCTTAAATAGTTCGCCTTTTGGGCCTTTGGCTTGCATGCTAAAGGAGTTATCCAGGTAAATTACGGTTTCTTTTTCGACTTTAAATGCATTTGTTTTTGCCGTAAAAGGTTGCGCAAAAGCTAATACTAAAGCGGCTAAAAGTAACATTCGGGTAAGTAGTAATAACCATTTTTTTAATTGTCTACTTTTTCGGGTTTGTTGTGTGGCTTCTTTTAAAAATGCAACATTTGTAAATGCTACTTTTTGAAACTTACGAAGCTGAAAAAGATGAACAATAATCGGGATGAGCAGAAGAAAAAGTGCGTAAAGAATTTCGGGGTGTTTAAACTGCATTCCTGTTTCGGGTTTGTCAAATATAGAAAATGCACACGACAAATTTTATCAACAAAAGAAAATATAATCAATTACAGGTTGCTTTTTTATCGTTGCCATGTATTTATGAATTTCTTTTTGCGCTATTTTGTTGGCTACCGTTACTATGCTTTGCGAGTTTTCAACCGAGGCTAAATTCATAAAAGGTTGTAGTGTAACGCCGTAAATGGCTTTACCAATTTTGTTAGGGTTATCGCAAATCCATGTAAATGGAATATCTTTTTCAACCAAGGTTTTAGCTATGAGTTTGCCTTTATGTCCTGCACCCCAAATCACCAAATTTTTATCTGGATTATAATCGATTTCTAAAAAATGCATCAATTTTAAATCGATAAAATGATTTAAAGCATAGTGCTCGTGCGTTCGCGAGGTTCGGTAACTGTAATCGCGCCAATAATGCAACAATTGGTTGTTAGGTATGCATTTGTATTGGTTTTTGTAAAACCTAAAAGTTAAATCGTAATCTTCTGGATATACATTGGGGTTAAAGGCATCACAAGCAATTAAATCTTCTCGATGAAGCATCCAACATGGCGAAGCAATAACACATTCTTTGTAAATTTCGTTGTAATTGCTTCCGGTTTTGGTGAGGTTGTTAATCCAAGTTTCGTATTGTTGGTAGCCGTCACTTATGCCAGCATCAGAGAAATATTTTACCAATCCTGTGGCAACATGTTGTTTTCCGTGGGTTTTCAGCTGATTTACTAAGACTTCAAGTTTATTATCCGTCATAATATCATCGCTATCCATTCGTGTAATAAATTCGCCCGTACTGGTTTTAAAAGCGAGTTTCAAGGCATCGATAATGCCACTTCCTGTGTTTTTAAGTAGCTTTATTCTCGGCTCATTTTCCGCGAAAGCGTTAACCACATCATAACTATTATCGGTAGAATGGTCGTCGATAATAAGTAATTCCCAATGCGGATACGTTTGGTTTAAAATAGATTGAATGCACTCACCAATAAAGGATTGCGTGTTTTTAAACGGTGTTAATATGCTTACCAAGTTTTTTTGCATGTGGCGAATATACAGAATTCTCATTTTAACAAAATATTAGTTGTTAAAACTGTAACATAATGGTACTTTGCACGTCACATGAAAAATTAAACGAATTAAAAATGACTATTAAATTTTATCCTGCGTTAATTGCGGCAGGACTTATTTTAGCAAGCTGTAGTTCTACAAAAACGGGCAACGATTTGGCCACGGCTTCACCAATTGAAACTTCAATAAATTTATCGAATGTAAGCGACGATAAAGCTCCGGTAACTATAAATCCTGGTCGTTTTGTTGCAGAAACCGTGACGTATAGATTACCAAGAGTGGTACAAGGAACTTATTCTGTGAGCGATTTTGGTAAGTATGTAGACGATTTTAAAGCGATAGATTACAACGGAAACGAATTGCCAGTAACAAAGGTTGATGATAATACTTGGACGATTACTAACGCGAAACAACTTGATAAAATCACCTATTTAGTTAACGATACTTTTGATGAAGAAAAAGTAGGTGGTATTGGTAAAGAAGTGCCATTTTCGCCATCGGGAACCAATATTGAACCAACGAATTACGTACTTAATTTACACGGATTTATTGGGTATTTCGATTCATTAAAGAACAATCAATACAAACTTGATGTTACTGCCGATGCTACTTTTGTGCGTACTTCGGCATTACAAACTATAAATTCTACCACTAGCGAAGATGGTAAAATGTTAACCACAAGCTATTTGGCACCACGTTATTTCGATATTACCGATAACCCAATGATGTATGGTAATTTAGATGTTGAAGAGTTTGAGGTTGGCGACATTAAAATTGTATTAAGTGTGTATTCGCCAAACAAAGTGCATTCGGCAAAATCGTTAAAAGAAACGGTTTATAAAATGATGGAAGCGCAAAAAGCGTATTTAGGCGATATTAATTCTACACCACGTTATGATATTTATTTATATCTATCGGAAGGAAAAGAAGACTCACCAAAAGGTTTCGGTGCTTTAGAACATCATACGTCTACGGTTGTGGTTTTACCAGAATCTATGGATGATGCGGCTTTAGCTGAAAGTATGACTGATGTGGTTTCGCATGAGTTTTTCCACATTGTAACGCCTTTAAGTGTACATTCTGAAGATGTGCATTACTTCGATTACAACAAACCAACATTCTCGAAGCATTTATGGATGTATGAAGGTGTAACCGAATATTTTGCAACCTTATTTCAAGTAGATCAAGGTTTGGTTGATGAAGAGGCTTTCTATAATAAAATTATGGAGAAAATTCAGTTTTCTAAGCAACGTTACAACGATGCTATGAGTTTTACTATAATGAGTGAAAATGTTTTAAAAGAACCTTACAAAGACCAATATGCTAACGTGTACCAAAAAGGAGCGTTAATTGGTATGTGTATTGACATTTTAATGCGTGAAGAAAGTAACGGACAACGCGGTAATTTATCGTTAATGAAAGAGTTATCGGGTAAATATGGTAAAAATAAGCCTTTTGAAGATGATAAATTAATTGAAGAAATTACAGCAATGACTTACCCAAGCATTGGTGAATTTTTAAATACTTACGTTGTTGGAGATATTCCTATTGATTACAATACCTTTTTTGAAAAAGTAGGTTTAGAAATAGGTGAAGGTAAAGTTGAAACCAATTATATTTTAATGAATGGTGCGCCAATTGTAAGTGGCGATCCTCAAAAAGGAACCATTTTCTTTACCGATGCTGTTGCAGAAAATAGTTTTTGGGCAGATAATGGCGCGTTACCAAACGACGTTATTAAAACCGTTGACGGTACTGCTTTAACAATGCAAAATGCAAACACTGTTTTACAACAAATTTTTGGTTGGAAACCAGGACAGGAGATAGAAGTGGTTTTAGTTAGAGATGGAAAAGAGGTAACCATAAAAACTACCGTTGAAAAAACATTTACAACAGGTTCTGGAATTATGGAAAATGAAGATGCTACCGATGCTCAAAAAGCATTACGCAAAGCATGGTTAAAAGGATAATACCCAGAAATAAAAGCATAAAAAAAGACTGGTTTCGCGACCAGTCTTTTTTGTTTTAATATGTTTTTTTAAAATAATTAAAGAGAAAGCATAGAATTAATTTTTCTCGTATTTCGCTGCTTTACCATTGCTTAACGAGCTTTTAATAAATGCTCTAATGTCGTCGTTTGCGGTAATTAAATCTTCGTTACGTAAGTACATCATGTGTCCGCTACGGTAGCCTTTAAAAGTAAAACGATCTTTCATTTTACCACTTGGGTCTACTTGCCACATTGTGTATTTCGCACCAAAATAAGTGGTTGCGCCATCGTAATATCCCGATTGTATCATCACTTTTAAATATGGGTTTTGCGCCATAGCTTCACGCAAATCGTCACGTGTGTTGTTTCTAGAATTATCCCAAGGATGTACATCGCCAAACATATAATATTTCTCGTCGGTTTTAAAGTTTAAATGTTCGCGAATGTAATAGTTAATTGCTGGTGTAAATGAGTGGTTCCATGAGCTTAATTCAGCATTGTAGTCTGGTCGAGTACCCGCTTCGGTTCTGTCGATTCCTAAATAACGAGAATCTAGGCGACCTATGGTTTGTCCTGTTTCATCGCGAAGTAATTCTTTCCAGAAAAAAGATGCAGGTACTTCTAAATTATGTTGTAAAATAGAAGTTTCAGACAATCCTGAATAATAAGCCATCTTTTGGGCAACACTAAGTTTTTCTTCTTCAGAAATAAATCCGCCTTTAGCAATTGCAGGCATTAATTTATTAATGGTAAATTCTTCAACTTCAGGTAAAATTTCTAGTAAATCCTTCTGCTGTAAAGCATCAGGTAACACTTTTTGATACCAAGCAGCAGCAGCATAATACGGTAAGTTTAATGAAGAATAAACAGGTTGCCCAGTGTTGTACAATTTATAATCGGCAGGCGATACCATAATCACGCCGTTTAAATACATCCATTGGCTATTTTGTAACTCGTTTGCTAATCCCATAACACGCGTGCCACCGTAACTTTCACCGATGATATATTTAGGCGATTCCCATCTGTTTTTACGTGTCACAAAGGTGTTAATCCATTCGGATAGATATTTAATATCGGCGTTAATACCAAAAAACGTGTCTCGGTTTGGTAATTTTCCATCTTTATCGGCAATCATTCTAGAATATGCGGTGTTTACTGGGTTTACGTAAACAATATCAGCAACATCTAAAATTGAATTCGGATTATTTTTTACGCCATAAGGTTGCACGGGGTAACCTTCACTATCAATGTTTAAAACTTTAGGGCCAGTGTACGCAATATGCATCCAAACCGAAGCCGAACCTGGACCACCGTTAAAAGAGATAACAAGCGGACGATTAGCACGATCCTTTACATTGTTACGTTCGTAATACGTGTAGTAAAGTGTTGCCATAGGTTCGCCTTTACTGTTCCAAACAGGTTGTGTTCCTGTAGTGGCTTTGTATGAAATACTAGTGCCTTTAATGGTTGTTGTATGATTGGTAACAACCATGGTATCGACAGGTATTTTTCGATTTTGAGCAAAAGTTAAGGTAATAGTGAGCGTTATTAAGACGGAATAAAAGTGTTTCATTTGGTTTTGATTGATTAGTTATGATTAAAATTATTTGTGTTCTCTATTTTAATATACTGAATTTAAATGTTGTGCCTTCATTTATTATTGATGATACTTCAATGGTGCCATTAAGTTTGGTAATAAGCGATTTTACTGTAAATAGACCAATACCAGTACCTTTATTTCCGTGTTTATCAGCTTCGTGAGCGGTATTAAATAAATCGAAAAGCGCCTCTTGTTTATTTTGGTCTATGCCTTTTCCGTTGTCTTTTACATAAAAAATGTGGTGTGTTTCATTTTCTTCATAATCAATTGAAACTACGGGCTTTTCTTTGAAATTATATTTAAATCCGTTATCGACTAAATTGAGTAATATTTGCTCTAAAACGTAGGTGTTTACATTTTTAAGAGTGCCGTTGTGTAACAGTTTAAAGTTGTTTTCGTTTAAGCTTAAAATCGTTTTTATAGATTGATAAACATCTGCAAGTTTGGTTTCTTTCTTGTCTTTTTCAAGTAAAGATTCACTTTTATAGTGCTTTAAAATCCCATCGATGTAAGCGCGAAGCGTATCGGCAGATTCTTCAATAAAATTTAAATACTCTAAATTTATTTCGGGGTAAGTTTCAATTAATTCACTTTTAAATAAATGTGATAATGAGGTAATGTTTGCCAAAGGCGATTTTAAATCGTGCGATACCTTATTGGCAAAAGTTTTTAAGGTGTTATGGCGTTCTTCAAGCGATTCTAGGGTTTCATTAAGCACTTTGTTTTTTAAACGCAATTCAAACAAGTTAACCACTTGTTTTGCTAAAATAATTAAGGCTTCTTTCTGTTTTTCGCTAAGTTTACGTGGCTCAACATCATATATACATAGTGTTCCAAGCGCATAACCATTAGGGTTTATTAATGGCACACCAGCATAAAATTTTACATTATTTTCGGTAATTATTGGGTTGTCGAAAAAGCGTTCGTCTTTTGTGGCATCTTCAACAATAAAAATGGGGTTATTATCTAAAATGGCATGACCACAAAACGAAATATTTCTAGGCGATTCGTTAAAGGTTAAACCATGATGCGATTTTAAATAATTACGTTCGGTATCTAACAGGGTAATTATTGATATGGGAACATCACAAATACTAGCTGTTAAACTAGTAATGTTGTCGAAATCTGGCTCAGGTAAGGTATCCAAAAGGTTATAATTTCTAACAGCCTCAATACGTTGGGGCTCGTTAGAAGGTATACTTGGTTTAATCATAAGTAGGCATTATAAGTTAATTATACCTACGTAAATATAGAACAAAGAGTTTTTATTAAATGTTAAAATTTCTCAAAAACTCCTAAGCCAAATAGCGCAAAGTCATATTTAACGGGATCTATTTCGTCTAATATTCTTAAGTTATAATCTAGTTCGCTCAAAGCCTTTGAGTCGTTTTGTTTTCTACTTAACAAATTTAATTTTCGAGCAACGTTGCCCGAATGCACGTCGAGTGGGCAGGACAGTTGGCTAGGAGCAATGCTATTCCATATACCAAAATCTACACCGGCATTGTCTTTTCTTACCATCCAACGCAGGTACATGTTTATACGTTTTGCTGCCGAATTTTTTAAAGGATCGCTAATGTGTTTTTGGGTTCGTGGTAAATGCTCAACTTCAAAAAACACAGTTTTAAATTTAGAAATAGCTTCTTGAAGATTATTGGTATTTAGTTTATTAAACAAACTTTCTAAACCATTATGGTTTTTATAAATATGCTGTAAAGCACGAATAAATGTAATGCAATCGGTACCATTAAAGGTGCGGTGTACAAAGTTTTCTAGCTTTTGTAAATCGTTTTCTTCATGGTTTATAATAAAATCGTGAGGTGCATCATCTAAAAAATGCATTAACTTTTTAGCGTTGTTAATTATGCTTTTACGATTTCCCCAGGCAATAGTTGCAGTTAAAAAACCTGAAATTTCAATATCTTCTTTTTTACTGAATTGATGCGGAATTTGTATTGGGTCGCTTTCTATAAATTTAGGGTTATCATAGATTTCAACCTTTTCGTCTAAAAAATCTTTTAATTCTAAAATAGATTTGTTGCTAGCCACAGAATTTTTTTTTCAAAAATAGCAACAGTTTCTTAAACGGCTATTCAATACGCATGTAATTTTCGGCTAAAATTCTATCGCCATTTTCGTCTAATTCAATTTGGCTGTAGCTATCTTTATCTAAATCAAGTTCAAAATAAAAATCATGGCCATGTTCGCCATCAATATATTTATTTACAACATTGGATCCAAAAACAAGATTTTCATGCAAAGTGCTATCGGTAGTATCATAATCGCCATAACCAAAAAAATCGGTAGAATCTAGCTTGTTTAAACGGCTCCACATTACTTTTGTTGGTGTATACACTTTTATTTGTTTATAGGCATCGCTACTCAGAAACGAATCAACAATTTTATTGTCTCTGTAATTATAATATCCAACCATTTGCCAAACGCCAACTAAAGTATGTTGTTCTTTTGCAACCTGTGCATCAATAGTTGGGTTTTTTGTATCGGTTTTACAAGAAATAAAAAGGCAAGCAATTAAGGCGGTAGTAGTAATAAATAGTTTCATAATGAGCTGATTTTAGTGTGTTGGTACTACCTGTAATTTACGAAAAAAATGTAATATTATAACTAATAGTTTTTTATAGATTTTTTTTAAACTTTATGATAATACCGACGAAATACCATTTAAGTGCAAATAAATCAATAGCTTAATCATAAATAATACAATATAAATGGCATTTTTCGTTATTTACAAAACAAAAACTTTAGTTATGAAAAAAATTTTGGTTCTTATTTTGGTGAGTGTCTTTTTTAGTTGCGATACGGAAACAGCGAGTAATACAACAAATCCTACCTCGGCTGTTGAGGCTTTAACCGAATATGTTACTATAAACAAAGTATTTCAAGATGTTGGTAATAATAGTGGCGATAATGTGTTAAGCGCTGAAACTTCGGCTTCTGCAAGATCAACGAGTCATAAGGGCGATGCAACGGTGACCATTGAGCCTTACGATTTAACTAGTTTTCCAAAAACTATAACCATCAATTACGGTGATGGTGTTTTAGGGCCAGACGGTATAACTCGAAAAGGTATTGTAACTATTGTTTCAACCAATTGGTATCGTGTTGAGGGAAGCACGCATACAACTACTTTTACAAATTTTTATCACAACGATTTTAAAGTTGAAGGCACACATATTGCTGAAAACTTAGGTGAAAATAACAAGGGTAATTTGCAATTTGAAGTTACAATTACCAATGGAAAAATTACAAATAACGAAAACCAAAGTATTTATTATACCGAGAATGTAACACGAACTTGGATTGCAGGAGATAATACGCCACTTTATATTTGGGATGATGAATATTTATTAGAAGGTATACAATCGGGTATTAGCTCGAAAGGCGTAAATTATACCTTAACCACCGATGAAGCTTTGCATTTTACTTTATTACCTCGAAATATAGAATCAGGAATATTAGATGTCACTTTAGGGGTATTTAATGGGATAAAAATTGATTATTCAGAATCTACTATAACTATTTTAGGTGTTGTTTATCCGTTTGAAAATTGAAAGTAAGTAGAAAATTAAAAATGTAAGGTCTTCTAAAAAACTACATTTTTGTCAATCTGAGTTTGTTTAACATCCTGAAGTAAAATCGGAATGACAGATTTCACAATTTTTAGAAGATCTTTTTTATTTTTTTAAGGAAAAACTGAAGCAGCTTCCTTTGCCAACAGCAGACTTTACACTGATATTACCACCCAATTTGGTAACCAATTTTTTAACCGTAGAAAGTCCAATACCATGACCTTTTTGTCCGAATCTATCAGTTTCTTCAACTGTAGAAAATAGCTTGAAAATTTTCTTTTGCTTTTCTTTTGGTATGCCGATACCGTTATCGGTAACGGTTACGTAGTTAAAATTTTCGTTTTCAGTCTTTAAATCAATATCAATAATAATTTCTGGTTTATCGTTATACTTTAAACTATTGGTAATTAAATTAAGTAAAATTAGTTCTAAAGCTGCACGATTGGTAACTATATCGAAATCTTTTTCAGGAATATTAATCGTACAATTTACTTTTATGTTTAAAATATCGATAACCTCTTCAAGTAATTGATTAAAAGAAAAGGACGTTACATTTTTTTTGTCTACACTACTGTTTTCGTAGTAGTTAAGTAAATTGTTAATGTAATTGCTTAAAGATAGCGACGAATCTTTTATATTAATAAGGTAACTAAGACCTTTATCGTCGATGTTTTTTTGATATTTAGATTTTAAAATATCGGTTGTTAAAATCATATTGGCTAAAGGCATTTTCATATCGTGCGCTACTTGCGATGCAAAACTCTTTAGCATTTTATTTTTTTTGATAAGTTTACGCTTTGTTTGCTTAAGCTTGGTGTTACTTTTATTAAGTTCAATAAGTTTTACAACTTGTTTAGAAAGCAATTGTAATGATTCAATTTGCTCGTCGTTAAGCGTATTTTCTTTATGGTCTATAACACATAATGTACCTAGTTTGTGATCGTTTTTATCTTTTAAGCAAACACCTGCATAAAAAACAATGGGTTTTTCGGCATCTTTAACAAAAGGGTGATTTATAAATTTTAAATCCTTTTTTGCATTTTCAACAATATAAACATCTTTATCACTAGCTACGGCATAACTACAAAAAGATAAATTTCTGTCTGAGCTACAAATTTCCATGCCTTTAGCCGATTTAAACCAAACCTCATCTTTTTCAACAATAGAAATTAAAGCATTAGGTATTTGGGTAATCGAGCAAGCTAAATCTGTAATGTTATTAAAATTAACATCGTTTTGGTTTTTTTGCAACTTATAGCTTTTAACCGCTTGGAGTCGTTCGGGTTCGTTTATTGGAATGCTACTTAGTTGCATTTGATGGGTTATTTAATGTTCAACTAAAATACTAAAAAATTCAACAAAAATGATAGAAAAATGAATTTAAATAATTTTTCCGTCCACCATAGTTAATTTCCTATCGGCCATATTAGCTAATTCTTCGTTATGAGTAACAATTACAAAAGTTTGACCAAACTCATCACGAAGTTTAAAAAATAGGTTATGTAAATTTTCAGCTGATTCGCTATCTAAATTTCCAGAGGGTTCATCTGCAAAAATTAAATCAGGATTGTTTATAAGCGCTCTAGCCACAGCAACACGTTGTTGTTCGCCACCAGAAAGTTCATTAGGTTTATGATTATAGCGATGCGATAAGCTTAAAAAATCTAAAAGTTTTTTGGCTCTTTTTTCGGCTTCATTTTTTTTTGTGCCTTTAATAAACGCAGGTAAACAAACATTTTCTAGGGCTGTAAACTCTGGTAATAATTGATGAAATTGAAATATAAAACCAATATTTTCATTCCTAAATTTGGCCAAAGCTTTATCGCTTAAATCATTAACGATTTGTTCGTTTATTTTAAGTTGAAAGTCAGTTTCGGTTGAAGCTTTATCTAAAGTACTTAAAATTTGAAGTAAGGTAGTTTTTCCTGCTCCCGAAGCACCAACTATCGAAATTATTTCGCCTTTTTCTATTTGAAGATTTACACCTTTTAAAACATGTAAATCGCCATAATATTTATGAATATTTTTTGCTTGAATCATCAATAAAAATTAATACCGTGAAATTACTGTTTTAAACTGGTATGTACAATTATGATAAGCTTTTCTTCGTAAAAATTATGATAACATTTCGAGTTATTTTAAATATCACTATTTTTATAAAAAATGAATGTTATATGCCATATAATAAGTTTGAAGAATACAACATGCAAGTAACCGATGATGTTAAAGAGCGTTACAAAAACATTATTGACGATTTAGGAGAAGATACCAAACGCGAAGGCCTTTTAAAAACTCCAGAACGCGCCGCAAAAGCAATGCAATTTTTAACGCAAGGATATAACCAAGATCCTGTTGAAATTTTAAAAGGCGCTATGTTTAAAGAGTCTTACAATGAGATGGTTATTGTAAAAGACATTGAGTTATATTCACTTTGTGAGCATCATATTTTACCTTTTTTTGGAAAAGCGCATATAGCTTATATTCCTAACGGACAAATTGTTGGGTTAAGTAAATTGCCTAGAATTGTTGACGTTTTTGCACGCCGATTACAAGTGCAAGAACGATTAACCGAGCAAATTCTAGATTGCATAAACGATACTTTAAAGCCTCAAGGTGTAGCGGTGGTAATTGAAGCAGCACATATGTGCATGATGATGCGCGGTGTGCAAAAGCAAAACTCAACAACAACAACCTCTGGTTTTCGTGGGCAATTTGAAAAAATTGAAACAAGAAATGAGTTTTTAAAGCTTATAGGGAAATAGTTTTAAAAACGGTACGTTTCTTGTTTATAGTAAATTAAAATATTACTATATGAATGAAAAGCACAAAAAATTACTACTCTCTATATTTTTAGATGCACTTGGTTACGTATCATTTGTAATTCCTGTTGTGGGAGAATTTACCGATGTGGTTTGGGCACCATTTTCTGGTTGGTTAATGATGAAACTTTACAAAGGTAAACCTGGTAAAATCGCCGGAGTTGTATCGGTAATAGAAGAAGCTTTGCCTGGTTTCGATATCATTCCAACCTTCACAATTATGTGGTTTTATACTTATGTGTTTAACAAAAAATAAAAACTTTTTTAACATTTCTTAAACTAAGAGTCCTTGCTGTTTTCTTTAAATTTTGAAAAAAAACAAGTATGGCGATATTAGGTAATATTATTAAAGGCATTATAGATTTACAAGGTGTTTTTACTTCAGAGGTTAACCATGTTGAAGCACAACATAACGTTTTAAAAGATTTATTAAACAAAGCAAAGCACACACAATTTGGAGAGCATTACAATTTTGAGTCTATTTTAAAGTCTGATAATATAGAAAAAGCTTTTGCTAAAGCCGTACCATATTTTGATTATAACCGAATAAATGATGCCTGGTGGCATAAATTACACGAAGGAGAAACCAATGTGACTTGGCCAGGAGATTTATCGTATTTTGCTTTAAGTTCGGGTACGACTGGTAAAACAAGTAAACGTATTCCAGTAACAGACGATATGGTCGAAGCCATTAGAAAATCGGGAATAAAGCAGGTATTAGCTTTAAAAAACTTTGATTTTCCAGCCGATTTTTTTGAAAAAGAAATTATGATGCTTGGTAGCTCTACCGATTTAGAAGAGAACAACGAGTTTCTTGAAGGCGAAATTAGTGGTATTAGCGCGAGTAATATTCCGTTTTGGTTTAAAAGTTATTATAAACCAGGAGAAGCCATTGCAAAAATTGACGATTGGGATGCCCGTGTACAGCGGATAGCCGAAAATGCTAAAAAGTGGGATATTGGCGCATTAAGCGGTATTCCGTCTTGGATTGAATTAATGCTTCAAAAGGTAATCGATTATCATAATTTAGATACTATTCACGACATTTGGCCAAACTTAAAAGTGTACACTTCTGGAGGCGTTGCATTTGGACCTTATGAAAAAAGTTTTCATGCTTTAATGGGAAAACCTGTTACGGTTATTGATACGTATTTAGCTTCCGAAGGGTATATGGCAACTCAAATAAGACCAGAAACTGATGCGATGCAATTAAATACAGAACATGGCATTTACTTTGAGTTTGTTCCGTTTAAGCCAGAATATATTAATCCAGATGGATCTTTAAAACAAGAAGCTCCTGTTGTTAGTTTACAAAATGTTGAGCTAGAGCAAGATTATGTTTTAATAATTAGTGCTGTTAGTGGTGCGTGGCGCTATTTAATTGGTGATACTATTGAATTTACTAACATTGAACGTGCCGAAATAAAAATAACAGGAAGAACAAAATTTTTTTTAAATACTGTTGGATCACAGCTTTCTGTAAATAAAATGGATGCTGCAATGAAGGGGTTAGAAGAGCAATTTTCAACAAAAATTACCGAATATACCATTTGTGCTAAACGAGGAGAAGATGGCGAGTTTTACCATTTTTGGTATCTAGGAGCAGCAGATGAAAATTTAGATGAGACTAATGTAGCAAACGCTCTTGATGATTTATTGATAGAAGCAAACAAAAATTATAAAGTTGCCCGAAGCAAAGCGTTAAAAGGCGTAAAAGTTAAATGTGTAGCCCCTGAAGTATTTCACGATTGGAATGCGGAAAACAAGAAAAAAGGCGGACAAGTAAAAATGGAACGTGTTATGGCAGAAGATAAATTTGAAGCTTGGGAGGCCTTTGTAGCAGCGTGTTAATTAAGTTGTGGTTTCGCATTGTTTGCATTAACCAGTTCCATAATTTCTTCGGGAGATAAGTAGTATTTTTTAATACGCATTACGTACGAAGGATTAATATCGGCGTGGTTTAATATAAAATTTTTAGTTTTTAAAATATAATTGCCCATGCCATGTTTTACCGCATAAGTATCTGCAGCACGTTCGGCTTCAATAATGTGGTTTTCAGAAAATAAATAACTAAAACCAAAACCAATAAGGTTTAAAGTACTTCGGTTTTGGTAATCTTTTATATGTCCTAGTTCATGTCCAATCCAACCAATTAAAATATCTGAAGGAATGTTTTCGGTCAAGAACTTTTTGTCGGATATTTTAAATGTTTCACTTATTAAAATAATATAACTTCTATTTTTTTTGCCCTTAAAAAAACTACTCAATTTTGGCTGCGCCTGCATTGTAGATTTTTTTATGTTTTTTTTAAACTTAAATTCTATAGAAGTATTTTTTAGTTCTGGAAAATAAGATAAGGCTGTTTCAACTTCATTTTTAATACTTTTAGGAATTATCTTTTGTGTAGTCATAGATGATTTTATGTTTGCTCCCAATATTGTTATAACAAATAATAAGGTTGCTATTACTAATTTCATTTTCATTCATTTTAATATAACAATAAATTAAAAAAGCACCCAAAATTGAGTGCTCTTTAAGTTTTATTTAGCGTTTTGGTTAGAATTGATAGCGTACTCCGAGAGCCACATCAAAATCAACATCATTGTTATCATAATAATCTTCGCCAAAACCAATTTCTGGTCTAAAATCTAACGATAGTTGTAACGGAAAATCAAATGAATATTCAACACCAATATTACCGGCAGCGAAAACAAAAGTATCGTCATTGTCATACCCAAAAGCGTTGTTATTATAATCATACGATGCTAAACCGCCACCAACACCAGCGTACCAGTTAAAATCGCCATCAAGCAACCATACCCATTGGTACAAACCAGTTAGTTTAAAACCATCAAAATCTCTTGCACTTCGCCAGCCTAAATCAAATTCTGCACGATTGTTATTGGTTATGGCACGTTGGTACGAAACTTCAGGTCCTAAGCCATCACTTCCGCCTAAGCGTAAACCAATAGCGTTTTCTGAAATGTTTTGAGCGCTTGTAGTAAAGGCAAAACCTAAAATAGTTAATGATAATAAAAATAATTTCTTCATAAGTTGAATTTTTTTGTTTAATGAATAGTACGAAAAACTAATCAAAATGGATGTTAAGGATATTTTAAAGTTTGATTTTACAAAAATAACGTCAAAAATGTGTTTATATTTAGCCCTTTGGCACATAAATTTTTACCATGTCTTTAATATCTTTAAAATCAACTTTATCAGGCGAATTATATTTCGATAATCTTATAAAATCTATTTATGCTACCGATGCGTCAGTGTATAGGATGTTACCAAAAGCAGTAGCATATCCTAAAAACAAAGCTGATATTAAAGCATTAATAACCTATGCCAAACAGCATAAAACATCGTTAATTCCTCGAACGGCGGGAACATCTTTGGCTGGACAATGCGTTGGAAATGGTATTGTAGTTGATGTCTCTAAATATTTTACTGAAATTATTGATATTGACACCAAAGCCCAAACAGTTACCTTACAACCGGGTGTAGTTCGAGATGCTTTAAATAACAAAGTAAAGCATTTAGGTTTGTTTTTTGGTCCTAATACATCAACATCAAATCGTTGTATGATTGGAGGTATGGTTGGTAATAATTCTTCTGGTACAACCTCAATTCAATATGGTGTTACACGCGACAAGGTTATAGAAATGCATACCATATTAAGTGATGGTAGTGAGGTTGTTTTTGGAGAATTAACAAAGGATGAATTTCAAGAAAAGTTGAAGTTAAAAACGCTTGAAGGTGATGTTTACCGTAATATTTATGCGGAATTAAAAGATGAGTCCATACAAAAGCAAATAACAGAAAACTTTCCTAAGCCAGAAATTCACCGTAGAAATACGGGTTATGCAGTTGATGAGTTGTTACAATCGGAAGTGTTTAATACTTCAACACAAAAATTTAACTTTTGCAAATTGCTGTGTGGTAGCGAAGGTACTTTGGCATTTACCACACAAATTACGGTGAAGTTAGATAAATTGCCACCAGAGCAAGCCATTATGGTAGCAGCGCATTTTAGTAGTATTGAAAACTGCCTAAATGCCGTTGAAATGGTTATGCAACACAATTTGTACACTTGTGAAATGATGGATAAAACCATTTTAGATTGTACAAAACACAACAAAACACAGCAAGAAAATCGGTATTTTATTGAAGGCGATCCTAAAGCAATTTTAATGTGCGAAGTCCGCGCAAACACTATTAAAGAAGCGGAAGCCAATGCAGAAAAACTAATAAATGCGATTAAAAATTCTGGTTTAAGTTATGCGTTTCCAACCTTAGTTGGACCAAATATTAATAAAGCTAACCATTTAAGAAGTGCAGGTTTAGGACTTTTAGGAAACATTATAGGCGATAAAAAATCGGCCGCTTGTATAGAGGATACTGCTGTAGCATTACCAGATTTAGCCAATTATATTGCCGATTTTGGTAAACTTATGCAGCGATATAAACAAGAAGCTATTTATTATGCTCATGCAGGTGCTGGTGAGTTACATTTGCGTCCTGTTTTAAATTTAAAAAAGTCGGGCGATATTGCTTTATTTAAGCAAATAACAACCGATGTGGCGCATTTAGTTAAAACCTATAATGGCTCAATGAGTGGTGAACATGGTGATGGTATTGTGCGTTCGGGATTTATAAAGTTGATGTTAGGTGATGCTAATTATGAACTTTTAAAGCGTATAAAACACGTTTTTGATGCTGATAATATTTTTAATCCTGGTAAAATAATTGATGCCTTACCAATCGATGAAAATTTGCGTTATGTAGCCGATAGGGAAGAACCTAATATTGAAACGTTTTTAGACTTTTCGAAGTCGCAAGGCATCTTACGAGAAACCGAAAAATGTAACGGTTCGGGTGATTGCCGAAAAGCGCCAGAGTTTGGGGGTGTTATGTGCCCTAGTTACAGAGCTACAAAAAATGAAAAAGATACCACACGAGCCAGAGCAAATGCATTACGTGAGTTTTTAACTAACTCTAACCAAGAAAACAAGTTTAATAACACCGAACTTAAAGCCGTTTTTAGTTTATGCTTAAGTTGTAAAGCTTGCGCTAGCGAATGCCCAAGTAGTGTAGATGTGGCTAGTTTAAAAGCTGAATTTCAATACCAATACCAAAAGGCTAATGGTACGAGTTTACGAACTAAATTATTTGCTTACAATAATAAGCTAAATGGTATGGCTAGTAAATTTCCAAGACTTTCAAATGCGGTATTTTCAAATGGCGTTTCTGCTTCAATCATTAAAAGTGTTACAGGTGTAGCCGCACAACGTAGTTTGCCTTTGGTTTCTAAAACAAGTTTAAAGTCTTATTACAAAACATTTAAAAAGGAGCATTATCAAGCAAGTTATATAAAGAAAATCTATTTATTTAACGATGAGTTTACCAATTATTTGGATTCCGAAATTGGTCAAGATGCTATACAGTTATTAACTTCTTTAAATTATAAGGTTGAAATTTTAAATAATGCTGAATCTGGGCGAGCATTTTTATCAAAAGGACTGCTAGAACAAGCTAAAGTTGTTGCGAATAAAAATGTCGCTTTATTTAAAGATAAAGTATCAAAAGAAACACCGCTTATTGGTATTGAACCTTCAGCAATATTAAGCTTTAAAGATGAGTATTTAAAATTGGCAGACGATAAATCTTCCGCGGAAGCGATATCAAAAAACACGTTGTTAATCGAAGAATTTATTCAGCAAGAAATTTTAATCGGAAACATAAAAACCGAGCAATTTACAACCGAAGCTAAAACCGTGAAATTTCATGGGCATTGTCACCAAAAAGCATTGGCAAATCAATTATCGAGCTTTGCAGTGTTGAATTTGCCAGCAAATTATAAAGTAACCATTATACCTAGTGGCTGCTGTGGTATGGCAGGTAGTTTTGGCTACGAAAAAGAACATTACGAAGTTAGTATGACAGTGGGCAGTCAAACTTTATTTCCAGCCGTAAACAATGCAGCAAACGATGTTTTAATATCGGCAAATGGAACAAGTTGTAGGCATCAAATTAAAGATGGAACAAATAGAATTGCAAAACACCCAATTAGTATTTTAAAGGAGGCTTTGGTTTAGTGGGCAGTCGCAGTACACAGTCGCAGTATTCAGTCGCAGTCTCAATGGTCAGTATTGAGTATGGAGTTACAGTTTTAAAGTATAACCATTTAAAGTGTCTTTCTGATTGCAGTCGAAGAATTTTTTGTAATTAAATTTTTAAATTGAAGTTAGAGTAAACTCTAATCCTTTTTCTTTTTTTTCTTCTTCTTTTTTTCTTTGTCAACAATAGTTATGGCTGCAATAAGTTCGTTAATTTCCATGTTTTCTACGTCATCTTCAACTACAAAAGGCGCGAGTTTATCTTTATTATAATTGTAAATTTTCCAACGCTTAAATTGATATTCTAAGGCAGTAAAGTTTTCAACCCAATCTCCCGAATTTAAGTAAGTAGTGGTACCATTTTTAGTTTCAATTCTTTCAAGTTTTGGCTGGTGAATATGTCCGCAAACCACGTAATCGTAAGCATTTTCAATAGCAATTTCGGCAATTACTTTTTCAAAGTCGTTAATGTATTTTACGGCACCTTTTACGCCGTTTTTAACCTTTTTACTAAGCGAAAACCGTTCTTTTCCCCGTTTTTCTAAATACCAATTTACACCACGGTTTAGTAACGTAAGTAAATCGTAACCCCAACCACCTAGTTTAGCTAGCCATTTAGCGTTTTGTATCGAAACATCGAATACATCCCCATGAAAAAACCATGCTTTCTTACCGTCTAAATTTAAAACTAGCTTATCTACAATCGAAATTTTTCCAATGTTAGTACCGCTAAATTTACGTAGCATTTCGTCGTGATTTCCTGTAATGTAAATTATGTCAACACCATCAGAAGCAAAATCCATAATTTTTTTAATCACTTTTAAGTGCGATTTAGGGAAGTAACGCTTGCTAAACTGCCAAATATCAATAATATCGCCATTTAAAATTAGTTTTTTGGGCTCAATGCTATTTAGATAAGTTAATAAATGTTTGGCGTGACAGCCATAAGTGCCGAGGTGAACATCTGAGATAACGGCAATTTCTACTTTTCTTTTAATCTTCAATTGTAAATAGGGTATTGGTCATAACAAATTACCCATTCTAATATTATTCAATCATTATGTAATAATTATTTATATATCAGCTTATTGTTAAGTTAAAGTTATCCAGATGGTATTTTATGTCATCAAAATGCAATTTTATTTCAGTATTTCTAAGAATAGAATTATTTTAGCGTCAAAATTTTATTATGGCTGGAAATTCTTTTGGAAAACTATTTAATTTAACAACTTATGGCGAATCTCATGGGCCTGCATTGGGCGGTGTAATAGATGGTTGTCCTCCTGGAATTGAATTAGATTTAGATGCAATACAAAACGAATTAAACCGCCGTAAACCCGGTCAGTCGGCTATTGTAACCCAGCGTAAAGAGCCAGATACG
Source organism: Neotamlana nanhaiensis (assembly GCF_000943555.1). GTDB lineage: Bacteria > Bacteroidota > Bacteroidia > Flavobacteriales > Flavobacteriaceae > Neotamlana > Neotamlana nanhaiensis. The sequence continues at coordinate 228,329 of NZ_JTDV01000005.1, read as the reverse complement.
GTTAAATTTCATTCGGGTATTTTTGAAGGTAAATCTACCGGTACACCAATTGGTTTTGTTATAGAAAATACCAACCAAAAATCGCACGATTACTCACATATAAAAGATAGTTACAGGCCAAGTCACGCCGACTACACTTACGATAAAAAATATGGTTTAAGAGATTATCGTGGCGGCGGACGCAGTTCTGCTCGCGAAACCGCTTGTAGAGTAGTGGCTGGAGCCATTGCAAAACAAGTGTTAAAAGGCATAGAAATTAAAGCTTATGTTTCGGGTGTTGGCCCTTTAAAACTAGATAAGCCACATACCGAAGTTGATTTAAACAATATAGAGTCTAACATTGTTCGTTGTCCAGATACCGAAATAGCAACTAAAATGGAAGCTTTTATTAAAGAAGTGCGTAGTAAAGGCGACACCGTAGGTGGTATTGTAACCTGCGTTATTAAAAATGTTCCTGTTGGTTTAGGCGAACCAGTGTTCGATAAATTACATGCCGAATTAGGAAAAGCCATGCTATCTATTAACGCTGTAAAAGGTTTTGAGTATGGTAGTGGTTTTCACGGCAGTACAATGTTTGGTAGCGACCATAACGATGCTTTTAATACCGATGGAAGTACTAAAACAAACTTTTCGGGAGGCATTCAAGGAGGAATAAGCAATGGTATGGACATATATTTTAGCGTAGCCTTTAAACCCGTTGCAACATTAATTCAAGCTTACGAAACTATTGATAAAGAAGGTAAAGTAGTGCAAATGCATGGTAAAGGGCGTCACGACCCCTGTGTTGTACCGCGCGCTGTACCTATTGTTGAGGCCATGGCGGCACTAGTTTTAGCCGATTATTTTTTAATAAATAAAATGCATAATTAGTAGCTGTTTCCCGCTTTCGCCTATATCTTTTTAAAACCTTTAATAATAAACAGGATGATTTTTTAATAATTGTCCTGTTTTTGTTTTTAAAATAATAACTTACTAATCAAAGTTTTAAAAAGGATGCCGTCTCAATCGGGGCTAAAATTTTTGCGAATTCTTCAACCAAAGCCTAAAAATACTTATCTTGTTTGCGAATAACTCAAAACGAACTACATGAAAAAAATAGCATTACATTGGAAGATTTTAATAGGCATGGTTCTAGGAATCATTTTTGGTTTTATAATGAACACGGTCGATGGTGGAAAATCGTTTGTAGGCGATTGGATAGCCCCTTTTGGTAAAATATTTATAAATCTTTTAAAGTTAATTGCTGTTCCTTTAATTCTAGCTTCACTTATAAAAGGAGTTTCCGATTTAAAAGATATTTCTAAAATAAAATCTATGGGATTACGCACCATAGGAATTTATATTGGCACAACGGTAGTTGCCATAATTATTGGTTTAAGCATTGTAAATGTTGTAAAACCTGGAAATGGTATGCCGCAAGATACCATCGAAAAAATTAAACTTAAATATGAAAATGATGCTGGTGTAACCGATAAATTAGTAAAAGCATCAGCGCAAAAAGATGCTGGACCTTTACAGGCTTTAGTAGATATTTTTCCGAGTAATATTTTTCAATCGTTTGCCGAGGCGTCAATGCTTCAAGTTATCTTTTTCGCTTTATTTGTTGGTATTTGTTTGTTATTAATTGGTGAGAAAAAGGCAAAACCATTAATCGATTTCTTCGATTCGCTTAACGAAGTCGTTATGAAAATGGTCGATTTAATTATGCTTTTTGCGCCCTATGCCGTTTTTGCGTTGTTGGCAAACGTTATAATTGCATTCGATGATACCGAAATTCTATTAAAACTATTGTATTACGCGCTTTGTGTTGTTGGCGGACTAATAGTAATGATTGGATTTTACATGCTATTAGTAAGTGTATTTACAAAAAAATCACCATTATGGTTTATAAAGCAATTAAGTCCTGCGCAATTATTGGCTTTTTCAACCAGTAGTAGCGCCGCTACTTTACCTGTAACCATGGAACGCGTTGAAGAACATTTAGGTGTCGATAAAGAAGTATCTGGGTTTGTATTGCCTGTTGGTGCCACGGTAAATATGGATGGTACAAGTTTATACCAAGGCATTGCCGCCGTATTTATTATGCAAGTAATTTGGCCCGAAGGTTTAACGTTTGGTAATCAGTTAGTAATTGTAGCTACGGCTTTATTAGCCTCAATTGGTAGTGCCGCGGTACCAAGTGCAGGTATGGTTATGCTAGTTATTGTATTAGAATCTATTGGGTTTCCAGCAGAATTGTTACCTATTGGTTTAGCACTTATTTTTGCGGTAGACAGACCACTGGATATGTGCAGAACGGTTGTAAACGTTACTGGCGATGCTACCGTATCGATGCTTGTTGCAAAGTCTTTAGATAAATTACACGACCCTAAACCAAAAGAATGGGACGATCATTACGATGAAGTAAAATAAAAAATATGCTATTAACCACGCCTTTAGTTTCTGTAGAATGGCTTAGTGCCAATTTAAACAATGACAAACTTATTGTTTTAGACGGTACTATAGCCAAAACTTTTGAAGCAGATTCGAAGCAAATTAAGCATGCACGTTTTTTTGATATAAAAAATAAATTTAGTGATACTACAAATAATTTTCCAAGCGCCTTTCCTTCAGAAGCTCAATTTCAAGAGGAAGCTCGAAAATTAGGTGTAAATAATGATAGCGCTATTGTAGTTTACGACGATAAAGGGATTTATTCTAGTGCCAGAGTATGGTGGCTTTTTAAAGCTTTTGGATTTAATAATATAGTGGTTTTAAATGGTGGATTACCTGCTTGGTTAAAGGCGAGTTATCCAACCGAATCTATGATACTCTATAACGGTAGTACAGGTAATTTTGTAGCGAATTTACAACCTGGTTTTATGCAGTTTTTTGAAGATGTAAAACGAGCTTCTAAAGATAAAACGCATACTATCATTGATGCACGTGCTGCGGCAAGATTTAATTGTGAAGTGCCAGAGCCGAGAGAAGGATTACGTTCTGGTACAATACCAAATTCGGTTAATTTACCTTTTCAGGATTTATTAGAAAATGGGATTTTTAAATCTAAAGCAGAAATTGAGTTAATGTTTAGTAAAATGGCAAAACCTGAAGATGACTTAATATTTTCTTGTGGCTCTGGAATTACAGCTTGTGTGTTAGCATTAGGCGCAGAAATGTCTGGATACAAAAATATTTCTGTATATGATGGCTCATGGACAGAGTGGGGAACCCTTGTTGAATAGAATATTAGATTATAGGGCGAAGCTTTTAGTTTAAAAACTTATTTTTTAATTCTGGTGTTGGTATCATACAAGCTTCTTTTTTACCATACCATTTGTATCGATTTTTTGCAATAAAATCGTAAACCCAATTGCGTATAAATGCTGGAACAATTAAAAAAATAGCCATCAAATGATTTGGAAAACCTAAGTAAAATGCAATTTTTAATGCCGCAGTACTTTTATAAACAATGCCTTTGTTGGGCGTGTAAAGTAAAATAGAATCGGTTTTTTGGGTATCTATATTAAACTGATTAATAATTTGTTTTCCTAGGTCGCTTTGTAACGCAGCAAATCGAAATACATCGTTTTTATCATGTTTAATAATGTATTGCACCGAGCTATCGCAAAGGTTACACACACCATCAAAGAGTATTAGTTTTTTGTTATCTGGAATAGGTATTCCCATATTACAAAGGTAGGTGTTTTACAAGCCATTTAAAAAACTTCCAAGGTCGGTTTCTTTATCGAGTTTTAGTTTCTTTTTAAGTCGGTATTTGCTTTTTAAAACACTTTCGGGTAAAACATTAAGCATCGATGCAATTTCTTTGGTAGATAGGTTCATGCGTAAAAACGAAGCCAAGCGTATCTCTTTCTCCGAAATATCAGCATAAATAGCTTTTAATTTGTTGTCGAAATTATTGTGTACTTCAGAGAAGTAGCTTTTAAAAACCTCCCAGTCTTTATCTTCGGCACTTTCTTTTTTTAGTAGCATAACTAAGCGTCGAAATTCTACTTTAAACAATTCTGGCGACTGTTTTATTTTCTCCAAATTTTCTTTTAGTTCTTGAATAAACGTATTTTTTTGTACCAAATGTAAAGTTTGGCTAGCGAGTTCTTTTTGTTTGAATTCTATTTCTTGTTTGTAAATTTCTTCTTGTTTTTCGCGTGCTAGTTTATTCTTTTTTATACGTTGTTTAAACCCGAAATAGAGTAGACCAGCAATAGCTAAAAACGAAAACATACCAATGGCATAAAGGGTTTTTATAAGTTTATCATTTTCTGCTTGAACATTTAAAGTATTTATTTCTTCATTTTGTAGAGCGATTTGGGCTTCTTTTTTTTCGGTTTCATAAATGGTTTTTAATTCTTCTATTTGTTTTGATTTTGTCTTGTTAAAAATACTATCATTTAAAACTTGAAATTTTTTTCTATCTGCCAATGCAGCTTTGTAGTTCCCTTGTTTTTCATAAGTTTCAGCACGCCCATAATAACTGTCAAGAATTACATCTGTGGCTTTAATTGAATCAGCTAGCTGTATTCCTAAATTATAATATTTTAGCGATTCGGCATAATTTTTTTTAAGAGAATATACTTCTCCTAAACTATTGTAAGCTATTGTTAGATTGATTTTTGAACCTATTTGTTTTTCAATAGGAACAGAACCTAAAAGTGTTTTTAAAGCTTCGTTATAACTACCTTTTTTTATTTGCAATGATGCAATATTTGAAAGATTCATCGAAATGAAGTCTTTACGATTTATTTCTTTAGAATAGTTTAAACTTGTGGTGTAACTATTTAAGGCATTATCATAGTCGTTTAAATACCAATAAGCATTTCCAATTTCCATAAAATTAACAGCAAGCCACTTTGTGTTTTTTATTGATTTCAGAATTTTTATCGATTCTAATAATGGTTCGAGTACAAGTTTGTAATTCCCTCTTAACATTTCTATTCTCGCCTTATGACCAAGAGATACAGCTTTTAGTAGAGGTTTTTTACGTTTTAAAGAATCAATTATATTTAGTGATAATAGATTAATTATAGTTGCCTCTTTAAAATCACCTTTATCCATAAGCGTTGTTACTTTTCTGTTAAGGGCAACAGCCATATACTCACCATTGTTATTTGTTTTAGCATGATTATAACCAGTTTCTGCAATTTCTATTGCTTCATTATAGTTCCCTTGAACACACTCAAAAGTTGCAAACTCTTCACAGGTTTTGGCTGCTTCTAAGCTATTTTTATTTTCACTTAAAATTTTTAGAGATTTTTTAAAAGAATATCTTGCAGAATCTACATTTGGTTTAAATCTAAAATAATACCCTTTGTTTCTTAAGCTAATACCAATGCCTTTTTTGTATTTGTTTTGTATTGAGGTGCTTAGCATGTCATTAATATAATTATATGTTTCTTCAGGATTTTTATGTTTCAATTCTTGAACAATTAAATCACCTGTTTTAATTTTATCTATAAAACTTATAGATGATTTATATGATTGTTTCAAACTATCAATAAGTTTTGTGTTTTGAGAAAAACCTATTTGAACAAAAAGGATAATGGATAAGGCGTAGTGTAACGGTTTCATAATTATGGTTATTAGCTAGCACTAAGATACTTATAAAATCAATTCAAACTCAATGGTTGTCCGCTGCTTAAAATGTCATTGTCCATGTAAAATCTATATTGCAAGTTTGTTTTAGAATAGATGTAATTATGGTAAATATTTGATTTTTAAGTATTTGTGTGTGTTTTGTTGTTTTGTTAAAAACGCCATGTCCATGCGCTATTTTAGGTAAAACCCAATTCGTTGTCCATACTTTGTCCATGCCTAAAATTAGAAAATAGCTTATGTGCTTAGTAATTTTGAAGTGTTGAATCACAAAAACTAAAATTATGAAAACAAGGCTATTAACATTGATTCCCCAATTAAAATTAACCTGCTTAGTTATGTTTTTATGCATATTTAGTTGTAGTAAAGAAACTATAGACGAGGTTGGTAAAAGCGTTTCTGGCGAAACTGCCGAAGCAATTGAAGATTATTTAGCAAGTTTAAATTATAATCCAGACGATTTGTTAAACGTACAGAGCAATACAGGTAAGAATAATTATAATTCATCAGAAAAGTCTAGCAAATACCAAGGTATGGTAAACCAGTGTATTACGCAATATTATAATATCCGTTCAAATTTTGAAGATGTTGTTATGTTCGATCCTGGAAATGGTGTTATTTATCCTGGAGCGTTGGTTATAGGCAACAGCGATATGTTAGGAGGCGCACCACAACCATTACAAGTTCCGCGCGCTGCGGCAAGTTTAAGAGTGGATTTACCGGGTATTGGTGAAGATGGAAATATTACCATTGATAACCCAGGGCAAAACACAAATGTACAAGCCGGAATTGATAAAGCTTTAGAGCATTGGAATGCAAACATACAACCACAAGGTTACGAAATTGATGCCGATACCTATTTTGAAAAAACCGAAGCACACTCATCCGAACAAATGAGTTTAGACTTAGGTATTAGTGGCGAATGGGCAACAGGATCTAGTTTTGAGTCTAGTTTTAGCTACAATAAAACCACCGAAAAACGTGTTGCAGCTCTGTTATACCGCCAAATTTTTTATGAGGTTACCATGGATACTCCAGCAACACCGTCGGCCGTTTTTGGTAGCAATGCCAGTTTAGAAACTATTGAATCGGCCATGAATAGCGAAAACCCACCAGCTTATGTGCACTCAGTGCAATACGGTCGTATTATAATGATTAGAATGGAAACCACCGATACCCAAACCGATGTTAGTTTAGAAGCTGCATTATCCTACGCTACTGGCGCTGGCGATTACGACGGTACGTTATCGGCGAGCTATAAAAAAGTAATTTCAAAATCTACATTTAATGTGGTAACTATTGGTGGTAATGCCGAAGTTGCAACTAGCGTAATTACAGGCGATAGTATTGAAGAAAACACCGAAGGTGGACTAAATTATGTTATTACCGAAAATGCACTGTATAGCCGCCAAAATCCAGGTGCGCCAATTGGTTATACCATTAAATATTTAAAAGATAACCGCATAGCCAAAATGGGATATAACACCGATTATCAAATTGAAACCTGTGGCGAATTCCCATACGATCATAAAAATGTTTATGCAAAACGTACAACTGGTCTTTACAGTATCAGATTCAGATATTCTTATTTTGGCAGAAATGATAATGACGACCGTAAATATTCTGGTTGGACCACTTTAAAAGACCAAAAAGTGAACTATTCTCAAAGTCCGCCAAACGGAGCACACGACATAAAAGTACAATTTCAATTATGGGATTTAACCTGGAAAACCATGGGAGAATTCGATTTAGATTATGTAACCAGAGACTACTATTTTGAAGCCTATTGTTCTAAAAAAGTCCTCGGAATTTGTACTCAAGTTTCGGTAAAAGAAATTTAAACACTAAACTTTGTATTAGTAAAACAGCTGGCACCTAAAGTTGCGATTCAACTTGGTGTTGGCTGTTATTTTGTGTTTAAATAGTTTGTTATTTTGGATGTTTCCCTCCTAAGGTCGGGTCGGGCTTTCGGCAGTCGCTCTCTCCTGCGTCGAGGAGCTCCAACAGATGCCTCAATCCCTAACACAAACTACCTTAAAGCAAATAGATTACTTAATACTGAATACTTGAATACTGCAAACTGCCTACTGTATCAATCTACTTCTTCACCGCCTCAACTAGCTCCAGTTGGTCTAAACTAACATTTGTGGTAAACATGCCGTAGTTAACAACGGCTTTATTTTTTTCAATTTTATCTATTGAACCTACTGAACGGCTATCTTCAAGTCGTACACGGTCGCCAACTTTTAAAATAGGTTTTGGTTTTGGTGGTTGTTTGGCTTTAAGTTCTTTTTCCTTTTTTTTCTTCTTTCTAATAACTTCCACCTTTTTATCAACCTCTTGTTTTACCTTTTGTTCTTTAGCTTTTTCGGCTTTTTTCTGTTTTGCCGAAATACGTTTACGCTTCGAGTTTTCAATTTGCACCAACTTAAAAAGCTCGCCCATAAGCTCACGTTTTTGTTTGTTGTTAAAATACTTTTCGGCTAAATCATCAATTTTTTGCCCTAAATAAATTAAACGCTGATTGCTATCGTAAAGTTCTTGGTAACTTTCTAATTTTTTCTGAATACGTGCGTTAATTTCTTCAAGCTTATCAGCTTCTTCAATTTTTTTCTTTTCGTTGGCTTTTAACGATTGTCCCGTTTTTTCAAGCTTGCTGCGTTCCTTTTGAAGTTTTGCAATAGTAGCGTCAAAGCGCACTTTACTACGTTCAATTTTCTTTTTAGCACGATTAATTAAACTATACGGAATACCGTTTTTTTGTGCAACTTCAAAGGTAAAACTACTTCCGGCTTGCCCGATAACCAGTTTGAACAAAGGCTCCAGAGTACGCTCATCAAACAACATGTTAGCGTTAAGCATGTGCGGTAGCTCGTTAGCCAAAATTTTAAGGTTGGAGTAGTGGGTCGTAATGATTCCAAAAGCTTCACGATGGTAAAATTCTTCAAGAAACGTTTCCGCCAAAGCGCCACCCAATTCAGGATCACTACCTGTACCAAACTCATCAATTAAAAACAGCGTGTTTTTGTTACATTTTCGCAGAAAGTAATTCATCTGCTTTAAACGGTAGCTGTAAGTACTTAAATGATTTTCAATAGATTGGTTGTCGCCAATATCGCTTAAAATTCTATCAAAAATATAAGCCGAACTACGTTCGTGCACCGGAATTAACATGCCGCTTTGCAACATGGCTTGCAATAAACCAACCGTTTTTAAAGTAATGCTTTTTCCGCCAGCGTTAGGACCTGAAATCACAATAATACGGCTATCGGCTTTTAAAGTAATGGTTTGAGGGTATGTAGTTTCCTTTTTCTTTAGGTTGTTTAAATACAATAGCGGATGGTAGGCATCGCGTAAAAACAGACTTTTATCTTCCGAGAAATTAGGTAAAATCGCGTTTAACGATTGTGCATATTTCGCTTTCGCAGAAATGACGTCGAGTTCGATTAAAAATGTTTGATAATCTTTTAAAAGTGGTAAAAACGGACGAACATAATTAGTAACTTCCTTAAGAATTCTAATGATTTCTTCTTTTTCTTCGTACTCTAAATTGTTTAATTCTCGGGTGTGTTGTAAAGTGGTTTCGGGTTCAATATAAACAATGCTTCCTGTTTTACTGCTTCCCATAATTGAGCCTTTTACCTTACGACGGTACATGGCTTTTACGGCTAAAACACGACGATTTTCAATTACCGTTTCTCTAATATCATCTAAATAATCGAGGTTATTGTAAGACGTTAAAGCCGAGGTAAAGCTTGCATTTATCTTGCCTTTAATTATGTTTATAGCCTGCCTAAGTTGTTCTAAAAGCGGTGATGCGTTGTTTTTTATTTCACCAAAGCGGTCTACAACACTGTTTATTTTTTCAATAATAAGTTTGGTAACTTCGATATGCGAAGCAAAAGTATTAAGCGTAGGGTAGTATTCTTCAAACTTTTTTAAGAATACTACAATCTCGTTTGCAGTGGTAGAAATAGCCACAATTTTCTTTAAACTATGAACTTCTAAATAGGTGTTTTCAATTTTTAAAAGTTTGAGCTCTTTGGTAATTTCATCGAAACCATGATTTGGTATTCGGTTTTCGTTGGTAAACGATGCTACATATTCGTTGGTTAGGTTTAACGAAAAAAACAGTTCCTCTTTCGTTTTGTAAGGCGAAATTTTAAGAGCTTCGGCGTTACCTAACTCGGTAATGCAATGTTCGCTTACCTGCTGTAAAACCTTTGGGAACTCTAAATCTTGTAATGTTTTTTCGTGAATATGAATCATTCTTTTGCTAACCACTTTTTATTGAAAGCAGCAAATTTAAGCAATTACTTCGCAAGTTTAAATAGTGCTAATGGCTTCTTGTTAAAATGTTATTTAACAGATCATTACCGTAGTTTAACAAATAACTAACAATAAGGAAAGCAATTTCTGATAATTTTACGATTGAAAATTCATCAATCATCAAACCATCAGTTATTTAGCTCAATTAATTTGTTTTAATTGGGCTTTTAACTTATATAATTCCAAATATTTTTAAACTTAGCTAATTGGCGATACGTATTTAAAATGACTTGATTTTCTGGTAAAGATAAACTGCTGTCGTTCTTTAATGTTAGTTTCGCGTAATGTCTTGCGCTGTTTAAAATAGCGCTATCTTTTACAATATCGGCAATGCGAAGGTTTAAAACGCCACTTTGTTGTGTACCCATTAAATCACCAGGACCACGCAGTTTTAAATCGGCTTCAGCAATTTCAAATCCATCATTAGTGCGTACCATAGTTTCTATACGGGTTTTACTGTCGTTACTTAATTTATGTCCGGTCATTAAAATACAATAACTTTGTTCGGCGCCACGACCAACACGACCACGTAATTGATGGAGCTGCGATAAGCCAAAACGTTCTGCGCTTTCAATAATCATAACCGATGCATTAGGCACATTAACACCAACTTCAATAACTGTGGTGGCCACCATAATTTGAGTTTCGCCTTTAATAAAGCGTTGCATTTCGTATTCTTTGTCGTCGGGTTTCATTTGTCCATGAACAATGGATATTTGATATTCTGGCATCGGGAAGTCTCTAGAAATACTTTCGTAGCCATCCATTAAATCTTTGTAATCCATTTTTTCACTTTCTTGAATTAACGGATAAACAACATAAACTTGACGGCCTTTTTTTATTTCGTCACGGATAAATCGAAACACATTTAAGCGGTTTTTGTCGTATCGATGTACGGTTTTTATAGGTTTACGTCCGGGAGGTAATTCATCGATGACAGAAATATCTAAATCGCCATAAACCGACATGGCTAGTGTTCGCGGAATTGGAGTGGCAGTCATAACTAAAATGTGGGGTGGGATAGAAGCCCCACCAACCTCCCCAGAAGGGAGGCTTTTTAAAGTGTTTTCGATATAAGTTAAAACGTTGTTTATATCACCAATTACTTGCTCGTTTGTAAAACGGATAACTTTAAAACCTATTTCTTTTAGTATTAGAGTTCGAAGTTCGTCTGCTTCTTTCTGCTCGATGGAAGTGTGATAGCCACCATCAACTTCAATAACCAAGCTTTTTTCAATACAAACAAAATCAACTATAAACTCATCAATAATATGTTGCCTTCTAAATTTTAAATCTAGTTTTTTATTTCTTAAACATTCCCATAAAATTTGTTCTGCTTCAGTGGCTTGTTTTTTGTTTTTAGTCTGTAATTCTTTTAAAAGATTGTATGTTGATGGGCGAGCTGTCATGTATTTTTGGCGTACTGTTTTAGCTTCCTCCCAATGGGAGGATTGAGGAGGACTTGTTGGTCCTTTTTTCCATAATTTGCTTCGTTGTGCGACTCCAAATCGGTGTTGCTCATCTACGATGGCGAGTCCTAAATTCTTAAATTTTACTTTGTCTTCAAGCAGTGCATGCGTGCCAATTAATATTTGTAAATCACCATTTTCTAGACTTTTATGAATTTTTTTTCGTTTTGAAGTTTTTGTTGAACCTGTAAGTAATTCTATGTTGATATTCAATTTTTTACAGTACTCTCTTAAACCGTTGTAGTGCTGAACTGACAAAATTTCAGTTGGTGCCATTAAACAGGCTTGGTATTCGTTGTCAAGTGCCATGAGCATTGACATAAGCGCGACTATCGTCTTTCCAGAGCCTACATCACCTTGCAGAAGACGGTTCATTTGTGCTTGACTACCCAAATCGGCACGAATTTCTTTTAAAACACGTTTTTGGGCATTGGTTAAATTAAAAGGTAAATGCTCACTAAAAAAGGTATTAAAGTAGGAGCCAACTTTATCGAAAGGTAGGCCTTTAATTTTCTTTTTATGCGATAAATTTTTAATTATTAATTGAAACTGTATATAAAATAGTTCTTCAAATTTTAATCTAAATTGAGCTTTATGAAGTAGCTCTGTACTTTTAGGAAAATGAATATTAAATAAGGCCTCAGATTTATTAATCAACTTTAAATCTTCTAAAATAGGTTTCGACAAGGTTTCAACAAATCGACCTTTAGTTTCAATAAAAAGTTGTTGCATGATTTTACTAACCACTTTGTTAGTGATGCCTTTATTCGATAATTTTTCTGTGGATGGATAAATGGGTTGCATCGCAGAACGAATATTTTTTTCGTGTTCTTCTAGAGGTTCTAACTCCGGATGTGCCATACTAAATTTACCACTAAACCAATTTACTTTGCCAAAAGCGACATAAGGTTTGTTGGTTTTAAGGTTGTCTCGAATCCATTTATGGCCACGAAACCAAACCAATTCCATAACACCTGTGTCGTCTTGAAAATTAGCAACAAGTCGTTTACCACGTTTTTGAGCTACTTCTTTAAATCCTGTAATTTTTCCAATTATTTGTACATCGGCATTAGTTTGTTGCAGCTCGTTAATTTTGTAATATCGTGTTCTATCAATATATCTGTTTGGAAATAAGTTGATTAAATCTTGATACGTGTAAACACCCAATTCGCTTTTTAGCAAAGTAGCTCGATTAGGCCCAACGCCTTTTAAATAATCTATGGGTGTTTGAAGGTTAACAGACATAAAAGCGAATTTAAGTTATTTCGTTTAAGATTAAAAGTGCTATTTTGGTCTTATACTTGATGAAGTTATGTTATGAAAAATGTACTGTGTTTTGTTTTTGGATGCTTTTGTTGGTTTGGTTTTTCGCAACAAACTGATTACGTTGATTTTAAATCGTGCAGAGCTTCAATTGCCTTTGGCAACCTTCAAAATAAAGAAGTAAAAGGAAAAGCGATTTACGAGTTGAAAATATTAAAAGACATCGATTCTGTTTTTCTAGATGCTCAAAATTTTTCAGAAATTAAATATATTTTAAATGATGCTATTGAAGGCCATTTATACGATGGTAAACATCTTATTATAAAACATAAATTTAAAGCAAAAACAAGACATAAATTAGAAGTAACTTGGGAAACTTCACCTAAAAAAGCCATGTATTTCATAGATTGGAGCGATGTCTCTTCGAGTGATTTTGAAGTTAATCAAAATCGTATCGATAAGGCAATTGTGGTAAAATCTGGACAAATCTGGACGCAAGGACAAGGCAAATACACCAGTAATTGGCTCCCAAGTATCGACGATATGAACGATAAAATAGAGTTCGATTTAAACGTGACATTCGACAAGGATTATCAAGTAATTGCCAATGGAAAGTTAATAGGAAAAGAAAATCGTCTTAATAAAACCATTTGGCATTACGACATGCGCAAACCCATGAGTAGTTATTTAGTGGCCTTGGCTGTTGGGAAGTACAGGAAAAACGTTGAAATTGCTAAAAGCGGTATTCCTTTAGAAATGTATTATTATCCTGAAGATACCTTAAAAGTAGAGTCAACATACCGCTACACAAAACAAATGTTCGATTTTCTTGAAGATGAAATTGGAGTTGCTTATCCTTGGCAAAATTACAAACAAGTTCCTGTAAAAGATTTTTTGTATGCCGGAATGGAAAACACCAGTTGCACCATTTTTTCTGATGCTTTTATGGTTGATGATGTGGGTTTTGTAGATAAAAACTATGTTAATGTAAATGCGCACGAACTTGCACACCAGTGGTTTGGCGATTTAGTTACCGAAACTTCGGGAACACACCATTGGTTGCAAGAAGGTTTTGCTACGTATTATGCTTTATTGGCCGAAAAAGATGTGTTTGGAGAAAACTATTATTACTGGCAACTTTACGAATATGCGCAAGAATTATACGAGCAAGATAAAGCAGGAGCAGGAGGAACATCGTTACTAAACCCAAAAGCGAGTAGTACTACATTTTACAAACGCGGTGCTTGGGTATTGCATGCCTTACGAGAAAAAGTAGGAGATAAGACTTTTAAAAAAGCAGTTAAAAGCTATTTAAAGAAATACAAATTTGAAAATGTTGAAACCAATGATTTTATAAATGAAGTTGAAAAATATAGCAAAACTGATTTATCGGAGTTTGTTGAAACATGGTTAATGGCTGAAACCTTTAATTATGATGATGCTTTACTAAACTTAAAAAAATCGACTTATATAAATGAGTATCTTATGGTAGATTGCGAGGTTTATAGCTCAAAATGTGTAGACTATTTGAAGTATTACGCTTCCGATGAAGCTAAAGCTAAAGTAGTATCGCAAATTCCAGATAAAATATCGGCGACCGATTTTAAGAACCCGTTAAAAGTGCGTCAAGCCATTGCAAAATATGTAACTAACGTTTCGCCATCAATAAAAACGGAGTATGAAAGTTTGCTCGACGATAAATCGTATGTAACTATTGAAGCAGCTTTGTTTAATTTATGGAGAAATTTTCCGCCACAGCGCCAAAATTATTTGAATAAAACCAAAGAAATAATCGGCTTTAACGATAAAAATGTTAGACTTTTATGGTTAACGTTGGCATTAGTTACAGAAGACTACGAACCTGAAAACAAAACAAAATATTTAAATGACCTTACAAATTACACAAGTCCAAACTACGGTTACGAAACCCGAATGAATGCATTCCAGTATTTACATCAAATAGAAGCCTGTAATGCCGAATGTATACGTAATTTAGAGCAAGCAACTACGCATCATAATTGGCGTTTGGTAAAGTTTGCAAAGGAATTATTGAATGTTATAAAACCCAAATAACTACTTCCTACGCTCCATTCTAGCAGGATCTCTACAAATTAAACAGCCTGCCAAATAGGTTAGTGATATTTCGTAAACACCGTTTGTGTTTCCAATTTTTGTGGTATTAAAATCGTAAGAGAAACCAAAGCGTAATTTTTCATATTCTAAACCAATAAAAGTATTGACAGATGTAAGTAAATGACTCTGCGAATGGTTTTTATTTGGGTTAGTTACAGCCGTTGCACCAATAAATAATTTGCTTAGTTTAATATTTGTTCCAATATCTAAACGGTTAAATTCGCCTTGTTGCATGTAATTTAGTGACACTTGCATTTTATTACGGTCTAAATACGGGAATTTATAATTAGCATGAACAGAGTAAAAAATATCTAAAGGCACATGACTGTTTTCAACAAACGAAATATTTGGTCGGTTAAGGTGTTTTATAGCAAAACCAAACCATAAATCGGTGTCGTTGTAAATATTCTGTTGGTCGAAAACAAAGCCGGCTGTAAAATCGAAAAATGTTTTGTTATCGTTGGCATTCATGGCAAACGGATCGGAAGAGGAATTGCTAACTGTTCCGCTATTAATATTTAATTGGTCGCCCAAAACAATACCACTAAAATTGAACGATCGCGTTCCGAAACCTAATTCTACAGCGGGTCTAAACGCCCAGTCGTTACCAAGCCGTACTATATAAGCGTAGTTTACATTGGCTTGTAAATGGTTAAAATTGGTGTTGTTTTCATGCTGATTTAAAATACTAAAGCCAACGCCGCTATCTAAATTTTCAATCCATGTATTAATAAATGCGTATTGTGTATTTATTCGTAAATCTAAACTTGGCCATTGGGTGCGATGTAATATGCCGAAATAAGTGGCGTCTTCAAAACCCGAAAACCCTGGGTTTAGCGTTTCTGGAACTAAAAAGTATTGCGTAAAAACAGGATCTTGAGCTTCGGCTTTAAAAAAAAGACCACTTAAAATTATTAGGATAGATAGTTTTATTTTCCTCATGTATAGCAATTTATTTTAATGCAGAAAATGCGCCTTTTTTAGTAATAGTTTCACCGTAAAGTGTTTTAGCAGTTAAGGTGTAATAAAAGTTTCCGTTTTCGGTGTCGTAGTCTTTTATCGTGCCGTTCCAACCTTGCAAGGCATCACCACTTTCAGAAAAAATTAAACTGCCCCAGGTGTTAAAAATGCTAAAGGTCATATCGGTTAACGCCTTAGTTTTAGGAACAAAATAATCGTTAATGCCATCGTTGTTTGGGGTAAATGTGTTAGGCACCATAAGGCTGTAGCCTTTCTCGATAGTTAAAATGATTTCTTTGGTATATGCACAACCAAAAGGATAAGTTACCGTTTGAATTATGGTATAAGTACCTTCGTTATTGTAACTATGAGTTGGACTTTCGTCGGAAGAAAAAGTGCCATCACCAAAATTCCAAGAAACCGCTTCGAAATCTCCTGTAGATTCATTGGTAAATTCAATAGGAATTAATTTTGAATAAAATCCGAAATTTGTGAAGCTTTCGGAGGTTTGGGTAAAATCAGGATAACCCAAAACAGGAATTTCAACTTGATACGAGTATGAAATTGAACATCCCATGCTGTCGGTAACATCAATGATAGTTAAACCATTTTGGTTGGTGCTCATAAACTCATTATTTGTACCAGAAACTGTTCCGCTAGACCATTGTATTTGATACGGCGGAACACCACCACTAGGTTTGGCTTCAAAAGTTTGATTGACTTCGCGAGTCGCGCAGTCGTGTATGGTGTGTGTTTCAACATCAACAATTAAAGGTTCAAAACGGTTAATGTTCCAACTTCCAGAAACGTCGCAACCATTCGCATCGGTTACGGTAACCGAATAATCTCCTGGTGGAATATTACTTAAATCTTCAGTGGTTGCACCGTTAGACCAAGAATAAGTAAACGGCATGGAGCCACCAGTAACCACAAGGTTTATAGCGCCACTTTCAGCAATATCACAATCTAAAGCATCTGTTGTGTTAGCAGACAGGTTTAACTGTGCTGGTTCTGTTATCGTAAAAGTTTCTGATATTGTACACGGTGTGCCATCGGTAATAGTAACAGAATACGTTCCAGGACCAATATTATTGCGTTCTACACCGGCAGTTGGGTCGTCGTCCCAAACCAAAGTAATTGGGGCAATACCGCCTTCAAAATTTAGAGTTATTCGTCCGTCCATAGCACCATAACAACTCACATTACTTGTTGTTGGTGTTATTCTAAAAATAGGAGGTTCTTCTATAAAAATAGTCGCTTCTTTTACACAATTAGCATCATCGGTTACCGTGATAACATAGGTTCCTGGCGATAAATTATCTTGTACCATACCCGAACCTAAATTACTCCAGCTAACCGTATATGGTGCAATACCTCCCGTTATCGAATTTATAGTTATTACCGCATCATTATCGCCATAACATTTAATTTCGGTGGCTGTATAATCTATTGTTATTTCGCCGGTTTGGTTAACAATAATTTCCAGTGTATCTGTACAACCCGATCTGTCTGTAACAGTTACATTATAGGTGCCTGCGAATAAATTATTGATATTTTGATTGCTACTACTAAATCCATTTGGGCCTGTCCAAGCATATGTATAGTCAAAAACACCAGGGCTTAATTCGTTTGGTCGCCCGCCATTAACGTTGATGTAAATTTCTCCGGTTGAATCACCATAACAAATCACATCAACTCTCGATGATAAAGCAACTTGTAATTCTGCAGGTTCAATAATTTGAAAACTTTGGGAAATACTTGGGCAATTGTTAGCATCAGTTACCGTAATTTCGTAATCGCCTGGACCGAGATTTGTTAAATCTTCATCGGTGCTAAATGGCGTTCCGTTAAGCGTCCAGTTGTAAGTGTAGGGCGTTGTACCACCAGAAATATCAATCCCAATATTACCATCATTCGCGCCAAAACACGAAATAGTTTCAGGATCAAAATATACATTACTAAAAATAAGTTCTTCGGGTTCGATAATCGTGTATGTGTTGCTATATGGGCATCCGCCGTTGTCGTTGATAGTAACGGTGTAATCACCAGGTTCTAAGTTGTTAATATCTTCGATATTACTTGTAAATCCGTTAGGGCCAATCCATGTTATTTGATATAAATTTCCTGAAGTAAACGGTACACCACCAGTAATAGAAATATCAATCGAACCACTTTGTGAATTGTAACAGGTACTATTTGCGATAGTTTCAGTTACACTTATTGAAGGATTTACGGTGATAGTAACCGTAAATGGAGTTCCTGCACAGTTTCCTGATGTAGGCGTAACCGTGTAAGTTACTGTGGCAGGATTTATAGTGGTATTTGTAAGGGTTTGACTAATGCTTGAAGCTCCAACAGTTTCGTTTGAAGCACCCGTAACAGATCCAGTTGGTGCAATAGTTGGTGTGTCCCAAATGTATGAAGTGTTACTAGGAACGTTGTCGCCATTGGTTTCATCTGGAGAAATATCAAAAGTAACACCACTACAAATTGTTAAATTATAATTGCTAATACTTGGCGTTTGGTTTACCGTATGCTCTGTGATATCGGACGTAATTTGAGTACATCCACCAGAAGCAAAGGTGATAACCACGTAATAATAAGTAGTTCCAACAGTTCCCGATGGTGGTGTAAATGATGCATTTGTTTCTCCTGAAATGGCAGTTCCAGAAGTAGAATTGTTAACGGTATTGCTATACCATTGATAACTTGGAGTACCCACACCATTATTGTAACTCACTGATATGGCATTAAAAGTTTCACCAAAACAAATGGTTTCCGAAGTGGGTTGATTGGTTATGTTTGGTGCCGCATTTACATTAACTTCTGCTGTATTGCTTTTGGTGTAACAACCTGGTTCAGTTTGCGAAATTTCGCAATAATAATACAATGTACCAACATTGGTGGTTGGAGTTGTAAATGTACTATTTGTAGCACCTGAAATTAAAGTCCCGCCTGCATTGGTGTTAGTAGTGTTGCTATACCATTGATAGGTATATGTTGCACCAAGGCCACCTGAAACCACTACTTCCAAATCTTGAGGAATAATGCCTTGACAAAGTGTTTGTGAAGCTAAAGGCTGACTCGTAATGGTAGGAGCGTCCACCACAATAACCTCAGAAACGGCGCTGGTGATATCTCCGCAACCACTTCCGTTTAAAGAAATAACGACGTAGTAATAAAATGTACCTGCGGTTGTATAGGTTGGTGGCGTGTAAGAAGCATCGGTCGCTCCAGAAATAGCTGTTCCACCAGTATTGTTATTGGTTGTATGGCTATACCATTGGTAAGATACAGTACCTGTTCCACCCGAATGCGAAACCGTTAACGGATTGTTTAATTCACCACCAACGCAAAGACTTTGAGTGTTTAGTGGTTCTGTGTCTATCTGAACACCTTCAACCACCTCAATTCTAGCCGTATTGGATGCTATTTGATTACAACCAGCTCCAGACGAGCTAAATGAAACAACACAATAGTAGTATATAACTCCAATAGTATCATTTGGAGGTGTGTAAGTATTTGAGGTTTCTCCTGTAATTTCTGTTCCCGAAGAAGTATCATCAACCGTATTACTGTACCATTGGTAACTTGGCGTGCCCGACCCGTTAACGGCAACTGTTAAAGGTGTAATCGTTCCGTTTAAACAAACGGTTTCGGGTTGCGGTTGAGTTGTGAACTCGGGTGCAGGCTCAACTGTTACTGTAAATATTTGTGGCGCTCCGTCGCAACCATTTAACGATGGTGTTACCGTATAAGTTACATCTTCGGCTGTTGTTCCAGAGTTAAAAATAGTTTGAACTGGTATAGTATCGCTTCCAGAACTTAAAAAACCAGTTACAACTGCGGGAGCATTTGCTGTCCATGAAAATGTTGTACCACTTAAATCGGAAGTTAACACAATTTCATTCGTATCAGTTCCCGAGCAAATGGTTTGATTAACATCGGTATTCGTAATGCTTGGTTCTGGGTTAATTGTAAAGTCGTAAGTTGCAGTAACGGTATCGCAGCTATTGGTTACTTCTAAAGTTATAGTATAATCGCCAGGTGCTGTATAATTAACAGTTCCAGGATCTAAAGTGTTGGCAGTTGCAGGTGTTCCGCCAGGGAAACTCCATGCATAGGTTACGGTTTCAGAGGTTGGAGCACAAGTGCTTACGGTTGCTAAAGGGTTAAAGGATGCGCTTCCGCAAAAATCGTCAATTTGGTTTATGCTTGCTTGTGGAGGTTCTTTTACTTCAATAACTTCAGTGTGTTCGCTATCACCACAAGAGTTTGTAGTTGTTAAGGTTAAGGTATAAGTTCCTGCAGTAATAAATTCAAAAGAAGGTGCTGCTGAGTTTTCGTTGGTTCCATTAGTAAAACTCCATTGCGGTGTTGTGCTGCCACAAAACCCTTGCGTATAATCCACTTCCCAAAGATAGGTTTCGCCACCGCAGCTTTGAGCAAAATCGGTGGTATTCGTGCTTTGCACAGCTAGTGGTGAACAGTCATTATTGGTGTTTAAGGTGAAATCGGTTATTAATTCTGGTTCGATACAAATTGTATTTGAAATGGTATCGGTTGTACCGCAAAAGTTTTGGGCATATAATTCAATAGTGTAAACACCAGGACTGGTATAAGTATGGTTAGGATCGCGTAATGTTGAGGTGGTTCCATCACCAAAATCCCAATAATAACCAGCAGATGTATCACAATTTTGATTATAACCTGTTGTTGAGGTGTTTGTGAATTGCACAGGCATATTTAAACAACCACTGGAATCGTTGGTAAAAGAAACATCAGGCTTTTTTAAAATAATAATTGGACCAGCTGTAAGTGTAGTTTCTCCACAAGACGTGGTTATATATAAAACAGCAGTATAACTATAATCTGGACAATTCGATTCTGTATATTCATGTGGAATTGGAAAATCATCAGAATTTACGGGGTTAGCAGCATCAAAATAAGTAGAGGCTTCTAATTGTTGTTGCGAGTAAGTTATAATGGTACCGTCACCAAAATCAATATAATAATTTGTATCTGGTGGATTTGTACCCCAAGAACCTATGGCAAATTGTATAGGAGCAATAGGAGTACAAAGGTTTACCGTGTTTCCTGGATTTACAATAGCTCCTGTTGGGTTACTTGAATTTTTTACTAAATAAGTTATTTTGTTATCACAATCGGTTCCATGCGCAGTAATCGTCATATTATATGATCCTAGTTGCGCGTAAGTGTGTGTTAGCGGAAAAGTTACATTCGTTTCGGTTGTATTGTCCCCCCAATTAATATCATACGAAGTTATACAATTACCATTAGATCTATTACCTACAGTTATGGTGTATGTAGGGTCGGAGGTATTGTTCCCACAATTATCAAAATGCGGTGAAAAATTAGCTTCTGCATCAACATCATAGAAATTTAGGTTTGGTTTCCGTAAAACAGGAACTTGTTTGGTTATGGTTGCAGATTCATTGTTTGCGTCGGTTACTGTTAATGTTACATTAACATTTTGAATACCACAGCCAACAGCATTAAAAGTATGCGACGGATTAGCATTGGTACTCGTACTACCATCGTCACTAAACGTCCATAAATACGTAAATGGACCATCGCCAGAAACAGTTGATGTGAAATTTACTTGAGTACCCGAACAGGCGCCACTATTGTTAAAAGTAAAATTTATTGTTGGAGGTAAAAATGATGGTGTTTTGCTGTGATTAATTCGAGGTAATTCTAAATTAAAACTTCTATTTAAAGCAAAAAAAGAAACACTTAAAATTAAAAACGCAAATACTGTAAGAAAAGTGGTTTTTCTCATAGGAAATAGAATTGTTAATAGCTGAAACTAAAATAGATATTCTTTTTTTAAACCGATACAATTAAAAGATATATGTATCCTTTTTTTAGTTAAAATACCCAATGTTAGGTATATTTTTAAAGCTTAAATACTTAAAGCTTAGTTGGCAGTTTTTACTTTTATATATTTACAATTAAATATTTTAACATTGAAAGCATTAGTTATTTCTGGAGGAGGAAGCAAAGGCGCCTATGCAGGTGGTGTTGCCGAATATTTAATAAAAGAACAAAAACGCGAATACGATTTGTTTTTAGGAACATCAACAGGGAGTTTATTAATTCCGCATTTGGCAGCGGGAAAAATCGATGAGATTCATAATGTATATACCAGTGTAAATCAAGATGATATTTTTAGCGTAAACCCATTTGTTATCAGAAAAAAAGGCGATCGCGAGTTCGTGTCGATCGATTTTGTAAATACCATTTGGCAATTTATTAAAATGAAACGCACTTTTGGAGAAAGTAAAGCCTTAAGAAAACATATTAAAAAACATTTTACTAAAGGTGATTTCGATTTAATTAGAGCTACAAAGGAAGATGTGGTGGTAACGGTTTCAAACTTATCTAAAAATTGTGTAGAATATAAATCGATTAATGATTTTAGTTACGATGAATTTTGCGATTGGATATGGATTTCCTGTAATTACATTCCGTTTATGTCGCTTGTAAAACGAAATGGGTTTGAGTATGCCGATGGCGGATTAGGATGTGTTATTCCTATTCGTGAAGCTATTTTACGTGGCGCAACGCAAGTTGATGCCATTATTTTAGATACCGAAAAAATGGTTTATAATAAAGTGTTGGGGAAAAACCCGTTTTCGCTTTTAATAAATTTATTTGGGCATTTATTAGATCAGGTAGAACGAAGCGATATTATTATAGGAAAACTAGCGGCTAAAAATAAAAATGTTGATTTAAACTTATTTTACACACCATCACGATTAACCGAAAATGCTTTGATTTTCAATAAAAAATTAATGAAAGAATGGTGGCAACAAGGTTTTGATTATGCTAAAGACAAATTATCGGAAGCGCAATCGAACGAATTACGAGAATAATTACCAAATACTTGAAACTTCTTCTTTTACAAAAGCCAAAGCTGCATCGCTAGGCGATTTGCGTTCCATCATTTCGTTTAACAATACTTCTCTTAATTTATTTGCAGTATCGGTTTTTTCTAGTAAACTAGCTTTTCTAATTAGTTGAATAGTTGCGTTTTTTGCAGCGGTTATTATATTCCAGCATTTCTCGCTAATATAAATTTGTTGGGTTAAATTATGTTCAAACTCTTGCTCAATGTTTTGTATAAGTAAGCTTTCGTAAGCTTCTTTATTATCGCTAATAGGCGAAACACGAACTAAAAGTTTTGAAAGAGAAATACGCTCTAAAAATAAAACCATGCGTTCGTAAGCTTGCAAACGTGTTGGAAGCGCGTTAACTTGTAAATCTTTTTTTAATAAAAATCGGCGACGGCCGTCTTCATTTTGCGTGTGTGTTTTAAAAAAGTAATAAGCTATTAATCCCGTTATTACGGTTGGTATCGTGTATGATAGTAAATCGATTAATCTTTGTGCGTCCATAAATTATTTTTTTCCTCCCAAATATATACAATCTTTTAAATCTTGCATCGATGTAAATGGTACAGGAGTTTTGTTGTATTGGTAAGTGTTACTTAGTTGTTTTGATAAGTTGTGGTCGTCTACATTTACTTCAATATCATCCATAGTAAATTGGCAAGGGTGTTCGTAACCAGCAGCATGGGTTATTTCTATAAATTCCTTTTTAAATGTTTTGAAGTATTGGGCTAAACGTTCCGATTTTAAAGGTATATTAATGCCTTGTTGTAACCATTTACTTTGTGTGGCAACCCCAGCAGGACAGCGGTTGGTATGGCAAACTTGCGCCTGTATACAACCAATACTCATCATAGCCTCACGAGCCACATTAATACAATCGGCACCCATAGCAAAGGCCATAGCGGCTTTGGCAGGAAAACCTAATTTTCCACTGCCTATAAATACAATTCGCTCGGTTAAATCTCTATCTTTAAAAAGTTTGTACAAATCGCCAAAACCATATACCCAAGGTAGCGATACGTGGTCGGCAAAACTTGGTGGCGCAGCACCAGTACCACCTTCACCGCCATCAACAGTAATAAAATCGGGGCCTTTTCCTGTTTTTTTCATTAGATCGGCGAGTTCTTTCCATTGGTTAAGTTTTCCAATGGCCGCTTTAATACCAACAGGTAATCCTGTAGCTTCGGCAATGGTTTCAATAAAATCGACCATTTCTGGAATGGTTGAAAACGCCGAGTGGTTTGGTGGCGAAAGCACATCTTGCCCCATAGGCACGTGCCTAATTTCCGAAATTTCTTTGGTTATTTTACTCGCAGGAAGCACACCGCCTTTTCCTGGTTTAGCACCTTGCGATAGTTTAATTTCAATGGCGCGTATAAAAGGATTGTCTTCAACAAGTTTTTTTAGTTTTTCCAGCGAAAAGTTTCCGTCTTCACCACGCACCCCAAAATAGCCTGTTCCAAAATGAAAAATAACGTCGCCACCATGACTGTGGTAAGGGGATAAGCCACCTTCACCTGTATTATGATAAGCATCAGCAATTTTTACACCTTTGTTTAAGGATTCTATAGCCTTAGCTGAAAGTGAACCAAAACTCATTGCCGATACGTTTATTATCGATGCTGGTCGGTAAGGCCTTTTTCTATTGTTGAAGGCGCCCATAACTTTGGCACAAGGTAAAAACGATTTGTCTATGCTATTAGGATGATTTTTATCAACTTTAAAAGGAAACATCGCGTTATTAATAAAAATGTGCTGGTGTGCGTAAATATCTCTGTCGGTACCAAAACCTTCGTAGTTATTTTCTTTTTTAGCTGAAGCATAAATCCATCCGCGTTCAATACGATTAAAAGGTAATTCCTCACGGTTGTTTGCTACAAAATACTGACGCATTTCTGGACCTATACTTTCTAACCAATAGCGTAAGTGACCAACAATAGGGAAGTTATGGCTTATCGTGTGAGATTTTTGAATGAAAATATCACGGATAGCAACTAACGCTAAAATAATTATAATGTAAACCCACCATGGGATATTGCCTAAAATATCGAGAAAAGTATTCATGTTTAATTTAAAAAATAGAAGCTAATATATTTAAAATTTTAAACTTTCAATCCATATAAAAGTTAACGGTTTCATATTTTATGGTAAAGTATATTGTTTATAATTATTAATAAAAGCTTTTAAATAAAAGCTAAACAATGGTTAATTTCACGCCTTTAAATTACTTGTAGATTTTGGAGAAATATTTAAGTCAGTTAAACGACGCGCAATTAGCGCCAACCATACAAATAGATGGTCCCATGATAGTTATTGCTGGTGCGGGATCGGGTAAAACACGTGTGCTTACTTTTAGAATTGCTTATATGATGAGCAAAGGCATCGATCCGTTTAATATATTGGCTTTAACCTTTACCAATAAAGCCGCTCGCGAAATGAAAGAGCGTATTGCCAGCATTGTTGGTGCAAGCGAAGCTAAAAATTTATGGATGGGAACGTTTCACTCGGTGTTTGCTAAAATTTTACGTATTGAGGCCGATAGACTAGGTTATCCAAGTAATTTCACCATTTACGATACTCAAGATTCAGATCGATTGATACGCGATATTATCAAAGAAATGAATTTGGATAAAGATATTTACAAGTACAAACAAGTTCGTTCGCGAATTTCATCATATAAAAACAGTTTAATTACAGTTCGTGCCTATTTTCAAAATCCAGAACTAATTGAAGCCGATACTATGGCGCGACGCCCAAAAATGGGAGAGATTTATAAAGCCTATGTAGAGCGTTGTTTTAAAGCTGGTGCGATGGATTTTGATGATTTGTTGTTAAAGACAAACGAACTTTTAACGCGTTTTCCTGAGGTTTTAGCTAAATACCAAAACCGATTTAAATACATTTTGGTTGATGAGTACCAGGATACCAACCACTCGCAGTATTTAATTGTACGTGCCTTATCCGATAAGTTTCAAAATATATGTGTTGTGGGTGATGATGCGCAGAGTATTTATGCCTTCCGTGGCGCAAACATCAATAATATTTTGAACTTCCAGAAAGATTATCTGGATGTAAAAGTATTTCGCTTAGAGCAGAATTACCGTTCAACAAAAAACATTGTTAACGCAGCAAACTCGGTTATAGATAAAAACCAAACCAAACTAGATAAAGTGGTTTGGACTGCCAACGACGATGGCGGCAAAATTGTGGTGCATCGTTCGTTAACCGATGCCGATGAAGGTCGCTATGTAGCAAGTACTATTTTTGATAATAAAATGAATCATCAGCTTCAAAATAGTGATTTTGCCATTTTGTATCGTACCAATGCACAATCGCGTTCTATTGAAGATGCTTTGCGTAAACGCGATATTCCGTATAGAATTTATGGCGGATTATCCTTTTATCAGCGTAAGGAAATTAAAGATGTATTGTCGTATTTAAGGTTGATAATTAATCCAAAAGACGAAGAAGCTTTAAAGCGTGTTATTAACTTTCCGCCACGCGGTATTGGTCAGACAACGGTTGATAGACTTATGGTTGCCGCCAATGGTTATAACCGTTCGATTTTTGAGGTGATGAAAAACATCGATAAAACCGATGTTAAAGTAAACTCTGGTACCAAGCGTAAACTTTTAGATTTTGTGACGCTTATTGAAAGTTTCCAAGTCATGAACCAAACGGCTGATGTTTTTGAACTTGCTGAATATGTAACCAAAACCAGTGGTTTAATTCGAGAGTTTAATAAAGATGGCACGCCCGAAGGTGTTACCAGAATGGAAAATATTGAGGAACTTTTAAACGGTATGAAGGATTTTGTTGAAGGCCAAAGAGAAATTGCCGATGCTACAGGATCGTTAGCCGAATTTTTAGAAGATGTAGCCCTTTCTACCGATATGGATAACGATAAAGATGATGGCAATAAAGTCGCGCTTATGACGATTCACTTAGCAAAAGGATTGGAGTTTCCGTATGTGTACATTGTTGGTTTAGAGGAAGATTTGTTTCCGAGTGCCATGAGTATGAACACGCGTAGTGAGCTTGAAGAAGAGCGCCGCTTGTTTTACGTAGCCTTAACGCGAGCCGAAAAACAGGCTTATTTAACGTACGCTCTGTCACGTTACCGTTGGGGAAAACTGGTAGATTCTGAACCAAGTCGTTTTATTGAAGAAATAGATGAAGAATATCTAGAAATAGAAACACCTATTGAAGAACGCCGCATAAACCCGATGCTTTCTGCCGATATTTTTGGCGATGTTATGCCAGATCAACCTAGGAGAACCGATGCTAATAATGTACGTTTTAAACCAGCAAAACGGCCAAAGTTTCAAAAAGGAACAACAAAAAAAGCAGCAGAAAAATATCAAGCACCAACACCTAAAAATTTAAAACCTGTAGGTAAAAGTAATGCGGAAACGGGAAGTGCTAATTTATTCGATAATAATATTGCTGTTGGTAATACGGTTAAGCACAACCGTTTTGGAACGGGCGAAATTATAAAAATTGAAGGAACAGGGCCAGATACAAAAGCTGAAATTAAATTTCAAGTTGGTGTTAAAAAGTTGTTGCTTCGTTTTGCTAAATTGGAGGTAGTTGGATAAGTAACGGTTCGAACTATCAAAGTTGTAGCCGTTCATCGTTTTTGTTAAGTCTATTTTAAATCTAGAAAATAAAGAATTCGTTTAATTTAAATGCGTTTGTATAAACGCTTTTAATTTCGTCCAAGTATCAAGTAATGCTAAACCTTCCCAACCATGAGCTTCGTTTGGGTATAAAGTAAATTGATGTGTTACGTTTAACGCAGCCAGTTTATCCCGTAAATCGGTACCTTGAGTTGTTGGAATTAAAGGATCTTGTCCACCGTAAAATAAAATACTAGGTGGGGCGCTTGCTGTGAGTTGGTGCAACGGACTTGCTTCTTCCAAATAAGCGATATCCGGTGTTTCTCCAAACATATTTAAAAGAGCTTGTAGCTCAGGACTTGTGTTATTTAGATAAGCCGGATCTGTTAAATTTGTAGGGCCTACAATACTGCAAACCATGTTTATGCTTTTATCGGTGTCGAGTGCGTAGCTCCATAATAACGATAAATGTGCACCAGCGCTAACGCCAATAAACCCAAAGTTATTCGATATGGTGTATTTTTCAGCATTACTTTTTAAATAAGTAATCACGCTAGTAATATCGTTGGTTTGCATAGGGTAGGGCTTGTTTTCGGAATTTGCATAGCGATAATTTAGGTTTGCGATAGCCAAATTTGGAAAATCAGATCTTATTAAATCTTTAATGGTATTCATATCGCTTTTATCGCCCGAAACCCAACCACCACCATGAATTAAGATGATAGTTTTTGTATTTAAAGTTCGGTTGGCAGGTAAATACAAATCAAATTTTTGACGATTCTCATCACCATAGGGTATATTTAATTCTTGATAATATAATTTAGGTTCTTCAGTGTTTTCGTTAGTATCGTTGGAAGCGGTTGAGCAATTTTGAAGTGTTACAGCGATAAAAAAATAGCTTAAAACTTTAAAACCAACCTTCATATCTAAAATTATATTATTTTTAAACGTATAATAAGATACAAAAATTGGCTGATTTTATAAAAATTTACGAAGAAAACCCCAACCAAAAAGAAATCTCGAAGGTGGTTAACGTGTTGAAACGTGGCGGGTTAATAATTTATCCAACCGATACGGTTTATGGTTTAGGTTGCGATATTACAAATATAAAAGCGCTAGAACGCGTGGCGAGAATAAAAGGCGTGAAGCTTGAAAAGGCTAACTTTTCATTTATTTGTCACGATTTAAGTAATTTAAGCGACTATGTAAAACAAATTGATACCTCGGTGTTTAAAATATTAAAACACAACTTTCCGGGACCTTATACTTTTATTTTACCGGGTTCTAAAAACTTGCCAAATCCGTTTAAAAAACGAAAAACAGTAGGTATTCGTATTCCTAATAACAATATAGCTTTAGATATAGTAAAAACACTTGGTAATCCTATTATTTCAACTTCAATTCGCGATGATGATGAGATTATTGAGTACACCACCGATCCTGAACTTATTCTTGAAAAATGGGATAATCTAGTCGATTTGGTAATTGATGGCGGCTATGGCGGTAACGAACCGTCAACAGTAATCGATTTATCTGATGGTGAACCCATTCTAGTACGCGAAGGTAAAGGAAGCACAGAAATTTTTTAAAATAAAAACATGGTAAATACACCAATAAACTACATAGAATTTAAAGCTAAAGAGTTAGAAGACATTAAAAGATTTTACACTGCTTGTTTTAACTGGGAGTTTACCGATTATGGCGATAGTTACATAGCCTTTAAAAATAGTGGCGTTGAAGGTGGTTTTGAAAAAACTAACGCCCCAATAACTAATGGTGTTTTAGTGGTGTTGCATCATAAGGATTTAGATGCCATAAAAGCAAAAGTTATTAAAAATGGCGGACAAATTTCGGTAGATACTTTTTCATTTCCAGGTGGTAAACGTTTCCAGTTTCTAGATCCTTCTGGCAATGAATTGGCGGTTTGGTGCGAAGACATAAACTAGCCATTTTACCTGCTGTTTTAAAAAATATTCTTACATTTAAATTCTTTCCCTAAGTAGCAATTAATATTATAATACGTTTTTAATTGGCGAATCTTGTTATTTGAGATTCATCAGTTGTTTTATTTTTATTATTGATTTGGCAGTTTCTTATGTCTAGGATAATACTATTAATAATTTATAACTGTAACAAATAGTTTGTTACGCATAACATTACAATATTATGGCAGATGAAGGTCAAGAATCAGTTGCAGTATGGCTAATTCCTAAGTTTTATTTCCGAGTAAAATTTAAGACTCTTAATAATGTTGTTGCTTTTCAAGAAGTATCAGGATTATATGTTGAATCGGAACAACTACTTGGTAATAGTAATTTGGTTTCAAGCGTTAAAAAACTTGAAAGAATCAAAACAAGTAGTGTAATACTTAAAAAAGGGGTTTTTATAGATGATAATAACTTCTGGAATTGGTACCGTGCTGTAATAATGAATACTGTAAATCCGGAAACAATTGTTATTGAATTGATAGATGATAGCTCTGCAGTGTCAATGACTTGGACATTAATTAAGGCTTGGCCTATTAAAATTATTGAAGCGGACTTAATAGCAGACGCTCCCAATATAGCTATTGAACTTTTAGAGTTGGCGTATGAAGGACAAATAGTTAATAGTGGTGCCTGATTTTTTTTGCAGCACTGAGTTTTTGCGTTAAGGATTGAGGTATTTGTTGGAGCTCGCCCGACGTGTCGGGAAGCGACTACCGAAAGCCTGACCCTTTAGGGTAACGCCCATTTAAAGGCATAAAAAAAGAGGCTGATTGGAAAAACATAATGTTTTAACCAGCCTCTTTAAAGTGTTATAAAAGTGGATTAATTACCAGCTTCTAAATTTTTCATTTCTTTTTCAATCATGTCGTAAAACTGATCGATTTTTGGTAAAATAACAATACGGGTTCTGCGGTTTTTAGCACGGTTTTCAGCGGTATCGTTATCTACTAATGGTACGTAGTGGCTACGACCAGCAGCAATTAACTGGCTTGGGTTAACGTCTAAACTTTCTAAGACGCGAATAATAGAGGTAGAGCGTTTTACACTTAAATCCCAGTTATCTAACAAGGGCTCTTTACGATACGGTACATTATCGGTATGACCTTCAACCATACACTCGAAATCTGGTTTGCTATTCACAACTTTTGCTACTTTAGCAAGTACACCTTTAGCTTTGCTAGTTACATTGTAACTGCCGCTTTGGAATAATAATTTATCGGCAATAGATATAAATACAACGCCTTTTTCTACGTTAACTTCAATGTCCGGGTCGTTAATACCAACCTCGCGTTTTAAGCTTGTAACTAAAGCTAATGTTACGCTGTCTTTTTTGGTAAGCGCATCTTGTAAACGCGAAATTTTAAGATCTTTTTCTTTTATACTTTCAAGGGTTTTTTCTACGTTGCTGGCTCCTTTAGCCGATAGTACTTGTAAATTTTCATTGTACTTGCGTAAATCTGCAATTTGCTCTTCTAAGGCTGTTGCTCGTGCTGATGTAGAAGCTTTTTCTTCTAAACAAGAGTTTAGTTTCACGGTTGCAGAGTTAAGCAAATCTTCTTTTTCATTGAGTTTTGCTTGTAAGTCTGTAAATTGTTTTTTCGATACACAAGAACTTAGTGCTAACATAGCTGATGCACCAAGTATTAAAACTTTTTTCATAATACTGTTTAGGATTAATTTCTCTTTAAGATTAACACAAAAATATATAAAAAAGCGAGGAATTTAACATTTTAACAAAACTTTTGCTATCCAAATTACAATTCGCTAAAATGCTTGGTTTTACTTATGAAATATGCAAGAACAATAGATTTTTTATGATAATACTTTATCTTGTTTTTGGACATTTTACGTTGCTTAAGTAATGTATTACAGTGTTTGTAATATGCAAAATGCGCTTTTATAATAGCAAGCGTATGTAATGGTTTTAGTTCTAGTAGAAATTTAATACCAGCGACAGCATCAAATAGGAGACGTGTAAAAATTAATGGGAACAGAGGGCCTTTGGCGTTTTTGGTTAGAATATAAAGGTTATTTCTAAAATTTAAATAGGTTTTTTTAGGATTTATAGCATTTAAAGTGGCGCCACCAACGTGGTATACCGTAGCGTTACCAATGTATTTAATAGTAAAGCCTAAGTTTTTTGCTCGCCAGCATAAGTCTATTTCTTCCATATGCGCAAAAAAATGTTCATCAAAACCATTTAATATGGTAAAAACCGAACGTTTTATAAATAAACAGGCGCCTGTTGCCCAAAAAATGTCGCAATCATTATTGTATTGTCCGTTATCTTTTTCGAGGGTGTTAAAAATGCGTCCGCGACAATAAGGAAATCCATATTTATCAATAAAACCACCAGCAGCTCCAGCATATTCAAAATAATTTTTGTTTTTAAAATCTAATATTTTAGGTTGAATAATCGCTGTATTTGTATCGTTGTTAAATTCCTTGGTAATAGGTTGTAGCCAATTTTTTGTAACTTCTACATCATTATTTAGTAAGCAAAACACATCAGCTTCTACATGTTTTAAAGCATCGTTATAACCTTTGGCATACCCACCATTTATGTTGTTTTGAATGAGGTTTATTTCTGGGAAAGCAGCTTTTAAAAACTTAACAGAATTATCAGTTGATGCGTTGTCTGCTACATAAATATCGGCTTCAGGTGAATATTCAATAACCGATGGTAAAAATTGTTTAAGCAGTTGTTTTCCGTTCCAGTTTAATATTACAATGGCAATTTTCATAATTAAAAACTAGGGATGTCTGCTAAAAAGTTATAACATTCATTTTTAAAATCCATAGCACAATAATAGTGATTTAAGCCATTGGTTACCATTAAAAAATCGGCTTTTAAATTTAAATTATAGCGCGCAATTTGGTCGAAAGTGCTTTGCGAAATATTAATTTTAGGTGCTTTACATTCTACAATTAAGTAAATACTTCCGTTAGGCTTAAAAACAACAATATCGTAGCGTTTTTTTAAATCGTTTATAATAATTTCTTTTTCAACATTTATTAAAGAAATAGGGTAGTTTTTTTCGTTTATTAAAAAGTTAATACAATGTTGGCGCACCCATTCTTCAGGTTGTAAAATCACAAACTTTTTACGAATGCTATCAAAAATAGAAACTTTATTTTCGTTATTTTTGAACCGAAACGAATATGTTGGGAAATTAAGTTTTTGCACAAAGCAAATTTATAATTATAATGTTATTTTGGGTGTTTTTCTTCCGAAATAATTGTAATGCATTTTCAATTTTAATTTCTGTAATCTTTAATAAATACACGTTTGGACGAAGTAAAACAACTGGTAACCGATATAAAAAACGGCCAATTAAAACCCATTTATTTTTTAATGGGTGAAGAACCTTATTATATTGATAAAATTTCCGATTTTATTGAAAATACCATTTTAACCGAAGAAGAGCGTGGGTTTAACCAAATGTTGTTATACGGCAGAGATGTTACTATTGAAGACATTGTAAGCAATGCAAAACGTTACCCAATGATGGCCGAATACCAAGTGGTTATTGTAAAAGAAGCCCAAGATTTATCGCGACATATCGAGAAGTTGGCAAGTTACGCGAGTAACCCGCAACCAACAACCATTTTAGTTGTTAACTATAAATACAAAAAAATAGATAAGCGTAAATCGTTGTATAAAACCATAAAGAAAACAGGCGTAATTTACGAGAGTAAAAAGCTTTACGAAAACCAAGTTGCCGATTGGATTCGCCGTGTGCTATCTCCTAAAAAATACACGATTACACCAAAAGCAGCTCAAATGCTTGTAGAGTTTTTAGGTACTGATTTAAGTAAAATATATAATGAGTTAGAAAAGCTTCAAATTATTTTACCAAAAGACACCGAAATTACACCCGCTCATATTGAAGAGAATATTGGAATAAGTAAAGATTACAACAATTTTGAGTTACGAAAAGCCGTTGGCGAACGCAATATTAAAAAGGCGTTTAGCATTGTTAATTATTTTGCAAATAACCCCAAAGATAATCCCATAGTGGTTACGGTAGCCTTATTGTTTAACTTTTTCTCGCAATTACTATATTTTCATGGGTTGGCAGATAAATCGCCACGTAATGTCGCTTCGGCATTAAAAATAAACCCATATTTTGTAAACGAATATATTAATGCAGCCCGAAATTATCCTATGAGAAAGGTGAGTGCAGTTGTAGCAACATTGCGCGAATTTGATGTTAAAAGCAAAGGTGTTAACGCCAATGCGGTACCACAAGGAGATTTGTTAAAAGAGTTGTTGTTTAAAATTTTTAATTAGAAATGATTTTAAACATTGATGAGAGTTGGTTGCCTTATTTAAACCACGAGTTTAATAAGCCGTATTTTAATGATTTATTAGATTTTGTTAAAACAGAGTATACTACAAAAACCTGTTATCCGCCAGAGCATGAAATTTTTAATGCTTTTAATGCTTGCTCATTTAGCGATGTAAAAGTGGTTATTATTGGTCAAGATCCGTATCATGGTTATAATCAAGCTAACGGACTTTGTTTTTCGGTAAATGATGGTATAAAACATCCGCCTTCTTTAGTAAATATTTTTAAAGAAATTGAAGCCGATTTAGGTGTTTTATATCCTAAAAGTGGCAATTTATTGCGTTGGGCTAAACAAGGAGTTTTACTACTTAATGCAACCTTAACGGTACGTGAACATGAAGCAGGGAGTCATCAAAAAAAAGGATGGGAAACATTTACCAATGCTGTAATTAAACAGCTAAGTAATAATAAAACAAACTTAGTGTTTTTGCTTTGGGGAGGATATGCAAAGCAAAAAACAAAGTTGATTGATGTTAAAAAACATCATGTACTTACATCGGGACATCCGTCACCGTTAAGCGCCAATCGCGGTTTTTGGTTTGGCAATAAGCACTTTAGTAAAACTAACTACCTGTTGGAGCAAGCGTCTCAGCTTCCTGTAACATGGTAAGGTCTGGTCTTAAAATAACAGGTTTTCTGTTATTTGGCTTTGAAATTTTGTTACAGCTAAATTTTAAAAGCAGTAAGTTGGTTACGATTAGTGTAGATAAAACTAGAGTAATTGTTAAAATCATATAAATTCGGGTTTTAATTATCGGCAAAATACATAAAAAATCGGTTAAATGCAAAATTTATGTAAATTAACTTTCACTTTGTTAATTAAATTTAAAACAAAATTATATAATTAATACTAGTTGTACTACATTAAGTTTACGTTAACAGGGCTTTTTACGAGATGAATAATTTCAATTGTTGTTTCTTGCTGGATTCGTAAAAATTATCATAAAATATTATCAACTTCACTACAATAAATTCGGTTTAAATTTTTAAAAATCCGCTAAAGTATAAATTTAACAAGAAAAAGAGTACGAAATTATATTATGGTGAACTTAAACATTTTCAAAATAAAACTTATTTTTGGCTAAAATTAAATTTTATGAATCAACCAAAGTGGGAAACTGCTAAAGAATATACCGATATTACCTATAAAAAGTGTAATGGTGTGGCCCGAATTGCGTTTAACAGACCAAATGTACGTAACGCATTCAGGCCAAAAACCACTAGTGAATTATATGATGCTTTTTATGATGCAAATGAAGATGTAAATATTGGCGTTGTACTCTTATCTGCCGAAGGGCCTTCTACTAAAGATGGTGTGTATAGTTTTTGCTCAGGTGGCGATCAAAAAGCTCGCGGACATCAAGGTTATGTTGGCGAAGATGGGTATCATCGTTTAAATATACTAGAAGTACAACGTTTAATTCGTTTTATGCCTAAAGCTGTTATTGCAGTTGTACCTGGTTGGGCAGTTGGTGGCGGCCATAGTTTACACGTGGTTTGCGACCTTACCTTAGCCAGTAAAGAACACGCTATTTTTAAACAAACTGATGCTGATGTAACCAGTTTTGATGGTGGCTATGGTTCAGCATATTTGGCTAAAATGGTAGGGCAGAAAAAAGCACGTGAAATATTTTTCTTAGGTAGAAACTATTCTGCTCAAGAAGCATACGAAATGGGAATGGTGAATGCGGTAATACCACATGATGAATTAGAAAGTACGGCTTACCAATGGGCACAGGAAATTTTAGCAAAATCACCAACCTCAATTAAAATGTTAAAATTTGCCATGAATTTAACCGATGATGGCATGGTAGGACAACAAGTGTTTGCAGGTGAAGCCACGCGTTTAGCTTACATGACTGATGAAGCGGTTGAAGGCAGAAATGCGTTTTTAGAAAAACGTAAGCCTAATTTCGATAAAAAATGGATTCCTTAATATGAGTACATTTTCAGTATGGATTTCGGCAATGCGTTTACGTACGCTACCTTTGTCGGTTTCTGGTATAATTTTAGCATCATGTTTAGCACATTATAAAGGTGTTTTTAGTTGGTCAGTTTGTATTTTAGCTATTTTAACAACGCTAAGTTTTCAAATTTTATCCAATTTTGCCAACGATTATGGAGATGGCGTAAAAGGCACCGATAATGCCGAACGCATAGGGCCAGAGCGAGCTATTCAATCGGGCAAAATAACACCTAAACAACTTTTTAAAGCCATTAAACTAAATATAGTTATCGCTTTATTATTGGCAATTACGCTTATTTATGTGGCGTTTGGTACAAATTATTTATTATTAAGTAGCTTGTTTTTAGTACTTGGTGTCGCATCAATTATTGCAGCCATGAAATATACTGTGGGCGACAATGCTTATGGCTACCGGGCTATGGGCGATATTTTTGTATTTATATTTTTTGGTTTGGTTAGTGTTTTAGGGTGTTATACACTTTTTGCAAAAAGCCTTGATTTTATTCCGGTTTTACCAGCTTGCACTGTGGGACTGTTAAGTATGGGCGTGTTAAATTTGAATAATATGCGCGATAGAGTTTCGGATGAAAAAGTCAATAAAATTACACTGGCTGTTAAATTAGGAGCTCAAAAAGCTAAAATATATCATTTTGCATTAATAATAACTGCGTTAAGTTTGGCTATAATTTTTGGAGTTGTATTTTATAAAAATGCTTTAAATTTAATATTTTTAATTGCTTTTATTCCGTTACTCATACACTTAAAAACGGTAGTTAAAAATAAAGAACCAAAATTGTTAGATCCCGAACTTAAAAAAGTGGCATTAACCACGGTATTATTAGCTATTTTGATGGGAGTCGGTCAATTACTTTAAATAAAAAATTACATGAAAATTACATTTTACGGTCACGCTTGTTTAGGTATAGAAATTAACGATATTAATATTATTGTTGATCCGTTTATTACTCCAAACGAAAAAGCTTCAGAAATAATTGATGTTAATGCACTTAAAGCCGATTATATTTTAATAACTCACGCTCACGGCGATCATTTAGCCGATGCCGAAGTTATTGCAAAACGTACTAATGCGTTAATTGTTTCCAATTGGGAAATAGCCACGCATTATCAAAATAAAGGTTTAGATGTACATCATATGAACAATGGTGGTAAGTGGGACTTTGAGTTTGGTACCGTAAAATATGTAAACGCCATTCATTCTTCTTCGTTTCCCGATGGAAGTTATGGCGGGCATCCAGGAGGTTTTGTTATAGAAAGTGAGCATAAAAACATTTACATTGCTGGCGATACGGCTTTAACGTTCGATATGAAATTAATACCAATGCAAACTAAGTTAGATTTGGCTGTTTTACCTATTGGCGACGATTTAACTATGGGTATTGAAGATGCTATTTTAGCAAGCGATTTTGTAGAATGCGATAAAATTTTAGGCTATCATTTTGATACTTTTGGTTACATTGAAATTGACCACGAGGAAGCCAAACGAAAGTTTTTTGAAAAGGATAAGGATTTAATGCTTTTAAATATTGGGGAATCTATTGAATTGTAAATGATTACTGCTAACTACAAACAATACATTCTTAATTTTAAACAACCTAGCGGAACCTCAAGAGGTGTTTTAAAAACAAAAGAAACCTGGTTTTTAATTCTCGATAAAGATGGTAAAAAGGGTGTAGGCGAATGTGGTTTATTTCGAGGACTTTCAATTGATGACAGACCCGATTACGAAGACAAACTGCAATGGGTTTGCCAAAATATTAATTTGGGCTTACAAGTTTTGTTGGACGCTACAATAGAATTCCCGAGTATTCAATTTGGTTTAGAAACGGCGTTTTTGTCGTTAAATAATGAAAATCCGTTTCGTTTATTTTCTTCAAAATTTACTACTGGTGAAGCTAATATCCCCATTAACGGATTAATTTGGATGGGAAGCGAAGCTTTTATGAAACAACAAATTGAGGATAAAATTAAAGCAGGATTTTCGTGTATAAAAATGAAAATTGGCGCTATCGATTTTCAAAGGGAAGTGAATCTTTTAAAATCGATAAGGCAAAGTTTTTCTAAAACCGATATTGAATTGCGAGTTGATGCGAATGGGGCATTTTCAGCTTCAGAAGCATTAGAGAAGTTAAAAATATTATCAGATTTAGAGCTTCATTCCATAGAACAACCTATAAAACAAGGTCAAACTGAAGCTATGGCGACACTTTGTGAACAAACACCATTACCAATTGCGTTAGATGAAGAACTTATTGGTGTTTTTTCTGTAACAAACAAAACGGCATTGCTACAAACTATAAAACCGCAATACATTATTTTAAAACCGAGTTTAGTTGGTGGTTTTGCAGGAAGTGATAGTTGGATAAATATTGCAGAAAACAATAATATTGGTTGGTGGATTACTAGTGCTTTAGAGAGTAACATTGGGCTTAATGCAATTGCGCAATACACTTACAAAAAACATAGTAACATGCCACAAGGTTTAGGTACAGGTAGATTATTTACCAATAATTTTGAGTCACCATTACAGGTAAAAAATGGAACTTTAAGTTTTGATATGAATAAAGATTTTAAATTCAATTTATAAATGAATTATATACAACAAGCATACAAAGGCAAACGCGAATTATGGATGTTTTTACTAACCGCCTTGTTAATTTCGGGTATTTTTATAATTAATTTTATTGCTTTTTTATTTACAAGTAAAGAAGATATGGAAAAGCTTTACGAGACCATGAAAGCCATTCCATCAAACATCTCATTAGTGGCAAATTTGTTGCCTTTTGCGTTTTTATTAGGGTTACTATTTTTATTAGTGCGTTATTTACACGAACGCAGTTTGTTATCGTTAACCACAGCAAGAAAAAAGGTCGATTTTAAGCGTATTTTCTTTTCATTTTTTATAATTGTAACCTTAACCGTTGGTAGTTTTGCAGTGGCTTATTTTTCCGATTCTAGTCAAGTAGAATTACAGTTTAATCCCGTAAAATTTGCCATTCTTTTTGTAATAAGCATCCTTTTATTTCCGTTTCAAATCGGGTTAGAAGAGTATTTATTTCGAGGGTATTTAATGCAGCATATTGGCATTTTGGTAAAAAATAAATGGTTTCCTTTAATTTTTACTTCGGTTATGTTTGGTATTGCGCATAGTGCCAACCCCGAAGTTGCCGAAATGGGTTTTATTACTATGGTGTTTTATATTGGTACGGGTTTACTTTTAGGAATTATGACTTTAATGGACGATGGTTTAGAACTGGCTCTAGGATTTCACTTAGGTAATAATTTAATGGCTGCGCTTTTAGTAACTAGTGATTGGTCGGCTTTACAAACCGATGCTATTTTTAGATATACCGCAGAAGAAGCAAACACAACAATAACAGAAATTTTACTGCCTGTTATCGTGTTTTACCCAATAATTCTGTATCTTTTTTCTAAAGTTTATAAATGGAACAATTGGAAAGATAAACTATTAGGAAAAGTTGATGAACCCGTGCAAGAAAACTATAAAATAATTGAATAAATAACGCTTAGCTATGACACCAACCTATAAAAATGTCCACCTAAAATTTAAGTTAGATGGTTTAAGTTACAAGTATGACGATTTAATGGAAATCGCATATAATTACGTAAAAGAAGGCTTCGGCTACCAAAAAGAACTAGGTGAATTTTTATTAGATTGGTTAGATCAGCATGATTATGTAGAGGTGCAAACTTCTGGTTCTACAGGGAAGCCTAAATTGCTTAAAATTAAAAAATCAGCCATGATTAATTCTGCTTTGGCAACTGGCGATTTTTTTAATTTAAAACCTGGCGATAAAGTGCTTCACTGTTTACCTTCAAACTTTATTGCAGGAAAAATGATGATTGTACGTGCCATCATTTTAGGATTAGAACTCGACATGGTACAGCCCGCCGCTCTTCCTGTAATCGATTTTGAAAAGCAATACGATTTTTGTGCGTTAACCCCTATGCAACTTAAAAAATTAGAGCCTTACATTAATACGGTAAAAACCATTATTGTTGGTGGCGGTATGGTATCAAAACCCATAGTAGAATCTATTCAAAATAAAAAAACACAGATATACGAAACTTATGGGATGACCGAAACAGTATCTCATATTGCAGTTAAAAAATTAAATCATATTGAAACTACTGCAAGTGATAATTATTTTAAAACACTTACCGATGTTACCGTTGAAACCGACGATAGAAATTGTTTAGTTATTAACGCACCAAAACTTTCTGATAATAAAATTATAACAAACGATATTGTAAAGATACATTCTGAAAACACTTTTGAGTGGTTAGGGCGTTTCGATAATGTTATAAATTCTGGGGGTATAAAATTGTATCCAGAACAAATAGAACGAAAACTTCAAAGCAAAATAAAAGAAGAGTTTTTTGTAACGGCACAACCTGATGATACTTTAGGTGAAAAATTAGTATTTGTGGTTGAAACCGATAAAGAACCTTTCGATACTTCAATTTTTGATGTGTTGGATAAGTACGAAAAACCTAAAGAAATAATTAAAATACCTAAGTTTGTTGAAACAGCTTCAGGTAAAATTCACAGACAAAAAACATTAGCTTTATCCCAAGCAAAGTGTTAATTAAATAGCAAATATGAATTTTTTAAAACGCGTCCTTTCTACCGTAGTAGGTATTATTGTATTTTTATTATTAGGTTTTTTTGCCCTTTTAGGCCTTGGTATGTTGTTAGGTCCTGGCGACGATACTATTGTTAAACCCAAAGCCAATTCGGTTTTAGAGTTAACGCTCGATTTTCCTATTAAAGATTATGCTGGTAAAATTGTTTTTCCTGAATATCCATTTTTAGATGAACAAGAGAAAAACGGGTTATTCAATATTATCGATGCCATTCATTTTGCCAAAACCGATAATAATATAAAAGGAATTTCAATTGATAATAATTTTATAAATGCGGGTATAACACAGACTAAAGAACTGCGTAAAGCTTTGATAGATTTTAAAGAATCGGGGAAATTTGTGGTGGCCTATGCCGATATTTATTCGCAAAAAGATTACTATTTAAGTTCGGTCGCCGATACAGTTTACATTAATCCCGCTGGTATGATGGAATTTAAAGGATTGTACAGCGAGCATTTGTATTTTAAAGATTTTCAAGAGAAAACGGGTTTAAAAATGGAAGTTATCCGTTTAGGAAAATACAAAAGTGCGGTGGAACCTTTTCTTGATAATGTGATGAGTGACAATAACCGCGAACAAATTACAGTCTATTTATCGTCTTTATGGACAGAAATAAAAAACGATATTTCAATAAGTAGAAATATTCCTGTTGAAACTCTAAATACCATCGCCGATAGCCTTTTAGGTCGCAACCCTAATTTGGCACTTAAAAACCAATTAGTAGATAAAATAGCCTATCACGATGAGTATGTGAATGCTATGAAACAAGCCATTGGTATTAGCGAAAAAAAACCATTAGAAACCATTACTATTGAAGATTATGCGTTATATGCTTCAACTAAAATACCGGTTAATTATAGCGCCAATAAAATTGCTGTAATTTACGCCGAAGGCGATATTATTTATGGAGAAGGAGATGAGAATGCCATTGGTCAAGGTACCATGACTAAGTCTTTACAAAAAGCCAGAAGTGATAGTAGAATTAAAGCGGTTGTTTTGCGCATTAATTCTCCTGGTGGAAGTGCTTTGGCCAGTGAATTGATTTGGCGCGAAATTGAGCTTACAAAACAGGTAAAACCAGTAATTGTCTCTATGGGTAATTTAGCGGCATCAGGTGGTTATTATATGGCGTGTAATGCCGATAGAATTTTTGCTGAACCAACAACAATAACTGGTAGTATTGGTGTTTTTGGTATGTTGCCTAACGGAAAAGCTTTAGCCGATAATATTGGCATTAATGCCGAACAAGTAAAAACCAACGAAAATGCTGTAACATATAGCTTTTTTGAATCGTTAAACGATACCCAACGCGCATTTATTAAAGAAGGTATTTTAGATATTTACGAACTGTTTACTAAGCGTGTTGCTGACGGAAGAAACCTAACCAGAGATGATGTTGAAGCTATTGCTCAAGGTCGTGTATGGACGGGTGCCGATGCGTTAAATATAGGTTTAGTAGATGAATTAGGAGGATTGGATGCAGCCATACAATACGCGGCAGAAACTGCAGAATTAGCCGAATATCGCAAAGTAGAATACCCAATTTTTGAAAAAGATTTAGATAAAATGCTTGAAAGTTTCGGACTTGTAAAAGCCAAAGAAACAATTTTAATGGAAGAGCTAGGCGAGGAGCAATATAAAATGTACCAAAAAATTAAAGTCATTTCTCAGAAAAAAGGGATTCAATTGTTGTTTCCTTTTGATACAGAGATTAAATAATTTAATTAATTTTTAACTAAATATTATAATACTATGAATTTGAGAAACACATTTATTTTATTTTTTATTTTACTTTCAATGAATTTATTTGCTCAGTCTAATCCACAAGGCTTGATTGATACATTTTTTAATACATACAAAGTAGATGCAGGAAAAGCAGTAAAAGAACTTTATGGAACAAATAAATGGACCGAAAGAGTAAAAGATGATATTGATAAAGTTGTTGGTACAGTAAATGGATTTACTGAAAGTTATATGGGGAAATATTATGGACAAGAATTAATAACAATAAAGAAATTTTCAGAAAGTTTTGTATTGTACTCATATCTTGTAAAATATGACCGACAACCTATTAGGTTTATATTTAAGTTTTATAAACCTAATGATAAATGGGTTTTATATTCATATGCATTAGATGATAGTTTAGAT
This sequence comes from Neotamlana nanhaiensis, assembly GCF_000943555.1. GTDB lineage: Bacteria > Bacteroidota > Bacteroidia > Flavobacteriales > Flavobacteriaceae > Neotamlana > Neotamlana nanhaiensis. Next base: position 185,907 of record NZ_JTDV01000005.1, on the reverse strand, counting down.
GATGAAATCCAGGAAGCAGCGAAGCTATATTATTTAAATTTAGATAAAGATTAGTATTTAAACAATTTTTCCCTAACCCAAACCACTCGTTCCCTCATTCTTGGTTTTAAAAAATGTATTTACGTAATAGTTTTAAGGTAAACTTAAAAATCAACTATTATGAAAACGTTTTTAAAATTAACATTTGTGTTTATATCTGCAATTGCATTTTCGCAAAGTATACCAACTATAAATGTCGGAGAGGATAAGTTAGGCATTTCATCACTAGATATAGAAGTCGAGGTAGTAGGAAACATAGCAACAACAACTTACGATATGCTGTTCTACAACCCCACAAATGCTGTTTTAGAAGGCGAATTGGCATTTCCTTTAGGAGAAAATCAGCATGTATCTCGGTTGGCACTCGAAGTCAACAATAAATTACGAGAAGCTGTAGTTGTTGAAAAGGAACAAGGTAGAGTTGCTTTCGAGGCTGTTGTTAGGAGAGGTGTTGATCCTGTTTTATTAGAAAAAGGTACTGGTAATAACTACAAAGCAAGAATTTATCCTATTCCTGCGAACGGCCATAAACGTGTGGTTTTAGCTTACGAACAAGAGCTTATTTTAAGTGAAGGCGCGCATTATTTTCATTTGCCTTTGGAGTTTAAAAAGAAGTTAGATCACTTTGCCTTTAAGATGGACATTTTAAATCAAAAGTTAAAGCCAGAGTTAACTAAAGGCCGTTTAAGTAATTTTAAATTCAATACAATAAACAGTAATTATTCTGCCGAATTTGAGAGTAATAATTACACTCCAGAAACATCGTTGTTAATAAAAATACCTCAAAATTATAAGAGCACTAAATTAATTGCAGATGAAGACTATTTTTATTTCTACAAAACTTTAAAAACAGAAAAAAGAAAAAGAGAAAAGCCGAAATCTATCACAATATATTGGGATGCTTCACTCTCAATGAAATCTAGAGACTTAGAAAATGAACTTAAGTTTTTAAACGCATACCTAAATTATTTAAATGAAGTAAATGTTAAGTTAATTACCTTTAGTAACAGTATTTTACTTGATAAAACGTATCACATTAAAAGTGGTAAATGGGAAGCTTTAAAAAGCGAGCTAACTCATATTATTTACGATGGCGGAACATCTTACGCAAGTTTATTTCTGCAAAATTCTTCAGATGAAATATTAATGTTTTCAGATGGAATGAAAAATTTAAGTGATTTAATTGTTAATACCATAGCACCTGTTTTTGTTGTAAACTCTATTTTAAAGGCAAATCATTCCGAATTGAATAATATTTCCGAATCAACCAAAGGAAAATACATTAACCTTAAAACCACTACAGTTAATGAAGCTCTAGAAAAGGTAAAATACCAATCGTTCAAGTTTTTAGGTTTTCAATCATCTAATAAACATTTAGAAGCTTACCCAAATAAACCTTTTTCAGTAGACAACGACTTTTCTTTTACTGCAAAAAACTTTAAAGTAAACGATTCTGTTGTTCTAAAATTTGGTTACGGCAATGATACTATTCAAAAAATTCAATTTCAGATTACTCCAGAAGTCAATAACAATTTGGTTAAACGAATTTGGGCTCAGAAGAAGTTAAAAGCTCTCGAAGAAGATAACACTTTGAATAAAGATGAAATAATTAAGCACAATAAATCTTATAATTTGGTTAGCGATTTTACCTCTTTAATTGTGCTTGAAACAGTCTGGGATTATATAAAATATAATATTACGCCACCAGAAGAATTACTTGAAGAATACAATAGTATTGTAAATAGAAAACAGCATAAAAATATTGTAACACGTGAAGAGCAAGTAAATAGATCTAACAGTTCAGGCGGGAATATTTCTGGTGTTGTCTCAGATGAATCTGGTTTACCACTGCCAGGTGTTAACGTTATAATAAGAGGAACTAGTATTGGTGTTGCGACAGATTTTGATGGAAAATACGCTATAGATGCAATTCCAGGTTCTACTTTGGTTTTTAGTTACATTGGTTATCAAACTTTAGAAACAACTGTGCAAGATGGCTATACAATAAATATTTCCATGAAAGAGGATTCTGCAGCATTGGATGAAGTGGTGGTAATGGGCTATGGCACTCAACGCAAGAGCTCTGTAACTGGTTCGGTAACTGTTATAAAAAACGAATCGTTGAGTAGTAATGGTTTTACAAATGTAGCTCAAGCTATCCAAGGTAAAGTTGCAGGAGTTCAAATAACAAATACTTCAGGAATGCCGGGGCAAAGTCCTAATATAATAATTCGTGGTTCAGCTTCTTTGAGTAATGGAGGTCAACCCTTGTTTGTAGTAGATGGTATGCCTGTAAATGGTAATATTGATGACTTTGTTAATATCAATGATATTGAAAGTGTTACAGTTATTAAAGATATCTCTGCGGCTGCAATTTATGGCAGTAGAGCAGCAAATGGAGTAGTTGTTATTTCAACAAAATGGAGTAATTTCAGTCCATCTAGTAATCATGAAGAAAGTTCAAGTAATACCAATACCGTTAACAAATATAGAGGTAAACTAAAAGTAAAAACGGTTATAAACAATGAACCATATATAAAAGCTCTTGAAAAAGCTACTTCTGTAAACGATGCATATCAAATTTATTTAATTCAGAGAGAAACTTACGGACGCTTACCAGCGTTTTATATTGATGTTCATGATTATTTTAAAAAATGGAATAATCGAGATTACGAATTAAAAATCTTAACTAATATAGCCGAAGTAGATTATGATAATTACGAATTAATGCGCGTTTTGGGGTATAAGCTTGAAGAAAGAAATAATTATGGTTTAGCAAGTTTTGTGTATGCCCAAGTTTTAAAATTAAGACCTGAAGACACGCAATCTTACAGAGACTTAGCTTTGGTTTATAAAGAAATAGGTTTAGAGCAACAAGCTTTTAAACTATTACAGAATATCGTTAACGAAAACGTATACAAAAGCAATAGCAATAGAAGAAAGTTTAGCGGTATGCAAACTATAGCTAAAAATGAATTGAATAATGTATTGCAACATTTCCCAAATATTGATAATAGTAATTTTAAAAAGAAGTTTGAAACTAAAACTACTTTTGATGTTAGAATTGTTATTGACTGGAATCATAACGACACAGATATCGATTTACATGTTATAGATCCAGATTTAGAAGAATGCTACTTTAGTAATAATAAGACTAAATTGGGCGGACGATTATCTCAAGACATGACACAAGGTTTCGGACCCGAAGAATATACTTTAAAAGAAGCCAAAAAAGGTGCTTACTTTATAAAAGTAAATTATTATGGAGATAGATACCAAAAATTGGAAAATCCAACGTTTATGAAAGTCACTATGTTTAAAAACTATAATAAACCCAATGAAACAAAAAATATAAAAATTATTAGGTTAACAAAACCAAGAGATAAACAAATAGTGGCAAAACTTGAAATTTAAAACCGTTTCTTTAAAACCACATCCTTGTTAAAATTATAGGCGCGCCAAGTACCACTTTGTGCACCATTTTTATATTTCCCCGATAATTTTAAAGCACCATTTTTGTAATAACTTTGGTATTTGCCATGTGGTTTACCATCTTTTAATTCAACTGTAAAACGGGTATTGCCGTTGCTGTGTTTTCTACTAAATGAGTCGGCGGTTAAATCGGTTGGATAAATTTCAGGAATGCTAAAAACCGCATCAACAGGCATGGCGTTAGTTAGCTCTTTTTCAACTTTTGCTTTGGTTTGGTTTTTTGTCGTGTTACTTAAAATTTGGTACTTTTCTTTAACCAAATCAACGTCTTGATAACTAATGGCGATGCGGCTTTCAAAAAAGTCATCTTCAGGCGATAGTTGGAAACCAAATTGCGGGAAACAAATAAAATAATCTTTATTTTCTTTTAGTTTTTGTTTCGTTGAAGCATCAGCAAAATGATAAAGGTTGTTGTATAAATATGGCGTATTCGCATACGTAAATACCGATGTTCTGCTGTTAAAATGGTCGCTGAAATCGGTAAAATCATCAGAAAATGCCAAGGTTTCCCTTTCGGTGTAGCTTTTAATTATGGTTTTTAAAGTGTTAGGGTTATTACTAAAAACAACAAAATCGTCGATTAAGGTGTAATACGGTTTTTCAATGGTGTTAAATAAATTTCCAAGAATAATTTTAAAAAAGCTCTTTATAGATAAATAATTTATGTCGTGTCCTAAATAATTAACCGTTTTAAACTTTACGGGACTGCGTTTTTTTATTTGATTTAATATGAAGTTTAAACGGTATTTGGCATCATCAACATCTTTAGTTTTTAAAACAAGAGCCACATCTTTAGTCGAATGGCTTACAGTAGATTGCATTTGAAGCAGTGCCATTTCATCATCAATCCAGCTAAAAAAATGTTCTTTTAAATTAATGTTTAAAAAGTTTTCAATCTGTTCGGTGCCATCTAAATAACTTTTAAATTGCTCGGGATTTTCCTGCTGAATGGTTTCAAAATTTTGGTAAAACTCCGAAAAACTACTAAACGTAAAACTGGTGTATAAAGCGGTTTGTTTAGGTGCAATATTAAAAACACTGCGTTTCGAGGTGCCAGATTGTTGTAAAGCTTTCAAGTAAATTGAAGCATTGGTATTGGTTTTTGTAACACCATTGGCCACAATATTGTTGTTTTTATCGATGTTAAAACTAAAACCACTCCAGTTTAAGCTATTGTTTAATGTTTTTACATATTCAGTTTCTTCATTAGAAAACACGCTCGTAAATGCATTGAGATATTTAAAGTTGAAGAATAATCGAAACAAATTACCATCATCTACCGCTTTATTAACTTCAATAAATTGCAAATCTCTACCAATTTTAGGTTCGTTATATTGGTCTATTGAAGCTTCAATGATGGTGTGCACATAAGATAAAATCATCTGGTTTTTAATAAAACTTATGTACAGTGTTTCTCGGGAGTTATTACTGTAAACTTCAATAATTTCATGCTGATGATAAATCCGCTTACTCACCTTAAAATCATCATTTATAAAAGTGTTTAAATGACTTTTAACAACATTTAGTTTGGCTATTTTTTGTAAATCTATGGCGTATAAAAAGCTATATTTTTTGGGAGCATACATATGAGCTGATATTAAAATTTCCCGATTACCAATGTAGTTTAAAATCTTTTGCTCTTGTTTAAAAATGGTGTCAAGCGCATTTAAATTCTCCGATAACGCGTTAAAATAATTATTGGTGTTTAGGTGTTTCCAAATGGGACTTTCGCTTATAGTATTCCAATCGTCCAGCGGTTTTTGGGTTTCAATAATGTATACAGCATCTTCAGGAATAAGATAAATGGATTTAATATTGTCGTTATTATCTATATAAAACAAGTAAATAAGATAAAAAATAACAGCAACCATTAAAAAGACAATAGAAGCTAAAAGATGCTTTTTTTTCATAATTTATACTTGCAAAACACCCAAATTAAAAGGTTTTTCAATAGGAGTGTGGTTGGCGGCTTCAATACCCATGCTAATCCATGTTCTGGTGTCTAACGGATTTATAATCGCGTCAGTCCATATTCTGGCGGCAGCATAATAAGGTGAAACTTGGTTATCGTATTTATTTTTAATTTTATTGTAAAGTGCTTCTTCTTTTTCGGGTGTAAAGGTTTCGCCTTGTTTTTCAAGTGACGCTTTTTCAATTTGCATTAATACTTTCGCAGCCGAATTACCACTCATTACCGCAAGTTCTGCACTTGGCCATGCTACAATTAAACGCGGATCGTAAGCTTTACCACACATGGCATAATTGCCTGCGCCGTAACTGTTACCGATAACTACAGTAAATTTTGGCACTACCGAGTTGCTCACCGCATTTACCATTTTAGCGCCATCTTTAATAATACCAGAATGCTCACTTTTGCTACCAACCATAAAACCAGTAACATCTTGTAAAAACACTAACGGAATTTTCTTTTGGTTACAATTTGCTATAAACCGAGTGGCTTTATCGGCGCTATCGTTATAAATAACACCACCAAATTGCATTTCACCTTTCTTAGTTTTTACTAGTTTTCGTTGGTTAGCTACAATGCCAACAGCCCAACCATCTATTCTGGCGTAGCAAGTAATAATGGATTGTCCGTAGCCTGCTTTATATTCTTCAAATTCCGAATTATCAACCAAACGCTTAATAATCTCATACATATCGTATTGATCGGCACGACTTTTTGGAAGAATACCATAAATATCGTCTGGGTTTTCAAGAGGTTTTTTAGCATCAACGCGGTTGAAACCCGCTTTGTCGTAATCACCAATTTTATCAATGATGTTTTTTATTTTATCAAGCGCATCTTTATCATTTTTGGCTTTATAATCGGTAACACCGCTAATTTCGCAATGCGTAGTCGCTCCGCCAAGGGTTTCGTTGTCGATACTTTCACCAATAGCCGCTTTTACCAAGTAGCTTCCTGCCAGAAAAATGCTTCCTGTTTTGTCAACAATTAAAGCTTCATCGCTCATAATAGGTAAATAGGCACCACCTGCAACGCAACTGCCCATTACGGCCGCAATTTGGGTGATTCCCATACTGCTCATTATGGCGTTATTTCTAAAAATACGACCAAAATGCTCTTTATCTGGAAAAATCTCGTCTTGCATGGGTAAATAAACGCCTGCAGAATCGACTAAGTATATAATGGGTAACTTATTTTCTATAGCAATTTCTTGAGCGCGTAAGTTCTTTTTTCCCGTAATAGGAAACCATGCACCCGCTTTTACCGTAGCATCGTTCGCCACTACAATACACTGTTTACCTTTTACATAACCTATTTTTACAACAACGCCTCCCGAAGGACAACCACCATGTTCGGCATACATATCTTCTCCAGCAAATGCAGCTATTTCAATCGATTTTTTATTGTCGTCCAACAAATAATCTATACGTTCTCTAGCGGTTAATTTGCCTTTTGCATGATGCTTTTCAATTCTCGATTTACCACCACCTAATTTCACTTTGGTAAGTCGTTTTTTTAATTCTGATACTAAAAGTTTGTTGTGATCTTCGTTCTTATTGAAGTTAATGTCCATTGCAATTTCAGTTTGTGCTAAATTATAAAATATTACACGAATGTTACTAGCAATTGTTAACGAAATATTAAAAATGATAACATGGAAATATATTCCTTGGAATATAAATTTATTTCACGTAATTTTGTATCAAATAAAACAGATAAAATGAAAAATATAATAGCCTTTGCAGGAAGCAACAGTAAAACCTCAATAAATAAACAATTAGCCATTTACGCTTCAAGTTTAGTTGAAGATGTAAACGTTGATGTTTTAGATTTAAACGATTACGATTTACCACTTTATGGTATTGATTTAGAGAATGAAAAAGGTATTCCAGACGATGCTCACAAGTTTTTAGATATTTTAAAAAACACCGATGGTATTGTGTTGTCGTTAGCAGAACACAACGGCACATATGCTACAGTTTTTAAAAATTTATTCGATTGGTTAACGCGTATTGAAGGTAAAATGTTTTTTGATAAACCAATGCTTCTTATGGCAACATCGCCAGGTGGTAGAGGAGGTTTAACCGCTTTAGAAATTGCAAAAGGTCGTTTTCCATTCCATGATGGCAACATTATTGAAACATTTTCATTACCATTTTTCGGTGACAATTTTAAAGACGGAAAAATTACGAATGAAGATTTAGATACACAGTTAAAAAACTCTGTGAAACAGTTTCAAAAAAGTCTTTAAACAATGGGAGACATTTCAAAAGACATAAAATCGAAGTTTATAAATAATAAGGTTAAGGCTTTAATTAATATTATTTACACGGCTAATTGGATTAATAGTCACCAAAACGAGTATTTTAAAACTTTTGGAATATCACCACAGCAATTTAATATCCTTAGAATTTTACGTGGTGCAGGAGAGCCGTTAAAAGTACAAATCATAAAGGAACGTATGATTGAGCGAGCACCCAATGCCACTCGTTTAATGGATAAATTGTGTGATAAAGCTTTAATTGAGCGTTTGCCGTGTCCCGGAGATAGACGTGTGGTTCACATTGCTATTACTAAAAAAGGTTTAGAACTTTTAAGTGCTATTGATTTAGATTTTAACGACGATTTACTGGCTAATTTAACCGAAGAAGAAGCATCTCAATTAAGCGATTTGCTTGATAAAATTAGATGAGTTTTGGGTTGAGCGCAGCCGAAATCAAATAAAAAAAAGAAAAAGAAAATGAAAACAGTTATTCATAAAGCAGGAACAAGGGGTTTTGCCAATCATGGTTGGTTACAAGCCAATCATTCATTCAGTTTTGCAGGATGGTTTAATCCAGAGCGTATTCATTTTGGGGCGTTACGCGTGTTAAACGATGATACAATTGCACCAAAAATGGGTTTTGGAACACATCCGCATAACGATATGGAAATTATCACCATTCCATTAAAAGGTGTATTAAAACATCGCGATAATATGGGGGATGAATGGATTCCAGTAGTTCCAAGCGAAGTACAAGTTATGAGTGCAGGTACAGGTGTACAGCATTCTGAAATTAATGGTTCGAATGATGAATATTTAAGTTTATTTCAAATTTGGATAATTCCTGAAAAACAAGGTGTTTCACCAAGGTACGACCAAAAAACATTTAAAGCTGAAGATAGACAAGGTAAACTACAAACTTTAGTAACATCGTTTGATGACGAACACGCAGAAAGTTTAAAAATTCATCAAGATGCTAAATTATCGCGAATAGATTTAGCAGAAGATACCGAGTTTACTTACGAACTTAAAAGTGAATCGCATGGAGTTTATATAATGAACATTGCGGGCAATTTACAAATAGAAGATCACACACTTGAATCTAGAGATGCTATAGGTGTTTCAGAAACGAAGCGTGTTACCATAAAGGCCAAAAATGACAGCCAGTTATTATTTATAGAAGTTCCTATGATAGTACTTTAATGTCTTAATCCCAAGGCCCTATTAATAGCAGAGAAAGCATCGCCACCGCGGTGCTTTTGTTGTTTTTGCCAACGATGAAAACAATAAAAGTTCCGATTAACAATTGTTAAAAATCCGTTTAACGGTAAAATCAATATTTTTAAAGTTTTTATTTCTTGGTCGTTTATTATTAGACAAAATTTGCTGCAAACAACCCTCAAATCTTACTAAAAAATGAAACTTAAAAACAGACTACTGTTAGTCGTACTTGTGGTTAATTTGTATTCAGGATTTTCTCAAACTCCTGTGTTAACAAAAAACGATTCTATTATTAAAAGCTCTTGGATTGTTGGCTTAGGCTACCATTTTGTTGATGATTCTGGCGATGTTTTCGATAATTTATTAAACTTTGATTCTACATGGAATGCTGTAGCTTATCCTTCTAGAGTGAGCATTGGTAAGTATTTTGAAAACGGACTTGGTTTAGAAGTAATAGGCGCTTATTTAAGATACAATTTTGGAAATCGAGTTGATTTACAAAATATGGAAAGTACTACCAATTTTTTATCGCTAGATACAAGATTAAGTTACGATTTAAATAAACTAATAGGAGAAACTGGTTGGTTCGATCCTTACATTGGGGCTGGTATTGGCTATACGGATGCGAATAATGCTACTCGTGGTACGTATAATGCTGTTCTTGGTTTTAGAACATGGTTTACAGAGCGAATAGGTTTAGATTTTAATGCATCGGGGAAATGGGCTATGAATTTTACACCTGAAACTACAAATTATAAGCAATATGCAGCAGGAGTGGTTTATAGATTTGGAACTAAAAAGAAACTAACGGAAGAAGGAGAAGAAAAAATTTCAATAATAGAACAACTTTATCAAGAACGTGTTAACGATTCTATCGCTTTTGCTCAAGAACAGGAAAAGGCATTACAAGAAAAATTAGCTAAAGAAAAAGAGCAAGCTCGATTAGCCCAAATTGAAAAAGAAAAGGAACAAGCCAAGGCTGAAGAACTTAAATCTATTGAAGATGCTATAAAATTATTAGATAAAGTGAATTTTAATTTTAGTTCGGCGGTGGTTAAAACGGCATCAAAAAATACTATTTTAAAACTGGCTAAAATTTTAGAACAACATCCTAATTTGGTAATAGAAATAAGTTCGCATACCGATTCTAGAGGATCGAAAGCGTTCAATCAAAAACTCTCAGAAAAACGTTTAAAATCTACGATAGATTATTTATTAACCTTTGATGTAAATCCTAATAATATCGTTGGAAAAGCCTTTGGTGAAGAAAAACTACTTAACGAATGCGATGATAACACTAAATGTACAGAAGAAAAACATTTGGAAAATAGACGTTCGGAATTTAAAGTACTAAAATATTAAGTGCAAATATATCCCTCAACAAACATCAAGAAGCTATTATGAATTACAAATAATAGCTTCTTTTTTATTTACAGATTTCGATTTTCTTAAAGTAAAAATAGCCAAAGCAACAAAAATACCACTTAATGCCATAGCCGCACCAACCCAATCGGCCGAAGTAAAGCCATAGCCCATTGCAATAGGTAAACCAGCAAAATAAGCACCACAAGCATTACCAATATTAAATGCACTTTGGTTTAACGATGATCCTAATCGTTCGGAGCCTTTTGCAGTTTTAATAATTAGCATTTGTATAGGTGTAGAAACAGCAAACGAAATCGCACCAATAATAAAGGTCATAATTAAAATAAGAACTTTATTTGCGGCTAAAAAAGTATTCAAACCTAAAGCTAACATCATTACAAATAATACCAAGGTTACAGTATTTAATAACGAAAACTTTTCAGTTAATTTTGCTCCTATAAAATTTCCAATTACCATTCCTAATCCAGCTAAAATCATAGCATACGGCACCACACTATTATCGTAGCCAGCAACTTCGGTAATTAAAGGCGCAATGTAACTGTACCAAGCAAAAAAGCCACCTGTTCCAATAGTGGTTAGTAAAATTACAAGCCAAAGTTCTAAACGTTTAAAAATTCTAAATTCTTTAAAGAAATTACCTTCTTCCGATCCACGTTTTAATTCTGGCATCCAAAATTTTAAGCTTAAAACCGTTAAAATACCTACAACGCCAACCATTAAAAATGAGATACTCCAACTAAAATGTTTTCCTAAATAAGTACCTAAAGGAACACCTAACAAGTTAGCAACGGTTAAACCACTAAACATAATAGCAATGGCCTGAGCCTCCTTTCCATTTTTTGCCAATTTTCCAGCAACAACGGCGCCAATTCCAAAAAAAGCACCATGTGGCAGTCCCGATAAAAATCGCAATACTAAAAAGGAATAATAACCTGTGGCAAAAGCAGATAAAGTATTAAATACGGTAAACCAAATCATTAATCCAATTAAAACTTTATTCGATGGCCATTTACTTCCTAAACCAGTTAAAATGGGAGCACCTACAACAACACCCAAAGCATAAGCCGAAATAAAATGTCCTGCAATAGGAATACTAATGTTAAATGCCGTGGCTACATCGGGTAAAATACCCATGATTACAAACTCGGTGAGGCCAATTCCAAATCCGCCAATAGCTAAGGTTAATAATGCTTTGTTCATAGTTTAACTTGAAAAAAATTAAACGACAAAATTAGCTCTAAAAAGGTGTTTTTAAGAATTAAAATTGCTAATAAAAAGTTAATTTGAAATATTACGAATAAAGCTTTAAATGTTTATTAAATACATAAAATGTCAGGTTGTTTTTTATGTGATTAAAAATAAAGATACGTGGAGAATTGAAGCTGTTTTAGTTGAAATACAATATGGCTAATGGAAGCAATTCTTAAAAAACAGCGGTTTTTAATTGAATTTTTTACTTAAAAAGCGATATTTGTATTCTTAACTAAATAATTAACACAAAATGGCGATGAATAAAAATACCGTGTTAGCATGGGCTACATGGATTATGATTTTTGAAGGGTTAACATTAATTGCACTTGGCGCTTTTAGGTACGATGAGATTGCCGGATGGGGATTTGCATCTGTTGGAATAGGATTTTTAGCTATAGCTTGGGTCTTTAACGCTTTAAAAGGACGCGTTTAAAATTATTATTTAAAACCATCAAATGAGTTTAAAACTCAAAACTCACCATTAATTTTTTCATTATTTAAAATATGAGCGACGATAAAAAAATAATCTTCTCAATGTCTGGTGTTACAAAAACGTTTCAAAGCGCCAATACACCAGTTCTTAAAAACATTTATTTAAGTTTCTTTTATGGAGCTAAAATCGGTATTTTAGGTTTAAACGGTTCGGGTAAATCTACGTTACTTAAAATTATTGCAGGGGTCGATAAAAATTACCAAGGCGATGTGGTATTTTCTTCTGATTATTCGGTAGGATATTTAGAGCAAGAACCACAATTAGATGAAGAAAAAACAGTTTTAGAAGTTGTAAAAGAAGGCGCCGCCGAAACCGTAGCAATCCTTGATGAATACAATAAAATAAACGATATGTTTGGTTTAGAAGAAGTGTATAGCGATCCAGATAAAATGGAAAAGCTTATGAACAGACAAGCCGAACTTCAAGATCAAATTGATGCTGCTAATGCTTGGGAACTCGATACCAAGTTAGAAATTGCCATGGATGCGTTAAGAACACCTGATGGTGATAAAAAAATAGGGGTTTTATCTGGTGGAGAGCGCCGCCGTGTAGCACTTTGTCGTTTACTTTTAAAAGAACCAGATGTATTGCTTTTAGATGAGCCTACTAACCACTTAGATGCCGAATCGGTACATTGGTTAGAGCATCATTTGGCGCAGTATAAAGGTACCGTAATTGCAGTAACGCACGACCGTTACTTTTTAGATAATATTGCCGGTTGGATTTTAGAGTTAGATAGAGGAGAAGGTATCCCATGGAAAGGAAACTATTCTTCTTGGTTAGATCAAAAATCAAAACGATTAGCACAAGAAAATAAAAGTGCCTCTAAGCGTCAAAAAACATTGGAGCGGGAGCTAGAATGGGTACGTCAAGGTGCAAAAGGACGTCAAACTAAACAAAAAGCACGTTTAAAGAATTACGATAAATTATTAAGCCAAGACCAAAAACAACTTGACGAAAAGCTGGAAATTTATATTCCTAACGGCCCACGTTTAGGAACTAACGTTATTGAAGCTAAAGGCGTAAGTAAAGGGTATGGTGATAAATTGTTGTACGAAGATTTAAACTTTAACCTGCCTCAAGCAGGAATAGTTGGTATTATTGGACCAAACGGTGCCGGTAAAACCACTATTTTTAGAATGATTATGGGTGAAGAAACACCAGATAAAGGTGCTTTTGAAGTGGGGGAAACTGCAAAAATAGCTTACGTAGACCAAAGTCACTCTAACATCGATCCCGAGAAAACCATCTGGCAAAACTTTAGTGATGAACAAGAATTGGTTATGATGGGTGGCCGACAAGTAAATTCAAGAGCATATTTAAGCCGATTTAATTTCTCTGGGAGTGAGCAAAACAAAAAGGTTAGCCTGCTTTCAGGTGGTGAGCGTAACCGTTTGCATTTGGCTATGACATTAAAAGAAGAAGGTAACGTATTATTACTTGATGAGCCAACAAATGACCTTGATGTTAATACTTTAAGAGCCCTAGAAGAAGGTTTAGAAAACTTTGCGGGTTGTGCAGTTGTGATCTCCCACGACCGTTGGTTTTTAGATAGAATTTGTACGCATATTTTAGCGTTTGAAGGCGATAGTCAAGTGTATTTCTTCGAGGGGAGTTTTAGTGATTACGAAGAAAATAAAAAGAAACGTCTTGGAGGCGATGTAATGCCTAAAAGAATAAAGTATAAAAAATTAGTGCGATAAATAAATAAAGCCTGTCTAAAAAGTCACATTGTTGTCAATCTGAACTTGTTTCAGATTCTAATGTGTTTTGAAAATCTATTTTTTAAGATTCTGAAATAAATTCAGAATGACAGATTTTACACTTTTTAGACAGGTTCTTTTTTTATTTGTTTATTTCAAGTTTTAATTTTAATACTTTTAATTGTTTTTTAAGTTTGTAAACTTTTAATAAGTTTATAACAAGTAAGGCTATTAAAGTAACGGTTACTACAGATAAAATGCTAATAATAGTTCCTAAATTATTGGTGTGATTTAAAGTGTTCAATTTTTCAAGTGTATTCAAATCCTGAAGTAAAGATAAAATTATTGTCATGTCTAAATGCTTTTATATTTTTTAGGAATAGAGATGATTATTACTTAGTTCAAAATTATTTTTTGAGATAATGTCTTCAATTTTTTCTAAGTTTTCTTCAAAGTTATCAAGTTTTTTTCTAATAGCCGCGTCGTGCTCGTGTATATATATAAAACGTTTGCTTTTAACGACACAGGGAATAAAAATTAGAAAGAATATTAAAAATGCTAATTGTATCCATAGATCAACCTTTTTTAGGTTCTTGATGGTTACCACCATACAAATGACCTTCTGTAAAATCTCGGTAAGGTTTTTCACTTTCTTCTTCAGCAGCATTGTTTAGCGCTTCTAGTCGGTCGTTTTCCTTCTTTAATTTATACGATTTTAATACACCTAAAACCAATAGAGTTGCAAAAAAAAGTCCAACTACAATTAGCGTAACTGATAGAAAACTCATTTGGTTATCAAAAAAAAGAGGAAAAACTAGCGTAAACATAGTGTTAATTAGCATAAAGTAGGTTGCTATTTGGGATTGTAGCTACACAAATATAATATAAATTCTTATGGTTAAAAAATATTTTATGGTTTTGGGTACCAATCTAAAATAGTTACTTTAATATTAGTATTATCTTCGGTAACAATGGTTTTAAATTTTTCAACATCGCTAAAACCATTAGAGCCTCTAAAATGATATGGGAACACCTCCTTAGGCTTAAATTCTAAAACAGCGCTTGCTGCACTTTCAACTGTCATAGTGTATGGTAAGTTCATACAAACAAAAGCTTTATCTATATTTTTTAAAGCACGCATTTCTGGGATATCTTCTGTATCACCCGAAAAATAAACACGTTCGTCACCAAAAGTAAATACATAACCATTACCGCGACCTTTACTATGAAATTTTAAAGCCTCTTCGCGTAAATTATACATCGGGATAGCTTCAATTTTAAACGTTTCAAAATCTTGTATTTCGCCATTGTTTATTGTTTTAACCTGTAATCCTTTTGGAAGTTTTTCAGCAACAGCTAAAGGTGCAATTATGGTGGTTTCTGATAAATCGAGCGCTTTTAAAGTTTCTAAACTTAAATGATCGCCATGAATATCTGTAATAACAATAAAATCTGGAGATTTAAAAGATTGATATTTCAATGCATCACCCGTTGGATCAAGAAATATTGATGTATCGCCATAAACAATAACAGTACTCGCATGTTCTATGGGTGTAATTTTTAATTCAGGAGTTACTGGAGTTTCTGTTCTTACTTCAGAAATTAATGGTGTTTTTTTCGACTGTTTACAACTTAAAAATAAAGCGGTTAGTAAAATTAAGGTAATTTTTGCCTTCATATTATTCAATGAATTTATAAAATTAGAGTTTAAAACAGTGTAAGGTTTTCACTTTAGCATCGCGTTGATACCAATCGTTATACACTAATTCTAGTTGATTTACAGTAAATTTACCAAAATTGTGAGTTTTATAAGTTTCAATTTTGTTAATAAAATCGGTTTTATTGTTAAAATTATGTCTTAGTCTAAAAATTGTTGAGTGCGCTGTTTGTATGGCATATCGTTTATCAATAGAGTGTTCTAAATTGCTGTTTTTGAAATGATTTCTTAAGTTGTTTCTTATAAGTTTTAGTGTGTTATCGTCTAAAAAACCTTGAATCATTAAGCAGGAAGGAGACGCGGTAAGCCCTTTAAATTGAATATTAAAAGAAGCGATGTCAACTAAGCTTTTTTCAATTATGGCAATGTATTCTTCTAAATTTATATTAGAAAGATTAAAGTCATTATAGCACGAAATTATTGACATTACGGTAATATGAATATCGGTTTCAGGATAAAAATACTGGTTTGATTCAATGCGTTTTAGGTCGTTTAAGAAGCTAGAAATTTGTGCCTTAATTTCTTTTGGAGGCCTAATTAGTAAAGTAATACCGTAACGATTATCTAATTCAGAATCAATATTATTGTCAACCTCGTAGGTGTCATTTTTATATACTGAAATGGCATGGTTATAAAGGGAAAGGTAGTGGGCTTGTAAATTCATTAAAACTAAATTGTTAAGGTAAAAGTAGAAATACCTAATTATAAAACACCTATCTTTTTGTTAAATGTAACATTTTTAAAATTTGATATACTAACAAGTGTAAGCAATAATCGAAAACACAAAAACTTAACTTTCTTTTACTTTTAGAAACCATTTTTTTTATCGAAATTGCTTGTCAGTAAAATTGTTCAACTTAAACACTAACCATTACTATGTCTGATGATTTTGATTTATTAGAGACCTCTTCCAACGAAAAAACCGAAAAAGTAGATGTTAATTGGGGAAAAGCCATTGACACTATGAAATCTAAACTATCGCAAGAAGACGATCCAGAAGTACGCCAAAAAATACTAAATGCCACGCTTGATGATGTGGTACATATGGCCGAAAAGGATAGAACTACGCTTCTTGATGCGATAAAGGATTTAACCGATTATCAGGATGAAGTAGGTATTATTTTCGAAAAATTTTCATCATTAAATGCTACCGAGCAAAAAGTTATAGACGATGCGCAAAAAGCCCTAGAGCGTGCTAAAATTGAACTTGAAGATGCCGAAGCGAAACCAGACACGTGGTGGAATAACCTTTGGGGAAGAAAAAGTAAAATAGCAAAAGCGCAAGAAGCCTTATCTGTTGCCGAAAAAACACGTGCTGCTGCCGATAATAAAGCAAAAGCGATGTTTCAAGAGCGTATTGAAAGTGCCGATGTACAAACCTTGTTAAGCGAGTTATCATACAAATCGCAAGCTGCTGTAAAACGCTTGAAAGATCGTGAGGTTGAAATTAAAGAAGTAGAAGATAAGCTGCAAGATGCCATTGTTGAAGCGACTAAAAATCACACAAAGGCTTTAGAGAAGAAAAAAGAAGTTGAAGTGAAGCTTGAAGAGCAATATGCATTGTTAAAACAAGCGCGTCAAGAACTTGAAGATATAGCCGATAAACAATCGGCCGATTATGCGCAAGCCATTGGTAAAGTTACAGAACTTGAGCAAAAAGTTGAAGAGCTTGAAGGTTTAAAAAATGCCTACACCACGTTAGCTGCCAGTAAAGATAGCTTTGTACACAAACATAATTTAACAATTAAAGTATTAACCTCGTTACGTAGTAATTTACAAACGCATCGTGCGAAATTAAAAAGTGATACCGAAGAGCGTTTGAAATATTACGATGGTTATGTGGTAGCTTTAAAGGCGAGAACCGACCAAGAGTTTGCTGCTATTTTAGAGCATTTAGGTGTGAAAACCGATGAGCACATTGGTCAAACTTTAGCATCAATGCATACGGCAAGTGCTAAAGCGCGTCAGGAAATGATGGACAACATTCCAGTACACGAAAAAGTGATGAATGGTGTTTACAGCAGTTATGCTGAAGCGTTACAAGAAATTCGTGCTAAAGATGGCGAAATACAAAAGAATTTTGCTGAGCGCTACGGTATCGATATGAAAGAAATTTTTGAAGATTACTATAAAGCGGATGCTACAAAACCTTCTGGCGATAGCGAACCCGTTGGAAAACCAAAACCAACTGCAACCGACGATGATTTATTAAGTTAACGTCATTGCGAGGAGGTACGACTTGGCAATCTCTTAATTATTTATTGCCACGTTTAAATTAACTTGTCTTTGCGTTAGGGATTGAAGCGGCATCCTTTTTATGTTTGTTCGAGTGATGCGTAGCATTATATCGAGAACACATAAAAAGATATAGCGAAAAGCCCGACCCTTTAGGGTAACGCCCAAAATATGCATTAAATAAAAATTAAAAGGAATACTTTTTAATGGCTTTAAACCAAATTGTAACCCCTTTAGATTCGGCAACTTTAGATTCTAAAGAGCAATACGAATTTTACCATAACATGATAGATTTTGCTTTTAAACAGCTTATTGTGGCTGTGCAAAGGCAAGCGATTTGCAACAAGCAAGAAGTGTTGCTTTTTAAGCAATATTGCGATTTGTTGTTGTACTCTATTGATGCGATGCGTATAAAGTACAAGTATGACGAGGAAGATAATATGAAGGTAGATTTAACCGATTCTGGTTTTCCGAATTATTTGGAGTTTCGCTATTTGTTTAACGATTTGGAGCTGCGTGGTGAGTATTTGGATAAATTAACGCCTATTGACGATTTAAAAGCTGAGTTTTTACATACGCTCATGCACAAAAAGCAGGCTGTAAAACAGAGTAAGTTATTTCAAGCGGCGTCGATTGTGTATTACTCGTCGGTTAAAAAACAGTTCATTTTTAATCGTTTTGTTCAAGGGAAAATTATTAAAAATGAAGGTGATGCTCAAGCTAATTATGTAACCAGTTGGAGTTTTTACGATGTGTCGCATAACCGTCCGTTTATCTGTTTCATGTATTTTAATTATGATGGAAACGATGCTAACGATTATAAAACCGAGATTTATGAGGTTTTAAAAACCGTTGCTGATCGTGATATGAGTCTAGATATGATGTCGCATACTATAGACAGAAAATTGCCAAAAGTATTACCAAAGCTTATAAAACGTATCGATTTAGGACCAATTCACAACGTTTTTGCAAAGGATGAAAATCAAATTACACACGCCATTTTACAAGGTATTGGTAAAAAGGAAATCGCTTTAGAGGCTTACGCTATTTCTTTGAAAATAGACGAAGTACAATCGGAAAATGAATTTAAAGAAGGCGGATTTTTCAGCAAGCAAACCCTTCAAAAATGGGGAGATGTTTATAAAAAACGTTACGTTTTTGCTCCGCATAGAATCATTCAGTTATTGCATAACAAAACCCCCGAAGTTTTACATAAATTAGAAAAAGCGCCTATTGAGGTAGCGGAGTTTAAAATTGACATAAAAAAGTAAACAGTCGCAGTCACGGTTTTCAGTACTGCTTACTGAGACTGCGACTGAAAACTAAAAAAAATGGAACACAACACAACATTCCCTATAAAACAAAGTGAACTCGATGTATTGCGTGATGAAGCATCATCGTATTTAAAAAGTGTACAATGGGAGCAAAGCGCTAGAGCAAAAAATAGAGATAAAGATGGTAAAGACGAGTCTATTTTACTGTATTTATCACGAGCAAATAACGGTAGTAATGTAGAAATTACATCGGTTTCTAAAACTATTTTAGCTTTAAAAAAACGATTATTGCCCGATTCGGTAGCTATTCCTATGTATTTAAATCAGACGCTTTATGCGGTTCAAGAAGGTTTAACGCTTGGGATTTGGATTAAAGATAGCTACTACGATTCTTCTGGATTAACCAGTTTAAATCAGAATAAATCCGCTTTAGATGCCAACGGAAAACGCGAGTACGAAAGCAAAATGCACACGGCCACAGCTTATATGCTTTTTGCGACTGCCTATAAAATTTTAAACGATTTAAAACCACTTGCTTCAGACGATTTAAGTGTTATGAAGCAAAAGTTTGCAGGCATTCCAGAAGTGTCTTTATTGTCGCCTATAAAAGGTATTTCTTGTGCTTTATTTTATTTTGATAAATATTTAGGTCATCCAGAAATTGTAAAAACCGATAAGGATGTTATTGATTTTTCGGTGGTGTATTTCGAGGCGTTGATTGATGAAATTCAGTTACGAAAAAGCACTCTAGAATATACCGAAACCATTGAAGACAGAACCTATAAACTAGAAAACTCAGAATTTGCAGTTTCAGGTTGGAACAATATGTTTCAAGGTACAGCGAAGAGCGTTGAGTTTAATAAAATTCAGTTTGAGCAAATTGTTGGTAACCGCGATGCGAAGCACTTTGCACGTCGATTAACCGAACGTATGTTAAGCTACGATTTTGAAGCTAAAAAGAATCCGTTTCAAGAATTAGGCGGGTTTATGCCTGTGTTTATGGGCTACGGCATTCCAGGAACAGGTAAAAGTATGCTTATTGCGGCCATTGCTACGCGACTCAAAGAGCATTGTGATACCTTGGATATTCCATTTTTGTTTCACCCGATGCCAGATACGTTAATTAGCACGTTTCAAGGTGGTTCTGCCGAAAAAATGGTAGAATGGATGAAGCCTATGCAAGATCCAACAAAGCTCATTTTTGCCCCTATTGATGATGCTGAAAATAATCTACAAGAGCGTACAGCGCAAGGTGTTTCGGCAGGTGTGAAAGAGGTTATTGGCGTGTTTTTGCGCTATACCGAAGGTGCTTATGCGGTAAATTATGGTAACAGTTCTATTGGTTTATTTACCAATTTACCCGAAATGCTTGATAAAGCTGTGATTTCGCGTGTGCAAGGGCGCTTCAAAATTGATGGTGCAAGAACAGAGCACGATTTTTTAGATCAAGATCATCTGTGGTGGCGCAAATTAGACGATACCATGCCCGATTTTGTAAATATGCAAGGGCCAGAAAATTACAGCTATCTTCAAAATCAAGGATTGGCTAAAAATATGGGCGAAATTTTAAATCAGGTAGAAAAGCCTTCTGAAGCTCGTGTTCATGCGATTTATGATGAAGTTGAAAAAAATTTCAGCACTAATCAGCATTTATTCTTTGCGAATTTATACAAGGCGATGCAAGATGCTTTTCCGTTTTTCTCGTCGCGTGATGTAAGAAACATACAAAGTGCTATTTCGTTGCGTTTAACCGATTTTGATTTGGAAGAAGATTGGTTTAGTAATCCCGAAATTTATTTTAAAAAGGATTACGACACCAAATTTAATATGTTGCAAGAATTGATGCGAGCCAATATGAAAGGTTTAGATTTTTCCGAAATTCGCCGTCAAGAAGTGGTACGCTATTTAGATAATGTGGCCACTATTGCCGATACCGATTTTAAACGTAAAGTTGATGCACGAGTAAATCAATTAAACATTGAAACCGCTGCTAGAAAAACTTTTGAAGGTTTGTAAATCAAATAGAGTAAATTTAACGTGTAAATTTTAAAATTTAAAATAGAAGTTTCTTGTAAAAAGGAAATGAGATTAACATGGAAGATAAATTAAGAAACATACAAAAAAACATATTAGCAAACGAATGGGCAACCTTATATCGCGTAGATTACGATTATAAATTCGAAAATGGCGATTGGCGTACCTTATCGCGCGAAAGTTACGATCGTGGTAATGGCACAGGAATTTTGTTGTATAATAAATCGAAAAAAACGGTAATTTTAACCAAGCAATTCCGCATGCCTGCTTATGTAAATACACCTGCCGATGGTATGTCTATTGAAGTTTGTGCGGGCGCATTAGATAAAGATGAAGCACCCGAAGTTTGTATTATTCGTGAGGCAGAAGAGGAAGTAGGCTATAAAATTGAAAGTGCTAAAAAAGTGCTAGAATGTTACACATCGCCTGGAGCAGTAACCGAAAAAATGTTTTTGTTTATTGCCGAATATGATGATAGCATGAAAATAAATGATGGAGGCGGATTAGAAATTGAAAATGAAGAGATCGAAGTGTTAGAACTTCCATTTGATAAAGCTATGGAGATGATGCATAATTTCGAAATTATTGATGCAAAAACAATTATGTTATTGCAGTACGCAGAGATAAATAAATTAATTCCTGCGTAGGAAGGAATAAGAAAAATGAACAAACTAAAAACAGCCAATTTATACAGAAGTGAACTTATTCCGGTAAGCGGTAAGTTAGTTGAGCGTTACAATAAATGCTTGATTAAACTTGGGTTTACCGAAACTAAACTCAAAACTTTTAGTATTGATGGTGTAGGCTGGAGTCCAGAAATAGCCGAAGAAAAAAACGATCTAAATTACTTGAATAATGGTGAAGCAAATCCGCATGGTATTTTAATTTCACCACAACAAAAAGGGAAGCCTGTGTATTTACCGTTTCATACCTTCGATAAGGATATTATGAAACAAGTTTTTAAAATCTATGGCGAACAAATTAAAGATATTACTCGCGATTCTGCGCTGTGTCTGGATTTCGATCAAGGTATCGACGCGTTTTATGAACCTTTGGATGTGCTGCGATACAGTAAATTGCAAGTCCATTTTCATTTAATAGATAATCTTAAGAGCGTTCAACAAGAACAACTTGAACTCATCGAGGTTTTTAATCGTGGTAATAATTTTATCGATGAGTCTATTCATAAGAAGTTGCTCGATTCCGCGAAAGCGTATGGCGATTTAAGACATAGAAATTTAAACTTACCACCATTAGAATATCAAACTAATTCGTTTTATACCAGGGCATTTGGAGGTGTTTATGTGTTACGCGATTTTATATCGCCAATTGTGGTATTTGAGGATGAAAAATGGCACAAAGAAGGCATAAAAGATACCAATTACGATGTGTTAATTTATCATATAAAACAGCCAGAATTAATGGATAAATTGCGCGACCACATGATAATTGAATGTCATTTAGAAGATGTTGTAAAAACCAAGCGTTACGACCGCATAAAAAAGTTTGAAATGGCGCAACTTTTAAAGGAAACACAACACCCTATAAAAGATATTCTAACCGATTCTATTTTAACAAAAAGCTATTTAAATAAGCTAAATATTGAAGATAGAAAGCGTTTAATGAGCGTAGAGCGCTACCTTGAAAAATTGGAAGTAAGTAACCAATTTAAACGTGCTGATGTGGTTGATGATGCTCTTTTTGAAGCCCTACACAAACCACATTCCTCACTGGAAGCTGCGCATCAAGATTTAATATGGCAATTACTGGTTAATGTAGCACCAAAAGATGTGTTGTTTTGGTATTGGTATGATAAACCGGCATTTTACAAAGTTTTCGAGACTTGGGATGAGTCTTTTAAAGATTGGGTGATTGAAGTGATTAGTAACAATATTGAATAATTGGAGACAAATAAGTAAAGTATAATAAATTTTGAGATCTTGAAACGAGTTCAGGATGACAAACCATAAAGC
The DNA here is from genome assembly GCF_000943555.1 of Neotamlana nanhaiensis. GTDB lineage: Bacteria > Bacteroidota > Bacteroidia > Flavobacteriales > Flavobacteriaceae > Neotamlana > Neotamlana nanhaiensis. The sequence goes on along the minus strand of NZ_JTDV01000005.1, from coordinate 162,857 downwards.
GCAAGGTAATTTAACAAACGTTAAACTTTAAAACCATGACACTAGAATTAATAATTTTCATTGCTTCCATTTTATTTGGAGCTTTAATTTACTGGCGCGAATCGCATAGTAATAAAGTGTACCGATTTTTTAATAAAATCATGTATTCAAAAGATTTACAAATGAAAGCTTCCGATAAAAAGGGCTTTGTGTATCAGCAAAAATTTATTGTCCGTTTGTTGTTCTTAGGATTTTTATTCTTGGTAGGTATTGTAATTGTTCGTTTTTTAATTCCTATAAATTTAGCTACCATTTCGTTATTTGCATCCATGTTAGTAGGAACTTTAGCTGGAACGTATTTGGCGAATTTTATCTTTAAATCTTCCGAAGTTATTGAAGAAAAAAGCGACTCGCTCGAAGATATGGTTCAGGATACCATCGAAAAAGGTAAAGACTTTATCGAGGATCTAAAAACCAAAGACACAGAAGCTACTGAAGAAATAAAAGAAGCACCAAAAACTAACGAAAAAAGCGCAAGAGAACGCTTAAAGGATAAGGGGTTGCTTTAATATTGTCACACTGAGCGCAGTCGAAGTGTCTTGAAAATGAAAATTAATTTAAAATGATTCCTGGTCTTCTCAGGAATAATAAAAACATGATAAAAAACTACTGGAAAAAAGGAACCAAACAAAAAGTAATTACCATAATTATTGCTTTAATCTTACTTATTGTTTTGTTTGTATTACGAGACGATTATCAACCTGCGTTGTTGTTTGTTCGCAAATATATTTTTGTAATTCTATTAAGTGTTATCGTATTATTTTTAGGCTTGCGAAAATTTAGAAACAGCGCCAGTACAGGTAGTCGTTTAGGTATTTTAGCATTATCAATTGTTTTCTTCGGATTGCTTTACGTTGTAGGTTGGCATTTTAAAATGTACGATTACATGAAAACGTACAATGTATTTAATCATTTAAATAAAGTAGAAATCCACGAATTACCACTTACGCAAAATGAACGTATTCAACCGTTACGAAATGTGTTTTCAATGGCTAATGAAAGTGTAGGCGAAACCAAAGATGTTTCGTTACCGCATTTAGTGCGTATTGGAGATGAAAATAAATGGACGATGGCCATCCAGCCAACCGAAAAATACATGTGGCAAGGTATGACTGATAATACCGAAGAAGTTTTCGCAGTTTCAAGTACCACACCATTCCCGAGATTTTCCAACGAAAACCGAATTTCGGTAACATTTTCTATTGGAGAATCTTTAAAATTCAGCAGAAACACCTACAATGCCGTAGTGCAACGTTTCAATATTTTTCAACTGTTTACCATGGAACCTAGCGACACCTATTACATGAAAAACGACGCTGGAAAATGGGTAGAAGTGGTAAGTTTAATTAAATGGAAAGGCTTTTTATTTCCGTATCCAACCTTTGGTGGTGTAATGGTTATTGATAGCGGCGAGCATGACGTGAATGATTATATCGAACGTATTTTAATAGGAAAAGGTACGTACGTGAGTCCCGAAGAAATGAAAAATCATGAGTATTTAACACGCCAAAATACATTGGCAGAATCGGTGTCTCGTTTACAAGCAGAATCATTAAAATTTTTAGGCGGATTTAGCGATCCGTTGCCATGGAATATGGAAACCGCGGTTAAAATTCCAGAAATGCCAAAAGATCAAAATCAGCAACCCTACGTTACAGATTTCGATTTCACTGAAACTGAAACAGGAGCTTACAGTGGTTTATACCATTGGTTTGGTTTAGAACCCGTAGGCGAGGAGCGTACCAGCTTAAGTTTTAGTGTGTTTGTACCTGCCGATGGTACCGATAAGTTATACTATTACAATCATGCCGCAAAAAAACAAGGTTACGCAGGTGTTTCGGCAATGCCTTTAAAAGTGCAAGAATCGCGCAAAGAGTACGATTGGTCTGCAAATACACCGGTGGAGTTTCGTCCGTATATAAAAAATATAGCAGGAAAAAAGCGTATGTTTTTCATGGGTACGGTATCCTCTATAAGTGATACCAATTCTAAACAATTTGATGGTTCGGCAACACCAGATTTAGTTTTAATAGATAGCGAATATCGCGATGTTATTTGGATAGATGTAAAACATCCAAGTCAATGGGATAGAACCGTCTATGATCAATTAAACGAAGCGTGGCGCGCTAGCGAAGGCATTGGTTACTATTATGCTGAAGAGAAAAAGGAAATCGATATTGCCGAGGCGGTAAAAGATTCCATAAGTAAATTAATTCCTGTGCAGGATGATAAAGCGGCACTTCTAGAAAAGCTTCAAAAGCAAATTGATTCATTAAAGGCAATATCAAATTAATTTAATTAAAAATTGAAATTTAACAAAATTTTAATCAACCTGTAAATTATTGATATTTATGGGTTTGAGGAGAAATAGTAGTCTTTTTAAACATCGATATAATTAATTGTAACATCTAATTATTTTAAGTTGACGTATATGTTGTAAATGCTTAAATATAAAATTTGTTGCAAAAATGTAGATAAAAAGATGGTTTTTGGTAACTTTTTTAACTTTTTTCAAATAAATTAAGGTTATTATTGAACTTCTTATATTTTTGTGACTTATAAAATGTATTTAGCATCAAATCAAATTATTAAAACGGATTAATAGAATTAATTATGGAAAACAAAAGTAGCAAAGGACTTAAAATAGCATTAGGCTTAGCCGTTGTGTTATTTCTAGCAACTGGTTTTTATGCCATGAATCTTCATAAAAAAGCCAGCGACGAAAAAAAGGAATTAACTGAGCAAAAGCAGTTAGTTATGAACGATTTAAACGCGATGGCCAAACAATATGATGAAGCCATTGGTGAAAACGAAATTAAAAACAACAATTTAATTGAAGCAAGAGCGCGAATTCAAGGTTTAATAGATTCGCTTAAAATTTCTGAAACAAACGTAAAAAGTTTATGGCGTTACAAGCAAAAATATGCTTCTTTACAGAAAGAAATGGATGTTTTACTAGCTCAAAACGATTCTTTACGTATTGAAAACTCATATTTAGCAACGTCATTAGACAGTACTCGAATCCGTTTAGAAGAGCGTGCTATGTTTACCGATTCTTTATTAGTACAAAACAATGCTTTAGCCGAAGTAGTATCTGACGCATCTGTATTAAGTGCGGTAGATTTAAAAGCTTCAGGAGTTATTGTTAGAACCTCGGGTAAAGTTATTCCAACAGAGCGTGCAGGACGTAGCGATAAAATTAGAGTATGCTTTATTGTTGCAAAAAACAAATTAATACAGGCAGGTGAACAAGAATTATATGTTCAAGTTATAGATCCTAAAGGAAATACATTAGGTTTAAATGAACAAGTAACTTTTGATGAGAAAACCATCGGATATAGTTTAATAAGTAAATTTAACTACGAAAACGCCAACTTAAATATTTGTGAGTTTGTAAATGCTGCCGAAGATGTAGATTTTGAAAAAGGTAGTTATATCGTAAATGTTTTTAACGAAAAGGACTTGGTATCTACTTCAGAATTTAGTTTAAGATAATTTTTTTTAGAACTATAAAACTTTTTAAACCTTACTATTTAGTAAGGTTTTTTTGTTTTAAGGATTGTTTTTCTTCAATTAAATAAGAAGAAATTAAAGAAGCATTTAAGTTTATTTGTTAATTAAATGTTAAATCGTATATTTGGATTCTAACTCTATACAAATAAAGAATAGAAACTAACTAACTAAAAAAAGCAGGTATTTATTTACCTGCCTTTTTATTTACTTATAGTAAGTAATTATTCTAACTATTTTAGGCTTCCTACCATGTCTTCAGGTTTAACCCATTCGTCGTACTCTTCGGCAGTAACATAACCTAAATTTATAGCTTCTTCTTTTAATGTCGTGCCATTTTTATGAGCTGTATTTGCTATTTCAGCAGCTTTGTAATAACCAATTTTAGTGTTTAAAGCGGTTACTAGCATTAATGAGTTATTAAGTAACTTGGTAATTACTTCTTGGTTAGGCTCAATTCCAGCAGCACAATTTACTTCAAAGCTCACACAAGCGTCACCAATTAACTGTGCCGATTGTAATATGTTTGCGGCCATTACAGGTTTAAAAACGTTAAGTTCATAATGTCCTTGTAACCCTCCAACAGAAACGGCTACATCGTTACCAATAACTTGGGCACAAACCATAGTTAAAGCTTCACATTGCGTTGGGTTTACTTTACCAGGCATAATAGAACTTCCTGGTTCGTTTGCAGGAATAATAATTTCACCAATACCACTTCGTGGGCCAGAAGCCATTAAACGAATATCATTAGCAATTTTATTTAACGACACGGCAAGCTGTTTTAATGCACCGTGAGTTTCAACTACGGCATCATGCGACGCCAAAGCCTCAAATTTATTTGGAGCCGTAACAAAAGGTAATTTTGTAAACTCAGCAATATATTCCGCAACGCGTTTGCTATAACCTTTTGGGGTGTTTAATCCAGTACCAACAGCTGTTCCTCCTAAAGCTAATTCGCTTAAATGAGGTAAAGTGTTTTCTAAAGCACGTAAACCATGATCTAATTGAGCCACATAACCCGATAATTCTTGCCCTAAAGTTAAAGGTGTTGCATCCATAAGGTGCGTTCGTCCTATTTTTACCACATTTTTAAAAGCTTCGGCTTTTTTGTTAAGTGTATCGCGTAATTGCTTTACGCCTGGAATAGTAACTTCAACTATTTTTTTGTACGCTGCAATGTGCATACCAGTAGGGAAGGTATCGTTCGATGATTGCGATTTGTTAACATCGTCGTTAGGTTGAATAGTTTTTTCGCCTTCACCAATTACTTTTCCAGCCAATTGATGTGCACGGTTTGCAACCACCTCGTTTACATTCATATTACTTTGCGTACCCGAGCCTGTTTGCCAAATCACTAATGGAAATTGGTCGTCGTGTTTGCCTTCTAATATTTCGTTACAAACATTGGCTATTAAATCGCGTTTTTCAATTGGTAATACACCTAATTCGCAATTTGTGTAAGCCGCTGCCTTTTTTAAATAAGCAAAGCCATAAACAATTTCTAATGGCATAGAGGCTGGTGCTCCAATTTTAAAGTTATTTCTAGAGCGTTCCGTTTGCGCGCCCCATAGCTTATCGGCAGGTACTTTTACCTCGCCCATAGTATCTTTTTCTATTCTAAAACTCATGTTTAATGCATTTTAATTGTAATACAACAAAGTTACTGTTTACTCTTTTTTCTATCTATTATTTTGTTGACTTTTTTAACAGATAAATAACAATAAATATTTTTTAAAACCTATTAAATCTATTAATTTAGTAGGGGTAAAAATAACTAAGATAAATATATATTATGGCAACAATAAGATTAGGAGATGAAGCTCCAAATTTCAACGCAAATTCCACCGAAGGAACTATAAATTTTCACGATTGGTTGGGTGATAGCTGGGGGATTTTATTTTCGCATCCAGCTGATTACACACCAGTTTGTACAACAGAATTAGGTACGGTGGCAAAATATAAAAGTGAATTTGAAAAACGTAACGTTAAGGTAGTCGCTTTAAGTGTTGATGGGTTAGAATCTCATAAAGGATGGATTAACGATATAAACGAAACTCAAAATACTACAGTAAATTTCCCAATTATTGCAGATGAAGATCGTAAAGTTTCAGAATTATATGACATGATTCACCCAAATGCAGATAGTAAGCTTACAGTACGTTCGGTTTTTGTTATAGGTGATGATAAAAAAGTGAAGCTAATAATTACGTATCCAGCATCAACCGGAAGAAATTTTGATGAGTTGTTACGTGTTATCGATTCGTTACAACTTACAGCATATCATAAAGTAGCAACACCAGCTAATTGGAAAAACGGAGAACATGTAGTTGTTAGTCCAGCAATTTCCACAGCTGATGCTAAAAACATTTTTACAAAAGGTGTAGAAGAGGTGAAACCTTATTTAAGATTAACACCACAACCTAATTTAAATTAGTTAAAAACTCTGTTAATAATTTTTAATTTGATATTGTTTAAAAAGTCTCTTTACATTATCTTTGCGAACAGTTATTAATAGAAGACACATATAAATTATGTTTGATTTTGACCAGTATTTAGGCTTTTTAGCATTTTTAACCATTTTAACCATTGGGTTTTGGTTAATGATATTTTTATTAACCTTCGTTATTCCTTACTGGATTGGAGGTGCTTTAATTGAAAGATTAAAAGAAATTAAAGAAGAGAAAAAAGCAAAGCGTAACGCCAGCTAATCAAGCTTAATTTAAAAACAAAAAAAAGGGAAACTATAATATAGCTTCCCTTTTTTTTGTGTTTTATTTTTAATTTGATAATTTAAAAATAAAAAAAGCTGCTTAAAGAGGTTAAACTTTAAACAGCTTTAAATTTTTATTAAACAAGTGTATTAGCCTTCAAACTCAAAATCGTCGTCACCACCACCTTGATTTTCGCGTTCGTTTTGTTTTTTGTGATGCTGATTAAATCTGTAACGTAAAGACAGGTTAATTTGGCGTTGTCTCCATTGAAATTCGCCATAGGTTTCGTAACTATCTGTAAATGTTGTCGATTTACGTTTTCGCGAGTTAAGTAAGTCTCTAACATTTAACGAAATGGTTGCATTATTATTAAACAATTCTTTACTAAAAGCTAAATCTAACGAAAAAATGCCATTGTCTTCACCTTGAGCGTTCTGTCTTGCTCCTCTATAAAAAGTATTTGTTTGCCAATCGATTTTCGATGGTAAGGTTACTTTACTACTTAAACGAGCAAACCAACTGGTGTTTTTAGCACTATAGTCAACACCATTAAATTCTCCATTAGTGTTAAATTGAAAAAAGTTAAAACTAGAATTTAAGCGTAACCATTTTACTGGATTATAAAGTACGCCTAGTTCTGCACCAGTACGCTCGTTTGTAGATAAGTTTACAGGAACGGTTCTAATAATATCGATACCATCCGATGTTTGTCCGCCAGTATTTTCTTGAATTCGCTCAAAAGAATCGGTTTCATGTTGATAATAAACAGATGTTGTTAACGTAAGTTCGTCCCAACGTTTTAAATAACCCAAATCGAAAGCGCTGGCAAAAGCAGGTTGTAAATTAGGGTTTCCTTGAAATACATTTGTACGACTTGAACGCGATGGAAACGGATTAATAAACCAACCTCTAGGACGATTTATTCTACGATTGTAACCAAAAGTAATACTTTCTTCAGAATCTTCATCATCACCCGATAAATTGTAAATTACGTTTACAGTAGGGAATATACCGAAGTAATTATTATCGAAATCGGTATCAATTGGGAAACCATAAAATTCCTCTAATTCTTCAGGAGTTAATCTCGATTCTATGTTTCCTTTTAATTGAGTGTTTTCTAAGCGAAGTCCTAATAAAAATGAAAATTGGCCAAATTTAGTACCATATTGAGAATATAATGCATTAACATTTTCGGTATAATCAAAAATATTTGATAAGGCATCATTTACTTCTAAATTTCCATTATCAAGGTTTTCTTGCTCTAATAAATAATCGGTAATAGAATTTTCAAAATTTCCTCTATATCCAGCTTCAAACCTTGCATTCTCACCAATAGGAAGCACATAATCTATTTGGAATAATGATTCGTTTTCATCATCATTTTGCGTAATGTTTTCAATTTGAAAAGGGTCGGGATCAACTTGATTGGTAAAATTATAATCTTCATTATAGTAGGTAAACTGTTCTTCACTTCCTGTTTCTATTTGAATGTCGGCAGTAAGTTCATGACCATTATCATCGAATTTTGTAATATAATTTAATGCAAATTGAAAGTTTCCACCATCTTCATTTTGTTTTTCAATACGCTGGGTTTGCTCTACATGATCGGCATCAATGTAGCGATCACTAATATTTAAACCAGAATCTCTGTCTTGTCCGTAACGATAAAAAACGGTTCCTGTTAACGAGGTTTTTTCCGAAAGGAAATACTCCATACCCAAACTAGCGTTATAATTTCTGTTTAAACGTTCTACTTCGGCATCTTCGCGCACTCTATTAACTTCATCAGGTTCAGTATCAAAATACTTCGTGTCACTAAAGCTGTTTCTTGGAGAGTTAAAATAACGAAATCCTAAATTTGAAAAGAGATTAAATTTTTCGGTGCGGTAGTTTAAATTTGTCGAGAGCCCTAAGTTATCGGGATTTCCAACCGTTGCATTTATAGAGCCGTTAAAACCTAATGTTTCTTGTTGGCGTAAAATAATATTTAATATTCCGGCAGTTCCTTCGGCATCATAGCGTGCCGATGGAGATGTAATAACTTCAACACGTTCAATGGCCTCGGCAGGTAACTGACTTAACACATTGGTGTCGCCAAAACCAGCCATAGCCGATGGTTTTCCGTTAATTAAAATTCTAACATTTTCGTTTCCACGTAAGCTAATAGCGCCTTCAACATCAACCGAAACCGATGGTACATTGTTTAAAGCATCGCTTACCGTACCGCCAGCAGTTGTTAAGTCTTTACCTATGTTGTAAACTTTTTTGTCGAGTTTAATTTCAACTGTAGTTTTTTCGGCAATAACTTGTACGGCGTCTAGGGTAGCCATATCTATTGCTAACGCAATGGTTCCTAAATTTTCGTTGCCATCAATTTTACGATCATTATACGTAATGGTTTTATACGAGATATATTCAATTGAAATGTTGTAAACTCCCTTACTTACAGAGATATTAAAGTTACCATTAGTATCGGTAATACCGCCTTCAACTATTTTATTTTCAGTTTTACTAAAAAATGAAATTGTGGCGTATTCTAAAGGGTCTTGCGTTTCGCTATCTATAACTTTTCCTGAAACCAAAACAGCTGGTTGCGATGCAGGTTGGGCGTAAACTAATATTGAAAATAGCAATAAAAAGGCTAATGAAAGGTTTGATTTATTCATTAAAATATTTTTGAGTTGATTTGATGTTTAGACCGCAAAAATATAGTTTGGTTTAGCCTTTATTGGTTAAAATTGTGTTAATAGAAATTTTATTACGTTAAATGATGTCTTTTATAAGCTCGGGCGGTCTGCCAACTACTGCTTTTTTGTTGTTAATAACTATTGGCCGTTCAATGAGTTTAGGATTTTGAACCAAAGCTGAAATTATTTGGGAATTTGATAACGTTTTACCTTTAAAATTATCTTTCCAAATGGCTTCATTTTTTCTAACTAAATCAATTGGTGTAATATTTAAAAGCTGAATAATTTCAAGTAGTTCTTCTTCAGTTGGGGTGTTTTCAAGATATTTAACAATTTTAAATTCTTTCCCCGATTTTTCAAGTATTTCTAAACCTTCACGCGATTTTCTGCAGCGATTATTGTGGTAAATGGTTATCATATTATGTTTATGTTAAACGGTTTTAGTTGCTCAATTAATTTTTCGGGCGATTCAAAATGAATCCCATTAATACCTAAATTATTCGCAGCATTTATATTTCTATGGTTGTCGTCAATAAAAATGGCATTTTCTGCTGTAATGTTGTAACGCTCTAAACAAATATTGTAAATATCATCAAACGGTTTACGTGTTTTTTCATCACCAGAAACCACAATGCCTTCAAACCATTGTAAAAATTCATAACGTTGTAAAGCAATAGGGAATAATTCGGAACTCCAATTGGTTAAAGCAACTACTTTGTAATTTTCGTTTTTTACAAAATATTCTAAGATTTTTACTGTACCTTCAATTGGCCCAAGAAGCATTTCTTCCCAACGCCCGTAATACTGTAAAATTTCAGTTTTGTACTCAGGATATTTGGCCGTTAAAACTTTATTGGCTTCTTCAATGGTTCGTCCGGCATCTTGAGCTTCGTTCCAATCGAGTGTGCAAATATTTTGAATAAACCACTTGGCTTTTTCGGCATCGCCATTAAAAACTTTAGTAAAAACGTGTTCGGGGCTCCAGCCAATTAAAACGCCTCCAAGATCGAATATTATAGTATTTATTTGTTTCATAATTGATTGTTGTCTTCGGTTTTTTGCCCCATTAACATTAAATACGATTTTAAAAAGGCATCAATATTACCATCCATTACGGCATCAACATTTCCGGTTTCGTAACTAGTACGCACATCTTTTACCAATTTATAAGGGTGCATTACATAATTTCGAATTTGGCTTCCCCATTCAATTTTCATTTTACCAGCTTCAATATCTTCACGTTGGGCTAATTGCTTTTGTAGTTCTATTTCATATAACTGCGATTTAAGCATTTGCATAGCTCTGGCGCGGTTATCGTGTTGAGATCGGGTTTCGGAACATGAAATTTGAATACCTGTTGGTTTATGCGTAAGCTGTACTTTGGTTTCAACTTTGTTTACATTTTGTCCACCAGCTCCACTAGATCGTGCTGTTGTAATTTCAATATCGGCGGGGTTTATTTCAATTTCAATAGTGTCATCAACTAGCGGGTAAACATACACCGAAGCAAAACTTGTATGGCGTTTGGCATTGCTATCAAAAGGGGAGATGCGTACCAATCGATGCACGCCATTTTCACCTTTAAGCCAACCAAAAGCAAAATCGCCTTCAATTTCTAGAGTAACAGTTTTTATACCAGCAACATCGCCTTCCTGGAAGTTAAGTTCTTTTACTTTAAATCCGCTTTTTTCGGCATACATTAAATACATGCGCATAAGCATGCTTGCCCAGTCGCAACTTTCGGTGCCACCAGCTCCAGCTGTAATTTGCAATACGGCACTTAGGCTATCGCCCTCGTCGGAAAGCATGTTTTTAAACTCCAGTTTTTCTATGGCTTCAAGTGCTTTTTGGTAGCGACTTTCAACATCTTCGGCAGTGGCTTCGTCTTCTTTATAAAACTCGTAAATTACTTCTAAGTCTTCAGCTAAAGTTTTTGAAGTGTCGTAGTCTTTAACCCAACTTTTCTTTTCACGAAGCGATTTCATTACCAATTCGGCTTGTTTAGAGTCGTTCCAAAAATTGGGGTCGAAGGTTTGTTCTTCTTCGTTTTGTATTTCTATAAGTTTAGCTTCTATGTCAAAGATAGTGCCTTAGTTTGTCAAGGCGGGTGTTTAGATCTTTTACTTGATCGAGTGTAATCATAATCATTTAAAATTTGCTATAAAAATACTATACTTTTTATAAAAAAAGCTATGATTTACCTTTTATTGTTGTTGGGAATTTTGATGACTTTTAGAATGATAATTATTTGAAGAAATTAATGTTTTTACAGGAAGACAATCGTTAAAAGTTGCGCCATGAGAAATTTTAATATAATTGCTGTTAATACCTGATTTGTTAATAACATCGAAACCAATCCAACCAAAACTAGGTAAGTAACAGGTTGCCCAAAAATGAATTTTAAAAGAGTTGTTTTGATGAAAATAGCCAGAAACAAACCGTGTTGGGATATGGTTTAATTTTGATAGATAACAGAATTGTTTGAGTTTTTCTTCTGAAGATTTTAATGCTTTAGAGAGATTTGTTGCGTGCATTAAGCTTTCTAAATTTTTAAAAATAGATATGTCTTGGTTGAAGCTATAAGTCTCATTATTTAAAGATTCTTCAGGATTTAAATTTAAAAAAAGTTTGAATTTTTGCTTAAAAGCTTCCGATGAAATGGTTTTGTAATTTAAAGCTATTTGTTTAGTTGTAAATTCAAAATTATGTGATAATTTATTCTTTATTTCAACTTTAAATTCAGCTTCAAAATTTAAATAACTCACCATTTTATTAGGTTTTATAGTTATTGTTTTATGTTTTGAATTATTAAAGTCTTCTATTAAATTTTTATTAATAATTACTTTAAAATGACTCGAAATTAATTTTTGTGTGTTGTTATTTTCAGGTGTTACTAAAAACGACCAAGCAGCTCCAGAAACGGGCTGCTTGAAAGTTTTGGCATAAGCGTATGTTATGGTGTAAATTGTTTTCACACCTAATTGGTTTTAGTAGTTAAAGTATTCTTCTTCTAATTTAGAGCTTATATTCATTAAGCATTTTAGCGTATCATCTATAAATTTACCTACGTTACTTTGTATTTCATTAATAGTTTTAAACTCGTAGTCTGCGCGCATTTTACCTATTAAAAATGCAGCAGAATTAACGGTTTTAACTTTGCTTGCATCTATATTGCATATATGAAAGTAAGTTTGGTTTAAACTATTCATTACCGATCGTGGGCAATTAGGATTTAATATTAAAAAGTTTAGCGTATTTAACTGTGCAGGAGATTTTCTATATAAACTACGCATCATATCATAAGACTCTGCACATTTAAGTAAAGTAGTCCATTCGTAACTGTTTCTAATAGGTTTAGAATAGCTACTTATAGCTTTTTTGGCATCAAATAATTTTGTTTGAATAATTCTAGTTATTTGTGTAGCGCGTTCTATATTAATACCTAACATGATTAAAGCAAAAATATCGTTATGCAATAATGTGCCTCGTATTTTACCACGTAAAATAGCCGTGTTTTCGGTAACGCTGGTAGTAAAGTCGTAAAGTCCATTTTTAACAAATCTATCCTTAGGATAATTCATTACAAAATGATAGAATTTATTGATGGCTTCGTAAAACTCTGTTGAAATTAAATCGCGTGCGTTACTGGCATTTTGTCGAGCTATTTTTATACAGCTTAAAATGGAATACAATTTATCTGGATTTAGGCCTACATTGTAAAGTACTTCTTCTTCAACTAATGTGCTTTCGTCTTCAACACGATCGTCTACCATTCCGTAAATAGAATTTAGTACAAATGGTCTAGACTGCGATAAAATATTGGGCGCATCGAGCGAAGAAAAATAGTTAACATTTAAAAATCGTGCCGTATGTTCGGCACGTTCAATATAGCGTCCCATCCAGAACAAATCGTTTGCAACTCTTGCTAGCATATAATTTTGTTTATTTTTTTAGTACCCAAGTATCTTTAGATCCGCCACCTTGAGACGAATTCACTATTAAATTTCCTTTTTTTAGCGCTACTCTAGTTAAGCCTCCTTTTAGCACAAATTCTTGATCTTGCCCTAACAAGGTATATGTTCTTAAATCTACATGGCGTTGCTCGAAAGAAGAGGAGTCTTCAATATAAGTGGCATGCACAGAAAGCGACATAATAGGTTGTGCTATATATTTTCTTGGGTTTTCTTTAATTACAATTTTTACTTTTTCTATTTCGTCTTTAGTAAGTTTACTTCCTATAGAAATGCCATAGCCTCCAGCTTCATCAACAGGTTTTATTACGAGTTTATCAATATTTTCTAGAATATATTTTAAATCGTCTGGCTTGCTACAATGATAGGTGTGTACATTGTTTAAAATAGGTTCTTCTTTTAAGTAATACCTTATAATTTCAGGCATGTATGTATATATGGCCTTATCGTCTGCAACACCAGTTCCTGGAGCATTTGCTAAAGTTACATTACCATTTATATAGGCTGAAAATAAACCTTTTACACCTAAAACAGAATCTTTATTAAAAACATCAGGATCTATAAAATCATCATCAATTCTTCTGTATATAACATCAACACGCTTTGGGCCGTAAATTGTTTTCATGTAAACAAAATCGTTTTCTACAAATAAATCACGCCCTTCAACAAGTTCAATGCCACTTGTTTTTGCTAAAAATTGATGCTCGTAATACGCAGAATTGTAAACACCAGGTGTTAAAATAACACAAGTAGGCGAATCTACGTTTTGTGGTTTTACAGATTCGAGCATTTCTAGTAAGTTTTCAGAGTAATCTGTAACGTTATGTATTTCATAATGATTAAAAACACCAAATAATGCACGTTTTAAAGCATTTCTATTTCCAACCACATAACTCACACCCGATGGGCAGCGAATATTATCTTCTAAAACATAGTATTTTCCATCGGAATGTTTAATTAAATCGGTTCCAGATATATGGTTATAAATTTTATTTGGCGGTGTAAAATTCATCATATCTTTAAGGTAATTCCCTGAAGAATTTATAAGCTCAATAGGCACAACACCGTCTCTAATAATATTACGATTATGATAAATATCCCATAAAAACTTATTTAGAGCTCTACACCGTTGTAATACCCCAGATTCGATAGTTTCCCACTCTTTGGCTTCAATTATTCTTGGGAATAAATCGAATGGGAATATTTTTTCTTGCGCTTTTTCGTCGCTATATACTTGAAAAGTAATGCCTTGATTGAAAAAAGAAGCCTTAGCTTTTTCGTTTAATGCAGCAAAATCTTGAATTGAATGATCCTTATATAAATCTAGAATTTTTTGATAAGTAGGCCTTACTTTATGATTTTTATCAAAAATTTCATCAAATAATGCCGTATTATTTTGATAGGAAGAAAATATAGGATTTGTAATCATTACGCTATCTAATTTATTTTTACCAAATTACATAATTATTACATTTTTAGAGATGATAATTACTTATTAATATGATTATTTTGTTATTAAAATATTATTTTTTTGTATTCAAAATTGTCATAATTTTAATTTGTAGTAAAATTATAGGTGAATTATTGACGAGGTTTTAATAAACTTAAGTTTTAAAGTCTTAATAAACAGTTTTTTATGATTATAGATTTAAGAAGCGATACGGTTACAAAGCCATCTAAACCAATGCTAGAAGCTATGCTGCAAGCGCAAGTAGGCGACGACGTTTTTCGTGAAGATGTTACTGTAAATAAATTAGAGCAAAAAGTAGCTTACCTATTTGGTAAAGATGTGGCCTTGTTTTTTCCAAGTGGCACTATGGCGAATCAAACAGCTATGAAATTGCATACAAACCCTGGTGAGCAAGTTATTTGTGATAAATATGCGCATATTTTTAATTACGAATCTGGTGGTGCATCATTTAATAGTGGTGTGTCCTGTAATTTGTTGGATGTGAATAATGGTTTTTTTAAGGCTGAAGATGTGGAAAAAGCTATTAACCCCGATGCCTATTATTACAGTAAAACAAGCTTAGTTGAAATTGAAAATACAGCAAATAGACGAGGAGGATCGTGTTGGGACTTTAACGAAATTGAAAAAATTAAAACTGTTTGTAAAAACCATAATTTAGGTTTTCATCTTGATGGAGCACGTTTGTGGAATGCCTTGGTGGCTAAAAACGAAACCACAGCCCAATACGGAGAAGTTTTCGACACCATTTCGGTGTGCTTAAGTAAAGGTTTAGGGTGTCCTGTAGGCTCGGTTTTAGTTGGCGATGCCCATATTATGAAGGATGCGCTTAGGATTCGAAAGGTTTTTGGTGGTAATATGCGACAAGCTGGTTATTTAGCTGCAGCCGCTATTTATGCTTTAGATAATAACATAGAACGGTTAGCTGATGATCATAGAAGAGCCAAGGAAATAGGGGACGTTTTAACTAAATTGACAGTTATTAAATCGGTTGAACCTATAGAGACAAACATTGTGATTTTTGAGTTGAATGATGATGTAAACGAAACGGAGTTTGTTAAGAAATTAGCCAGCAATAACATTCACATTATAAGTATGGGCGGTAATAAACTACGAATGGTAACACATTTAGATTATACCGATACAATGCATGAGGAAGTAATACAAGTACTTAGCCAATTATAATGAAATCAAAAAAAAGAGCATTCAAAAATAAATGCTCTTTTTATATTCTATTTAAACAAATCCATTCCAGGAATATTTGGCATCCCTTCTTTAGCTACAGCAGCGAGTTCTGCTTCATTTATTTTTGTAGCTTTTTCAATGGCCTTATTTAAGGTAATGATTAAATAATCTTCAAGTTCTTCTTTATCTTGCAGTAATTCATCTGCAATTTCAATAGATTTTATCGTTCTGTTCGCGGTTAAAGTGATTTTTAATTTATTATCGCTACTACTTTCATCAACTAAAACCGTATCAAGTCGTTTTTTCGTGTCTTCTACTTTTTGTTGGGTTTCTTTAAGTTTTCCCATCATATTCATCATATCTCCAAACATGTCATTTAAATTTTATATTTCGGTTACAAAACTATTTAATTTTTCTATTTTTGAGGGCTAAAATTCTAAGATTTATTTCCTTTTGAAAAAAGATATTCAAGCTCCTGTAGCTAAAAAAATAGCGAAGTCCTTACAAATTCATAACGATGTTAGAATCGATAATTATTATTGGTTAAATGAAAGAGAAAACCCAGAGGTAATCAATTATTTAAATGCTGAAAATGATTATACTAAAAGTATGATGGCGCATACCGAAGATTTTCAAAAACAATTATTTGAGGAAATGAAAGGTAGGATTAAAGAAGATGATGCTACAGTACCTTATAAACTTAATGGTTATTGGTATATTACACGTTTTGAAACAGGTAAAGATTACCCAATTTATTTACGTAAAAAGGAAACGCTTGATGCTCCAGAAGAAATACTTTTCGATTGTAATGTTTTGGCAAAAGATCATGCCTATTTTAACTTAGGTAGTATTTCGATTAGTCCAGATAATACCATGGCAGCTTTTTCAACCGATACGGTAAGCCGCCGACAATATAACATTCAAATAAAGAATTTAGTAACAGGCGAAATTCTTGATGATAAAATTTTAAACACCACAGGTCGTGCCACATGGGCGAACAATAATAAAACTTTGTTTTATACCAGAAAAGACGAGGTAACCTTACGGTCGCATAAAATTTATAAGCATAAATTAGGTGAAAATGTAGCAGATGATCAAGAGGTGTTTTACGAAACCGATGAAACCTACAATACGTTTGTTTACAAAACAAAATCGAAAAAGTACATTATCATAGGTTCATCTAGTACGCTAACTACAGAGTATCGTATATTAAATGCAGATACACCCGATGGCGAGTTTAAAATTTTTCAAGAGCGTACGCAAGAATTAGAATATTCTATTGCGCATTATAAAGATAGCTTTTACATCATTTCTAATGCAGATGGCGCTCAAAATTTTAAAGTTTCTAAAACTAGTGAGCTTAATACGGAATTAAAGTATTGGGAAGATGTAATTCCACATCGTAAAGCGGTTTTAATTGAAGATTTAGAGATTTTTAAAGATTATTTAGTCATTAATGAGCGTGAAAACGGATTGAACAAATTACGAATAATGAGCTGGAATGGTGACGAAGATTATTATTTACCATTCAACTCAGAAACCTATACCACATATATTGGTAATAACCCTGATTTTAATAGTAATGAGTTACGCTACGGGTACAATTCGTTAACGTCACCAAGCTCGGTAATCGATTATAATTTCAAGACTAAAACGAGCGAAATTAAAAAGGAGCAAGAGGTTTTAGGCGGTAAATTTAAAAAAGAAAATTACGAGTCTAAACGTATCTGGGCCACGGCACGCGATGGTGTAAAAGTACCTATTTCGTTGGTTTACAAAAAAGGTGTGAAGCTAGATGGAAGTAATCCGTTGTTACAGTACGCTTACGGATCTTATGGTTCGACTATAGACCCGTCGTTTTCAACCATTCGTTTAAGTTTGCTCGATCGCGGATTTATTTATGCCATTACACATATTCGAGGTGGAGAATATCTAGGGCGCGATTGGTATGAAAACGGAAAATTATTAACCAAAAAGAACACGTTTACCGATTTTATAGATTGCTCAAAACATCTTATTCAACAAAATTATACATCAGCTAAACATTTATACGCTTATGGAGGTTCTGCTGGCGGATTATTAATGGGAGCAGTCATTAATATGAACCCTGAATTGTACAATGGAGTATTGGCAGCTGTACCTTTTGTAGATGTGGTTACAACCATGTTAGACGATACAATTCCTTTAACCACAGGAGAATACGACGAGTGGGGAAACCCCAACAATAAGGAGTATTACCATTATATGAAGTCATACTCACCTTATGATAATGTTGAAGCTAAAGCTTATCCTAATATGTTAGTTACTACTGGCTTACATGATTCGCAGGTGCAATATTGGGAACCCGCAAAATGGGTGGCTAAACTTCGAGAGTTGAAAACAGACAATAATAAATTATTACTGCATACCGATATGGATTCTGGTCATGGCGGTGCTTCAGGACGTTTTGAAAGCCTTAAAGAAGTGGCTTTGGAATATGCCTTTTTGTTAGATTTAGAGGGAATTTATGGTTGATAAAAAAAAAAGTTATACTTTTGTCGGGTTATAAGCTGCTTTTTTTACACTTATTAAAAGTAGCTTAAAAATAACTTTTATGAAAAACAGAAATCAAGTATTTGATAATGTATTAGATTTAGTCGGTAATACACCACTTGTAAGACTAAATAAAATTACTTCGGATTTTGAAGGAGATTTTTTTGCAAAAATAGAATCTTTTAATCCAGGTCAATCATCAAAAGACAGAATAGCACTTTATATTATTGAAGAAGCCGAAAGAAAAGGTATTCTTACTCCAGGCGACACTATAATTGAAACAACCTCAGGAAATACAGGCTTTAGCATAGCTATGGTAAGTATTATTAAAGGTTATGAGTGTATTTTAGCGGTTAGTTCAAAATCATCTGCCGATAAAATAGATATGTTAAAAACCATGGGTGCTAAGGTGTATGTGTGTCCAGCACATGTAAGTGCCGACGACCCAAGATCGTACTACCAAGTTGCAAAACGTTTACACGAAGAGCGTAAAGGTTCGGTTTATATCAATCAGTATTTTAACGAACTAAATATAGAAGCACATTACCATTCTACCGGACCTGAAATATGGAATCAAACAGGTGGAGAAATTACACATTTGGTAGCTTGTAGCGGTACTGGTGGAACAATATCTGGAACAGCGCGATATTTAAAAGAGCAAAACCCTAATATTAAAGTTATTGGTGTTGATGCATTTGGTTCGGTAATTAAAAAATATCACGAAACTAGAGAGTTCGATGCCAAAGAAATTTATCCTTATCGCATTGAAGGTTTAGGAAAAAACTTAATTCCTTCAGCTACAGATTTTGATGCCATAGATGAATTTATAAAAGTAACCGACGAAGAAAGTGCGCATACAGCAAGACAGATTGCAAAAACCGAAGGAATCTTTGCAGGCTATACATCAGGTGCTGTAATGCAGGCAATTAAGCAATTAGGTGAAGCAGGTAGGTTTAAAAAAGGTGATAAAGTAGTCGTTATTTTTCCAGACCACGGCTCGCGATATATGAGTAAAGTTTACAGCGAAAAATGGATGAGCGATCAAGGATTTTTCGATAGCGTTAACGAAGCGTCTACTCAAAAAATTGAGTATATAAAATAAAAAGATGCATTTTATTGCATAAATGGTGTTTTACCTAAAAGTAGAGCACCATTTTTTGTTTATTTTAAGAATAATTGAACCTTAAAAATTATGTTCAATACTTTAAAATATGTAATTTTGCGTCCACTAAATAAAAACGATTTCAATATTTTATGTCGTAAAATTTGAATTGTTTTAGTTATAACTTTAATAGCCATAAGAATTAATTAATGAAAGATTTATTTGATAAAATTTACAGAGATAAAGGGCCTTTAGGAAAGTGGGCTTCTCATGCTGAAGGATATTTTGTGTTTCCTAAATTAGAAGGAGAAATTTCAAATAGAATGAAGTTTCAAGGTAAAGAAGTTATAACATGGAGTATTAATGATTACTTAGGGTTAGCTAACCACCCAGAGGTTAGAAAGGTTGATGCTGAAGCTGGTGCAAAATACGGTTCGGCTTACCCAATGGGAGCTAGAATGATGTCTGGTCATACCGATTTACACGAGCAGCTTCAAAACGAACTAGCAGCTTTCGTTAATAAAGAAGCTGCTTATCTATTAAATTTTGGTTACCAAGGTATGGTGTCTACCATTGATGCCTTAGTATCAAAAAACGATATTATTGTTTACGATGTCGATGCACATGCCTGTATTATAGATGGTGTTCGTTTACATCACGGTAAGCGTTTTACTTATAAGCATAACGACGTTGAAAGTTTAGAAAAAAACTTAGAGCGTGCTACTAAAATGGCAGAACAAACTGGAGGAGGAATTCTTGTAATTTCTGAAGGTGTGTTTGGTATGCGTGGTGAGCAAGGTCGTTTAAAAGAAATAGTAGCCCTTAAAAAGAAATTTAAGTTTAGATTATTTGTTGATGATGCTCACGGTTTTGGTACACTTGGCGCAACTGGCGCAGGTGCAGGTGAGGAGCAAGGTGTGCAAGACGATATTGATGTGTACTTTGCAACTTTTGCTAAATCTATGGCAAGCACAGGTGCATTTATTGCCGCTGATCAAGAAATTATCGATTATTTAAAATACAACTTACGTTCGCAAATGTTTGCTAAATCGCTACAAATGCAATTAGTAGTTGGGGCATTAAAGCGTTTAGATATGCTTCGTACTATGCCTGAATTAAAGCAAAATTTATGGACAATTGTTGATGCGTTACAATCTGGATTAAAAGCACGCGGTTTCGATATTGGAACTACACAAAGTTGTGTAACACCAGTATATTTAAAAGGAAGTATTCCAGAAGCTATGGCATTGGTGAAGGATTTACGTGAAAACTATGGTGTATTTTGTTCTATTGTGGTGTATCCTGTAATTCCTAAAGGATTAATTTTATTGAGAATGATTCCTACGGCAACACATACATTACAAGATGTTGAAGATACACTTAATGCTTTCGATGCTATTAGAGAGCGTTTAGATAATGGTACTTACAAACGTTTATCGGCAGCTGTTATGGCCGCTATGGAAGATAAATAGTTTTAAAAATAAAATATATAATTTCCTGTTTGATTTTTTTAGTTGTCATTCCGAAACAATTTCGGGTTGACAAATAAAAATCAAACAGTTTTTTTATAACATCTTTTTATAAGTACGTCGGCGTTTAATAATCTTAGGATTAAAGTTTTTCCAAATATTTTGGATGGCTTTATTGTCTTCTAATTCTGGAGTTCTGTGGCAATTTTCAACGCCTCTCGCTTTAAAAATAGGGTAGTAATCGTTAAATAAAATGGCATGAACGCCTTTTCCTTGAAAATCTTCACGAATACCAATTAAATAGAAAATAACATCTTTACTGTGCTTTTTGGCGTGTAATAAATGCCTAAATCCAAATGGAAATAACTTACCGTTTGTTTTTTGAAGTGCTTCGGAAAAAGAAGGCATAACAATAGAAAAACCTACTAAATCTTTATTTTTATCAACTACAAACTTTATATATTCTGGGTTTATAAAGCTGATAAATTTTTTCTTAAAATAATTCTTTTGTACATCATTTATAGCTACAAACGACGATAACTTAGCGTAAGTTTCATTAAATAAATCGAACATTTTATCGACATGAGGCATCAAATCTTCAGTTTTCGTAAAATTTAAAGCCTCTAGTTTATAGCGGCGTTTTATTAGGGATTGAATTTTAGTGAAATTATCTGGATCTACATCTTTAAAAGAAAATACACTTTCAATATATTTTTTTTCGGTGCTATATTTTGCGGCTTCGTAATGTTTAATATAATATGGATGGTTGTACCAAGTTATCATGCTCGAAATGGTATTAAAACCTTCGCTCATTACACCAACTTTATCTAAATTAGAAAAGCCAACAGGTCCTTCAGTATATTCTAAATTGTGTGCTCTCCCAATTTCTTCAACTTTATTTAATAGTGTTTGCGACACCTCTAAATCATCAATAAAATCGAACCAACCAAAACGCATTTTTTTCTGGTTTAGCTCTTTTACTTCTTTCCAATTTACAATGGTAGCAACGCGTCCTACAAGTTGGTTGTTTTTATAGGCTAGAAATAATTTTGCTTCGGCATCAAGAAAAACAGGGTTTTCTTTGGTGTCGAACGATTTCATTTCTTGTTTAATTATAGGCGGTACCCAATATGGCGAGTCTTTGTATAGTTTAAACGGAAATTTTACAAATGTTTTTAAATCTGTTTTAGTGCGAACTTCTTTAAGTATAGTTGTATTCATATAATTGTTAAGCAAAAAGGCTTATTTAGAAATCTATAGATTGTTTTTGTCTACGTTTTGGTGCTGTATCGTTGGTTTTACTTTTTTTGTTTTTTGATTTGCCACCGCGTCTTTTCATAATATCTTTTTTGCTATTTCCATTATTTATCTCTTTATCACGATGAAAATCTAATCGATACGATGCTCCTATGGTGGCATTAAAAACCGATGGTGTGTCTTTCATATTTAATGTTACCGCTGTGTCTAACTGAAAATTTTTACTTAACAGGTAAGCGCCACCAGATCTAAATAAATTATCGGCGTAAAAATCGCTTTTAATGCCTTGGGTTTCAATAAAAGCAACCCATTTAGGGCTAAATGAACGAGTTAAAGTTAAAATGTATTGAAAATCGGATTGATCTGTGCCAATTCTATCTTTAATTAAATTCATTACAAAAACAAAGCCGCTAGTAAAATTATGTTGGGTAGCAATCATTATTTTAGGGCTAAAACCTTCAACACCAGCTGTAATATAAGGATTGTCTTCTGTGTCGTAATTAGCTCCTACATACACCGATACTGCTGGGATTAGCGATTTCCAATCGAAACGTTGGTTGGCTTTCCAACTGTATAAATTAGGCTTCTTGTCTTCAGCATTTTTATATGGGTCGTAAACCAAATATTTTGCACCAACCGCTAAAAATTTAAAATTACCTCGTTTATCATCGGTTGCAAATTGCGATTCAAATTTTTTGGTATCGCGTTGAAAAGTACCTTCAATATTTAATTCTAATTCTTCCCAAAGCAAACCATAACGCGCAGCAAAATCAACTCCAAACCCCGAGACTTTATAGGCAGGCGAAGGTGTGCGTTTTTCGTTAACCATATACGGGCCAACCTCAAGTTGTGCCACGTTGGTGCCTACCGAAAAGGCACTTCTCGAAACACCTGGGCGGTTAGAGTTTATAACATCGGTGTACTGGCTATAGCTTAAACTACAACAGCAAACCAGTAAAAAAAATAAGATAGATTTATTTGGGCTCATAATTAATAAAAAGGTGTAATTATTGGTTGTGTTCTTTATAGGTGCTTCAAATATAGAGATTTTATAAATTTTTTATCATTTTTCACCGTTTTTTAAATATTTAGAATTGTATTTTTGTTAAAAAATTAGTTTTATGCAATACGCATCTGTAGTTGGTTTAGTAAGAACGTTATTAATTATTCTATTGGTATACTTTGGAATAAAAATATTAGCGCGTTTATTTATGCCGTTTTTTCTGAAATTTGTAGCAAAAAAAGCCGAAGCTCGTTTTGGTGGACAATTTTCGCAGTATCAGCAACAACAACGAAATCAACAAAAAACAACAAAAGAAGGTGAAGTAATTATCGATAAAATACCAAATACTAAAGCTTCGAATAAAGATGTTGGAGAATATGTAGATTTCGAGGAAATTGATTAATTTTCAAATCCATATACAATTTATCTAAATGACCTTTTCTTTTAAAAAAATCCTTCCTCATGTATTAGTTTTAATTGGATTTGTAATTGTTTCGTTAGCTTATTTTAGTCCGGTTTTACAAGGTAAAGCGATTTACCAAAACGATATTGTGCAGTATATTGGTATGAGTAAGCAGCAAACCGATTTTAAGGCAACTACTGGCGAAGAAACCTATTGGACAAACAGTGCTTTTGGCGGTATGCCAACCTATCAATTAGGAGCACGATACCCTCATAATTATATTAAAAAACTCGATTTAGCACTACGATTTCTACCACGACCAGCCGATTATCTGTTTTTATATTTAATTAGTTTTTATGCGCTGTTATTGGTGTTAAAAGTCGATTTTAAACTTGCCGCTTTAGGCGCTTTAGCCTTTGGATTTTCAACCTATTTAATTATTATTTTAGGCGTTGGCCACAACAGTAAGGCGCATGCTATTGCTTATATGCCATTGGTTTTGGCAGGTATTTTACTTGTTTTTCAAAAGAAATATATTGGAGGCTTTTTACTTACTACCATAGCTATGGGGTTAGAGTTGGTTTCAAACCATTTCCAAATGACTTATTATCTCATGTTTTTGGTGGTTATTCTTGGTGTTGCCTATTTAATTGATGCTGTAAAAAAGAAAATATTACCGCATTTCTTTAAATCGGTTGCTATTTTGGTTGGCGCCGTGGTGTTGTCGGTAGCTTTAAACGCAACCAATATTTTAGCGACGCAAGAGTACGTAAAAGAAAGTAAACGTGGTAAAAGTGAATTAACAATAAATGGTGATGGCTCTCCAAAAGCAGTAACATCTGGTTTAAGTAAAGATTACATAACGCAATTTAGTTATGGTATTGCTGAAACATTTAATTTGTTTATTCCGCGTTTTATGGGGGGTGGTAACGGCGAAAATGTTGGTAAAGATTCTGCGACTTATGAAGCTGTTAGAAAATTAGGTGCTTCAACTACCGAAGCTGCCGAATTTGCACTAAGCGCACCTATGTATTGGGGCGATCAACCCATTGTTGAAGCACCAGCTTACATTGGTGCAGTAGTTGTCTTTTTATTTGTTTTTGCTTTATTTTTAGTAAAAGGCCGCTTAAAATGGTGGCTTGTTGGTGGTGCAATTTTCTCATTACTCTTATCCTATGGGAAAAACTTAGGGTTTTTAACCGATTTCTTTATCGATTATGTGCCGCTTTATAATAAGTTTAGAGCTGTGACTTCAATACAAGTTATTTTAGAGTTATGTGTGCCTGCATTGGCCATATTTGGTTTGGTGCGATTGTTTAATAATTTTGAAAAAGATGAAGAAAAGCTAAAGGCATTAAAATACGCTACAGCTATTACAGGTGGTTTAGCGTTGTTGTTTTTACTGTTAAAATCGACGTTGTTTGATTTTGTTGGAGTTAACGATGGGTATTATCGTCAAAATTATGGACCAGTCTTTGTTGATGCATTAAAAACAGATAGAAAATCATTATTTACTCAAGATACGCTTCGCAGCTTTATATTGGTTTTACTGGCGGCTGCAGGTATTTTTTACTATTTAAAAAACAAATTAAAAGAGCGGTGGTTAATTGCGGTTTTTGCAGTTTTAATTTTGTTTGATTTGGTAGGTGTGGACAGACGTTATGTTAACAACGACGATTTTGTGTCGAGCATCGCTATGAGTAAACCTTTTAATGCAAATCCTATTGATAATGAAATTTTAAAGGATAAATCGCATTTTAGAGTGTTCGATTTAGTTTCAGGGCCATCAAAACCTTCTTATTTCCATAATTCGCTAAACGGTTATAACGCTGCCGAGTTACGCCGTTACAGTGAAGTATTCGAGTGGTATGTATCTAAAAACAATATGAATGTGCTAAATATGCTTAATACCAAGTATATTATTGCACAAGACCAAGAAGGCAAAATGTTTCCTTATAAAAATGATGAAGCTAACGGTAATGCTTGGTTTGTTGAAACATTAATCAAAGTTGATTCGGCTAACGAAGAAATTAAACTACTAGATAGCTTAAGTAATAAAAAGGAAGCGGTTTACACTGCTAAAAATGCGTTAACCAATATTAAAGCGAATTATGTGGTTGATTCTTTAGCTAAAATAGAAATTAAACAAGTTACTCCAAATTATTTAAAATACGAAAGCACTAATACAAATGATGGTTTTGCAGTGTTTTCGGAAGTGTATTATCCGCATGGTTGGAAAACCTTTATCGATGGCAAGCAAGTTGAACATATGCGTGTAGATTATGTATTACGTGGTTTGGCTATTCCTGCGGGAACTCATACTATTGAGTTTAAATTTGATCCAGATGTTGTGAAAACAGGAAGTAACATTACTTTGGCGAGCTCTATTTTATTGGCGGTTTTACTTTTAGGCGGATTATTCTATCAATTTAAAACCAGAAATTTGCTCGAAACCAATGAGTAAAAAAAAAGTTTTAATAATTGCATATTATTGGCCGCCTGCGGGTGGTCCAGGAGTGCAACGTTGGTTAAAATTTGTAAAATACCTGCCAGAATTTAATATCGAACCTATTGTTTATGTGCCAGAAAACCCCAACTATCCCATAATTGATGAAAGTTTGTTGGCGGAAATTCCTAAAAACATTACCGTTTTAAAACAGCCTATTAAAGAACCTTATAAACTAGCTGGGTTGTTCTCTAAAAACAAATCGAAAACCATTAGTAAGGGCATTATTACCGAAAAAGAAAACCAAAGTTTTATTGAAAAGTTAATGCTTTTTGTTCGAGGTAATTTTTTTATTCCAGATGCACGAAAAAATTGGGTAAACCCTTCATTTGTATTTATTAAGAATTATTTATCTAAAGTAAAAATTAAATCGATTATTACTACTGGGCCACCACATAGTTTGCATTTAATTGGCTTAAAATTGAAGCAAGAATTAGGTGTGCATTGGATTGCTGATTTTCGGGACCCGTGGACAACCATCGGTTACCATAAACAGTTAAAACTTTTAAAATCTTCAGCAGAAAAACATAAACAATTAGAACATGAAGTTTTAAATGAAGCCGATAAAATATTAGTCACCAGTTTTACTACCAAAAAAGAGTTTCAGAATATAACTAAAAAGCCAATTGAAGTCATTACAAATGGTTACGACGACGAAAAAGTGGAAAGCACGACGTTAGATTTTAAGTTTACCATTTCGCATATCGGCTCGTTATTATCAAAACGGAATCCAGAAGTGTTATGGCGTGTTTTGAGTGATTTGCTTAAAGAAAACGACGCTTTTTCAAAGGATTTACAACTCAATTTTGTTGGACTTTTAAGTGAAAATGTGTTAGAATTTTTAAAAAATTATAATTTAAGTGATTGTATAAATAATGTAGGTTATGTTTCGCATAATGAATCTATTAAATTTCAAAAAAAATCACAATTACTGTTGCTTATTGAAATTGACTCCGAAGATACAAAGTGCATCATTCCAGGAAAACTGTTTGAGTACATGGTCGCCCATCGGCCTATTATAGCTATTGGTCCAAAAGGTTGGGATGTTGAAACTATAATTACCGAAACTAACACAGGAAAATATTTTACTTATAGCGATTACGATGCGCTTAAAACAACTATATTACAACATTATAAAGCGTATAAAAACAATACGTTACATGTGAATCCAATTGGATTTCAAAAATATCATAGAAAAGCACTAACCGAACAATTAGCGAAGTTACTATAATGGGTATTGTTGCAAATCAATCCTTTAAAAACATTATTTTAACCTATTTGGGTTTCCTAATAGGCGGTATAAATACCTTGTTTTTATATACCAAGTTTTTAAGCACGCAACAATATGGCATGGTAAATTATATGTTGTCTTTGGCAACAGTTTTAACACCGCTAATGGCTTTTGGTGTGCATAATACCTTAGTGAAATTTTATTCGGTGTTTAAAACACGTGTATCATTAAATAGTTTTTTAACCTTAATGCTATTTTTGCCACTTATTGCTGTAATTCCGGTTGTTGGCGCTACTTATGTTTTTAATGAAAGTATTAGTGATTTTTTAGCTATTAAAAACGAAATTATTAAAAATTACATTTGGCATACTTGTATTATAGCCGTGGCTTTAGGGTATTTTGAAGTGTTTTTTGCTTGGATAAAAGTACAGATGAAAACCGTTTTTGGCACGTTTATGAAAGAGGTTTTTCATAGGGCAGGAGCTATGGTGTTACTTATTTTGCTGTATTTTAAACTGATAGATTTAGACCTATTTATGAATGGTTTAGTAGCGGTTTATACACTAAAAATGCTGGTAATGAAGGTGTATGCTTTTAGTGTTAAATGGCCAGTGCTTACTTTTAAGCGCTTAAATAATATAAGTGCGATTTTAAAATACTCAATGTTAATTATTATTGCGGGCTCGATAGCAACGGTGTTGTTGGATGTCGATAAGGTAATGATGGGTAGTTACATAAACATCGAAAAAATAGCCTATTACAGTGTGGCGGTTTATATTGCGGCAGTAATTGCGGTTCCGCAACGTGCTATGCATCAAATTTTAATGCCACTTTCTGCTAAATATTTAAACGATAAGGATTACGGTTCATTAAAAGAATTATACCAAAAAAGTTCACTTAATTTAGTTATTGTTAGTGGTTTAATATTTTTATTAATTGTGCTAAATATCAATCAGTTGTATTTGCTTATGCCAAACTCTAATGCGTATAGTTCAGGACTTTTTGTACTGATTATTATTAGTGTGGTTAAACTTTACGATGCGCTTTTGGGGAGTAATAATGCCATTTTGTTTAATAGCGATTATTACCGCGTGGTATTGATTTTAGGTGTTATTTTAGTGCTAGTTATGGTGGTGTTAAATATGGTTTTTATCCCCATGTTAGGTATTAATGGAGCCGCCATGGCTACGTTTATTGCGGTGTTTTTATACAATACCGTTAAAATTAGCTTCGTGTATAAAAAGTTTAAAATGTTGCCTTTTTCGAAAGCTACAGCTAAAACCTTGGGCTTAATTGTTGTTTTTTCTGTGTTATTTTATTTTTGGGAATTTCCTTTTCACCCAATACTTGCGATGACTTGTAAGTCGTTTATTGTAACTGTTTTATATGTTTTTGTGGTATACCGATTTAATTTTTCTAAGGATATAACCGAGGTTTTAAAGCGGTATTTAAGATTTGTAAAATAATAGAATCATAAACAATCTACTTAAAAACAGAATATTAACAACAAGAATAAATGTGTAAAACCCAAACCTTAACCTGTTTAAAATCTTTTTTATTTATCCTTTTTATTCAATTAGGAATACATACGCAATTACATGCTAGTTCGGTGTCGTGTATTGTAAAAGCAAACATCGATAGCGTTTTTAAACTTCAAAAACCAATAAAAAATGAGGTCATTAAGCTTATTAGTTGGAATATTCAAGATTTTGGCCAAACCAAAGACGACAACGAAATTGCAATTATGGCCAACCTTTTAAAAGATTACGATATTATTGCGATACAAGAAGTAGTTGCTAAACACCCCGCAGGTGCGCAAAAAGTAGCGCAATTGGCAGACGAATTAAACCGAAAAGGTGCCAAATGGGATTATAGCATTAGTAATCCAACAAAAAGTCCGTCGGTGTATATGAGTGAGCGTTATGCATTTATTTTTAAAACCAGTAAAGTACAACTTTTAGGCAAGCCGTTTTTAGATGCTGAAGTAGCTTCACAAATAGTTCGCGAACCATTTATTGCACGGTTTAAGGCTAAAACGACTCAAAAAACATTTACTGTAGTTAATTTTCATTCCAGAAAACACAGCGATCATCCAGAGCTAGAGATTATTCATTTTAAAAATTATTTAAAACGATTTAACACAGCGCATTTGTTAATTGCTGGCGATTTTAACCTAAACGAAACCCATAATGTCTGGCATAGCTTGTATAATCAAGGGTTTGCATCGGCTGTAAAAAACACAAAAACCACCCTAAAACGCAAATGCAGTAATGGTGTTTATCGCAATCATAGCATCGATAATATATTTTATAGTAACAAAATTACATTTGTAAATGCCAATGCGGTCGATTTTGTAAAATCCTGTCAAAATTTACTAACCGCACGTTCCATTTCCGACCATTTACCAGTGTTTTTAAGTTTTTCAATTAAAGATTGATATAAATAAAAATGAAATAAACGTATGGGCTTATTCAATAAAATTTTAGGAAACGCGAGCGAAGTTTCAGCCGAAAAACTAAGCGAAAAATATGGGCGATTATTAACGAGCAACGAGCAAATAGAATTAGGCTTTAAATTACTTCGCGATGTGTTTATGTTTACAAATAAACGCTTAATCCTTATCGATGTGCAAGGTTTAACAGGAAGTAAAGTAGAATATAAATCGTTGCCATACAAAAGCATATCGAGGTTTCCGTTAGAAACTTCAGGGACCTTCGATTTAGATGCCGAACTAAAAATCTGGATTTCGAGTGAAAACTTACCATCTGTAAGCAAAAAATTTAATAAAAGTATCCATGTTTACGAAGTGCAAAAGTATTTCGCTGGTAAAGTGATGTAATTATTAGAAGCAAAAAATAATTTAATTAGTTTTTATATATTTATTTTGAATTAAATTATAGGTCAAGAAGAATAATTTCTTTATCGTGACTATAATAATTAAAAACGCTATGAACTATAAATCTATGAAATTTATATTTTTAAATATTCTGTTATTTTTTTTTGCTATTAACTTATGTGCTCAAAAAATGTCTTTGAGTAAACTAGAAAATATTTGTAATAAAGAAAATTGGGAGGACGTAAACCAAATTTTAATTTCTAACGGCTGGGAATATTATGAGTCTTCAAAAGGAGATTCTGATCGCTATAATACAATTACATGGTCTTTTAACAAATCAAAATATAACGATAAGGCATCAGGATGGTTTTATTTATATACGTACGAAGGATTTCCCAATAAAGTCGGGTATTCTGTATTTAATACAACAGAATACACATCAATTCAAAGTACCTTACGATCAAAGGGGTATAAATTAAAAAATAATGAAATTAGAGATGATGAACTTATTTCTAATTATTCGAATAAAAAATTTCTCCTAACTATTAGTACCGAAAAAAGAAAAAAAGACGAGTATTCTAGTTTGGAAAAAAGTTTTACTGCATATCATTTTGATTTAATTAAAAAATCCGGAATTTATGACCCTAACAACGGTTTCAAAACATTTTATTTTGAAGATTCTGATCAAATTGAGACACAATATAATATTGTAGATGGTAAAATCGAGGGAGTTGCAAAAGAATTTAACAGAAATGGAACACTAAAAACCGTAACCCCATATATAAATGATAAACGCCATGGAGAAGAGGTTAATTATTTGTATGATAATGAAACAGGTAATGTAAATGTGAAATTAATAACGAGTTATGTTAATGGTGCTATTGAAGGGTATACAAAAATAATTTTTTTAGATAATAAAAATAAGGAACATATATTATCAAAAGTTTATTATGAAAATAATTTAAGGCAAGGTCCAGCACAAGAAATCGCTAGTGATTCTTTGATTTTTTCGAATTATAGAGATGATAAACTTAATGGTTCTTATAAAATATATAGAGATTTAAATAAATTATTATTGGGAGGCATTATTAAAACAGACTCTACAAAACTTTTGCTAACAGATAGTGGTTCTTACGAAGATAATTTGAAAACTGGATTTTGGAAGCATTATAGTCTTTCAGGTGCATTAAGTGAAGGTAACTATAAAAAGGATCTAAAATCTGGGCTTTGGAAATTTTATCATCCAAAGTTTTTGAATGGTGATATTGAAGCTTCTTATTCGCAAGAACTTTTTCTTACAGAAAATTATAGCAATGGTATGAGAAACGGAGAAGTAGAGTATTTTTCTCAAATAAATTATACTACTTATAAATGTGAAGAGCATGATAATAGAAGTAAATCTAAAGATTCTTGTAGTAAACGTGAATATAAAAAAATACATTTATTGGCTAACTATATGAACAATGAGCTGCATGGAGCTTATGTAATGCATGACAGTTTAGGAATTTTAAGGTACAAGGGTAAATATAATAAAGGTAAAGAGGACGGTGAATGGATAGAATCTTATACCATTGAAACGGTGAAAGCCCCAATGTATGTGTTTAGAAAAGGAAATTACGAAAATGGCGTAAAACAAGGAAAATGGATTGAATATGTAAATGAGGATTTACCACTTTTAGAGATGAATTATGTTAATAATTCTTTAAATGGAAATTATATTTCATATAACTTAAATGGTACTAAAAAATATATAAAAAAATTTATAAAAGGTAACCTTGAAAGTGTCAAAGTGTTTGATTCTTTGGGCACAAAAATAAACAAAGAGTATGAAGTATTAAAAGAAACCTATAGTAATTACTCGGTTCGATACACTATAAATCTTGAAAATGGCGGTAAAAAGCAGGTTGATTATTATGTATATAAACCACAAAAAGAAATTTCTCATTTCGACTTTATTGATTTATTTAATCAGCAATTGCAAGAAGTTGGAAAAAGCTATAAAAACGGTATTTTTTTAACGTTTTTTCCTGATGGTAGTTTGGAAACTAAAGGTAATATGTTTAAGGGAGAAAAAACGGGTAAATGGGAAAATAATTACCCAAAACAAAACGTTAAAGTTATTACAAACTACAAGTCTAGAAAGGGTTTAATTTTATCTGAGTTTTATTATAATTTACAAACCAATAAATTTTTTAGTGGAGATTTTATTTATCGCAATAATAAAACAGGTGATTATCAAATTAGACGAATTAAAAATGGATATAGAAATGGTTTTACAACCTATTTCAATAGAGATGGTTTAAAGTTGAAAAAAGAAAAATATAAAGATGGAGTATTAAAAGAATAAATATTCTATAATTTCTTCTAAATTTATAAATCGAAAATGATTCTATCAAACTTCAACTTTTTAAAATCTTTGTATATCAATTTTTTGGGTTAGCATTTTTTCTGGAAAAAAAGGTTTTCAAGACCCGAGTGCTTCACTAACTAAAGTAGGTATACTTTCTGAAAAATTAGCGAGATATCTTATCGATTAAGAAGCGTTCAAGTAATTTATAATAAGAGACGAATATTACGTTAAAAAATTTTAGAATGACAAACTAGTACTCTTAGCTAAATTATTTCAATTTCTCCTACAATTCTAAAATCAAAGCCTTTAGAAGTCAATTTAGAGGACTGAAGAATACTGAACTCTTCATATGTAGATTAATAAAGATTTTTGTTTAAACTGCAACTTTTGAGCATGATCTATGATTCGCCTTTTTTTATGCGTTTCGCTATAGAGCAACCTTTGGCAAAACACATAAAAAAAAGCCTAATACATTCGTATTAGACTTTTACTGTTGTAGCGAGATCGAGATTTGAACTCGAGACCTCTGGGTTATGAATCCAACGCTCTAACCAACTGAGCTACCTCGCCATTTTTATATTTAGCAATACGGTAACAAGTTTAAACACTAGCTACATTGCTGTATTGCGGGTGCAAATATAATAACATTTATTAGGTTTGCAAATACTTATTTCAGAAAAAATTTATAAAATTTATTATTATACTAATTAACAAATTTATATATTAGGCAGCATAATCCTTAAACAATCCTATGGACGACAAAATTAAATTTAACATTGAATTTCCAATACACGCTTCTCCGCAGTTATTATACCAGTATATCTCAACACCTTCGGGTTTATCCGAATGGTTTTCAGATAATGTAAACTCTCGTGGTGAGTTATTTACCTTTATTTGGGACGACAGCGAAGAACAAGCAAAATTATTAAATAAAAAAAGTGGCGAACGTGTTAAGTTTAGATGGCTGGAAGATGAAGAGGACGGACAATCGTGTTATTTTGAAATTCGAATTCAGGTAGATGAAATTACCAAAGATGTATCGCTAATTATTACCGATTTTGCTGAAGAAGACGAGGTAGATGAAGCTAAAATGCTTTGGGATAATCAAATTTCGAGTTTAAAGCACGTTTTAGGTTCGGTATAACCAAAAAAAAGTTTAATTAAAGTATATTTGTCCCGCTAAAAAACAGCGGGATTTTTTATGATTAATTTTAACGGTACGCTACAAAACGAAAACAATATTTTAACACCCGAAAATAGGGGGTATGCCTATGGCGATGCGCTTTTTGAAACCATTAAAGTAAGTCATGGGAAAATTTTATTTTGGGAAGATCATTACTTTAGGTTAATGGCCTCAATGCGTATTTTGCGCATGGAAATTCCTATGCGTTTTACAATGGAGTTTTTAGAAACCGAAATTTTAAAAACGCTTGAAGCTCAAAATTTAAAAAGCAGCACTGCGCGTGTAAAATTATTGGTTAATAGAGTAGCTGGAGGTTTGTATTTGCCAAACAATAATGATATAGATTACATTATTACAGCCAAAGCTTTACCAACCGATTTTTATACTTTAAATGAAAAAGCATACGAAGTAGAGTTGTTTAAGGATTATTATGTGGCACCAAGTTTATTATCTACTTTAAAAACAAACAATAAAGCAATTAATGTGGTTGGAAGTATTTTTGCCAACGAAAACGGGTTTGCAAATTGTTTACTTTTAAATACAAATAAACAGGTGATTGAAGCATTAAACGGGAACTTGTTTTTAATAAAAGGAAGCACCATTAAAACACCTCCTTTAGCCGATGGTTGTTTAAAAGGAGTGTTGCGCACCCAAATTTTAAATATTTTAAAAGATTTACCAGAGTTTACTTTTGAGGAAGCGTCAATTTCGCCATTCGAGCTTCAAAAAGCCGATGAATTATTTATAACTAATGTTATTACTGGAATTCAACCCATCACGAAATACCGAAAGAAACAGTACAAAAATGAAGTCGCAAAATCACTGCTTCAAAAATTAAATGTAAAAGTAAGGTTAGGTTAATTGTAGCTTGGGTGTTCTGGTGCGTTAGACCAAATACTATATTCGCCACCAAGTTCAATCATTTTTTCTTTCCAAAAGGTTTCGTAGTCTTTTTCAATAATATTTTTTTTGTAAATATTTTCGGTGACTACCCAGCTACTAGCTTTTAATTCTTTTTCTAATTGATGCTCGCCCCAACCCGAATATCCAAGAAAAAAACGGATATCCGTTTCTTTTATGATGTTGTTTTTAATAAGTTCGGCAACTTTAGTAAAATCGCCACCCCAGTAAATGCCCAATGATATTTCAATACTATTAGGTATTAAGTGCGGGACTTTGTGAATAAAATATAAATTATCTTGTTCTACTGGCCCGCCATTGTAGACTTTAAAATTGGCGTCTAAATCGGGAATTAAATCATTTATAGTAAAATCTAGAGGTTTATTAAGAATAAAACCAATGGAGCCTTCGTGGGTATGGTCTGCTAAAAGAACAATTGAACGGTTAAATGAAACATCGCCAATAATTGCAGGTTCGGCTATTAATAAATTACCTTTTTGAGGGTTTGATGTTACCATATTTTAAGGTATTAATAACTAAAGCTAATATATATTTACCAAAAAAGCAACTCTTTAATAATATAAATAAAAAATGCCTTCTTAAATAGAAGGCATCTCAATCATTTATTTTGTAATAAATTAGTTTACTGCGTCAGATAAATCAGATCCAGCTTTAAACTTTACAACGTTTTTAGCTTTAATTTTGATTGTCTCTCCAGTTTGTGGGTTTCTTCCTTCTCTAGCCGCTCTTTTAGAAACTGACCAAGAACCAAAACCTACTAAAGAAACTCTGTTTCCTTTTTGTAAAGCTCCTTCAATTTCAATTAAAGCGCATTCTAAAGCTTTTTTTGCAGCTGCTTTAGTAATTCCAGCGTGTTCTGCCATCGCGTCGATTAAATCTGTTTTGTTCATAATGTGAATATTTAATTATTAATAAAGTGGTTAAACATTTCGTTAAATCCCTTACAAATTTATACGGATTATGCAATCAGGCAAGTAATAGCAAGGGAAATCCGTATTTTTGTTAATAACTTGCTTGATTTGTTGATAAAGCCTGTGTATTTCATCGGTTTTTACGTTAATATATAGTAAATATAAGGGCTTACAGCATTTTAGCGTCATCATTAAAAGCATATCCGTTAAGTAACGATTTTATATCCATTAATCGTTTTCCTGGAAGCTTTATTGTGTCAATTATAATAAATCCGTTTTTTACGGCTACTTTTAATTCTTTTTTGGTAGCTATTATACGGCCAATTTTATAATTATGGTCTTCAATTTCTTTATTTACAGCATAAAGTTTAACGTCAAGTGTTTCGTTGCCATTTACAAGCTCGCTCCAAGCAGCAGGATAAGGACTTAAACCTCTTACTTGGTTATAAATGGCATCAATGCTATTATTCCAATTAATTTTACAATTATCTCGATTTAACTTGTATGCTGTTTTTATATCTACGTTTTCTTTTTGTTTTTGGGTTTTTACAGGTCCTTTTTCTATGGCTGCAACGGTTGTTAATACTAAATTGCTTCCTAAGTGCATGAGTTTATCGTGTAAGCTTCCTGCGTTTTCGGTAGGTTCTATATTAATTTCTTCTTGTAAAATCATATCACCTGTATCAATTTTTTCATCTATAAAAAAGGTTGAAACCCCAGTTTTTGTTTCTCCATTAATTATGGCCCAATTTATAGGCGCGGCACCGCGGTAGTTAGGTAATAAAGATGCATGTAAATTAAATGTACCATATTCGGGCATTTGCCAAACCACTTTTGGTAACATTCTAAAAGCTACTACTATTTGTAAGTTGGCGTTTAATGCTTTTAGTTCTTCAATAAAATTGTCGCTTTTTAAATTGGTAGGTTGTAAAATGTTTAAATTTTGCGATTTTGCATATTGTTTTACGGCGCTTTCGTTTAATTTTCGTCCGCGACCTGCTGGCTTATCGGGAGCTGTAATTACGCCAACGACATTATAATTATGTTCGATAAGTGTTTTTAAAGTGGCCACAGCAAAATCTGGCGTGCCCATAAATACAATTCTTAAATTCCTCATTGTTTGCTGTTTTTTATAAATGACTTAGTTTATAAGTATTTGTTGCGGTTATAGTTATAATTTGTTGTTCTAAAAGCTGTTTTAAGGCTGCTTTTAAATCGGTTTCGTTACATTTTAAAGTTTCAATTAATGCTCTAGACGATAAATTTTTTGTTTGTAGCAATTCAATAATGCTATTTTTAATCGGTTTAAGATCTTTGTTTTTAGATGTTTTGTTTAGATTTAAACACACCGAGCAAATGCCACAAGGTTCTGTGTTTTGTTCTCCAAAATAGGAGAGAAGCTGTTCGCTTTTACAAGTGGTTTCGTTTTCAATATAGCTAAGCATTGCAGAAACTTGTTTTTCTTTTTGCTTATTTTGTTTTGTAATAGTTTTTGCAATTCTGTTGATAGTTTTATCATCCTCACGCGGCTCAATAAATGTAATTTGAGCATCGGTTTTGCTTAAATTTAAGGTGATGATTTCATCACGCTCTAATTCTTTTAAAACAGTTATTATGTTTTCGGCGGAAGCTGACGATTTATTAACAACTTTATTTAAATCGATGGCGGTTTCGTTATCAAACACACCGCCATACATGCGTAAAATAGATTTTACGATAATATCGAAACTACTATGATGCTTTAAATAGTTAAAAAGCGCATTATTTGAGGTGATAAACTGAAGCGTAACTTTGTTTTTAAACTGCCTTGAAAGCGAAATTATGCTGTTCCTGTCGAGTAACAATAGCGCATTATAACAAAGTGTTGAGCTAAAATTATAAGTTTTACTAAAGGTGTAAAAATCGAAATCGAAGGTTAAATACTCGCCTTCGCCGTACGAAATTTGAAAATAGTTACACAGTTTTCGGTATACTAGCTTTATAAAATCAATAGGAGGCAACACTTTTAAAAACTGATTTTTTATTAAAACCTCGTCGCTATTATTTTTTAAAATAACCGCAAAAGCTTTGTTACCATTTCTACCAGCACGACCTGCTTCTTGAAAATAGCTTTCAATACTTTCGGGTAAATTTATATGTATTACGGTTTTAACATCGGGCTTGTCAATACCCATTCCAAAAGCATTTGTGGCCACCATAACCTGACTTTGGTTATTTAACCAAGCCAACATGTTATTATTTTTTGCATCGTTTGTTAGTCCGCCATGATAAGTGGTTGCTTTAATGTTTTTAGCGTTTAAAAACGTGCTAATTTCGTTGGTTAGCTTACGGTTTCTAACGTAAATAATTGACGGTGCTGTGTGTTTTTTTAAAATGGCTTCGAGTTTGTAAAGTTTGTCATCTTCATGAAAAACCATATATGCCAAATTGCTTCGAAAAAACGATTGTTTAAATAGTTTCGGATTAATAAAATCGAGTTCCTTAACAATATCATTAACAACTTCTGGGGTTGCCGATGCTGTTAAAGCCACCACATTTACTGTGGGCTGAATTTGTCTTAAAACAGCAATGTTTTTATATGCCGGACGAAAATCGTTTCCCCATTGCGAAATACAGTGTGCTTCATCAACCGCAATTAAGTTTACATGCATTTGCTTTATGCGGTTTTGCACAATTTCTTGCTGTAAACGCTCGGGCGATAAATATAAAAATTTGTAATTACCATAAACACAATTGTCGAGCATGGTATCGAGGTCGCTATAACTAATACCACTAGTTAAAGCCATGGCTTTAATGCCTTTGTCGTTTAAGGCTTTAACTTGGTCTTTCATTAAAGCAATTAAAGGCGAAATAACAATGCAAATACCATCTTTAGCCAAAGCAGGCACTTGAAAACAAATAGATTTTCCGCCACCAGTGGGCATAAGAGCAAAAGTATCTTCACCTTCTAAAACAGCATTAATTATGGCTTCTTGTTGACCTCTAAACGAGGTGAATTTCCAATAACGCTCAAGTATGTTAATGGGGTGATTCATTTACACGCCTAATACTTTTAGTATAAAATTAGTGCGGTTTTCAACCGTATCAAAAGGGACGTCAATTAATGTGTAGTTGTACTGTTTGTAGGTGTTTACTAAGTTATCGTGTATTTGTAAGGCTTGGTCAAAATTTTCGTAACGCTCGCTGTCGCTTGTGTAAATTTCTTTCCAAGGTTTTAAAATAAAAACAGCATCGTAAACAGCATCGTTACAAGCATCAATAAAACTTTGTGGGTATGTGTCACCAATATAATCCATGTAAGCCAAAATATCTGGAATACCTCGATCGAAAAAAACGGTTTTATTTTCAAAATTATTAGCTTCAGTAAATTGTTTTTGGCGTCCTTTTAAAAGCAGTTCGCTAAACAAAAGCGGATTGGTTAAAAACAGTTGGTCTATGCCGTCTTTTTTAGCTTCAATAGTAACTTGTCTCGAAATTTCTTCAAGGCAAATAAAATCTCTTTTAATAAGGTCGTTTATAATGCTAGATTTACCAGTTCCTGGGCCACCGGTAATTACAATTCGTTTGGTGTTCAATGCTTAAATTTTTGGTAAAAATCGTAATAAAAGAGCTATAAAAAAAATGGAAACAAAACTCTATATTTGCAACTTATAAAAATAACTATGAGCGCAACACCAAATTCAGAAGAATTTTATAAAAAATTAAAAGCACAATTACACGACACGGCTTTGTGGCCATCGGAGTATTTATACAAGTTTATAGTAAAAACCGATGCTAACAAAATAGTACAAGTAGAGAATATTTTTAATAATATGGGCGCTGTTATAAATACGGTTGAGTCTAAAAACGGAAAATATACTAGTGTTTCTATAAACTTAGTGATGAAAAATCCTGATGCTGTAATCGAAAAATATAAAGAAGTAGCAGAAAAAGTAGAAGGCGTCATTAGTCTTTAGTTTTTTTTCGTACTTTGCGATTGCATAATTACTACGTGCAAAAATTTAAAACTTCACATTTATTTTGATAGATAATTTAGAATACAATACCGAACGCGAGCATTTAATCATTCCGGAATACGGACGACATATGCAGAAAATGATTAATCATGCGAAAGCCATTGAAAATAAAGAAGAACGCAATAAAATAGCCAAAGCCATCATAGCTGTTATGGGAAACATGCAACCACATTTACGCGATGTACCCGATTTTCAGCATAAGCTTTGGGATCAATTATTTATTATGTCTAATTTTGAATTAGATGTAGATTCGCCTTACGAAAAACCTACCAAAGAACTTTTTGATGAGCGCCCAGAGCCTTTAAAATACCCACAAAACCATCCGAAATATCGTTTTTACGGTAATAATATTAAAACAATGATTGATGTGGCTAACACTTGGGAAGATGGCGATTTAAAGGAAGCCTTAGTGTATACTATTGCAAACCACATGAAAAAATGTTTTTTAAACTGGAATAAAGACACGGTTGAAGAT
This sequence comes from Neotamlana nanhaiensis, assembly GCF_000943555.1. Taxonomy (GTDB): domain Bacteria; phylum Bacteroidota; class Bacteroidia; order Flavobacteriales; family Flavobacteriaceae; genus Neotamlana; species Neotamlana nanhaiensis. Next base: position 123,088 of record NZ_JTDV01000005.1, on the reverse strand, counting down.
GATGTCATTTACGATCATTTATTCGAACTTTCTGGCGGAAAAATTAACCTTAAAAACTCTGATGAAGATTTAACCGATGCTTCAAGTTTAATGAGAAATAAAGGAAAATTCTCGAACAACAAAAAAGGAGGACACCACAAAAAGAATAATCGTCAAAGAAAACGCTACTAAACTTTATGGGAACATTTAAAATTGAAGGCGGCCATCAATTAAAAGGCAGCATTCAACCACAAGGCGCAAAAAACGAAGCTTTACAAATTTTATGCGCTGTTTTGTTAACACCAGAAAAAGTTACCATTAACAACATACCCGATATTGTTGATGTTAACAAACTAATTAAGTTACTAGAAAAACTTGGTGTTAAAATTGAAAAACTTAGCAAAAGTACTTATACATTTCAAGCCGACGAGGTAAACTTAACATATCTGGAATCCGAACAATTTAAAATAGATGGTCGTGGTTTACGAGGTTCTATAATGATAGTTGGGCCACTTTTAGCACGTTTTGGTAAAGGTTACATCCCAAAACCAGGTGGCGATAAAATTGGTCGTCGACGATTAGATACCCATTTTGAAGGTTTAATAAAACTAGGTGCTAAATTTGGTTATAGCAAAGAAGAGCAATTTTATGGTGTTGAAGCTAAAAGACTAAAAGGTACTTACATGTTGCTTGAAGAAGCATCGGTAACGGGAACAGCCAATATTGTAATGGCTGCTGTTTTAGCTGAAGGACAAACCACTATTTATAATGCTGCTTGTGAACCCTATTTACAACAGCTTTGTAAAATGTTGAATCGAATGGGTGCCAAAATTAGCGGTGTTGGTTCTAACATGTTAATTATTGATGGTGTTGATAGCCTTGGTGGAACAGAGCACACCATGTTACCAGATATGATTGAAATTGGTAGCTGGATTGGTCTTGCTGCTATGACTAAAAGTGAATTAACCATAACTAATGTAAGTTGGAACGATTTAGGTTTAATTCCTGAAACTTTTAGAAAATTAGGAATTACAGTTGAAAAACAAGGTGATGATATACACATTCCTGCGCATACAAATGGTTACGAAATCCAAAGTTTTATTGATGGTTCTATTTTAACCATTGCCGATGCTCCATGGCCTGGTTTTACACCAGATTTATTGAGTATTGTTTTAGTTGTAGCGACACAGGCGAGGGGTAGTGTATTAATTCATCAAAAAATGTTTGAAAGTCGCTTGTTTTTTGTTGATAAATTGATTGATATGGGAGCAAAAATTATACTTTGCGATCCGCATAGAGCCACAGTTATTGGGCATGATTTTAAATCGACGTTAAAAGCCACAACTATGACATCGCCCGATATTCGTGCAGGTGTGTCGTTGTTAATTGCTGCATTATCAGCTAAAGGCACATCAACTATTATGAATATTGAACAGATTGATAGAGGTTACGAAAATATCGACGAACGTTTACGAGCCATTGGCGCAAAAATTGAGCGTTTAGATTAAGTGCTAGTATCTCAATAAAATTTATAAAATAAAAATCCTGAAAGCAATTAAGTTCTCAGGATTTTTTGGTTTTGGTTGATAGGTTATGGTTGAATAACTCCAGTAAAATTAGTATTTGAAATTACCTAAATCAATACGGTATTTTACTGATTTTTAGGGTTATATGTAAAATAGCAAAACACAAAAACCGAATTATGAGCAGTTTAGAGAAGATTTGTGAAATTTATTACAAACATAAAAATGCGTATAAAAACAGAAAACCCCTCGACGTTGCTTTGAGGCAAACTTATCGAAGGGCTTTCTTAACTAACCAACCAAAATTGTTACGATCGTCGTCGTGTTGATGTCGATCTTGTATTGTTTCCAGAATTACTTCTGGTACTTTTCTTTATAGTAGCGCTTCTATTTTGAGAACTTCTGTTTACTGTGCGCTGCGCTGTTTTATTCGTTCTTTGTGGGGTTCTTGTTACCACACGTTGTGAACTTTTATTGTTGTTTCTAGAGTAGTTACGATTATTAGTTGTGTTTGGTTTTCTCGTATTTGTTATATTTCTGTTAATAACTGTTCTAGATTTTGAGTTTGAAACCTTAGGTGTTGTTCTGGTAACCGTTCTAGTATTTTTTGTAACTGTATTTTCGTTTCTATTAACCTGTGTTTTAGTGTTTCTAGTAACGGTGTTATTTCTATTGGTTGTGGCTCTATGAGAATTTACGGTAGTATTTCTTCTAGTTGTAGCAACATTATTGTTACGAGACTTATTATTTCGAGACGTGTAATTTCTGTTTGCGTTCGTATTTATACGAGTAACATTTCGTTTGCTTCGGTTTACAGTAGCATAACTACGGTTTCTTGCAATGGTATTTCCGCGTCTGCTATAAACCGCTGTTCTTGGTCTGTAATTGTTATAAAATGGTCGGGTATAAACATAACGAACGGGAGTGTAATATTGTCTGTATGGTCTGTTAAAAACTACACAGTGGGCAATAGGAGGAACTACATAAAAACGATGCCACGGACGGAAAATATAACCTCTGTTGTAAACATTAATAAAGCCCGTACAGTGTGAAAAAGCATTATACCTGTTGTAGTGCACATATAAACCACCTACGCGCGAAACAAAACCAAAATTGTTATAGTTTATATTAACGTTTCCTATCTGGTTTACACGCCCGTAATAATCGTAGTAAATTGGGGTGTTTTCAATTTGAATTATAGCACCATACTCGTCGTATTGTACATAAGGATTGTAATCGTAACCCGAATTAAAGCTAATATTTACGTTTGGCGATCCTACCGAAACACTAAAACGTGAATTCCCTTGAATGATATTAAAATCGAATTGACCATCGCGAAAAACCGAAAATTCAATACCGTTTTCAACAAAAATAAATGAATTGCCGTAACCACCATAAAATGCAGTAGCATTTGTGTTAGTACTCTTGTTAGTAGTAGCCGCATTAGCACCAAAACTTACTAGTAATAAGCCTGCTAATATAAATATATACTTTTTCATAATCTTGAATGTTTTTGTTATTCAGTTTAGTAATTACAAACAGCGTGCCAAAAACAAGCAGTAACACGTAACTGTTTTGTTGTTAGTTGTTTAAGTGTGGTTTAAAAAAAATAAAACCCCAAAAATCAATTATGATGTTTGGAGTTTTTGTTCAACTAATAAAAATCTATCTTCTGTTTTTCTTTTGCTTTTTTACTGTACCGTTTTGTTTGTAGTAGTAATAATTATCGCCGTTGTAATAATCATTTTCATTATACCTATCGTTGTTAGAAATTACATCGTAATTACAATTTCTATTATTATAATTTACATAACCTCTTGTGTTTATAATTTCGCCCCAACGGTTGTAATTAACATATAAACCACCAACTTGTGTTAAGGTTGCATTTCTGCCACGACCATAGCGAATAAAAACCGATCCTGCTCGCGTAATGTTACCATATCTATCGTAATTAATAAATACGTTTCCAATTCGTCTTACTTTACCATTTCGGTCGGTAACAATATTTACGCCACGATTACCACGATTTGTTGTAAAGTTCACATTTACGTTTGGACCGCGATACGAAGCGTTTATGCTACTGCGCTTCGAGTTACTTTTAAAATACACATCATCATTATAGAAATCATCAAGAATATGTGTGTTAAAATCGAAACTTCCGTCAGGAAAAATTAAAAATTCTACACCGCGTTCAATAAAAGTTATTGGTTGCGCATAATGGTAGCGTTTTGCATTATTTGTGGTTTGGGTTACAGCTTGATTGTTTAGTGTTGTTGCGAATGCAGAAGTACCAATAAATAATCCTGCACATAATAATAATACTCTTTTCATAATCTTTCAATTTTAATTTAATAATCCTAAAATTTTTCGATTTAAATTATTTAAAACGAATAGCATTTAGGCTCATGCTGTTGCTAAATGGTTTTCAATTTGCGTGCCAAAAATGTAAATATTTGTTTGTGAAGGAGTTATGTTTTGTGTGTTTACGGTTTGTTTTATTACTTTTAAATAGTCAATCAAAAAAAATAATGCATGAGTGAACTTTTAGAAACTTGTAAAAATTGTGAAAAGGTATTTTATTCGGCTTATAAATTTTGTCCGCATTGTGGGCAACAAGCAAGAGACAAGCTAACTGTTGGCGTATTATTTGCAAATACCATTCAAAATTATTTTGCTTTCGATGCACGTTTTTTCAAAAGTTTTTTTCCGTTGTTATTTAAACCAGGCTTTTTAGCGAGTAAGTTTGTTGCTGGTAAACGCTTGTTATATTTGCATCCGGCGCAAATGTATTTGTTTGTAACTATTATATTTTTCTTTTTATTTTCATTTATTCAACGAAAACAGGTTGAAAACTTCGATAAAAAATTTGCTAAAAAAATTGAAGCAAATACAGATAAGTCAATTACATACGAACAATTAAAAGATTCCATTGAGCTAAAAAAAGAAATGCTGGAAGATTCCATTGCTAAGGCCGAATTAAAAAAAGCGTTATTAAACACTCAGGAATTAACGAATCTTTCCGAGGAAAAAATAGATTCTATAGCTATTGATGCTACTAATAAAACAAAATCACCCATAAGCTTTAGTTTTAATGAAGCAGAAATAGATTCACTTATAGTTAAAAATGCTTCAGATAAAGAAATTTATAAAAGCATGGGAATGGATGACGATGATAATTGGTTTAGTAAACGCATGTATGCCCAGGCATTAAAATTTTATAAATCTAGGCGAGGAGGTAGTATTTTACAAGCTTTTTTCGATACTATTCCTATTGCGATGTTTTTTTTACTGCCAATTTTTGCCTTTATGTTAAAACTATTTTATTGGAAACGAGGTTTATACGCACATCATTTGGTTTTTAGTTTTTACTTTTTTTCGTTTTTATTTGCAACATTTAGTATTATGCTTGCTGTAAATTTTGTGTTTTTGTTGCCAACAGGTACTAATTTATTAATTGCACTTTCTACATTTATATATTTGGTTATCGCTTTAAAATACTTTTATAAGCAAGGTAAGTTCGTGAGTTTTGTTAAAGGTAGTGTATTAACTTTTTTATTTATGTCTATTGTAATACCTGCAACAGTTGTTGTTTTAGGCTTGTTCTCGTTTCTGTTTTATTAAAATTAAGCGTGTAGTATTGAATAGTTTTTAAATTTTTCGTATTTAAATGTATTTATCGTACTTTTAGTAGGTAATAATTTAAAATTTTATATCATGCGAAAGTTTAATGTACTAATCTCCCTTAGTCTAATTAGTATGATATTTACGTCTTGTGGCGGTGTAAGAGGTGGCTATATTGGGGCTTCGGAATATTATAGGTACGACAGCTTTAATGTTTCTTCTATGGCAAAATCAACCCAGGCTAAAACTAACACCAACGCTATGGCCGAATTCAAGAATACCACAACTAGATCGGGCTTTTTTATAGGATATTATTTAACTGATATTGAAATTGCCGACAAGTTTGAACTACAACCAGAAATTGATTATATTCATATTGAAGATTTAGGGCAAATTCAACTACCAATATTAGCGAAGTATGAGGTGATTGAAAATCTTAACGCTTTAGCTGGTCCAAATATTGGATATATTATAGATCCACCAAATGGCATTAAATCTTTTAATTTTGGTGTAGATATTGGAGCTTCATATAGTTTTATTGAAAATTTTAATGTTAACGCAAGGTATAACCTAGGTTTAGCCAATTTAATTGATGATTCCTCTGGAAATCAAACCTCCAGGTTGCGAGGTATACAAATTGGAATAGGCTACGAATTTTAAATGAAAATAACTTTTTAAGAAGCTTGTAAAGGGTTGTTTAACAAAAACTAGGCAGGAATTGTTAAACAACCTTTTAAATTTTATCTTTTAAATATTTACCAGTTTCAGAAGCTTTTACCTTCACAATAGCTTCAGGTGTTCCAAAAGTGACCAAATTACCACCATTTTCACCACCTTCTGGCCCTAAATCAATAATGTGGTCGGCACATTTAATTAAATCTAAGTTGTGTTCTACGACAATAATAGAGTGTCCGTTTTCTATTAAGGCATCAAACGATTTTAGTAATTTTTTAATATCGTGAAAGTGAAGTCCTGTTGTGGGTTCGTCAAAAATAAAAAGGGTGTTATCCTTATTACTTCCTTTGCCTAAAAATGAGGCCAGCTTAATACGTTGTGCTTCGCCACCAGAAAGGGTAGAAGAACTTTGTCCTAAAGTAACATAACCTAAACCAACATCTTTTAAAGGTTGGAGTTTCTTTTTAATTTTTGACTGCTTGGTTGTTTCAAAAAAGTCAATAGCATCATCGATGGTTAAGTTTAAAATATCATCAATGTTTTTGTTGTTAAAATTAACTTCTAAGACCTCTTTTTTAAATCGTTTTCCTTTACAAGTTTCACATTCTAAATGTACATCGGCCATAAATTGCATTTCAATGGTTACTTCACCTTCGCCTTTACAAGTCTCACAACGTCCACCATCTACGTTAAAACTAAAATGTTTTGGTTGGTAGTTTCGTATTAAACTCAATTTCTGTTTCGAGAAGAGCGAACGAATATCATCATAAGCCTTAACATAGGTTACAGGATTAGATCGCGAAGAGCGTCCAATAGGGTTTTGATCCACAAATTCGATGTGTTTTATATTGGTGAAATTACCTTTAATTTCCGAAAATTGTCCTGGTTTATCACTAAAATCGGTAAGTTTTTTTTGTAATGCAGGAAAGAGTATTTTTTTAATTAATGTACTTTTTCCACTTCCAGAAACACCAGTAATAACAGTTAGCATGCCTAAAGGAAAACTAACATCGATGTTTTTTAAATTGTTTTCACGAGCCCCAATAATATCGACACTGTATTTTGATGTTCTTCGTTTTTTAGGAACTTCAATTTTTAAATTTTCATTTAAATATTTAGCGGTAAGCGATTCGGAATTTAAAATGGCACTATAATCGCCTTTTGCAACTACATTACCACCAAAAGTACCTGCTTCGGGACCAATGTCAATAATACTGTCGGCAGCTTTCATAATATCTTCGTCGTGTTCTACAACAATCACTGTGTTTCCTAAATCGCGTAACTGTTTTAATACTAAAATAAGACGCTCTGTGTCTTTTGGATGCAGCCCAATACTAGGCTCGTCTAAAATATACATCGAACCAACCAAACTGCTACCCAATGATGTAGCTAAATTTATACGCTGACTTTCACCACCTGAAAGTGTGTTCGATTTTCGGTTTAAGGTTAAATAATCTAACCCAACGTTGCTTAAAAATGATAAACGACTGTTAATTTCCTTTAATAATCGTTTTGCAACCGTGGTATCATAATCGTTCAATTCTAATTGATTAAAGAAATTTGCTAGCTTATTTAAAGGCATTTCAACCAAATCGGTTAGTGTTGCCCCAGCAATTTTAACATAATTAGCTTCTTCGCGTAAACGTTTGCCATTACAGGCTTTACATTTAGTTTTTCCGCGATAGCGTGATAGCATTACACGGTTTTGTATTTTATAGGCTTTCGACTCTAATTCTTCAAAAAAGGCGTTTAACCCTTCAAAAAAGGAATTGCCATCCCAAACGAGTTGTTTTTGAGCTTCAGATAATTCAAAATACGGTTTGTGTATAGGGAAATCGAATTTATGTGAATTGTTTACTAATTGATCTTTGTACCAACTCATGCTTTCTCCGCGCCACGGAAAAATAGCATTTTCGTAAACCGAAAGCCCTGTATTTGGTATTACTAAGTCTTCATCTATACCAATAATATCGCCATATCCTTCACATTTTGGGCAAGCGCCATAAGGATTGTTAAAACTGAATAAATGTATGTTCGGCTCAAGAAAATTTAAACCATCTAACTCGAATTTATTGCTAAAATGTCGTTGTTTATTATCGTTTAAAGTTTCAATAATACATTCACCTTTACCTTCAAAAAAAGCGGTTTGTATGGCGTCGGCCAAACGATTATAGAAATCCTCATCAGTTTTTGTAATAATTCTATCTACAACCAATAAAACGTGGTCTTTTTCAGAAATACTATCTGCTTCATCAATTCTTAAAACAGCATCATTTACTTTAATTCTGGCGTAACCTTGCTGGTTTAATACTTTAAGTTTATCGTTTATCGAGCGACCTTCTTCAAGGTAAATAGGAGCGAGAAGTAGCATTTTTTCACGCTCGGGGTAAGTTTTTATATGATTTATAACATCGGTAACCGTATCTTTTTTTACCTCATTGCCAGAAATAGGCGAGTAGGTTTTACCAATTCTAGCGAATAAAAGTTTGAGGTAATCATATATTTCTGTAGTTGTACCAACGGTTGAGCGCGGGTTTGTAGAGTTTACTTTCTGTTCGATTGCAATGGCAGGAGCAATGCCTTTTATATAATCTACTTTAGGTTTATTTAAACGTCCTAAAAATTGACGTGCATAGCTCGACAGACTTTCAACATAACGACGCTGCCCTTCCGCGTAAAGCGTATCGAAAGCTAAGCTAGATTTACCTGAACCCGATAAACCAGTGATTACCACTAATTTATTTCGTGGAATTACGACATCGATATTTTTTAAATTGTGCAGTTTAGCACCTTTTATAATGATGTTTTCTTTAGGATTTACTTCGGAAATATTTACGCTCATAAACTTTAAAAAGGATAAAAAACAAAGATACTATTAAGTCATTACTTAGCTAAATTATTAGTATTTAAAATAAGCAGACCAATGCTAGATAAGCCATTAAACACCTTAAAATGCGCATATAAATCGTTAAAAACCATAAATTATGGGGTTTATCCTGAAAAAAATAATTAAAAATTGTTTTTTAGGAACGATTGTTGTTATATTTGGCAATGTATAATCGTTTTAACTAAACACTTGCCTATAGTTTAACATTACTTTTTTAAACATTTAACCCCAAGCAAAGAAGCAATTTCTTTGAAAAAAAGTAATGATTATGCAAGATCAATTAATTCCTGATGCCACATTAGTAAGTAGCTATATTAAAGGCCAAGAATCGGCTTTAGAAACATTAATAGTTAGGCACAAACAAAAAGTTTACAGTTTTATTTACTCGAAAGTTTATGATAAGGATGTCGCTGAAGATATTTTTCAGGATACGTTTATTAAAGTTATAAATACCTTAAAAAGAGGTGCGTATAATGAAGAAGGAAAGTTTTTACCATGGGTAATGCGTATTTCTCACAATCTTGTTATTGACTATTTTAGAAAAAATAACCGCATGCCAAAATTTGATAATGCGGGTGAGTTTAGTATTTTTTCGGTATTGAGCGATACGAGTTTAAATGCTGAAAAAAGTATTATTAAAGAACAGGTGGAAAGCGACGTACGTCGCTTGGTTGAAGAATTACCCGACGATCAAAAAGAAGTGCTTTTAATGCGAATATACAAGGATATGAGTTTTAAAGAAATATCGGATAAAACCGGTGTTAGCATTAATACTGCGTTAGGAAGAATGCGTTATGCGCTTATTAATTTGCGTAAAATTATAGAGAAGCATAATATAGTTTTAACAAATTAATACAATAAAGTAATTTTTGCCACGTTATTCATCTGAAATAACTTTTAAAATAAAAAAATGGCAAAACTTTACTCTGAACAAAAATCATTAAATGAAATGCAGCCCCAAGAAGAAACGGTTAAATTTCTTCTAAATTACTCTAAGGCTTTAAGTGTTATAAATTATAAAAAAATGAAGTTTGAAGCGCTTCTAAATTAAATGAAAAGTCCTGATTTATCAGGACTTTTTTGATTTGTAGTAATCATCTAAAACCGATTTTCTTCCTATTGTTTTAGTAATGATGTCTTTTTCTAAATTCCAACCACGAGCAGGCGAGTACTCGCGACCATACCAAATAATTTGTAGGTGTAAATCGTTCCATAATTCTTCTGGAAATAAACGTTTGGCATCTTTTTCGGTTTGCACAACGTTTTTGCCATTACTTAAATTCCAACGATACATTAATCTGTGAATATGCGTATCGACCGGAAAAGCAGGTATGCCAAAAGCTTGCGAAAGTACTACTGCCGCGGTTTTATGTCCAACAGCTGGTAAAGCCTCAAGTGCTTCGTAGGTTCGAGGTACTTTTCCATCATATTTTTCAATTAAAATTTTAGATAAACCATGAATACCTTTGCTTTTCATTGGAGATAAACCAACAGGTTTAATAATATCTCTAATTTCTTCAACCGTAAGTTTTACCATATCATATGGATTGTCGGCACTTTCAAACAGAAGCGGTGTTATCTGGTTTACACGAACATCGGTACTCTGTGCAGACATTAATACAGCAATAAGTAATGTATATGGATCTTTATGATCTAGAGGGATAGGTATTTCAGGGTATAATTTATATAAGGTGTTTATAACAAAATTTACCTTTTCGTTTTTTGTCATTATTGTATTTTTGTAGTGAAAAAATCAAAGTTACTATTATGAATACATTAAAACAAGGCGATGCTGTTCCAAATTTTTCGGTAAAAGATGAAGCAGGAAATGTGGTGTCGTTAAGCGATTATAAAGGAAAAAAGTTAGTGGTGTTTTTTTATCCAAAAGCAAGTACACCAGGTTGTACAGCCGAAGCTTGTAATTTAAGAGATAATTATAAAGGCTTACAAGAAGCGGGTTATGAGCTTTTAGGTGTTAGCGCCGATAGTGAAAAACGTCAATCGAACTTTAAAAACAAATATGAATTTCCGTTCCCTTTATTAGCTGATGAGGACAAAACAGTTATTAATGCATTTGGGGTTTGGGGGCCTAAAAAGTTTATGGGACGTGAATACGATGGCATACACCGCAAAACATTTTTAGTAGACGAAAATGGTATTGTAGAACGTGTTATTGATAAGGTTAAAACTAAAGATCACGCTGCTCAAATTTTAGAGTAACAGGTAGTGTATAAAAAAATATGTCATTTTAAGCTTATTGAAAATTGGCTTAAAATGACATATTGCATTTTAAAGAAAGTGTTTTTATTATTTTAAACGTTTCCGGTTTAAAGTAAGTGGTTTACGGGTGTAACCAAATAAGCGGTAATCTTTAATTAATTCGGCTGTACCTTCAGGAACCATATCTTCCCAACCAGATTCACCATTGGTAATCATTTTTAATATTTGACGAGAGAAAATATTCATAATACTTTTATCGTATTCTTCAATATCTATCACTTTTCCGTTGTATTTAAAGAATTTAAATAGCTCTTTCATTCTTGGATGAACTTTTAAATTCTCACTGTTTATTAACTCACCAGAATCGGTATCGAGCATTGGGTATAAGTAAACTTTTAAATCTTTAAAGAATAGTTTACCAAAAGCTTCAAGTATACCGCCGCTTATATGGCGATAGTATTTTTCATCAAAAATATCAATCATATTGCTAACGCCCATAACTAAGCCCATTCTAGCTTTGGTGTAGTTCGAGAAATATTCAACAACTTTGTAGTATTCTTGAAAATTGGAAATCATAACCGAATGCCCTAGAGAGCAAAGTAAATCGGCTCTATCAATAAAATCCTGTTCATCAATTTCACCTTCGGCTCTAAGATTAGATAAGGTGATTTCAAAAACTACTTCGGTTTTTTCTTTTGAAACTTTATTTTCATTAATAAACATCTCGTACGATTTCTCATACATCGCCATGTTTACCTTAGTTACAGGCCTAAAGCTTCCACGAAGTGCTAAAATATTTTTCTTGTAGAAAATTTTTGCAGGTAAAACGTTGGTACCATCAGGACCAAACATTACAGCATCGGTCATGCCATTTTTAACCAGTTGCAAACTCATTAAACGGTTGTCTACATTTTTAAATACTGGCCCAGAGAAGTTTATTGTGTCAATTTCTACTTGATCTTTATGTAAGTGATCGTACAAATAACGTAGTAATTTTTTGGGTTCGTTGTATTTGTAAAAAGCACCGTAAATTAAGTTTGTACCTAAAATACCTAAGGTTTCTTGTTGTAAACGTGCATCGGTTTCTTTAAACCTAAGGTGTAAAATAATTTCGTTATAATCGCCCGTAGCTTCAACTTGATATCGAATACCAACCCAACCATGTCCTTTAAATTGTTTTGCAAAATCAATAGTTGCTACGGTATTAGCATAGGTAAAAAATATTTTATTAGGGTTTTTTTCGCGAGTAATACGGTCTTCAATTAAGTTCATTTCATGGGCCAACATTTTGCGCAATCTGGCTTCTGTTACGTAGCGCCCATCATCTTCAGTCCCATAAATGGCATCACTAAAATCTTTATCGTAAGCCGACATTGCTTTTGCAATAGTACCCGAAGCACCACCGGCTCTAAAAAAATGTCTACATGTTTCTTGACCAGCACCAATTTCGGCGAAAGTTCCGTAAATGTTTTCGTTTAAATTAATACGAAGCGCCTTGGTTTTTAATGATGGTACGTTATCGATTTCTTTATCTCCTTTTATGGTGATTTCCATAGTATATATAGGTTAAAACAGTTTCACACAAAGGTATTAAATAAGTAAAGCAAACAAAAAAATAAGTTTATTTTTGTAGCAAACTTTAATATTACTTTGAAAATTACATTTTTAGGTACTGGCACATCTCAAGGCGTTCCAATAATTGGAAATACGCACCCGGTTTGTTTAAGTACTAATAAAAAAGACAAACGTTTACGAGTTTCAATTTTGGTTGAGTGGGATAGTTTTTGTTATGTTGTTGATTGTGGTCCCGATTTTAGATATCAAATGTTACGATCGGGCTGTACAAAACTAGATGGAATTTTATTTACACACGAACATTCCGATCATGTTTTAGGTCTCGATGATATTCGCCCATTTTATTATATGAATGGCGATATGCCTTTATATGCCCACAAGCGTGTTTTAAATGAGCTTAGAATACGATTTAATTATATTTTTGAAAGTAAAAATAAATATCCTGGAGCTCCAGCGGTTATTGAAAATGTGGTTGAAAACAAACCGTTTAGGTTGCAAAACCTTGAAGTAGAACCGATAAACGGAATGCACGGAAACCTACAAGTTTTTGGCTATAAGTTTGGAGACTTTGCATATCTCACAGACATGAAAACTATAGAAGATGACGAGGTGGAGAAGTTAAAAAATATTGATGTTTTGGTTGTTAATGCGTTACGAGATCAGCCGCATCATTCGCATTTTAATTTAGAGGAAGCATTAGCTTTTATAAAACGTGTAAATCCTAAAAAAGCCTATTTAACGCACATTAGCCATTTACTTGGTTTTCATGATGAAGTTGAAAAAACATTACCCGAAAATGTATTTTTGGCTTATGATGGTTTAGAATTATTTATTTAAAAAACAGAAAAGAAAAAATGAAACAGAGAATTTTTATGTACCTATTTGTTTTTGCCGTATTGTTAGTGATTTTTCAATATGTAAATGCAAAACGCGTTTTTGAAGATTTAAATAAAAAAAACGAAGGTTTTAAAGTTCAAGTTGAAAAATATAAAGATTCGGTAGTAGGCTTGCATCATAAATTACAGGATTATTCTGGTTTTAGTTTAGAGCAAAATGAAGATGCTTTAAGTTATTTTGAAGCAGACGGTTATAAAGTTGAAGCACTAATTCCGTATATAAAAGATAAATTATATGAAACTAATACCGTAAAAGGAGAACACCCACTTGTACCATATACTTCGAGCGACGGTAGAAAAATGCTAATAAACAACGTTAAGTTTTTAAACCATAAATGGTTAATTGCTAACTTTTCCGATGGTGAATTTTGGGGCGAAGTATTAGTAAAATACTTTGTAAATACAGATAAATCAGTAGATTTTGAATTATCGGAGGCCTTTTTATATCCGGTTAATTGAAATTATTTCGCTTTATAAGCGATGCCTTTTTGCTTTTTAGTTTCGCCAACATACGAGTATTCGTAGGTGTAAGACGAATCGGTGGTTGTTAGAATTTTTAAATGAACATCTTTGCGTTCTGCTCTGTTTTTAGGGTTTATGGTTTTAAAAATAACTTCACAATCATTAATCCATCGGAGTTTTGAAGAGTCAATTTTGTTGTTATATATTTCAACCTGTAAATCTTCAGTTCTATAAAAATTGGATTTATATAAAGTTCCGTTAATATTAACTTCACTGTAAAATTCCCCTATTTTAAAATCACTACAATTTCTAGTCGTATTATAACAGCTAAAAAGTGATACACATAAAATTAAATATAAAAATCGCATAAGGTTTAATTAAAATTCTTAGCAAAAGTAGAAAGATATTTTAATTAGTTGTTGAAGTTTTTAAAAGTTCCATCGGTGTAAAAAATAACGATGCGTTCAATAGTTTTGCCTTTTTCTTCAAAACTCGTATTGATATTAGCTTGCTTTTTTTCTAATTCGCTATAGTTTGCCGAAAACAAATCTTCTTTGGGTAATTCCTTTTTAATTGATTTATTTTCATCTTCACCAAAAAACTCACCTTTACCATTAAAAAGCCAGTACAAATTTATTTCGGGGTAAGTATGTAAAATTTTTAAAATAAAATCTAAGCTGGGTTTATTTCGTCCTGATAGAATATGAGAAATGCTTGAACGTTGCACTCCAATTTTTTCAGCAAAAGAGGAGGCTGATTCGCCATAATATTCGATGACTTTTTGAAGCCGTTTAATAAAATTTTCATTGTTTATCATTGTAAACAAAATTATAAAAAAATAAGTTTACAAAAGTAAATAGGTTAAAATAAAAATGAAATTTACAAAGCCAAAACACTAAATATATTTAAATAATTACTTTATGTAAAGTTTATTAAATATCTCATTTACACAATTTAATTAACTTGGTTGTTTTGCTAAGAAATAAATTGTAACTACTATTATTAAGTATGACTAATTTCTGTTTACAATTGTATCAAACTTCAATATTTTTGTTGTTTACATATGTAACTTTAATATTGTTTACATTTGTAACTCAATAAAAAAACATGAATACTGCACAAATAAGAACACTGTTTAAAAAAAACAAAGAGACGAGTTTATCGCATCGATATATAATTAATAAGCACATAGAGCCATTAATTAAAAATTTAGATAGTAGTATTGTTGTTGAAACAATAGGAATATCGGTTTTAAATAAGCCTATTTATGGTCTAAAAATAGGATCTGGTGAAAAGCGAATTTTAATGTGGTCACAAATGCATGGAAATGAATCGACTACAACTAAGGCTATTTTCGACTTATTAAATTCTTTTAAAACCGAAGAATATTTAAAGGACATTTTAACTAAATGTACCTTATATATAATACCAATTTTAAATCCTGATGGCGCCGAGGCCTATACGAGAATAAACGCTAACCAAGTTGATTTAAATAGAGATGCTCAAAACTTATCGCAACCGGAAAGTAAATGCTTAAGAACCGTTTTTACTAGTTTTAAGCCGCATTATTGTTATAATTTGCATGGTCAACGAACCATTTTTGGGGCTGGAAATACAGGTAAATCTGCAACAGTATCGTTTTTGGCTCCAGCACAGGATGAAGCATGCACTGTAACAGACAATAGAAAAGTTGCTATGGAAATTATAGCAGAAATGAATGAAGCCTTGCAAGACGTAATTCCAGAGCAAATAGGAGTGTATGATGATGCTTTTAATTTAAATTGCGTTGGAGATACTTTTCAAAGTGAAAATATACCAACTATATTGTTTGAAGCTGGTCATTTTAATAACGATTACGGAAGAGAGTTTACTCGCGAACTAATTTATTTATCTTATGTAAAATCCTTGGTTTATATTGCAAATAATGATGTTTCAGGAGGTTTGTATGAAGAGTATTTTAAGATTCCAGAAAATGAAAAAAGTTTTTTTGATGTCATCATTAGAAATGCAACATTTAATAATGAAGTTTTAGATATCGCTGTTCAATATCAAGAAGTTTTAGAAGAAGAGGAAATTAAATTTAAGCCTAAAATTGAAAAAATAGAAGATTTATGCGCGTTTTATGGACATAATGAAATGGATGCTAAAGGAGGTATTGTGTGTGACGAAAATGGTGAAGTAGTGAAAATAGGTTACGAAAACGTTTTCGTGATAATGAATAATGAAAAAACATCATTAATACCGAAATAAAACGTACTTTTTATGTGTTATTTTTAATAAAAATGTATTAATTTTACTTTTTGTTTAACAAAAATTAATTATGGGAAAAATTAAACTGGACGAAATCGATCATCAAATTCTTGATATGTTAATAGATAACACAAGAATACCATTTACAGACATAGCAAAAAAATTATTAATATCGGCAGGAACAGTGCATGTTCGTGTAAAAAAAATGGAGGAATCGGGCATTATTAAAGGTTCTTCGTTAATGTTAGATTATAAAAAATTAGGATACTCTTTTATTGCTTATGTAGGTGTTTATTTAAATAATACTTCGCAAACTAAATTTGTTTTAGAGCGTATAAACGAAATTCCTTATGTTACAGTAGCACATATCACAACAGGTAAATTTAATATTTTCTGTAAAATTAGAGCTAGAAGTACTGAGCATGCGAAAGAAGTTATTTTCTTGTTAGATGATATTGAAGGTGTTTACAGAACCGAAACCATGATTTCGCTAGAAGAGAGTATAAACGATAAAAAACGTTTAATGCACTCTATTTTTAACGATTTATAAAATAAAAGTTTATTTATAAAAGCTCTCTTTCGAGGGCTTTTTTTGTTTAAAAGTGTAGATTACAGTAGTATTTGGTAATTTAAAGAATTTTTTTGACCATTTAATTTCGAAAAATGATATTTACAACACATTTTGTTGTACCCATTTCTAATACATTAATAATGAAAAAACTTAATCTAAATTTCAAACAATTTTTAGTCATAATTTTAGTTTCTTTTTGTTTCACATCCTGTGTTACAAAGAAAGATGTTGTTTATTTTCAAAATGCCAAGGACTTTGAAACCATGGTGGATACCGATACTTTTGAAGCAAAATTAAAGATTGGCGATATTGTTAGTGTTTATATTTCTACATTAAACCCTGAACTTGCTCAACCTTATAATGTAATGATTCAATCAGGTAGTGGAGGCAGTTTGGTAGAATATATTATTGATGTTGATGGAAATATAGATTTTCCTGTGTTGGGTAAAGTAAAACTTTTAGGTTTAACTGTAGAAGAAGCAAAGGAATTATTCAAGAAAAAGTTTAAAGATGGTAACTTGTTGAAAGATCCAGTGGTTATTATTAGAATTTTAAATTACAGAGTTACAATTACTGGAGCTGTAAATAGTCCAGGGGTTTATGAGGTTCCAAATGGTAGAGTTACTATACTAGAAGCACTTGGAATGGCAGGTGATTTGAATATTAATGGTAAACGTGATAATGTTTTGGTAATTAGAAACCAAAACGGAACGAAAGTTTATACAAGGGTTGATTTAACTAGTAAAGAAATTTTTAATTCCCCAGTATTTTATTTAACTCAAAACGATTATATTTATGTGGAACCTAACAATTCGGCTATAAGTAGTGCTTCAGGGGATAGACGTTTAAATACTATAATGACAATAACTTCATTTTTGTTAACCACAACACTTATTTTTGTTACAGTAAATTAAATTTAAAATTTTATTTTATAAATGAAAAAACTCCACTAAAAAAAGTGGAGTTTTTTATTGCTTTAAGGTTTTAGTTGTTTTTTGTTAGTTCGCGTAATAATCAAAAGCATTTAAAATAATACTTTCATCCACAATACAATCTATTTTAGGTTTTCCAATAGCTTCTAATAACACAAAATTGATATTACCGTGGCTATTTTTCTTGTCGTACTTAAGTAATTCAAGTATTGGTTTTATGTCAGCTTTTTCGATGGTAGTTTTTCCGTAGTAACTAATAAATAAATCTTTTATAAAATCTCGATCAGTTTTTGGGAAATTGGTTAGTTCAGTTGAAATATAACTTGCTAAAATCATTCCAATTACAATGGCTTCACCATGTAAAAGCGTGGTTTTAGCCTTGTTACCTAAAAAATAAGTTTCAATAGCATGGCCAAGTGTATGTCCAAAATTTAAGGTTTTCCGCAATCCGTCTTCTCTAGGATCTTCTGTAACAACGTTACGCTTTATTATTACAGATTCATAAATTAATTCGTCTAAATCGTCTAATGAAAGTTTCGATAAATCACTAAACTTATTCCAGTAATTAACGTCGCTTATTAAACCATGTTTTAGCATTTCAGCTAGACCAGAGCGCATTTGGTTACTTGGTAAAGTATCTAAAAAATTAGTGTCAATTAAAACTAAATCAGGACTATCAATAACACCAATTTGATTTTTTAAATGACCTAAATCAACTCCAGTTTTTCCTCCAACCGATGCATCAACCATAGAAAGTAATGTTGTTGGTACGTTTACATAGGCAATGCCACGCTTAAACGTACAAGCTACAAAACCACCTAAATCTGTAATTACACCACCACCAACATTAATCATTAAACTTTTTCTGTCGGCATCTAAGTCGGACAAGGTATTCCAAACCCCAACACAAGTATCAATGGTTTTGTTTATTTCACCGGATTCTATTTCAATAATTTCAAGGCTAATAGTTGTTTCAAGCTTTTCTAAAAAACTTGCTAAACAAAATTGATGTGTATTTTCATCAACTAAAATAAAAATTTTAGAAAAATTATTCTCTTTAATATGCTTGTTTATAGCGTTGTAACAATTGGCATTAAAATGTATCGTGCTGTTATTTGCGATAATTGAATCCATGAAAATGAAATTAATTTTTTGAGGATGTGAAATTAAGGAGATTTTGTAAAAAAAGATAGCTTCGGTATAATTATCTTTGTCAAAATTTTTTCAAAATATGAATACCGATTTAATTTTTAATAACACCGAAATAGCCTTTGCTCTTAAAAATGATTCTGAATTAGAGCGTGCTTATTTTTTGTTTAAAATGATATCTATCGAACCTTTAGTAAAAATAGGAACCGCAGCAACTAATTTTGCACTAAAAGCACATTTACCTATTGAAGGCTTAATTCGTTCTACAGTTTTTGATCATTTTTGTGGTGGTGTAAATGAAGAAGATTGCTTGCCGGTAATTGAAAAAATGTACACCAAAGGCGTGAGTTCGGTATTAGATTATTCGGTTGAAGGTAAGGCGAACGAAAAAGAATTTGATGCTGCTCGAGATAAAATTATTAAAATAATTGAATTTGGTAAAGATAACAAAGCGATGCCAATCGCTGTGTTTAAACCTACTGGGTTTGGTCGCTTTTATCTATATGAAAAACTAGGAGAAGGTAAGACATTAACAGTTGAAGAACAGGTCGAATGGCAGCGTGTTGTACAACGTTTTGATGCTGTTTGTAAAGTAGCGAAAGCATGTGATGTTACAGTTTTAATAGATGCTGAAGAAAGCTGGATGCAAACAGCTGCCGATGATTTAGTAACACAAATGATGCAAAAATACAATACCGACAAACCTATTGTTTTTAATACGGTACAAATGTATAGGCACGATAGATTGGATTTTTTAGAGGAAGAATTTAAAAAAGCTAAATCGGGTAACTATTTTTTAGGTTATAAATTGGTTCGAGGTGCTTATATGGAAAAGGAAAATGACAGGGCGGAGGCAAGAGGTTATAACACGCCAATTTGCGAAAGTAAATTTGCAACCGATCAAAATTTTAATGCTGGTTTACATTTCATAATGAATAATCTAGAAACCATACATCTGTTTGCAGGAACACATAATGAAGATAGTTCTTATTTATTAATGCGGTTAATGCAAGAAAAAGGTTTAGATAATAACGATTATAGAGTTTGGTTTGGTCAGCTTTACGGCATGAGCGACCATATTAGTTTTAACCTTGCGGCTCAAGGTTATAACGTTGCAAAGTATGTGCCTTTTGGACCGGTAAAAGATGTGATGCCATATTTAATTCGTCGTGCTGAAGAAAATACTTCGGTTGCTGGACAAACTGGTAGAGAGTTAGCGCTTTTAGGAAGAGAAAAACGCCGCAGAAAAGTTTAAAATTATAGTAAACTATATAAAATATCCTTAATCTCTTTTGCTGATAAAGCTAAATCCATTTGATTTAATTTTGAAAAATCGATTGGTTTAATTTTACGTTTAGAGTTTTCTACAATAAAAATATCAGGATTTTTTGAAGGGTTTAATTTTTCATAGTTATTAATAATCTCTTCATTCAGTTTTTCACCAGGGCGTAAACCTGTTATTTTAATCGGATAATTTTCGTTTAGTTTGGCTAAATGAATCATTCGTTTGGCTAAATCAATAATTTTAATCGGTTCCCCCATATTAAATGTAAAAGTGTTACTAGAATTTTCGGTTTCTGCAATTTTTAAAATTAATGCACAAGCACTTTCTTTACTAATAAAATATCTGGAAATTTCTTTATTTGTTACGGTTAGGGGTAAATTGAAATCTATTTGCTTTTTTAAAAGCGGCACAACAGAACCGTTGGAACCTAAAATATTTCCAAAGCGTGTTATTAAAAATTTTGTGTTTTTATTTTCTGAAAGGAAGTTTAAGTAATGTTCCGCTATCAATTTAGTTAAACCCATAATACTTATTGGGTTTACAGCTTTGTCGGTAGAAATAAATATGAATTTTTTCACCTTAAATGTAATAGCTAAATCTGCTAGTAACTTGGTACCAAAAATATTAAGTTTTACGGCTTCAAACGGATTACTTTCCATTAAAGGCACGTGTTTGTATGCCGCTGCATGAAATAATATGGTTGGTTTATATTTTTCAAATACCTTTTTTAAGGAAGCTTCATCAGTAATATTTAAAATTACAAACTCCATATTTAAGGTGTTTTGGTTTTCTAAGTCTTTAATGAGTTCGTATAAAGGCGATTCAGCAATATCAACAAGTACTAGTTTTTTGTAAGTTGAATTTGTAAGTTGTTTCGCTAATGCGCTTCCAATAGAGCCAGCAGCACCCGTAATTAAAATAACTTCTTCGGTAAAATTACATGGAATAATATCTTCGTTAGAAGGTTTTGAAAACACTTCAGCACTTAGCAATAAATTGTCTATTCGGTTAGCAGTTTTATTATCCATGAAATTTATGCCAAATTTGATAAAAAGATTTAATTATGATACTTGCAAAGTAAGCAATTTAGCGGTTTACTTAAAAATGCTAAAAATTGTTTTGAATATAATTTTTACATCCAGAAAGAAACTTTGAGTTTCAATATATATTTTATTGAGTCTAATTTTGTCTGGCAAAATAGTTGTAATATAATAATGCTCTGGGTTTTCTGCGGCCTTTAATAATTCATCTTCATTTTTATATTTTAAGGAAGCTAAACCGGTTAAACCAGGTTTTACTTGTAGCACTTCTAAATCGGTTCCCGAATATTTATTTATAAAATAGCGTAATTCTGGTCGTGGGCCAACAAAGCTCATATCACCTTTTAAAATATTGAGTAGTTGCGGGAGTTCGTCTAATTTAAATGTTCTTAAATAATAACCAACGTTGGTAATGCGAGTATCTGTATTTCCAATGGTTAAGCAGGAAGATGGGTTTTGCAAAGTGCGCATAGTTCGGAATTTGTACAACGTAAAATTGGAGTTGTTTTTACCAACACGTTCTTGTTTAAATATTACCGAGCCTTTAGAGTCGAGCTTAACAAGAATAGCTACACAAACAAGTATTGGAAATAATAAAATGAGTCCTGTTATTGAAAATAAAATATCAAAACAGCGTTTTATCATGTTATTTAATTTTCAATTGAGTAATTGTTGCAATACTATCACAGTTTTCAATTGTTAGCGTAATAGTTTTATCATTTAAAACATTTTCTAAATAATAAGTAGCGCAAGGTTCTTTGCGGGTTTCACTTTTTGAGAAATTAATATTACCATGTTTAATAGCATTATTAACCTGCGAGGTGTCTAAGTTATTTTGGTTTAATACTGAAAACACATTACTAGTATAAACAAGTTTTTTTGAGTTAATATTTTTTATAACTCTGGCTTCTGGACCATAGCTGCAAGATGTTTTTTTTCCACTTAAAAAAAAGGCTAAAACAATTAATCCTATTGAAAAACCACCGAGATAATACCCGAGTCTGTGAATAAACTTCATTTAAAATTTAAATTGAAAAAATCGGCAATTAAAAAATAAGCAAATTAATATCGCTACAATCTAAATCGAACCAATCTGCTACCGATTTACTGGTTAAAATTCCGTGGTAAAAATACAACCCATTTTTTAAACCTCTATCAAAACGTAGGGAATTTTCCAATCCGCCATCTTCTCCAATTTTTAATAAATAAGGCGTAAATATATTACTTATTGATATTGAGGATGTTCTTGGGTAACGCGCCGGAATATTTGGTACGCAATAATGCACTACATCATGTCGTAAAAAAGTTGGTTTGTCGTGGTTTGTTACTTCACTGGTTTCAAAACAACCACCCATATCTATACTAACATCAATAATAATACTACCTTTTTTCATGGATTGCACCATTTGATCGGTCACTAAAATAGGAGAGCGGTTGGCACCACGAACAGCTCCTATCACAACATCACAACGCTTTAAAGCTTTGGTTAAATTTTTAGGTTGAATAGTTGATGTGAAAATTGGGCGCCCCAAATGGGCTTGTAAACGCCTAAGTTTAGTAAGTGAATTATCAAAAACCTTTACATTAGCACCTAAACCTAAGGCACTTCTTGAGGCAAATTCACCAACCGTTCCTCCACCTAAAATGACGACTTGAATTGGTGGAACACCACTAATATTACCAAACATTAGGCCATTACCATTTTTTGTATCCGAAAGTAATTCGGCCGCAATAAGTACCGATGCTGTTCCTGCAATTTCACTTAAAGATCTAACAGCAGGGTAATTGCCATCGTCGTCTCTAATGAACTCGAAAGCCAATGCTGTGACACGTTTAGCTGCTAAAGCTTCAAAATATTTTTTTGATTGCGTTTTTATTTGAAGCGCAGAAATAATAATGGTTTGCGGATTAATAAGCTTTATTTGTTCTAAAGATGGTGGCTCCACTTTTAGAATCATTGGGCACGAAAACACTTTAGCTGTGTCGTTGGTTACTTCGGCGCCAGCTTCACTATAATCTCTATCGCTAAAATTGGCATTTTCGCCAGCACCAGCTTCAATCAAAACACGGTGCCCATTACTAACTAAGGCATATACCGCATCGGGTGTTAAACATACTCGTTTTTCTTGAAAAGCGGTTTCTTTTGGAATTCCTATAAATAAATCTCCTTTTTTCTTAAAAACTTCAAGTTTTTCTTCTTGTGGAATAAGTTGTTGCTTGGTAAAAGGCGATAAGGACTCTGGCATAGTAAGTGTTTTAATAAAAAATTAAATTACAAATAAATTTTTAATTGATAATGAAAGCTGTTATAAATTGCACATTATTCTTTTTATTTAAATTAGAAATTTTGCTAAGCATTTCCATCAAATTTTAAATGATACTACGTTAACACGTTATAATGAAAAATAAATTTTTGTAAGATAATTCTTTTTTATTTGTGTGGTTTTTCAGAAAAATCATAATTAATAAATATTTCCACCTATAAGTTTAAAAAAAAAATTAATTTAGTGTGCTATTAAGCCAAATATTAGGGCTTTTTTTTACCTTTAATAGTACAGATGATTAACAAGTTAACGCACTTCATTTTTTTATTATGTTCAATTTTAAGTTTTTCTCAAGAATTTAGTTTATCAGGTGTTTTAAACGATATTAATAATGTTGTAATCCCATATGCAAATGTTGTACTATTAACCAAAGATTCAAAAACACCGTTAACAGGAAGTACAACAAATGAAGAAGGACAATTTTTAATAACTCAAATAAAAAATGGCGATTATTTTTTAAAGATTAGTTATTTAGGGTTTGAAACATTTGAGAAAAAATTTTCTATAAGTAACGATATAAACTTAGGTGTTATTATACTTAAAGAAAATGTTGAAAATCTCGATGGTGTTACAGTAGTTAGTAAACGCCCAACAGTAAAACGAACCGTAGATAGATTAATTTTTAATGTTGAAAACTCCACCTTATCCAATCAAAATGTTTTTGATGTTTTAAAACATACGCCGGGTGTTATTGTACAAGATGAAAAAATTACAGTAAAAAATAGCCCGCCAGTTATTTATATTAATGACAGGCGTGTACATTTATCGGAAACAGAAGTAGTACAATTGCTAGAAGGCACACCCGCAAGTAATATAAAATCTGTTGAAGTTATAACCAATCCACCAGCTAAATATGATGCCGAAGGTGGTGCTGTTTTAAATATTGTAACCAGTAAAAATATAATTGCAGGTTACCACGGCAGTATTTTTGGGAATTTTAAACAAGGCTTTCAGTTTCCTAAATATTCGGCTGGTACTAGTCATTTTTATAAAGCAAAAAAACTTGGTGCGTATTTAAGTTACAATGTTAGTCCTAGAAAAGATTATCGTTACCAATACCAAACTGTTAATTTTATTGAAAATAATCAAACGGAAACAAGTTGGGAAACCGATTATGAACGTGTTCGCGAATCGGCCAATAGAAATATAAGCGCTAACATTGATTATGAAATAAACGATAAAAACTCCATTGGTTTTACCTCCAATGTTATGTTGCAACCTAGGCGTGGTACGCAAACAGATATTTTTTCTTCAACACAAGTATTTGATGCAAACAAAAATTTAGACTCTATTTTTGATACTTCAAACGAAGCCGTAAGCGAAAAATTTAATTTGGCGTTCACACTCGATTATGTGAAAAAGTTTAAAAAAGAAGGCGAGAAACTTTCTGTAAGTTTACATCATACGTATTTTGATGATTCTAATTTCCAAGATGTTAATACCGATTATTTTTATCCAAACACCGTTAATGCTTTTAGAGAAAACAAGTTTCAAACTTATAACAGTCAAGTTATTAGGTTAAGTACAGGGCAAATAGATTACGAGTTGCCTTTAAATGAATCAAAAATTGAAACAGGTATTAAATTGTCGCATATTAATTCCGATAGTGAAATAGATCAATTCATTTTTGTAGATGGAGAAAAAGAAGAAGATTTTAATAATTCCAATGTATTTTTATACGATGAATTTAACTACGCCGCTTATTTTAGTTATGCTAAAGAATGGGCAAAATGGAGTTTAAAGTTAGGGTTGCGTTCGGAGTTTACACAGTTGGAAGGTATATCGGTTTTCGATACCAATACAAATAACAAAGACTATTTTAAATTGTTCCCAACGTTTCATCTGTTGCATGCTTTTAATGATAATAATCAAGTTTATTTACAGTATAACCGACGCATTTACAGGCCAAGGTTTGAAGAGTTAAACCCGTTTAAGTTTTATTTAAACGACAATACTTATATTGTTGGAGATCCAAATTTGTTACCACAAATTGACGATTCGTTTATATTGGGTTATACTTTAAAGAGTAATTATACCTTTGAACTCTATTATAGAAATGAAAACAATCCGTTTTATGAAATTAAATTTCAGGATAATCAAAATAACCAAATGCAATATGTTTACGCAAATGTAAACGATGCGGTTTCGTATGGTTTAGATTTTATGACGTATACACCAATAGTAAATAGGTGGAATTTATATGTGTTGTCTTCGTTGTTTTATTACGAAAGTACGTTTAAAACATTTGATACTAACACGCCTTACCTTAATAAAAAGTGGTCTTTTTATTTATTAATGTACCATTACTTTTCGTTGTTAAAAGATCATAGTTTGTCGCTCGATGTGTCGTGTACTTATTTATCGGCAAATGTAGATGGACCATCGAATGTGAGCGGACGAGGAAACCTAGATATTAATTTAAGAAAAACTTTTTGGAATAATAAAGCTTCATTAGGAATAGGGGTTACCGATGTGTTTAATACCCAAAACTTTAACGAAAGCACTCAGTTTTTAAACCAAAGTTCGTATTACGACTCAAAAATGGAAAACAGAATGTTTGTGGCTAGTTTTAATTATAAATTTGGGAACTACCGTTTAAGCACAAACAAAAGAAATATTGAGGTTGAAGAAAGAGAGCGACTAGATTAAAAGTAATCTTTAAACTTTCCCCAAAAGGATTTAGGTCGCACTTTAAATTCTTCTTCAAGTTCTTCCAAACTTTTAGTTGCTTGATTAATTTGGTCAAAAATTCTAGCTCTAATAAGATAAATAGAAGGTATAACAATAGCCATGATAGGTAATAAATAAATTAATTGATTAGAGTCAACAATTGAAAAATCTTCATTTAAGGTTGTGAATATTTGGTATATGTACATAGCAATTGGAACTAATAAAACATGATACCACCAATGTCTGCAAGTAAAAAACCATATAAATAGAAGAAAGAGAGGTATTAATTTACTTGTTAAAGTCCATGCTAATACAAAAACACTTTCATAATAATTACTTTTAATTGTAAATAAAAAAGTGTCCCAAACCTTTTGGTCTGGAACACTTTCATATAAGTAAAATAAATAAGGAGTTGAAGCTATTAATGTAGCAACTAAACTTCCTATTATATATATTTTCTTATCCGTGTGTAGGAACCTTGATTCTTGCTTTTTCAATTTTTGCTGTTTGTTCTGCATTTTGGTTGTACTGGTTAGCAGCTTGAGCTAAAAATAACACTCCTCCGAAAATTGCGATTGCAACTAAATACTTTTTTGTTTTCATTGTTATAAGGGATTAAATTAATTATACCCCAAACATAAGGCAAAGCACTTGTTGAAGTTTTGCTAAAATGTTAAAGTAATGTTAAAACAGACGATTTTTTAAAAAACCGTTACGGGTTTCCCGTAAAACTTCAATTTTCGTGTGTTTTTTGTTATTTTTTTCTCATAAGCAAAGCTATTAGTCAGTTATTTTAGGTTTAGTATTCTGTTTAGTTTTTGGTCGGTTTCAATTACTATTTTATCGCATTCATCAAATAGAATAGATTCTATTTTTTGAGGC
This sequence comes from Neotamlana nanhaiensis, assembly GCF_000943555.1. Lineage (GTDB taxonomy): Bacteria > Bacteroidota > Bacteroidia > Flavobacteriales > Flavobacteriaceae > Neotamlana > Neotamlana nanhaiensis. The sequence continues at coordinate 96,147 of NZ_JTDV01000005.1, read as the reverse complement.
CATTCAATAAATTTCCAATCGTTTGTATTTAAATAATCTTCAATTCCGAAATTATATAATTCTTCTTCATCATTTATTCTATACAAATCAAAATGAAAAATTTTCTCGTTTTTAATTTGGTACTCATTTACAATAGAAAACGTAGGGCTGCTTACTTCGTCATGGCTACCTAAAATTTTTACTAAGGTTTTTATTAAAGTAGTTTTACCAACTCCCATATCACCATAAAACAAAATAGTTTTAGTTTTAAGGTTTTCAACAAGCTTTAGGGCAACTTGTTCAATATCATTTAGTTTATATTGTATTTCCAATGTTTTTCAAGAAAATTGCTAACAATAATAATTATTATATTTTATAATTCCTAAAAAAACACGCTATTTATCGAGGTTTTTTACGTTTAGTAGATTATTTAGGCGAAAACACAACAAATGGAATAATCATTTCTTCAAGCGAAACGCCTCCATGTTGGTATGTGTTTCGGTAATAGCTTACATAATGGTTGTAATTATTGGGGTATGCAAAGAATAAATCATTTTTAGCGAAAATAAAAGAGCTACTCATATTAATTGATGGCAGGTAAATTTCGTTTGGGTTTTTTGCAACCAATACATCTTTATTTTCGTAGGTTAAACTTCGCCCGGTTTTATAACGTAAATTCAAACTAGTGTCTTTATCTCCAATAACTTTCGATGGGTTTTTAACATTAATAGTACCATGATCTGTAGTTAATATAAGTTTAAAGCCCATGCGTTGTGCTTGCTGAATTATATCTAACAGCGGTGAGTTTTTAAACCAGCTAAGTGTAAGCGAGCGGTAAGCTTTATCGTTTGATGCGAGTTCTTTTACTACTTCCATTTCGGTTTTAGAGTGAGAGAGCATATCAACAAAATTATAAACCACAACAGTTAAGTCGTTATTTTTTAAAGATTTGAAGTTTTCAGCAAGTTTTTTTCCTGTTTTTAAATTGGTTATTTTATGATATTCGTAGTTTAAATGGTTTAAACCTAAACGTTTTATTTGCGTTTCTAAAAAATCGGCTTCATGTAAATTTTTACCACCTTCGTCGGTATCATTTTTCCAAAATTGGGGATATAACTTCTCCATTTCACTTGGCATTAAGCCCGAAAAAATGGCATTTCTGGCATATTGTGTTGCGGTTGGTAAAATGCTAAAAAAGGCATCTTCGCTATCTTTTTTATAATAGTTGTTTATAATAGGTTCGAAAACTTTCCATTGATCGTAACGCAAATTATCTATTACAACTAACAACGTTGGTTGTTCGATGTTAATTTCGGGCACTACCTTTTCTTTAAATAAGGTGTGCGACATAATTGGGGCATCGGCATCTCTGTGAAACCAATCGGGGTAGTTTTTATCGATAAATTTTCCAAATTGCGAATTAGCTTCAACTTTTTGCGACTCTAAAATCTCGAACATACTGGCATCTTCAATATCTTCTAGCTGTATTTCCCAATAAATTAGCTTTTGGTATAAGCTTACCCAATCTTCATAGCTGTTTACCATAGCTAAATCCATAGCTATTTTTCTAAATTCTTGTTGGTAATTTAAGGTGGTTTTTTCGTTTACCAATCTGGAGTGATCTAAATTCTTTTTTAAGCTTAGTAAAATTTGATTAGGATTAACAGGTTTTATTAGGTAATCGGCTATTTTGTTACCAATAGCTTCTTCCATAATGTATTCTTCTTCACTTTTGGTAATCATTACCACCGGTAGGGTGTCCTTTTTCTCCTTAATTTCGTTTAGCGTTTCCAGGCCCGTTAAACCTGGCATATTTTCATCTAAAAAAACAATATCGAAATTTTCTTCATCTAAGGCATCAATAGCTTCGGTACCGCTTTTACAAGTGCTTACTTTGTAATTTTTTTTCTCAAGGAATAAAATGTGTGGTTTAAGTAAATCTATTTCATCATCAACCCAAAGTATATTTATCATAATGTTTAGTCTTTATTTCGTGCCCGTTGTAGAGCGATTGTTATATTTGTAATTATTTAAAAGATTATAGTTTGAATAAACTTAAAATATTAAACGATCCAATTTACGGATTTATTACGATACCAAATTCGCTAATATTCGATTTAATTCAGCACAAATACTTTCAGCGATTACGTCGCATCACCCAAATGGGTATGTCGTATTTAGTTTATCCGGGAGCACATCACACACGTTTTCATCATGCTATTGGTTGCATGCATTTAATGCAGCAAGCCGTAAATGTACTTCGTTTTAAGGAGGTTAGCATTTCTGAAGATGAAGAAATGGCTCTGTATTGCGCTATTTTGTTACACGATATTGGTCATGGGCCATTTTCGCATGCCATGGAACATAGTATTGTAAACGATGTATCTCATGAAGAGATTTCACTAATTTTTATGGAGCGTTTAAATGAAGAATTTAACGGAAGTTTAACGCTTGCAATCGATATTTTTAAAGGGAATTATAAACGTAAATTTTTATGTCAATTAATTTCTGGGCAAATAGATATGGATCGAGCCGATTATTTAAAGCGAGATAGTTTTTATACGGGTGTTGCCGAAGGAAACATAAATAGCGAGCGTTTAATTACAATGCTAAATGTGGTTGATGATAATTTAGTAGTTGAAGAAAAAGGTATTTACAGCATTGAAAAGTTTATAATTGCAAGACGTCTAATGTATTGGCAGGTGTATTTGCATAAAACCAGTTTAGTGGCCGAACAATTATTAATAAGAGTTTTAATGCGAGCCAAAGAGTTAAATGACGCTGGCGTTACTATCACGGCTAGTAAGCCAATATTGTATTTTTTAAATAATAAAATAAATCTCGCTAATTTTAATAATGAAACAATTGAGGTTTTCTCGAAACTAGACGATTACGATATTATTTCTGCCATGAAACAATGGCAAGATCATCCTGATTTTGTATTGCGTTCACTTTGTAATATGATAATTAATAGAAATTTATTAAAAATTAAAGTGAAAAAGAAGCCTATTAAGGTGTTAACATTAGAAAAACACAAAAAAGAAATAATTAACACATATAATATTACAGAAAACGAAGCTGAATATTTTGTTTTTACCGGAAGCATGTCTAATCAAGCTTATCAGTTAAATACCAAGGGAATTAACATTTTACATAAGTCTGGAAAAATTGAAGATATTGTAAAAGCTTCCGATCAACTGAACCTAAAAGCACTTTCAAAACCAGTAACAAAATATTATATATGTTACCCCAAGCAAAAACTTTAGTACATTTTTTATATTTTTGCGTGAATTAAATAAGAACTAACTTAATTATTTGTGAAATTTACTGCACAACAGATAGCAAGTATTTTAGAGGGTGATGTTGTTGGAAATCCTGATATTGAAGTATCTAAACTTGCTAAAATTGAAGAAGGGCACGAAGGTGCTTTAACATTTTTGGCAAATCCAAGATATACATCCTATATATATTCAACAAAGGCTTCTATTACAATTGTAAATAAAACATTCGAGCCTGAAAACCCAATTGAAACTACGCTAATAAAAGTAGATGATGCTTATAAATCGTTTTCAAAATTATTAGAGTATTACAACCAAGTAAAAATGAACAAAACGGGTATTGAAAACCCGTCGTTTATTTCAGAAACTGCATCTTACGGTGAAGATATTTATGTTGGAGCTTTCGCTTACTTGGGCGATAATGTTTCTATTGGTAATAACGCCAAAATTTATCCAAATGCATATATTGGCGATAACGTTAAAATAGGCGATAATGCTGTGGTTTTTGCAGGTGCTAAAATTTATTCTGATTGTATTATTGGTAACAACTGTGTTATAAATTCTGGAGCTATTATTGGTGCCGACGGATTTGGTTTTGCACCCAATGAAGATGGCGAGTACAATAAAGTGCCTCAAACCGGAAACGTGATTTTAGAAGATAATGTTGATATTGGAGCAGGAACAACTATTGATAGAGCTACACTCGGATCAACGGTTATACGTAAAGGTGTTAAACTTGATAATCAAATACAAATTGCCCATAATGTTGAAATTGGTAAAAACACGGTTATTGCAGCTCAAACTGGAGTAGCAGGTTCAACCAAAATTGGCGAAAACTGTATTATTGGAGGGCAAGTGGGTATTGTTGGCCATATTACCATTGGTAACAATGTTAAAATACAAGCACAATCGGGTATTGGTAGAAATATTAAAGACAACGAAGTATTACAAGGGTCGCCAGCGTTAGGTTATGGCGATTATAATAAATCGTATGTGTATTTTAAAAACTTACCCAAGATTGTTAAAAATATAAACGAAATCGAAAAAAAATTAGATGGGAATAATTAATACCGAAATAAAACAAAAAACCATAAATAAAGCCGTTACCTTAAAAGGCGTTGGTTTGCATACAGGTAAAGAAGTTACCTTAACTTTTAAACCTGCTGCAGGAAATGCTGGTTTAGCTTTTAAACGTGTAGATTTAGAAGGCGAACCAATAATTGAAGCCGATGCAAACTATGTTACAAGTACGCAACGTGGTACCTGTTTAGAGAAAAACGGAGTGTCAATTCAAACATCTGAACATGTTTTGGCTGCTTTAGTAGGTCTTGATGTAGATAATGTTTTAATTGAGTTAAACGCTTCGGAACCGCCAATTATGGACGGATCGTCAAAGTTTTTTGTTGAAGCTATTGAAAAAGCTGGTATTGTTGAGCTTGAAGAAACTCGTGAAGAATTTGAAATAACAGATATCGTTTCATATATAGATGAAGCTTCAGGTAGCGAAATTTTAGTAATGCCAGCAAAAGAGTATCAAGTAACTACTATGGTGGATTTTGGTACAAAAGTTTTAGGCACTCAAAATGCAACTTTAAATCATATTTCAGATTTTAAAGAAGAAATTTCAAACTCAAGAACCTTTAGTTTTTTACATGAAATTGAAATGCTTCTTGAAAACGGATTAATAAAAGGAGGCGATTTAAATAACGCCATAGTATATGTAGATAAACCATTATCAGAACAAACTATGGCAAAATTAAAAGATGCTTTTAAAAAAGACGCCATTGCAGTTAAACCAAATGGTATTTTAGATAATTTAACGCTTCATTATCCAAACGAAGCTGCAAGACATAAATTATTAGATGTTTTGGGCGATTTAGCTTTAATTGGCACACGCATTCGTGGTAAAGTTATTGCTAATAAACCTGGACATTTTGTTAACACACAATTTGCTAAAAAATTATCGAAGCTTATTAAAAATGAGCGTCGCAACAATGTACCAAATATCGATTTGAATCAGCCACCATTAATGGATGTTACTCAAATCATGGCAATGTTGCCTCACAGACAACCATTTTTATTAATCGATAAGGTTTTCGAACTCGAAGAAAGTTACGTTACAGCAACTAAAAATGTAACCATGAACGAAGAGTTCTTTAAAGGTCATTTTCCTGGCGCTCCTGTTATGCCTGGTGTTTTAATAGTTGAAGCTATGGCCCAAACAGGTGGGATTTTAGTATTAAATACGGTGCCAGATCCAGAAAATTATTTAACCTTTTTCATGAAAATGGATAACGTGAAGTTTAAACAAAAAGTAATGCCTGGTGACACTTTAATCTTCAAATGTTCGTTAATTACACCAATACGTCGAGGTATTTGCCACATGCAAGGTTATGCTTATGCTAACGGAAAATTATGTGCAGAAGCAGAATTGATGGCCCAAATTTCAAAAGTAAAATAACATGAACCAACCTTTAGCATACGTACATCCTGGAGCAAAAATTGCAAAAAATGTGGTTATTGAACCCTTTGCAACCATTCATAATAATGTAATAATAGGTGAGGGGACTTGGATTGGTAGTAACGTAACCATTATGGAAGGTGCCAGAATTGGTAAAAATTGTAATATCTTTCCTGGTGCAGTAATTTCTGCGGTTCCTCAAGATTTAAAATATAACGACGAAGATACCACTGTAGAAATTGGTAACAATGTAACCATTCGTGAGTGTGTAACCATTAATCGTGGCACAGTAGATAAAATGAAAACTGTAGTTGGCGATAACTGTTTAATTATGGCTTATTGTCACATTGCACACGATTGTGTGGTGGGAAACAACTGTATTTTTTCAAACAACAGTACTTTAGCAGGACATATTACAGTTGGCGATTATGTGGTTTTAGCGGGTATGACGGCGGTTCATCAGTTTGTGTCTGTTGGTAATCACGCCTTTGTAACTGGAGGTTCTTTAGTACGTAAAGATGTGCCTCCGTTTGTAAAAGCGGCTCGCGAGCCGCTTTCGTACGTTGGAATCAATTCTGTTGGATTACGTCGTCGAGGTTTTTCAACCGAAAAAATTAGAGAGATTCAAAATATATACCGTATTCTTTACCAAAAGAATTATAACAATACGCAAGCTTCAGAAATTATTGAAGCTGAAATGGAAGCTACACCAGAACGCGACGAAATTCTTCAGTTTATAAAAGATTCGCAACGCGGTATAATGAAAGGATATTTCAAATCAAATTAAAAATAAGTAAATTAAAATAGTATAATGGCAACAACCAGTGATATTAGAAACGGATTATGTATTCGCTATAACAACGATATTTATAAAGTGGTGGAATTTTTACACGTAAAACCAGGGAAAGGTCCTGCGTTTGTAAGAACAAAGCTTAAAAGTGTAACCAACGGAAAGGTTATCGATAATACTTTTTCTGCGGGACATAAATTAGACGATGTTCGTGTAGAAACACATAAATTTCAGTATTTATATAATGATGGTGAATATTTTCATTTTATGAATGAAGCCGATTATACACAAATTCAGTTAACAGAATCTGCTTTAGATCGTTCAGATTTAATGAAAGAAGGTGAAATTGTGACGATTCAAATTAATTCTGAAGATAACATGCCACTTTCTGTTGATATGCCTGCAACCGTTATTTTAGAAGTAACACATACAGAACCTGGTGTAAAAGGAAATACAGCAACTAACGCTACTAAACCTGCGACGGTTGAAACAGGTGCCGAAGTTAACGTACCACTTTTTATAAATGAAGGTGATAAAATTAAGGTGGAAACCGAAAAAGGTACTTATAAAGAACGCGTTAAAGAGTAAAATCAGTTCGGGGTTTACAGTATTAATTAGTAAAAACACTAATGCAGAAGATTGTATACCGAAGACTGAAGACTGAATAGATGAAATTTCCTAAACCATTTTCTTTAAAAGAAATAGCCAGTTTAATCGATGTTGATTATGTTGGTGTCCCTGATTTTGAGGTATTAGGCATGAACGAAATTCATGTGGTAGAACCTGGAGATATTGTTTTTGTAGATCATCCAAAATATTACGAGAAAGCTCTAAATTCTGCGGCAACTATTATTTTAATCAATAAAAAAGTAGAATGTCCAGAAGGTAAAGCGTTGTTGATAAGTGATGATCCGTTTAGGGATTTTAATAAGTTAAGTCTTCATTTTAAACCTTTTGTAGCTTCAAACGTGTCTGTTTCGGCTTCAGCAAAAATAGGTGAAGGAACAATTATTCAACCCAATACATTTATTGGGAATAATGTGGTAATTGGTGAAAATTGTACTATTCATGCCAATGTTAGTATTTATGATGATGCTGTAATTGGAAACAATGTAACCATTCATTCAGGAACTGTATTAGGTGCCAACGCGTTTTATTACAAAAAGCGTCCGGAAGGATTCGATAGACTTATTTCTTGCGGCAGAGTGATTATTGAAGACCATGTTGATATTGGTGCTTCATGTACCATTGATAGAGGTGTTACAGGAGATACAACCATAAAACAAGGTACAAAAATTGATAATTTGGTTCAAGTTGGGCACGATACCATTATTGGAAAAAAATGTTTAATCGCTTCACATGTTGGAATTGCAGGATGCGTGGTGGTTGAAGACGAAGTAACCCTTTGGGGTCAAGTAGGTACAACAAGTGGTATTACAATAGGTAAAGGTGCTGTGGTACAAGGGCAATCAGGAGTTACAAAATCCATTGAAGGTAATACGACTTATTGGGGTACACCCATTCAAGAAGTGCGAACAAAATTAAAGGAAATGGCAATAATTAAACAGTTGCCAAAATTAATCGATACTTTAAAAAAAAATAACGAAAAGTAATTGTGTTTTTGTTTTAAAAATATAATTCAAAAAATTACTTTTGTTTTCAACATATTTAAACAAACGAAAATATAGACAAATGAGCGTTTTAGTAAACAAAGATTCAAAAATAATAGTTCAAGGTTTTACTGGTAGTGAAGGTACTTTTCACGCAAGTCAAATGATTGAGTATGGTGTTGATTTTAAAAATGAATATTTAGTTGGAGGTGTAACTCCAGGTAAAGGAGGACAAGAACACCTTGAAAAACCAGTTTTTAATACGGTTGCCGAAGCTGTTGAAAAAGTTGGTGCAAATACAAGTATTATTTTTGTACCACCTGCATTTGCTGCCGATGCTATTATGGAAGCTGCCGATGCTGGAATTAAAGTTATCATTTGTATTACAGAAGGTATTCCGGTTGCAGATATGATTACTGCATCAAACTACATAAAAAACAAAGAGTGTCGTTTAATTGGTCCTAATTGTCCTGGTGTTATCACACCTGGTGTTGCAAAAGTTGGTATTATGCCTGGTTTTGTATTTAAACAAGGTAAAGTAGGTATTGTATCAAAATCAGGTACATTAACCTATGAAGCAGCCGACCAAGTTGTAAAACAAGGTTTAGGTATTACAACAGCAATTGGTATTGGTGGCGATCCTATTATTGGAACCACAACTAAAGAAGCTGTTGAATTGTTAATTAACGATCCTGAAACCGAAGCTGTGGTTATGATTGGTGAAATAGGCGGACAATTAGAAGCCGATGCTGCAAAATGGTACAAGGAAAGCGGAAGTAAAAAGCCTGTAATTGGTTTTATTGCTGGAGAAACTGCTCCTGCTGGTCGTACTATGGGGCATGCTGGTGCTATTGTTGGTGGTAGTGACGATACAGCTCAAGCAAAAAAGAAAATTATGAGTGAATGTGGTATTCACGTTGTAGATTCTCCTGCAAAAATTGGTGCTAAAGTTGCCGAAGTTTTAGGATAATAAACACATTTAAAAATATTAAAACCTTGCATTATTGTAAGGTTTTTTTATTTGTAATATTTGTATTTATTATCTTTGAATTAAATAAGAATAATAAACTAACTTGATATATAAATGAAATTATTAGAAGGAAAAACCGCCATAATTACTGGTGCGAGCCGTGGTATTGGAAAAGGTATTGCTGAAGCATTTGCTAAACAAGGAGCCAATGTTGCTTTTACGTATAGTTCGTCGGTTGAAGCTGCTAATGCACTTGAGCAAGAATTAAATGCACTTGGTGTGAAAGCCATAGGTTACCAAAGTAATGCGGCTAGTTTTGATGAAGCTCAAAAATTAGCCGAAGAAGTAGCTAAAGAATTTGGTAGTATTGATGTCTTAATTAACAACGCTGGTATTACAAAAGATAATTTGTTAATGCGCATAACCGAAGATGATTTCGATAAAGTTATTGAAGTAAACCTTAAATCGGTGTTTAACATGACAAAAGCTGTACAGCGTACGATGTTAAAACAACGCAAAGGTTCAATTATTAATATGAGTTCTGTTGTAGGTGTAAAAGGTAACGCAGGACAAACTAATTATGCTGCCAGTAAAGCTGGAATTATTGGTTTTTCTAAATCGGTAGCTTTAGAGTTGGGCTCTCGTAATATTAGAAGTAACGTAGTTGCGCCAGGATTTATCGAAACCGAAATGACGGCAAAATTAGATGAAGAAGTTGTAAAAGGTTGGCGTGCTGGTATTCCATTAAAGCGAGGAGGAACTCCAGAAGATGTAGCTAATGTTTGTGTGTTTTTAGCAAGCGATATGAGTGCTTACGTTACTGGTCAAACTTTAAATGTTGATGGCGGAATGCTAACTTAATTTGTTTAAGTTTTAATGCAAGTACAAACAACCGTTTTATATATTGTTTTAGCTGGAATTATAGCCTTATCACTCGCTTTTTTTCAGTATTACAAAAAAAAGGATAAAAGCATGTTCAAATTAAACATGCTTTTTTTGTTTTTGCGTTTTGTAACCATATTTTCGGTGTTGGTTTTGATAATTAATCCGCAATTTGAGAATAAAACGGTTTATAGCGAAAAGGCGAATTTAATTGTAGCGGTCGATAATTCTAATTCCGTTCAACATTTAAAACAAGAGCAATTAGCTTCAAATTTGGTTAAGAATTTAAAAGAAGATGCTCAACTCAATCAAAAATTTAATTTAAAATTTTACAGTTTTGGAGAAAATTTATCGGAATTAGACAGTCTAACTTTTTCCGAAAATCAAACCAATATTTCTTCTGCATTTAATCAATTAAATCAAGTTTATAAACAACTTACAGCGCCAACAATTTTAATTACCGATGGTAACCAAACCTATGGTAACGACTATCAATTTATAACAAATTCGTATAAGCAACCCATTTTTCCAGTGGTTTTGGGTGATACAATAACGTATACCGATTTGAAAATCGAACAACTTAACGTTAATAAATATGCGTATTTAGATAATAAATTTCCTGTTGAAGCGATTGTGGTTTATAATGGTGCCAACGATGTAAATTCTAAATTTTCAGTTTATAGAAATAATCAAGTAATTTATACTACAACTCTTAGTTTTTCAAAAAACAATAATTCTAAAGTTTTAAACTTTACGCTTCCAGCAACTGCAGTTGGGTTTGGCAATTACAAAGCGGTTGTTTCGCCTTTAAAAAATGAAAAAAACACTATAAATAACACAAAGAATTTTACCGTAGAAGTTATTAACGAAAAAACAAAAATTGCTATTGTAAGTGCTATTAGTCATCCGGATATCGGACTTCTTAAAAAAAGTATTGAAAGCAATAAACAGCGAGAAATTGAAATAATTTCACCTGAAAATTATATTAACCAAAACAATGATTTTAAATTGGTTGTATTGTTTAATCCGAATGATAAGTTTAAGGGTGTTCTTGATAAAATAAATCAAACAAAAACAAACAAATTAGTTGTTGTTGGAACAAAATCAGACTTAGTCTTTCTTAATAATATTCAAAATAATTACGAGTTTGAAATAACCAATCAAACCGAAAATTACCAAGCAGAATTAAATAGAGGGTTTTCACCTTTTATTGTAGATGATATTAATTTTGAAAGTTTTCCTCCGTTACATTCAAATTATAGCTCCATAATTTTCAATACGCCGTATCAAGTTATTTTAAATAAAACATTAAATGGTGTTTCTGTAAATGAGCCGCTTTTGGTTACGCTCGAAAACGACAAACAACGTGAAGTATTATTGTTAGGTGAAAATATTTGGCAATGGCGCGCACAAAGCTATTTGAATACGCAATCGTTCAATGCATTTGACGATTTTGTAGGAAAGCTTATTCAGTTTTTAAATACGAATCAAAATAGAAGCCGATTAAATATTGATTACGAAACGTTTTATAACAGCGGAAGTAAAATTATAATAAAAGCCGAGTATTTTGATAAGAATTTTGTTTTCGATGCTCGTGAAAGTCTTAATATCACTGTAATTAATGAGGCTTCAAAGGAACAAAAAACGTATCCTTTGGTTCTTAAAAACAATAATTATCAAGTTGATTTGAGTAATTTAAATGCGGGTGAATACAGTTTCAAAATTACCGCTTCATCCAATAATTTATCAAAATCAGGTCGTTTTGAGGTTTTAAACTATAATGTTGAGCAACAATTTTTAAGCGCTAATGTAACAAAGCTTGAGCAAATTGCTACAAAGAGTAATGGAAATATGTTTTTTGGTGATAATACCTCAAAATTATCATCTACCTTAATTAACGACAATCGTTTCACGCCAATACAAAAAAGTAAAAAAGAAACCATACCTTTAATCGATTGGACGTATTTACTAGCCATAATCGTCTTAAGCTTAGGTTTGGAGTGGTTTCTACGGAAATATAACGGATTAACATAAACTAAATAACATGGATAAATTACCAAAAATTGCATTCCCTGTAATAATTGCAGCGGTTATACTTATTATTACTTTATCAAAATCGGCAGTAACTATTGGTTCTGGTGAGGCTGGTGTTTTGTATAAAACCTTTGGAGGTGGTGTTGTTACTGATGAAGCGCCTTTGGGTGAGGGATTTCATATTGTCGCACCTTGGAACAAGGTATATGTTTACGAAGTAAGACGCCAAGAAATTTTTGAAAAAATGAAGGTGCTATCGTCTAACGGATTGGATATTCAATTAGATGCCTCAGCATGGTATAAGCCTGCATATAGCGACTTAGGGAAGTTACACCAAGAAATTGGTGAAGATTATTTAAGTCGTATTATTTTACCAACAATTCGTTCGGCGGCACGTAGCGTTGTTGGTCGCTATACACCAGAGCAACTATATTCAAGTAAGCGTGATGCAATACAACGTGAAATCTTTGAAGAGACTAAAAAAATTGTTGATGAACAATATATTGTTTTAGATGAAATTTTAGTTAGAGATGTAACATTACCACCAACTATAAAAGATGCTATTGAGCGTAAATTAAAACAAGAACAGGAGTCGTTGGAGTACGAATTTAGATTAGTAACAGCGCAAAAAGAAGCCGAACGACAAATTATTGAAGCTGAAGGTAAAGCGCAGGCTAATAAAATTTTAAGTGCCTCGTTAACCGATAAAATTTTACAAGATAAAGGTATTGAAGCAACCAATAAATTAGCCGAATCGCCAAATAGTAAAGTAGTTATAATTGGTTCTGGTGATAGCGGAATGCCAATTATTCTAGGAAATCAGTAAAGAATTAAGATAAATATTTTACAAAAACTTAAAAATTGTAAAATGTTTTAATAAAAGTATTTTAAAGTTTGAAATATTACTTAAAATATAGATATTTGCCACAAGAAATAACAAAGACATGACTTTTATTCAATTTCATCATCATTTTCATATTTGCTCTCAAGCGAAGTGAAGATGTATTGAATAAATTCAAAATATTTAACCCGTTTGAGAAAATCAAGCGGGTTTTTCTTTTCAAATTGTATTGTAAACAATTTGAAATAGTCCCCGCGAAAGTGGGGATCTCAAAGTAGTATCAACTACAACTTAATAGTACGAAATTAAAAATGAGTAAATTAAAAATTGCAGTTCAAAAATCTGGACGATTAAACGAAGAATCGTTAGACTTACTTAAAAATTGTGGTATTTCCATCGATAATGGTAAAGACCAATTAAAAGCCAAAGCTCGAAATTTCCCTATGGAAGTTTTGTATTTACGTAATGGCGATATTCCTCAATATTTGCGCGATGGTGTTGTCGATATCGCAATTTTAGGTGAAAATACGTTAATTGAAAAGGGAAGCGATTTACCAATTGTAGAGCGTTTAGGATTTTCAAAATGTAAGGTTTCTATTGCTATTCCTAAAGGTGAAAGTTACAATTCTATTGAAGATTTACGCGGAAAAAAAATAGCAACCTCTTACCCAAATACGGTAAATCAATATTTCGAAAAGAAAGGTGAAAAAGCCGATATTCATATTATTAATGGTTCGGTTGAAATTGCACCAAACATTGGATTATCTCACGCTATTGTTGATATTGTTTCCAGCGGAAGTACGTTGTTTAAAAACAATTTAAAAGAAGTTGAAGTGCTTTTTAAAAGTGAGGCTGTATTAACTTCAGCACCACAATTATCTGAAGATAAGCAAGCCATTTTAGATAAGTTGTTATTTAGAATGAAAGCCGTTTTAAAAGGTAACGATTCGAAGTACGTATTACTGAATGCACCAAATGATAAATTAGATAAAATTGTAAGTTTATTACCAGGTATGAAAAGTCCAACCGTATTACCATTAGCACAAGAAGGCTGGAGTTCGGTACATTCTGTAATTAACAAAAATGATTTTTGGGATGTTATCGATGCTTTAAAGGAAAACGGTGCCGAAGGTATTTTGGTTTGCCCAATCGAGAAAATGGTACTCTAATCAATACTTTTTACATTTCCGTGAAAACGGAAATCTTAAGTTATTTTAAAGGATTAATAATGCCATTCAGAGGAACGAACGACCGAAGAATCTGAAAGTTTTAAAAGATTCATCACAGCGTTCTGAATGACACAAAATAATTTTCCGCTTTTACGAAAATGAAGAAATGAAAGTTTTATGCAAATAATAAACAATCCAGATAAAGCCACTTGGACAACCATTTTAAAACGTCCAACGCAAACTGTTGGTGATATTGAAGGCATTGTTAGCGAAGTGTTTAACGATGTGCAAAACAATGGCGATAAAGCCATTAAAACATACACTGAGAAGTTTGATAAAGTTGCTTTAGAAACTAATTTGGTATCTGCAAACGAAATTGAAGAAGCTGTTAAAAGCATTCCTGAAGCTTTAAAAACCGCAATTGCAAATGCAAAAAGTAACATTGAGGCTTTTCATAGTGCACAAAAAACACAAAAAGTACAATTAGAAACTACAAATGGTGTACAATGCTGGCAAGAAAAACGAGCCATTGAAAGTGTTGGTTTATACATTCCTGGAGGAACAGCACCTTTGTTTTCTACGGTTTTAATGCTGGCAGCTCCTGCTCAAATTGCAGGTTGTAACGAGATTGTATTGTGTTCGCCACCAAATAAACAAGGGAAATTAGCTCCTGAAATATTGTATGCAGCAAAACTTTGTGGCGTTACCAAAATATTTAAAGTTGGCGGCATTCAAGCTATTGCGGCTTTAACCTTTGGCACAGAAACTATTCCGCAGGTTTATAAAATTTTCGGACCAGGAAATCAGTTTGTAACTGTGGCAAAACAATTGGCAACAAAATATGGTGTTGCTATCGATATGCCTGCTGGTCCAAGTGAATTGCTAGTAGTTGCTGATGATAGCGCCAATGCAAGTTATATCGCTTCCGATTTGTTAAGTCAAGCCGAACACGGTGTAGATAGTCAAGTGATTTTAGTGGCAACTTCAAAAGAGCTGATTGCTAAAGTTTCTGAGGAAGTTGAAGGACAATTACAAGTGTTACCACGCAAGGGAATTGCCGAAAAAGCTATCGCGAATTCAAAATCTATTTATGTTGAAAATGATGAAGTGGCTTTAGATTTAATCAATCAATACGGGCCAGAACACTTCATTATTTGTTCGAAAAATGAAGATTTCTATGTAGATAATATTAGAAATGCAGGTTCTGTATTTATAGGCGATTATACACCTGAAAGCGCAGGCGATTACGCATCAGGAACCAATCACACATTACCAACAAACGGATTTAGTAAAGCTTATTCTGGTGTGAATTTAGATAGTTTTATGAAGAGTATGACGTTTCAAAAAATATCAAAAGCAGGTATTTTAAACATTGGTGAAACTATTGAATTAATGGCTGAAGCCGAAGGATTACAAGCACATAAAAATGCGGTAAGCATCCGTTTAAAAGATTTAAAATAAACGTGTTGTTGTCATACTGAACTTGTTTCAGTATCTCATTAAAACAAAATAAACAAGTATCGTTATGTCAGGTTGAGCGCAGTCGAAGCCTTTTAGAAAATAAAACTGGAATTAATAAAAACACTTCGACTGCGCTCAGTGTGACCATTCCGAATAAATAAAATGAACAACTTCAATTTACAAAATATAATTCGTGAGAACGTAAAAGCAATGAAAGCCTATAGTTCGGCACGAGACGAATATGTTTCCGATGGTTCTAAAATGATTTTTTTAGATGCCAACGAAAATCCCTTTGAAAATGGTGTAAACCGTTATCCAGATCCGCTACAACGTTCGTTAAAAACAGTTTTAGCGGAGCAGAAAAGCATTTCTGAAAATCAGATTTTATTAGGAAATGGCAGTGATGAAGTTTTAGATTTGCTATTCAGAGCTTTTTGCGATCCTAAAAAAGACAACATTATAACCTTGCCGCCAACATACGGCATGTACACGGTTTTAGCGAATTTAAACGAAGTTGAAGAACGTAAAGTTGAATTACATAATGATTTTCAACCGAATGTTGATGCTATTTTAGAAGCCATTGATGATAATTCTAAAATGCTTTTCATTTGTTCGCCAAATAACCCAACTGGAAATTTAATCACTTCAGAAAAAATCAAAATACTACTCGAAAAATTTAATGGTCTGGTGGTGATTGATGAAGCGTATATCGATTTTTCAAATCAGCAAAGTTGGATATCAGAATTAATTAATTATCCAAATTTAATTGTTACGCAAACGCTATCAAAAGCCTACGGTTTAGCAGGAATTCGATTAGGGTTGTGTTATGCTTCCGCGGAAATTACTTCAATTTTAAATAAAATTAAACCGCCGTATAATGTCAATGAGCTCACACAAAAACGAGCTTTTGAGCGTATTTCTGATTTAGAAGTGGTGAAAAATGAGGTTAATTCGGTTTTAAAAGAGCGCAATATTTTAATTGAAGCTTTAAATAACATCAATTTTGTAGAAACTATTTTCCCAACCGAAGCTAATTTTGTGTTAGCACGTGTTGATGATGCTACAAAACGTTACAATCAGTTACTCGAAAAAGGTATTGTAATTAGAAACCGAACCACACAACCACTTTGTGAAAACACATTGCGTTTTACTGTTGGAACAGACACTGAAAATGAAGTTTTAATTAAGGCGTTAAAAGAATTAGACTAACATGAGCAAAACAAAAGTATTATTTATAGACAGAGACGGCACTTTAGTACTAGAGCCACCTGTAGATTATCAATTAGACAGTCTTGAAAAACTAGAATTCTATCCAAAAGTATTTCAATACATGGCTAAAATAGCCAGCGAATTAGATTTTGAATTGGTTATGGTTACAAATCAAGATGGTTTAGGAACCGATTCCTTTCCGGAAGACACGTTTTGGCCTGCGCAAAATAAAATTATTGATGCGTTTAAAAAAGAAGGTGTTACGTTTACAGCTATTCACATTGACAAAACGTTTCCGCATGAAAATGCCGAGACTCGCAAACCAAGAACGGGTTTATTAACGCAGTATTTCGATAAAGAAAAATATGATCTAGAAAATTCGTTTGTTTTAGGTGATAGAATTACCGATATGGAGTTGGCTAAAAACCTTGGCGCAAAGGGTATTTATTTGTCTGAAGATCCCGAATTAGGAGCCGATGAAATAGAATCTTCTAAACAAGATATTTTAGATTGTATTGCTTTAACGAGTACCGATTGGAAAGAAATCTATGAGTTTTTAAAGTTAAAAGACAGAGTTTCAGAAATTACACGTAACACCAATGAAACTCAAATTTACATCAAATTAAATCTTGATGGTTCGGGTAAAAACGATATTGATACAGGTTTATCGTTTTTCGATCATATGTTAGACCAAATTGGGCGTCATGGTGCTATGGATTTAACCATAAAAGTAAATGGCGATCTAGAAGTTGACGAACACCATACTATTGAAGATACCATGATTGCTTTGGGTGAACTATTTCACAAGGCTTTAGGAAATAAATTGGGTATCGAGCGTTACGGTTTCTGTTTACCAATGGACGATTGCTTAGCGCAAGTTGCGGTAGATTTTGGTGGCCGAAACTGGCTAGAATGGGATGCCGAATTTAAACGTGAAAAAATAGGAGATATGCCAACCGAAATGTTTTATCACCTATTCAAATCCTTTACCGATGGTGCAAAGTGTAATTTAAATGTAAAGGCCGAAGGCGTTAACGA
Organism: Neotamlana nanhaiensis; assembly: GCF_000943555.1. Lineage (GTDB taxonomy): Bacteria > Bacteroidota > Bacteroidia > Flavobacteriales > Flavobacteriaceae > Neotamlana > Neotamlana nanhaiensis. The sequence continues at coordinate 78,425 of NZ_JTDV01000005.1, read as the reverse complement.
ACATCATAAAATTGAAGGCATTTTTAAAGCCTTTGCCAAAGCCATGAAAATGGCGGTAAAACGTGATGCCAACAAAATGTTTTTACCTAGCACAAAGGGAATGTTGTAAAATACAATATTAAATATTAGAGGAATAAAGTAAGAACTGACTTTTAACTTCTGATATTTAACTTTTAATATTTAGAATTTTGAAATTAGTTATAATAGATTACGGCGCAGGAAACATAAAAAGCATACAATTTGCTTTTAAACGTTTGGGTGTTGATGCCGTTTTATCAAATAATGCTGAAGAAATTAAAGCAGCCGATAAAGTGATTTTTCCAGGTGTTGGCGAAGCAAGTTCTGCGATGAAAATGCTTAAAGAAAGTGGCTTAGACACTTTAATTCCGAATTTAAAACAACCGGTTTTAGGTATTTGTTTGGGTATGCAACTTATGTGTTTACATACCGAAGAAGGCAACACAAATGGTTTAGGCATTTTTCAAACTAATGTAAAACGCTTTTCAAATAATGTAAAAGTGCCTCAAACGGGCTGGAATGTTATAAAAGATTTAAAATCTGATTTATTCAAAGACATTAAAGAAAACGAATATATGTATTTGGTACACAGTTTTTATGCTGAACATTGCAACGAAACCATTGCCGCTACCGATTATGAAATTAATTATGCATCTGCATTACAACATGAAAATTTTTACGGAGTTCAATTTCATCCAGAGAAAAGCGGAAAGGAAGGTGAAAAAATTTTAAAAAACTTCTTAAAGTTAGAGGTTAAAAGTTAGATATTAGTAGTTAATGAAATTTTGAAACTTATTTCTGAAGGAAAGCAATTACTGGCCATGACAGTGGCTTCTATTAATACTGCTAAGCAAAATCAGAATAAAAAATAATAAAATGATTTCTAAATTAACTTTTAATATCAGACTTCAAATATTTAATATTAGAACATGAGAATAATACCAGCCATAGATATTATAGACGGTAAATGTGTTAGATTATCGAAAGGTGATTATAACACGAAAAAAATATACAACGAAAATCCGTTAGAAATAGCGAAACAATACGAAGCTCATGGTATTGAATACTTGCATTTAGTGGATTTAGATGGAGCTAAAGCAAGTCATATTGTTAACCACAAAGTTTTAGAAACTATTGCGACTAAAACCAATTTAAAGATTGATTTTGGTGGCGGACTTAAAACCGATAATGATTTAAGAATTGCGTTTGAATCAGGCGCAAAACAAATTACAGGCGGTAGTATTGCTGTTAAAAAACCAGAAGTTTTTGAAAGTTGGTTATCTAAGTACGGTAGCGATAAAATTATTTTAGGCGCTGACGCAAATAACGAAAAAATCGCCATTAGCGGTTGGTTAGAAGAAAGTGATGAAGAACTTATTCCGTTTGTTCAAAATTATATGAGTAAAGGTGTAAGCTATGTTATTTGTACAGATATTGCTAAGGACGGTATGTTGCAAGGTCCTTCATTCGATTTGTATAAAAAGATGTTGAACGAATGTCATTCAGAGCGAAGCGAAGAATCTTTAAAATTAATCGCCTCTGGAGGTATTTCAAAATTTGATGAATTACCAAAACTCGCCGAACTAGGTTGTGAAGGCACCATCATAGGAAAAGCGATTTATGAGAATAAAATCAGTTTAAAACAGTTAGAAGAATATATTTTAAATAATTAACGTCACTTCGAGTGATTTTGAGGTACGAAAAATTGTATCGAGAAGTCATAGTTCTCGATACAATGCTCATAAAATCGCATCACTCGAACTAACGGAGATGTAAAAATTATGCTCACAAAAAGAATCATACCCTGTCTAGATATTAAAAACGGTCGCACCGTAAAAGGCGTAAATTTTGTCGATTTACGTGATGCGGGCGATCCTGTAGAACTCGCTAAACAATACGCCGAAGTTGGTGCAGACGAGCTTGTGTTTCTAGACATTGCAGCAACTTTAGAAAACAGAGGAACCACTTTAGATATGGTTACTCATGTTGCCGAACAAGTTAATATTCCGTTTACGGTTGGTGGTGGTATTTCGTCTATTGAACACGTTGATGCCCTTTTAAAATGCGGTGCCGATAAAGTATCTATCAATTCTTCAGCAGTAAAACGACCAGAATTGGTTAACGAATTAGTTAACAAGTTTGGTAGTCAGTGTGTTGTGGTTGCTATTGACGCGAAGCAAGTTGATGGAAACTGGAAAGTGCATTTAGCAGGAGGCACCATTCCAACAGAAATCGATTTATTTGAATGGGCAAAAGAAGTTGAAACCCGTGGTGCAGGAGAAATTTTATTTACTTCAATGGATCATGATGGTACTAAAGCAGGTTTTGCAAACGAAGCTTTGTCACAATTGTCTGAAAACTTAAATATCCCTATTATTGCATCGGGTGGAGCAGGAAATGTACAGCATTTTGTTGATACATTTAATGAAGGCAAATCGGATGCTGCTTTAGCGGCTAGTGTGTTTCATTTTGGTGAAATTCCTATCCCAGAATTGAAAAAAGAATTAAAAAAACATAATATTGAAGTGCGATTATAAGTCATTACGAGGAAGTATGACGACGTAATCTGTTTAATAGATTGCCACATCGCTACGCGATTCGCAATGACAATAACGATTAAAATGACAATAAAATACGATAACAACGGCTTAGTACCGGCAATAATTCAAGATGCTACAACAAAAAATGTATTAATGTTGGGTTATATGAATGAAGAAGCTTATCAAAAAACTTTAAAAACTAAAAAAGTAACTTTTTTTAGCCGAAGTAAGCAGCGTTTATGGACGAAAGGTGAGGAGAGTGGTAACTTCTTAAACTTGGTGGATATTAAAAATGACTGCGATAACGATTCGTTGTTAATTCAAGTCAATCCAGTTGGTCCAACGTGTCATACCGGAACAGATACGTGTTGGAAAGAAAAAAACACATCAAACTTCGGATTCTTTTCAACCTTAGAAACTGTTATTGCAGAACGTGTTGCTAACAAAGACACCGCAAAGTCTTATGTGGCGAGTTTATTTTCAAAAGGCATAAATAAAGTTGCACAAAAAGTAGGCGAAGAAGCTGTTGAAACGGTTATTGAAGCTATGGATAATAATGATGAGTTATTCTTATATGAATCGGCCGATTTATTATTCCACTATTTAATGTTATTACAAGCAAAAGGCTTTACTTTAAAAGATATTGAAGCAGAATTAAAAGGTAGACACAAATAGGTGCAGTTTCAACCAAAAAAATATTATTACTTAATAAATTTTCAATATTTAGGGTATCGGTTTCATGGTTGGCAAAAACAACCGAATGTAAAAACCTTACACCTTATGGTCGATAGAACCCTAAATTACATCCTTGAAGGTAAGTATTTTAAAACTTTAGTTTCAGGAAGAACCGATGCGATGGTTTCAGCTGAAAATGCAACGTTCGAGTTGTTTCTTCGGCATGAGATTGAAGATTTAGACGTTTTTTTAAATCTTTTCAATTACAATCTTCCGCAAGATATTCGTGCTTTAGCTATTAAGGAAGTTGATGAGAAATTCAACATTATTAATCATCCAAAAACAAAAGAATATCTGTATTTATTCACTTATGGTGAAAAATGTCATCCGTTTTGTGCGCCCATAATGACAACTATTTTAGATGATTTAGATATTGAAATTATGAAACAAGGCGCAAAGTTGTTTGAAGGAGAACATTACTTAAAAGCCTATTGCTATAAACCCACCGATAAAGGAATTTATACCCGAATTATAGATACTTGCGAGCTTATTGAAAACACTATTTATACGGCTAATTATTTTCCTGAAAAAACTTATATTTTACGGGTTCGTGGTAAAGGATTTATGCGTAATCAAATTCGGTTAATGATGGGGACTTTATTCGATTTAGGAAAAGGAAAACTATCTTTAAAAGATATAAAAGCGAGTTTAGAACCCAATAATACAGTAAAAATGAACTTTATTGCGCCAGCTTCAGGGTTGATTTTAAATAAGGTTGATTTTTTATAATTACTTCTCTATACAAATTCACTCGAAGAAACGTTTTTTATCAATTCCTAAATCCGATTGAATTTTAGAAACATTTAAATTATTTAAAATGTCAATTAAATTGGGGTACCAGTTTTCATGATATCCAAATTCTGATTTTCTAAATTCGTTAATGGCATCTGTTTTACTCCAATTTTCAAAAATTATTCTGTATGCAGCAATCATGACTCCAGTTCTGTCGGATCCGTGCCAGCAATGAATCAGTAAAGGTTTTTCAGCCTTATCAATAATTTTTAAAACTTGTAAAACTTCAGCTTCAGTTAGTGTTTTAGATTTTAGTTTTACGTGCTTTAAAATTAAATCCGTGTGTTTTGCTTTGTTGCTGTCGTCCCATTTTCGTCTAAAATTTAAAACAGTTTTAATTCCCATCGTTTCAATTTCAGAAAATCCTTTTTTACTAGGTTGTTCCGATCGGTAAATACTATCCGAAACCTTATAAAATCGTTTAAAGTTTCTTGATTCTTGTTTTACAGCTTCAATATGTTGCGCATTCATCATAAAAGTAAAAGCGGAAAAAACAGCAGCAAACAATTGATGTTTCATAAATGAAAATTTAGATGATAACGAATTTATAGTGCTAAAATTACTTCTTTTAATTCATCTTTTTAAGTTATTACAATAGCAATTATCACTTTAAGAGCTATAAGAGATTCTTCTTAAATAAATTAACAACTCCAATTTTTATTAACATAATTTAAGTTAAATAAAACTTAATGTCGTTAAAGGCTGTTAAATGCCTTGACAAAATTACTGTTGAACTTATATTGATAACAGTTGAACAAAAAAAACAGAAAATATTATGAGTTATTTGAATATGAAAGATGAGGAATTATTAACTGTTGTTGTAGAACTAAATATTCTGCTAGCAGATTATCATATTTATTATCAGAAAATTAGAAGCAATCACTGGAATGTTTTAGGAAAAAATTTCTTTGATCTGCACGTGAAGTTTGAAGAGCTTTACAATGATGCCCGCGTAAAAATTGATGAAATCGCTGAGCGTATTTTAACGCTTAGATATCATCCAATGAGCAAGTTTAGCGATTATTTACGAGTCTCGTCAATTGCTGAAGTCGCACCAATTAAAACCGATATGGATATGGTTACTGAAACCATAAACGACCATAAATTGATTTTAAAACAAATGGGGAAGGTTATTGAAGTTGCCGAAAAAGTAAACGACGAAGGAACTATCGATTTAATTGGAGCTTATATTCGTGAGCTTGAAAAATCGAGTTGGATGCTGGATGCGTGGAGTAAAAGCACCTCACAAACTTTAGAATCCAGATTAGCCGAAGTTGAATAATGTTTTCAGTTTATTAAAACGAAAACAAATACTCAAACACTAAAATTTCCAAATTATGCAAAATACAATTTCAGAAGCATTTACCAATTTAATTAATAAACTCCAAGGTTGGTTAAGTGCTATAATACAAAACATACCAAATTTAATTTTAGCCATTGTAGTAATGGTGGCGTCTTACTTTATTGCGACTTACATTAAAAAAATAGTTTTAAAACTTGTAAATAAGCGCGTAAAACAACAATCAATTTCAAATATGATTGCTAAAATTTCTGCTGTCATTATTGTTTTAACAGGCTTGTTTTTAGCCTTAGGTATTTTAAATTTAAGCAAAATGCTTACCTCGTTACTAGCAGGTGCTGGTGTTGCTGGTTTGGCTATTGGTTTAGCTTTACAAGGTACTCTATCAAACACTTTTGCGGGTATTGTAATCTCTTTTAGAAAACGTATTCAAATTGGTAATTGGGTAGAAACTAGTGGTTATTCAGGCGAAGTTATTGATGTTAATCTAAAAGAATTCGCTTTAAAAGAAGCCGATAATAATATTGTAATTATCCCTAACAAAACCATACTTGAAAACCCATTGAAGAACTACTCGTTAACCACTAAAATGCGTGTGTTTTTAAATTGTGGTGTGGGTTACGAATCGGATTTAGAATTGGTAGAAAAACTCACAAAAGAAACCATAGCAAATACATTTAGTCAAGTTAAAACACCAGAAAATGTGGAGTTTTATTATACCGAATTTGGTGATAGCTCAATAAACTACTTGTGTAGATTTTGGATTGATGCCGAAAGTATGCTAGAAAAATTAAAAGCAAAAAGTAAAGCTATTATTGAAATTAAAAAAGCTTACGATAAAGCAGGTATTAATATTCCGTTCCCAATTAGAACGCTTGAGTTTAATAACAAATTAAATTTTGATGATGCTGTTTTAGACAAGCAATTTTCAAATAACTAATAAGCTTCTTAAAGTATTTAACATTTGTTGTGAGCTAATCACAAAGTATGTTAACAAAGCATCTGCCAGATATCTTAACCTCGTAAATATAGCAAACCACTGGTTCTTAAACAGAAACAAAGTATAGCTATTTAATTACAAATTCTCTAAAAATTAGAGTAGAGTTGAAAACCTTCAGCTTATTAAAATTAATTCACTAAAAATTAAAATTATGTTACGTTGGACAATCACATTTGTAATCATTGCACTTATAGCCGGAGTTTTAGGTTTTGGCGGTATAGCTGGAGCATCAGCAGGAATTGCTAAAATATGCTTCTTTATATTCTTAGTGTTGTTTGTTTTATCCCTTTTAAAAGGATTAGTTAGAAAGTAAAAACAAACCACAAAACACAATCAATTATTAACCATTTAAATTTAAAAATCATGAAAAAATTAGTTATAGTATTCGCCTTATTATTCTCAGTATCAACTGCATTTATTGGATGTAGAGACGAAAAAAGTACTGGAGAAAAAATTGAAGAAACCGTTGAAGATGTTGCCGATGATGTAGGTGATGCCGCTGAAGATGTTGAAGATGAAGTAGAAGATATGGTTGAGAAATAATAGTTTCAACACTATATTAAATTATTAATCTCAAAAGAAAAGAAACATGAAAAATATAATGTATTTGTGCGCTATTTTGTTAACTACAACAGCATTTGCACAAGAAAAAAATAATGAAGCCAAAGAGGAAACCGAAGTTAAAATCGTTAAAATTAAAGATGGCGAAAAAACTACAGAGAAAAAAGTAAAAGTCGTTACACGTGAAACCGCTCAGGTAGTACTTGATGATAAAGATAAAAACAAGGTAAATCAAGATCGTGTAAACTCGGTTTCTAAAGTAGAGAAAATGGTAATGGTTGATGATGATGGCGATGATAACTATGAATTATTAACCAAAAAAACATTTTATAAAATTGGTGATAAAGACTATTTGTTTAAACCAAATGATAGAGGTTTTGATATAGCTTTTAACTCGGAAGAAAACAAGTTTATTAAAACGAGTTCAGCTTTTAACACTACAAATGGTAATTATTTAATCGATCACGAAAATTATGCAGGTATTGGTTATTTTAACCCTAATGGAGATTTCGTAATTCAATATTACGATAAAAATACCGATAAAATTGTAACCAAAACTTATACAATTTCTGCAACTAGTTTGTAATAAATACACTCAAATTAACTTTAAAAAGTCCTGCGTTTTGCAGGACTTTTGTATTTTTAACAACAACTAAAAAAATATGAGCATCACTTTATCTAATTCTGTATTCGAGTTTTTAAATAAGTTAGAAAACAACAATAATCGCGACTGGTTTAACGAAAACAAACCAGAGTTTAAAGCCGTGGAAAAAGAAGTTAAAACCTTTTATAATGCGGTTTTTAATAATTTAAATATGCACGACGAAGTAGATAAGCTTAAAATATTTAGAATTTATCGCGATGTGCGTTTTTCTAAAAATAAATTGCCGTATAAAACGCATTTTGGAGGATCGTTTCATCGTGTAAAACCCCAATTGCGTGGTGGTTATTATCTGCATTTAAAACCTAACAACGAAAGTTTTATTGCAACAGGATTTTGGGAACCTGCAAAAGAAGATTTATTACGTATTCGCAAAGAGTTTGAAATGGACGATCAAGAAATACGCGATATTCTCGCAAATAAGGATTTGAATAGTGTTTGGGGAAATTCATTTGTAGGCGACGAAGTTAAAACTGCACCAAAAGGTTTTAGTAAAGAACATCGCGCAATAGATTTAATAAAGAAGAAACAATACATTTTTACTAAAAACTTCACAGATAAAGAAGTTTTAAGTAATAATTTTATAGCTGAAGTAGATTCTGCTTTTAAAGCTGTTCGTCCGTTTTTCGATTATATGAGCGACGTGCTTACCACCGATTTAAACGGCGTATCGCTTATTTAATTTCTTGAATAACATATTTAGTTTGGTTAAATTCAAACGTATCATTTACCTTTTTATTTCTAAGTAATTGGCCTACTGGAGAACTTAAAGATATCGCATAAAATTCTTGATGTTCGCATTCAATTTTACCCAAGCTAATAGCAATATAAAAGGTAATGCTGTCAGTTTTTACAATACTACCCAAAACCGCTTCGGTAAAGTTAATATTGGTTTTAACAAGCTTTAAATAATCTTTAGTTTTAAAAGCATCATTTAAGTAGCTCATATTCTTTTCTAAATCATTAAAGAGCTTACCATTTCCTGAATCATCATCTTCATCCGATGATTTATCTGCTTCTTCTAAAGCTTCTTTTAGTAAATTAATTTCCTCTTTATAATCGCTAATACGTTTTTCTACACGTTTTACACAAACTTGTAGAAGTTGCTCTTTTAAAGTCATTAAAACTTAAATAGCTGTAAGCAGGTTAGGTCTCTCGAATAACTGAATATTACTCAGCAAACGTTCTTTTACAATATTCATCATACGCTTATTTAAAGCCGAAGAATTTTTAATGTAAAGCAAATATTCATCCGTAGTAAACTGCCCAATTACCATGCCTTTTAGCGAATTTCGAAACTTCATATCTTTATGTATGGCATTCTCAATATAATCGGTACGTTTTTCAAGTGTTAAACTGTAAAATACATTTTTGTGTTTTGCAATATAGTTTCTAAAAACTTCAATAAACAAATCATTTTGCAGTTTAATTACGGGTCGCAAAACTATATTTTGAAAACGCTCGTCAGAGCTCATATTGTCGTTAATAGTTGTGGTTGAAACATCAGGGCGAATGCGTTGGAGGTTTAAATCTCTAGTATTCATATTGAAGAGTTTTTAATAAAATTATAAATTAAACTCCCGTTAATGCGGCTACTTAATTTTAATTATTAACCACCTTATTAACAATTCATAATTCATATCTTTATTCAAAAAAATAAAAATGAAGTTTGGCAGTGTAGAAAACCCCGAAATTATTGATTTTACTTTACCTAACGATCATCCAGATACTAAGCGTGTATTAAATATAGTGAAAGATGATAATATTCCCGAAATTTATGTGGGTTGCGCCAAGTGGAATAGAGCCGATTTAAAAGGGTTTTATCCTCGTGGCACCAAAGACGAACTTGCATATTATTCTTCGCAATTTAATGCTATAGAATTAAACGCTACGTTTTATAGAATTTTTCCAGCAGAACAGTTTGCTACTTGGTACGATAAAACACCCGATAATTTTAAATTCTTTCCAAAATTGAATCAGGAAATCAGTCATTGGAAGCGTTTAAATGAAACCGATCAAGTTGTTGAAAATTATTTATACAATGCCAGTAATTTAAAAGAAAAGTTAGGCACTGTGTTTTTACAAATGCATAACAATTTTGCACCTAAAGATTTTGATAGGGTAGTTGCGTTTATTGAAAATTGGCCAAAAGAAATACCATTGGCGGTAGAGTTTCGTCATACCGATTGGTACAACGATAAGGCTGTGGCCGAAGATTTATTTCAGTTACTTGAAACCAATAACATTTCTAATATTATTGTCGATACCGCTGGCAGACGCGATTTAATGCACATGCGTTTAACTAATGCTACGGCGTTTGTGCGCTACGTTGGCGCAAATCATGAAAGTGATTACAAGAGGTTAGATGATTGGGTAGCCCGTTTAAAGACTTGGAAAGATCAAGGTATTAAAGAAATTGATTTTTTTGTACATCAAAACATTGAGAAGGAATCACCGTTATTATCTGCATATTTAATTAAGAAGATTAATAATGAAATGGGTTACAACCTAAAAATACCCAACGACGATAGTAACGGACAGCAAAATTTATTTTAAATCATATAAAACTTCAAAATATAAATCATGAGATTTCACACCAGAAAATGGATTAAACCTGAAGATTTAAACGCAAATGGCACGTTGTTTGGCGGACGATTACTAGAATGGATAGATGAAGAAGCAGCTCTTTATACGATTATTCAGTTAGAAAACAGAAAGGTTGTTACCAAATATATCAGTGAAATTGATTTTAGAGCTTCGGCACGCCAAGGCGATATTATTGAAATTGGTATCGATGTGGTAAAATTTGGTAAAGCATCACTTACTTTAAGTTGCGAAGTACGGAATAAAATGACAAGAGAAACCATCATTACCATATCCAATATTGTTATGGTTAACTTAGGTGAAGATGGAAAAGCCTTGCCACACGGGAAAACAAAGATAGAATACGTGTCTAACAGATTAAACAATGATTAAAAATTATTGCCAAATTTAAATATCTGTTGAAAATAATGCAGTTTATGCAATTTCTTTTGGTAATTTTATAAAAGTTACATAACAAATCCAACTAAAGTTTTAAATAAGTGTAATAAAACCTAAATTTGTTGACCTTTTTTTGAGATATTTTCATGTCTTTAAAAACAGTACAATTAAAATTTCTAAAAAAACTAATTATTATAATATGAGCAAAACGTTGTTTGACAAAGTATGGGATTCCCATGTTGTTAGAAAAATAGAAGATGGCCCAGATGTATTTTTCATCGATCGTCATTTTATTCATGAAGTTACCAGTCCTGTTGCTTTTGTTGGATTAAAAAGCCGCGGTATTGGCGTAATGTACCCAGAAAAAACTTTCGCTACAGCCGATCACAATACACCAACTTGGGATCAGCATTTACCAGTTGCCGATCCGTTATCAGCAAACCAGTTAGAAGCCTTAGCTAATAACGCTGCAGAATATGGTATCTCTCACTGGGGGTTAGGACATAGAAATAACGGAATTGTTCATATTGTTGGGCCAGAAAATGGTATTACGTTGCCAGGCTCTACTATTGTTTGTGGCGATTCACACACATCAACGCACGGTGCTTTTGGTGCTATTGCATTTGGTATTGGTACTTCGGAGGTTGAAATGGTATTGTCTACACAATGTATCATGCAACCTAAACCTAAAAAAATGCGCATTAATATTAATGGTGAATTAGGTTTTGGTGTTACTCCAAAAGATGTGGCACTTTATATTATATCGAAACAAACCACTTCTGGTGCTACGGGTTATTTCGTAGAATATGCAGGTGATGTTTTTGAAAACATGACCATGGAAGGTCGTATGACGGTTTGTAACCTATCTATTGAAATGGGTGCTCGTGGTGGTATGATTGCTCCAGATGAAAAAACATTTGAATACATAAAAGGAAGAAAACACACACCAAAAGGAGCCGATTGGGATAAAGCCATGGCTTACTGGGAAACCTTATACACTGAAGAAGGTGCTGAATTTGACGCCGAATTTACATATGATGCAGCCGATATTGAGCCAATGATTACTTATGGTACCAATCCAGGTATGGGTATTGGTGTTACTAAATCAATTCCTTTAGCTGAAAATGTTGAAGGTGGTATTGCGACTTACAAAAAGTCATTAGGCTATATGAAGTTTAATGAAGGGGAAAATATGATTGGTAAAACGGTTGATTATGTGTTCTTAGGATCATGTACAAACGGTCGTATTGAAGATTTTAGAGCATTCTGTTCTATTATTGAAGGTCGCCAAAAAGCACCAAATATTACCGCTTGGTTAGTTCCAGGTTCTCATAAAGTAGTCGATCAAATTAAAGAAGAAGGATTAGATAAAATTTTAACTGATGCTGGTTTTGTATTAAGAGAACCGGGTTGTTCGGCGTGTTTAGCAATGAACGATGATAAAGTTCCTGCTGGTAAATTAGCAGTTTCTACATCTAACCGTAATTTTGAAGGGCGTCAAGGTCCAGGTTCAAGAACGCTTTTAGCATCGCCATTAGTGGCAGCTGCTACCGCGGTTGAAGGTGTTGTAACCGACCCAAGAACGTTATTAGAATTAGTTTAATAGTAAAAAAGTAATAAAAGTTAATAAAGTTTATAGGTGTTTTAAAATGAAACATTCAAACTTTTAACTTTAAAACAATATAAAAAATGGCTTACGATAAATTTGAAGTTTTAACAAGTACAGCTTACCCATTACCAATTGAAAACGTTGATACAGACCAAATTATACCTGCTCGTTTCTTAAAAGCAACAGAGCGTAAAGGTTTTGGAGATAACTTTTTTAGAGATTGGAGATACGATTCTGAAGGAAATCCAATTGCAGATTTTCCTTTAAACGATGCTAAATATGCTGGTTCTAAAATATTAGTCGGTGGTAAAAATTTTGGTTCAGGATCATCAAGAGAGCACGCGGCTTGGTCGGTTTACGATTTTGGTTTACGTTGTGTAATCTCATCGTTTTTTGCAGATATTTTTAGAAATAACTGTTTAAATGTTGGGGTTTTACCAGTACAAGTGTCAGCAATTTTTGCTCAAAAATTGTTTGATGCCATTGATGCCGACCCAAAAGCCGAAATAAAGGTTGATTTACCAAATCAAACAGTAACTTTAGTGTCTACAGGCGAATCGGAATCTTTCGATATTAATGGTTACAAAAAAGGAAATATGTTAAATGGTTTTGATGATATCGATTATCTTCAAAGCATGAAAGAAGATGTAGCTGCTTTCGCAGAAACTAGACCTTTTTAATTCATATTTGTCAACCTGAATTTATTTCAGGTTCTTAAAAATATTGAGGACTAAACATTAATGAGTAAGAAACATATAGAAATTATGGATACGACACTGCGCGATGGTGAGCAAACCTCGGGCGTGTCGTTTTCTGCTTCAGAGAAATTAACCATTGCTAAATTACTTTTAGAGGAATTAAAGGTAGATCGTATTGAAATTGCTTCAGCAAGGGTGTCGGAAGGCGAGTTTCAAGCGGTAAAAAATATTACTAATTGGGCAAGTGAAAACGATTATTTAGATCATGTTGAAGTACTCACATTTGTGGATAATGGTATTTCAATAGACTGGATGATTGAAGCAGGAGCAAAGGTTCAAAACCTGTTAACAAAAGGCTCACTTAATCATTTAACTTATCAATTAAAAAAGACACCTAATCAACACTTTAGCGATATAAAAGAAAATATTGCCTTAGCCAAAAGTAAAGGTATTGAAACCAATATTTATTTAGAGGATTGGAGTAATGGTATGCGCAACTCTAAAGATTATGTGTTTGAATTTTTAGAGTTTTTAGCAACACAACCTGTTAAACGTGTTATGTTACCTGATACTTTAGGCGTTTTAACACCAAGTGAATCTTACGAGTTTATAAAAGAAATTAAAGATAAGTACCCCAATACTCATTTTGATTTTCATACACACAACGATTACGATTTAGGTGTATCGAATGCCATTGAGGGAATAAAAGCTGGTGCCGATGGTTTACATTTAACCATAAACGGCATGGGCGAACGCGCTGGTAATGCACCTATGGCAAGTACTATTGCTGTAATAAACGATTATTTACCAGATGTTACCATAAATGCCAACGAAAAAGCACTTTACACGGTGAGTAAGTTGGTCGAGAATTTTTCGGGTATTTTAATTCCTGCAAATAAGCCTATTGTTGGCGCCAATGTGTTTACGCAAACCGCTGGTATTCATGCCGATGGCGACAATAAAAACAACTTGTATTTTAGCGATTTAATGCCAGAACGTTTTGGTAGAAAACGCCAGTATGCCTTAGGAAAATCGTCTGGGAAAGCTAATATTCAAAAGAATTTACAGGAGTTAGGGCTTCAATTAAACGATGATGCGCTTAAAAAAGTAACCCAGCGTATTATTGAGTTGGGCGACAAAAAGCAAGTCGTAACAAAAGAGGATTTACCATATATTATTTCGGATGTTTTAGATAGAACTTACGAAGAAAAGGTAACTGTAAATAATTATGTATTAACACACTCAAAAGGTTTAAAACCATCAACAACGGTTTCTATTACTATTGAAGGAGAAACGTTTGAAGAAAATGCACAGGGCGACGGACAATTTGATGCTTTTATGAATGCTTTGCGTAGCATTTTTAAGAAAAAGAAAATGGTTTTACCTGCATTAATTGATTATGCAGTACGAATTCCACCAGGAAGTAACTCGGATGCTCTGTGTGAAACTATAATTACTTGGAAATCGGACACTAAAGAGTTTAAAACACGTGGTTTAGATTCCGATCAAACAGTTTCAGCAATTATAGCTACAGAAAAAATGCTAAATATTATTACTAACTAAAAGTTTATTGTTAGTAATACAGCGCGTTAGGGATTGCAGCGACATCCTTTTTTTGTCAGTTCGAGTGTTTTACGAAGTATGAGTAAAATGTATCGAGAACAGCTCAAAAAAAGATATAGCGAAAAGCCCGACCCTATGTGGGTAACGCCCAAATTATAGACAAATTAATAAATAGATAAATAAACTAAAATGAAATTAAACATAGCCCTTTTAGCCGGAGACGGGATAGGACCAGAAGTTATAGATCAAGCCGTAAAAGTTAGTGATGCGGTTGCTGAAAAATTTGGACATGAAATTAACTGGAAACCAGCTTTAACTGGTGCTGCCGCTATTGATGCCGTTGGCGAACCTTATCCAGATGAAACTCACGAAATCTGTGCATCGTCTGATGCGGTTTTATTTGGAGCTATTGGTCACCCAAAATTCGATAACGATCCTACTGCAAAGGTGCGCCCAGAGCAAGGGTTATTAAAAATGCGTAAAAAATTAGGTTTGTTTGCTAACGTGCGCCCAACATTTGTTTTTCCGTCGTTATTAGATAAATCGCCTTTAAAAAAGGAACGTATTGAAGGGACTGATTTGGTGTTTTTCCGAGAGTTAACTTCAGGGGTTTACTTTGGTGAAAAAGGTAGAAAAGACGATGGTAATACAGCTTTCGATACCAATATGTATACCAAAGAAGAAATTACGCGTTTGGCTAAAAAAGGTTTTGAAGCGGCTATGCAACGCTCGAAAAAATTATGTTGTGTAGATAAAGCAAACGTTATGGAAACATCGCGTTTATGGAGAGAAACTGTACAAGGTATGGAAAAAGATTACCCAGAAGTAGAGGTAAGCTACGAGTTTGTTGATGCTGTAGCCATGCGTTTGGTACAATGGCCAAAAGATTACGATGTATTAATTACCGAAAACTTATTTGGTGATGTTTTAACTGATGAAGCTTCTGTAATTTCGGGTTCTATGGGATTAATGCCATCGGCATCTTTAGGAACTAGCATTTCGTTATTCGAGCCAATTCATGGGTCTTACCCACAAGCGGCCGGTAAAAATATTGCAAACCCAATGGCAACGGTGTTATCTGCTGCTATGATGTTTGAAAACTTTGGTTTAGCCGAAGAAGGTAAAGTTATTCGTGAAGCCGTAAATAAAGCTTTAGCTGAAGGTATTGTTACTGAAGATTTAGCTGAAGGTGGAAAAGCTTATGGTACTACCGAAGTTGGCGATTGGTTAGCTAAGAATATTTAAGAAAATAAAGAAAAAACATAAGGTAAACCTGGTAGCTTATTGAAGTTATCAGGTTTTTATTTTTTCTGAAACTTTAATCGGGTATTTTTTTATAAAATCGGGAAAAACCATGTAATATACCTTGGTGTGTAAATTTTGAATAACTACAAATTTGTTTTCAAATAAAAATTGATCTTTGGTAATGTTATTTTCTTTAGCTTCTTCAACGGGTATTAAATTACACTCGGTTAAACCAGCAACATTTTTTATTACATAATACAAGCCTAAAGCTTTAAATCGCCCAAGTATTACTTGTTCTGGTTTAAATATATTTCGTCTAATTTTAAGTTTATAAAATGGGTTTGATGTTGCAGGAACTAGTTCGTATTTTTTAGCTCGTTTTAAAGTACGTCTATACACTTCTAAACGGTTATTAACATCGGCTTCATCTAAATTAGTTATTGGTTGAGAGGCTTGTTTTAGCTGGACTATTTTTATACTGTCATCTTGAGCTAAATCTTTGTATAACAAAGTTTTTTGATAAAAAGGTGTAATACGCTTAATGTATTTATCTGGTCCTGTAACTATAAATTTCTCGGCGATTAATTCATAAACATATGGCGATTTTCCTTCGCTTTTAACCAATGCTTGGTTTCTAACTTCGCTAAATATAAAATCGTAATCTTGAGCAGGTAATGTAAGACAGTTAACAAAAAACAAACCCACTATATAAAAAACAGGTGCTTTTAAAATATTATATCGCAACATAAGCTATTTGGGTAGTTTAGATTTGGATTGCTGTTACTAACAAATATATATAATTAGTTTAAAAATAAGGTGTTGCGTTTTTTGTAAATTAAGATTTGAAAGTAATTTTTTCGATTAAAAGTGGAATTATCTTTAAAAAGAAGAAAAGAAGAAAAGAAGAAATAATAAAAAAAGCTGACTAAAGAGATTTTAATTCTTTAGTCAGCCTATTTTAAAATGATGAAACTTTAGAGTTATAGGTTAAATTAAATGCTTAACTCATTAAATAAAGTTTTAATTTTTTCGCTTGATGGTCTTGGTGCATCGGCAGAAACAATGTTCCCATCAGGGTCGATTAAGATAAAACGAGGAATACCGTTTATTTTATAGTTTTGAACAAAATCTGTTTGCCATCCATTTGGCGATAATATTTGAATGCCGCCAAGCGCTTTATCTGCAATCATTTTTTTCCAACCGGCTTTGGCTAATTCGGCAGATTCTTCCTTGGTATCTGCTCTATAGCCTCTGCCATCATCAACCGAAAGGCTTACAAATTGAATGTTTTTATCGTGGTATTCTGCTTCTAATGCTTTTAAAGATGGGATTTCGGCTTTACACGGCCCGCACCAAGTTGCCCAAACATCTACATAAACATATTTTCCTTTTAAATCGCTTAACGATGTGGTACCACCTTTTACATTCTCGAAATTCTCGAAAGTAGGCGAGGGCGCCCCTTTTGGTAAAGCTTCTTTTAAAGCAATCCCTTGAGCTAAATATCGCTTGTACGAATTTAGCATAGGCTCTAAACTTTTGTTTAAGTTGTTTGTAATTAAGGTATCAATATTTGAATTGGCTGTGTAAAAATCAGATAATTTTGTTTTTATACCGTTTAACTCTGTTTCGAGAGCTTCCATATTTAATTCGCCAAGTGCATCAATATCCAATAATTCTTCTTGCATCAAGGCATTTTTAGCTAAAAATGTACTGTGTTCAGCGCCAGAACCAGTGAATGTAATGGATTCATCGAACTCCTTTGTGTCTAAAGCAATATCAATTTCAAATCCGTTTTTAAGGAATATATTTGTAGATTCTGCACCATCAAAAAGGTTGTAAATCCCAGGTTCAACTTTTAAAGTATCGCTAAACGTGCCGTCATCGTTAACTTTAATAGTTTTAGAATAAGTTCTTGTTCTAATTAATAGTGAGTCGCTGTTTTTATCGGTGATTTTCCCAGAAAGGGTAACATAATCTTTGGGTTCTTGCTTGCAAGCGATTGCAGCTAAAGCAAATGCACCTAAAAGAATTTTTTTCATATTGTTTAGAGTTTTAGTTTTTAAAGGTAATTATTATGTGTAGGAAAACTATTTTTTTAATAAACATTAACATTGTAGTATCGAATTACTAAACTTTAAAAACCAAATCTTCATATTTGGCTATTTCAGGAATAATATCGAGTGCAAATAACTCCTTTTGGGTTTTCATTACTGTGTCCTTATCAATTAAATGTTGCGACCATTCGGTAATACTTAGCCATTCCTGTACATCTTCTAACTGCTGCTCGTAACGGTTTGCAATGGTTTTATCGATACTAGGTATATCTTTAAAATCGAGTGTAGTGTTATTAATGATGTCTAAAATGGCTTTTAATTCCTCAGGGTTATTCTCAATAAACTCTTCACGCGCCGCAATTACAAAGCAAGGCCAAGGTGTAGGGCAGTCGCCTATGCGTCTAAATGTACCATCATCAACTAGCGGTTTTGTTGTAAATTTCTCCCACATAAAATAATCGGCTACACCTTCCGTTAAGCCTTTTACGGCTCCATCTAAATCTTTTATAACTTCAAAATTTAAATCGGTTTTTAAATCCCAGTTATGATTTTCGGCATTTATATAAGCCATTAAATGTGATCCTGAACCGTAACGACTAATAGCAGCTCGAGTTCCTTTTATATCTTCAATGCTCTTAAACGACGAGTTTGCTGCCACATGAATACCCCAAACTAGTGGTGTTTGCACAAAAGTTTGTACAATTTTACTTGGGTTTCCATCTATAATATCTTTGATAATACCTTCGGTAAGAATTACGGCTAAATCTATTTCTTTGTTGCGTAATGCTTTACACATAGCACCTGTGCCACCGTAGTAATCGTGCCAACGTAAATTTATATTTTCCTCTTTATATTCGCCGTTTTTTAATGTTAAATACCAAGCTAAATTAAAGTGTTCTGGCACGCCGCCAATGTTTATTTTCTTCATTAAAACCGTAATTAGATTTGTTCTACAATCGTATTTAGTGTGTAAAGTATTAATTCTTCTATAACTTTTGATGGATTTTCACTAAAAGTTCCGCTTGGGCGATTCGCTATAATGGCATTTAGTGAAATGGCTTGATGCCCTAGAAGTGCAGCTAACCCATAAATACCAGAGGTTTCCATTTCTAAATTTGTAATTTTCAAATCTTTAAAATTGAATTTTTCTAATTTAGAATTAATTTCTGGATCTTGAATAGGCAAACGTAATACACGACCTTGCGGGCCATAAAAACCATTGGCAGTTACTGTAATACCTGAAAAAGTGTTGGTGTTTGAAAATATTTTGAAAAGCTTTTCACTAGATTTTATTGCAATGGGTTTTGATTTGTTTTTGTGCCATTGCGTTTGTTTAACAAATTCATTTTCGATAGATGAGTTGTTTATTTTATCCGTAATGTAATACTGAAGCGTGCCGTTTATATCCAAACCATATTCGCTAACTAAAACCGAGTTTACAGGAACTTCCTTTTGTAACGAACCAGAAGTTCCTACACGAATAATATTTAAGCTTGTAAGTGTTTTTTGGGGTTGTCTAGTTTGTAAATCGATATTAAAAAGCGCGTCGAGTTCGTTTAAAACAATATCAATATTATCGGAGCCTATTCCTGTTGAAATCACCGAAATACGTTTGTTTTTATAATACCCCGTTTGTGTTTTAAATTCGCGTTTATGGGTTGTAAATTCTATTGAATCGAAATGGCAAGTTACTTTTTCAACACGATCGGGATCGCCAACAAAAATTATGGTTTTAGCAACATGTTCGGGTTTTAAATTTAAATGATAAACACTGCCATCGGGATTTAATATAAGTTCAGATTCTTTAATAGGCATTTAAAGCAGATTTGATTAGCTTATTTTCGGTTTTGCTAAATTGATAATTTAAACGTTCTACGCCACCGTAATACATGTTGTCGTTAACCTCGTTTGAAACATTGTATTTGCCTAGTAAAGCTTCGTAACCTTTGCGAGTTAATTCAATTTTGGTATTTCCTACTTTGTAAAACAAATTGAGTTTATCAATAATTCTCGACATTTGTAAATCACCAAAACCATAGTAACCTTGGTAGTTTAAAGCATAGCCTAACAAGTGGTTTTTAGATTTAATTTCTTCTTCTTTAATAATTTTTAAAATATTTGTTTCTAAAATATTTAATCCTGTTTTGCTATCTGGAAAGCGCTCTAAATGAGCTTTTAAACAATTGTTTAAATATTTGAAGGACGACGATTTTACTATAAATGGCTTTAATAAATTATGATCGATACCACAATAAATACCCCAAACTGTTGTTGCTAAATCAATGTCTTCTGGGGTTAATAGCGTTTTGTTTTTGTAGTGTTTTTGTAATTGTTTGCTGGATAGTTCCGATAATCCTTTTAAATCTTTTTCGCCTTCAATTCTTCCGCTGCAAACTAAATAAATAGGAAGGTTAATTTTTTTCTGTTGTAATAAACTTATGGCTGCAACCATGTTTATATGGCAAAATAAATCGTATTCAAACCACAACACAATTTCGGAATAAGCATTGGTGTTATCAAGTTTTCCTAACTCTGAAAATATCCTATCTTCATCCACTTCAATATCGTAGGTTTCATCAAAAAAAGTTTTTCTTTTTTCTAAAAACTCCTCCGAATAAATAAATTCTTGAGTAGGCCCTTCGCAAAGCATTTCGTGCCATACTAGAATATCTCCTTCAATATTTAAATCGGTTAAAACTTGGGTTAATGCATCTCCGTTTGTAATGTGTAGTTGTTTTTTACTCATAATTTAGCCTCCAACGCGCTTTACTTTAAAGCCTTTATTTTTAAGAATAGACATGATTTTATCGCGATAATCACCTTGAATAATAATTTTATCATCCTTAAAACTACCGCCAACACTAAGTGCTGTTTTAATTTCTTTCGCTAGTTGTTTAAAGTCTTCGGTGGCTCCGGTGTAGCCTTCTAGTATAGTGGTTGGTTTGCCTTTACGTTTTTCGTATTTGCAAATTATAGGCTCGTCTTGCATCCAAATATCAGACGAATCATCTGTATTCGATGGGGTTTCTTCGGGTGTGTGGTCGGGGAATAAGTTTTTTAGCTGGTCTTGTAAATCCATAAATATTTACTTTTTAATAAGACCAAGCTCAATTAAACGCTCGGTTAAAAATTCGCCAGCAGTAATATCGTCGAATTGTTTTGGGGTATTGTTATCTACACAACTATCTAAAACATCTAATTTCATGCTACTAATTGGGTGCATAAAAAACGGGATAGAATAGCGCGAAGTTCCCCAAAGTTCTTTTGGCGGATTTACAACTCTATGAATTGTAGATTTTAATTTATTGTTAGTATGGCGCGAAAGCATGTCGCCAACATTTATCATAAGTTCATCGGGTTCGGCAATGGCATCAATCCATTCACCTTTATGATTTTGCACCTGTAAACCTTTACCTTGTGCGCCCATTAAAAGTGTGATTAAATTAATGTCGCCATGCGCGGCAGCACGCACTGCTTCTTTTGGTTCTCGGGTAATTGGTGGATAGTGTATTGGGCGTAAAATTGAATTTCCATTGTGTATATAAGCATCAAAATAGGTTTCTTCTAAACCTAAATGTAATGCTAAAGCTCGTAAAACATATTTTGCTGTTTTTTCAAGCATTTGGTAAGTTTCTTTACCTACTTTATTAAATTCTGGCAATTCATCAACAATAACATTATCAGGATATTCTGCTTTTAAAGTATCATTATCTTCAACATACTGTCCAAAATGCCAAAATTCTTTTAAATCGCCTTCTTTTTTTCCTTTAGCACTTTCTTTACCAAACGATACATAACCACGTTGACCACCAATACCTGGAATTTCGTATTTCTGTTTGGTTTCAACTGGTAATTCAAAAAAGTTTTTTACTTCGCTATAAAGTCTTTCAACTAAATTATCATCTAAAAAATGCCCTTTTAAAGCTACAAAACCTATCTCTTCATAGGCTTTTCCAATGGCATTAACAAACTGTTGTTTTTTATCGGGATCGTTAGAGGTAAAATCTTTTAAATTTACACTAGGTATGCTATTCATCTGAAGTTTTTTAAAATACGTGTAAATACAAATGTACGAAAACAATCGAATTTTTTAATGCCCGTAAATTAATTATCATTTTTACAATTTATAGTATATTTGATTGTATTCCTTGTTAATATTTAAAGATTTAATTGTTAAATATTTATGAACTTCAAAAAACACAACCTTTCTCATTCTGTTTTAATAGACTTGTATAAAAACATGCTGAAGCCTCGATTAATAGAGGAGAAGATGCTTGTTTTATTGCGACAAGGAAAGATAAGTAAGTGGTTTTCGGGTATTGGGCAAGAAGCCATTTCGGTAGGTGTTACGATGGCTTTAAATACTGATGAATATATTTTACCCATGCATCGGAATTTAGGAGTTTTTACAACGCGAAACATTCCGTTAAAGCGTCTTTTTGCACAATGGCAAGGTAAAGCCTCTGGGTTTACCAAAGGGCGCGATAGGTCGTTTCATTTTGGAACGCAAGCATTTAAAATTGTAGGCATGATTTCGCATTTAGGCCCTCAATTAGGCGTTGCCGATGGTATTGCTCTGGCGTCTAAGCTTAAAAAATTAAATACGGTTACCGCTGTTTTTACTGGTGAAGGCGGTACAAGCGAAGGCGACTTTCACGAAGCTTTAAATGTTGCTTCGGTTTGGCAGTTACCAGTTTTGTTTTGCATTGAAAACAACGGTTATGGCTTGTCAACACCAACAAACGAACAATATAATTGCGAACATTTAGCTGATAGAGCTTTAGGTTACGACATGGAAAGTCATATCATTGATGGTAATAACATTGTTGAAGTTTTTACAATGGTAAGCGACCTTGCTAAAAGTGTTCGGGAAAATCCGCGACCAATATTACTAGAGTTTAAAACTTTTAGAATACGAGGACATGAAGAGGCGAGTGGTACCAAATATGTTCCTAATGAGCTTATAGAAGCGTGGCGTGCTAAAGATCCTATTGAAAATTTTAGAAATTATTTATTTGAAGACACCATTTTAAATGAAGACTTAGAGTTAGAAATTGTTGAAGCTATTTCAAATGATATTGAAGCTAATTTACAGCTGGTTTTTGAGGAAGAGGAAATAAAATCTACTATAAGTGATGAGTTAAGTGATGTGTTTAAAAACGCTATATATCAAGAATGTAAGCCTGATATAAACACAAAAAGTATTCGGTTTGTTGATGGTGTAAAAGAAGGATTGAAACAAAGTATGGAACGTCATAATGATTTGATTATTTTGGGGCAAGATATTGCTGAATATGGTGGTGTTTTTAAAATAACCGAAGGTTTTGTAGAACAATTTGGTAAAGACCGTGTTAGAAATACACCTATTTGTGAATCTGCTATAGTTGAAACCGCCATGGGCTTGTCAATAGTCGGAATGAAAGCGATTGTAGAAATGCAATTTGCCGATTTTGTCTCGTCTGGATTTAACCCAATAGTAAATTATTTAGCAAAAAGTTATTACCGTTGGCAACAAGAAGCCAATGTGGTTATTAGAATGCCATGTGGTGGCGATGTTGGTGCTGGCCCATTCCATTCGCAAACTAACGAAGCTTGGTTTACCAAAACACCAGGTTTAAAAGTGGTTTATCCAGCGTTTCCATACGATGCAAAAGGCTTGTTAAATACCGCTATTAATGACCCAAATCCAGTGTTGTTTTTCGAGCATAAAGCGTTATACAGAAGTATTCGGCAAGATGTACCAACAAATTATTACACCTTATCATTTGGAAAAGCGAGCGCTATAAAAATAGGGGACGATATTACCATAATTTCATACGGTGCAGGCGTACATTGGGCTTTAGGTACTTTGGAGGCTAATCCTGAAATTTCAGCAGATTTAATAGATTTAAGAACACTTCAACCCTTAGATATAGAAGCTATTTTTACTTCGGTTAAAAAAACAGGAAAAGCAATTATTTTACAAGAAGACTCACTATTTGGAGGGATTGCAAGCGATATTTCTGCTATAATTATGGAACATTGTTTTGAGTTTTTAGATGCGCCTGTTAAACGTGTGGCTAGTTTAGAAACGCCCATTCCGTTTGCAAAACCGTTAGAAGATCAATATTTAGCTAAATGCAGATTTGAGGAAGCCTTAAAAACACTATTAGCGTATTAAACCAATGAAAATACTATACGTTATACTTTTAATTAGTCTGTTTTCGTGTGAAAACCCAAAACAAAAGACACCAACTTTTGAGGATGGATTTAGTTGGAATTCGGCTATGGTAACTGCGACGGCTTATAATTCGCTAAGCTATCAAACCAACTCTAACCCGCACATAACAGCTTTTGGGGATAGCTTAAAACCAGGTTTAAAGTATATTGCTGTTTCACGAGACCTTTTAAAACGAGGCTTAAAACATAATACTCCAGTTAAAATTGAAGGTTTAACTGGAGTATTTTGGGTTAAAGATAAAATGCATTCGCGTTGGAGAAATCGCATTGATATTTATATGGGCGTAAATGTAGATTCTGCCAAACAATGGGGTAAAAAGCGCGTTTGCATAGATTTTGGGTTACCTAAAAACCAAGAGTAATTTACTTTGTTTCTGCTTCAGAAAGTATAAACGGATACGCTTCTTTAACTTGATTTAGTTCCGATTTGCTTAAATCTTCAGGTAGTTTATTAAATTTTTGTTTACTATAATTACTCCTTAAAACATAATATGCTTTCGATAATTCGTTTTGTACTTCAATAAACTTATCATAAGTTGTTAAATCGCTAACTTGAAGCGAAATAACGGCTTTATTAGGGTTGTCTGAAGCTTTTGGGTTTTGTTTTCCATTACAATAACTGCAGGATTTATCACCATTGTTATCAATAAAATCCATGACTAATGGTTGTAGTTCGTCAACCTTAATTCGGTTATTTTGTAGCATTAATTCATCTTTTTCATTAATTAAAATGGTCAAGATGTTTCGGTCTGCTATAACCGCATTGCAGTCTCCCGTAGGGCAATCTTTAGGTAATTGCCTATTCAATCCTTCATCGGACGAAATAGTTGCAGTAACCAAAAAGAAAATGAGTAATAAAAATGCAATATCGGCCATTGAGCCTGCATTTACTTGTGGCGATTGTTGTGAATGTCTCATGTAATTAAAGTTTAAAATGTTAATAAAAACTTAAATCACAAAAATGATACCACAAGTTAGTGTGCGTAACGCTTCGAGCCTTTCCAAACACCGTTATTATTAAAATAAAAATTAATAGAACGGTTGTTTGTAAATTCTTGATGTTGGGTAAGTTTGTTTAACTTACGCGAAAGATTAATAATAGCTTTCATTTTGATTGATTGATTGATTGATTGATGAAATTTAGATGTTTTATCTGTAACGTCTTCTATTGTTCCAAGTGTTACTTTTTGTTCCGTTTAAAGTTGCAGTTAATTGGTTGTTGTTTAAAGTTCTCATAATTTTTCGTTTTTTAATTAATTGATTTATACATAGAAGACGATAAAATGAGGAAATTGTTACAAGAAAAAATTTAAATCAATTTTTAGGTTAAAAAAAGAAATAGTTAAGATTATTTATTTTTTTATAATTTAGGTACAATTATTGTTAAACAGATACTAAAAGTTTATTGGCTTTTCGCTTAATGATTAATAAATAAATATATTTGAAGCCATTATTAAATTGTTTTCTAGAATTTATGACATCTAAATACATTTTAATTTTTATTTTATTGTTTTCGTTATCTGTTAATGCTCAAATAGATAGTAAACAAAAATCTGTTGCTATTCCTGCTGTTGAGAGTAAGAAGGATTCTGCAACAACAAATGTATTTTCAAGCACCAACCCAAAATCAAACCCTCAGTTTCGTTTAAATACCCCTAAAGTTTCACCTAATTTAGAATTACCTAAAAAAGAATTTTCAATGTTTCCTGAGGAAGAATTTGGGAATCCTGGAGAACTTTATAGTGATAATTTAAAAAGGTTAAATAAAGAAGTATTACCAGAAGGTCATGGCGAGTTTTCGGGCTTAAAAGAAGATGCTTATTGGGGTGATTATAAAACTAAATCGGAATATGTACAAGTGCTATACCGCGATTATGGGCGTGTAGATGGCGATGTTTTACGTATTTTGGTTAACGACGATATTATTAAAT
This sequence comes from Neotamlana nanhaiensis, assembly GCF_000943555.1. Taxonomy (GTDB): domain Bacteria; phylum Bacteroidota; class Bacteroidia; order Flavobacteriales; family Flavobacteriaceae; genus Neotamlana; species Neotamlana nanhaiensis. The sequence continues at coordinate 52,517 of NZ_JTDV01000005.1, read as the reverse complement.
CTGCAGCCTATTTAGGTGATGGATATTCTGGTTTTAAACTAAAATTAATTGATGGGTTTAATAAAATAGATTTTTATGCGGTAAACGAAGGTGAATTTAAACCTAACACCGCAGCCTATAAAATCTTGGACCAATGGGGTACTATTATTTCTAAAAAAGTATGGGCATTGGCCCAAGGTGTTAAAGTAACTATTATTGTTGTTAAGGAATAGTTATCGCATCAATTTGTTTTAATTCATCTTCTGTAAAATTCAAATTATTCAACGCTTTAATATTCGTTTTTAATTGCGCCGACGAACTCGCTCCAATAAGTACCGAAGCCACTTGTTTTTGTCTTAAAATCCAAGCAATTGCCATTTCAGATAATTTTTGATTTCTATTTTGAGCAATTTCATTTAATTTCTGAATTTTTTCAATATTACTATTCACGGTATCTTTTTGTAAATAGGTTAAATTTTTAGCAGCTCTAGAGTTTTCTGGAATACCATGCAAATACTTATCGGTAAGCATACCTTGTGCTAAAGGCGAAAAGGCAATGCAGCCAACACCATTATCTTCTAAAGTATCGAGCAACCCGTTTTCAACCCATCTATCAAACATCGAATAGCGTGCTTGGTGCAGTATAAAAGGTACTTTAAGTTCTTTTAATAATTTTGCGGCTTCAGCTGTTTCGGTAGGTTTGTAATTAGAAATTCCAACGTAAAGAGCTTTTCCTTGTCTAACAATATCGGCTAATGCCACCATGGTTTCTTCTAAAGGTGTGTCTGGATCTGGTCTGTGATGATAAAAAATATCAACATAATCGAGTCCCATACGCTTTAAACTTTGGTCCAAGCTTGCCACTAAATATTTTCGTGATCCTAAATTACCATAAGGCCCAGGCCACATATCATAACCTGCTTTGGTTGCAATAAAAAGTTCATCTCGGTAACTTTTAAAATCATTCTTTAAAATAGTTCCAAAATTTTCCTCTGCCGATCCATATGGTGGCCCATAATTATTGGCTAAATCGAAATGTGTGATACCCAAATCGAAAGCGGTTCGTAAAATTTCTCTTCCGTTTTGCAAACTATCTACAAAGCCAAAATTATGCCATAACCCTAGAGAAATAGCAGGCAAAAGCACGCCACTTTTTCCTGTTCTGTTATAGTTAATTTGTTTATAGCGATCGGGATTGGCTTGATAATTTAGTGCTCCCGATTTATCATTTATTTCCATAATTTAATTTAATTGAGAAGTAAAAATATAATAAGTATTTAAATTTTTATACCTAAAATACGCTTAATAAATTTTTGAGTCGTTTTAAACTTAATAAAGCATTCACTTACAAAGTAAAACATTCGTAAAGATTTTATGTAAATACCATAAGTTTCAATAAAATCCATATTTAACCTAAATATTACTTTAATAAACCCTTTAAAGATGTTATTTTTGCACGTCAGTAAATTGTAAATATGTCCGTTTCAAAAACAGAATTAGAAGAAAGAAAAACAGGAAAAGACCTTTATAGTTATCAAAAAGGCGCTATAAATAAGATTTTTACAGCTTTTGAAGAATCTCCTTCCGATTACCATTTACTTTACCAATTACCAACAGGTGGAGGTAAAACGGTTATCTTCTCTGAAATTGTTAGACAATACCTAAAACACCATAAAAAGAAGGTTATTGTTATGACGCATCGTATTGAGCTTTGTAAACAAACCTCGAAAATGCTAACCGAATTTGGTGTAGTAAACAAGGTGGTAGATAGTAAAGCCAATTTAAGCGATCAAGCCGATTACAGTTGTTTTGTAGCGATGGTTGAAACCTTGAATAATCGTTTAAACGACAATAAATTAGATATTTCGGATATTGGTTTAGTAATTATTGATGAGGCGCATTACAACTCATTTACCAAGCTATTCAAATTTTTTAGTCAGTCGTTTATTTTAGGTGTTACAGCAACGCCATTAAGTTCTAGCATTGAATTACCTATGACAGACAATTACGACGAACTTATTGTAGGTGAAAGTATAGAATCGTTAATTGAAAATGGTTTTCTTGCTCGTGCAGAAATGTTTACCTATAATGTTGGTTTAACATCGCTGGTTGTTGGTGCTAATGGTGATTATACTGTAAAATCATCGGAAGATTTATATACCGATAACGACATGCTTACCAAGCTATTGCAAGCTTACGAAGAACGCTCGAAAGGTAAAAAAACGCTTATTTTTAACAATGGTATAAACACCTCATTGCATGTTTATGACACATTTCGTCGCGCTGGATATCCAATAGCACATCTCGATAATACCAATACCAAAAAGGAACGTGCCATGATATTAAAGTGGTTTAAAAAAACACCCGATGCTATTTTAACATCGGTAAGTATTTTAACCACAGGTTTTGATGAACCAAGTGTTGAGAGTATTATTTTAAACCGTGCTACAAAATCGTTAACCCTTTATTACCAAATGATTGGTCGTGGTTCGCGTATTTTTAATGATAAAAAGACCTTCTCGGTGATTGATTTAGGAAACAATTTCCATCGATTTGGACCATGGGGCGACGACCTCGATTGGCAACGTATTTTTAAATCGCCAAACTTCTATCTCGATAATATTTTAAGCGACGAAGAACTTGAAAGCAATTTTAGATACGAGATGCCAGATGAATTACGTGCAGAATTTGCAAATTCTAAAGATGTGTATTTCGATGTTCAAAAAACCTATGTCGACTCTATTAGAAGTGGCGAATCATCAAAAGTGGTTTTAGAACGATCGATTGAGCACCATGCTAAAATTTGTATTGAAAATAGTGAAGATGTTTATGATGCTTTAGCTTTAGCCAAAAAATTAGGAGATGATATCGATTTTAGAATTGGTCGTTACACCAAATGTATAAGTAAAAGCACCTTTAATTTTGTGGAGTGGTTAAAAGGTGATTATCGAAAAAAGCTAAATTCATATTTACGAAATAATTTTGACGAGGTGTTTGAAGCTATTCATGGCTACCCACCAGAAGATTAATTTATTTCTTCGTTTTCCCAACTAACCATAAAATAAGCTTTAAATTAGCATTTTATTTAAGCAGCATATGCGTGTTTCTCGTAAAACCGTTTCTATAATTTTAGCCTTTTTTGCTATTTACGTCATTTGGGGCTCTACGTATTTACTTAACAAAATAGCCGTTACGCAATTACCGCCTTTTAAAATTGCAGCTATAAGGTTTACCATGGCTAGTATTATCATTTTTATTATTGCAAAAGTTTTAAAAATTGATATTTCCATTACTAAAAATCAGCTTAAAAATACTGTTGTTGCAGGTTTTTTGTTTTTAACTTTTGGAAATGGTGTCGTGGTTTGGGCTTTAAAATATGTTGATAGTGGTTTTGCAGCTTTAGAAATTTCGGCGCAACCACTTGTGGTACTTATTTTAATGCGAATACTTCAAAAGAAAAAAATATCTGCCATGTCTTATATTGGGGTTGTTTTAGGTTTTATAGGTATTTATTTATTGGTAAGCCAGAAGCAACTTATTAGTCAGGATAACCAAATAATAGGCATGATTATGATTTTTGTTTGTATGATAAGTTGGGGTTATGGTAGTTTATTTGTTGGTAAGGCCGATTTACCTAAAAACTCCTTTGTAAATACGGCATATCAAATGCTTTCGGGAGGCGTTATGCTTATAATTTTAAGCTTTTGTTTTGGCGAAACTTGGTCGTTGCCTACACAATGGCATACCGATGTGCAATGGGCCTTATTCGGATTAATTGTTTTTGGTAGTACCATTGCTTTTACAGCTTTTAATTATTTACTTAAAGAAGTCTCGCCCGAAAAAGTAGCTACAAATACTTATGTAAACCCTATTATAGCTTTAATATTAGGTTGGTACATTTTAAACGAACAAATTACCGCACAGTCTGTAATTGCTGCCATTGTTTTATTAACTGGCGTTTACTTTATTAATACGAAACGTAAATTTAAACCACGAAGTATTGGACGTTAAATCAGCAATAAAATTCATGCTTATAAGTACATTTTCATTTGCTTGCATGAATAGTACCGTTAAGTATTTATCTGGAATAGGAGCATACCAAATTGTGTTTTTTAGGTCTTTAGGATCTTTGTTTTTTACGGTACCATTTCTCTTAAGAAACAATATTTCTCTTTTAGGAAATAATAAAGTTTTACTGGTATTAAGAGGCATGGTTGGGGTTACAGCCATGACACTGTTCTTTATGTCTACTAAATATTTGCCTATTGGTACAGCCGTAACATTGCGCTATATGGCGCCAATATTCGCATCGTTTTTCGCAATTTTTTTATTGAAACAAAAAATGAAGCCGCTACAATGGTTGTTTTTTGCTCTGGCATTTTCAGGGGTTTTAGTTTTAAAAGGTTTTGATTCTCAAATAAATAATCAAGGGTTGCTTTATGTTTTTATGGCCTCTATTTTTAGTGGTTTGGTTTATGTAATTTTAAACAAAATAGGAAAAAGTGAACACCCAGTGGTGGTAGTAAATTATTTTATGGTAATCGCCACTATTACAGGAGGTATTTTAACCATTAATACTTGGATAAATCCTGTTGGCACCGAATGGATTTTATTAGCGTTACTCGGTGTTTTTGGATATTTTGGACAAGTTTATATGACAAAGGCTTTTCAAGTAGCGCAAACCAATCAAGTGGCGCCTTTAAAATATATTGAAGTTATTTTTACACTACTATTTGGGGTGCTTATATTTGCTGAAATATATACAATTTGGAGTTTATTAGGTATGGCTTTAATTATTGCCGGACTCATTTTAAATGTGATATACAAAACTAAACTGGATAAGAAAAAATGAAAGTACCTGGGCGCATAAATAGTATTCGACGAAAAATTATGCATCGCATAACTAAAAACGTTGGCAAATCGTATAAAACACCAACTGTTGATGCTTCAAAACCGTTACCTATAAAAAAAGTTCTAATTGTTCGCCCTAATCATAGGCTTGGGAATCAATTACTATTAACGCCCATTGTACAGGAAGTTGTAAATACTTTTCCCGATTGTAAAATAGATTTATTTGTAAAAGGTGGCGTAGCTGTACCTGTATTTCAAAATTACGAAGCGGTAAATAAAATTATTCAGTTACCCAAAAAGCCATTTAATCATTTAATTAAGTACGCCATAACTTGGGTTTCTGTTAAACAAAAACGTTACGATTTAGTTATAAATGGAGATACAAATTCTTCATCGGGGAGATTAATAACGAATATTAGTAAAGCTAAGTTTAAAGTTTTTGGCGAACATTACGAGGATATAGCTGAAAAACATAGCGATTATAGGCATATTTCTAAGAAACCAATTTATAATTTGCGTCGATTTTTGGAACATTTAGGTTACCAAAAAAATGACAGTGAATTACCTGTTTTAAATTTAAAATTGAATGCTGAAGAAATTGAAAACGGCAAAGCTATTTTAAATGGCATAGTAAAAAATAACAAGAAAACCATTTGTATTTACACTAATGCGACTGGAGGAAAATGTTATTCTGAAGATTGGTGGAATACTTTTTATGAAAGATTATTAAAGGAATATTCAAACTACAACATTATTGAAATGCTTCCGATTGAAAACATTTCGAAAATTAATTTTAAAGCACCTCATTTTTACAGTAAAGATATTCGTGAAATGGCAGCGATCATTAAAAATACTTCAGTTTTTATTGCTGCCGACAATGGTGTTATGCATTTAGCTAGCGCGAGTTTAACACCAACAGTTGGTTTATTTGCACCAACCGATTTAACAGTTTATGGGCCTTACGGAAACCAAAATGTTGCCATCAATACAAATGAAACAACTATTGACGATTGGATTGCCGCAACAAACAATATTTTAAATTAGTTTAGCAAATCATTAAGATATTTATAATTAATCATTCAACTAAATTTTGTATTTTAAATGAAAAATTTAGTGCTATGAAATGGTTTAATTATTCTACTTTGGTGTTTGTTTTACTGGTTTTTTCCTGTAAATCATCAAAAAATACAGCGAGTGACGCTCAAATAAAAGCTTTAGCTAACTTAGTTGAAAATAAAACCTTTTTTATTGAATCTAATTGGGCATATCCGCAGACTACAAACGCGATGCAGCAAGTTTTAAATTCGGGAATTTTACAACCTGGTAGTAATGCCAATAGTATTAATTTAGTTGGTAATTCTAATTTTTTAAAAGTTTCTGGCGATAGTATTTATTCGTATTTACCTTATTTTGGTGAACGCCAAATGCAAGTAGCTTATGGCGGTGGTGACAGTGCTATAGAGTTTAATGGTATTATGGAAAATTATAAAATTGTTAAACGAAAAGATCAAGGTTACAATATAACTTTCAACGCTAAAAGTAATGCCGAAAGTTTTAATGTTTTTATTACTCTCTGGCCTAGTTTAAAGAGTAACATGTCCTTAAATAGCGCATCAAGATTTCCTATTAGATATTCTGGTGATGTTATAGAAACTGCAGAATAAGATATTTTGTTAAAGAAATAAACCGTTTATCTATTCGTCGTAAAATATTAAGGTTCAAACGAATATTTTAGTTTCGAAGGGTTTGCTTAATTAGTTTTGAATAAATTAATACCGTATTGCCCCATGAAAAAGCCGTTTTATTTTTTTAGTTTATTAATTATTTTAAGTGTTTTTAATTTTGTAGGAGCTCAAGAAACTGCAAGTGTTTCAGATGAAATTCCTCAAAATTTTAAAAAACGTAGTCCGGTTTACGATTACTCTGAAAAACAACTTAATAACGTCGATACAATTCCAGATTTTGTTTCAAAAACCAATAAATTAAAGATAACAGGAACCATTTTTGAAAACGATGGCGTAACACCTGCTAAAAATGTTATTCTTTTTATACATCAAACCGATGAAAATGGTAATTTCGAGTTAAAACGTGAAAACAAAAAACGTTATGTACGCCACCGTGGTTGGGTAAAAACTAATGACGATGGGAAATATACATTTTACACCTTTGTTCCTGGTTCGTATTTTAGAGGAAAAGATTTAAAACAGATTTTACCCATTATTAAAGCTCCTGGAAAAGAAGAACAAAAAATAGAATCGTATGTTTTTAGCGATGATCCGTCGTTAAAAGATTCTTGTAGAGAAGATATAGAAAATACTAATCCAACAAGAATTTTAAGCTTAACCTTTAGTAAAGAAGAAGGTTTATTTATTGCAAAACGAGATATTGTTCTTGGTAAAGAAGAAACAGATTCATATTAAATTATTTGTTTCATTTTACTTCTTTATACCTCTTTTTTATTTGAGCGCCTTGTTTTCCCCATAGATAAAGTGGCATTATAACACCTAAAAAGGTGATAATGCTTGCGAAAACAAATAGATTATTAGCTTGAGCGAATGTTTTTCCTGTAATAAATACCCCTAAAATTAATAACACAGAAAGCGGTAAGGATAATGCTAAAATTGATAATGCAAAATCGGTATCGAATGTTTTTTTATCAGCTTCAATATTAAGTTCTTTTGTTGCCACACTCGAAATATGAGCAAAAGGCCAAAAACTACAAGCACTCAACCCAAAAGCAATCATTAATAAAATATCATCTTTTAAATTAAAATTAAATATAGCAACGATTGCAGCTATTAATAACAAGGTAATACCATACCTAAGCATTAAAAGCGAAAATATTTGAACAAATTGTTTACGTTTAACTTTTACTGCAAGCCCAATAAAAAGCAAAACCAAAGGTGCCATAATACTGCTTAATCTATTTAAAGTGTTTTGTACAACAACAGGTAAACTATTTAAGTTTAAACCTAAAAACAATAATATTAGAGCTACCAAAATAAAAATGTTTACTGGCTCAAACAGCATCACCTTAGCCAAAGATTTAAGTTTTGTTTTAACCGATTCTTGTTTAAACTCGGTGTTTTTATAAAACCACTTAATAGCGACCAAATACAAAATAAAAAGCACAAAAAACTTGTTGCCTAAATCGGCCATAGCGGCTTTGGCTAAATAGGTTTCTCCCAAAAATTCCAGTATAAATGGAAAACAAGAAAGGCCAGGAGCCAAGGAAGGCAATAATAACCGCGATGTGTTTATAATAGCCTTATCGGTGATTCCTAAAATTAATAAAAGAGTAGGCGTTACATAAAATAATATGGCATTAAACACCAATGCTAAAACTGGCAATAATAACAGGTTAAGTTGCAATTTTACCTTTAATAAAGCCACAAAAATAGTCGCTGGTAAAGCTAATAGTAAAATAATTTTTTTAAGGCTATCAATTTCATCTTTTGAGTTAAACTTCTTTTTAAGAATAACACCAATAACAATAAAAATTAAAAATGAAATGGCCTTTATAATAGCATCAGACATTAAGCAAATATTTCGTCCATGGCATTGGTAAATAATTTCATTTCGTCCATGGTACCCATACTTACTCGACACCAATTTTTACCCCAAAACGTAAATGCTCTAACACCAACTTGTTTGCTATAAATTTGCTTTAAAAATTCTTGACCGTCTATGTCAATTTCAAAAATCATAAAGTTGGTTTGCGATGGTAAATAGTTATATTTTTTTTGTTTTAAGTAGTTCTCGGTATAAGCTCTAGCTTCAGCAATTTTCGATTTAGACATGTTTAAAAAATCTTCACCTTGTAAACTTGTTGTAGCGGCCTTAATGGACGGCCCAGTAATACCCATGCCTCCGCGTGTTATTTCGTTTATTTTATTTATGGTTTCAGCTTTTCCAACTAAATACCCAATACGCAATCCGGCCATACCGTGTATTTTAGAAAACGTACGCGCTACCATAACATTTTTGCCTTCGCTAACTAAACTAACCATACTATCGGTTAAACCATTATCTGATAGTTCTATATAAGCCTCATCAACAAACACTGGTACTTTTTCTGAAACTTTACTACAAAATGATTTTAACTTATTTGAGTCTGTAATCGATCCTGTTGGGTTGTTTGGATTACATATGTAAACCAGTTTTGTATTAACATCAACAGCAGCTTCCATTGCCTTTAAATCGTGTTGAGAATCGGGGAGAAGCTTATACGATTTCCATTTGCCACCAACAGATTGCGATACGTTTATTAACGACATATAGCTAGGATCGGCACTAATGACATCGCCTCCTTTTTGAAAAAATACCATAGCTACTTTTTCAAGAATATCAGATGAACCTGGCGCCATCAAAATATTTTCTGGCTTCACGTTTTCTTTTTCAGCAATAATTTCAATTAAATTATTTAATGTTTTCCAAGCATATCTATTTCCAGCAAACACTTCATCTTGAAACGCTTTAGCCGCCAATGGTGGTGGCCCATAAGGATTTTCGTTAGCACGCAAAATAGCTTTAAGTTCCGGTTCAAATGTATTTGGTGGTGTAAATTCGTTAAAACTATGATTAGAGTTAAATAAAAAAGGACTATTGTTTTCTTGCGCTACTTCAACAGCATTAGCCCAAATATCGGAAGGCATCATTGCTATTCCAGCTAAAGTTAAAGTTCCTTTTTTAAGCCAATTTCGTCTGCTAATTTTTGAAGAATTCATGGTTTGGATTTTGTTAATTTAGAATTCTAAATTATAGCTTTTTTTTAATAAATAATGTTAAAATTAACTAAACATTGAATTTAATTTAGTGTTTTTGTAAAAACGGTTAATATTTATCATTAAAAAGGTAATATTATATAAATGCAAATAGGATAGACTGAATTTGGATGTTGCAATAATGACTAGAATTAAAATAAGCATCTATTTATTTTGAAGTGTAGAAATAATGGATTTTGAAACCTAAAAATTATTCAAAATTTATGGTATAGGGTTCGGTGGATTTTACTTCTAAAATAAACTTCATAAAAAGGTATACTGAAGTTACGTGACAAATTATTATTAAAACAGTAAATGTTCGCTCAAAATGTAAAAATTCGTTTATGATGCTAAAAATCAACTGAAAAAAATAGGCTATCCCGGAAATAAACAACAGAATACCATTTTTATAATAGCTCTTTAAGTAAATAATGCCAATACTTGTAAAGTATAAGCTAAAGCAAAAAAGACACAAAGCACTTAAAATGATTTGTTTTTTTGGAAGTTCGAGTACTAACACCTTAAAAACTGAAAATAATACGTAAGCAACCAAAGCAATACTTAATAATACTGAAGCCGATAAAAACCCTTGAAATTTGCCGTTTTTTAAATACTGTTTTATAATTAAGATATAGCACAACAGGCACAGAGTAGTTAAAACTGAAATGTAAGTAAAATTAGCTTGAAAGTTTTTAAAAATTAATATATCCGCCGCTAGTATAAATGCTAGTGCTACAAGAAATAATACTTTAAATTTATGTTTAGCTAAAACAATATATTTTAAACTAATACAAACAATTACTAGCGGTATAGTGAATAGTAATTGCTGTTTGCTTTTTATAATACTTAAAATTATTGAAGCTAAAAATGAAGTCCCTAAAAGAATATCTAAGACATTTAGTTTGTTTGTAATAACATTTTTGAATATCTTATTTTGGGACATTATTTACTAGGTAAAGAATTTTCTTTATTTAAAGATATTAAAATCTTTTAAAGAAAATCGGAAAAAGCCTTATTTATTTAAAATGAATTAGCTGTATAAAATTAAAAACACACCAAGCATAATTCCAACCAAAGGCACGAGTTTTTTACGCTTGTTTTGTTCTTTAAAAATAATACCACCGACAAGAACCGCTATTAAAATTTGACTTCGTTTTATGGCAGAGAGCAACATAATTAAAGCCTCTGGATCTTGTAAAGCTTTAAAGTAGAAATAATCGGCCATTTGCAGTAGCACGCCAACAGCTATAATGGACCACCGAAACTTAAATGCTCGTCGTTTTACAGCATAAGGAAACCATGTAAAGCCCAAAATTACTAACAAAATTAAAATAATATAAAAGCAGCACCAAAATTGAAGTGTTTGTGCGTTTAGGTTTAAACTCTGAATTAGAAATTTATCGTACAACCCACTGCTAGCTCCTAAAAATGTAGCGGCTACAATGGCTAAAATCCATTTATTACGTTTAAAAATGATGCCTTCTTTTTTACCAATTCTAGAGTATAAAATCACTGAAAAAATAATTAGAAAAAAACCAATCCACTGATGTAAATTTGGCGCTTCTCTGTAAATTACAATGGCACCAATAAAGGTAAAAAAAGGACCTGCCGACCGTATAGGAGTTACTATGGTTATTGGTAAATGTTTTAATGCTTGATAAGCTAATAACCACGACGCAGCTAAAATAACGCCTTTAATAAAAATATAGCCATGTTGCTGCCACGAAATGTTTTGAAAAACAAAACCGTTTTTTTCGGCGTAATTAGGGTAGCAAACGCTTAAGATGTAACATAAACCAATAAGTAAAAATCCGCTTAAAATCGAGCCTAAAAGCACCGGAAAAGTCTCGTTGTTTTGTACAGCATGCTTTTTACACAAATTGTGTATTCCTAAAAATAATGCTGCTAATAAACCTAAGTACATCCACATAATGGGCGCGAATATACCCTTTAATTAGCTTTTATATACTAGGTTAAGTTAAAATTTAGGTTAAAGATAATTTTTACCTAGTTTTTGTTTTAAAATGTAAAACGTTAATTTAGAGAGGTTAACAAATTTAATTTTTAGTTTATGAGCGCGAAATATAAAACGCCTGGTGTTTATATAAATGAATTAAATAGCTTTCCTAATAGTATTGCTCAGGTAGAAACTGCGGTTCCTGCATTTATAGGTTATACCGAAAAGGCTGAATTTAATGGCAACTCCTTATTAAATATACCTACTAAAATTAACAGCCTTAATGAATATTTAGAACGTTTTGGCAATGAGTTTGCATCAAAATGTAACATTTTACCAAATATAACGCCCAATAATGCCCAAGCAGAAGCAACTATAAATGGTGTTAATTATGTCGTGGACTTTGCGAATAATCAAAAAGCCTTAATGTATGCCAGTTTAAAGTTGTTTTTTAATAATGGCGGTACAACATGTTATGTGGTTTCGGTGGATACATACCAAAATAAAAATGACATTGTTTTAGATAAAGAAAAGTTTAAAACGGGTTTAAAACAATTAAAAACGGAACTTGAACCAACAATTATTGTAATTCCAGATGCTGTTAATTTACCAAAAATAGACTGTTATCATTTATATCAAAACGTGTTGAAACATTGTTCGGAAATGCAAAATAGGGTAGCGGTACTCGATGTTTTTAATGGGTTTGAAACTGTTTCAACTCAAGTTATCACAGAATTTAGGCATCATATTGGTAACTTAAATTTAAAATATGGTGTTGCATATTATCCGTGGCTTGAAACATCGATTTATTCAAAAAAAGAAATCACTTTTAAAAATATTAATCTTGATTTATCTGAAATTTCAAATTTACTTCCCGAAAAAAAGGCCAGAATATTAATTGAAGAATTTATAAACGGAAATCAAACTATTCATGGAGAGGAAAATCTGCATGAAGCACTTTTAATTGTAAGCCCTAGCTACAATTTATTAATTGAAGCTGTAAAAAAAGTACTGAATATTTTACCACCATCGGCAGCTATGGCAGGTGTTTACACCATGGTCGATAACCATGGAGGTGTTTGGAAAGCGCCTGCAAATGTGTCGCTAAATTCGGTTATTAAACCAACAATCGCTATAAGTAATTCTCAACAAGAAACTTTAAATATTGATGCAGCTTCTGGTAAATCGATTAACGCTATTCGCAGTTTTGTGGGCAAAGGTGTTTTAGTTTGGGGCGCACGTACTTTAGACGGAAACAGTAATGAATATCGTTATATTAACACCGTGCGAACCTTAATAATGGTAGAACAATCTGTTAAATATGCTTTAGAAACGTTTGTTTTCGAGCCTAACGAGGCTAATACTTGGACTACAATAAAAAGTATGATTAGTAATTTTTTAACAAACCTTTGGAAACAAGGGGCTTTAGCTGGAGCAAAAGCTAGTGATGCCTATTTTGTAAACATCGGTTTAGGAAGCACCATGACCGCAAACGATGTTTTACAAGGTAAACTAATTGTTGAATTAGGACTTGCCATTCAAAGACCTGCCGAATTTATAATAATTCGTCTGCAACAACAATTACAAAATTCATAGATCTGAAAAAAAACGTTCTTATGCGTAAAATTTTTTTTGACGTACATTTTATCAAATACGCGAATTTTAAAACAGTGCAAAAAGTGAAGCTTTAAAACTTTTTGTTTTAATATTGAATCATCCACTGGATAATCCAATATTAAAAATGTACTATAATTTATATTATGTAAAATAGAATATTTCACATACACTATCCTCCGATAAAAAAGAATTATAATTATTTAACTTGTTAAATGTATAACTAACCGTAATTTTGCATTAAAATTAAATTACATGTTTTCATTTAAAAATATATTTCGTTTAGTCGCTTTTCTTGAGGGCGTTTCGTATATCTTATTATTATTTATCGCTACACCAATAAAATACATATCAGGAAATCCTGAGTATGTAAAACTTTTAGGTATGCCACACGGCATTTTATTTATGCTTTATGTGGTTTTTGCTTTTATGTTAAAAAGTGATTATAAATGGAATACCAAAACCTTTTTGTTGGTTCTTGTGGCTTCGGTTATTCCGTTTGGTACGTTTTATATCGACCATAAATACTTAAAACCTGCAGTAAAATAAATTTTCAATGAAACATTATTTTTACGACCTTTTAGTTTCTAAAGGTTTTACAGAAACTTCGGCAAGTTATTTAAACATGGGAATTTTACTCGTGGCACTTATTGTAGTTGTACTTATTACCGATTTTATTGTAAAGCGCATTTTAGTCGTATCATTCAATCAATTTGCAACAAAATCTAAAACTAATTTCGACGACTTATTAATTTCAAACAAAGTCCCACGAAATGTGGCGCATATTATTCCGCTCATCATTACTCTGGAATACTTTCCTATTGTTTTTTCCGATTTTCCAAACTTTGAATTACCCGTTGAAAAAGCCTTAAAAGTTTTCGGAATTGTACTCACTTTATGGATTGTTCGCAGTCTACTAAACACCATAAAAGATTATTTAAAAACTTTACCACGCTTTAAAGACAAACCTATTGCGAGCTACATTCAGGTATTTATGATTTTTGCTTGGCTTGGTGGCATTATGTCTTCCATTGCTATTGTAACAGGTATCCCCTTTTTACAATTTCTGACTGGTTTAGGAGCTATTTCGGCAGTTATTTTATTGGTTTTTAAAGATACTATTTTAGGTTTTGTAGCCAGTATTCAGGTGTCTATTAACGATATGGTACGCATTGGCGATTGGATTACCTTTGAAAAATACGGTGCCGATGGCGATGTTATTGAAATTACCTTGGCCACTGTAAAAGTCCAAAATTTCGATAAAACCATCACCACTATTCCAACTTATGCCCTCATCTCCGATTCGTTTAAAAACTGGCGCGGTATGACTAATTCAGATGGTAGACGGATTAAACGCGCTCTAATTATAAAACAAAGCAGCATTAAATATTTAACCGAAACTGAGGTTGAAGATTTAAAAAAGATTCAATTAATTACCGATTATTTACAAAACCGTCAAGCGGATATTATCAGTTTTAATGAAACACATCAAGCGGATAAATCGGTTTTAATAAATGGTAGAAACTTAACCAATTTTGGTGTTTTCAGAAAATATATTGATACGTATTTAAATCAACATTCGGCTATAAATAAAGATATGATGATTATGGTACGTCAGTTAGCACCAACCACACAAGGTATTCCTTTAGAAATTTATGCTTTTAGTAGCGATAAACGTTGGGCTAACTACGAATATATTATTGCCGATGTGTTCGATCATTTAATAGCAGCCCTTCCCTACTTTAATTTGAAGGTTTTTGAGCTACCAACAGATTTAGAATAACCGTCTAATTTACTGTCTTGTTGCCTTAAATTTAATTTTCTTGGCTTTGTTGCGCGGCCTCATGTTGTTCAGGTTGTGCAAATAAATCTACAATAGCTTTACCAATGTTTTCTATAACATGGGTTGCTAACAGACTTTCGTAACCCGAATCTTCAACGGCTATATCGGCGGCTTTTCCATGTAAATACACTCCAAATATTGCAGCAGATAACGTATGATAACCTTGAGATATTAAACCTGTAATTATTCCGGTTAAAACATCGCCGCTACCCGCAGTTGCTAAACCTGGATTACCAGTGGTGTTTACAAACTGTTTATTATTAAAAATGGTTATGGTATTTGCACCTTTAATTACTAAAACAATCTTATATTTTTCAGCGAAAGCTTTGGCTTTATCTAACTTTTCAAAATCGTTTGCCCATGCTCCAATTAAACGCTCTAATTCTTTTGGATGTGGTGTTAAAACACATTCTGGTGGCAATAATTTTAAAAGACCTTTATTTTCAGCTAAAATATTTAATCCATCGGCATCAATAACTAATGGTGCTTTATTTGTTTTTAAAAAAGCTTCAAACGTTTTTACAGTTTCAACATGTTTTCCAATTCCAACTCCAAAAGCAATTACTGTTGGTTCAATATCAAAATTAATATTGGTAATGGTTGTTTCTGAATCATCTGTAATCACCATAGCTTCAGGAAAAGCGGTTTGTAGAATTTGATAACCACATTTCGGTATAAAAGCTGTAACCAAACCAGCTCCTGTAGATAATGCTGCTTTACTGGCCAAAGTAACCGCTCCTATTTTACCATAACTACCGCCAATTATTAAACTATGTCCAAATTGGCCTTTATGCGAAAATTTGTCGCGAGGTCTGTAATTTGGCAAGACTTCGTATTTGCTAATAAGTTCGGTTTCGGTTTGGGTGGTAAATGTATATTCTTGGTCTAAACCAATATCTAAAATTTCCCATTGTACGGTATATTTCGCGGTTTCGGGTAAAAAGAACACCAATTTAGGCGATGCGAAACTTAAGGTGAAACCAGCATAAACTACAGCATCTTCATCTTCAACAGGTTTATCAACAAATAATCCTGAAGGAATATCGATAGAAAGTGTAAACGCTTTACTCGCTTTAAAATGCATGAAAAGTGTTTTAACCCAATTTACCACAGGACGATTTAAGCCTATGCCAAAAACAGCATCAACTATAATGTCGTTTGGGTGTATTTCGGGCAACTCTTCAGCATCACTTAATAAAACAGGCCAATCTTTAGTGGTGTTTTTTATACGATCATAATTAATTAAAAAGTCTTTTGAACGCTTGTCACTATAATTAATGATATAAGTTTTTACGTTATAACCATCAAGAACTAAATGTCGCGCTAAAACGAGTCCGTCGCCGCCATTATTTCCAATACCACAAAAAATATGAATGGGCACTTGAGCCCCTTGCATTCGGGCATGCATCCAATTAAAAATTTGGGTACCTGCACGCTCCATTAAATCGGTTGATGAAATATTTTGACGCTCTGCCGTTAAGCGATCACCTTCATATATTTGTGCTTTAGAGAAAATCTTCATTTGCGTATTATCAATTTTTCAGTTCAAAATAATTTTCGTTAAAAATATTAAACGAAATTAACTTCAATATAAGAATACATTAAAAAAAAACTTTTAATTTTTTTATTTAACTAAAAGTAATACTTTTGAAATGTATAATTAATACAATGAACTATTTAAGCCAAAATATAATTATTTCTACACCTTTTACTTCTGCAAAAGGCACTTTTACTATTGGCTTAACTACAATTACCACTACCCTTTGGGGTTGTTAATTATATATACTTCAAGCAGATTTTGTAATTTTTTTAATTACAGCATTTTTAATTTTATTTTTAATTATTCATTTAAAAAAACATGAAAGTTTTAAAATTTGGAGGAACATCTGTAGGTTCTTCAAAAAATATAAATAGTGTCATAAAAATATTAGAAGATTATTCTAAAAACGAATCGGTGGTTTGTGTGGTTTCTGCTGTTGGTGGTATTACCGATAAATTACTACTTGCAGGAAAACAAGCTCAAAATAAAGACAACGCATACAACGATACCTTTAACACAATAAGTGCAACTCATTTAGCGATAATAAATGAGTTAACACCGCTTAAAGGACAAAGTATTATTGCTTATGTTAATCAGCGTCTAAATGAACTGAAATACTTATTAGATGGCATCTTTTTAATTAACGAATTATCGCCAAAAACATCAGATAAACTAGTGAGTTTTGGCGAAATTTTATCGTCTTATATTATTGGAGAAACATTAGTAAAACGTGGTCATTCCGCAGCTTGTAAAAATACTCAAGAATTAGTAGTAACCAATTCAAACTTTACAAAAGCCGAAGTTGATTATAGCATCACGAACCAAAACATTGTAGATTACTTTAAATCAGCAAATCAAAAAATCACCATTTTACCTGGTTTTGTTGCCAAATCTAAATCAGGAGAACAAACTACGCTTGGTCGTGGCGGTTCCGATTTTACGGCAGC
The DNA here is from genome assembly GCF_000943555.1 of Neotamlana nanhaiensis. Taxonomy (GTDB): domain Bacteria; phylum Bacteroidota; class Bacteroidia; order Flavobacteriales; family Flavobacteriaceae; genus Neotamlana; species Neotamlana nanhaiensis. Next base: position 35,023 of record NZ_JTDV01000005.1, on the reverse strand, counting down.
CATTGTTGCAGCTGCACTTAAGGTTAATGCTTTGGAAATTTGGACTGATGTAAGCGGTATGTTTACAACCAATCCAAAATTAGTTAAGCAAGCCTACCCTATCGAGAAAATATCGTATCAAGAGGCGATGGAATTATCGCATTTTGGTGCCAAAGTGTTATATCCGCCAACGGTGCAGCCTGTTTTAGATTTAAATATTCCAATTCACATAAAAAATACTTTAGAGCCCGAAGCAGTTGGAACAGTAATTTCTAACGAAGAAGTAAACGCCTCTAAACCAGTAAAAGGCATTAGTAATATTTCGAATATTGCCTTGTTAACACTACAAGGAAGTGGGATGGTTGGCATTCCAGGATTTTCTAAACGTTTGTTTGAAACACTTTCGCAGGAAAAAATTAATGTGATTTTAATTACTCAAGCTTCTTCCGAACATTCTATTTGTTTAGGCATTAATGATGCTGATGCTTTAAAAGCAAAAGCAGCCATTGATGATGCTTTTAACAACGAAATTGCGCTTCATAAAATAGACCCGATAATTATTGAAAACGAATTATCTATCGTCGCATTAGTTGGTGATAACATGAAAAACCACCAAGGTATTAGTGGTAAAATGTTTAGTGCTCTTGGTAAAAACAATATTAATATTCGTGCGATTGCACAAGGGGCTTCAGAGAAAAACATTTCGGCAGTAATTGCAGAAAAAGATGTGAAAAAAGCACTAAACACATTGCATGAACAGTTTTTTGAAGCCAAAACAAAACAACTTAATGTATTTATTACAGGTGTTGGAAATGTTGGTGAAAAACTTGTAGAACAAATTAAACAACAGCACGATTACTTAAAAAAGAATTTAAAAATAAACCTTCGTGTAGCTGGATTATCAAATTCTAGAAAAATGATTTTCAACGATTCTGGAATAGACTTATCTAATTGGAAAGAACAACTAGAAAACGGTGAAAAAGCGTCATTACAAGGCTTTTTTGAAGGTACAAAAGCGTTAAACTTACGAAACAGTATTTTTGTTGATGTTACAGCAAATTACGATGTCGCAAATTTTTACGAAAAATATTTACGCGAAAGCATTGGTGTTGTGGCATGTAACAAAATTGCTTGTGCAAGCGATTTTGAAAACTACAAATTACTTAAAACCTTATCGTTAAAATACAACGCGCCATTTTTATTTGAAACCAATGTTGGTGCAGGCTTACCAATATTAGATACTTTGAATAATTTGGTGGCTTCTGGTGATAAAATAACCTCAATCCATGCGGTTTTATCAGGTAGTTTAAACTTTGTGTTTAATAATTTTAATGATAAAACTAAGTTCTACGATGTAGTTAAACAAGCTGGTGCTGAAGGCTATACCGAACCAGATCCAAGAATTGATTTAAGTGGCGTAGATGTAGCGAGAAAAATATTAATACTAGCTCGTGAAAGCGGTGTAGAAATGAATTTAGAAGATATTAAAAATGAGCCTTTCCTTTCGGAAGCTGGTTTAAAAAGTGATTCGGTTGATGATTTCTACGAAACTTTAAAAACCGATGAAGCGCATTACCAAAGTTTATATGCTTCCGCGAAAGCGAATAATTGTCAGTTAAAATATGTAGCACAATTTAACGAAGGCAAAGCGAGCGTTGGTTTACAAGAAATTCCGGAAGGTCATCCGTTTTATAATTTAGAAGGTAGTGACAATATTGTAATGTTTTACACAAAACGCTATGTTAACCAACCTATGATTATAAAAGGTGCTGGTGCTGGCGCCGATGTTACCGCATCAGGTTTATTTGCCGATATTATTAGAATTGCAAACGATTAATTTTGAGTATGGAATTGCATAAATCAAGTGATATTTCTTGTTCTAGCGCAGCCGAAAATTATTTAATTGAACAGATGAATGAAATAAAAATTTTTTCACCAGCCACAGTGGCAAACGTTGCTTGCGGATTCGATGTGTTAGGCTTTTGCTTAGACAATGTTGGTGACGATATGGTGATTCGAAAAGTGGATAAAAAAGGCATTAAAATCACCCATATTGAAGGATTTGATTTGCCTTATGAAGCTGAAAAAAATGTTGCAGGCGTTTCTGCTTTAGCCATGTACGATGCCATTAATGTTGATTTTGGTTTTGAAATTGAAATCTATAAAAACATTAAACCAGGAAGTGGTATTGGCAGTAGCGCTGCAAGTGCTGTGGGTAGTGTTTTTGGTATGAACGAGCTTTTAGGACGACCATTTAACAAAACCGAATTAACCCAATTTGCCATAAAAGGTGAAGCATTAGCAAGTAAATGCGAACACGCTGATAACCTTGCTCCTGCTATGTTTGGTGGTTTTACATTGGTAAAGGGAATTAAGCCTTTGCAAATTTTGGAAATTCCTAGTCCCGAGGATTTGTACGCCACTATTATTCACCCGCAAATTGAGATAAAAACCTCAGAATCTAGAGCAGTTTTACCTCAAGACGTTTCGCTAAGTGATGCCATAACGCAATGGTCCAATGTTGGGAGTTTAATTCATGCTTTGCATACCAGCGATTACGACTTAATTAAGGATTCTTTGCATGATGTAATTATCGAACCACACCGTAGTAAGCTTATTCCACATTATAATGAAGTGAAGCAAATAATGCTAGAAGCAGGTGCTTTAGGTGCTTGTATTTCAGGTTCTGGACCATCAATTTTTTCATTGTGTAAAGGTGAAGAAATTGCTAATAATGTGGCTCAAGCGCTTAAAAAGGCTTACAGCTTAATAACAGATATTGAATTTGATATTCACGTCTCGAAGATTAACACCAAAGGCGTTAAGATTTGTTGATTTAGTTAGGAATTGTAAGACCAATGACCGTTGACAAATTATAAAGATGGCTTGACATTTTGAGGAGCGTATTGACGTGTTAATATTTTTTCAGACAGTTGCGAAATGACGGTTGACTGATGCTTTTGAAAAGAAAAATTAATTGATGTTATGAGTAAGTTTAAATTCGAAAAGTTAATTATTTGGCAGAAAGCAATGGATTATGGAGAAACCATTTTTCAATTAGCTTTAAATTTTCCAGATATTGAAAAATTTAATCTTACTTCTCAAATTACTAGAGCTGTAGATTCTATTGCTCTAAATATTTCAGAAGGTTCTATTGGTCAATCAAATCCTGAACAACGGAAATTTATAAATTATGCTATTAGATCTTTGGCTGAAGTCGTTACTTGTTTACATAAAGCTAGAAGAAGAAATTACATTGAAATCTATAATTTTGAAATACTCTATAACGAAGCATTTCATTTAATGAACATGATGCAAGCGTTTAAAAAAATATAAAATAAAACTAATACCCCGATTTTTATTTAGTCGTTTTTACCACTTCGGTCAACGATCAATAGTCATCGGTCAATAAAAAACACCATGAACTACTACTCACTAAACCATAAAGCACCAAACACAACATTCGAAAATGCTGTTGTAAAAGGATTAGCACCAGACAAAGGCTTATATTTTCCAGAAAGTATAACACCTTTACCGGCTGATTTTTTCGAAAATATTGATGACTTATCAAATACTGAAATTGCGTTTACAGCTATAAAACAGTTTGTATCGCCAGAAATTCCAGATGATATTTTAAAAACTATTGTAGAAGAAACCTTGTCGTTCGATTTTCCTGTAGTTAAACTTAATGACAATATTTCAACGCTAGAGCTGTTTCACGGACCAACCATGGCGTTTAAAGACGTTGGTGCTCGTTTTATGGCACGTTGTTTAGGCTATTTTAATAAAGATAACAACAACGAAGTAACTGTTTTAGTAGCAACATCAGGCGATACGGGTGGTGCTGTGGCTAACGGATTTTTAGGTGTAAAAGGTGTAAACGTTGTTATACTCTACCCTAGCGGAAAAGTGAGTGATATTCAAGAAAAGCAATTAACAACACTTGGTCAAAACATAAAAGCCCTAGAAATTAATGGCACTTTTGATGATTGTCAAGCCATGGTAAAAACTGCTTTCTTAGACGAAAGTTTAACCAGTAAAATGCAACTAACATCGGCAAATTCAATAAATGTGGCGCGTTGGTTACCGCAGTTATTCTATTTTATGTTTGCCTATAAACAACTTCATAAGAAATACGAGGATATTGTATTTTCTGTACCAAGTGGTAACTTTGGGAATATTTGCGCAGGTATGATGGCGCAACAATTAGGTTTACCAATTAAGCATTTTGTTGCATCAAATAACGCCAACAATGTGGTAACACGCTATTTAATTTCAAAATTATATGAGCCAAAACCATCAGTACAAACCATTAGTAATGCTATGGATGTTGGTGCGCCAAGTAATTTTATTCGTATTGAAGAAATCTACAAAAACAACTTCGAGACCTTAAAAGAAAACTTGTCGTCTTACAGTTTTACCGATGAAGAAACTAAAACAGCTCTTTTAGAAATTAACAACAATTACGGCTATGTTGCCGATCCGCATGGAGCTGTAGGTTATTTAGGTTGTAAAGCGTATTTAAAGGAAAACACAAAAGCACATTGTGTATTTTTAGAAACGGCGCATCCAACCAAGTTTTTAGATGTTGTAGAAGAAGTAATTAAAGAAAAACAACCCTTACCAGAACAAATTCAAGCTGTTATGGGTAAAGAAAAAGAAGCTACGGTTATTTCTACTTATGAGGATTTAAAAGGGTTTTTATTAAGCTAATTTTTAAATAAACCACAAGTTTTTCATTTTTAGCGCATCTTAATTATATCTCAATTAATTAGCTAAAAATGAAAAATTGAATTTTACTTACCTTATTTTCAAGTGCATGCGCATTATTTTCTTGTAGTGGAGATGCTGATAGTGCAACAACATGTCAAGATAACGAAGTTGATTACGATATTGTTATAGATGCTTCAAGTGCTAATTTTACAGGTGTTACAGTAAACATTGTTCCGTGTACACTATCTAATGGTACAGAAACCAATTGCTACGAAATTGTTACAACAAGCGCTCCATCAGATCATGAAATGGGACCTTGGTGTCCAAACAGTATTTCAGATGACGATTCTGCTGGAGGCATTTGGCTAGATAATGGAACTGTTTACGACGTTGATAGTGAATTTGTATCTAATTTAAACACTTTTTACAACGATAATACTTGGTTAATGTATGATGACAACGGATATATTTACATCACAGAAACAGAAGACGATTGCATAAACACCGCCAATCCCAATGTTGGCGAAGAATATGAAAATTTTTGTGTTGAATGTATTCCATCGTATATAAACGATATAACACAAACTTGGACCATACCAATTACGCCAATTGCACTTACTACAACTTATAGCTTTAATTCTGCTCCAGGTGCTACATCAGGACCTTCTACAATAGGTATTGCTTTAAACGGCATAGAATTTTCTGCACCCGCACCTGTAAGCAATATTTTAGCCGCTTATACTCTAGCTCCATTCGATGATGCCGGTGGGTATATTAATGTTAATCAAGGCTATTACTATCATGCCGCAACTCAAGACATAGTCGACAGATATGTAATTACACAAACCTTCGGGCATGCAGAACTTATTGGCTATACTATGGACGGTCATGGTATATATGCTAGGTTCTATGAAAATGGCAACGAACCAACCGATTTAGATGAATGTAGAGGGCATTACGACGATATACGTGGTTATCATTATCATGTAGATAATGCTGGAAATAATAACTTTATAGATTGTTTAAAAGGAGCTTATGTTTTTTAATATTTTAAACTTCAACCTCAGTTAAAGCTAAACCAAAAACAGCTCTTTTAATTAGTGTTGCTCCTTCTAGAATTTCAAAAGTAATATTATTTGGTACATCATCATCCAAACATTGTACTAGGGTTTTAGCCACATCTGCTCTACTAATTTCACCGTGTTTATCAAAATGGTTTTTTAATTCAATTTTACCTGCACCGTCATCATTTTTTAAACTACCCGGGCGCACAATTACATAATTTAAATCACTACTTTTTAAATACTCATCGGCATTATGTTTTGCTTTTAAGTATTCTTGTAATTGTGAATTTGCTTCAGGGTTATCTGCCCCCATAGAACTTAACATAACAAACTTGCTTACATTATTTTCGTGTGCAGCATCTATTAACTTTTTAGCTCCTTCTTGGTCTACTCCTATTACATTTTTACCTCCAGAACCTGCTGCAAATACAACTTCATCTATTTGCTTACTAAAAGCTTTTGTTACATCTTGCTCTAAATCGGCCACAACGGTTTGAATACCTTTATCTTTAAAGTACGATACTTGTTCCTGTTTTCGTACCATTGCTATAGGTGTATAATGATCTGATCTATTTAATAAATTTACTATTTGTTTACCGGTGGTGCCATTTGCACCTGCTACTAATATATTTTTCATACTTAAATTTACAAAAATCAATTCGTCTTATCTGGTTCATTTTAAGTGTTTAACTATAGTTTAGCATAAAGTTTAAAAGAAAAGTTAAATGAAAAATGCTAATATTTAACTAACCTTTATAGCCTTTCGCGAAAGCGTTATTATAAAATTTCAATACATTTGCTTTTCTTTGAATTATGGAAGACATACTTGTAAGAATTATAAAATTCTTCAGTAATTTTATTGAAGATATTATGTTTTCTTTTAAAAAAGAAATCCTGTTTTAATAGGTATATTAATTGTTGTAATATGCCTAATTACACTTTATATACTAACAAAAGATTTTTAAATGAAGAATACTGCTCTTACCGAAACTCATAGCGCTCTTGGCGCGAAAATGGTGCCTTTTGCAGGTTACAACATGCCTGTTCAATACGAAGGCGTTAATGCAGAACACGAAACCGTTAGAAACGCCGTTGGCGTGTTTGATGTCAGCCATATGGGCGAATTTTTAATTGAAGGCGAGCATGCGTTAGATTTAATACAAAAAGTAACCAGTAACGATGCTTCTAAATTAACCATTGGTAAGGCGCAATACAGTTGTATGCCTAATGATGAAGGCGGTATTGTAGACGATTTAATTGTCTACCGTGTTAAAGAAGACACCTATTTACTGGTGGTAAACGCGAGTAATATTGAGAAAGATTGGAACTGGATTTCAAGTAAAAACGATGCTGGTGCCACCATGCGCGATTTAAGTGATGATTATTCGTTACTAGCTATTCAAGGGCCAAAAGCCGTTGAAGCGATGCAAAGTTTAACAAGTCATGATTTAGCTAGTATTAAATTTTACAACTTTGTTGTTGGCGATTTTGCAGGTATCGAACACGTCATTATTTCCGCTACAGGCTATACAGGTAGTGGCGGTTTCGAAATTTATTGTAAAAACAGCGAAGTACAACAAATCTGGGATAAAGTTTTTGAAGCTGGCGCCGACTATGGCATAAAACCAATTGGTTTAGCAGCTCGCGACACCTTGCGTTTAGAAATGGGCTATTGCCTTTACGGAAATGATATAAACGATACCACCTCGCCTATTGAAGCTGGTTTAGGTTGGATTACTAAATTCACCAAAGAATTTACAAACTCCGAAGCTTTAAAAAAGCAAAAAGAACAAGGTGTAGCACGTAAATTAGTCGCTTTCGAGTTGGATGAACGCGGGATTCCTCGACAAGGATACGATATTGTTGATGGCAACGGAACTAAAATTGGCGAAGTCACATCAGGAACGATGAGTCCTAGTTTAGGTAAAGGTATCGGCTTGGGTTATGTACCAACAGTTTTTGCCGATGTAAACAGTAAAATAAATATTCAAATACGCAAAAATGCAGTGCCTGCAACCGTTGTAAAACTGCCATTTTATAAAGGTTAATGCGCGATTATCAAAACATAATAAACGGTATTTACGAGAAGGCCATAAACCAATCCGAAAAAGGAACGGTGGCCACTTATATTCCAGAATTAGCTAAGGTTGATATAGCTAATTTTGGAATACATTTACGTACCATAAATAACACATGTTTTGGAATTGGCGAATACGATACTTTATTTTCCATACAAAGTATCTCTAAAGTACTCTCGTTAGCATACGCCATGTCTTTAGTTGGTGAAGCTATTTGGAAACGCGTTGATGTAGAACCTTCGGGTCACCCATTTAATCAATTAGCATTATTAGAAGTTGAAAATGGTATACCGCGAAATCCGTTTATAAATTCAGGCGCCATTGTTATTGCCGATATTTTGTTATCGCATTTAGATGATCCGAAAACCGATTTCTTAAATTTTGTGCGTCAGTTATGCGACGACGATTCTATAAATTATAATGAAACTGTTGCGCTTTCGGAAAAGCAAACGGGCTTTAAAAATGTATCGGCAGCAAACTTGTTAAAGTCATTTAAAAATTTAGAAAATGATATTGATGCTGTTTTAGATTTCTATTTCCATCAATGTTCTATTGAAATGACATGCAGCCAACTAACCAAAGTATTTTACTTTTTAGCGAACAATGGCTGTTGTTTACAAAATAAACTACATTTAACCAATTCGCAAGTAAAGCGTATTAATGCGCTCATGCTAACTTGTGGTTTTTACGACGAAGCTGGCGAATTCGCCTTCGAAGTGGGTTTACCAGGAAAAAGTGGTGTTGGAGGCGGTATTGTGGCGCTTCTACCCGATAATTTCATTATTACCACGTGGTCGCCTGGACTAAACAAAAAAGGAAATTCGTTATTGGGCATGCAGGCTTTAGAGGCTTTTACTACGCAAACCAAACAGTCTATTTTTTAGACTAATTTTTATCTTTTAAAAGATTTATGAGTACAAACGGTACAAAACATAAGGTATTAATTTTAGGTGCAAGTGGCTTTTTAGGAAATGCCATTTACAAAGAACTATGCCCCTATTTTAATACGTTTGGTACTTATAATTTTAATAAATCGTTCGAGAAAAACCATCATTTTTTTGAGTACAATTTTGAAGAAGATGATATTTACGAAATCCTAGATATTGTAAAACCAAGCATTATTATTTCGGCATTGCGTGGGGATTTTTCAAAGCAAGTGTTGTTACATCAGCATTTAAGCGATTATTTGCTTCAACATAAAACTAAGCTCATATTTTTATCGTCTGCAAATGTTTTTGATGCTTACAGTAAATACCCGAGTTATGAAGAAGACAAAACGCTAAGCCATAGTGTTTACGGGCATTTCAAAATAAAAATTGAAAACATGCTATTGCGACTACCTGCTAAAAAGGTGGTTATTTTACGTTTACCAATGGTTTTTGGTTCGCAATCACCTAGAATCTTAGAAATTCTTCAGCAAATTGAAGAGAAAACGCCTGTTGAAGTATTTCCGAATCTGATCATGAACGTGACTACCGAAAGCAAAATCACGCAGCAAATTCATTACATCATCAACCGAAATAAATACGGTGTTTACCATTTAGGAAGCAAAGATTTAGTGCATCACGACGATTTTATAAAGGAAATCATCAAAAACCTTCAGCTCGAAAGCAAAGTACATTACAAACGCGTTTATACAACTAACGATGACCGTTATTTAGCCGTACTTCCAAAATTCAACTTATTACCAAAAAATCTACATTTACGAAGCGATGAAGTTCTTGAAGAAATAAGAATATAGTTTGATTTATAGCCCACAAAACTGTAACTTGTATTACCTAATTAAACACATACTATGAGTCCATTATCAGAACAAGACATTGAAGCTAAATTACTGCGCTTTCCAGACTGGGAATACTACGATAACGCCTTACATGCCGAATTTGAATTCGAAAATTTTAAAGATTGTTTTAGCGCTATGAGTCGCATTGCTTTCGAGTGCGAAGCTTTAAATCATCACCCCAATTGGAGTAACGTATATAACGTTTTAACCATTTCACTTTCAACACACGATGCAGGTGGCGTTACTAACAAAGATTTTCAGTTAGCAGAGGCCATTGAAAGCATTGTAGAACCCGAAGAATAATTTGTTTTTCATACGCAGGTTTTTAACTTTGCGAAATTGAAATTATTTTTCGCACGTAAGTGAGAATCATAAAATCAATCCAGTAACTTTTCTGGAAAATATTAACATTTAATATCATTTAAATAATAGAATTATGGGAAGAGCTTTTGAGTTTAGAAAAGCAAGAAAAATGAAACGTTGGTCTGCCATGAGTAAAGCGTTTACACGCATTGGTAAAGACATTGTTATGGCTGTAAAAGAAGGCGGTCCAGACCCAGACAGTAATTCGAGATTAAGAGCGGTTATACAGAATGCCAAGTCTGTTAACATGCCAAAAGATAACATTGAGCGCGCCATAAAACGTGCCAGCGATAAAAGTCAAGGCGATTATAAAGAAGTCCTTTTTGAAGGTTACGCACAACACGGTATTGCTATTTTAGTTGAAACGGCAACCGATAATAATACGCGAACTGTAGCCAACGTACGTAGCTATTTTAATAAATGTGATGGTAGTTTAGGTACATCGGGTTCGGTGGTATTTATGTTCGATCATACTTGTAATTTTAAAGTGAAAGGTGACGGTTTAGATTTAGAAGAACTTGAATTAGAATTAATTGATTTTGGTGTTGAAGAAATTTTTGAAGACACCGATGAAGATGCCGATGGAAATGAAGTTACTAGCGTGATGATTTACGCGCCTTTTGAAAGCTTCGGTAAAATTCAAGCCTATTTAGAAGAAAATAACATTGAAATTTTATCGTCTGGTTTCGAGCGTATTCCGCAAGTAACAAAAACGCTTAACGCAGAACAAGTTGCAGATGTTGAAAAACTATTAGAAAAACTTGAAGAAGATGATGACGTGCAAAATGTTTATCACACCATGCAAGAGGCTGAGTAGTTGTCGTTCAGAGCGCAACGAAGAATCTTTTAAGGAGAAAATTTAGAGATCTAAACGTCATCTTTAGGCAGTCGAAAGATTTTGAAGAATTTGTTACTTTATGAATCTTCAACTAAACTGAACCTGACGAAGTAAATTTATATGTTTCTTAATCATGTTATTCATAGCGCAGCGAAGAATCTTTAACAGTTAAATTATAAAAAAAACAAAAAGCGGTTAGCATAAAACACTAACCACTTTTTTTATATAACTCTGGTAACAAAAATTAATATTTCACTAAATATACCGACGACGCCGAAGCTAAATCGTAATTAAGTACTGGCGCTATATTTCCGCCACTTCCAATATTGTTAAAGGCTAAAATTCTTCCGCCGTTATTTCCTGCTTCAGCAATATAAACGGTTTCAGTTTCACTATCAAAAGCAACATCAACAGGATTCCCTAACATGGTTGAACTTCCTGCTACACGAATTTGATCAGACATAGCTAAAGTGCCACCGTCAGCAGTGTTATTGAATTTAGACATAAAATCTGTAATGATATGGAAACCACCATCATCTTGCCCGTTAGCAGCGGCAGCGATATCGGTTAAGACCATCGTGTCCGACATGGCATCGTAAGTTAAACCGTGTGTTCTCACAATACCTTCAACCGCAATAGTTTTAGTTGCAGAAAGCATCATATCTCCTGTATTTGCTAAAAAGTTTGAATACACAGCCAATTCATTGGTGGTATCGACAATGGCATATAAACTTTCACCATCAAAAGTAATTCCCCATAATTTAATATCGGTTGTAATAACGTTTCTAAGAGTAAAATCGTTACCATCTTTCATGTAAACATAAAGTTTTCCGTCTGGTGTATCAGGGTCACCATCAACATCGGCATTATCTGCAACCACATAATAATCGCCATTAACAGCCAATTCTCTTGGACTCATCATATCGCTGCTTCCTGAAATTCCAATGGAAATCGAAGCTCCGGTTGAACTCATAGAGGTATCCATAAAACCTTCAAGCATCATATTGCTTCGTGAGGCTTGAACCAGCATATCATCATCGGCATCATAAAAAACGCCATCGGCAGCCGTAGAAGATGTTACTAAAGTTGTCATCATGACGTTACTCATATCACCGACATTGTAATAGGTAATATTCCCATTGGCATTGTTAGATGTGTATAAATAAGTTGAAGTCATTGTTTCGTTTGAAGTGTTGTTGTCGTCATTTTCACAAGACATGAAAATGATTGAAAAAATTAACGTAAGTGCTAAGGTTTTCGCTAGGTTTAATCGTTTCATAATTGTTAAATTTTTTAATGTTTAGTATACCTACGTAATTTTTAAAAAGGCGGTTTTATATTTTTTTAAATTTATTTTGAATAGAAGTTGTACTTTTAGTTTCGATTGAAAAACTAAACAGAAAATGACAGAAAAAATCATTAATTGGGGTATTATAGGTTGTGGCGATGTAACCGAAGTTAAAAGTGGGCCGCCCTACTCGATTGTAAATGGCTTTAAGCTTAAAGCCGTAATGCGTCGAGATGAAGCAAAACTTAAGGATTATGCCAAACGTCATAATGTAGAAAAAATATACACTAATGCTGATGATTTAATAAATGATCCTGAAATTGATGCGGTTTATATTGCAACGCCACCAGATACACATAAAGCATACGCATTAAAAGTAGCCGCAGTTGGAAAGCCATGTTGTATTGAAAAACCCATTACACCTACCTATAACGAAGCTGTCGCGATTGTTGAAGCCTTTGAAGCAAAAAAATTGCCCTTGTATGTCGCGTATTATAGACGATCGTTATCAGGATTTAATAAGGTAAAAGAATGGTTAGATAATAATTTAATAGGTGATGTTAGGCATATTACCTCACATTTAAGTAAACCTGCAAGTGATACTGACATATCGGATGTTTACAATTGGCGAACCGATAAAAAAATTGCACCTGCTGGTTATTTTGATGACTTAGCGAGCCATGAATTAGATGTGTACACCTATTTATTTGGAGACATTGAGATTGCGCAAGGTGTTAGTACAAATCAGCAAAACTTATATACAGCCTTAGATGCAGTTTCTGCCTCTTGGATTCATAAAAATGGCATCACAGGCTCTGGAACTTGGAACTTTGGTTGCAACGATCATGTCGATAAAAAGGTAATTTACGGTAGTAAAGGTACTATAGAATTTTCGGTATTTCACGACAATCCGTTTGTTTTAAAATCTGAAGATAGAACGGAAGAATACATCGCTGAAAACCCAAAGCATATTCAGCTGCACCATGTAAAATTAATGCGTGATGATTTATTAAACGGTGAACAAAAGCATCCTTCTACGGGAAAAACCGCTTTACACACGAGTTGGGTTATGGATAAAATATTAGGGAAAATATAGCTTTAATTAAGATTTAACTTTTTGTTGAATATATAAAATGTAAGAATTACATACATTTGATGAATTAAATTCAATGAGAATTGAATGTTTTTCTAAAAAATGTATTTATGAAGCTAAACAACTTAAACCTCAAATTTATTTCAGCACTTGTTCTTGCTGGAACTTTATTTTATGCTCCAAATTTGGAAGCACAAAATAAAAAGAAGAAAAAAAATAAAAACAAAACGGAAGCGGTTGCTCCTGCTCCAAAAAAAAATAAGGAGAAAACCATTGCAGATTTAGTTAAATCGAGCCATAAAATCGATGGCCTATTTCCTGTTTATCAAGATTCAATTACAGGAAGTTTGCAAATGCTAATTTCTGAAGATCAAATAGGTAAAGAATATATTTACTTTAGTCAAATTGCCGATGGCGTTATGGAAGCTGGTCGCTCGAACAGAGGATCGTATCGTGGATCGAAAGTTTTCAAAATTGAAAGATATTTTAATAAAATTGAATTTATAACCCAAAATACATCATTTTATTTCGATCCAGAAAATCCGCTTTCAAAATCGAAAGAAGCAAACATTAGTCAAGGTAACATGGCTAGTTTAAAAGTAGAAGCTCACGATAAAGAAAAAGGGTTATACTTAATTAAAGCTGACGATTTATTTTTAAAAGAAACTTTTTCTCAAATTAAACCTGCGAGTCGCCCAGGCGCTTCACCAACTTCATTTAAATTGGGTGGATTAAATAAAGATAAATCTAAAATAAAAAGCATAAAAAATTACCCAGAAAACACAAATTTAGAAGTTGAATATGTGTATTCTGCACCGTCGGTTTTAGCTGGTGGTTCAAGTGCTGTTTCCGATAGCAGAAATGTAAGTATTAAGGTGTTTCATAGTTTAATAGAAATGCCAAATAACGATTATCAAATTTTACTAGACGATCCTCGAGTTGGTTTTTTTACAACAGAAGTAGAAGATCAAACATCAACCTCGTCTACACCTTTTCGTGATTTAGTTCACCGCTGGCATTTGGTTAAAAAGAATCCAGAATTAGCAGTTTCTGAGCCAGTTGAACCTATTACTTGGTGGATTGAAAACTCAACACCACTTGAATGGCGTGAAACTATAAAACAAGGTGTTTTACAATGGAATGAGGCTTTTGAAAAAGCTGGTTTTAAAAATGCCATGGCTGTTAAAATTCAACCTGATGATGCCGATTGGGACGCTGGCGATATTCGTTATAATGTGTTACGTTGGACTTCTTCTCCAGAACCACCTTTTGGAGGTTACGGCCCTAGCTTTGTTAACCCAAAAACAGGACAAATTTTGGGTGCCGATATTATGCTAGAATTTGCACATTTTACCAATAGAGTGTTTTATGATAAACTGTTTAATTTGGCTTCAGAAAGTGAAGCGTTCGATTATAGCAACTTAAATGAAACCGATTATAAATATTGCTCGTATGGACATTTAATGCACGAAGACCTAATGTTTGCTAATGCAGTAGCTGAAGCTACGGGAGCATCAGAATTAGAAATGGAACGCATTAAAAAAGAATCGATGTTGGCATTAATAATGCACGAAGTTGGCCATACGTTAGGATTAAACCATAATATGAAAGCTAGTTATTTATACTCACCAGAGCAACTGGCAACACCTGAGTTTATAGCGGGAAAATGTTTAACAGGATCTGTAATGGATTATGCTACTTTAAACATCACCAAAGATAGAAGCAAGCAAGGACAATATGATGATGTGGCTGTTGGACCTTACGATATTTGGGCTATTCAATTTGGATATACCCCATTTAATTCGGAATCTGAAAAAGTAAATTTACTTAAACAATCTACCAAACCAGAACTAATTTTTGGTAACGACGCTGATGATATGCGTGCACCAGGAAAGGCTATTGACCCAAGAGTAATGATTAACGACCAATCGAACGACCCAATCACCTACTCTATTGATAGAATTGAACTTTCTAACAGTTTAATGGAAACGGTTAAACAACGTTTTACAAAAGAAGGAGAATCGTACCAAGCATTACGTCGTGCATACTATTTACTAAGTAACCAAAAAGCTGGAGCAACTAACGTAATTTCACGTCAAATTGGAGGTGTTTACGTTGATCGTGCCATGGCAGGTCAAGAAGGAGCTAAACAGCCTTATACGCCAGTAAGTTTAGAAGACCAAACACGTGCTATGAAAGCTTTAAGTAAATATGCATTCGCACCCGATGCCTTTGATGCGCCAAACGATTTGTACAATTATTTAGCGATGCAACGTCGCGGTTATAACTTTTTTAAAGGGCCAGAAGATCCTAAAATTCACGAACAAGTGTTAGGTTATCAAAAATCTGTATTAAGTCATTTGTTGCACCCTAATACTTTGCAACGTATTACAGACTCCGAACTTTATGGTAATAAATATGTACTTTCAAAATTTATGACCGATTTAAATAACGCCATTTTTAAAGCCGACATATATGGCAATGTAAATTCCTTTAGACAAAATTTACAATTAGAGTACACAAATACTTTAATTGGTATGTTAACGGGAAAACAAAACAGTAGATTTACAAACAACACCAAATCGATGGCATTGTACAACTTAAAAGCTATTAAAAATATGGCTGCACCATCGGGTAATATAGCTTCTAAAGCACATAAACAGCATTTAAGAACGCTAATTGATAACGCTATAAAGGAAATAAAGTAAGTTAATTGGAAATAAAAATTAAGAGGCTTTCTAAAGTTTAGTTTTAGAAAGCCTCTAATTTTTTATCTGTAAATCATGTTTCTTTTTAGGGACAAAAATTTGTTTACTTTATGTTTCATGATTCAATTTAAAAATAACAAATTTTATGCCATAGTTAGGAATACTTAGCCACCTTACCCTTTACACCTTCAAAAAACTGACGCATTTTTATAAAATCGGCTTCCATATTATCGGTTGGATAGAAAGGTTCGGAAATTATATTTTGTTTATTCTTAAAATCGAACGTAATCATAAAAATTGGAACCTTGGCTTTTTTAGCTATATGATAAAATCCCGTACGCCATTTTTCTACTTTTTTCCGCGTTCCTTCTGGTGCTAGGGTTATTCGAAATTCTTCCTTATTGTCAAATAATTTTGCAATAGCATCAACTTTATTTTCGTTACTATTTCTGTTTACAGGTGTTCCTCCTAGAGATTTAAAAAATAGTCCAAACGGAAAAATAAAAAGTTCTTTTTTGCCAATAAAATTAGTTTTTACTTTTACAACAGCGCGTAGTAATACGCCAATATAAAAGTCGTGCCAACTCGTATGGGGAACCGCAATAATAACCGCTTTTTTTATATTGTTTTTCGATAAGTTAGTGTTACCAACAACACGCCAACCTAACAGTTTAAAGTAAATAAATTTGGCAAGCTTTTGCATGCTACATTTTTTCGTAAAGCGCTCGTAATTTTTCTGGTGTTGCTATATTTTTCCAGTTTTTACCAAGTGCATTTTCCCAAAGTGGCTCTAATCCTAGCGATACTTTTATCATGGTATTAAAATCATCATCAGATAAATGCGCACATATACCTGTTGGAAGTGTAATATTATGTTTTTCCTTCATTTTATTAAAAAGTGCAACACCTTCTGGATAAAATTCTTCTAACTGATTAAAAACAATACAATTACCAATACCATGCTTGGTTCCTAATAAGAAAGCTAATCCGTAGCTCATAGCATGTGCCACACCAACTTGTGAATAAGCAATACTCATACCACCATGCCACGAAGCCATCATTAATTTTTCTTGAGCTTCTTTTGTTGATAGCGAATTATCTAAAAATATAGCCTTACAAAGTTCGAAAGCCTTTTCGCCATAACTCTTGCTGAATTCGTTTAAATAAGTACCCGTAAGCGATTCAATACAATGAATATAACAATCCATTCCAGTATAAAACCATTGCTCTTTAGGCACATCTTTTGTTAATTCTGAATCTAAAATAACTTGATCGAAAGGTGTGTAATCTGAATTTATACCAAGTTTTTTCTCGGGCCCAGTTAAAACTGTTGTTCTAGAAACTTCAGCACCAGTTCCAGAAATCGTTGGGATACCAACATGATAAATGGCTGGGTTTTTAACTAAATCCCAACCTTGGTAATCTTTAGCTTCACCACTATTGGTAATCATTATAGAAACAGCTTTTGCAATATCTAAAACGGTACCGCCACCAATGCCAATAATTCCCGACGGACGTTCTTTGGCTTGTAAAATGATGTCTTCAACTAAATCGTCAATTTGATCGGTTTTAGGTTCTTCTTCAGTTGGAATAAATATAATTCGGTCGTCATAACCCAATTGAATTCTTGAAGTTAACCAAGGGTTTCCACGAAAAAAATCGTCTATTAAAAATATAAATGGGGCATTAATGCTTAAGCGTTTTGGGGCTAAAACATCGTTTATTTGATTAAAACTACCTCTGCCAAAAATAACTCTTGGCACCATTGGAAAGTTCTTATAATTCATTAATTTTTTTTCTTTCAAACGGTAAAAATACCATTTATTTAATTTTTTTGGTTTAAAAAATGCTGAAATTTCTCAGCAAATTGCCCTATATGATAGCCATCTACTAAGGCATGATTAGCATGAATGGAAACATTCATTACAAGTTCTCTATTAATTTTTTCGGCTTTACTAAAAGCTAATTTAGGTACAGAATCGGGCCTTCCAGATAATGGTTGCCGCTCACCCTTAAAATTAACCCAAGGTATTGCCGACGAGTGTATACAATCTAAGGTGTTAGTTGGCGGGTATAACTCATTTGAGTTGTTTATACGCTCTTTTTCTGATTCTAAATTTTTAATAAAAACGTTTAAATCTTCGTCATAATTAAAAAACGAAAAACCAAAGGTTTTGTTTTCTCGTAGCATCGTTGTTGATGCGTTAATAACATCGTATTGAACCACTTTGCCATCTAAAATTCTTAGTTTCAAATTATCAACAGCATTTATAGCTTTTAAACTATCGTGCAAATATTTAGCAAAAAAACTAATATTATTTTCCTTTGAAAACTGATACGCTTTAGACACATTAAACGGAATAACTAACCCAAAATAAGGATCGACAAAACTCGAAAAATGTTCGAAAATTTGTTTACGTTCCCAAGTATCTGTGTTGATTATTTTCAATTTAATTTAAAATATTTAATAGTTCGGTTAAAGAATGTATGGTTTTATAAGCCTTTCCATTAGTTTCTTCCTCTGTAACCTGTTCGTGCACCCAAGTGGTATGAAACGGCACATGAATAGCTTTTGCTTTTAAATTTACTAGCGGTAACACATCAGATTTTAAAGAGTTGCCCACCATTAAAAATTCTGACGGATTAATTTCTAAACTATTTAAAAGTTTTGAATAATTCACTTCTTTTTTTTCACTTAACACCTCAATATGATGAAAATAATTAGTCAAACCCGATTTTTCCAATTTTCGTTCTTGATCTAACAAATCACCTTTAGTCGCCAAAATTAACTTATATTTTTTCGATAAGGTTTTTAAAACATCTTCTACGCCATCAAGCAACTCAACCGGTTTATTTAGCATGGTTTTACCAATGTTTAAAATGGCTTCCATAGTTTTGGGCTTTACGTTATAGTTTGAAAGCTCTAAAGCCGCTTCAACCATCGATAACGTAAACGCTTTAACGCCATAACCGTACAACTCTAAATTTTCAATTTCCTTTTTAAAAAGTTCTTGTTCGAGTTTATTTGGCGTTTCGTAATCTGATAATAACTGTCCAAACTCCGTTTCGGCATCACGAAAATAGGTTTCGTTCACCCAAAGCGTATCATCGGCATCAAAGCCAATAACTTTTATATTATCGTAGTTTATTTCCAATTATTTATTGATTTATATGAATTAGTAAAAACTATTTCCATTGTTTATTTGCGCGCACTAAATCTTCAGGTGTATCAATTTCTATGCCTTCTACACTAGTTGTTACCATTTTTATACGTTTTCCGTATTCTAAATAACGTAATTGTTCTAGTTTTTCTGATGCTTCCAAGGTTTGCATTGGTAAATTATAAAAATCTAACAAGGCTTGTTTTCTAAAAGCATAAACCCCTTTGTGTTTATAATATTTAACAGCTACATTTTTATCGCGCGGATACGGGATAGGACTACGTGAAAAATATAAGGCAAAATCATTTTGATCAATCACCACCTTTACAGTGTTCGGATTTTTTATTTCATCTTCATCGGTAATATGCACCATTAACGAGGCCAAATCTACTTCCTGTTGCGTATCATTTTTAAAAACAGCTATTAGTTTTTTAAGTGATTCTTCATCAGTAAAAGGTTCATCTCCTTGTACATTTACAACCACATCAATATCTAAATTTTCAACAGCTTCGGCAATACGATCGCTTCCGCATTCATGTGTTTTTTTACTCATAATGGCTTTACCACCATGATTTACAATTTCTTTATAAATAATGTCGCTATCGGTTACAACAAAAACATCATCAAACAATTTCGTTTCAACAGTAGCTTCATAAGTTCTACGAATAACTGTTTTTCCTCCCAAATCTTGCATTAATTTCCCTGGAAAACGCGATGCGCTGTATCGTGCGGGAATCATTGAAATAATTTTCATTTGAATTTTAAAAAATTAAACATCAAAAATAATCAAAATTAAAGGTTTTTAGCAACGGGCTTCTTAAACTTTTTATAGATTTTATAAATGATGAAGAAAATGAAGGCTACTAAAACTATTGCTAAAAAAGGTATAAAAATTGAAATTACCGACATAAACATAGCGGTTCCCGTTTCAATTAAAGACACCAAGGGATTTGCAATTCCTCCTGTTGTAGCCGTTGATGCTAATCGTGTGGTTGATGACGAACCTGCCACAACCGAAGCCGTACCACCTCCAGCAATTATTGCTAATGCCCAAGTAATAACAGGGCTTAAGTTGGCTACTGTAGATAGCATCACTGCGGTTCCTGCCAATGCCGCTAAAGGAATGGCTATGCTATCTAATAAATTATCGATATACGGAATAAAATAAGCGCAAACCTCTACAAGAGTCGCCACGCCAAGAGTAACTAAAGCTGGTGTACTGGCCACCCATTGCCAAGATTCATTGAGTACCCAAACATCAAAATACGCTGCTAAACTTAAAGCAAATAATGGTAAAAACACCCGAAAACCTACCGATGCTGATAAACCAATGCCTAAACAAATACTTATTATCGTTTCTGCTGTAATCATTTAATCTTCCTCAAAAAATTCATTTTTAAAACCTATAAGATACAATTTTTCTTTAGCACGAGTTACAGCGGTGTACAACCAACGCATATAATCTTTATCTACACCATTGGGCAAATAAGGCTGTTCTATAAATACGGTGTTCCACTGGCCACCTTGCGACTTATGGCAAGTAATAGCATATGAAAATTTAACCTGCAACGCGTTAAAATATTTATTAGCTTTAACTTTAAGAAACTTTTTATATTTAGCGGTTTCTTCCTCGTAATCTTTCATAACTTCTTGATACAAACGATTTGAGTCTTCGTATGATAACGAAGGGGTTTCAGCTTCAATAGTGTCTAAAAGCAAAACCGTTTCAAATGGGCTCATTTTTGGATAATCTACCATACGCACTTTTACTTCCGCGAAGCGAAAACCATAAAGCGAAATTATATTGAAAATTTCTAGCACTTCGATAATGTCGCCATTGGCAATAAATCCAGCTTCAGAGGTAGGTTTTAACCAAAAATAATTGTTTTTAACCACCATAATATAATCGCCAACCGTAATTTCGTTCTCGTTAAATAAAATTCGATTTCTAATTTGCTGATTATACAAATTAGCACGTTTATTACTACGCACAATTATTGCGGTATCCTCTTTTCCGTGGCTGCTATACGAATCGTTTATGGCATCCATTATTTCGTGGCCATCAATTAATCTTACAATGTCTTTAAAAGGCTTAACATCAAACTTAAAGTCATCGAAAAACTCACTAGCTAAATGGTCGCGTAACACTGTGGCATTTGCTAAAATTCCAGAATCATGCTCTTGCCTTACTACTTCATCTAGCTCCATTTTAGCCACTTCTTTATTATAATTTAGCGCTAAGGTATTTTCGTTTAATGCGGGACTAATGTCAAGTTTTACAGGTGGTAACTGTGCTGTATCACCAATTAATAGCAATTTACATTGATAACCAGAATACACGTATTGCATTAAATCGTCTAGTAGCGAACCGTTTTCAAACAATTTAGAATCACCAGGTGTGTCGGGTATCATGGATGCTTCATCAACAATAAAAATGGTGTTTTTGTATTTATTGGGTTGCAAAACAAACTTTACGCCACCACCGCGCTCTTTTCGTGGGAAATATATTTTTTTATGAATAGTAAACGCTTCTTTACCCGAATAATTAGCAATTACTTTTGCTGCTCTACCAGTTGGCGCCATTAACACCGCACTTTTTTTAGCTTTCCATAAATTGGTAACAATAGTGCCTATAATTGTAGTTTTTCCCGTACCTGCATAACCTTTTAAAACATAGAGCGCATCATTATTTTTGTTAAAAATAAACTCCGAAAGCTGTTGCAGTACAATGTCTTGTTTTAAGGTAGTTTGAAACGGAAAATGTTGTTTTATAAGCTTGTAGAATTCTGGAGCGGTCATTTAAAGGTAAAACGATTAATAAATTCTTCAAAGATAAAAATGATTTTTACTCCTATTAGCTTTTACGATTAAAAAAAAATTGTAGATTTGCTAAATACCAATTAATAATTTACAAATTTAAAACATACTATGTTAACATTTATTCTTATTGCAGTAGCAGTGATTTTAGGTACAATTGGCTTGGTTAAGTTAATTGACAAATTTATCCCAGCAAAATTTAAACCCATATTAAACATACTGCTTTGGATACTTATAATCTTTTTAGGTTACAAAACTTACATGTCTGTTTACGAACCAATAAAATTCAACAAAACCAAAAATAAGCGTTATGCTGAAGTTATTGAGAGTTTAATTGATATTAGAGATTCGCAATTAGCACATAAAACAGTAACTGGTAAGTTTGCCGAAAATTTTGATGGCTTAATTAAATTTATTGATACTGCACAATTCACTATTACACAACGTCGTGATTCATCTGTAATTGATGAAGTGCTTACAAAGCAGTTTGGTGTGGATATGAAAAAAGATATTGTTATAATTGATACTTTAGGTTATGTACCTGTAAAAGATTCATTATTCAAAAAATCTAATCGTTATAAAACAATGATGAATGTACCAGTTGGCGAAGACGGTGCTAAATTTAAAATGGAATCTGGTTTTATAATGCAAAATAACATTAACATTCCTGTGTTTGAAGCATCGGTAACAAAAGATGTTATTTTATTCGATCAAGATAAAGATTTGTTAGTGCAAGAAAACCAAGTAGTTTCGGTTGATGGCGTAAATGGAGATAAACTAAAAGTAGGCTCTATGGAAGAAGTTAAAACAATTGGTAACTGGCCAAAAACTTATGGCGCTGCAGAATAAGAAAATAACCAAATTAACAAATACAGAATTGTCCATTCAAATTAGTTTGAGTGGACTTTCTTTTTGTATACTAAACCGAGATACCAATACCATTACCTTTTTAAAAGAAGTTACCTTTGCAAAAAAGGAAAACCCTTTTGGTGTGCTCGATGCCTTAAAAAACGAATTCAATACCGAAGCCGTTTTAAACCATTTATTTGCCGAGGTTTTTGTAATTCACGATAACGAGCTATCAGCCTTAGTTCCCAAAGCCTTATTTAACGATGCTTGTTTAGCCGATTACTTAAAATTTAACACCAAAATTTTAAAATCAGATTTTATAACCTATGACGATATAAAAGTAAACGACAGCGCAAGTGTTTATGTGCCTTACATAAATATAAATAACTTTATCTACGAGAAATTTGGCAAGTTTACCTACAAACATATCTCAACCGTTTTAATTGAATCTATTTTAAAAACCGATGTTAACTATTTAGTGCCCAAAGCCTATGTTAATGTTAGTAAAGGACATTTTGAAATAGTTATAGTACAAAACAAAAAATTACAACTTTACAATTCGTTTTTCTATAATAGTAAAGAAGATTTTATTTATTATATACTATTCTGTTTAGAGCAGCTACAACTAAGCCCGGAAACCGTAAACCTAATATTTTTGGGCGATATTGATGCCTACGACGATTTATATGTAATCACCTATAAATACATCCGATTAATATTTTTTGGCGATCGAGAAGATCACTACAGATATGCTATCGATGCCCAACCAAAAAATAACCATAGTAATTACAGTATAATATCCAGTTTTTAATGCGAATTATATCCGGACAATACAAAAGCCGCAAAATTGTTGCACCTAAAAATTTACCTGTTCGCCCAACAACCGATATGGCGAAGGAATCTTTATTCAATATAATAAACAACAATTATTATTTCGACGATGTTTCGGTTCTCGATTTATTCGCCGGTACAGGCAACATAAGCTACGAATTTGCATCGCGTGGTACCGAAAATATCACCTGCGTCGATCAAGATTTTGGATGTATTAAATTCATCAATCAAACCGCAGAAAAATTCAACATGCCCATAAACACCATAAAAAGTGATGTGTTTAAATATTTAGAAAAGGCATCGGGCAATTACGATATTATATTTGCGGATCCGCCATATAATTTCTCCGACGATCAATTCTCTAAAATACCAGAACTCATATTCGCTAACAATTTACTAAGCGAAAGTGGTCTGTTAATTATAGAACATTCGAAACACACCAATCTTGAAGATCAGCCGTATTACAGTTACACAAAAAGTTATGGCGGAAATGCCTTCAGTTTCTTTGAAATACTTGAAGAATAAAATTAAAGAATATAAAAAATGGAAAACCCTTCTTGCTACAAGAAGGGTTTATTTTTTTAAGTAAATCTATAAGCCGAATTCTGTTTGTCCTGAACTCGTTTCAGGATCTCTCCATCACAAGTCAGCACTACCCTATCATTTATCTGCGAGCACTGTTACCAGTACACTTTAGCTGCCTACCCTCCAACAATCGAGCGTGCAGCCCTCAAACGTTGGTATACATGACATTGCACCACATAGAGTTTACCCGGTTTCACTACAGCATTACCTGTACATACTTTCTGTTGCACTTTTCCTAGCCTCACGACTGGTGGCCGTTAGCCACTATGTTGCACTATGGTGTTCGGACTTTCCTCTAAATCCTCGCGAAAGCGGGGATCTCATAATTATAACTTTCGTAATAAATTAATGAGATACCCAATCAAGTTGGGCATTTAGCGATAAGGCAATCTACTTGCGGCAAAAGTACAACACAATACAACCAAAAAGCAACAAAAACAATAATTATAATTTGGGCATTACCCGCAAGGGGTCGGGCTATACGCTACAAGTCCGCGCTCGTACCTCGCTGTGGGCTTTCCACTCCTATCCCTAATGCGGGCAGCATATTACAAACATTGTTAATAACTCCTTTTAAAATCTATTTTCATTCACTTAAAATATAAACATGAATTTTTAACTTTGTTATCTACAAAAAAGCAAACAAAAGGCATTGGAACACTTTATAGTATCTGCACGAAAATACCGTCCGCAAACGTTTAAAGACGTTGTAGGCCAGCAGGCTATAACCAATACTTTACTCAATGCCATCGATAATAATCATTTAGCACAAGCCTTATTATTTACAGGACCTCGTGGAGTTGGTAAAACGACCTGCGCGCGTATTTTGGCTAAAATGATAAATAGCGACGGGCAAGAAAACGAAGACGAAGATTTTGCTTTTAATATTTTTGAGCTCGATGCGGCATCAAACAACTCGGTAGATGATATACGTAACCTAACCGATCAAGTTCGTATACCGCCACAAGTAGGTAAATACAAAGTGTATATTATCGATGAGGTTCACATGCTTTCTCAGGCCGCTTTTAATGCCTTTTTAAAGACTTTAGAAGAGCCACCTAAACACTGTATTTTTATACTCGCAACCACCGAAAAGCATAAAATAATACCAACCATTTTATCACGTTGTCAAATCTTCGATTTTAAACGTATAACGGTAACCGATGCTAAAGAATACCTTAAATACATTGCCGAAGAACAAGGTGTAACTGCCGAAGACGATGCACTACATATTATTGCACAAAAGGCAGACGGTGCGATGCGCGATGCTTTATCAATATTCGATCGTGTAGTGAGTTTCTCTGGTAAAAACTTAACCAGACAAGCCGTAACCGAAAACTTAAATGTTTTAGACTACGAAACCTATTTTGAGAGCACCGATTTAATTCTGGAAAACAAAATACCTGATTTATTATTACATTTTAATAATACCTTATCAAAAGGTTTTGATGGGCATCATTATATAGCAGGTTTAGCATCCCATTTTAGAGATTTATTAGTTTGTAAAGCTCCAGAAACCATTCCGCTATTAGAAGTTGGAGACGAAACAAAAACCAAATACTTAGAGCAATCTAAAAAAGCTTCACAATCCTTCTTATTAAAAGGAATTGATTTAGCAAACGACTGCGATCTCAAATACAAATCCAGTAAAAATCAGCGATTACTCGTTGAACTCTGCTTAATGCAATTAGCCTCTATCACTTTTGATGGAGAAAAAAAAAATAGCAGACATTACATAATTCCTGCTTCTTACTTTAAAAAACTAGGTGTAAAACCTGTATCTGTAGACTTAGAAGTTGCTGCAAATGCACAACCAACGCAAACTACTAGCAAGCCAAAACAACCAGCACCACAAGAAAACAAAACGCCAAAAATAGTTTTAAATGCGCAAACAAAACGTGCTTCTGGTTTATCGTTAAGTAGTATTCGCGCTAAAAAAGATCATTTAGAAAAACAAAAGGAAATTGTTGTAAACGAAGACGATTTACCGAAAGAACCTTTTACCGAAAAAGAACTCGTTGATACTTGGAACGAATATGTACTAATCATTAAGAAAAAGGGTAAGCACAATTTAGCATCTATTTTAGCTATCGACATGCCTAAAGTTAAAAACAACACCGAAATACATGTTGTTTACCCCAACGAGACCAATAAAATTGAGGTAGAGCGCTCGCAGCACGATTTA
This sequence comes from Neotamlana nanhaiensis, assembly GCF_000943555.1. Taxonomy (GTDB): domain Bacteria; phylum Bacteroidota; class Bacteroidia; order Flavobacteriales; family Flavobacteriaceae; genus Neotamlana; species Neotamlana nanhaiensis. The sequence goes on along the minus strand of NZ_JTDV01000005.1, from coordinate 8,688 downwards.
ATGCAGTATATTAGAAAGAAATTAAGCAACTACGATATTTCTTTAAATATTGAAATAAACGAAGTGTTAGAAAAGAAATACGCGTACACTACCGCCGAAAAATTTGAAAAGCTAAAAGAGAAAAATCCAAACATAGCCCTTTTAAGAAAAACTTTCGATTTAGATGTTTAAGTCATTAAAATATAAATTACTATCTCTTACAATTATACTGCTATCAATTTTATGTTTTAATTGCGATGGTAGAGAAAGAGCTTTAAAAACCAATGCCGAAGTTTTAAAAGAAAACAAGTTATTTAAAAGTTTTAGTGAAACTACGAACTACCAACCTAAACAGCCTGTTACTATAAAAACCGATACTATTTTAAGCAATTGTTTTAAAGTTAAAATTAATTACAAATCGGTTGAAAATGATCCGGTAATTATTGAAAAACTAACCAAAAATGATACTTTAAATAAAATCATTTATAAAAATTTTGAAGCGCATATTCAAGTTTCAAAAACTAATGAATTGACGCATCAATTTTTATTGAATAAATCAGTTTTTAATAATTTAGAAAATAACGATTTTATTCAAAAAGCCATAATGCAATATGTTTGGATTGATTTTGAAGCTTCAACCGACAAAATATTGTATTTAAATACAGCGTTCCATATTCCTGAAACCGAGCTATATAAAGACTTTGTAATTTCGGTTTACGATAACGGAACTATTCAAATTAAAGAAAAACAACTAACACAAAACATTATTTAATTATGTTAGGTCTTAAATTACCAACCGACCCACGTTGGGTTAATATTGTAGAAAAAAATATTGAAGAAATACTTACCGACCACGCCTTTTGCGAACAAAAAGCAACCAGTACAGCCATTTCTTTAATAGTAAGTTTCCCTGAATATACCGAATTGGTTCAAGAAATGACAGCCTTAGTTAAAGAGGAAATAAGTCATTTTAAAATGGTACACGATATTATTATTAAACGTGGTTGGGTGCTTGGAAGAGATCGTCGTGATGATTATGTTATTGAATTGGTGAAATTTTTCCCAAAAGGTGGTAGCCGAACAACGCAATTAGTACATCGTTTACTTTATGCGGCTTTAATTGAAGCTAGAAGCTGTGAACGTTTCCGTTTATTATCCGAAGAATTAGAAGATAAAGAACTAGCTACTTTTTACCGTAATTTAATGGCCAGTGAAGCGAACCACTACGCCATGTTTTTAGGGTTTGCAAGACAATATGGTGACCGTAAAGAAGTAGACCAAAAATGGCAACAACTTTTAGATTACGAAGCTGAAATAATGAAAAACCTGAGTAAAAAAGAAACTATACACGGTTAAAACTTGTAGCCAACACCAATTTGTATGTTGGTATTAATGGCTTCCATGTTTAATTTTTCGTCAAAAATATTTCTAATACCGTAAGTATAGCGAACATCGGCAAAAAGGGCATAATTTATTTTATAAGTTACACCAGCAACACCAGAATATCCGAAGTTTTTCACACCATCTTCGTATTTATGAACTTTTAAACTTACTTGAGGTCCTAAACCAGCGCTAATTTTTTCAGTAATTCTAAAATTCATTAAAACTGGCATTTGAATATAATCTAAATGTAGCGTTTCTTCATTTGCTCCTTCAGCCGAAAATTGTAATTCTGGCGACACAGCTACTTTTTTAGATAAAGCAATTTCCGCGAAAGCGCCAAAATAAATACTATTTCTATGCTTATTAGCCATTGGCGGATGTTCTTTAAAATCTAAATTAGAAATATTTAAACCACCACGTACTCCATACTTTACACCTTTAAACATCGGTATTTTCTTTTTAGGAGCTTCAACAGCTATAGAATCTATATTTTGTGCAAAACCATAAGACCCCATAAGTAGTAGTAAGGCGGAAAGTAATATTTTCTTCATAATCAATAGGTTTGGGAATATAATTAAAAGCTAATATATAGGAATATCAGAAAATAATACAACAATAAAAGGTAAAATGCAAAATTTTACTGTGTATTGCTAGAAACGGTATCGTAATAAATACTTTTTATAATACCGTCGGCTAAACCAATTTTAGGTACATAAATATTTTTAGCTCCACTCCATTTCATGGCAGTTAAATATATGCGCATTGCCGGAATAATTACATCGGCTCTATCTTGATTTAAATTTAACTCTGTAATACGTTCTTCGTATGAATAGCGCTGTAATGTATTGTAATACGAAGTCATATAAAAAAACGATAAGGGTTTACCGATGGCTTTTCCAGAGATTTTAAAAATTTTATTAATATTTCCACCCGAACCAATAACATCAATTTTATCGTAGCCCATGGTATGCTGGCTAATCCATATTTGTAAATCTTGCCAAGTTTCGTTTTGAACCATATCGTTTAGCAAACGTACTGTACCTATTTTAAACGAACGAGATGCTTTTTGTTTCCCTTGATCTATAATGGTAAACTCGGTACTTCCGCCACCAACATCAACATACAAATACGTTTTACTATTATCTATAAACTTATTTAAATCGGTTGCCGCAATAATAGCGGCTTCTTCTTCTCCATCAATAATATCGATACTTATTCCGGAGTGTTCGTAAATTAAATCGACAATTTTTCTGCCATTTTCAGATTCCCTCATTGCCGATGTAGCACAAGCTTTGTATTTTACTACTTTATGGGTTTTCATTAGCATTTTAAACGCTAACATAGTATCGAGCATGCGCTGTGTGTTATCTTTTGAAATTTTCTTTTTAATAAACACATCGGCACCTAAACGAATTGGTACACGTACCAGCGCATTTTTTTTAAACTGAACAGGTTTATCCTTTTGTTCAATTATGTTTGAAATAAGTAGTCTTACAGCATTCGAACCAATATCGATAGCTGCATATTTTTTAATAGATAGCATGCTAATCTTTTAATTTATTAACGTAATAATCGTAAATGGCGAATTGCGATCTTACTTTTTCGTTATTATTTTGTCTGTAATCATTTTCATTTTCTTGATTAATTAAACGTGCTTTTACATTGTCGTTCCAACCAATATCGAAAGTTTCTATAATTTCATTTTTAACATCTTCGTCATAAATTGGGCAAGTAACTTCTACTCTATTTTCAATATTTCGTGTCATCCAATCGGCCGAGGCAATATACACTTTTGGGTCGCCGTTATTTCCAAAAATATACACTCTGGAATGTTCTAAAAACTTATCAATTACACTAATAACTTCAATATTTTCGCTCATTCCCGGAATACCTGGAATTAAACAGCAAATGCCACGAACAACCATTTGAATTTTTACACCAGCTCTACTGGCTTCGTAAAGTTTATCGACCATGGTATAACTTGAAAGACTATTCATTTTTAAACGAATTAAGCCTTTTCCTTCGCCTTTTTTTGCGATTTCGATTTCTTTGTCGATTAATTTGAAAAACGACTTTTGAGTATAATGAGGTGATACTATTAAGTGTTTATAACGTTGAATTCGATAGTTGGTATGGAAGAAATCAAAAATTCGACTGACGTCTTTTAATATTTTTTGACTTGCTGTAAAAAGTGTATAATCGGTATAAATTTTAGCTGTCGATTCGTTAAAATTACCAGTACTAATAAAACCATAGCGTTTAATTCGCTTGCTCTCTTCACGCTCAATAACACACATTTTACTGTGTACTTTTAAACCAGCTACACCAAATATTAAATTTACGCCTTCGCCTTTCATTTGTTCGGCGTATTGAATATTGGCTTGCTCATCGAACCTTGCGCGAAGCTCGATGGCTACAGTAACTTGCTTACCATTAATTGCCGCATTAATAAGAGAACTTGCAACATGTGATATTTCGGCTAAACGATAAATAGTAATTTTTATGGTTTTAACTTTGGGGTCCAAAGCTGCTTCACGTAAAAACTTAACCACATATGAAAATGTTTGGTATGGCGTATGAAGCAGATAATCTTTTTTAGTTAACGCTTTAAAAATACTTTCTTGCAGGCTTAAACCTTTTATTGGTAAAGCATCTATTTTACTGTACATTAAGTCGGTTCGCCCTAAACTAGGAAAGCCCATATAATCGCGCCGGTTATGGTAACGCCCACCAGGAATAATACTATCAGTATCATCAATTCCCATTTTGTTCATTAAATACCTAAGTGTATCTTCATCTATCGTTTTATCATACACAAAACGCACTGGCTCACCAATTTCACGGTGTTTTACGCTATCGGAAATTTTATCGATAAAACTTTTACTTAAATCGCTGTCAAAATCTAACTCACCATCTCGAGTGATTTTAATCATATGAGCAGAAATGGTTTCGTAATCGAAAATATTAAAAATGTCAGATAAGCAATAACGCAGCAAATCATCAATCATTATAATATAATTTTTACCATCTTGTTTTGGTAAAACAACAAATCTGTCGATTGATTTAGGAATTTCAATTAATGCAAATTGCTTGGTATTATCCTTCATTAGCATTTTAACTGCTAAATAAGCGGCACTATCTTTTAAATTTGGAATATTTACTTCATCGTTTAAAATAATAGTTACCAAACCAGGGCTAACTTTACGTAAAAAGTGATTTTTAACAAAATCGTGCTGATTTTCGGAAATATCATTTTCTTGAATCACATAAATATTTTCGCTCTCTAATTTTAATTGAATATTATTAAGAATTTTTAAGCTTTCACTCTGTTGTTTTATAACTATTTGAGTGATAATTTCTAGAAGTTCTTTGGCTTTTATACCTCCTAATTCGTTTTTAGCTCCTTTTCCTGCTTCAACTATACGTTTTACGGTGGCGTAACGCACTTTAAAAAATTCATCTAAATTGTTTGAAAATATTCCTAAAAACCTAAAACGCTCAATTAATGGCACGGTTTCGTCTGAGGCTTCTTGTAATACTCTGGCGTTAAATTGTAGCCAACTTATTTCTCTGTTTACATAACTATTGGTTATAGTTTCTGTTTTAGTCATTTAATTTTGTTGCATTTTTTATTTAGGAAAACAAATATATTCTATTTACGCTTAAATGTAAGTTAATATAATGATATGAAATTACTAAAAACAGAAAATTATTTTAAATCCTTAGGAAAAATAGTTTTTATGGTTTTGCCTGGTTTAAGCTCGTGCCAATTATCAATATTAAACTCTAAAATGGTTACACCACAAGTTGGAATATTCTCGAAATAAATATCACCATAAAGATTAACAAAACTGGTAATGGCATGATTATGACCAAATATAATAAGGCTATTTATATTCGATTCGCAGGCCTTAATTGTTTGTGTTAAGTTTTCGCCTGAAAAATCGTATAAATTATAATTCAATGAACATATGTTTTTATCGATTTTTAAGTTTTGAATAAAAATATTAGCTGTGGTTTTTGCGCGCATCGCATCGCTTGATATTAATTTGCAAAACGTTAAGTTTAAATCAATCAATGCGTTAGAAACTAATTCGGCATCATTAAAGCCACGCGAATTAAGTGGACGTTCATGGTCTGTTACATTATGTTTCCAAGACGATTTAGCATGTCGTATAATAGTTAGTTTTTTCATATTTATCGATTAAAAGATATTATATGTCGATAAATGTTTTTAAATCGATATAATTCACGTTATTTGTTTATAAAATTATTAAAAAAAAACGCATTAATTTAAATCGCTTGTAAAATTACGATTACAATCGCTATATGGCTTTTTACGTCGACAACCTGTATTTTAATAACTTTTAAACGATTTTATAAGTGATTTAACATTTTTTTTTCAAATAAACATTTGATATGATTTGTTTTGTTGTACCTACAAAATTTAACATTATGACCCTGAATCGTATTTATACTATTTCTATTGAAATACTTACACAAGTATTTCTCCTTACATTTTTCCCTCACAAAATAAAAAGAAACAATTTAGCAACTGTATTTGTATAGTTGACAATAATTAATGTGTAAAAACTAGACTATGAAGCCCTTTACAATTATATTATTCACTTTTTTAAGTGTTTTGCCTTTAAAAAAGCAAACTTATTTTAATACTACAATCCAGAATTGTGAAGCAACATTAAAGGTTGTTAAAGATCGAAATGCTAAATCTGTTTTTGGAGATAGGCCTACCAAGTTTGACTTAACTCTAACAAATACGTCTGCGAGTAGAACTACTTTTAAAATATATACTGAAAAATCTAAAGAAAGTTGCGGAAAAAATAGCTATTTAAAAAGTAGTAGTAAGAAATTACAAAATGAAGATTTGAATGTTTCCTTTGTTAATCCAACTACTGGTAAAACATCTCAAGATAAGTCGTCTGGTTTAAACGAATTTACCTTAAATGCAGGTGAATCAAAAACTTTCGAAATTTTTGTTCAGGCTAAAGAAGACACACCTTATTATTCATGGGGTTGTATTGATGTAAAAGCAGAATCCGCCAGTTGTAATTCTATAATTGCAACCACAAAATTAAGTATTTACATTCCCGATCCAACTGAAGAGTAACACTAGCTAAAAAAATAAGACTCCAAAATAGAAATTATATGAAAACAGAATTACAATTTCTAAAACAAAACATTAGACTACTAAAATTAATTATTCTTTTTTTAGTTTTAGGTTTAAATGAAATTACCAACGCTCAAGAAGTAGTGGTAAATAAATACGCCGTTGAAAACACATCGCAATGTAACCAATTTGATGTAACTTTAGAGATTACTGGAGCTCCTCCTGTGCAGCCTTTGGAAGTTGTATTGGTTATTGATAGATCTAATAGTATGAGTTATGGATCAAGTCCTTATCCAATTGATTATGCCAAGGACGCCGCTATCGATTTTGTTCAAAATTTATTTTCACCAGCAAATAACCCAACAGGTCTTAATAGAGTTGCTATTGTTAGCTATGGTAATACAGGTTTTGTTAATATAGGATTAACAGATAGTTTTGGTGAAACACTAGTAATTGCTGCTATTAATAGTATTGTAACTGCTGGAGCCACAAATATGGAAGATGGTTTAGTTAAAGCCGATGAAGTTTTAACTAACTCTGGAACTTTTGATTGTATCACTCAAAGAAATATTATTTTACTTTCTGATGGTTTTCCAAGTTTACAAAATAATGGTCCTGGTTGTAATTATGTTACAGCACAAAGAGGATCTGGTTGTCAATTGGCTGCAATTCAGGCCGCTGAGGATGCTAAAACAACTATTATTAGTGGAACAACATATAACCAAGGTATTTTTACTATTGGTTTAACAGGTGCTCTTGATGGTGAAAATGAAACGATTGCTTTAGAAACCTTAGATCAAATACAAAATTCAGGTGCATATTCTACCGAAAACAATGCAGATCTAACAGGTATATACGGTGATATCTTAAATCAATTAGCTGCGGCAGCTACTCAATTACCTAATCAAGCTTTAGTTGATGATATTATTTCAACAGGATTTTCTTTAGTTCCAGGTTCTATTAATGCTAGTAAAGGTACTGCTTCATTATCTGGTCAAACTTTAAATTGGTTTGTTGATAGTGTAAGAGATGAAACTATAACACTTAATTATACCATTGAAGCAAATGCAAATTCATGTGGTACCCACCCCTCAGGTACCTCAAGAATTAATTATATGGATTCCTCTTGTACAGAAACCTTTATTGATTTTAATAATCCAAGCGTATGTGTACCTTGTCCAGAAATTGATCCCGTTCTAACGCATTCAGCATGTGCATCAATTGATTATTCTAACACATTAACACATGGGGGTTGTGGCGGCTCTACATCTGATAATTTTTTATGGGAATTTTTCTTAAATGGGAATTTAGTGGGTACTTCAACTTCTGAAAGTGGCACTTTTACTTATACTGGTGCCGCAGATTTTGAAGGTAGCTTTACAGCTAACCTTACATATACGGGAACTTATGGTGGCGGATGTAGCCAACCAAGTGTCACTGAAGCCTCTAATGAAATAATTCTGCCTACACTCTTAAGCGCTTCATTAATTTCTCAATCAGGAACAGGATGTTCTGGCAATTTAGGAGAAATAACAGTAGAAGGACAAAATGGAACAGCTCCCTATACTTATGCATTAAACGGAGGAACTGCTCAATCAAGCGGTACCTTTTCCAATTTGGCAGCCGGATCTTACAGTGTGCTAATAACCGATGATTTGGGATGTACCTATACCCTAGAAAATATAAATGTTGAAATTTCGGATAGTGAAGCACCTACAATTACTGCTCCTGCAACTTTGAGTTTTATTGGTTGTGATGAAAATGATATTTCGTCAACAAATTCAAGATACCCTTTTAGTAGTACGCAATCTATTGATATAAAAGACACATATGTTACTATTGGTTACACGGCTTCCGATGATATTAACATTGCCAGTATTACCTATATTGATGTAGTTTCTTCTGGATCAAGTTGCCCTATAGTTGTTACCAGAACTTATACGGTTACAGACGATTGTGGTAAATCAGCAACCGCTACGCAAACAATCTCTATAAATGATAATATTGCACCTACAATTACGATTCAAGCTAATGATTTAACCGTGGAATGTGATGGTGATAACAGTGCCGATTTATTAAATTGGATTAATAGTAACGGTGGAGCCTCTGCTTCTGATAACTGTTCATCTATTACCTGGACAAATGACTTTTCTGATTTAGATGTGGATTGTGGAAATGCAGGAAGTGGTGAAGTAACC
>NZ_JTDV01000037.1 GCF_000943555.1 Neotamlana nanhaiensis | reverse complement strand
GCTTGTGTATCGATAGTTGGAGCTACTGTATCTTGAATAGCATAAGTAGCGGAAGTAGTAGTAGCATTACCACAGGCATCAGTAGCAGTAAATACTACGGTGATGGCATTAGCACAATCTGATGTAGTACCTCCGTAGTTGTTGGTCCAAGTAATATCAGAGCAATCATCAGAAGCGATAGCACCACCATTATTATTTAACCAATCTTGAATTTGTGTATTGTTACCCGAGCCATCACACTCTACACTAATATTACTAGCTTGTGTATCGATGCTAGGAGCAATGGTATCTTCAATAGTAAAGGTAGCTGTTGTTGTGGTTGCGTT
>NZ_JTDV01000036.1 GCF_000943555.1 Neotamlana nanhaiensis | reverse complement strand
CTTAAAGCGTTGGCAACACTTTGAGTTAACTTATCGAAGTCTTTGTTGGCAATAATATCTTTTGAAATTAATTGAGACCCCATACCTACACAAGTTACACCAGCATCAAACCAGCCTTTTAAATTTTCTTCAGTTGGCGATACACCACCTGTTGGCATAATGCTCGTCCAAGGTTGTGGGCCTTTTACACCTTTTACAAAGTTCGGTCCGTAAATACCTCCTGGGAATAACTTCACGATTTCGCAACCTAATTCTTCTGCTTTAGCAATTTCGGTTAAGCTACCACATCCTGGAGACCATAATACTTTACGACGGTTACAAACCACAGCGATATCTTCGCGTAACAC
>NZ_JTDV01000004.1 GCF_000943555.1 Neotamlana nanhaiensis | reverse complement strand
CTGCTACTGATGCCTGTGGTAATGCTACTACTACTTCCGCTACTTATGCTATTCAAGATACAGTAGCTCCAACTATCGATACACAAGCTGCTGATTTAACCGTGGAATGTGATGGTGCAGGTAACACTACCGATATCACCACTTGGTTAACTAACAACGGTGGAGCTTCGGCTTCCGATGATTGTTCTACAATCACTTGGACTAACGATTATACAGCACTTTCTGATGACTGTGGATTAACTGGTGCTGCTACTGTAACTTTTACCGCTACCGATGCGTGTGGTAATACAGCAACAACTACTGCAACTTTT
>NZ_JTDV01000035.1 GCF_000943555.1 Neotamlana nanhaiensis | reverse complement strand
TAAGATTAGCACCTCAAGGATTTTTAAGATTTTCGCAAGCTAACAATTTCGATGTTGTATATGGTGGTGGCGAATCAAACGTAGCGGTATCGCTAGCAAATTATGGTGTTGATGTTGATTTTGTAACTCGTTTACCAAAAAATGATATTGGTGAATGTGCTATGATGGAGATGCGTAAGCGTGGTGTAGGCGTAGATAAAATAGTTTGGGGTGGCGATCGTTTAGGAATTTATTTCTTAGAAACAGGTGCTGTAAGTAGAGGTAGTAAAGTAGTTTATGATAGAGCGCATTCTGCTATTGCAGAAATCGAGTCTGGTATGATTGATTGGGATGCTGTTTTTGATGGTGTTGAGTGGTTCCACTGGACAGGTATTACACCAGCTATTTCACAAGGTGCTGC
>NZ_JTDV01000034.1 GCF_000943555.1 Neotamlana nanhaiensis | reverse complement strand
GCTTCATGTTTAAAACACACTATTAAAGGTGATGCTAATTTAGTAACGGTTTCAGAAGTTGAAAAACTTATGGGCGGTGATGCATCAGGGCGTGTAGCAAGATAAAATAATTTAAAGTTAGAAGAGGCTGTTTTAAAATTTAATAAAACAACCTCTTCTATTTTGTATAACTAACTAAAATTTTCGGAAACTGTACGTTATGATTTCCGATGAGAAAAAATAAATGGCACAATTTACAAGGCTAGAAGTAGCACAGGTAATGAAGGACACAGGAATGGTTCCTTTGTTTTTTAATAACGATATAGAATTAAGTAAAAAAGTATTAAAAGCCTGTTACGATGGTGGCGCGCGTTTAATGGAATTTACAGCACGTGGTGATTTTGCTCACGAAGTTTTTGGCGAATTGGTAAAATATGCCATTAAAGAATTGCCAGGTATGGTAATGGGTGTTGGTTCTGTTACCGATGCAGCAGC
>NZ_JTDV01000033.1 GCF_000943555.1 Neotamlana nanhaiensis | reverse complement strand
AAGTCTAATGCATTTTGGTCGTCTTCTGGGTATTTTAATAATCCGTAGATTAATCCACCCATAAATGAATCTCCACCACCTACACGATCTACGATATCTGTAATTTGGTATTGGCGCGTTTCGTACATTTTGCTACCATCGTATAATACACCTGCCCATGTGTTATGAGATGCAGAAATAGAACCACGAAGTGTAGTAATTACTTTTTTAGCTTTTGGGAATTTCTCCATCATTTGCTTACAAACTGATAAGAAAGCTTCTGCTTTTACATCATGTCCATGCTTGTGTACATCTAATCCTTCTGGGTGAATGTTAAAGTGCATGTGTGCATCTTCTTCGTTTCCTAAGATAATATCACAGTAAGCCGTTAACTCTGTCATTACTTTTTCTCTGTGCGCATCGTCACAATATTTCCAAAGTTTAGCACGGTAATTTAAATCGGTTGAAATAGTAATACCTTTTTCGCTTGCTGCTTT
>NZ_JTDV01000032.1 GCF_000943555.1 Neotamlana nanhaiensis | reverse complement strand
CCTGCTGCTCCCGTTGGCGCATTGACTGTTGCCTCATAAGTGACTACCGTTGTACCATTGTTGGCCGCTACTGTTAAGCCTGTCCATGTGGCGGTGTTCACTGTTTGCACGCCACCATCATTTACTGCGGTTAGTGTATAACCCGTTGGTAAGGTATCTTCTATCGCTACGCCCGTGGCTATATCTGGGCCTGCATTGGTAACGGTTAACGTGAAGGTTACCGTCTCGCCTACGTTAGGGCTCGTATTACTTATTGTTTTAGCGATACTCAGATCTGCCTGTTGGATCGTTACGCCTACTTCGGCCTCGTCATCGTCCGGGATCCCATCGCCGTTGTCGTCCGTATCCGATCCGCTTGTTGGGTCGCTATCCGGATCGAACTGGTCCGATGCCGTGATCTCTACACCGTTGATGTACTCGTTCGCTGCTCCCGTTGGCGCATCTACCGTGGCATCAAAGGTCAACGTTACCGTGTCCGTACCTACGGGCACTGTTAACCCTGTCCAATCGACTTGGTTGGTTACCGTCTCTGTGCCTGTGCCACTGATGTTAGCGATATTGCTGTAGCCTACCGGTACTACATCCTGTACCGCTACGCCTGTAGCATCTACTGTGCCGGCATTGCTCAATGTAATGGTGAACGTCACGACATCGCCTACGTTTGGTGTCGCGGCGCTTACCGCTTTGCTGATGCTTAGGTCGG
>NZ_JTDV01000031.1 GCF_000943555.1 Neotamlana nanhaiensis | reverse complement strand
TAAAACCGTAACTGACGGTTATACGAGGCCGTTGTAAGTGGTTTAAAACCAACCAAGTGAACGACAATTTAAGAATAGTATTAAGTCTTTTATTTGCATTATTGATTATTACTTTTAAATATTCAATGAGTGTTGATATTCTTGCTAATATTATTTTGTTGATGATTTTAATTTTTGATATATCAAAGTATAGCCGAATTGAAAAGACCAAATCAGTTCTAATCTATTACTTATCTTGGATTTTGATTTCTTGTTGTGTGATTTATATAAGAAATGTTGGACTGAATTTCTGGTCGCCTATAATTCTGATTTTAACGATCAAAACTATTGTCCTTTTATTATCCTATTTGAGATATAAAAGATTTTATGTTACGAAAACTATCTTAGGATATTTATGGCTGACAAGTTTGTTTCTCTATCTGTCGGAACTTATCCTGAATTCTACACACGGACTCGGAAAACTAAGCTTGAACCTTGCGGTCATTTCATCAATTGAAAGTATTTTGATAATTATATTTCAGAAAAAACAAGTTATTTTCGAACCGAGTATTATAAACATTAGTTGGAATAATATAAAAAACTACTTACAACAACGTGTATAATTAATAAGAATGAAATTCCGAGAGGAATTTCATTCTTATTAATTATCTTTGGTTTACGGCGGAAAATGACTGCGTCCTTTCCCGCAACTAACCATACACAAACACGTTAGCAAACATTTTGACCCGTCCTGAATAAAGGCT
>NZ_JTDV01000030.1 GCF_000943555.1 Neotamlana nanhaiensis | reverse complement strand
CCCGTCCTGAATAAAGGCTACATAATTTTAAACATTATGTATAAAAACGACAAAGTAATCAGACGGTATTCAGAACCTTTCAAACTGAAAATTTTAGAAGAACTTACAACCGGAAAATTAAACAAGTATCAATTAGGTAAGGCGTATGGAATTAATCCCACTACCATTAATGAATGGATTAAAAAGTATAACCGTAAAGACCTTATGAACACACGAATAACTGTGAAAACAAAAGATGAGATAACCAGAATTAAAGAACTGCAAAAGGAAATTGAACAACTTAAAAAACTCTTGTTAAAGAAAGACATGGATGCCATGATTCAAGATTCATACCTGGAAGTTGCTGCTGAAGACCTTGGCTATAAATCTGTTGCTGAACTAAAAAAAAAGCTAAATATAGAGCGCTAATTAAGGCAAAGGAAAAATCTAAAGGATTTGCGTCTTTGACGACAATCACTGCTCTTTTTGGACTTAAACGTGATGCATACTACAAGTATAAATATAGAGCTGACAAACGTTTAAAACTGGAACAACAAGTCATACAAATTGTCAACCAAAAACGCAGATCCTTGCCTAGAGAAGGCGTGCGTAAACTTAAAATATCTTTAAAAAATGATTTTGATAAAGCCAACCTCAAAGTAGGTAGAGACACACTTTTCAACATTCTTAGAAAACACAATATGCTTATAACAAGAAAGAAACCTAGCTACAAAACAACCAACTCTTTGCATAGGTTCTATAAACATAAAAATATCATAAAAGATGTACTTGTTAATAGACCAAATCAAGTTTGGGTAAGTGATATTACATACATCAGAACTGTAAAAGGGTTTTGCTATTTAGCGCTTATTACAGATATGTATTCAAGGAAAATTATAGGTTACGACCTTAGTGACAGCCTTGAACTTAGCGGTTGTACCAGAGCGCTTAAAAAAGCATTATATCAAGCTAAAAATACTGAGAATGTAATACATCATTCGGATAGAGGTATACAATATTGCAGCAATGTATACACGAAGATTTTAAAGAGAAACAATATCAAAATTAGCATGACCGAAGACAACCATTGCTATGAAAACGCTATTGCCGAACGTGTAAATGGAATCCTTAAAGACGAGTTTTATCTTGACCAGACCTTTGATAGTGTACAACACGCCAAAAAAGCCACAAAAAGCGCTATTAATCTTTACAACCAAGTAAGATTACATGTATCTTTAGACTATAAAACACCCAATATGGTATATTTAAAAACAGCGTAAATCAATTTTTAAACTGTAGCCATATTTCAGGACTAGACA
>NZ_JTDV01000029.1 GCF_000943555.1 Neotamlana nanhaiensis | reverse complement strand
CGCTTTGCTGATGCTTAGGTCGGCCGTTTGTGGGGTAATAGTAAAGTTGTCCTCATCGTCCTCACTCTGGTCGCCATCGTCGTTATCCGGTGTACTGGTTGGATCGTACTGATCGCTTCCTGTGACTTCGGCTGCATTCGTATACTCGCCTGATGCTCCCGTTGGCGCATTAACAGTTACCTCATAACTTAAGGTGATTGATGTGCCGTTTGCGATACTGGCTACAGTCCAATCGATTTGGTTGCCTGTGGCTACGCCGCCATTGTCTATATTGGTAATACCACTATAACCTGATGGTACCACATCGCTTGCGCTTACATTGGTCGCCTCGTCCGGTCCGTTGTTGGTTATAGTTACCTCAAAGGTTACCGTATCTCCTACATTTGGTGTAGCACTGCTTGTAGCTGCTATTCCCTTTGTTAATACAAGGTCTGCCTGGGCTGGGGTCACTTCTTCGGCATCTTCATCGTCCTCACTCTGGTCCCCATCGTCATTGTCTGGAGTACTGTTCGGGTCGAACTGATCGCTTGCCGTAATCTCCGCAACGTTTCTATATTCTCCCGCTGTTCCCGTTGGGGCGTTTACCGTAACTTGGTAGCTTACCGTAGTTCCTGCTAATGGTACACTTAAGCCATCCCATGTAATGGTGGTATCGCCTGCATTGAATACGCCGCCGTTATCTATACTACCGCCTACTAAACTGTAACCTATTGGCAATACATCATCAAGACTTACTCCTGTAGCTGCTGTTGTGCCCGCGTTGCTTATTGCAATGCTGAACGTCAGTACATCGCCTACGTTTACTGGTGCGCCGTTGTTATCCACTACAGTTTTGTCTATAGATAGATCTGATGTTTGTGGTACGATGTTGAATGTATCTTCATCGTCATCGTCACCGCCTGTAGTTGGGTCGTTGTCGCCATCGGCATTATCTTCGTCTACCGTATTGTCAGTCGTCGGGTCACTGTCGGGATCGAACTGGTCGCTAGCCGTGATCTGGGTAACGTTCAAGTACTCCTCCGCTGCACCTGTTGGAGCATTTACCGTGGCTTCATAGGTTACTGTAATGCTGCCGTTTGATGGTACGCTTAGTCCCGTCCATGTCGCGGTGTTGCCTGAGGCTACGCCTGCATTGTTTACTGTACCTAAGGTGTAACCTATTGGCAATACATCTTCTATCGCTACGCCTGTAGCTGCGTCCGGTCCTTCATTGGTGATTACCAACTCGAACACTAAGGTATCGCCTACGTTTGGTGTGGCACTGCCTGAGGCTAAGCCTTTGGCGATGCTTAAATCTGCCTGTGCAGGGACTA
>NZ_JTDV01000028.1 GCF_000943555.1 Neotamlana nanhaiensis | reverse complement strand
TTGAATTAGAAAAAGATTTAGAAATAGACACCATTCCGTTTACCGTTAATGCTAACCAAGTAGTATTTGATAAGGCTAAAGAAACCATAACATATAAGCCTTACGCACGCGTTGAAAACGGTGTTGTATTTGTATCTAAACTTGCTTTAAACGAAGCGCCACTAAAAGTTGAAATTTACTTTGGCACTAACGGCGATGCAGATTTAGTATATGCTGAAAATATTGAAAACACTAAAAACATCCAAAAAGCTTATAAACTTTCTGGATTAGGTAAAGGCGACTACAAGTTTGTTTTTAAAACTGAAGGTAAAACCTTTACTCAAAATATTTAATCCCTTTTATTTTCTTGATTTTAATTAAAATCGGGCTAGTTTAAAATTAAACTAGCCCGATTTTTTTGGTTCCAATTTAAAACGAAGTACCGTTTTTAATTTATTTTCTGCTACTTTTCTAAAATCAGAAATATAAATTTCCCGATGTGTTTTACACAATCTATTATAACCATTAGTATTTGCAAAAGTCTCCATAGCATTAAATGTTTCAGCTTCATTATTAAAACTACCCACATGTAACATTTGCACGCAAAGTCCTTCAACTATTTTCTCGAATGTAATCTTATTTAAAAGATTTTGTGGCTTACTTTTACCTACTAATGCTATAATTTCGTTAAAATAAGTGGCGTTTACAAAATCGGGTTGCCTTATCATTAACTTAAATACAAAATCATTTTTATTAATTTCACCATTATAATGCTTTTTAGCGGTGTCGTTAATATCCCAAACCCCTTCAAGAGGATAAACCGTCCAATCTATATATCCTTGGGGTTTAACTGCTGCTTTTTTTAAATTCATTTTTATTGAATATGCAACACTGTATATAGCTTTTATGTAATCTGCAAAAAATGGTTTGTTAGGATTACCTTCACCTTGTATACATATAAATTGATATGCCGAAACATTTACTATTTCGGGTTTAGCTTTTGGCAAGTAAATAGCCTTTTCGTTTTTTCGCCATTCTAACTTCATAATTATCTAATTTAAAATGATTGCCCAAAAATAATATGGAGAAGTGACAGCCCTTTGTCAGTACACCCAAAAACAACCTTAAAAATAACCACAATAAGTTTGTCTATTTTATTAAAAATTAAGGCTCAAAAATTTGCATTTCATCGTGTTTTATACTCATTTAATCTGCAACTATACTAAATTAACAGGCAGCTATTTTTCTTGTTAATTTAGCATATATTTTAATTAATATCAATGTTTTAAAGGTTGTAAGCCTGCTATACATTTGTAGTGTTGAACGTTAATAACACCA
>NZ_JTDV01000027.1 GCF_000943555.1 Neotamlana nanhaiensis | reverse complement strand
TTCAAAATTTTGAATTCGGAATTGAATCGTGGAGAATATCGGAGTCGAACCGATGACCTCTTGCGTGCAAGGCAAGCGCTCTAGCCAGCTGAGCTAATCCCCCGTATCTTGTAGTTAGCAGTGTTCAGTAGCAGTTTACAGTAACTAAACCTGCAACTTATTGGGTTGCTTAACTTCTAGAATTTCCTTTCAATATTTAATGAACTTATGTCTTTCGACAGATTCCCAATCAAGTTGGGAATACTCGGTACACCGTACCTCGTAGTCTCAGGCAGACTCGAACTGCCGACCTCTACATTATCAGTGTAGCGCTCTAACCAGCTGAGCTATGAGACTTTTTATAGTCTTCAGTTTGCAGTCGCAGTTCGCAGTATAGCACTGTAAACTGTTGACCGTGCACTGGGACTGATTTTTTTAAATTAACAGCTAACAGAGAATAAACTATTTCTTTACTTAGTTTATATGATACTTTTTAGTCGTCTTTCTCTAGAAAGGAGGTGTTCCAGCCGCACCTTCCGGTACGGCTACCTTGTTACGACTTAGCCCTAGTTACCGATTTTACCCTAGGCCGCTCCTTGCGGTGACGGACTTCAGGCACTCCCAGCTTCCATGGCTTGACGGGCGGTGTGTACAAGGCCCGGGAACGTATTCACCGCATCATGGCTGATATGCGATTACTAGCGATTCCAGCTTCACGGAGTCGAGTTGCAGACTCCGATCCGAACTGTGATAGGGTTTATAGATTCGCTCCTTCTCGCGAAGTGGCTGCTCTCTGTCCCTACCATTGTAGCACGTGTGTAGCCCAGGACGTAAGGGCCGTGATGATTTGACGTCATCCCCACCTTCCTCACGGTTTGCACCGGCAGTCTTGCTAGAGTTCCCATCTTTACATGCTGGCAACTAACAACAGGGGTTGCGCTCGTTATAGGACTTAACCTGACACCTCACGGCACGAGCTGACGACAACCATGCAGCACCTTGTAAGTAGTCCGAAGAAAGATCTATCTCTAAATCATGCAACTTACATTTAAGCCCTGGTAAGGTTCCTCGCGTATCATCGAATTAAACCACATGCTCCACCGCTTGTGCGGGCCCCCGTCAATTCCTTTGAGTTTCATTCTTGCGAACGTACTCCCCAGGTGGGATACTTATCACTTTCGCTTAGCCACTCAGCCGAAACCGAACAGCTAGTATCCATCGTTTACGGCGTAGACTACCGGGGTATCTAATCCCGTTCGCTACCTACGCTTTCGTCCATCAGTGTCAATATATTATTAGTAATCTGCCTTCGCAATTGGTATTCTATGTAATATCTATGCATTTCACCGCTACACTACATATTCTAACTACTTCATAATAATTCAAGATAACCAGTATCAAAGGCAATTCTACAGTTGAGCTGCAGACTTTCACCTCTGACTTAATTATCCACCTACGGACCCTTTAAACCCAATGATTCCGGATAACGCTTGGATCCTCCGTATTACCGCGGCTGCTGGCACGGAGTTAGCCGATCCTTATTCTTACAGTACCGTCAGAACTCTACACGTAGAGTGGTTTCTTCCTGTATAAAAGCAGTTTACAACCCATAGGGCAGTCTTCCTGCACGCGGCATGGCTGGATCAGAGTTGCCTCCATTGTCCAATATTCCTCACTGCTGCCTCCCGTAGGAGTCTGGTCCGTGTCTCAGTACCAGTGTGGGGGATCTCCCTCTCAGGACCCCTACCTATCGTTGCCATGGTGTGCCGTTACCACACCATCTAGCTAATAGGACGCATGCTCATCTTTTGCCGTAACCTTTAATTACATAATCATGCAAAAATGTAATACTATGAGGTATTAATCCAAATTTCTCTGGGCTATCCCTCAGCAAAAGGTAGATTGCATACGCGTTACGCACCCGTGCGCCGGTCGTCATCTGAAGCAAGCTCCAATGTTACCCCTCGACTTGCATGTGTTAGGCCTGCCGCTAGCGTTCATCCTGAGCCAGGATCAAACTCTTCATCGTTAAATCTTTAAGTGTTTCCACTATTATTTTTAACAACTAAAAGAATATCTCTAAGGTACTCAAAATGGCTTATTCTCTTTGTTAATTAATATTGTTTCCAATACTAATTTTACGCTGTCAATTCAATATGTTTATGAACTTGTTTCTTTACTTGACTTAACTCGTTTCCTTGTTAAGCGGGTGCAAATGTAAAACCCTTTTTTTAATTCCCAAAACTTTTTTTGATTTTTTTTTGAAAAATTTCAAAAGCTTTAATCTGTATCTCTAGGAACTCTTTTAAGGCTTTTTACTTGCCCGTTTTTGCGGGTGCAAA
>NZ_JTDV01000026.1 GCF_000943555.1 Neotamlana nanhaiensis | reverse complement strand
ATAGATTTTGATGGTATAGACGATTATTTAGATGGCACACCATTTATAACCAACTGGACTAGCGGTACCATAATGAGTTGGATAAAAATAGAGCACGATAATGCGGGTAACCTGCCAAATATGTACAGTATAGCAGGTCAAGAAAGCATGCGATTATACATTACTAACAGTCGTACACCAGCATTTTATGTAATTACCCAATCACAGGTAACATCATCAAGCAATTACCCATCAAGTAATATACAAGTACAACCCGATCCGTTATTAGGCATAAGCTTACAAAACGATATGTGGTATCATGTAGCAGGCGTGTTTAATTCGTCTGACCAAACAGTAAAGCTATACTTAAATGGGGAACTAATAGGTACCACCTCAAGTACTGCTTTAAGTTCAGCGTTAATCACAGAGAATTACGATGGTTCACCACATGTTTATTCCACCCGCGAGTTTACCGTAGGACGTTACCCAACCAATACCAGTACAGCAGGTTTTGGTCATTTTAGAGGTAGTATCGATGAGGTACGTGTATTTAACACAGCACTTACCGACGCGCAAATTCAGCAAATGGTATATCAAGAAATAGAAGATAACGCAGGTGTTATACAAGGCACTGTAATCCCTAAAGATGTAGAAGACCATGGGTTAAGTAGCAAAGTATCGTGGAGTACATTACAGGGCTATTACCCCATGACTAATATACTAAGTGGAACCACCAGCGATTTTTCTAGTGCAGGTAACGATTTAACCTTACATAACATCACCACAGTACAAGAACAAACTGCCCCAATGCCTTACGAAACAACAGCAGCTGGCGCTTGGACAAGCGCTTCCACATGGTTACATGGCGATGTATGGGATATTACCGATGTTGCCAATTTAAAAGCCTGGAGCATCGTACATATAAAAGATGATACTCAGGTTAATGCCTCTCACAGTGGTTTAGGCTTGCTTATCGATTCAGGTAATACCTTAACCGTACAAGGCGACAACGCCGTAACCAATAGTTGGTATGTAGCCTTAAACGGTACATTAAATTTAGAAGGCGATTCGCAATTAGTACAAGGTATGCGAAGCGATTTAGTAACATCGGCTACGGGCAATGTACTACGACGACAAGAAGGAACAGCCAATGCATATAGGTATAATTATTGGAGTTCGCCAGTAGGCGCATTAGGCACCACAACATTAAGCGATAACAATAGCACAATAAATAACACCAATAATACACCTTTTACCTTAAACATGTTAGAAGACCAAAGTGGCAGTAATTGGACATTTATCTCGGGATATACGGGTAATAACAGCATCAGTACGTATTGGTTATTCACCTATAAAAACGGATTAAAGTATTGGGATTGGGCTCAAATAGGGCCGTCATCAAATATAGCCTCAGGAGTAGGATATACACAAAAAGGAACGGGCGTATCTGGAGTCACACAACAATACATATTTAATGGAAAGCCTAATAATGGTACAGTAAAATTAAATGTTACCGATAGAGGTGGCTCAGGTTCGGTACCCGATGTATCCAAAACCGAATATTTGGTAGGAAATCCTTATGCTTCAGCCATCGATATTCATCAATTTATAGACGATAATCAAGGTGTAATAGATGGAGCTATAAATGTATGGCAACAGTGGGCAGGAAATACCCATGTTTTAAACGAGTACCAAGGCGGTTATGCGCAAGTAAACAAATTGGGAAGCATACGTGCTTATCAATTTGTTGGGAAATCGGGAGCCAATAATGGTTCGCAAGATGGTACCATAGTACCAACAAGGTACATGCCGGTAGGCCAAGGCTTTATGGTAGAAGTTGTAGCCAATGGCGCCGTAGAGTTTAATAATGGTCAGCGTGTGTTTGTAAAAGAATCGGATGCCAATGGTAGTGAAGATACAGGCTCTGTATTTTCAAAAAGTTCAGGGAAGAAAACAGAAAAGCAAGAGTTGGGCAGTATGCAAAAGTTACGCTTAGCCTTAACGTCAGTATCAGGCCCAAAAACCAACAGAGAATTGTTATTAGGTTTTAGCGATTACACAAGCGATGGTTTCGATTATGGTTATGATGCCAAGTGTACAGATAACAACAACAACGATTTATTGTTAGATTTAGAAGGAGAAAACATGAGTATACAAGCTTATGGAGCCATTACAAAAGATAAGATAGTGCCTTTAAACTTTAAATCGTCTAGTAATAATAGTTTTAAAATCAGCATCAGCGAAAAAATAAATATACCCGAAGATCAGGCGATATATATCCGCGACAGCGAAACGGATATGTATTTCGATTTAACCCAAGGGGAGGCATATAGTTTTAGCAGTACTCAAGGAAAGTTTAACAAACGATTTGCTATTGTTTT
>NZ_JTDV01000003.1 GCF_000943555.1 Neotamlana nanhaiensis | reverse complement strand
TAACCTTTTTTTTGTGTTTTTTTCATACAGCCACAGAACGCTCTTATTACCTGATAGTTACATGACGGTTTTTTTCGTATTGAACTAATAATGGTGAAGATTCTAGATCGCTGCGCTGATAGAATATAGAAGCTAGACAGGTTTGAATACAGTAACAGGCTTGGGTGACGACTTTAGATTTTAGGTTTACGTAAGTTGAGATAATAGATCGCGGCGCGAATAGAATATAGACTGGTTTGGAGTTGGATATTCCTTAAACTCCCTTTTTAATAAACCTCTACGCTATTGCATTAAAACTTCCCTTTGCTAGTACGCCCGCGTTAGGGATTGAGGTATTGTTGGAGCTCGCCGACCTTAGAAGGCAGCGACTACCGAAAGCACGACCCCGACCTTAAGGAGGGGAAACGCCCATATAAATACACTATTATAAAATTATACTTATATATATATTGTATGTGTTTGTTTATACTATTATCTTTGCAGCCGAATTTTAACTATTATTAATGATACATATTACTTTACCTGACGGTAGCATAAAAACGTTTGATGCGGGTGTTACCCCAATGGATGTTGCGAAAAGCATTAGTGAAGGTTTTGCGAGAAACGTGATTTCGGCGAAATTTAATGGTACAACTGTTGAAACTGTGACACCATTGACCACCGATGGCGATTTGATTTTGTTTACCTGGAGAGATGATGAGGGTAAAACGGCTTTTTGGCATAGTAGCGCCCATGTTTTGGCTCAGGCAATAGAGGAATTGTATCCAGGAGCGAAACTTACTATTGGTCCTGCTATTGAAAATGGTTTTTATTATGATGTAGATTTTGGTGAGACTAGTATTTCTGATAAAGATTTTAAAGCTATTGAAACCAAAATGTTGGACATTGCTCGTGGTAAACATGATTTTAGCATGCGTTCGGCAAGTAAAGCTGAAGCCTTAGAACTTTATAAGAATAATGAGTTTAAAACCGAACTTATTGAAAACTTAGAGGACGGTACCATTACTTTTTGTGACCATTCCACATTTACTGATTTATGCCGTGGTGGACACATCCCTAACACTGGCATTATAAAAGCGGTTAAAATATTAAGTGTTGCTGGTGCGTATTGGCGCGGTGATGAAAACAAACCACAGCTTACACGTGTTTATGGTATTTCGTTTCCGAAACAAAAGGAACTTACCGAGTATTTAAATTTACTTGAAGAAGCAAAAAAACGTGACCACAGAAAATTAGGTAAGGAACTTGAATTGTTTACCTTTTCGCAGAAAGTAGGACAAGGTTTACCATTATGGTTACCAAAAGGTGCTGCGTTACGCGAGCGTTTAGAAAATTTCTTGAAAGCTGCACAGAAAAAAGCAGGTTACGAAATGGTAGTGACACCACATATTGGCCAAAAAGAACTTTATGTTACTTCTGGACATTATGCTAAATACGGTGAAGATAGTTTCCAACCTATTACAACTCCAAAGGAAGACGAGGAGTTTTTGTTGAAGCCCATGAACTGTCCGCACCACTGTGAAATATATAAAACAAGTCAGTGGAGTTATAAAGATTTACCGAAACGTTTTGCCGAATTTGGTACGGTTTATAGATATGAACAAAGTGGCGAACTACATGGTTTAACTCGTGTTCGCGGCTTTACACAAGACGACGCACATATTTTTTGTACTCCAGACCAATTAGATGCTGAGTTTAAAAATGTAATTGATTTAGTACTTTATGTATTTGGCTCGTTAGGTTTTGAAAACTTTACAGCTCAGGTTTCTGTAAGGGATCCTAAAAACCCCGACAAATATATAGGTGATGTTTCCAATTGGGAAAAAGCGGAACAAGCTATTATTAACGCCGCATCGGATAAAGGTTTAAATTATGTTATTGAAGAAGGCGAAGCTGCCTTTTATGGACCAAAGTTAGACTTTATGGTTAAGGATGCTTTAGGCAGACGTTGGCAACTTGGAACGATTCAAGTAGATTACAATTTACCTGAACGTTTTGAGCTTACTTATAAAGGTAGCGACAACGAAACACACCGCCCAATAATGATTCATCGTGCGCCATTTGGTAGTTTAGAACGTTTTGTGGCTTTATTATTAGAGCATACCGGTGGTAATTTCCCGTTATGGTTAATGCCAACTCAAGCAATTATATTATCTATTAGCGAGAAATATGAAAAATACTCGGAAAAAGTTTTAAATTTGCTAGAAAATAACGAAATTCGCGCCCTCGTAGACCATAGAAATGAGACTATTGGGAAAAAAATACGAGAATCTGAATTACAAAAACATCCGTATATGCTTATAATTGGAGACCAAGAAGAGCAAGAAGGAAAGATTACAGTGAGAAAACACGGTGGTGAAGATTTAGGTATGATTTCGATAGATGAATTTGTAACGATTATAAAAACAGACATACAAAAAACGTTAAAATCGTTTTAAGACACATATTAATAAAGTTTAATTTAAAATTATTACGCCATAGCAATTAGAAGAAGACAGCAACCAAGACGCGTTGTGCAAGAAGACAAACATAAAATTAATTCGAAAATTACTGCACAAAAGCTACGCCTTGTTGGAGACAACGTAGAAATGGGAATTTATACTAAAGGTAACGCTTTACGAATTGCAGATGAGTTAGGCTTAGATCTTGTTGAGATTTCGCCAAATGCGGAACCTCCTGTTTGTAAAGTTATGGATTATAAAAAGTTTCTTTACGAACAGAAAAAACGCGATAAAGCTTTAAAAGCTAAAGCAAGTAAAGTAACCATTAAAGAGATTCGTTTTGGACCACAAACTGATGACCATGATTACGAGTTTAAAAAGAAACATGCCGAAAAATTCTTAAAAGAAGGTGCTAAACTAAAAGCCTTTGTATTCTTTAAAGGACGATCAATTATCTTTAAAGAACAAGGTCAAATTTTATTGCTTCGTTTAGCTCAAGATTTAGAAGAATATGGCAAGGTAGAACAAATGCCAAAACTGGAAGGTAAACGTATGACTATGTTTATCGCGCCACACAAAAGTTAAATAACTCCTGAATTTTTCGGGAATAGACAATAAAATGCTGAGTTGGTTTTACCAGTTCAGCATTAAAAATAATTAAGCGATAATTAAAACTAGGAAGAAAAATGCCTAAAATGAAAACAAAATCTAGTGCCAAAAAACGCTTTAAGTTAACTGGTACTGGTAAAATTAAAAGAAAGCACGCTTTTAAAAGTCACATCTTAACAAAGAAGTCTAAAAAGCGTAAGCTAGCGTTAACCCATGATACTTTAGTACATAAGGCTGACGAAGATAATATTAAAACCATGTTACGCTTAAAGTAACAAACGTTTTAATTGGTTAAAACAAATTTATAAACCCTGGAGTGTGGCAACAACGTACTAAACGTGCCGAGTTAAAAGTACCTATTTTAGGTCGCCCTCTACAAAAACATTAAAATTATGCCAAGATCAGTAAATTCTGTAGCAAAAAGAGCCCGTAGAAAAAAGGTTCTAAAACAAGCAAAAGGTTACTTTGGACGTCGTAAAAACGTTTGGACAGTAGCTAAAAACGCGGTTGATAAAGCGATGCAATACTCGTACAGAGACCGTAGAAACAAAAAAAGAACATTCCGTGCGTTATGGATTACCCGTATTAATGCAGGTGCCAGATTACACGGATTATCTTATTCTCAATTTATGGGGAAATTAAAAGCTAACGATATCGAATTAAACCGTAAGGTTTTAGCCGATTTAGCTATGAATAACCCTGAAGCTTTTAAAGCTGTTGTAGAAAAAGTAAAATAAGGCTTTAGCCTATTGTAAAACATATTCGCTTAATTAAAAATCCAACTTTTACGAGTTGGATTTTTTTATTTTAATGTTTTATAAACATTCTTTTAGTTATAGAATATTACCTTTACCCCAACACAAATTTTATATGGATTTATCGCAAATAAAACTAGTAGTAAGCGACATGGATGGCACACTACTAAACTCAAACCACGAAGTAAGCAACCTATTTTTGGAACAATTTGAAGCCTTAAAGCAAAACAATATTATGTTTGTTGCTGCTAGTGGTCGTCCGTATTACAGCATTGTTGATAAATTATCGGCTATTAAAAACGATATTATTGTTGTGGCCGAAAACGGTGGTTTAGTAATTAATAAAGATGAACAACTACTTTCTACCCCAATTAATCGTGCCAATTTATATGCGCTTGAAAAAATAATTGATGCTAATAGCCATATTCATCCGGTGTTTTGCACAAAAAGTAAAGGGTATTTTAAGAGTAATTCTTATGGAAATATCTCTTTATTATCGGAATACTATCCTATTTTTAAAGTGATTGATAGCGTTGACGAAATTGATGAAGATATTATGAAGGTTGCTATTTTTCATTCGGAAGATTCTGAAAAACACATCTACCCGCTCGTAAAACAATTTGAAAGTGACTTTTTAATAAAAATCTCTGGTAAAAATTGGTTAGACATCTCTGATACTTTAGCCAACAAAGGTCATGCTTTAAAATTATTGCAGGACACATTTAATATTTCGGAAAAAGAAACAATGGTCTTTGGCGATTATAACAACGATTTAGAAATGCTAAAACTTGCCGAATATAGTTTTGCCATGGAAAATGCTCACGATAGTGTGAAACAAACAGCCAATTACAGTACCAAAAGTAACGACAATTTTGGTGTTGAATATATAATTGATAAACTACTAAAAACTAGAGTTTAATTACCAAAAGCTGTAATAACTACTTTTCTAGAACCACCATAATCTCTATGCTCGCATAAGTAAATACCTTGCCAAATCCCTAAATTTGGTTTACCATTGGTAATAGGTATTTGCACAGACGCCCCAAGTAACGATGCCTTAATATGCGCTGGCATATCGTCTGGTCCTTCGTAAGTGTGTTTGTAATAAGGCGCATTTTCTGGTACCATTTTATTAAAATGACTTTCAAAATCTAGTCTTACCGTAGAATCAGCATTTTCATTTATTGTTAAACTCGCCGAGGTATGTTTTATAAAAACCTGTAATTGACCCATTTTAATCTGTTTTATTTCTGGTATTGCATCTAAAACTTCAGTTGTTATTAAATGAAAACCCCGTTTAAAGGCAGGAAGTTTAATCTCTGTTTGAAAAAAGTTCATTTATAAGCTTATTTTAATTTTGGTATAATTTAGTTGCAAATTAACGCAACCATTTTAATAAATCATCATCTTCAACATATAACTATAATTTTAATCTAATGAATTTTAAATTCTCATTTTTATTTATCTTATCTACTGTATTAACTAGCTGCAGTTTGGGAGACAACACTTCTTACCAAGACATTATAACTTATAAAGAACAATGGCATCTTGTAGAGTCTAATGGAGGCGTATCAGGTTCAACAAGTCAATTTGAATTACACACTATTGTGTGGGAGTTTGATGGTGAGGAAGAAAATTTAACTATCACCAACAACAATACGGACGACTCAAAAGAAGATTTATTAGACAGCGGTACTTATTCTTTTTCTCAAAATAACGAAACCGACAAATCGTATTTAAGTATTAATGGAACAGAATATGGTGAAGTTACATTTGAATCAACAGGCGCATTTACATTAGATGGCACCAGTTTATCTACAGGTACCGTTAGCGATGGCTATTCGTATGAGTTTACAAGAATATTAGTTGAAGTTGATTAATTTTTATCCTTCTTTAAATGCATGTATTCTTTATAAATCATAACCTGAAATAAAATATAAAATAACGAATTAAAAACCCATATATCAATGTATGGGTTTTTTATAAAAACTAAATTAGTATTTCCTGTTAAAAAGATTAAAATGCTACACAGTAAATACATTATTAATCCAATTGAAAAATTAAAATAATCGTGTCGTTTTTCAATATTAGTAATGATGAAGCATAAGGCAAAAATAACTAACAAACTAGAGGTTGTTATTATCTCCAATTCATTGAACTGCCAAAATACATTCGGATTTACAATATAACTTGATAGCACTATTAAAAAACCGGTTATAAAACCAATAATAATTAACGATTTTGCCTTGTTATGTTTAAACAACGTGAAGTATAAATAACTTAAAAACAGAAATTGAAAATTGAAATAGAAATGTGACAAAAAGAAATTTGAGTTTGGTTTTAAGTAGCCTATTACATGGCAAAAGACTTCAATGACACATAAAACCACTAAATAAACTATAAAGACTTTTGAAACATTCTTTCTGACTATTCTATTTTTAACGAATAGCACTGTGTTAATAATTAAAAATAATAGACCAATAACACTAATAAAAAACCCCAATAACATCTCTCTCTTTTATGTTTTTTGTTTCTTTTTCTTGGCTGCAGGAAATAATACATTATTAAGTATTAACCTATATCCAGGAGATGTTGGGTGTAAATCAAGCTCAGTTTTAGCATCCCCTACTCTGTGCTGGTAATCTTCAGGATCATGCCCACCGTAAAAGGTAAAAAAACCTTTCCCTTTTATGCCATGAATGTATTTGGCTTCTCCATTTACTTTAGTTTCGCCCATAACCAAAACATTCGATTTAATTTCATCTCTAGTAAATGATGTGGTTTGCCCCATAAAACCTTTCACTAATGCCGTATGGTTTTGACACAACATGGTTGGTATAGGATCCCATTTTGCCGAATATTCCATAAGCGAAAAATAATCGCTAGTTTTTGGAATCCTTCTTTTTTGAGTCATATCGATAGATGAAAACTCATAAGTAGTGGGACTACGCTCTAAAGTAAAATTGGTAAATGCAAAGGTTTTATTGTAATCAATTTTATTTTGATAAGCTGCATCACTGCCATCACCATCAAACATAGGTTCGCAAATATCAACCCCTTCAGCCGAAAGCGCAATATCAAAACTATCGGTCGCACTACACATGGCAAACATAAATCCACCTCCAACAACATAGTTTCTAATTTTTAAAGCTACGGCTAATTTTTCTTGTGACACTTTATTATAACCTAGACGTTCAGCTAATTTCTCAGCCGCTTTTTTTTCTTCAATATACCATGATGCTGCACGGTATTGCGCATAAAATTTACCAAATTGTCCAGTAAAATCTTCATGGTGTAAGTGTAACCAATCGAACGCCAACAAACCATCGTTTAAAACTTCTTCATCGTAAACTGTTTCATATGGAATTTCGGCATATTTTAACACCATTGTAACTGCATCGTCCCAAGGTTGCTTTCCATCGGGTGTATAAACAGCAATTTTAGGCGCTTTTTCTAACACAACTGCTTCCATATTTTTACTTGGACTACTTATTTCATGTAAAATACTTTCAGTTTTGCTATTAGAAAGTATTTCGAACGAGACGCCTCGTATTTGACATTCGCGTTGAATAGCTTCGGTATCTGGTAATAAAAACGAACCTCCTCTATAATTTAACAGCCATTTTACTTTTAACTCCTTATTTAAAGTCCAGTATGTTATCCCGTAGGCTTTAAGATGATTTTTTTGCGAATCGGCATCCATTGGTATAAGAATATAGGATGCGTAAGTTTTCATGCAAAAACAAAATAGGACTAATAAAAGTAGATTCTTTTTCATTAAGTAAAAATAAAAAAATTGAGGCAATATTTAGATAACGCTAAGTAATGCTTATCTATTTTATTATTCTTGTTAGGTAAAAACAAATAAATCGAAATGTTTTCAGAAAAAAGTGCTGAAGATTAGTTTTTTTTATAAACTGAAAGTAAATATTTTAAAACGTAATGAAGAAACTTGAAAACCTTACTACGAGATTAATTCGGATATTTTTTTAGTACTCGGAAACTGTTCAAATATAATTTTTAGAAAAACCGTAATTGGAATGGCCATTATAAGTCCTGGAATACCCCAAAGAAATCCCCAAAACATAAGCATAATAAGCACAGTTATAACATTTATTGAAAAGGATTTTCCCATAAAAATAGGTTCTAAAATAGCACCAAATAACACCTGAACTCCAGAAATAGCAATAATAAAAAACAGTAATGTACTCATGGCATCAATTTCAACAAAAGCAAAAATTGAAAGTGCAATTACAGCAATAAACGAGCCTACCATTTGTACAAAGTTGATAACAAAAGCAAATAAGCCCCAAAAAATTGGGAAGCTAACATCGAAAAAGTAACAGGCTAAACCCGTACCTAGACCTGTTAAAAAACTTACTAAAAATTTTACTTTTATAAAGGTGTTTAATTCCTTCTGGATTTTGCCATAAGTTAGCAAACTCGTTCGTTTCTTTTTTAAAACTGTTTTATTTAAAACATCGTGAACGTTTACAGATTCAGCTAGCAGTAATACCACAAAAAACACCGTCATTAACAAACCAGTTAAAAATTTATTTAAAAAACTTACAGTTGTTCCAATGTTTTCTTTTTTGATGAATTGTGCTAAAAAATTTTCATCCTTTTCCAACACCAAACCAAAGGTGTTCTCTAAATACAAAGTGGCTTCATTCAGCTTTATTTCCGCATCTGAAAAAAATGTAGAATCACCGGCTAAAATTTGTTTGCTTGACAATTTAACCAGTTCAACACCTACAGCCAAACCTCCAGATATCAATAATATTACAATTAAAATACTCAATATTTTTGGCACACGCCGTTTGGCTAACCAACGCATTATTGGTAAAAACAACAATGCAATAAACATAGCAAACACCAATGGAATAAAAATAAAAGATAACACCTTTAATAAATAAAACACAATAGGAATTACTATAATTAAAAGTAGAATATTGGTGGTTTTACGCTCGTTTAGCATCGTTTAATTTGGGATTGAAAATTTTAAAGAAAAGCTATAATAAGCGTTAAAACGGAACATCGTCGTCGTCTTGACTATTTAATGAACTACCAAAAGCTTGGTCTGGTGAAGCACTAAAATTACTTGCCGAAAAACCATCATCTGAACCTTCATTCATTTTTGAATGGAACTCGAAAGGCGAATCGAAATCATCTAAATTGTCAAACTTACCTAAATGCCCTAAGAATTTTAAACGGATATTTTCCAAACCACCATTACGGTGTTTTGCAATAATAAATTCGGCTTGACCTTCGGTTGGAGAACGTTCTTCATCATCCCATTCATCAATTTTATAATATTCGGGGCGGTAAATAAAGCTTACAATATCGGCATCCTGCTCAATCGCTCCCGATTCACGTAAATCTGAAAGTAACGGGCGCTTACTACCTCCACGGGTTTCAACTGCACGCGACAACTGTGATAAAGCAATAACAGGTACGTTTAGCTCTTTTGCCAAAGCTTTAAGGTTTCGCGAAATCATCGAAATTTCTTGTTCACGATTACCACCATGACCACCACCTGCAGTCATTAACTGCAAGTAATCAATCATAATTAATTTAATATCGTGTTGCGATGCTAAACGACGCGCTTTTGCACGTAAATCGAATATTGAAAGAGAAGGTGTATCATCAATAAACAACGGCGCTTTTTCTAAACTTTTAACTTTAACGTTAAGTTGTTCCCACTCGTGTTTTTCAAGTTTTCCTGTTCTTAATTTTTCTGAAGACAGCCCCGTTTCGCTAGAAATTAAACGCGTAATTAACTGTACTGAAGCCATCTCTAAGGAGAAAAATGCCACAGCTTGATTTTGATCGACCGCTATGTTTCTCGCCATAGAAAGCGTTAAAGCCGTTTTACCCATACCCGGACGTGCCGCTACAATAATTAAATCGGAAGGCTGCCAACCAGATGTTAATTTATCGAGTTTAGTGAAACCTGTTGGAATACCACTTAACCCTTCTTTATTCGAGATTTCTTCAATTTTCTTTTTAGCTTGAATTACTAATTCTTGCGCCGTCTCACTCGATTTTTTAATGTTTCCTTGGGTAACTTCATACAGTTTAGATTCGGCTGTATCTAGTAAATCGAAAACGTCTTTAGTTTCATCATAAGCTTCTTCAATAATTTCACTTGAAATTTTAATTAAGCTTCGCTGAATAAATTTTTGTAAAATAATACGTGCATGAAATTCGATATGCGCCGAAGACGATACTTTTTGAGTTAACGAAATAAGGTAAAAATCGCCACCAGCAAGTTCAAGTTTTCCATTCTTCTTTAATTGCGATGATACTGTTAATAAGTCGATTGGCTCACTATTTTCAAACAACTGAAAGATGGCTTCAAAAATATGTTTATGAGCTTCTTTATAAAATGCATCCGAGCTTAAAATATCAATTACTTCATCAACCCCTTTTTTATCAATCATCATCGCCCCCAATACAACCTCTTCTAAATCAAGAGCTTGTGGCGGTATTTTTCCTTTCTCTAAGTTGATTAATGTGCTTTTATCAACTTTATATCCTTGTAACTGATTGGGTTGTTTCATAACTACGAAAGTAAGTAAAAAGAAGTGAACTTAGTTTAAAAAAACATGAGGTTTGTTCACTAAGGTTTAACAATTTAACTGTTAATAACTTAAAAAAATTGTGAATAAGCATAAAAAAAATCTGAAGTCATGACACTTCAGATTTTAAATTTTTTATGTAAAACGCGTTTAACCTTTAAAAACACCCATTTGCGAGTATTTATCCATACGTTGCGCTACTAAATCTTTAGGAGATAACGTTTTTAAAGCCTCGTACGATTTTACAATAGCATTACTCACTGTTGTAAATGTTTTTTCGCGATCTCTATGCGCACCACCAAGAGGTTCTTTAATAATCTCGTCTACTAATTTAAGTTTTTTCATGTCTGAAGCTGTTAACTTTAAAGCTTCAGCAGCTTGTTCTTTATATTCCCAGCTACGCCATAAAATAGACGAACAAGATTCAGGAGAAATTACAGAATACCAAGTATTTTCAAGCATTAAAACTTTATCACCAACACCAATACCTAAAGCTCCACCAGAAGCACCTTCACCAATAATAATAGTAATTACAGGCACTTCTAAACGTGTCATTTCTAAAATATTTCTAGCAATAGCTTCACCTTGTCCGCGTTCTTCGGCTTCTAAACCAGGGTAAGCACCAGGTGTATCTAAAAGTGTAACCACCGGAATACCAAACTTCTCTGCCGATTTCATTAAACGTAATGCTTTACGGTAGCCTTCAGGATTTGCCATCCCGAAATTTCGGTATTGTCTTGTTTTTGTATTATATCCTTTTTGCTGACCAATAAACATAAAACTTTGGTCGCCAATTTTACCTAAACCACCAATCATAGCTTTATCATCTTTAAAACTACGATCGCCATGTAATTCTAAAAAAGAATCGCCACAAATAGCCTTGATATAATCTAAGGTATACGGACGATTAGGATGGCGCGATAACTGCACACGCTGCCATGGCGTTAGGTTTTTGTATAGTTCCTTTTTAGTATCTGCAAGCTTTTTTTCTATTTGTGAACAGGTTTCAGTAACATCTACTTCACTCTCTTCACCAATAACTTTACA
This sequence comes from Neotamlana nanhaiensis, assembly GCF_000943555.1. Taxonomy (GTDB): domain Bacteria; phylum Bacteroidota; class Bacteroidia; order Flavobacteriales; family Flavobacteriaceae; genus Neotamlana; species Neotamlana nanhaiensis. Next base: position 455,575 of record NZ_JTDV01000003.1, on the reverse strand, counting down.
TTTATCTAATTGGTCTTCAAGTTCTTTTATTGGGAGTTCAAATTCTAAATATTCCATAAGAATTTTTTAATGTAATTTTAAATTTTGGTTAGTGTACAAATATAAAAACTTTATAGCTTTTAACGGCTAACTAAGTTTTCTTTTTCGTTTTCTTCGGTATTTTAATGAGGCATTTAACAGTACAACTGCTAATATTATTGCCGCTCCAATGTAAAAATTAGAAGTCATTTTTTCCTTTTCAGGGAATAAAATTACGGCCAAAACAATGCCGTAAACAGGTTCTAAATTGTATGTTAACACCACCGTAAACGGACTAATATCTTTCATTATATAAACCGAAGCGATAAAGGCATAAGTGGTACAAACCGATGCCAAAATAAACAAATAGATAAAATCTGGCTTACTAAGACTGAAAAATTGAGTTGAAAATCCGTCTTTAAAAATTAAAATATACAACGAAATAAATACGATACCACTTAAAAATTCGTAAAACGATATTACTGTAGCCGAATGCTTCTTTAAAAAGCTTCCATTTAAAACAGCAAATAATGATGAAAAAAATGCAGAAGAAATTCCTAAAACAATTCCCGTAATATACTTTATTTCACTTTGAGTTATAATAAAAACTCCTAAAACCACAATTAAACCAAATACAATTTCGTACCATATAATTCGACGTTTGTAAATGATAGGTTCGATAAAAGATGCAAAAAAAGCTCCAGTGGAAAACATAGCTAAGGCTATGGAAATATTAGCTTCGTCGATGGCTCCAAAAAAAGTAATCCAATGTAAAGCTATAATAACACCAGCTAAAGCCAATTTAAAAATAGATTTTAACTGAATTTTTAAACTAATTTTAGCGACTTTAATATAAATAAGCATTAAAACCGAAGCAAACACCATACGAAACCACACTAAAGGAACTGCAGAAATTGAAATAAGTTCACCAAGAATAGCCGTAAAACCTGCAATAAATACTAAAAGATGTAAATGCAGGTAACTTTTTAAGTTAGCGTTTGGCATTATATAAAAGGTATATAGCTAAAATGCTAAAAATAAAGTTAGGAAACCATACTGCAATAATTGGGGAAAAATCTGATTGTTCTGCCATTACCCCAAAAATCTTATCGAAAAACACAAAAACCATAGCAATACAAATTCCTAATGCTAGGTTTACTCCCATACCGCCTCGCCTTTTTATTGACGATACAGCCACCGCTATTAACGTTAAAATAAACACCGAAACCGGTAAACTCCACTTACGGTATAATACCAACTTAAAACGCCCAACGTTTGATGATCCTCTGGCCTCTTCTTTAGCAATAAAGCGTTTTAAGTCGCCATACATTTTAGTTTCGGCGGCGAATATTTCGGGTATTAAATCGTCTACCTCGAAACTAAAAACAGTATCTTTTTTCTTTAAAATTTCGAGTTCGTCATTATTTTCACCTATAGTTCGTTTTACGTAATTGGTTAAGGTGTAAGTTGAATCGGCTTCATTATAAACAATATTTGAAGCGTACATTTTATATTTTAATTGGTCATCTTCAAAATGCTCTAAAGTAAAATTAGAACCCTTATTTCGTTTTACATCAAAATAACTTACATAAATAATATCGTTATCGTTAATTTGCCTAAAAACATTGGTGTTTTCAACAACGCCTTTATTCCGTTTAAAATATTTATAGCTAAAATTATTAAAGCCTTCACTTGCCTTTGGAGCTAAAAATAACCCTAAAATTATCGCTAAAATGCCCACAATGGTTGCGCCAATCATATAAGGACGTAAAAACCTATAAAACGATACGCCCGAACTTAAAAAGGCAATCACCTCGGTATTATTGGCCAATTTTGATGTAAACCATATTACCGAAATAAACAAAAACAATGGAAAAAGAATGTGCGCGAAGTAAATAGTAAAGTCTAATAAATACAGTAACACTTCATTTAATGGTACTTCATTTTCAAGAATTTTACCAATTTTTTCTGCTAAATGCACTGTAATTCCAATAGGTATAAACAACAGCAACATCATAAAAAAGGTAAACAAATAACGTTTTAATATGTACCAGTCTAATATTTTCATTCGCTAATTGCTTCATTACAGAAGCACTTTTTGTTTTAAACAACTATTTAAAGTAAGATTTTAAGCAGGTAAAAACTATAAACGCTTGTCCATTTGTTTTACCATTTTATCTTTCCATACTGCAAAATCTCCTGCTAATATATGTTTTCTAGCTTCTCGAACCAACCACAAATAAAATCCTAAGTTATGAATGGTTGCTATTTGTTTACCTAACAATTCGTTAACCGTAAATAAATGCCTTAAATAGGCTTTACTATACTCGGTATCAACAAATGTTATCCCCATTTCATCTATAGGCGAAAAATCTTCAGCCCATTTTAAATTTTTAATATTTATGGTTCCATGGGCGGTAAATAACATCCCGTTTCTTGCATTTCTGGTTGGCATTACGCAATCAAACATGTCTACACCTAACGCAATATTTTCTAAAATATTGATTGGTGTACCCACTCCCATTAAATATCTTGGTTTATCTTCTGGTAAAATATTACAAACTACATCGGTCATGGCATACATTTCTTCTGCAGGTTCGCCCACCGAAAGTCCGCCAATAGCATTACCAAAAGCGCCTGCGTTGGCTATATATTCGGCCGATTGTTGCCTTAAATCTTTATAAGTACTACCTTGAACTATTGGAAAAAACGCCTGATTATAACCATACTTTAAAGGTGTTTTTTCAAGATGATTGATACATCTATCTAACCAACGATGCGTCATGTGCATAGAGCGTTTGGCATAATTATAATCGCATGGGTATGGTGTACACTCATCGAAAGCCATAATAATATCGGCACCAATGGTACGCTGAATTTCCATAACATTTTCTGGTGTAAACGTATGGTAACTGCCATCGATATGACTTTTAAATTTTACACCTTCTTCTTTAATTTTTCGGTTTGCCGAAAGCGAATACACTTGGTAACCTCCAGAATCGGTTAAAATGTTTCGATCCCAGTTCATAAACTTATGTAAACCACCTGCTTTCTCTAAAATTGGTGTTTGCGGACGTAAATATAAATGGTAGGTATTACCCAGAATAATATCGGGATTTATATCGTTTTTTAACTCACGTTGATGCACGCCTTTTACAGTGGCAACGGTACCAACAGGCATAAAAATAGGTGTTTCAATAACACCGTGATCTAAAGTTAATTTTCCTGCTCGTGCTTTGCTATTGGGGTCGTTTGCTTTTAATTCAAATTTCATCAGTTCAATTCTGTAAGGCTGCAAAGATAATCACTGAAAAATGAAATTAATTATTAATGTTGATTTTCTTAATGGCGTTTTGCGTAAAATTCAAATCAGTATTATGAGCTTTAATTCTGAAAAATTTAGATAAATTAATTAATTTTAACATGAATGATGATTCATTTAATTTCAATCGAAAAGAAAATAATATCCGTTTGGCAACGTTTTTGATTGTACAAACAAAATCTTAAAAACGAACATTATGAAAATTTCTAAAAAGTTTATTTTAGTATTAATTGCTATTGTTAGTATTCCTGCCATAACAATGGCACAAACTGCAAGTGGTTTTGGTTTTAAAGGCGGTATAAATTACAATGCAAATGGCGATTATTTTAACTCTGCAGCAGATTCGTACGAACACCCAGAACGAAATATTGGTTACCATTTTGGTATTTTTGGTAAAGTAGGCACCAAAGTATTTTTTAGACCAGAATTGGTTTATACCAGCACAAAAAGTGATTATAGAGAAGACGAATTTAGCATGCAAAAATTAGATGCGCCCTTATTATTAGGTGCTAAAATTATAGGCCCTGTTAGTGTTTTTGCTGGCCCTTCATTACAATATATATTAGATTCGGAATTTGATGATATTACCCTTGGAGAAATTGAAGAAGATTTCTCGGTTGGCCTAAACTTTGGTATTGGCTTAAGCTTAAAAAAAGTTGGTATTGATTTACGCTACGAACGTGGGTTTAGCGAAAATGAAGCCACTTTTTTAGATAATAATGGTGCCGGCACTAACCGACTAGATACGCGTCCAGACCAATTAATTTTAAGTTTATCTATTATTTTATAAAACAGAAAAACTTTAAAGCATAAAAAAACCTCGCAAATGGCGAGGTTTTTTATGTTTTAGTCGTTATCTAAATTCGATAATGTATCTTCTGGATCTCGATAATTCGGAATAGTATTTCCATTAGTGTCATCGTTTGTTGGATCGCCATCCTCATCTATATCTTCATAAATGGTTGCAATACCATCGCCATCATCATCAATATCAATATAATCTGGTGTGCCATCTCCATCGGTATCATCATCGGTATCGTCACCACTTAAATCATCATAATTAATAGTAAATTCACCATCACCATCTATATCTTCCATATAAGACGGTACACCATCACCATCATGGTCATTCTCATATTTTTTAAATAATTCAAACTTAAAAATTAAAGGTGAATACGAAGGAATTCCTGCACTTGTCGTTGCAAAATACCCCAAACCTGAAGGCGCAAACATAACTCCTGTACCGTGATTATAATATTCTACAAGACCATCCGGTTGCTCAACGAAGCCTTCTGCAGTTTTAAATCTAGGCAACACTTTCCTCCAAATAGGCACTAAACCTGCTGTGTTTACACCATCACCTATCAGGTCAAATTCAACAGGTAGTATTGAACTATCAAAAACCTCATTATCTAATGTAAACCCTTCATAAGTAACTAAAATATTATCGGCAAAAGTAGGAGAAGGCGCTTCAGAATAACCTTCGTTTAATATTAAAACATAATATTCATAATTAGTATCAGCAAACACTGTTTCGTATTTTACTAATTTACCATCTGGATTAGTATTAACATCTCTTAATTGATTTATTAAAATAGAATCAGCATCAGCAGATATATTTTCAGTTGTAATTTCGGTAATTCGTAAATCGGCTATTTTAGGATTGGTATTTCCATCAAAATCGCTTTTATTGAAATAATGTGTACTCAAATATTTTATAATAGAATCGTTATCGGCTATTTGTTGTTCTCCACGATCTCTTATTTCAACAACTGTAGACCCAGCATCATCATCTTTTTTACAAGACACAAAACCAACAATTAATACTAAAATTAATAAAGTAACTTTTTCTATTCTCATTATTGCTTATTTTTGAAGGCGCAAGATACAATTTTAATATATTCTTGCACAATAACATTAACGTAGTTTTTACAATAAAAATATGCGAATTGATAAGTATTTATGGTGCGTGCGTTATTACAAAACCCGTAGTTTAGCCACTACAGCTTGTAAAAAAGGACAAGTTAAAATAAATGGCGACGCTATAAAACCTAGCAGAGAGGTTTATGCACAAGACACCATAGAGGTTAGAAAGAACCAAATAAATTATAAACTTAAAGTAAATGATATACCACCAAATCGTGTTGGCGCAAAATTGGTTGATATTTATAGAACCGATTTAACCCCAAAAACCGAATTTGAAGCGCAAGAACTCCTAAAATTCTCGAAAGATTATTATCGTAAAAAAGGTACTGGACGACCTACTAAAAAAGATAGACGCGATATTGATGATTTTTATGATGAAAATGAGTAATTTTATAGCTTAATTTTACAATTTATTATTATGACGGTGAAGAATAATGTAATACTTAATCATGATGAAATTAATGATAAGATAAGACGCATTGCTTTTCAAATTTACGAAACCAACGTTTATGAAACCGAAGTGGTTTTGGCTGGAATTGATAAAAACGGTTATATATTTGCCAAAAAACTAAAACATATGCTTGAAAAAATATCGAGCATCACACCTATACTTTGTAAAGTTAGTATTGATAAAAAAAATCCGTTAGCAGAAATAAAAACTTCAATTTCGGCTGAAGATTATAAAGATAAATCGGTTATTCTGGTTGATGACGTTTTAAACTCGGGCACAACCCTAATTTATGGTGTTAAACATTTTTTAAATGTGCCTTTAAAACAATTTAAAACGGCTGTTTTGGTAAACCGAAATCACAAAAAATATCCGGTAAAAGCCGATTTTAAAGGGATTTCACTTTCTACCTCGCTTCACGAACACATTAATATTGTATTAGAAGGCAAAACCTTTGAAGCTGTTTTAGAATAACCTTGAAACAATTTCGTTAACAATCTCTTTTTTCGATTTGCCATCCGTAGCGACAACCACTTCGGCTTGATTGTAAAACGCCGAACGTTCAAATAAATGCTTACCAATAAACTCGGTAAGCGCTTCCTCTGTTTCAATATGCGCTATTAACGGGCGCTTCGCTTTCTTTTTAATCAGTTTTTTAACCAATTTAGGTAATGAAGCTTTTAAATAAATACTTTTTGCATTGGTTTCATTTAAAATAAGCTCCATATTATTACCAAAACATGGTGTGCCGCCTCCTAATGATAAAATAAACGACTCATTAGCACTTAAAAGTTGTTTTAAATAATGTGTTTCCTGCTTTCTAAAATAAATTTCGCCTTTGTTTTTAAAAATATCTGTAACGGTTAATTGTTCCTTTTCTTCAATATAATCATCTAAATCTATTAAATCATAATTTAGTTTTTTAGCCAATTTTTTACCTATTGTAGACTTCCCAGAAGCCATATATCCAATTAAAATTATTATCATTTTTTACCTTACAAATTGATTATTAAAAACATAGAATAAGTGGGTGCAAAAAAACGAAAAAAAATTTAAAAAAAGTATTGTTTAATTGAATAAAGGTTCTATATTTGCACCCGCAAACGCAAACAATATAAGCCTTGCAAGACCGGGTAGCTCAGTTGGTAGAGCATCTCCCTTTTAAGGAGAGGGTCCTGGGTTCGAGCCCCAGCCCGGTCACAAAAACCTTGTTAAATTAACAAGGTTTTTTTTTGCTTAAATTTATAATAAACACTTATTTTAGCAAGACATAAATAGCGCACGTGGCGGAATTGGTAGACGCGCTGGCTTGAGGGGCCAGTGACCGTTTAGGTCGTGGAAGTTCGAGTCTTCTCGTGCGCACTTTTTTTGTAAAACCAAAATTCTACTCTGGTTGGTTTTATTTTTTTAAATTCTCTTAGCGCTTTGAGTTAATGCTTACACCATTACTCTCGGGTACAATGTAAATAATAAATTTTAACACTTGTTTTCTCACTTTAATTATTTAAATTGTCAATCCCAACTAATAACTATTTTATAAAATTGAAAATGTTTACCTCAAGTAAAACAATAGCAGATTTTAAAACCATAATAACATACGGACATAAAGCTGCTTCTGGACATAATACTCAACCTTGGTTTTTTAAAATAGATAATTCCTATATTGAGATAATTCCTAACTTAGAAAAATCACTCCCAATAATTGATAGCGATCATCGAGAATTATATATAAGTATTGGTTGCGCCTTAGAAAACATTTGTATTTCGGCCACGAATTTGGGGTATGATTTTAATGTACAATTTACAAATACAAATAGTGTTAAAATCTATTTAAAAGTCGCCGTATCTCCAAAAGCAAACTATTTATTTGAACAAATAGAACTAAGACAAACAAATAGAAGTAAATATAACCATACCTTAATTCCAAAATCCGATATCGAACTTCTCGATAGTTTAATTCTAGAAAATCATACCAACCTCTTATTGATTGAAAAAGATTCAAAAACCTTCAATAAATTATCGCAATATATTTGTGAAGGCAATAATATACTTTTTAATAACGAAAAATTCAAAAAAGAACTACTGGAATGGATTCGATTTAACAAGGAAGAATTAGTTGAACATAATGACGGATTAACCTATGAAACTATTGGGTTACCAGAGTTACCTCGCGATGTGGGAGAAGCCATGTTACTTAATGCTTTTACACCAGAAAAACAAAATGATATTACACTACAAAACATTAACTCATCGTCTCACATGGCCTTGTTTACATGTTTAGGTAACACCACAAATAATTGGATTAATACAGGAAGAAACTTACAAAGATTTTGCCTAAAATGCACACAATTAGGAATAAGTTTCACCTATTTAAACCAACCGTGTGAAGTACCTCAAATATCAAAAGACCTAACTGATACGTTATTACAAAAAAATGAATACCCAATGATTATTCTAAGACTTGGTTATTCAAAAAAAATGCCATATTCTGTTAGAAAATCAATATCTGAGCATATTTTACATGACTAATTATCAATTAATTTTATAAGAATAATCACGAAAAATTTGATACTAAGCAAATAAAGATTTGAACTTAAATCTATACTTTTAATTACTTTTTAAACTTTATTTAGACTAATTAAATTCTTAAAGCTTCGTTTTCTTCAAGCTATGTATTCCTATTACAACCAATAAAATTGATTAATTCCATTAATACTAACATTTTATCGATTTTTAAATACTATCAGCAGATTTTAACATTAAATTTAAAATTCCTATTTTATATTTGAAATTAGATTACATCCCTCTAGTCTAAAATATAATTTAGATTAATAGCACCATTTTTTTTAACAACTTTAACCAAACAAATTTGTTTGGTTTTTGGTAATTTATGTTTATTATCTAAAGAAAATAATAGTATCTTATGACTAAGATTAATCATATTCCTGAATATACTATAATCGATTTGTTTCAAAAACAAGTTGAAAAAACCCCGAACAATATAGCTCTTGTTTATAACAAAACTAAAATTACTTATAAAGAGTTAGATATACTTTCAAATCAATTTTCGAATTACATTACATCTTCTTTTACTGTTGGATTAGATGATTTAGTATCTGTAACAATTGATACTAACCATTGGATTATAATTGCATTTCTTGGTATTTTGAAATCGGGTGCGGCTTATGTGCCTATCGACCCGAATTACCCTAAACAAAGAAGAGATTATATACAACAAGACAGTAAATGTAAACTAACAGTTGATAATGACTTTGTTAACGCTTTCATTGACAATCAGAAAACTCAAAGCAAATCTTTAGAACACAACATAACACCTAAAGTAAATAGTTTATGTTATGTAATCTATACATCAGGAACTACTGGAAATCCTAAGGGTGTAATGCTAGAACATCGTAATATTACTAGCTTACTTTTTAGCGGTGATACGTTGTATGATTTTAACGAAAATGATGTTTGGTGCATGTTCCATTCGTTTTGTTTCGATGTTTCGGTTTGGGAAATGTATGGAGCTCTATTTTTTGGAGGTAAACTTATTATACTAGATAAACCAATTATTAAAGATGCTATTAAATTTTTAACCTTTCTTGAGGAAGAAAAAATTACAATTTTAAACCAAACACCTTCTGCATTCATAAATCTAGTAGAAACAACTAGCCATATTACTAAACCCGATTTAGCATTGCGCTATATAATATTTGCAGGAGAAGCGTTATATCCAAAATATTTAAAAACTTGGTACAATCGCTATCCAAAAACTAAATTTATAAATATGTATGGTATTACAGAAATTACCGTACATGCCATGTATAAAGAAATTGGTGAAACCGAAATTGACGGCAATATTTCAAATATTGGTAAAGCACTGCAAACATTAGCAATACATTTATTAGATGCAAATAAAAAACCAACAGCTGTTGGAGAAACAGGAGAAATTTATGTTTCTGGATTAGGTGTTGCAAGAGGCTATTTAAATCGAGAAGAACTAACCAACGAAAGGTTTACTGCCGATATAAATGACCCTAACCTAAGAATGTATCGCTCCGGAGATTTAGCCAAACTTTTACCAAATGGTGAAATGGAATTTGTAGGAAGAGTAGACGATCAAGTTAAAATTCGTGGCTATAGAATAGAATTGCGAGAAGTTGAATCTGCTATAAATTCATTACCAAAAATTAACAGAACTGTTGTTTTAACAAACAACCAATTAGATGGGGAAACTAGGCTAATTGCTTATGTTCAACCAACAGAATCTCATGGAGATACTTCTTTGTTAAAAACTCAATTAGCAGATATTTTACCCGAATATATGATTCCCTCATTATTTGTATGGGTTGAAAAATTTCCGTTAACATCCAATGGTAAAGTTGACAAGAAGAATTTACCTTCGCCAGAATATAAAAGACAAGATGCTACCCTAGCCTATGAAAAACCTCGTAACTCTATTGAAAAAGAGATTGCAAGTATATGGAGTGACGCTTTAAAAATTGATAAAGTTGGTATTAATGATAACTTTTTCGACATGGGAGGCACATCCCTATTGGCTCAAAAAGTTACTGCATCTATGATTAAAAATATTGATGATTCATTCTCTGTATCAAAAATTTATACCAATCCCACAATTAAACAATTATCTGAAACCATTGAGCAGTTTAATGATGCTACTTTTACATTAGAAAAAAATAATATAAAACCTAAAGAAGTAGCAGTTATTGGAATGTCAGGTAGATTTCCTGGTGCCGCTACTATTGATGAACTCTGGGAGGTTATTAAAGAAGGAAAAGAAACGATATCGTTTTTTACTAAAGAAGAATTAGACCCAAGTATTCCTGATTATCTAAAAAACGACCCACAATATGTTTCGGCAAGAGGAGTATTACCAGAAGCCAAAACATTTGATGCTGAGTTTTTTGGGTTAAATCCATTATTAGCTAAAGCGATGGATCCTCAACAGCGCTTGTTTTTAGAAATTTGTTGGGAAGCTTTAGAACAATCGGGGCATTTACCAAAACATTATAAAGGAAAAATTGGGGTTTATGCTGGAAGCGAAGTAAATTCATATTACGAAAGTAATGTGTTTTTAAATGAAGAATTAAAGGATCTATTAGGGTACATGCAGATTTATTCTGTTAACGGTAAAGATTTTATAGCACCTAGGGTGTCATATCATTTAGATTTAAAAGGTCCAGCGGTAAGTTTATATTCAGCTTGCTCTACCTCTTTATTAGCCGTTGCTGAAGCTGTAAAATCAATACAAAGTGGGCAATGCGATGTTGCACTTGCTGGTGGCTCTAGCGTAACTTCTCCTATTAATAGTGGCCATGTTTACGACGAAGGCTATATTTTAAATCCCGATGGCCATACAAGACCTTTTGATGCTTCTGGTAAAGGCACGGTTTTTAGTGATGGTGCTGGAGTTGTAGTATTAAAAAGTCTTGAAGAAGCCCAAAAAGATGGCGATACCATTTATGGTATTATAAAAGGAACAGGAGTTAATAACGATGGAGGAAATAGAGGTAGTTTTATGACTCCTAACTCAAAGGGGCAATCTGAAGCTATAAAAAGAGCTTTTAACGATGCTCAAATCCTGCCCTCAACAATAAGTTATGTCGAAGCACATGGAACGTCTACCCCTGTTGGGGATCCTATAGAAGTAGAAGGACTAAAATTAGCTTTTGGTAAACAAGAAAACAACGGTTTTTGCGCAATAGGTTCTATAAAAGGTAATTTTGGACATACCACATCTGCTGCAGGAGTAGCGGGTTTAATTAAGGTAATGCTATCGCTTAAACATAAACAATTACCTCCATTAGTTGGGTTTAAAAATCCGAATCCAAACATCGATTTTAAAAATAGTCCATTCTACATTAACGCCAACTTAAGTCCTTGGGAAGCAAAAAATGGTCCAAGAAGAGCTGGTATAAGTTCCTTTGGAGTTGGAAGCACAAATGTTCATGTTATTGTTGAAGAATATGATAATCCTGAAATAAAAACAGATTCAGGTAGACCTTTCAACCTATTAACTTGGTCGGCTAAATCTCAAAACAGTTTAAACTTGTATAAATCGAGCTTAAGCAATTATCTTATTAAAGAAAATAATACCAGTATTGCCGATATTGCTTATTCTTTATCAAATACAAGAGAAGATTTTAATAACAGAAGTTTTCTAGTTACCAACTCAAAAAACCATGCCTTAGAGCACTTAACTTCGAACATTGAAACGCAAGTTAAATCGCATAATTTAACCGAAATACCTTCAGAAATCAGCTTTCTATTTCCTGGTCAAGGCGCTCAATATTTGCAAATGGGCAAAACACTCTATGACAATGAAATTGTTTTTAAAGAAGCTATTGACACGTGTGCCGAAATACTAAAATCATATTTAAAGTTAGATATTAGAGATATTATTTATCCAAAAGTAAATACGGAAAAGGCCGAAAACGATTTAAGAAATACATTTTACACCCAACCTGCTCTTTTTATTACAGAATATGCACTCGCAAAATTATGGCTTAGTTGGGGCATTAAACCAACCATGCTGTGTGGGCATAGTGTTGGTGAGTTTGTTGCTGCTCATTTGGCCGGAGTTTTTAGTCTAAAAGATGCCCTATATATAGTAACAACGAGAAGCCGACTTGTAAGTGAGCTTCCAGGAGGTAGCATGCTTTCTGTTAGATTGCCAGAAAATGAGGTTATAAAAATACTACCTAAAAATTTATCGATAGCTGCAGTAAATTCAAAACAATTATGTGTTGTTGCTGGAGAAGATGAAGTAATCAATGCATTTTCAACTCTTTTAACAGAACAAGAAATACCAAACAAAACACTTTTTACAAGCCACGCATTTCATTCTGAAATGATGAATCCAATGCTTAAAGATTTTGAAGACGCATTAAAAAACATCAACTTTAGCATTCCTCGCTTACCTATAATATCAACAGTTACAGGTACATGGCTAAAAGATGCCGAAGCAACAAGTGTAACCTACTGGGTTAACCATGTTAAAAATACCGTTCGATTTGCTGACGCCTTAGATACCATTGTTAATTTTGATGATAGCGCTCCTGTATTATTAGAAATTGGCCCAGGAAAGGCTTTAACTTCTTTGGCTTACCAACAAGCTAGTGGCAAAGCTTTAGCTGCATTTCATAGCTTTAGTTTTAATAAAGATAATGAGGCCCATGCCGAATATAATTCAATTCTAAATGCACTTGGCGAATTATGGTCTCGCGGGTTTAATATAGATTGGAATGCCTTTTATAAACAACAAAAACGAAAAAGAATAAATTTACCAAGTTATGCTTTCGACCGTAAACCTTGTTGGGTTGAGCCGCAAGTATATAACGGATTAAATGGTTTTGGTTACATTACAAATAAAACACAAAATAACGAACCAAAAACACAAGAGACACCAAGCTTACAAACAAGTAAAACAGTTAGTAATTCCGACGCCATCCTTTCTAGGTTGTCTGAAATGATAAAAGTGTCTTGCGGAATTACCTTAAACGAAAGTTTACATTCAAAATCATTCTTAGAAATTGGACTAGATTCGTTGGTATTAGCGCAATTATCGGCAAGTTTAAAAAAGGAATTTAATTTACTAATAACTTTTAGGCAACTTAACGAAGATTTAGCTACGCCAAATTTACTAGCTACATATATAAAATTAAACGCGCCTAACTCATTTATAACACCTAAGGCTGCACAACCTCAGCAAGAAATTGTACCAAACACAAACAATAATAAAGACGAAATATTAAATAAAATTTCAGAAATTATTAAAAAATCTTGTGGAATTAATATAACTCCCGATACTTACTCTAAAACATTTTTAGAAGTTGGGTTAGATTCGTTAGTACTCGCGCAACTATCTGCAAGTCTTAAAAAAGAATTTGATTTATTAATTACTTTTAGACAATTAAATGAAGAATTGGCAACGCCAAATTTATTAGCTAATCATATCGATAAAAACGGATATACGAGTACTATAAGCAACACCAATAACAATACTGTTGAAACTATAGTTGCTCCGCAAGTTGTAAAACCTGAGCAAAATATTAATTTAGATGGTATCTTAACTCAATTACAATTATTAAACAGTAAAATTGAATCTCTTCAAAACAAATTAGATTCAACAACTGTTAATAATCAATCCAATAGTTCTGAAGTTAAAAACATAATTTCGGAACATGATGTAAAAAACAACACTTTTCCAAACACACCTCCAGTTGTTGGGGCTAAACTAGGCAGAGATCCCAATGGAAATCCTGCTTGGTATGTACCAGACCCAAATCAAGTAGGTAATTATATAAAGGTTGAAAATTAATTTAATTAATTTCTCTCATTTTTTAAACCACCCTCAACTCTAAAAAATAAAATTATCGATACAACAAATTTTAACCCATTTGCAGGCCCAGAAATCGAAAAAGTAATTACGCCTACTAAAGCTCAATCAGAGATTTTAGTAGATTGTGCTTTGGGCGGAAATGATGCCAGTAGAGCTTATAACATTTCTTATTCTTTAAAATTAGGAGGAGGTGAACTAAATGATTTTGCGCTTAATCAATCGTTAAATACAATTGTATTAAGGCATGAATCTATGCGAGCTTGTTTTAGCGACGATGGTAATTTTATGACCATTTTCAAAAATATTAGTTTCGAAACAACCACTCATGATTTATCAAATTTTGATAAGGTTGAAAAAGAAAATCAACAAGATCTTTTAATTAAAAATGACGCCAATTTTATTTTTAATTTAACTCATGGTCCCTTATTTAAGTTTAGTTTAATAAAATTAAGTACCGAAGAACATGTACTTATTACTACTTTTCATCACGCCATAAGCGATGGCTTATCAGTCGATCAATTTTTTAAAGAATTAGCGGTTTGCTATAATGCTTACTCTATAAACGAATTGCCACCATTAAACCAAGCTTTAAGTTATAGCGAATTTGCAAAAAGAGAAAACGAAGTTAACCATAATGACGAACAATATTGGTTGAACCTTTATAAAGATTTTGTTCCAAATATAGAACTTCCATTAGATTTTGAAAGACCGCAAATTAGAACATACAATAATAACGTTTACAATTATAAGTTAAACAGCACTCTATTTAACGATTTAAAACAATTAGGTGTAAAAGCTGGTTCGAGTTTAGTAGTAACATTTATGAGTGCCTTCGAACTGTTTTTAAAACAAATCATTCAACAAAACGATTTAGTAATTGGCCTTAACACTTCCAGACATATATATCATGACATGGCTGGCTTAATTGGTCATGGTGTTAACCTATTACCTATAAAATCTGTTATAGACGATAACTTAAATTTTAACCAGTATCTAAAAATTAGAAAAACGGAAATATTAGATGCGTTTGAACACCAATCTGTAAGCTTCGGACAGTTATTACAAAAGTTACCAATTACTACCAATATATCTAAGGTTCCTTTGGTGCCGTTTGTTTTAAACATTGAGTTTAACAATAATTTACAAAACCTGTTTTCATTTAATGGTTTAAACCACGAAATTATACTTAATCATAGAGATTTTGCAACTTTCGAAATTGAAATACAGGCTCTAATGAATAACGATGGTCCTAATTTAATTGTAAATTATAATACCACGCTATTTAAATTAGATACTATAAAAAATCTTTTAGAGGAATTTGAAAATATATTAAAGCGCTTAGTTGAAAACCCTTTACAACCTATAAACAAATTAATAAGTAATAATTTAATTGATCCTTATAATAAATTAAACAATACAAAGGTAGATTTCCCTCAAAAATGCCTTCATAATTTAATATTTGAGCAATCACAAAATACTCCAAATCATTTAGCTCTAGAATTTAATGAGGTTAAATTAACATATAAAGAGTTATTTGAGCAGGCTACTAAATTTGCTCATTTTTTACAAAGTAAATCTGTAAAAAAAGGTGATTTAATTGCGGTTTCTCTAAATAGAAGCCCAGAATTAGTTCCCATTTTAATTGCTATTTTGCAATGTGGAGCCGCCTATGTTCCTCTCGACCCTAAATTTCCGCAATCTCGTTTGGAATTTATGATTGAAGATTCTGAAGCAAAATTTTTAATAACAAATAAAAACATAGATGCTTCATTTTCGAAGAATACAGAAAAACTTTTAATAGAAGAAATACTTGAGGATTGTAAAAACGCACCAACTACACCTGTAACCTCACCAGTAAGTAAAAATGATTTGGCATATGTACTGTACACCTCAGGTTCTACAGGAAAACCTAAAGGTGTAAAAGTCACTCATAAAAACTTGGTTAATTTTTTAAATTCTATGGCAAAACGGCCAGGAATTACAACCAAAGATAGGGTTCTATCTATTACAACTATTTCGTTTGATATTGCAGGATTAGAATTATTTTTACCGTTAACACAGGGTGCCACACTAGTCCTTACCAACGATACCATTGCAAGTGACGGATGGAAATTGTTAAACTTAATTAAAACAAAATCAATAACTTATTTGCAAGCCACGCCTACAACATGGCAAATGCTAATAGATTCGGACTGGACAACCCCCTTACCTATTAAAGCTTTATGTGGCGGTGAGCCCATGCCCTTAAACTTGGCAAAACAGCTAACAGAAAAATGCATAGAGCTATGGAATATGTATGGCCCAACCGAGACCACTATTTGGTCGACCATTAAAAAAGTTGAAAAAAACGCAAATAACATTACCATAGGTAAACCTATTGATAATACAAGAATTTATATTTTAAACGAACAAAATAACCTAGTTAAATCTGGTGAAATTGGTGAAATTTGTATTGCTGGTGATGGTGTTTCTAATGGTTATTTAAAACGTCCAGATTTAACTTCAAGTAAATTTTTTACAGCGAACATTACCGAGAACCTACCTGAACTAATTTATAAAACTGGTGATTTAGGTAAATTACTACCTCATGGAGAAATTTTATGTTTAGGTCGTGCTGATAATCAAGTAAAATTAAGAGGCCATAGAATTGAATTAGGTGAAATAGAATCTACCCTAAACGCTTTATCAAATATTAAACAATCGGCTGTTGTAATTAACAATTCTGGTATAGAGCCAAAAATTGTAGCTTATCTAACATCAAAAAACAACTTTCAAGATACAAAAGCGGTAAAACAAAGTTTAAGATCCATTTTACCAGAAATTTTAGTCCCAAAAACATATATGTGGCTAAAAGAATTTCCTCAAACTCCAAATGGTAAAATCGATAAAAAACAACTCCCTGAACCCGTATTACAAAGAGCTACAGCTAATCAAGTTATAAAAAAGCCAAATACCGAACTTGAAAAAGAATTATCAGATGTTTGGAGTGAATTTTTAGGTTTAGATACTATTGGATTAGAAGAAAACTTCTTTGAAATTGGTGGTTCTTCCATTTTAGCTCAGAAAGTAATTTCTGAATTAAGAAAAAAATTAAAAACGGACATACCTTTAATTAAGTTATTTCAGTTTCCAACTATTGCGCAATTTTCAGAGTATTTAAAATTAGATACAAACGCAAACAATGAATTCTCATTAAAGGAAGAAACTCAATCTAATTCAAATAAAGATATAGCAATTATCGGTGTTTCTGGAAGATTTCCTGGTGCAGAAACGTTAGAGGAATTTTGGGAAATATTAAAAAATGGTGAAGAATCCATTTCATTTTTCTCAGATGAAGACTTAGATATTAGCATACCTAATCAAGAAAAGGATAAAGCGAATTATGTAAAAGCTCGAGGTATTTTAAAAGATGCTAAAAGCTTCGATGCTAACTTTTTTGGTTTAAACCCGATGGTGGCAAAAACCATGGATCCTCAACAACGTATATTTTTAGAAATAGCCTACGAAGCTCTAGAACAATCGGGGCAATTAACAAACAAAAACAATATTGTTGGAGTTTATGCCGGTTGCGATAACACTTCTTATCATACTAATAATATCTTATCAAATAGTGACATTGTTAATCAAGTAGGTAGTTATCAAGTTTATATTACAAATTCTAAAGATTTTATTGCGCCAAGAGTTGCCTATCATTTAAATTTAAAAGGTCCTGCTGTTAGTGTGCATTCGGCATGTTCAACGGCACTTTTAGCTGTTGCCGAAGGTGTTAAAGCAATTCGGGCTGGACAATGTAATGTGGCTTTAGCTGGAGCATCAAGTATTTCTGCTCCTATAAAAAGAGGTCATCTATACGAAGAAGGTTCAATTTTTAGTCCAGATGGACATTGCCGATCTTTTGATGCCAAAGGTCAAGGTACTATTTTTAGCGATGGTGCAGGTGTTTTTGTTTTAAAAAGTTTAGAGGAAGCCGAAAAAGATGGCGATTTTATCTATGCTGTTATTAAAGGTATTGGAATAAATAACGACGGAGCCAATAAAGGTAGTTTTACTGCGCCTAGTTCAGAAGGTCAAGCAGGAGCTATAATGAATGCATTAAATGATGCCCAAGTTTTACCAAATTCAATTGAATATGTTGAAGCTCATGGTACGGCAACACCCATTGGAGATCCTATTGAAGTTGAGGGTTTAAAAATGGCGTATGGGAAACAAAAAAACCTTCAATATTGTGCTATTGGTTCTGTTAAAAGTAATATTGGCCATACTGGTGCTGCTGCAGGTGCTGCTGGTTTAATTAAAACACTTTTAGCTCTCAAAAACAAAAAAATTCCCCCAATTGTTGGTTTTAATAATCCAAATCCTAATATCGATTTTGAAAATAGTCCTTTTTTCGTTAACAATAAATTAATCGATTGGAGTACTAATAATATTAGACGAGCGGGAATAAGCTCTTTTGGGGTTGGCGGCACGAATGTCCATATCATTTTAGATGAATATACAATGCCAGAACCGCATACTAATACTACTAACCCCTATCAAATACTAAAATGGTCTGCCAAATCAGAGTTTAGTCTTAATAATTATCAAAATAAATTAAATAGTTATTTAAATTCTTTAAGCACCAATAACCTAGAAAACATTAGTTATACCCTTAATACAACACGACATAATTACAAACATCGCGGGTTTATAGTTATAAATAATAATGACGTTGAAACTGATTTAACCACTTATAATTTCGATACCGCAAAAACTTCAAACTTAAATAATATACCAAAAGAGGTAGGTTTTCTTTTTCCAGGGCAAGGATCTCAATTCCTTTATATGGGTAAAGTGCTTTATGAAAATGAAGAAGTATATCGCCATGCTATAGATACTTGTTCAGAAATCTTAAAGCAACACCTAAACCTTGATATTAGAACTATTATATTTCCCGAATCGGATACTCAAAATAACCATGATTTATTAAAAAACACGTTATATACGCAGCCAGCCTTATTTATTACTGAGTATGCATTGGCTAAATTATGGATGAGCTGGGGCATTACACCATCGCTATTTTGTGGCCATAGCATTGGTGAGTTAGTAGCCGCCCACTTATCTGGTATTTTTAACTTAGAAGATGCATTATTTATTATAAGTAAAAGAGGCCAATTGATAAGCGAGTTAGAACAAGGAAGTATGATGTCTATAAGGCTTAGTGAGCAAGAATTAAGTTCATTGCTACCTAAAAACTTATCAATTGCAGCAGTAAACGCTAAACAAATGTGTGTTGTTTCTGGAAGAATTAATGATATTGAAGACGTCGCAAAAATTGCAGAAGCTAAAAACATTCCGCACAAACTTATTCTTACGAGTCATGCGTTCCATTCTTCTATGATGGAACCTATGTTAAAAGATTTTAAAAAAGCATTTCAAAATATAAAATTAAACACTCCTAATACCCCCATTATATCGACAGTAACAGGCAAATTATTATTGGATACTGAAGCCACAGATGTCATGTACTGGGTTAATCATGTTAAAAATACCGTAAGGTTCGCAGATGCCATTTCGACTATATTAGATATGGACAAATTTGTATTGTTAGAATCTGGCCCAGGGAAGTCGTTAGTAAGTTTAACACATTTGCAAGCAGCTGGAATAAAGCCTATAACGGCATTACAAAGTTTATCTATTAAGAAGCATGGTTCTGAAGATGACACCTATAAAACTATGTATAATGCCCTAGGAGAACTATGGTTACATGGTATAAATCCTGATTGGGATAAACTTTATAAACATGCACCTAAAAAACATGTTAGTTTACCCAATTACGCATTCGACAAACAAGAATATTGGGTTGAACCTAACATACCGAAAACAACTATTTCAAATTCAGTTAACCTCACAAATGAAAAAGTAAATAAAAGCAAGGTAAATTTAAATGGTAATGTAAACAATACGAATTCAAAAGAAAATTCTGCTTTAAAAACAAAATTAACTACTTTAATTTCTGAAGTTTCAGGAATTCAATACGATCAGGATATTTCAACTTTGTCGTTTTTACAATTAGGATTAGAATCTTTATCGCTAACGCAATTAGCATCAAAACTTAGAGATGAATTTAACATTGAAATTTCTTTTAGAAAATTAACTGAAGAATTATTAAATTTAAATCAACTGGCTAAATTTATCTCTGAAAACAATAATAATCCAAACCATACAAACAACGGTACGTCAATACAATTGAATATTAATAAATTTTCAATTAAACCAAGCAATGCACCAAGTAAAGACGCTAAACTTGGTAGAGATAAAATAGGAAATCCTGCTTGGTTTGTACCAGATAATAATAATCAAGGCAATTTTATAAAAATAAATTTTTAACAAAAATTAACATTTTATTACGTTAAATATCAATACTTTAACTGATTCCAGCTATTAACCAAGTAATGAGTAAATTAACCGACATACCAAAAAACACCGCATTCAACCCCTTTTATGGCCCTGAAATTGAGCATGTTATTAAAACAACTAAAGCTCAATTTGAAATTTTATTAGATTGCAAATTAGGTGGTGATGATGCAAAAAAAGCCTTTAATATTCCGTGCACCTTAAAATTTAATGGACAATTAAATGTTGATGCCTTAAATCTTGCTGTTAAAACTTTAATAAAACGCCATGAATCGTTAAGATCTAGTTTTAGCGAAAACGGCGAGTATATGAATATCTTTACAGATATTGACTTCGAAATTAATTATGATGACCTTTCGAGTTTACCTTCAACCGAAGCCCAGGAAATTATTGATGAAAAAATTAAAAATAATGCCGATTTTTTATTCGATATAATTCACGGTCCATTGTTTAATATTAATTTATTAAAAAGTAACACCTCAGAATATTATCTACTAATCAATTTTTTCCATGGCATTTGTGATGGACTATCTGTTGATAGTTTTTTAAGAGAACTTAGTTTATGTTATTCGGCATATACCTTAAACAAAGAGCCAGAACTCCCTGAAATTAAACCGTATAGCGAATTTGCCATAAAAGAAAATCTATTTTTAAATAGTGATGCTTTTAATAAATCGGAAGCGTTTTGGCTAAACATGTATCAAAACTCCATCCCAGAGGTTAACTTACCTCTTGATTTTGACCGTCCTAAAATTAGAACATATAACAACGGGATTTTACACCATAAACTTAAACCAAGTACATTAGAAAAATTAAAAGAAGTTGGTATACAAAATGGGGCTAGTTTAGTAACTACCTTTTTAAGTGCTTTCGAAATTTTTCTAAATCAATTAACCAAACAAAACGATTTAGTTGTTGGTTTAAGCACATCACGACAAGCCGAATATAACATGATAGGTATGATTGGCCATACCGCCAATGTTCTGCCATTAAGAAGTAAAATTGATAAAACAGTATCCTTTAATGAATATTTAAATAGCAAAAAAACTAGCCTTTACGATGCTTACGAAAATCAAGGTATTAGTTTTGGCCATTTACTTCAAAAGCTTAAAGTTCCTCGTGATTTTTCAAGAATTCCTTTAGTTCCTGTAATGGTTAATATTGAGCTGAATAACGGACTAGAAGGAACGTTTTCTTTTGAAGGAGTAAAACATGAATTGTTAAAAACATATAGAAATTACGCCACTTTTGAAATTGAATTACAAGCTCACCTCCTTAAAGATGGGCCTAATTTAGGTGTAAATTTTAATACATCCTTATTTAAGCCGAGTAGTATTAAAAACATGATGGGTAACTTTGAAGTTTTAATCAACAATTTAATTGAAGCACCAGATGTACCATTAAACCAAATATTTGAAAATAAAAACTCCGATAAATATAATTTATTAAATAATACGCAATCGGCTTTTCCAAACCTTTTGCTTCATGAATTATTTGATAACCAAGCAAACAAAACACCAAATAATTTAGCTTTTACTTTTAAAGAAAATAGCTTTAAATACAGTGAATTATCTGTAAAGACCAATCAAATTGCGCATTATTTAGTTACTCAAAATGTTGAGCCAGGTGATACAATTGCTGTATCATTATCACGTTGTCCAGAACTAGTTCCCATACTTCTTGCTATTTTGCAATGTGGAGCAACCTACGTGCCATTAGACCCCAATTTCCCGAAATCGCGATTAGATTTTATGTTAGAAGATTGTGGTGCAAAGTACCTTATTACTGCAAGTAATTTAGAAAACGCATTTTCAGATGAACAACCAAAGCTGATTATAGACAATTTATTTAATACTGTCCAAAGTTTTCCTGAAACAAAATTAAACTTAAGCCTAAGTCAAGAAACAATAGCTTATATACTTTACACTTCAGGTTCTACGGGTAAACCTAAAGGCGTATCTGTAACTCATAAAAATTTAGTTAACTTTTTAACAAGTATGGCTAAAGAACCAGGTATAACCGAAACAGACACGCTTTTATCTATAACAACAATGTCTTTCGATATAGCCGGACTAGAATTATTTTTACCATTAATTAATGGAGCTACCTTACACCTAGCTGATGACGACACAGCCAAAGACGGACGTTTATTATTAGAATTATTACAAAACAATAACATCTCTATTCTACAGGCCACCCCTACAACGTGGCAAATGCTTATAGATGTAGGATGGAAAGAGTACATCCCCTTAAAAGTATTGTGCGGAGGTGAGGCGCTTCCATTAAGCTTAGCGACTAAATTATTAAATTTATGTGACGAGCTTTGGAATATGTATGGCCCAACTGAAACCACTATTTGGTCTTCAACGAAACAAATTAAATTAAACGACGACCTAATAACCATTGGTAAACCCATTGACAACACTCAAATTTACATTTTAAATGAAAATTTAGAACTTGTATCCCCTGGTGAAATTGGAGAAATAACTATAGCTGGCGATGGCGTAGCTTTAGGCTACCTTAATAGACCTGAGCTAACTGCCGAAAAATTTGTTAAAAACCCTTTTTCGACTAATATAGCCAATAACCCTATCCTGTATCGCACTGGAGATTTAGGAAAACTACTTCCTAATGGAGAATTACAATGCCTAGGAAGGTCCGATCAGCAGGTTAAAATTAGAGGTTTCAGAATTGAATTAGGAGAAATTGAACAAGCTTTAACTTTAACCAACGAAATTCAATCTGCAGCAGTAATTGCCCAAAACAATAAATTAATAGCCTATATTGTTTTAGAAAAAGGACTAACTCCTGGTGATATTAAAATAAGCGATATTAAAAATGAAATGGCCGATAATTTGCCAGATTATTTTATGCCTCAAGAATTTAATATTTTAGACAATCTTCCAAAAACCTTAAATGGTAAAATTGATAGGAAAGCGCTACATAAACCAGAAACCGAAAAAATTCCTGAAACGACCTTTACTGGGCCACGCACAAAAGCAGAAAAAATTGTTAGTAGTATTTGGCAAAACTGTTTAAACATTCCGAAAATAGACATTTTTAGTGATTTCTTTGAATTAGGAGGACAATCTATTATAGCGGTTAAGGTTATGACCCTTTTAGAAGAAGAAACAGGAAAACGATTACCGTTAGCGTCGCTTTTTAGTCATCCAACAATTGAAAAGCTCGCCCTTTTATTAGATATGGATAACCGTTTTATAACTTGGGATTCGCTAGTACCTATAAAAAAAGGTGGAAGTAAAACACCATTATATATCGTACATGGAGCAGGCATGAATGTTTTAATTTTTAATGCACTTGCTAAAAACTTAGATGACGACCAGCCTGTATTTGCTTTGCAAGCCAAAGGATTAAATGGTATAGATAAACCTCATGAATCTGTTCCAGAAATGGCAGCCCATTATATAGAGGCTATTTTAAAACAAAATCCAAATGGTGCATTTGCATTAGCTGGTTACTCTTTTGGTGGCATTATAGCTTATGAGATGGCTAAACAATTACAAAAAAAAGGTAAACGCCTAACAATGCTCGCAATGTTAGATACTTATGTATCTCCTGCATATAATTACAAATCTCGATTTAGAAAAAAAATTGCGGCTTTAAATTACAGAGTTAAAAGTAATTTCTATGTATTATCCCAAATGATTACCAGTTGGGAACATAGCAAAATTAGAATTAATAGTAAGAAAAGAGCATTTAAAAACTTAATGTTAAGATTAAAATACGGTAAAGAAAAACAACACGAAACTGTTAATAATCAACCTTATCTTTTAGATAAAATGAATATGGAAGCGATTAGAAAATATAAAATAGAACCTGGCGATTTTAAAGTTGATTTGTTTAGAGTTGAGGATTCTAGTTATTACATGCACGATCGGGAGTTCCTTGGATGGAATAAAATAGCACGAAAAGGGGTTGAAGTTCATAACATTCCGGGAGATCATGTACAGCTTTTTTCTCCTCCAAACGATAAAAAATCAGCGCTTATTTTACAAAATATACTAGATGAAAGAGACGCCGAACAATTTTCTGCAATTTAGTACTGTTGAAAGTTTAAGGGAGGAAAATATTTTTCATTTCGAGCGTTTTATAAACCCTTCGAATATTCTAATATTTAAATTCAATATTACTAATTATGCTAATGCCATAAATAATTTATCTGTTTTTTTAAACAATGATGAGCTCATTAGAGCAAATAAATTTTATAAGAAAGAAGACAGATTAAGTTTTATTGTTTGTAGAAGTTTTTTAAAATTACTACTAGCTGTTTATACAAAATCATTACCCAAAAACATTAATTTTAGTTTTTTTAAAAATAAAAAACCTTTTTTAAAATCACATCCAAAAGTATGTTTTAACTTAAGTCATTCACATCAAATTGGACTAATTGCAATTGCCAATATTCCAGTTGGTATCGATATTGAATTTAAAAATAAATCTTATGATGTTCTAGAATCTATGTCGACAGTTTTTGGTAAAAACGAAATTAACTATGTTCATAATTCAGTAAAACCTACTGAAACATTTTTTAAACTATGGACTAGAAAAGAAGCTCTCGTTAAAACAACTGGCCAAGGTATTGATAGTAATTTTATTGATATTCCATGTTTAGATGGCTATCACCACATAAATTCAACAAAGCCGCTTTTCAATAAAAACTATAACATTAAGAATTTTTATATAACTAATGATTACGTTTGTGCTATTTCAAACGAAACAGATAGTCTCTCAAAACCTAATTTGATATTATTTTCGTTACCTCAAGAATATAAATTATTAGAATCACTATTTTCAATTTCAAGCTAATTTAACCCTACAACAACTAAGAAATAATACAAGTAATCCATTTTTTTAACCTTTTAGCTAAAGCTTATTTCGTAAACTAATTAATTATGTTAATTTTATTTTAAAAAAGCTATTAACAAAACAATTTTAAAGAAAAAATTTAAAACCTATACATTTATCAATATATGAAAGTCGCTTTAATTACAGGAATAACAGGTCAAGACGGATCTTACTTAGCAGAATTATTATTAGAAAAAGGTTACATGGTTCATGGTATAAAAAGAAGATCCTCTCTTTTTAATACCGATAGAATAGATCACTTATACCAAGATCCTCACGATCCTAACCAAAGATTAAAACTACACTATGGAGATTTAACAGATTCAATGAATCTTACCAGAATTATTCAAGAATGTCAACCAGACGAAATTTATAATTTAGGCGCTATGTCTCACGTAAAAGTATCGTTCGATTCTCCCGAATATGTTGGTAATGTTGATGGTTTAGGAACTTTAAGAATTTTAGAAGCCATTCGTATTTTAGGTTTAGAAAAGAAAACTAGAGTTTATCAAGCTTCCACATCTGAATTATACGGAGGTTTACCAGAAAATAAAAATGAAAAAGGGTTTTATGATGAAAACTCACCATTTTACCCGCGATCGCCGTACGGAGTTGCTAAAATTTATGGGTTTTGGATAACAAAAAACTACCGTGAAGCGTACAACATTTATGCTTGTAATGGTATTTTATTTAATCACGAATCACCAAGACGTGGTGAAACATTTGTTACCAGAAAAATTACACGTGCCGTTGCCAAAATTGCTTTAGGCCTACAAGAAAAGATATATTTAGGAAATCTTGAAGCAAAACGCGATTGGGGTCATGCTAAAGATTATGTTAGAATGATGTGGATGATTCTTCAAGCCGATAAGGCCGAAGATTGGGTAATTGCAACTGGAGTTACAACTACAGTACGCGATTTTGTTCGTATGGCATTTCTTGAGGTAGGTAT
Organism: Neotamlana nanhaiensis; assembly: GCF_000943555.1. Lineage (GTDB taxonomy): Bacteria > Bacteroidota > Bacteroidia > Flavobacteriales > Flavobacteriaceae > Neotamlana > Neotamlana nanhaiensis. Next base: position 429,285 of record NZ_JTDV01000003.1, on the reverse strand, counting down.
AGAACTAGAATTTAAAGGTTCTGGCGTAGACGAAAAAGCTTTTGTAAAAGCTTGCACTAATAAAGACTATCAATTAGAAATTGGCAAGGAAATACTTTCTGTCGATCCAACATATTTCCGTCCTACTGAAGTTGATTTATTAATTGGAGACCCAAGTAAAGCGAAAGAAAAATTAGGTTGGATTCCTGAGTATGATTTAGAAGGATTGGTGAAAGATATGATGCAATCTGATATTAAACTAATGAAAAAAGATGTTGACTTACTAAAAGCAGGACATAAAATTTTAAAGCAACTTGAATAAACGGTTGTGAATTTTCAATTGCAATCATATTATTAATAAGTAAGTAAACATTATATGGAAAAAAATTCCAAAATCTATATTGCAGGTCATCGTGGTTTAGTAGGTAGTGCTATTTTAAAAAACTTAAAAGCCAAAGGATATAGTAATTTTGTTACCCGAACACATAAGGAGCTAGATTTAACCGATACAACAGCTGTTGCAACATTTTTTAAAACTGAAAAACCAGAATATGTTTTTCTAGCAGCCGCTAAGGTAGGAGGCATTGTGGCTAACAATGTATATAGAGCCGATTTTATTTACGAAAATTTAAGTATTCAAAATAATGTAATCCATCAAAGCTATTTACATGGTGTAAAAAAGCTTATGTTTTTAGGAAGTACTTGTATTTATCCTAAAAATTGTCCGCAACCAATGAAAGAAGATTATTTACTTACGGATACATTAGAATATACAAATGAGCCTTACGCCATTGCAAAAATAGCGGGCATTAAAATGTGTGAAAGCTATAATTTACAGTATAGCACCAATTTTATCTCGGTTATGCCTACAAACTTGTATGGACCAAACGATAATTTCGATTTGGAAAAATCGCATGTTTTACCAGCTTTAATTAGAAAAATGCATCTTGGAAAAGCGTTATTTAATAATGATTTTAACGCCATTAAAGATGATTTAAATAAAATGCCAATTGAAGGAATTAGCGGAGAAGCTTCAGAAACAGACATTTTAAATATTCTAAACAAATATGGTATAAAACAGAATAATGAAACCGTACAATTAGAGGTTTGGGGTAGCGGAAACCCTATGCGTGAATTTTTATGGAGTGAAGATATGGCGGACGCTTGCGTTTTTTTAATGGAAAACAGAAATTTTAGTGATTGTTTTGATGCCACCAGTAAAGAAGTACGAAATACACATATTAACATTGGCACAGGAAAAGACATTAGTATTAAAGCTTTAGCAGAACTAATAAAATCAATTATTGGGTTTGAAGGAGAACTTTACTTTAACACTGAAAAGCCAGATGGCACCATGAAAAAACTAACCGATCCATCAAAACTTCACAACCTAGGTTGGAAACACAAAATAGAACTTGAAGACGGTATTAAAACAGTTTATGACTGGTTTGTAAATTAGTCATAAGTATATATAATATAATTAAACAAAAAAAGCACTAAAAAATTAATTTTAGTGCTTTTTTTATTATTCTAAATTTTACTTACTATTTAATCTGTTTTATTAATTCATCTATTGTTACCTTAAACTGCTCTCCAGTTATCATGTGCTTTAAAGTATAAGTTTCCGAGGCTATTTCTTCTTCGCCTACAAGCACAACGTATGGAATATTTCTGCGGTTGGCGTGCGTCATCTGCTTTTTCATTTTGGCAGCATCAGGATATAATTCGGCGTTTATACCATCAATTCTTAGCTTTTTAATAGCTTTCAAACTAAATAAAGCTTCCTTGTCGCCAAAGTTTATAAACAATACGTCTACGTTGTTATTAACGGTTTCGGGGAATAAATCAAGTTCTTCTAAAACCAAATAAATTCTATCCAACCCAAAGCTAATCCCAACACCACTCATATTTTTTAACCCAAAAATGCCCGTTAAATCGTCGTAACGACCACCGCCACCAATGGATCCCATGTTTACACCATCTGGTGCCGACACTTCAAATATAGCGCCAGTGTAATAGTTAAGACCACGTGCCAAAGTAACATCTAATTGTAATGTAGCTGTGGAAAGACCTAGTTCTTTAACAGCCGCATCAATAAATGCTAATTCTTCAATGCCTTTTTTACCATCTTCAGAAGTAGATAAAATAGATTTTAAAGTTTCAATTTGATCTTCAAACGAACCCGATAATGTAAATAAAGGCTGTAACTTCTCGATACCTTCATCAGAAATACCTTTTGAGCGCATTTCATCTTTTACCTTCTCCTCTCCTATTTTATCAAGCTTATCTAAAGCCACTGTAAAATCGATTAGCTTATCGCTAGCTCCAATTACGTCGGCAATTCCCGATAAAATTTTACGGTTGTTAATTTTTATGGTAACACCTTTAAGGTTTAATTTAGAGAAAACCGCATCGTAAAGTTGAATAAACTCAACTTCTTGCCACAAACTTGTACTGCCAACCACATCGGCATCACATTGATAAAATTCTCTAAAACGTCCTTTTTGAGGTCTATCGGCACGCCAAACTGGTTGAATTTGGTAACGTTTAAACGGAAACTCTATTTCGTTTTGGTGTTGTACCACATAACGCGCAAAAGGAACAGTTAAATCGTAACGTAGTGCTTTTTCGGAAATATCATTAGCTATCTTTGTAGAGCTTAATTTTACAAACCATTGAGCAACGAATAAATTAAACAGTTTTTCAAAAACAGCTTCTACAAAATTCGCAAAGGCGCCATCATCCCAATTTCTTCCAACAAAGTGATTATTAATATAGTCCTTTACAGGTTCTCGAAGTCTACTTAGACAGGCCTTATTTATAACCTCAATATCATTCTGGTCAAGATAAATATACTTAGATTCCTTAAAATTAACACCGATAAAGATATCATCAGTATCTATATTCTCCGAAACATTTAGATTTTGATCTCCACAAAATTCTCTAGACACCCTCTTTAAGTCATAGGAAATACTTTGTTTTACTTTCGACAAGTAATCCCCAGAATTTAAAATTTTAAAAATCAATCTATCACCTTCATCACCATATTTTCCCATTAAAGTATCTGAGTTTTCAAAACTTGGCGTTTCAATAGGTTGAAATCCAAAGGTTTCAAATGCACCTCGAATGGTATTAAAAATATAGTTGCGTTTGGCGACTTCTTGCGGATCAAAATCTCGGGTTCCTTTTGGTATACTTGGTTTTTGGGCCATATTTAATTCCCCATGAAAATGGGGATCTATTTATTAGTTTCCGTACTTATTTTAAAAAACAAAAATAACAGTTTTAATTGAAAAGATTCCTGCCTACGCAGGAATGACTAATTAATTTATCAACTTATTAAAATAGCTGTAAAGTTCACCTTTAGTTATAACCGCACCTTGCTCAATCATTTTAAACTTATCGGCATTTTTATCGTCGGTATAATCTTTATCGGCTTGTAAAAACTCTACGCTATCGTCCATTAAATGCTCACGAAGCCAGTCATAGCCTTCTTGTGTTGTAATATCGATATTTTCGTTTTTTACGTTCACAACTATGGCATGCATTTTATCTTCTTTTAAATGAAACAAATACATGTGTTGTGGTGCAAAATGTTCTAAAAATTCAGCTTTATTTAAAACACCTTCCCAAATTAAATCGCTAAACACGTCTAGTTCGGTTTCGGCTAATTCTGGTTTATTCACTTTTAAGTTTTCCCATTCGTCGTGTGTTATACTTTGGGTTGCCAAAAAGTTTATAAATTCTTGGTGTAATTCTTCAAACTGCTCTTTAGTTAATCTTCTATATTTCATATTTTATAATAGCATTCTCGAACTCTTTAATTTTTATATCGGTTTTTGGTATTTATTGACTAAAAAAGTTATGAAAATAATACTTGCTTATAAAAATGTTCGTCAAATTTGGAGCGCAAATTTAAGCATATAAGGTATTAATCGAAAAATATAAGCATAAAAAAACCACCCGTAACAGAGTGGTTTAATTTTATACTAAGCTTTTGGCTTGTTGTTATGCTTGTGCAATAACTTCAAAAGGTAAATCTACAATTACATCTCTGTGTAAACGTACACTAGCGTTGTATTTACCTAAACGCTTAACTGTAGTTACAGTAATGAATTTTTTCTCGATGTTTTGACCTTCTTTTTCTAAAGCTTCGGCAACATCAATATTGTTAACCGAACCAAAAAGTTTATCTCCAGCACCAACTTTTGCTGCAATTTTTACTTCTAAAGCTTTTAACGCTTCTGCAATAGCATTAGCATCATCAACAATTTTCTTTTCTTTAAAAGCTCTTTGCTTTAAGTTTTCAGCTAATACTTTTTTAGCAGACACAGTTGCTAAAATAGCTTTTCCTGTAGGAATTAAAAAGTTTCTACCGTAACCGTTCTTTACTGTTACAACATCGTCTTTAAATCCTAAATTCTCAACGTCTTGTTTTAATATAAGTTCCATTGTTATCGGTATTTTATTTTAATAAATCTGCTACGTAAGGCATTAAAGCTAAATGACGCGCTCTTTTTACAGCAACAGATACTTTTCTTTGGTATTTTAAAGAAGTTCCTGTTAAACGACGTGGTAAAATTTTACCTTGCTCGTTTACAAACTTTAATAAGAAATCTGGATCTTTATAATCGATATATTTAATACCAGATTTTTTGAAACGACAATATTTCTTTTGTTTGTTTGTTTCAATATTTAATGGTGTTAAATATCTAATTTCACCATCTTTTTTTCCTTTAGATTGTTGTTCTATAGATGTTGCCATGATTTACGCTTTTACTTTTAGTTTTTCTCTTCTACGTTCTGCCCAAGCTACCGCGTGCTTATCTAACTTTACAGTTAAATAACGCATAAAACGCTCGTCGCGTCTAAACTCTAATTCAAGAGTAGTAATAACTTCTCCTGGTACAGTGTACTCAAATAAATGGTAAAAGCCACTTTTTTTGTTTTGAATTGGGTAAGCTAATTTTTTTAAGCCCCAATCTTCTTTTGATATCATCTTAGCACCGTTAGAAACAAGAAAATCTTCGTATTTCTTTACTGTTTCCTTTATCTGATCTTCAGATAAAACGGGATTTAAGATGAAAACAGTTTCATAATGATTCATAAATATATTTTTTAAAAATTAAAAATTGGCTGCAAAAATAAATAATATTTGTATATTAGACAACTATTCTCTCTTTTATATTGCAAAAAGTAACAAAACCCAATTGTTAAAAAAATGTTAAAAACCACATTTCACCGATGATTTTTGGTTTTTAGCGGAATTTATTGTAATATTGTCGATATCTTAACCGAAATAATTTAAAATGTTATGACTTTAAACTGTGTAGTAGTAGATGATTCAGCAATACAACGTCTTTCTATTGTAAAGCTAGTAGAAAATCATCCGTCACTTAATTTAATTGCTGAATACAGCAGTGCTCTTGAAACAAAAAATGGTTTAAACACGCATCAAGTCGATTTAATTTTCCTTGATATCGAAATGCCTGTTTTAAACGGATTTGAATTGTTAGACGTATTAAACAAAAAACCTCAAATTATTTTTGTAACTGGTAAAACCGAATATGCTTTTAAAGCATTTAACTACGATGCTACCGATTATTTACATAAACCAATTACGAGAGAACGTTTTAACACCTCAGTTGATAAAGCTATTGAGCAACATAGATTGACTTTAGACTTTAATGAAGAAGAAGGTGAACATATTTTTGTAAAAAGTAACCTTAAAAAACGTAAAGTTTATATTAAAGACATTAAGTGGATTGAAGCCCTTGGTGATTATGTAAAACTTGTAACCGAAGAAAACAGCTTAGTGGTTTTATCTACAATGAAATCGTTTGAAGCAGAATTACCTGAAGGTAAGTTTTTAAGAATTCATAAATCGTATATTGTTAATTTAGATAAAATTGACAGATTTAACAGTAAAAATGTTGAAGTTGGTGCTTACGAAATTCCGTTAAGCCGAAACAAAAAAACACAACTTGTTGATGCTTTAAATAATATTTAGAAGCTTAGCTTCTGAAGCTGAACTCGTTTTCAGCTACTCATAATATTTAATTAAGTCCTGACTTTCGTCTGGATTAGTTTAACAAACATGTTTTATTTAGGTATAAAACATAAGTTTCACTAAAAGTTATCGACATTTAGAATTACTCTAACCGACCGAAAATCTTTTATACTCTGGAAGCTATTATTTATCTTAATAATAGCTTCTTTTGTTTTTTGTAACGACTGCTGTTTAGGTATTTTTATTAAAATGTTCTTATGAAACTGATTACGAATTCTAGCCACAGGTGGCGCTTCTGGCCCCAAAACATTGTTTTTAAAAACTTGCCTTAACGATTTAGCAAACCAAATTGATGCTGTTTCTACCTTATTAAAATCTTTATGTTTTAATGTTATTTTTATTTGTTTGTAAACGGGTGGATATTTAAAATTAAAACGCTCGTCCATTTGTTCCTTAAACATTTCAGCATAGTTATTTGTTGAAACCTGCTGTAATATTTTGTGATGCGGATTATAGGTTTGTATAAGTACCTTACCACGTTCTTTTGTTCTACCAGCCCTACCCGATACTTGTTGCATAAGCTGAAAACTACGCTCATGCGCTCTAAAATCGGGAAAGTTAAGCATACTATCGGCATTCATTATACCCACAAGTTTAATATTTCTAAAATCTAAACCTTTGGTTAACATTTGCGTGCCTACTAAAATATCTATTTCTTGTTGTTCTAGCGCTGTAATTATTTTTTGATATCCGTATTTTCCGCGTGTGGTATCTAAGTCCATTCGCGCCACTTTATAATCTGGAAATAGTATTTTTACCTCTTCCTCAATTTGCTGCGTTCCAAAACCTTTACTATCCAACTCTGGGCTACCACATGCCATACAGTTTTTTACCATGGTGGTGTTATAGCCACAATAATGGCATCGCAATTGATTTCTGTATTGATGAAACGTTAAACTTACATCGCAATTTGGGCATTGTGGCGAATTACCACAGGTATTACACTCTATAATTGGCGAAAATCCACGACGGTTTTGAAACAAAATAACTTGGTAGCCCTCGCTTAAAGCTTCGCTCATTTCTTCTATTAACCGGTCGCTAAAATGTCCTTTCATTAGCTTTTTTTTGCGTTTATCTTGCACGTCAACCAATTCTATATCTGGCATAAGCACATTATTAAATCGCTGAAAAAGCTCTACCAAACCGTATTTATTTTGTTTAGCATTATAATAACTCTCTAAACTTGGGGTGGCCGATCCTAAAAGGACTTTTGCCTTATGTAAATTTGCTAAAACCACAGCCGTATCTCGCGCTTGATATCGTGGCGCAGGATCGAATTGTTTAAAGGATTGCTCATGTTCTTCATCTACAATTATTAATCCTAAATTATCAAAAGGCATAAAAATAGACGACCGCGCTCCTAAAACTATCTGTGCTTTTTTAGAATTGCTTAAAACATTATTCCAAACCTCAACGCGTTCGTGCGTTGAATATTTTGAGTGAAAAACCGCCACGCGCTCTCCGAAATAACTCTGTAAACGGTTTACCAATTGCGTGGTTAAAGCTATTTCGGGCAACAAATACAATACTTGCTGCTTTTTGCTTAAAGCATCTTCTATTAATTTAACATAAATCTCGGTTTTACCAGAAGATGTTACACCGTGCAAAAGCGTTACATTTTGAGTTTTAAACGATTCTACTATTTCATTATATGCTGTATTTTGATGCGTGTTAAGCTGTTTACTAGCTTCAGTTTGTTCTCCCGAATAGGTAACGCGATCGGTTTGAATGTGATAGACCTCAAATATTTCTTTGTCTATTAAAGTTTTTATAATACTTGATGACGCATCAATAGCACTCGACAAATCCGATACTTTTACGGGTTTTTTAGTTTTGGCTGCCAAAGAAAACAAACTTAAAACAACTTCTTTTTGCTTATGAGCTCTTCCTAAATCTTCTAATAATCCTTGAAGCGCTTCATCTGAATTGTATTTTGAATGCAACCTTACATATCGAACTAGTTTAGGAATATACTTCTCATAAACTTCTTCTTCTACTTTAATTGCTTCTTTTTCAATTAACGCTTTTATTACCGGCAGTACATTTTTCTTATTTAAAATATTAGAAACATCATGAATTTTTAAAGATGATTGATGATGAAGCGCTTCGTAAATTAAAAACTCATCATCTTTAAGCATTGATTCATCAATGGTTTTTTGATTGTTTTTTGAAATTAATGTCTCGCTTTCTAAAATAAATGCACTTGGCAAAGCAGCACGCATTATATCTCCTAACGTACACATATAATAATTAGCAATCCATTGCCAAAGTTGCAACTGTTTTGTATTTACAATGGGACTGCCATCTAAAATTTGATGAATTTCCTTGGCTTCATAGGCAGTTGGAGCTTCGGTATGAATCCGGTAAACAATACCTGTATAAATTTTACTTTTACCAAACGGAACTGCTACCCGAACACCTACTTGCAAAAAATCTGCTTCAGCGGATGAAATACTGTAAGTAAACAGTTTTTGCAACGGAATGGGTATAATGACATCAACAAAATTTGGCATACCCAAAGGTAATAGTGTTTATAATAAAAACCTATTTTATTATGACACTAATCATCTAACTTAAAAAGAGAACGCAATTTCTTTTTAGACACTGAATCTTTAGATTTTTCCCTGACTTTTGCAGATGATTGTTCGGGTAATGTTACATTTTTGCTTGAAGCATTGTTTACCCTTCTACTAACTGCGGAGGTTTGGTCGTTTTCAGTCTCAGTTGCAACAGAATTTTTATTAGTCTCAGATGAAAAAGGAATATATTTTCCACCGCTTTTTTTTACCGCAATAGCTTTTAGAAGACCAACTTTGTGATCATAAACATTTAAAAATAGCTTATCGTAAATCTCTATAGCCTTATTAAACTGCTTTTGGTCTTCATATATCTGAGCTAAAAGTAATTTTTGATCGCGAGCTCCTTTGTCATTTTTACCTGAATAATCCAACTCGATGCTTTTAAATAAATCTTTTTTTGCGTTTTCTAAATCATCCAATCTATAGTGTAGTTGAGCACGCTGAAAATAAGAAATGTATGAGGGGTGCATAGCAACATATTCATTTTGTTTTTGTAGTTGGGAAGCATCGGAAGTTAGTCTCGCTTTTTCCTTCACCAATTCAATACCTCTATTAATTGTACTAAAATAAATATCGCAGTTATAGATTAGTTCATATTTAAATTGCGCCTTTAATTCCCTTCTTTTTACTTGCCCCTTGGAAAATTTAACGGTTACATTTTCATCATTAAACTCAGAGTCAATCAAACTGGCATACGATACTAAACTGGCATTAAAACAATCTTCATAAACATTGTCAATTGTTTTAAGGTTTACACCCTTTTCTTGCATGCATTGACAGATATCACCTTTAAAATTTTCAGCATAATCTTGAGAATTGACAACAAAGGAAATAAACAAGATTGTAATTGAAAATAAAGGCTTAATTATTATTTTAGAGTCTTTCATTTCATATTCTTTTTTAATCTTCCTCTTCTTCTTTTGTTCCTAAAATGGATGTTTTTACATAATCACCACAAAACTTCAGCGCTTTTTTCGCCCTGTTTAAGTTTAAGGTTGCTTTGGCTTGTTTCATAAATGAAGCATCAGCTATATCATCAACAATATCGGGCACAACATCCCATAGGCTATCAATATCTTGTTCAGCCCTTTCCATCAATTCATCCTCAAGCTCGACAGGAATTTCAACTCCAGCTCTTGTAAGACTATCATAAACAAAAACCTTGTTATATAGGCTAAAGGTTTTTTCTACAAAGTGATCGGTACTTTTAATTTTCGATTCTCGTCTTGGAGGTTGTAATCTGTTCTCTTGAGAAAAAGTATTTGCTGGAAGGAAAAATAAAAATGCTAAAACTAATATCAGAATAGGACTTTTGGTTGAGGGATTACGCATAAATAATTGGTTGTTAAGGTTAATAGCTAATCTAAATGATTAATGAAAATAGATAAAAGGAAATTTGCTAACAACTACAACCGATGAAATGTATTTTTTTTAGCTAAAGAGTGATGGAAAAACCATAAGAATTATCCTAAATACCCGAATCTTCTTTAGGATATTTTCTTAAAAAATGAAGTGAGGCGTTAAGCTCATAACCAAGCAGTAAAATATTGGCATTCAACCATAAATAAAATAACAAAATCAATAATGCTCCTATAGAACCGTAAAGTTTGTTATACTGACTTTAATTTTTCGATATAAACTCCCTATAAAACCTAAAATATTTTAAAGAAAAAAGACTGCCATTCTTATGCAGTCTTAAATCATAAAATATATCAATTTAAAATTTATTCAATTAATCAGCTTAAATAAACAACAGCATTATTGCTATTAAGCAAAAAAACAACACTTAAAAAATGCTAAAGTTAATACATATTAAAGAATTATTAACCTGAACATTTCTTTAGGTATTTAGAACCTTTAGAATTGACTGTTCTACCTTAACATATTAAAGCTGTGGAAAAGAAAAATAGTTTTATAAAGGCCGCTTTTAAATTAATCTTCACAGCTACTTTCAAAAGCATCTATATAATCTTGAATATCTTCTGAAATAGAAGAACAAGAACCTTTAAGTTTATTAAGTTCCCTTATTAATTCCTCGCAAGTATAATCATCGTCATTATCGCTTAACCTTGCTAATTTATTTAAACAACTTAAGCCATCTAAGGTGTCTTTTGCTTCTTCGACTTCAGAACAATTAGTAAAAACTAGCATAGCTACTACAACAATTGATAACGTAATTTTTTTTCTCATGTTTTTCATTTTTAATATAAATTAATCACTAAAAACTATCAATTACTGCACTCTTATCAATTCAAAATAACACTAAATTTCATAAAATATATGACAACATCAAATTGGATTTCATTTAATCCTTTTAATAAAATTATGTATCTATATTTTTCAGTTTTTTAAAGTGTGTTTCATAAAATAAAATGAATTTAGCTCTGTAAATAGAATAACTTAAAAAATAAGTTCAACTTTCATTTTTTTTTAAATCCTGACTAACTTAAATGGTTAATTAATAGCATGATAAATATAAATATTTACTTTTACGCGTAATGTCATATTAACGAGTTTATCTTACATTTTATAGACTAAAAAACATAAAAGAACATGTAAAATCAAAAAGTTGCTCCATGCTTTTAAAACTAAGTTGTGATTTTTAGGTAACCTATTAATCTTTCTTATTTATAAATTTTAAAGAAACCTAATTAGGACGTCTTCTTTAACTTATTTAACGACGCATTAAGTTCGTAGCCAAGTAATAAAATATTAGCATTTAACCACAAATAGAAAAGTAAAATTAATAATGCCCCAATAGATCCGTAAAGTTTATTGTACTGACTAAAATTTTCGATATAAACTCCAAATAAAAAAGAAGTAAGCATTATTAAAACGGTGGTAAATAAGGCTCCTACCGAGAAAAATTTTGATTGTTTGCCCTCGTGTGTTCCAAAATAATACAAAGTAGATGTTGCTATATAAACCATTAAAACAAAGAAAGTGTATTTTACAACGTTGGCCCAAAACACGCCATTTACGTCTACCTCTAGTCTACTTTCTTTTAAGGCATCGACCAAACCTTGTACGATATAAATTTGAAAATATCCTAAAACGGCAATGGTTAAAATAAGTAAAAAAGCCAAAATTAAAGCAATGCCTAAGGCATACATGTACTGCCTAAATACGTTACGGGTTAACTGTTCGTGATACGAATTTTCAAAACCCGAAAACACGGCATTTACCCCGTTTGCCATTAATAACAACGACAACACAAAAACTGATGATAATAAACCGCCGCGTTGCGAATTATCGATATTCTCGAAAATATTAGTAAAGAAAAAATCGGATGTTGTTGGTGGTAAAAACGATTCTAAAAAACGTAAAAATTCTATTTTAAAATCGTCTATTGGTATATACGGAATAATAATGAGTACAAACAATAAAAACGGAAACAAAGCCGTAAAAAAGCTAAAGGCTATGGCACTTGCACGTGTTGTTAAAGCTCCTTTTACAATGCCTGTAATGTAAAGTTCTATTAAATCGTAAAATGAAAGGCCAACTAGTCCTGGCAATTTAATTTTTTTTAAAAACCTAACTAAGACATTTATAATTGGTATTTTATTTAATTTGTCTTCAATAGGTTTACTCATTTATACGTCGCATTAATTTATTACAAAGTTAATAAAAGTATACGTTGAAGCACCTTCAAAAAAAAAAAACAAACAAACCTAATTTTTACCAAATGCTATTTTACCGCTTTTAGGCTTAAATCCATATTGTAAACCGAATGCGTTAATGCTCCACTAGAAATGTAGTTTACACCGCACTCGGCATAAAACCTAATAGTAGCTTCATTAATGTTTCCAGACGATTCTGTTAAGCATTTATTACCAATTAACTTTACGGCTTTACGAGTATCTTCGTAGTCGAAATTATCGAGCATAATACGATAAATACCATCATTTTGTAAAATTTCTTCAACTTCGGTTAAGTTTCTAGCCTCAACCATTATTTGCAGGTCTTTACCCGTTTCTTTTAGGTAATTTTTAGTCATTTCGATGGCTTTGGTAATACCTCCTGCAAAATCAATATGATTATCTTTAAGCATAATCATATCGTATAGTGCAAACCTATGGTTTTCGCCACCACCAATTTTTACAGCCCATTTTTCTAACACGCGAATACCTGGTGTTGTTTTACGAGTATCTAAAATTTTTGTGCCAGTACCTTCAATTAAATCGACAAACATTTTTGTTTTAGTAGCTATAGCACTCATACGTTGCATGGCATTTAAAACGGTACGTTCGGCTTTTAAAATAGATTGCGAAGGTCCTTCAACATACATAACAACATCACCAAATGATACTTCGGTACCATCTTCAATTTTTACATCAAGACGCAAATTTTTATCAACATAAGCAAATACTTTTTTGGCAAAATTTACACCGCCAATAATACCTTTATCTTTTACTAATAGTTTTGCACGTCCGCGGGCATTCTCTGGTATACAGGCTAAAGAACTATGATCGCCATCGCCAACATCTTCTCTAATGGCATTAGCAATTATCATTTTAACTTCTGTATCGAACTGCTCTTGTGTAATCATGTTTTTGTAGTTAGTTTTGAACAAAAATAAAAAATTGCGCGACTTTATTAAATTTTACTTTTATGAATTTGGTATTAATGTGGAATTTAAATTCATTATTCATAATTTCGTACTATAACTTTTACATTTATGACGATTACGCTTCTTGCCATTGGAAAAACCGACAGCAAACCCTTACTTTCTTTAATTGCAGAATATGAAAAGCGATTGGGGTTTTATGTAAAATTTAATTTTGAAATTATTCCAGATATAAAAAACGTAAAAAATTTAAGTGAAACACAACAAAAACAAAAGGAAGGTGAACTCATTTTGAATAAAATTAACAATACAGACGTTTTAATTTTACTTGATGAAAACGGCAAACAATTTGATTCTGTAAATTTTGCCAATTACTTACAAAAACATATGAATTCGGGTATAAAGCAACTTGTTTTTGTTATTGGAGGTCCTTATGGGTTTTCTGAAGATGTTTATAAAAAAGCAAATGGGAAAATATCACTATCTAAAATGACATTTTCCCACCAAATGATTCGCTTATTTTTTATTGAACAATTATATAGGGGATTCACTATTTTACGTAACGAACCCTACCACCATCGCTAGTGCACGTTAAAAATATGTTTTCTTTTTTTTATTTGGCGCTCTAATTCGCTAATAGTTTCCCTAATTGAAACCTCAAAATTATGTGTGTTAGATGTAGCAAAAAGTCGCGGTCCCGGTAAACTCAATTCTATATTGCAAATTTTACCTTTATTAAAATCTTTTTCGTCTTGTTTAAAATGCACCTCGGCACTTATTAAAAACTCGTATTTATTCGATAAATTTAATAGCTTATCTGTTGTGAAATTTGATAAGGTTTCGCTAGTATCTAGCCCTACGTACTGAATATTTACTGTCATATTTGTTATAGTTTACATGGTTTGCATATTGTAAATATAACGCTTTAACAACTTTTATTTTGTGATAAAAATCATAAAACCAAAAAGATTGTAACCATTAAATATTCCCGTTATCATTTAATTTTTTAAATATGGCTGTAAGTTCGCCACGTTTAATAGGTTTAATAATATAATCGGATATGTCGCTAATACTTTTTGCTTTTTCTAAATCGTAAGGATCTACAGATGAAGACACCATATAAATGGTAATACGTTTACCTACTTTGGGTTTAATTTTTACGTACTCCTCCATAAATTGAAAACCATCCATTATAGGCATATTAATATCTAAAAGAATAACATCAGGAAGTTGGCTAGAATTATCGAGGTTCTCTATTAAATAGTTAAATGCTTCTTCACCATCATAAAACGCTAAAATGTTTTTGTTAAAATTGATAGTTTCTAAAGCTTTTGCTACTGTAAATTGATACACCTCATCGTCATCAACTATGCAAATATTTAAATTGCTATTCATATATATATTTTAAAATAATACAGTAAAGGTTGAGCCCTCATTTACCTCACTGGTTGCAAATATACTACCTCCCATGGTTTCTACCTGCACTTTAGTCATAAATAAACCTACTCCTTTTGCTTCTGGGTGCCTATGAAACACTTTATTTAAACCAAATAATTTGTCACCATGCCGTTGTAAATTAATACCTAAGCCATTATCTTTTACCATTAATTTAATATTACCATTAATTAACTCTGTTTTTACAAAAATTTCTGGCTTGCGGTTTTTTGCTCTATATTTTATGGCATTTTCTACTAAATTAAGTAAAATACTCTCTAAATAAAATTTATTATATGAAATTTTACTTACTTCTGAAAAATCGGAATGTATAACAGCTTTACTTTCGTGTATTTGAGCCACCAGTGTTTCTTGTGTTTTTTTCAAAACATTACTAAACTTAATTTCCGTAATTTTTGAAGCATCGTTTTTAGTTTTTAAAGCTTCAACCAGGGTATTTAAGGTTGTGGTTAAATGCCCTACGACATTTTCAAACTTATCAAATAGTTGAGATTTTTCGGTGTTCGTTTCACTCGTATGGTATAAATCTAAAAGCGAATTTAAATTACTAACCGGCGCTCTAAGATTATGTGATGTAATTTGTGCAAAGTCTGATAGTTGTTTATTTTGATTAATAAGACGTTTTGCTAAAACTTCTAACCTCAAATTTGTTTTTAACATACGTTTTTGTTCCTGTAAATGTTTAGTTAGATCTTGATACGAGCCTTTTATTGTTACAATATCTCCATTATTGTTTAAAACTACACCTCCTTCAATAACAATATCTTTTATTTTACCCGTTTTGGTTATTATTCTATGGTCAATATCATTATCAAACTCTTTATCTATTAATATTCTATTAAACCTTTTAATAAGTTCTTCTTTATCTTGAGGATGAACAAATTCTGCTACATAATAATTAAAAAATGAAATAGATTTAGGAGGACTTGTTATTTCAAGAATATTTAGCACCCCTTGAGACCATGTAAAATCATCATTATTAACATCATAAGTCCAATTCCCAATAGTTGCCAAATTCTCAGAATAACTTAACATTCTATTTTTTTCCCGCAATTCTATTTCATTAAGTTTTTGCTTTGTAACGTCTTGTGCTGCGCCTTTTAATATTAAAACCTCGTTGTTTTCGTCGATTATAACTTCGCCTATTACACTTATAATTTTTGTTTTGCCTTTGGCAGTTACAACCTTAACTTCTATAGATTCATCAAAATATTTTTTAGTAATTACTTCTTGAACATATTCTGCAAAACGTAATTTATCGTCTGGGTGAATAAAATTCTCGAAATAATACTCAAAAGTTGGATTATCTATTGGTTTA
The DNA here is from genome assembly GCF_000943555.1 of Neotamlana nanhaiensis. Taxonomy (GTDB): domain Bacteria; phylum Bacteroidota; class Bacteroidia; order Flavobacteriales; family Flavobacteriaceae; genus Neotamlana; species Neotamlana nanhaiensis. The sequence goes on along the minus strand of NZ_JTDV01000003.1, from coordinate 413,317 downwards.
TCTATTTCCATAATATTATTAAATCCCTGTGACCATACGACGGAATTTGTTTGCACATTCCATTGCCAATTACCAAGCAAAGCGATGTTTTCGGCAAAACTTAACATATCGTTTTTTTCCGTAATTTCTTCAGAAAGCTTTTTTTGTTTAGTTACATCTTGAGTTGTGCCGTTTATTTTAATAATATCTCCTATACTATTAAGCCAAATTTTACCTTTGGAATGAACTGTTTTAACCACACCTTTATTGGTTAAAATTCTATAAACTAATGTACCCGAAAACTTTTTAACGCGCATTACTTTTTCCATATGAAGTTTAAAATACTCCCTATCGTCTGGATGAATTAACTTTAAATAAAAGTTATCAGTTATTGCTTTTAAAGATTTATCAACACCAAAAATTTTGTACATTGTTTTAGACCACTTCGTTGTACCATCAACCACATCCCATTGCCAATGTCCCATCACTGCTAAATCTTCGGCAAAATTTAGCATATCGTTTTTTTTGGTTAGCTCTAATTCTAATTCCTTTTCTTTGGTAACGTTTTGCATGGTACCTTTAACCAGTTCAATGTTACCATTAACATCTAATACAACTTTTCCTTTAGCTTCTACAATTATAGTATTGCCTTTTGCTGTAATTACCCGATAAATTATTACTTTTTCTTTCTTTTTTGTTTTGGATAGTTTGTTTATTTCTAATAACACATATTCAAGGTCGTCTGGGTGAACAAATTTTAAGTAATAATCTGCATCTATAACTTTGGGCACAGTAGCTTTATCTAGTTCTAATAAGTTATATAATCCATCCGACCAATAAAACACATCTGTTTTAGCACTCCATTGCCAATTCCCAATTTTAGCCAAATCTTCTGCAAAAGTTAACATCTCTTGTTTTTTCTCAATCTCTTGAGCTATTTCTCTCGCTTTGGTTACGTCTAGACTTGTGCCTTTTATGGAGATTATACGTCCGTTGCTATTTTTTATTAATTCCCCTTTAGATTGTAATATTTTTATTGCACCTGTGTTACTTATAATTTTGTATTCTTTTACATCACCGTAAGATTTGGTTTTAAAAATATTTACAAATTCATTTTCTACATATTCTTTGTATTCTGGGTGAATAAAAGAATAATAATATTTTAATGTAATTGGAAAACCTGTTTCTTCAAAATCCAACAACTTATACATACCATTAGACCACTTTATAATATTGGTTTCTAGGTTGTACTCCCAACTTCCCATTTTAGCCAAATTTTCAGTAAAATTTAGCATTCTATTCTTATCTAAAATTTCCTGTTCTGCTTTTTTTTGGCTGGTAATATCACGTATGGCAGCAGATACCAACTTTCCTTCTTCGGTTTGTATTGGGCTTAAGCTTATTTGTATTGGAAAAACTTCTCCATTTTTCTTCTTTCCAAACAAATCTTTATTTTGAAGATATTGTTTATGTTTAGGTTGTTTATGATATCCATCTCGTAAACTTTTGTGATGCCCCAAAAACCTATCTGGAACTAAAACCTCAACTGGTTTACCTGCTATTTCGTGAGGCTCATATCCAAATAGTTTTACAGCTTCTTTATTTACAATTTGTATTACACCGTTAACATTGGCTATTATCATGGCATCTGGAGCAGATTCTAGTAAACCTTTAAACTTTAATTCTGCAACATGTTGTTGCGTAATATCTTGGCAAGTACCTATAACCTCCGTTATACTTGAGTCTTCATTTGTTACAACCTCTCCTAAAACACGAATATATTTTAAATCGCCTTTTGGTGTTAAAACACGATGTACTAACTCTTCTCCAAATTGCTTTTCTGCAAGAGTTTTTTCAAAATGTTTATTTAATTTTTCACGATCTTCTTCAACAGTTAAATTAATTACGGTGTTAATAGAAATATCTTCAACACCTCTACTCATTCCCATAATATTGTACAAGTTATCAGACCAGACAACCTGTCCACTTGGAATTTTAATGCTAAAATGACCTAACTTAGCAATTTTTTGCGCTTCATTTAATTTTTCATTTTGCTTTTGAGTCTTTAAATTTTCCTCTTTTATATGCGTTACATCTTGAAAACAACCATAAAGCCTTATACATTTATCGTTAAAAAACTCGCCTTGGCCAATATCTCGAATCCAAATTACCTCGCCTGTATAGGTTTCAACTTGAAGCTCAATATCAAATGGTGTTTTATTTACAATAACTTCTTTAACAGCCTCTTCTAAACGTTTTTTATTATTATCGCTAAGAAAATTAAAGGTATCTTTTCCTTTGGGCTGGTAATTATCAGGTAGTTTTAATATTTCTTTTGCAACAGAATTTAAGGTATAATTATCTGTAGCTAAATCAAGTTCCCAAATACCTATTTTAGAAATTTTATTGGTACTATCCAATATTTTTTTTACCTTATCACTTTCTTTTTTTAATTTGTATTGGTCTGTAATGTCGCCTGTAAACATTAATAAACCTCCAATGCTGTCGTCTTCATTATACCAAGGTCTAACATCCCAATAAATCCATTGTACTGTCCCATCACGCCTTACAAACGGCGCTTCATCGCAAACATCGATTGCTCCATTTAAACAAGCCTTATGCTTTTCTTTCCAATCGTCTCCTATTTCGGGAAAAACATCATAATGCGATCTTCCTATTATAATTTCTTTTTCTTTTTTATAATCTTTACACCATTTGTTCGAAACGGCAATATATACCATGTTTGTATCTAGCATGGCAATAGATACAGGAGCTTGTTCTACAATAAGCTTATGGTAGTTTTTAACTAGGTTGGCTGTTTGATTCATTATTCTCTCATTAATTCATCATTGTAATTTATTCTTTGCTTGAAGCTAAATAAATTTCATTTTCATTTTATCTTTGATCTATAAATACAAATCTTAAGGTGAGAGAAAATCTTAAATAATTTATAGAACTGAGATTTGTATTGTAGTAAATATAGTTATTTTATATCAAAAAAACACGAAACCTTATGAAACTTGTTTTTGCAACCAACAATAAAAACAAAATTATTGAAGTCAAAAAATTACTTCCTAAGCATTTAACCATTTTGAGTTTAAAAGATATTGGGTGTTTTGAAGACATTCCTGAAACTAAAAACACTATTGAAGGAAATGCCAAACAAAAAGCAAGTTATATAAAAAACAAGTATGGATACAACTGTTTTGCAGACGATACAGGCCTTGAAGTTAACGCATTAAATGGCGAACCAGGTGTGTTTTCTGCCAGATATGCTGGGTTACAAAAAAACGCAGACGATAACATGAATAAATTACTCACTAATTTATCTAAAAACAAAAACAGAAATGCCCAGTTTAAAACGGTTATTGCATTAGCTGTAGATGATAGTATTTTTACATTTGAAGGCATTTGTAAAGGCATAATTACACACTCTAAAGCAGGAGATAACGGCTTTGGGTACGACCCCATTTTTAAGCCCGAAAATTTTGACGAAACTTTTGCCCAAATGGATTTAAAACTCAAAAATGAAATAGGACATCGCGGTAAAGCAACAAAAAAACTCATTACATATCTTAACAAAAAACTATTAGCCTCGAACAAATAATGAATAATGTTGTTGCGAATTAAGCAATATTGTTATAAATTTAATTTATGACTGAAGAAGCTATAGAAAAAGAAAATATTGCCATTACCAAAGCCTACAAAGAGTTATTAAAAGTTAGCTACACCACCCTAACCGATGATGACAAAAAACTTATACGTAAAGCTTTTGATATTGCCTTAGATGGCCATAAAAACCAACGCCGTAAATCGGGTGAAGCTTATATTTTTCATCCTATTGCCGTGGCTAAAATTGTAGCTCAAGAAATTGGGTTAGATGCCACCTCAATTGCCTCTGCTCTACTTCATGATGTTGTTGAAGACAGTCCAGATTACGAAATTGAAGACATAGAAAAACTTTTTGGGCAAACTGTAGCTACCATTGTGGCAGGACTTACCAAAATTTCTTCACTTAGTAAAGAGCAAGATATGGATGTTTCGCTACAAGCAGAAAACTTCCGTAAAATGCTGCTTACATTAAATGATGATGTACGTGTAATTATTATAAAAATTGCCGATAGATTGCATAATATGCAAACTATGGACTCCATGCGATCCGATAAGCAAATAAAAATAGCATCGGAAACATTATATATTTATGCCCCTTTAGCACATCGTATTGGGCTTTATAACATAAAAACCGAACTTGAAGATTTAGGTTTAAAATATACCGAACCCGATGTTTACAATGATATTTTAGGTAAAATAAAAGAGAGTAAAGAAGAACAAGATTTATATATTGAACAGTTTAGTGAAGTTATCGAGAATTCTTTAAACAAAGAAAACCTTGATTATACCATAAAAGGACGTCCAAAATCTATTTTTTCCATCCGCCGAAAAATGCTCAACCAAGGCGTGCCTTTTGAAGAAGTTTACGATAAATTTGCTATTAGAATTATTTATCAATGTGATGCCGACCCTAAAACCGAAAAGTTTATAGCTTGGAAAATTTACTCCATTGTAACCGATCATTTTAGACCCAACCCAACCCGTTTGCGCGATTGGATTTCATCACCAAAAAGTACAGGGTACGAAGCACTTCACATTACGGTTATGGGGCCAAAAGGACGCTGGGTTGAAGTACAAATTCGTAGTAACCGAATGAACGAGATTGCCGAAAAAGGTTACGCAGCACACTATAAATACAAACAAGCCAACGAAAAAGAAGATAATTTAGAAAGCTGGATAAACCGTTTGCAAGAAGCTCTAGAAAGCCCAGAATTAAATGCGGTAGACTTTGTAGAACAATTTAAGCTTAATCTCTACTCCAAAGAAATTTTTGTTTTTACGCCCAAAGGAGAACTAAAATCCTTACCAAAAGGTGCCACAGCACTCGATTTTGCATTTAGCATACATACCGAAGTTGGCATGCGTACGCGTGGTGCAAAAGTAAATGGTAAACTTGTTACTTTAAGTCATAGTTTAAAAAGTGGCGATCAAGTCGATATTATCACTGCAGAAAATTCTAAACCAAACGCTAACTGGCTCGATTATGCAACAACCGCTAGAGCTAGAGCTAAAATTAAATCGGCTTTACGAGAAGATAAAAAACGAATTGGTGAAGATGGTAAAGAAATTTTAAGACGAAAATTAAAGCACCTCAAAATTAACCTCGACGAAGAAGCTGTAAACGATTTAGTACGCTTTTTCGACTTAAAAACTAGCTTAGATCTATTTTACAGAGTCGGTGTTGGATCTATCGACAATACAATGATAAAAAACTTTGCTTCCTCCAGAAGCAATAGTATCATGTCGTACATAAAAAATAAAATATCTAGAAAAACCCCAATTAAAAAGGAAGAACTCGATAAACCCGAAATAACAGTAAACTATGACTCAATTGTTTTTGGTAAAGAAGAAGAAAAACTTGAATATAAACTTTCTAATTGTTGTAACCCAATTCCTGGCGATGCTGTTTTTGGTTTTTTAACTGTAAACGAAGGAATAAAAGTACATAAATACAACTGCCCTAATGCTGTAAGCTTACAATCTAACTACGCCTACCGTATTATGCAGGCTAAATGGATCGATTCCACTCAGCAAGAATTTTTAGTAAAAATTGTTATTACAGGAATAGACCATATTGGTTTAGTTAACGATATCACCAAAATAATATCAGAAAACATGCATGTTAACATGCAAAGTATAAGTTTTAAAAGCAATGATGGATTATTTTCGGGAAAAGTTAGCGTAATTGTTAAAAATAATACAATAATTAAAACACTTCTTCAAAAACTTAAAAAAATTAATGGTATAGATAAGGTTACAAGAGTATAAAAGTGTAAATTTGCGACGATATTATGGAGACAACAGCAGATAAAAACCAAGAGATAGTAAAAAGTGTTTTTACAAACTTTTTAGAAAAAAAGGGGCATCGTAAAACACCCGAGCGTTACGCTATACTTCAAGAAATTTATAATAACAACGAGCATTTCGATATAGAATCACTATATCTAAACATGAAAAACAAAAAATATCGTGTGTCTCGTGCTACGCTTTATAATACCATCGAATTGCTTTTAGAATGTGGTTTAGTTAGAAAGCATCAATTTGGGCAAAACCAATCTCAGTACGAAAAATCATACTTCGATAAACAACACGATCATGTTATTTTAACAGATACAGGTGAAGTTATTGAGTTTTGCGATCCAAGAATTCAATCTATAAAAAAAACAATCGAAGAAGTTTTCGACATCGAAATAAACAACCACTCGCTTTATTTTTACGGAAACAGAAAACCTAATACAAACAACTAACTTTTTACAATGGCAGTAGATTTACTACTAGGACTTCAATGGGGAGACGAAGGCAAAGGAAAAATTGTTGATGTGCTTACCCAAAATTACAATATTATTGCACGTTTTCAAGGTGGTCCAAATGCAGGACATACATTAGTTTTTAACGGCAAAAAGCATGTTTTACATACTATTCCTTCAGGAATTTTTCACGATAATGCCATCAACCTTGTTGGTAACGGCGTAGTTATCGATCCTGTAATTTTTAAAGGCGAATTAGATAAGCTGGACGAGCAAAATATAGATTACAAAAAAACATTACTCATTTCTCGTAAAGCACACATAATTTTACCAACACATCGTTTATTAGATGCTGCTAGCGAAGCCTCGAAAGGTAAAGCTAAAATTGGTTCTACCTTAAAAGGTATTGGTCCAACGTATATGGATAAAACTGGACGTAATGGTATTCGCGTAGGCGATTTAGAACTTAGCGACTGGAAAGAACGCTACCGTAATTTAGCCGATAAGCACGAATCGATGATTGCCTTTTACAATGTTGATATTGAGTATAATTTAAAGGAATTAGAAGAAGAGTTTTTTAATGCTGTTGAAGTTTTAAAATCTTTAACTTTTATCGATTCTGAAGAATATATTTACCAAGCTCAAAAGGATGAAAAATCTATTTTAGCAGAAGGCGCTCAAGGTTCCCTTTTAGATATAGATTTTGGTACATACCCATTTGTAACATCTAGTAACACAACCGCTGCAGGAGCATGTACAGGTTTAGGTGTTGCTCCAAACAAAATTGGCGATGTATTTGGTATTTTTAAAGCCTACACTACCCGTGTTGGTTCTGGTCCATTCCCTACCGAGTTATTCGATGAAGATGGTGAAACTATGGGACGTGTAGGGAACGAATTTGGTGCAACCACAGGTCGTCGTCGTCGCTGCGGATGGTTGGACTTGGTCGCTTTAAAATACGCATGTCAAGTAAATGGCGTAACCCAATTAATGATGATGAAAGGCGATGTGCTTTCAGGTTTTAAAACCCTTAAAGTTTGTACCGCTTATAAATATAATGGTGAAGAAATTGCTCATTTACCATACAATATCGAACCTGAAAATGTTGAGCCTATTTATACCGAATTTAAAGGTTGGAATGAAGATTTAACTGGTATGTCTGAAGCGTCGCAACTTCCAAGCGAGTTAAACGATTATATTGCATTTTTAGAAAAAGAATTAGAAATTCCAATTACTATTGTTTCTGTTGGCCCAGATAGAAAACAAACTATTTTTAGGAATTAATAATTCTAAATTAATATTCAAAAAACGCTTCAATATAAATTTGGAGCGTTTTTTGTTTACAAGCAATTAAACATCATATTTATCGTTATTTTTGCGACAAACTTTTAATATTTTGAATACACTACAAGTTCTATTTTTAGCGTTCGTTTTTAGTTTTATTTCTGTTTCAAACACATTTTCTCAAGAAAACAAAAAAATTGAAATCGAATATGCTGGTAAATTAACTATTGATGAAGCCAATTACCCTGGAGCTAAAATTTTAACCCGTGATGATGCCCAACAAGTTCTAATACATCATCAAGGAACACATATGTGGTGCGACAAAGCTATTCACTATGGTAAAGAAGATTTTATTGAAGCTTATGGAAATGTTAAGCTAATACAAGGAGACACCATCAATATGACTTCAAAATACATTGAATATAGTGGATTAACCGAATTAGCTTTTGCTCATGGCGATGTAGTTTTAAAAGACCCAAATTCAACAATTACAACAGATACCTTATATTATGATAAACTAAATCAACAGGCTTTTTATAGAACCGGCGGCACAGTAGTTAAGGATTCTTCAGGAACCATTACGAGTAAAATTGGACGTTACTACATGAACATGAAAAAATATCAATTCGTTGAAGATGTTGTTTTAGCAAACGATAGTACAACCGTAAACTCCAACTACTTCGATTTTTATTCCGATTCTGGTCACGCCTATCTTTTTGGTCCTTCAACTATAACAAACCCTGAAAGTAAAACCTATTGCGAAAAAGGCTTCTACGACACCAAAAATAAAACAGGTTACGCTGTAAAGAATTCAAAAATTCATTACGACAATCGAATTGTTGAAGGTGATAGTTTGTATTTCGATAATAATAAAAGTTTTGCTTCGGCTACAAATAATATTAAAGTCACCGATACTTTAAATAATAGTATTATAAAAGGGCATTACGCCGAAGTTTACAAAGCCAAAGATTCCGTTTTTATAACCAAGCGAGCCTTGGCTATTACTGTTCAAGAAAATGATTCTATTTACATGCATGCCGATAAAATTATGGTAACAGGTAAGCCCGAAAACCGTATTGTAAATGCTTATTATAATGCTAAAATTTATAAATCGGACATTAGCGGAAAATCCGATTCAATTTACTCCAACCAAAAAACTGGATTAACCAAGCTTATCAACATTTCAAAATTAGCAACCAACGATAAGTTTTCAACTAAAAGAAAACCTATTTTATGGAATTATGAAAATCAAATGACGGGTGATACCATTCATTTAATATCGAATAACGAAACGGAAAAACTCGATTCGCTTTTGGTGTTTAATAATGCCTTTGTTATTAGTCAAGATACCATTAGTAAAACAGGGTTTAATCAAATAAAAGGCTTAAGTTTAGTTGGTCTATTTAATGATGAAAACCAACTACGACAAGTCGATATAACCAAAAACGCAGAATCTATTATTTGGGCTAGAGATGACCAACAAGCCCTTATTGGTATTGATAAAGCAAAATCGGGAAGTATTACCATGCTTTTCGCCAATGGAGACATTGAAGAATATACCAGATTTAATCAAGTTGATGGTACCCTATCACCTGAATCAAAATCACCCGAAAAAGAACGTATTCTTAAAGATTTTGATTGGAGAGAAGACGAGCGACCGCTTAGTGTTGAGGATTTATTTAAAGACGATCCGCCTTTTGAATTACCTATTATCAAAGGTTTAGAAGATTATGTACCGCAAGATGTCTTCTTTAATGACGAAATGATGGGGCGTATTGAATTGGCAGGTAAAATGTCTCCTCACTTACTAAACAATGTAACAACAAAATTAAACAAAGACATTTCCAATAAAAACTTGTTACAGTTTTTTAATGATTTTAACAATCCTAAATGGGCCAAACATCAGGTTAAAGTAGAATCAAATAGTATAAGTGCGCCTAATGGAGCTTTGGAAGCAACAAAAATTGTAGGAACTGGCTCAAAAAACGGATATTTTTATCAAGTTTTGAATAAAACTAAAGGTAAATTTGCCTTCTCCATTTGGTTAAAAGGTAAAGGTGATATTTCTATGGTACTTCAAGAAGCCTCAAAAGATTACACTTGGTACAAAACCTCCAAAATAAAACTTACCAACTATTGGAAAAATTATACAATTGAAACCGAAAAAGAAAGCGATAATCAAAAGCTAAGATGTGTATTAGCTGGTATTCAAGAAACAGACGAGCTTTATGTGTGGAATTCAAATGCTGAAGAAATAACTGAAGATAAATGATAACAGATTTCATTAAATACCAAGCCCAAACCTCTCCGCATCCATTAGGATTAGAAATTTCTCATGCCAAAGGTTCTTATATTTACGATGTTGAGAATAATGCGCATTTAGATTTTGTTGCAGGTGTTTCGGCCACGCCTTTAGGACATAATCATCCAAAAGTTATTAAAGCCATAAAAGCACAATTAGATAAATACATGCACGTTATGGTATACGGCGAATACGCACAAAAACCAGCCGTTGAACTTGCCAAACTATTAGCCAAAAATCTTCCAAAAACCTTAGAACAAACCTACTTAACCAATTCGGGTACCGAGGCTATTGAAGGTGCTTTAAAACTAGCAAAACGAGCCACTGGACGAAGCGAAATTATTTCCGCTAAAAACGCCTATCATGGCAATACCATGGGTGCTATGAGTGTCATGGGATATGAAGAACGCAAACAAGCTTTTAGACCGTTATTACCTAATATTAAATTTATAGAATTTAACAATCTAGAAGATTTAAATCAAATAACCTCGAAAACAGCAGGTGTTATTTTAGAAACCATTCAAGGTGGAGCAGGCTTTATTTTACCGGAAAATAATTATTTAGAAGCTGTTAGAAATCGTTGTAACGAAGTTCGTACGCTTTTAATTTTAGATGAAATTCAACCAGGTTTTGGTAGAACGGGAAAACTCTTTGGTTTCGAACATTATAATTGTATTCCAGATATTTTAGTTACTGGAAAAGCTCTTGGTGGCGGTATGCCTATTGGCGCATTTACAGCAGCAAAAAAATTAATGTCGTTATTGCAAGACAACCCAAAACTCGGACATATAACTACTTTTGGTGGGCATCCTGTAATAGCTGCTTCGGCTTTAGCCACGTTAAAAGAAATTACAGGAACCGCTTTAATTACCGAAACTCTAGAAAAAGAAAAATTATTTAGAAAACTATTAATTCACCCGTTAATTAAAGAAATTCGAGGAAAAGGTCTCATGTTAGCACTAATTATGAAAAATGCCGACATAACCAATCAACTTATACTAAAATGCAAAGACCAAGGTTTAATACTTTTCTGGTTATTATTCGAACCAAAAGCTGTTAGAATTACACCGCCTCTTACCATTTCGCATCAAGAAATAGAAAAAGGATGCCACACAATATTGTCAATTTTAAATCAAATAGACACTTAATTTTCTCATATTAAAATTATAAGTCTACACATTATCAATTACCTATTTATAGATTTTTTTTACAAAGTTGTTGATTACTTTGTTAAAAACATTTCTTATTTTTTCGTTAATAAAGCAAAATAGAAATTAACTTTATTTCAGAACAAATTACAAATTTGCTTATGGATTTTAGTCCGGAAGACAACAATAACTTACCGCTTACAAAGTTTGAATCAATGCTTAAAACCAACCACGTTTTATTTTTTGATTCTGAGGAATTCGAAAACATTATTCACCATTACCTAAATCAGGGTAAAATTGCCTTAGCGAAAAAAGCTATAAAATTAAGTTTAGATCAACACCCAAGTTCAGTTAACTTAAAACTATTTAAGGTAGAAGTTATGGTTTTTGAAGACAAGCTTGACGAAGCCGATGAGATGCTAAACGAGCTTCACTTACTCGATCCAACAAATGAAGAAATTTATATTCAAAAAGCAAATATATTTTCGAAACGCGACGACCATCATCAGGCCATAAAAGTGCTAAAAACAGCCATAAGCTTAACTGATGATGCCGTTGATTTGTACTCGTTAATTGGTATGGAATATTTATTTTTAGATGAATATGAAGATGCCAAAACCTATTTTATGAAATGCTTAGAAGAAGATCAAACCGATTTTTCTTCATTATATAACATTATTTATTGCTTTGAATTTTTAAACCAATTTGAAGATGCTATTTCGTATTTAAATATGTTTTTAGACGCGAATCCTTATTGCGAAGTGGCATGGCATCAATTGGGCAAGCAATATTTAGTTTTAAAAGATTATAACAAAGCGCTTGCTGCATTCGATTTTGCTATAATTTCTGACGATACTTTTGTTGGTGCCTACCTCGAGCGTGGTAAAGTTTTAGAAAAACTAAAACGCTACCAAGATGCGATAGAAAGTTATACCATCACTTTAACACTCGACGATCCTTCGGCTTTTGCGCTATTACGTATTGGTAACTGTTATGAAAAGTTAAAGAAAAACGATTTAGCGCTTCAATTTTACTCAAAAGTAACACGAGAAGACCCATCGTTAGATAAAGGTTGGATTGCTTTAACTCGATTCTTTTACAAAAAAAAAGATTACAATAAAGCCTTGTCTTACATAAATTCGGCATTAAATATAAATTCTGAAAATGCCACCATTTGGAAATTATATTCGCAAATAAATCAACGCTTAAAATTTTACGAAGAAGCCGAGAAAGGCTTTAAAAAAACTTTAGAGTTAGGTAATTACGAACTTAACACATGGCTATCAAGAGGCGATTTACTTATTAAACTTGGCGAACCAGAAGCCGCAATTTTTAATTTTGAGCAAGCCGTAGATTTTTACCCCGACAATGCCGAACTAGAATACCGTTTGGCAGGATTATTCTTTTCTTTAAACGAAAACAACAAAGGCATTTTCTATTTAAAAAATGGGTTAAAACATAACGAAGATTACGCCTTTATTATTGAAGAGTTGTTCCCTGATGTTGCAAATAAAATTCTGGTAAAAAACATTCTAAAAACAAATCTTTAACAATAGGTTTAATTAAATTGTATACCTTTGATTTTTACTTAAAAAGTCACGTATGCAGCGAAGTTTTAAAGACTATTTTATTCTTTCATTAAAAGGTATGGCTATGGGAGCCGCAGATGTAATTCCTGGAGTTTCTGGAGGAACAATTGCTTTTATTTCTGGTATTTATGAAGAGTTAATTACATCGTTAAACAATATTAGCTTTTCTTTAATTAAAACTTTAAAAACCGAAGGATATAAAGCCACTTGGAATCAATTAAACGGAAATTTTTTACTTGCTCTTTTTGCAGGAATTGGTGTTAGTGTTTTATCATTAGCTAAAGGTATAGAATGGTTACTTCACCACCACCCAATATTGCTTTGGGCCTTCTTTTTTGGTTTAGTTTTAGCAAGTATCATTTTTATAGGCAAACAAATTACAAGGTGGAAATTATCAACCATTTTAGTTCTAATTATTGGTGCTTTTATAGCTTTTTATATTACGCAATTACCTTCTATGTCTGCAAACCAAAGTTCCTGGTTTTTGTTTCTAGCAGGCGCTTTAGCTATTTGTGCCATGATACTGCCTGGTATTTCTGGAGCCTTTATTTTAGTGCTATTAGGTGCATATCAACCAATATTATCGGCTTTAAATACAAAAGATATAAAAACCATTGCAATTGTTGGTTGTGGCGCTATTATTGGCCTACTGTCATTCTCTAAACTATTAAAGTGGTTATTTAAAAACTATCATAATCTAACTTTAGCAGCTTTAACGGGTTTTATTCTGGGCTCATTAAACAAAATTTGGCCTTGGAAAAAAGTACTTTCCTATCGTACCAATTCTAAAGGGGAGCAAATTCCGTTTTTAGAGCAAAGTATCTCGCCATTTTCTTTTGAAGGCGACAACCAACTTGTGTTTGCATTGTTGCTCATGGTTATTGGATTTTTTACCATCATCATCTTAGAAAAATTAGGAAATAAAAAACCTTAAATGGAGAGCACACGTACACTAACCGATAAGATATTCCTAGTTTTAAAAGGATTAGGCATGGGAGCTGCAAACAAAGTTCCTGGTGTTTCTGGTGGTGTCGTAGCTTTTGTTGCTGGTTTTTATGAAGAATTTATATACTCCTTAAAAAAAGTCAACCGAAATGCTTTTAAACTCCTTTTTAATGGGCGATTTAAAAGCTTTTTCAGGTATATAAACGGTAGGTTTTTAAGCTTGCTATTCTTAGGAATGCTTATTAGTTACTTTAGTATTTCAAAGGTATTAGACTATTTAATTGTACATTACGAGCTGTATGTTTGGAGCGTATTTTTTGGAATGATTATAGGCTCGATTTATTACATTAATAAAGACTTCAAAGTTTGGAATTACAAAACCATTACAGCTTTAACCATTGGCATTTTAGCAGGAATTAGTATAAGTTTTTTAAATCCAGCAAAAGAAAACGACAACCTTTGGTTTGTATTTTTTTGTGGCATTATTAGCGTTTCCGGCATGACACTTCCCGGATTTTCTGGCTCATTTATACTTATTCTGCTTGGGAACTACGTGTTACTTTTAGTAGATTCTGTAAATGCTTTATACGATACTTTTGCAAGTATATTTAAAGCCGATTTTAGTTTTATTCAAGATAAGCAACGCCTGCATATGTTAAAAGTACTCGCGGTTTTTACTATTGGTTCCGTAACTGGTTTAGTAACATTTTCGCATGTATTAAGCTATATTTTAAAACATTACAAAAATATTACAACGGCAACAATTATGGGTTTTATCATTGGGTCTTTAGGCGTTGTTTGGCCCTGGAAAAAAACCATTTACAGGTTAAATACCGATGGAAGTTATTTACTTGATAGTTCTGGAGAAAAAATAATAGAATTTTATAAACGCTACATACCGCAATTTGAACCCCAAACCTACTTTGCCATTGCCTATATTGTTTTAGGAATAGCCATAGTTTTAGGTTTGGAGTGGTACGGACAAAAAACAAGACAAGCAAAATGAAAAAATTAGGACTTTTAGGAAAAAATATTTCATATTCGTTTTCGCGAGCCTATTTTAAAGAAAAGTTTGAAAAAGAAGGCATTAATAACGTTTCTTACGAAAACTTCGATATAGAAAATATATCACAATTCCCTGAAATTATAAAAAACACTAAACGACTTAAAGGGCTAAATGTAACAATTCCATATAAACAAGAGGTCATTCCTTATCTCGATAAAGTCAACAAAAAAGCCAAGTCTATTGGTGCAGTTAACACCATAAAAATTACTAAAAAGGGAAAATTAGTGGGTTATAACACCGATTATTATGGCTTTTCAAAATCTCTCGAACCCTTTTTAAAACCGCATCATATGAGCGCTTTAATACTTGGTACAGGAGGCGCTAGTAAAGCTGTTGCTTATAGTTTAAGTAAGCTAGATATTCCATATCATTATGTCTCTCGAAAAAAATCGGAAGGCGTTTCATACACTTATGAAGATTTAACAAGTAGCATTATAAAACAGCATAAAATTATAATTAATTGCACACCCTTAGGTACTTTTCCAAATATTGAAGACTGTCCAAATATTCCATATAATGGTATTACCAACCATCATATTTTATTCGATTTAATTTACAATCCAGAGGTAACCCAATTTTTAAAATACGGAATCGAAAAACAAGCAACCACCATTAACGGCGGTAAAATGTTAGAATTACAGGCCGAAAAAGCTTGGGCAATTTGGGACATCGTTAAATAATACTACACATTTTATTTAAAAGTTAGGTCTGCTTTTTTGTAAATAACAAGGTTGTTACTATCTTTATATCAATTGAGCAAAATAAGAACCTTAACATTTATAAAATGTCTGACGAAAAAAACACATCTAAATCTGAAGAATTAGAAAACATAAATTCTAATGAAGCAACTTCCGAAACTAACAATACTCCAGATGAAAACACTACATCTGAGCCTGTTAATACCACAGAAGATGATGCCGTTTTAAATGAAATTGAAGAATCAAATGCAGAAGACGCTGAAGATGAAGGCAATAAAGACAGACATACCATTGAGGTAAAAGCCTACGACACCATGTCGTTAGAAGCTTTAGCTATAGAATTAGAACGCCTACTAAAAACTGAGAAAATACAAGCCATACGTTCTCATGTATCAAGCATTAATGCAGAATTTAAAAGTAAATTTGATACGCTTCTTGAAGAAAAAAAAGAAGAATTTATTAATGATGGCGGACATGAAATTGACTTTTATTACTCCTCTCCTGTTCATAAACGATTTAAAACAGCTTACCGCGAATACCGTCAAAAATTAAACGACCATTATCAAAACATTGAAAAAAATCTGAAACAAAATTTAGAACAAAAACTCGAAATTATTGAAGAGTTAAAAGGTTTAATAAATGTTGAAGAAAATATAAACAGCACCTATAAACATTTTAAAGAATTACAAGAACGCTGGAGAAACACGGGACCAATTCCTCGCGATAAATACAATAACGCTTGGAATAGTTACCATCACCACGTAGAAATTTTTTATGATTTCTTACATCTTAATCGAGATTTACGCGACTTAGATTTTAAACATAATTTAGAGAAGAAATTGTTGATAATTGAGCGTGCTGAAGCCCTAGCAAAAACCAACGACGTTTTAATGGCTTTTAGAGAGTTACAAGAGCTTCATAAAATGTGGAAGGAAGAATTAGGGCCAGTTGCTAAAGAGCATCGCGAAGAAATTTGGGAGCGCTTTAAAACAGCAACAAAAACCATAAACGATAAGCGACAACTTTACTATAAAGAAATCGACAAGGTTTACGAGAAAAACTTAGAGAAAAAACTCGAAATAATTGAAAACATTAATGCCATTCATCTACAAGAAATAAGCTCTCATAGCGCATGGCAGAAAAAAATTAAAGAGATAGAAACCCTTCGCGAAGCCTTTTTTAATGCCGGAAAAGTACCTATAAAAGTAAACGAAGCGACTTGGGCAAAGTTTAAAGAAGCTGTAAGAACATTTAATCGTAAAAAGAATGCTTACTATAAAGGACTTAAAAAAGAACAATACAGTAATTTACAAAAAAAGCTCGATTTAATTCAAATTGCCGAGGATAATAAGGATAGTGAAGATTTTGAGGTTACCACACCGCTTATGAAGAAAATTCAAAGCGATTGGAAAAAAATTGGTCATGTACCAAGAAAAGACAGTGATAAAATTTGGAAACGCTTTAAAGCGGCCTGCAATTTTTATTTCGATAAACTTCATGCCACCAAAAACGCCGCAAACAAAGAGTTTATTGAAGCTTATAATAAAAAGAACGCCTTTTTAAACGCGTTAAAAGATATTAAACTTACTGGTAGCAAAGACGAAAAAATTGCAAGCATAAAAGAAAAGATTGCGGAGTGGCAAACTATAGGACGAGTACCCAACGACAAACGCTATATTGAAGGTAAATTTCAAAAAACAATTGATGGTTTATTGTCGGCTTTGGATATGGAGAAAAATGAAGTTGAAATGATTAAATTTGAAAATAAACTTGATACGTTGTCGGCTGCCTCAGAAGATACCCGAGATTTAGATAACGAACGTGCTTTTATTAGAAAAAAGATTGATGAAGTAAAAAGCCAAATAAATCAACTTGAAAACAACCTTCAGTTTTTTACCAATGTAGATGACGATAATCCGCTTGTAAAAGAGGTTAAAAACAATATAAAAGCCCACAAAGAATCGTTGAATTTGTGGAAAACAAAGCTTAGTAAAATTAAAGAATTATACTAAACTTGTTTTAACGTAATAAACTAAAATGGCCTCGGTAAGTTTTAATATTTCCCGAGGTTTTTTCTATAAGTGTGGCCACAAACCAATAATCGGCTTTAGGCAAAGTAGTACCTTTAAAAGTACCATCCCACACGCCAGTTTTTGCATTAAATTGAGTAATTAATTTCCCATAACGGTTAAAAATACATACTTGCGATGCATTTGTAAAGTCGTTATCTAAACCTTTAAGCTGCCAAAAATCGTTTTTACCATCATTATTTGGTGAAAAATATTTTGGAAACCCTAAAACAAAAACCTCTATACTCGCAATTCCACAGGCATTTTTATCTCTAACAAACAAAGTATGCTTTCCTGCTGGTACAAAATTAAAATATGGTTCGTCTTGATAGTTACCTGTACTATCATTCAAGTTAAATTCGTAAGTACCAATACCTAAATTATTATTGTCAGTTTTTATCGAAATAGTGTTGTTATTACTTACAGCATTTATTACCAAATCTTCCTTTGAAATTGACGCAACCTCCGATTGATTAACCGTATAATATTGTGGTACAGATGTACAACCTGCACTCGAGGTAGCTGTGACTGTAAAAGTACCTCCGGTTTCAGTTTCTAAAACTCCAGATGTACTAACAACATCACCAGATTCGTTTTGCCATAAATAAGTAAAACTTTCCATGGTGCCAGTAACCGATAAAACAATGTTACCACCATCGTTACAAAAAGTCTTATTCTGTTCAATAGTAAATTCTGGTTTGGGTTGCACAGTTAACTGTAAGTGCGCTCCTAAACCAAAACAATCGCCGTTATCAAGGCTTTCAACCCTAACAAATAGTGTTTGAGAAAAAGCAGTTTCATTTGTGTAAGTTGTTTGTTGCGAAATTTCGTTTTGCTCTAATTGGGCATCATTTAAATTTCTGTAATAATGCACGCTTAAATTTTGACCCTCAGGAAATTGTTGAATAAATTCATTTGAAGATTCAGTTAAATCGAATGCATAAAAACCATCAATATTGTCATCATCGCAAACTTCAAAATTATACAAAAATCCATTTGAAAATGAAGTTGTAGATGTTTCTAATTGTATAGTAGAAACGACGAAGCAACCTTGATTATTTTCAATCCGAGCATAAACATTATTTCCATTTAAGTTATTATATTTTTCTGGAGTTTCAATAGCATTATCATTTAATTCGGCGGCATTATATGAATTATAAAAACGCACCGAAAAATCATCGGAATTATTATTTATGAAAAAATCTACTGATTCATTTAAATTGAAATCGGTAAAACCATCTGGAGTACCATCTACATCGCAATTTTTAAACACAATAGACTGTTCATAATTTGGCAATTCGAATATTGTTGCAACAACAGGAATTCTATCTCCTATTAAACATCCATTTTCTGAAGCCAAAACATAATAGGTTGTTGTTGTGTTTAAAAATGGTGTGCTAAAACTATTTCCTGTAAAAATAGGCGTTGCACTGTTAAGCGATTCAAACCAGATTACATCTGCTGCTTCTTGATTTGCAAATGCTTCTAACTGTAACATACCGGCGCCACATCGATTTGCATCAACCGTACTATTAATTTGGGGTATATATATACTTGTACTTGTAGAAATATTTAGTTCTGGGTCTCCTGGCATACCGCCATACTCAACAATAAATCCTTTAGGGTAATAAGCTCCTGGCGGCTCACCGACTTCTCTTAAATCGTTCCATGCACCAGGTATTCCAATAGATGGATCTGTAATATGCAAATAATCTTCACCGCCGTTAACATTATTAGGCTCATTATAATTCCAATTAGCATAATTAGGTGTGCTGCCATTTACGGCGCCATTCCAAAATACAGTGCCCGCTTCGGGGCCTGTAACCCATTTCCAAACGCCTTCGGTTTCCAAATCGTTTCCGCCCAACCATCCTGCTCCAGAAGCTTGCTCCCCTACTAATTGAGCTTCTTCAGGATAAAGTACAGTGGCTAAATACCCTTGTAAACCAAAATAGGTTCGTGTTTCGGCTTTTGCCTTTGCTGCAGTCCAGGTCACGCCATAATCGGCAATATATTCGTAATAATGATTGGTTAGAGGCAAGTAATTTGCATCACCGATAGTAATTGAAAACACTTTGTTATTGGGACTATTATTAGTACTTTTAAAAGTAACATCTAAAGTCGCTGCTATTAAATCGGTATAACTTGCCAAAGGTGCATTGCTACTTTTTAAGGTTAGCTTGCCTTCTGATGTATTCCAAGTTGCCGTGATATTCGCGTGAGAGCCTGTTAAACTTAAAATATCATGACTCATTTCGTACCCTTCGGAAATTTGAATATAAAGGGCTTCAATTTCTGTATCGTCTGGATCTTCAATAGTAAATTCTGTAACAATATGTATTTCCGAATTAGGACAATATGCTTGATTTCCAGATGCTGTTAAAGTTGGCGCAATATTTTGCGCCCATGAAAACATAGAACAACACAGCAAAATATATAATATTGATTTTATTTTTTGCGGCATTAAAAATTAGTTGGTCAATTTATAAAGAAACTGATAAATTTTTAATTGCCTTTAATTTACCGATGTTATTAAGTTTTATTCGCTAAAAAAACAGCATGTAAGCATTATTGTATTAATTATTTGCACACAGATTTACTACAATTTAAAAAACAGCAAAGGTTTATTGCTTTTGCTTTGCCTCTTCCCAAAACACATCCATTTCGGCAAGCGTCATATCTTTTAAATTTTTATTCAACAATTTTGCTTTTTCTTCGAGATACTCAAATCGAGCCGAGAATTTTTTATTAGTGCGCTCTAAAGCATTTTCTGGATTAATTTTTAAAAAACGAGCGTAATTTACCATAGAAAACATTACATCGCCAAACTCACTTTCCATAGCATCCTTATTTCCAGCCTTAACTTCTGTTTTAAACTCATTAAGTTCTTCTTCTACTTTTTCCCATACTTGCTCAGGTTTTTCCCAATCGAAACCTACACCCGCCACTTTATCCTGAATTCTATTAGCTTTTACCAAAGATGGCAAACTTTTAGGTACGCCTTCAAGCACACTTTTTTTACCTTCCTTTAGCTTCAAATTTTCCCAATTACGCTTTACATCATCTTCATTTTCAACTTTAATATCTCCATAAATATGTGGGTGACGATGAATTAACTTATCGCAAATTGTATTACAGACATCGGCAATATCAAAATCGTTTGTTTCACTGCCTATTTTCGAGTAAAATACGATATGCAAAAGAACGTCGCCTAACTCTTTTTTAACCTCTTCTAAATCATTATCTAGAATGGCATCACCAAGTTCGTAAGTTTCTTCGATGGTCAAATGGCGTAGTGTTTCCATGGTTTGCTTTTTATCCCATGGACATTGTTCGCGTAACTCATCCATTATAGTTAATAATCTATCGAAGGCTTTTAATTGATTTGCTCTTGAATTCATTTTAATAGGTATTTCAATTTGTAAAAATATCAAATAAAAAACCTACACTAAAGCCTAAAAACAACTTTATAATAAATATTGTTTTGACACCTATTTTGTTAAAATGATTAATTTATTCAAATAACGAAGCTCTCAACAGTAATTAATTTACATTTTTAAAATTAATTAGTAATCTTTTATTTACTATATTTAAACAAAAATTCCCGCATATAAATATATCTTCTCTCAATATGTATTTAGTTATTTAACTTCAAAAAATATTTGTTTATGAAATGGTTTATTTTATGTTTTTTTCTTTATCAAGTGGGGCTTTCCCAAGTCGGAATTGGAACTACCAACCCCACCGCTACTCTCGACGTTGATGGAACCTTAAAAGTCAGAACAACAATTCAGGAAACCAATATGGAAGTGATAACCGACTCCATAATGGTTATATCAAGAAATGGTTATGTTAACCGTGTTGATGCTAATGATGTTGTTAACGCAGGACTCCCTTCTATGGTGAGAGCTTCTTTTTCTAGTGCATCAGACATTGCTCATTTAATTACCCTAACTTTAGGTTTTGGCTATACCTTAGTTGAATTTGATAATGAACTAACAGATACCAATGACGAATACGACCCTACAACTTATACATTTACGGCTAAAGAAGATGGCATTTATCAAGTAAATGCTCAAATTCGAGTAAACTCTTTAATTACTGTAAATACCGATTTTGGCATTGGTATCTACAAAAATAATGTTCTGGTGGCAGAACAAAGCTTTGCGAGTGTTGTTGTGGGAGTTGTTAATGTTACTTCACCTTTTAGATCGGTTTCTACAACAATAGACCTTGTTGCTGGAGACACCATTACCTTTAAATTAGCTGCCTCTTTGGCGTCTGTTAATATATTAGGCAATAACTCCGATAGTTATTGTGCTATTTACCAAATTAGATAACTCATTAATCTACTTTTTTTATAGAAACAAAGCCTTTACTTACCCAATAGTAAAGGCTTTATTATTAAATATTAGCTCTGGCATTAATTTTGTTTGTAACATTTTGATGGTAATCGCTACTAATCAAGTAAATAAGTTTAATAAAAAAAAGAGAAAAAGATGATTATTAATAAAGGAACACTAATGTTAGGAACTTTAATTGGAGCTGGAATTGGGGTTTTATTAGCTCCAGAAAAAGGAAAAGTAACACGAGACAAATTGAAAACTGAAGGAACTAAAATTAAAGATCAAGTTACTAAAGATTTTAAAGAAGTAAAAGAAGATGTCACTAAAGCAGCAAGTTCTGGTAAAGCAAAATTTAAAGAAGATTTAAAAGATTTCGCCTCAAAATCGAGCTTTAAAACCGAGCAAGCCATAACCTTTTTAGAAAAGCAATTGGCTATTTTAAAAGAGAAAAATAAAAGTTTCCAACAAACGAGTTAAAATTACCGTACTGAATTAAATTCAGTATGATGAATAAAAAAATCCAACTCTTACGAGTTGGATTTTATATTTAAACAACTTATTTATGCTATTGTTTATTCTGTTTTTTAATTAAGTTTAAGGCAGATCCTTCCTTATACCAAGCAATTTGAGCTTCGTTGTAAGTATGATTTAACTTAATCGTATCTGTGGTTCCATCAGCATGAACAACCTCTAAGGTTAGTTGCTTGTCTGGAGCAAATTCGTTTAAATCTAAAAAGTTGAAAGTATCATCTTCTTGAATTAAATCGTAGTCGTTTTCATTATCGAAAGTTAATCCAAGCATACCTTGCTTTTTAAGATTAGTTTCATGAATACGCGCAAATGATTTAACAATTACAGCCGCGACACCTAAATGACGTGGTTGCATTGCCGCATGCTCTCTCGACGAACCTTCACCATAATTATGGTCTCCAACAACTATTGTTTTAATACCTTCGGCTTTGTAAGCACGTTGTACATCCGGCACTCCACCATACTCGCCCGTTAATTGATTCTTAACAAAATTCGTTTTTTCGTTAAATGCGTTAACGGCACCAATTAACGTGTTATTTGCAATATTATCTAAATGTCCTCTATAACGTAACCATGGTCCGGCCATACTAATGTGATCGGTTGTACACTTACCAAAAGCTTTTATTAATAGTTTCGCTCCTTTAATTGAGTCTCCTAACGGTTCAAACGGTGTTAATAATTGCAATCTCTCGGAATCTGGAGCTACAATAACTTCAACATCACTACCGTCTTCTTTAGGTTCTAGATAACCATTTTCTTCAACCTCAAAACCTTTTGGTGGTAATTCCCATCCTGTAGGCTCATCGAACATCACCTCTTCCCCGTCTTCATTTATCAACTTATCAGTCATTGGGTTAAAATCTAACTTACCAGAAATAGCAATTGCAGCTGTTAATTCTGGCGAAGCCACAAAGGCATGCGTATTTGGGTTACCATCGGCACGCTTTGCAAAGTTTCGGTTAAAAGAGTGTACAATACTATTTTTTGGTGCATTTTTAGGATCGCTATATCTTGCCCATTGTCCAATACATGGACCACAGGCATTAGTAAAAATAGTTGCATCTAACTCTTCAAAAACTTGAAGAATACCATCGCGTTCTGCGGTAAATCGAACCTGTTCTGAACCTGGGTTGATACCAAATTCGGCCTTCGTTTTTAATTTTTTATCTAAGGCTTGCTGCGCAATGGATGATGCTCTTGATAAATCCTCGTAAGATGAATTCGTACAAGACCCAATTAAACCCCATTCTACTTTTAATGGCCAATCATTTTCAGTGGCCTTTTTAGTCATTTCACTACCCGCTGGTGTTGAAAGATCTGGTGTAAACGGACCGTTTAATAACGGATTTAACTCCGATAAGTTAATCTCAATCACCTGATCGAAAAACTGCTCTGGGTTGGCATACACCTCAGGATCGGCAGTTAAGTAATCTTTTACTTTGTTTGCTGCATCGGCGACATCTGCTCTATCAGTGGCTCTTAAATAACGCTCCATAGATTCGTCGTAACCAAAAGTTGATGTGGTTGCTCCAATTTCGGCGCCCATATTACAAATAGTACCTTTACCTGTACAAGACATACTGGTAGCTCCAGGACCAAAATATTCTACTATAGCTCCTGTTCCACCCTTAACGGTTAAAATTTCAGCAACTTTTAAAATCACATCTTTTGGAGCTGTCCAACCAGAAAGCGTTCCTGTTAATTTAACGCCAATTAACTTCGGAAATTTAAGTTCCCAAGCCATACCTGCCATAACATCTACGGCATCGGCTCCACCTACTCCAATGGCTACCATTCCTAATCCACCCGCGTTAACGGTATGCGAATCGGTACCAATCATCATTCCTCCTGGAAATGCGTAATTTTCTAAAACCACTTGGTGAATAATTCCTGCACCCGGTTTCCAAAAACCAATACCGTATTTATTTGAAACGGATTCTAAAAAATCGAAAACTTCGCTACTTACACTGTTCGCGTGTTTTAAATCTTTTGCTGCGCCTTCTTTAGCCTGTATTAAGTGATCGCAATGTACTGTTGTTGGCACAGCTACTTTAGGCTTACCTGCTTGCATAAATTGTAATAAAGCCATTTGCGCTGTTGCATCCTGACAAGCAATTCTATCTGGTGCAAAATCTACATAATCCTTTCCTCTTACAAATGCTTTATCTGGCGTGCCGTCCCATAAATGATTGTACAATATTTTCTCTGATAAGGTTAGCGGTTTACCAACAACTTCTCGCGCTTTATCCACACGTTTGGCCATTTTTGAGTAAACGGCTTTAATCATTTCAATGTCAAATGCCATAAATTTCTTTTTAAATTTTAAATGAATGCCTTGAAAGTTTATTTAAAATAACTCTAAATAAACAGTCAATTATTGCTATGAATTTAACAAAATTTGCACAAAAACTATCATAATAAAAGGTTAATAAAAAAGCCCGAATGAAACATTCGAGCTTTTAAATTTATACTAGTCTATGTAATTATAGAACTAATTGTTTTTGTGATGGTTTGAACTTAGTAAGCACAATACCTTCAACTGCTTTTTCGTATTCTTCCATGGTTGGTGTTCTTCCTAAAATAGTTGATAACACAACCACTGGTGTAGATGATAATAATGATTCACCTTTTTTCTCACCTGAATCTTTTACCACACGCCCTTGGAATAAACGTGTTGATGTTGCCATAACAGTATCTCCTGGTTCTGCCTTTTCCTGGTTACCCATACAAAGGTTACACCCTGGACGCTCTAAATACAACATATTTTCATATTTAGTACGTGCTAAACCTTTTGGTGCGTTATCATCAAACTCGAAACCTGAGTATTTTTGTAATACTTCCCAATCACCTTCAGCTTTTAACTCATCAACAATATTGTATGTTGGTGGCGCAACAACTAATGGCGCCTTAAATTCTACTTTGCCTTGTTGCGCTTCAATGTTTTTAAGCATTTGTGCTAAAATCTTCATATCGCCTTTGTGTACCATACATGATCCAACGAAACCTAAATCAACTTGTTTTGTTCCGCCATAGTATGATAATGGTCTAATCGTGTCATGAGTATAACGTCTTGAAGGATCTTCGTTGTTTACATCTGGATCGGCAATCATTGGTTCTGCGATTTCATCTAAATCGATAACCACTTCAGCATAATATTTAGCACTTGCATCAGGTTTTAAAGCCGTTTTAATTCCAGTTTTAAGTTCCTGAATTCTGTTATTTGCTTTATCAACTAAACCTTGAAGCATTTGCTTTTCGTTATCCATGCCCTTCTCAATCATGATTTGGATACGATCGCGTGCAATTTCTAATGATTCGATTAACGTTTCATCTTCTGAAATACAGATAGACGCTTTTGCTTTCATTTCGGCTGTCCAATCGGTAAATGTGAAGGCTTGATCGGAAGTTAACGTACCAATGTGTACTTCGATTACGCGACCTTGGAATACGTTTTCACCTCCAAATTGCTTCAACATTTGTTGTTGCGTTGCATGAACCACATCACGGAAATCCATGAAACTTCTCATGTTTCCTTTAAATGTTACTTTAACTGATTCAGGAATTGGCATCGTAGCTTCACCCGTTGCTAAAGCTAAGGCCACAGTACCTGAATCGGCACCAAAAGCAACACCTTTAGACATACGTGTGTGTGAATCACCACCGATAATAATATCCCAATCATCAACCGTAATGTCGTTTAACACCTTGTGAATAACGTCTGTCATCGCATGGTATTGACCTTTAGGGTCGCGACCTGTAATTAATCCGAAGTCATTCATAAACTTCATTAATTTAGGTATGTTCGCTTTTGATTTATCATCCCAAACCGAAGCGGTATGACAACCCGATTGGTAGCCTGCATCAACAATTGGAGAAATAACCGTAGCAGCCATCATTTCTAACTCTTGCGAAGTCATTAAACCTGTGGTGTCCTGAGAGCCAACAATGTTTACTTCTACACGCACGTTAGAACCAGAATGCAAAGTTTTTCCTGGTGTTGTACCAACCGCATTTTTATTGAAAATTTTCTCAACCGCTGTTAAGCCTTGACCTTCAATAGAAATTTCTTTTGAAGCTGCATAAACTTGCGGTGGCTCAATACCTAAAACTTTTGCGGCAAACGTTTGTAATTTTTTACCAAAAACAACCGCGTAAGAACCTCCAGCTTTAATAAACTCAACTTTTTGAGGCGTTAATGCCGCAGAAATATCTTTTAATTCTTTATCGCCGTTGTATAATTTTTTCTCTTTTGTGTTTATTGTAAGTACGGTTCCTGTTTCAACTGAATAAACTTGCTCTAAAACGGGCTCACCATCTTTATCATAAACGGTGTTTCCGTCAGCATCTTTTTTAGTTACCCAGTTTTTTAGGTCGATACCAATACCACCCGTTACACCAACTGTTGTTAAGAAAATTGGTGCGATACCGTTTGTACCAGCAATTACTGGTGCAATGTTAATGAATGGTACGTATGGTGATGAAGAAATCCCAGTCCAAAGTGCTACATTATTTACACCAGACATACGCGATGAACCAACACCCATAGTACCTTTTTCGGCAATTAACATCACGCGTTTATCTGGATGTTGCTCTTTTAAAGCTAACACCTCTTGTTGCATGTCTTTATTGTGTTCGAAAATACATTGACCGTGTAATTCGCGATCTGAACGTGAATGAGCATCAGCACCTGGTGATAATAAATCGGTTGAAATATCACCAACACCTGCGATATAAGTTACTACTTGAATTTCTTCTTCTACATCTGGAAGTTTCGTGAAAAATTCCGCTTTGGCGTAACTTTCAATAATATCTTTTGCGATAGTGCTTCCGTTTTTAAAAGCAGTTTCTAATCGCTCTGTATCAGCTTCATATAAAAACACTTGTGTTTTTAAAACTTTTGCAGCTTCTAAAGCAATGGCTTCATCTTCACCTAAAGCTAAATCTAAAAGCACCTCAATTGAAGGTCCACCTTTCATATGTGATAATTGCTCGAATGCAAAGGTTGGCGTGATTTCTTCTACAACAGATTCACCAAGGATAATTTCTTTTAAAAACTTTGCTTTTACACCAGCAGCACTTGTGGTACCTGGTAAGGTATTGTAAATAAAAAAGTTAAGAGAATCTTCTCTATTTGGGTTATTTACATCTTTAATTTGTGCGATAATTTCGCTGGTTAATTCTGCGCCATCAATTGGTTTTGGATGCAAACCTTGAGATTTTCTTTCTTCAATCTCCTTGATGTAGTCATTGTAAATGCTCATAGTTAGTTATTCAATTTATAGTTGTTAAACTCAAATAAAACAATCTTGTTAATGTTATAAAACAAGCCGCATTTGAAGTTTATAATATTAGATTTTTTTAGCGTTGCAAAATACTAAATAAATACAAAGTTTTAAAAATAAAAACCCGAATACAATAGGCAACAATACTAAATTATTATAGTGTTATTATAATTTAATATGATTATAATTTTTTTAGTAAAAACAAAGAATTGATGAAGATTTTATAAACTAAAACCTTTTCGTAATGTTAAAATAAGCTATTTATTAGCTGTTCTTCGGTAATTCCTTCGGCTTCAGCCTTGTAGTTTTTAATGATTCTGTGGCGTAAAATACCAATTGCTACAGCTTGAATATCTTCAATATCTGGTGAAAATTTACCCTGAATGGCCGCATGTGTTTTGGCTGCTAAAACTAAGTTTTGAGACGCTCGAGGTCCAGCACCCCAATCGAGATAGGTTTTTACTAAGTCTGGTGCAGCATCGCTATTTGGTCTTGTTTTACCTACTAAAGACACCGCATACTCAATAACATTATCGGCCACAGGAATTTTACGAATAAGTTGCTGAAAATCGATAATTTGTTGCGCAGAAAATAAAGCTTTTACTTCTGCTTTAATATTTGACGTTGTTGCTTTAACCACTTCAACTTCTTCCTGATACGTTGGATATTCTAAATTTATAGCGAACATAAAACGGTCTAATTGTGCTTCGGGTAACGGATAAGTTCCTTCCTGCTCAATTGGGTTTTGAGTTGCCAAAACAAAATATGGTAAATCGAGTTTGTAATGATGTCCTGCAACAGTTACAGCGCGTTCTTGCATCGCTTCAAGTAAAGCAGCTTGCGTTTTAGGTGGTGTACGGTTAATCTCGTCGGCTAAAATAATATTGGAAAAAATAGGCCCTTTTATAAATTTAAACTGTCGGTCTTCATCTAATATTTCACTACCTAAAATATCACTAGGCATTAAATCTGGGGTAAACTGAATACGCTTAAAATCTAGACCAAGAGCTTGAGAAATGGTGTTTACCATTAATGTTTTTGCTAAACCAGGCACACCAATTAAAAGCGAGTGACCGCCAGAGAAAATTGAAATTAATATTTGGGTAACAACTTCGTCTTGACCAATAATTACTTTAGCAATTTCGGATTTTAGACCTTGAAATTGTTTTACAAATTTCTCGATAGCAGCTACATCGGACATAAATATTTATTTTTTTAACCAGTTACTTGAAAATTCGCAATTTCTACGTTCGCCACTTATTTTAATGTAAGTGTCCATTATTTTTTCTTTCTGCCATTTTTCTACAGCTCGAATTTTCTTTTCGTCAAGCGCTAATTCTTTAATTTTTAAGAAATCTCTAGCATAATCTGCAACATGCTCATCAACTCTATCGGTAACCATTAAAATTTTAAATTTAGTGTTACCAGTTCTATCTTGTTCACTTAACACCAAACTCACTTCGCCATCTTTTAAATTTTGAATTTGAGAGTACAACTCAGGATCCATTCTGGTTAACTCGAAATTATAATCTTGAGTGGTTGGATTAATTAGCTGCCCGCCATCGTTACGTGTTTCTTTTTCGTCGCTTGCTTCACGAGCTGCATCGGCAAACGAAATATCTCCAGCAACAATACGCTCTCTCACTTTTTCTAGACGCTCTTTAGATTCAACTACAGCTTCACTTGAAACTTTAGGTGTTAACAAAATGTGAGCTACATCGTATTCTTGACCTCTAATTTTTTCTAACATAATAATATGGTATCCAAAATCGGTTTTAAAAGGATCTGAAACTTCACCTTCTTGAAGCGAAAAAGCAACTTCACGAAACTCTTTCACCATTTGCGGTTTCTTTTTATTCAATGTGTATCTACCACCTTTACTCACTGAAGCATGATCTTCTGAATACAAAACAACTTTTGAACGGAAACTAGCTCCGTTTTCAATAATATCGGCTTTAAATTGTTTTAATCTATCAATAACACGCTGTTCTTCTGCTTCCGATACTTTTGGTTCAGCCACGATTTGTGCTACTTTTAGCTCGGTACCAAATGTTGGGCGATCTTCTTTTGGAATTTCGTTAAAAAAGGTACGCACTTCTTCTGGAGTAATTTCAACCTCTTCAACAATACTAGCTTGCATACGCTGTGCTAATTGGTTTGCTTTATTAATAGCAAACATTTCTTCGCGGAAACTTTTTTCATCTTCTTTTTTATAAAATGCTAAAAGACGATCCATGTTTCCATTTACTTGCTGTAAAAATTGCTCAATTTGGTAATCTACTTGTCTTCTAATTTCAGCATCAGAAACAACAATACTATCTTGAACGGCATGATGCGCGTACAACTTATTTTCTAATAGCTTACCAAACAATTCGCAATCGGTAATATCTTTTGTGTTATAACCGCCAGCTTCTAATTGTAGACGTTCTTTTTCAACGTCAGAATCTAAAACTATATAATCACCAACCACTGCGGCAACCCCATCCACTTTAACGGCATTATAACTCTTGGTTGTATCAACTACATTTGAAGCAATGTCCTTTTCATCTTCAATAATTTCTTGCGCCGACATAACATTTACCGCCAAAATGCTTATGCAAATAGGTAAAATGTATTTCAAATTAATCGTAAATTTCAAATTGTTTGTTTTTAATAGCATCTTTTGTGATATCCTTTTC
This sequence comes from Neotamlana nanhaiensis, assembly GCF_000943555.1. Taxonomy (GTDB): domain Bacteria; phylum Bacteroidota; class Bacteroidia; order Flavobacteriales; family Flavobacteriaceae; genus Neotamlana; species Neotamlana nanhaiensis. The sequence continues at coordinate 383,041 of NZ_JTDV01000003.1, read as the reverse complement.
TAATTCTCTAATTAACTCTAGTTTTCGCTTATTTATAACAATTTGGTTTATGGTTGGTTTTACATATTCCAACGGTGCCGTATCGTTACGTAATAACACGTCGTTAATTTGCATCAAATATACTCCTAATGAATCTTTGAGCTGTATAAAATTAGATTTTTTTAACAGTTCGCTTTGGTTTTCGGTAGTTATTGCAGGAATTTTTTCAACAACTTGGTTTAATTTAATCCAAATTGAATCGTTTAATGAATAAGATTTAAATTGAATTGAAATGGAATCTAAAACCTTTTTATCTTCCTGATTATAACGCTTAAAACGCTCGTTAATTGACTTATAATCAATTATATTTTCGTCGACATGAATATATCGAAATTTAACCAACTCCTCATTAAGTTTGAAAATTTCTTTATTGTTTTCGTAATACGATTCTGCTTCGTTTAACTTAACCACAGTATCTATATTTCGTTTTACTAATGCATCAACATAGGCCTTCGCATACAAATCATTTTTGTACTGATTTACCAATTTATTGAAGGTTTCTTGCTTTTTACTACTTAAATTAAGTTTGGCACCATCAACAAAAAGTTGCTGTGTTGCCCATTTATTTATAAAATTTTGAACCAAAAGTGTGCTATCTTCAACTGATGCGCCTTCCGGAACTAAATCCTCAATATCGCTTAAATACAAATAATTTTCGTTAACTCGAGCCACAGGAACACCTTCCTGCTCTGTTTTAAAAAAATGGCAAGACTGTGCAAAAAACGCTATTGCTATTAGTAAAAAAAATCGATTTTGCACTTAGTTATTTTTTATTTGATTTTTTACTTTTTCAAGTACCTCTTCATTAATTTTAACTTGGTACTTTTCGTGTAAACTATTTACCCAGTTGGTTTCTTTTTCTTGCTGATAATCGTTAATTACAGCTCCTTTTGCTTCGGTAAATGTTTGTTGCTTTTTGGGTAAAATGTCATTTGTTTTTACCACAACATAAGCATCGTTATGCTTTAATATTTTTGAAATTCCTTTCTGAAACACTAAGTTTTCTGGTAATGTTTGATGATTTTTATCTAAAATACCTGATGAAAACAACACCACAATATTGTCTTCTGTATTAACTAAAGGCTTTATTTTTTCGATATCGTAGCCTTTTTTAAACCAATTGGCTACTTTTTTCAATGCCTTTTTGTTGGATGATGATGCCACAACAGCATCTATTTTTTCTTCAGATATATAATTTGTTTTATGGTTTTCATAAAACGCTTTCACCTCTAAAGTATCTTTACTAGCTGCATTCCAGATATTTTTCTCCATTAAATCGAAAAGCAATAAACCATCGCGATACTCGGTTACAATATTGGCAAACTCTTCATTTTCATCTTCTAAATTATTTTCATGGTAACGCACTAAATTTTCGTTTAAAAAGGAATCATATTTACTAGCAACCAAAGCCTTTAAACTTGTTTTAGGTGTTAACGCACGTTGAGCACGCACTAAATAATCGCCAAAATGTTTGTATGAAAACTGGCGTTTACCAATTTTAACCAAAGGATTTCCAACTTGAAAATCTTCTGGTAATGCCCATGTGCGATTAAAATAATCGTTGGTTAAAATAGATTCAAAATAACTTAAATCTGGTGAGGTTGTGATATTATAATGATCTTTCAATTTTGAGGTTAACGCCTCATCTATAAGTTTAGATCGATCGTCGCGCTCTACTTTATTTATTAATTCTGGCTTTATTGATTCAAAATCTGGGATTGGTTTTTTATTGTATAATTTAACGATATGCCAACCATAAGCCGATTGAAACGGTTTTGAATAATCGCCCACATTTTCAAGCGAAAAAGCCACATCTTCGAATTCCTGCGAACGTAATTGTCCACCAACTATTGGTGCTAATTTACCACCATTTGACGCCGTACTTTTATCGTCGGAAAACTGTTTTGCCAAGGCTTCAAAATTTTCACCTTGATTTAACTTTTGATAAATGTCTTGAATTTTTGCCTCTGGAGATTCGGTACTATTACTTTTATTTACCAACATAATGTGCGCCACGGTACGCTCGCCGCGCGACGGACGCTTATCGAGTACATTTACAATATGGTACCCAAAACGCGTACGAAATGGTTTTGAAATATTACCAACCGGCGTATTAAATGCAGCCGTTTCAAAATTATAGACCATTTTAAAACCTGAAAAATAGCCTAATTTTTCACCATAAATGGTTTGTCCGTTATGTACTTCTTGTCGTACTTTTTCAAAGCCTTCTTTTAAAGCTCTGTCACGTAATGTTTCTATTTTTTTATAAGCTGCTAAAGTATCTTGCGGACTCGCTGTTTCAGCTAATTTTACAAGAATATGATTGGCATTTATATCGTACGAAATACGTTCGTAAGCTTCTTCAACTAAAGCATCCGTAACTTTAGTATCTTTCATAAAACTTTTTGCCAATTGCTTTTTGTAATTCGACAATTCGCGCAAATAACTCGCACCTTTGTCGTACCCCAAAGCATAAGCTTCTTTCAACTTTAATTTATAGTTCACGAACAGCTTTAAATAGGCATCAACATCTTTTTGAGATTCGTCTTGAACTAGATCTAAATTCTTATTATAAACTCTTAAAAATTCCGAAGTATAAACAGGCGTTTCATCAACTGTAAAAAGGATTTCGTTTTGCTGAGTTTGAGCATTTAATTTTATACAAAAAACTGTAAGTAGTAGAGTTAAAAATCCGCTTACGCGCATGGTGGTATTATTTTTTTAGAATGATTACAAAAATACTAATATAAAGCTATTATACAAGTTGTTTTGCAAACGGTTTATATTCAAAATTATTATAATTGATTTACGTTGATTTTACCTTAAATTTGCCTAAAAACACAATCCTTTACAACATGCGACAACTTAAATTAATTTGGGATTTTTATGGACCAAACGCCAAAAGAACTGCCGAACATCATGAAATTCATTTAAAAGAATACATAACACTTGAACAGTTAGATATAAAAATAACTGGTGTTGAAACTATTAGCGATGTTCACACCTTTGCTTTTTTAGTTGTAAACGAAGCTAATATGAAACCTCTTAGAGATGCATTAAAACCACATCGTGGACAGGTTTTTGCAGAAAAATGATTGTTTTTTTTTGTTTTTGCCCCTTGCTCCTATCATTTCAAAATTATTACATTCCTTAACAAACACAAAAAAAGTCGCTCATGTATTAAGCGACTTTTTTAGTTAAATTTTTAGAACATCATTTTAATTGGTAAGCAAATCTATAATTGGTGTAAACTTTTTTTCGGTTGCATGTGCTAATGCTGTTTTACCATCATTATCAACTATAGTTTTATTGGCTTTATTTTTCAGCAATATTTTTACCACATCATACTGATTATACATCGCTGCAAAAATTAAAGCTGTTGCGCCATTGGAATTTTTAGCATTTACATCGGCACCTTGTGCTATCAAATAGTTTACTAGGTTTACACTACCTTTAAACGACACGCCAATTAATGCTGTATTACCCGAGGCATCGGTATCGTTTAAGTTAGCATTTTTTTCCACTAAAACCTTTACAATATCTTCCTTATCGAAATATGAAGCTAGAATTAGCGGTGTAAACTCTCTGTTATCTTTAGCATCTACCAAATCTGGATTACGTTGTAACAGTTGATAAATGGCTGGAATATTTCCACTTTGTATAGCACTAAAAAAATTATTTTTATCATTCATATCATTATCCATTAAAAAATAGGGCAAGTTGTATTTTACTTGCCCTACTATATTTTTAATAAAATTTAAATATCAAATCTATTTGCGTTCATTACTTTAGTCCAAGCAGCCACAAAATCATTTACAAATTTTTCTTTGTTATCATCTTGAGCATAAACCTCGGCATAAGCTCGAAGAATAGCGTTAGAACCAAATACTAAATCAACACGTGTAGCCGTGTACTTTTGCTCTCCAGTTTTACGATTTACAATATTATAGGTACCATTTTCACTAGGCTTCCAATCGTAGATCATATCGGTTAAATTCACAAAGAAATCTGGTGTTAAAGCACCTTCATTTTCTGTAAATATGCCGTGTTTGGATCCTCCATAATTTGTTCCCATAGCTCGCATACCACCAATTAAAACCGTCATTTCAGGAGCTGTTAATCCCATGAGTTGTGCTCTATCCAGCAACATTTCTTCCGAACTCACTACATAGTCAGCTTTTTGCCAGTTTCTAAAAGCATCTGCAAATGGTTCAAGAGACTCAAACGACTCAACATCAGTCATCTCTTGCGACGCATCTCCTCTACCAGGAGCAAAAGGAACAGTTATATTCATTCCTGCGTTTTTTATTGCTTTTTCTACACCTACATTTCCTGCCAAAACAATGGCATCTGCTACGCTAATTTTAAATTCTTCAGCAATAGGCTCTAATACAGTAAGCACTTTTTGTAAGCGTTCTGGCTCGTTGCCTTTCCAACTTTTTTGTGGTTCTAAACGAATACGTGCACCGTTTGTTCCTCCTCTAAAATCAGAACCTCTATATGTTCTAGCACTATCCCAAGCCGTAGAAACTAACTCAGAAATACTTAAACCAGAAGCTGCTATTTTCGCTTTTACAGCATCAACATCATAATCGTAATTTCCTTTTGGTACAGGATCTTGCCAGATTAAATCTTCTTGCGGTACATCTGGACCAAACCAACGGTCTTTTGGTCCCATATCGCGATGGGTTAATTTAAACCAAGCACGTGCAAACGCATCAGAAAAGGCATCAAAATCGTTCATAAATTTTAATGAAATTTCTCTGTAGATAGGATCCATTTTCATAGCCATATCCGCGTCTGTCATCATCGGATTGTGTCGCGTTGTTAAATCTTCAACATCAACTGGCTTATCTTCTTCTTTAATATTTATTGGTTCCCATTGATTTGCTCCTGCCGGACTTTTTCTAGATTCCCATTCGTGGTTAAAAAGCATTTCGAAGAATCCGTTATCCCATTTGGTTGGATGTGTTGTCCACGCACCTTCTAAACCACTTGTTACAGTATATTTTCCTTTACCTGTTTTTGTTGGGTTTGCCCATCCTAAACCTTGTGCTTCAACATCGGCAGCTTCAGGATCTGGTCCTAAAATGCTTGCATCGCCGTTACCATGTGTTTTACCTACCGTATGTCCGCCAGCGGTTAAAGCCACCGTTTCTTCATCGTTCATTGCCATACGCTTAAAGGTTTCACGCACCTGTTTCGCAGTTTTTAACGGATCTTGCTTTCCATTTACACCTTCAGGATTTACGTAAATTAATCCCATTTGTACAGCAGCTAAAGGATTTTCCATGGTTTCTGGCGCCTCCACATTATCATATCGCTCATCACTTGGTGCTAACCATTCTTTTTCTGCTCCCCAATACACATCTTTTTCTGGGTGCCAAATATCTTCACGACCAAAAGCGAAACCATAAGTTTTTAAGCCCATACTTTCGTAAGCCATTGTTCCTGCTAAAATAATAAGGTCTGCCCAACTTACTTTATTACCATATTTTTTCTTTATGGGCCACAATAAACGTTTCGCTTTATCTAAACTAACGTTATCTGGCCATGAATTTAATGGTGCAAAACGAATATTTCCGGCACCACCACCTCCTCTACCATCAGCTAAACGGTAAGAACCTGCACTATGCCACGCCATTCTAATCATTAATCCGCCATAATGTCCCCAATCGGCTGGCCACCAATCTTGACTGTCCGTCATAAAATCATGAAGATCTTTTTTTAATGCTTCAACATCAAGCTTTTTTAGTTCTTCTTGGTAGTTAAAATCTTGTCCTAAAGGATTGGTTTTCGTATCGTGTTGATGTAAAATATCTAGGTTTAGTGCATTAGGCCACCAATCTGTAACTGATTTTTCTGTTGTAGTGATTGATCCATGCATGAACGGACATTTTCCTGAAGAAGAAATAGACCCATGCCCACTTAATTCTTGATTTTCTGCATGAATAGAATCTGATGATTTGTTAGTTGAATTTTCCATGTTTAATGCTTTTTATTAATTTAATTATTGTTTTTATAACGCATTTTGGATTATCATTTTAATACAATTGAAACATAAAATTAATGATATCCAAATTTTACCTACATAAAATTACAGATTAAGAAATGGAATACTGTTAATAATTTATTTTAAAAAATTATACTCTAATCAACATTATCTATTGTTTTTCTAAAACCCATAACAAAACGTTATAAAAAAAGCGCCAGAGGCGCTTTAATTGACTAATTCTAAAATACTATTAAATATTTTTATATTAAGACTTAGGTAACAACACCTTATCTATTACATGAATTACACCATTAGATTGATTCACATCTGCAATAGTAACTTTCGCAGAATTACCATTCTCATCTTTAACATAAACATCTTTACCCTTTAACCACAAAGTAATAGTACCTCCACTAACAGTTTTAACAGTAGCCTTACCTTTGTTGTCTTTTACGAGTTTAACAACATCGCTAGCATTCCATTTACCCGCAACAACATGGTACGTCAATATTGTTTGTAATGTTTTTTTATTTTCTGGCTTTAATAAACTTTCTACAGTTCCATTTGGTAGTTTGTTAAATGCTTCGTTGGTTGGAGCGAAAACTGTAAAAGGTCCTTCTCCCATAAGCGTTTCCACTAAATCTGCGGCTTTTACTGCTGCAACCAAAGTAGTATGATCCTTAGAGTTAACTGCATTTTCTATAATATTTTTTGTTGGGTACATCGCTGCACCTCCTACCATTTTCGTCTGACTAGACATCATATCACTTTGTGCAAAAATGACGTTAGTCAAAAATAAAGTTGTTAATACTAAACTCGTTTTAATTAATTGTAATCGTTTCATTGTAATTTTTTTTATGATTTACTCTACAAACGATATTTTTAAAACATCGGTTTTTATAATTATTCAATTTTAACATCCGTTAACAATTTTATGGTAGTCTAACCATTAATTATTAGTACTTTTATAAAAATATTAAATAAGAAATTATGGCAACAGTAACCTTAAAAGGAAACGCAATAAACACCGTTGGAGAACTTCCTAAAACAGGAACAAAAGCACCTGCTTTTTCATTAACAGCAACAGATTTATCTACGAAATCATTATCTGACTTTAGTGGAAGCAGAGTCGTTTTAAACATTTTTCCCAGTGTAGACACAGGTACATGTGCGCAATCTGTTAGACAATTTAACACCGAAGCTAGTGAACTAGAAAACACTAAAGTGCTTTGTATTTCGAAAGACTTACCTTTTGCACAAGATCGTTTTTGTGGTGCGGAAGGATTGGATAACGTTATTAGTTTATCTGATTTTAAAACAGGCAGTTTTGGTAAAGATTACGGCGTTGTTTTTGCTGATGGCCCATTAGAAGGCTTATTATCGAGGAGTGTTGTGGTTTTAAATGAATCTGGCGAAGTTATTTACACCGAACAAGTAAGCGAAACCGTTGATGAACCTAACTACAAGGCGGCACTAGAAGTACTTTACTAAACATAGTTAATGCAAAAAAACGAGCCTTTTATTATAAATCGCTTAAAAAGTGTAGGTTATGCTTTTAAAGGCATGATGCTACTGCTAAAAACCGAAGCAAGTGTAAAAATTCAATTTGTAATTGGCATACTGGTTACGGTTTTTGGCTTTTATTTTAATATTTCTACTAACGAATGGATTGTGCAAACCTTAGCCATTGGTGTTGTAATGAGTACGGAAGGTATGAACACCGCCATTGAAGAAATTGCTAATTTTATTCATCCAGAACATCATACCAAAATAGGATTAATTAAAGACATCGCTGCTGGCGCCGTTTTTATAGCCTCGGTTTTTGCTGTAATTATTGGGTTAATTATATATATTCCTAAGTTTATTTAAACTTAAATCCCAATTAGATTAAGTTCTCTTACCACTTTCGCGACATGGCTATGCAATTTTTCAAAATAAAGTTTCGTTAACGTTAGTAATTTGTATTTTTGCTCAAACAAAAACCGTTAATGGCGAAGCGTAAACCCAAAACTAAAAAAACACCTAGAAAAACATTTAAACTGCCAAGCTTTAAGCTATCTAACCAGCAGAAACTGGTTTTAGGTAGTTTTTTAGTCATTTTTGGCATTATATTATGCATTGCATTTATCTCGTTTTTCTTTACTGGAGAAGCCGACCAAAGTAACCTTACCCATTTTACCAACCGCAATACAGAAACTAAAAACTGGTTAAGTAAAACAGGTGCTTGGTTAAGCGATTTATTTATTCAGCGTGGTTTTGGTGTAGCATCCTTTATTTTTTCTGGACTCATTTTCTTATCGGGTATTTATGTTTTAATGAATTTAAATACGGCCAAACTCCGTAAACATTGGTTTTGGGGCACTTTAATTGTTATTTGGCTTTCTATTTTATTCGGCTTTTTTAAAACAAATACCGATATCCTTGGTGGCACCGTTGGTTTCGAACTTAATTCATTTTTACAAGATTACATTGGCAAAATAGGCACTTCGCTACTACTATTATTTGGTTTAATAACCTATTTAGCCATTCGTTTTAAAGTCACTTTTGAGAGCATTACAAATCTTTTTAAATCAGCTAAAAAGGATTTAAAAGAAGAATTTGCCGATGCCAATAAAGATACTATTATTCCTGTTGATAATAATTTAACTGATGAAGCTGAAGCCTTTAAAGAAGCTTTTGAAATTAATTTAGAAAAACAACCTGAAACAAAACCAGAACCAACGCCAGAACCTGTTAAAGTTGTAAAAACCGAACCTATTTCGGCGCCTTTAGAAGTTAATGTTGCTGAAGGTGAAGAAGAGGAAGAACTTGAAATGCAGGTGGAACAAGTCATTGATGAAGATGCAGAAAGAAACAACTTAGCCAACAAATTAGTTGATGATTTTGGTGAATTCGATCCCACTTTAGAGCTATCGAAATACCAATTTCCACCACTCGATTTATTAAAGAAATACGACACTGAAGGCATTACCATAAATCAAGAAGAACTTGAAGCCAACAAAAACCGTATTGTAGAAACGCTAAGTAATTACAAAATTGGAATTGCAAGCATAAAAGCCACCATTGGGCCAACTGTAACTTTATACGAAATTGTTCCAGAAGCTGGTATTCGAATTTCGAAAATTAAAAATTTAGAAGACGATATTGCACTTTCGCTATCTGCATTAGGTATTCGTATTATAGCGCCAATTCCTGGAAAAGGAACTATTGGTATTGAAGTACCAAACACAAATTCTACCATAGTTTCTATGCGCTCGGTAATTGCAGCTAAAAAGTTTCAAGGTTCCGATATGCACTTGCCTATTGCCCTTGGTAAAACCATTAGCAACGAAACTTTTGTGGTCGATTTAGCTAAAATGCCTCACTTGCTTATGGCTGGTGCTACGGGTCAAGGTAAATCGGTTGGTTTAAATGCTATTTTAACCTCATTACTCTATAAAAAACACCCTGCTGAAGTTAAATTTATTCTAGTCGATCCTAAAAAAGTAGAATTAACGTTATTCAACAAAATTGAGCGTCACTATTTAGCAAAACTTCCAGATAGTGAAGAAGCCATTATTACAGACAATACTAAAGTTATTAACACTTTAAATTCACTTTGTATTGAAATGGACAACCGTTACGAACTGCTTAAAAATGCCATGTGTCGTAACATTGTTGAGTATAATAAAAAGTTTAAAGACCGAAAATTAAATCCAAACGACGGGCATCAATTTTTACCATACATTGTTTTGGTGGTTGATGAGTTTGCCGACTTAATTATGACGGCAGGAAAAGAAGTAGAAACGCCTATTGCTCGTTTAGCCCAATTAGCTCGTGCTATTGGTATTCATTTAATTATTGCTACGCAGCGTCCTTCGGTCAACGTTATTACAGGTATAATTAAAGCGAATTTCCCTGCTCGTATTGCTTTTAGAGTAACCTCAAAAATAGATTCGCGTACCATTTTAGATGGTTCTGGAGCCGACCAACTTATTGGTCGTGGTGATATGCTTTACACCCAAGGCAACGATTTAATTCGCGTACAATGTGCATTTGTAGACACGCCAGAAGTAGAAAAAATAACAGATTATATAGGTTCGCAAAAAGCCTATCCAGAGGCCTATTTACTGCCAGAATATGTAGGTGAAGAAAGTGGCACAAGTCTTGATATAGATATCTCAGATCGCGATAAATTGTTTAAAGATGCCGCTGTGGTTATTGTAACAGCACAACAAGGTTCAGCATCATTATTACAACGTAAATTAAAACTGGGGTATAACAGAGCTGGTAGAATTATAGACCAACTTGAAGCCGCTGGTATTGTTGGGCCGTTTGAAGGTAGTAAAGCACGCCAAGTACTAATACCCGATTTAATTGCGCTAGATCAACATTTAGAAAACGAAATTTAATTAAAATTACCAATGAAAAAATTTATAACATTAGCATTACTAACAATTTCAATTTCGGCATTTGCTCAAAATAAAGGCAAAGCATTATTAAACGAAGTTTCTGCAAAAGTAAAAAGTTATAAAAATATATCTCTCGATTTTAAATACACCCTTGAAAACACTTCGGAAAACGTAAAACAAGAAACTAAAGGCGATGTGGTGATGCAAGGCGAAAAATACCGCTTAAACATTTTAGGTATTACTAGACTTTTTGATGGTAAAAAATTATATAGCATTAGTCCTGAAGATGAAGAGGTAACCGTTTCAGCAGAAAGTGAAGACGACAGTAACGCTATTACACCAAGTAAAATGCTTTCATTTTATGAAGAAGGTTACACTTACAAATTAGATATCGAGCAAAATATTAACGGTAGAAAAATTCAGTATGTAAAATTAACGCCTATTGATTCTAATTCCGAAATTAAAACTATTCACTTAGGTGTAGATGCGCAAACAAAAAACATTTACAACTTAATTCAGGTTGGAAAAAACGGTACAAAAACAACACTAACGGTAAATTCTTTTAAAACCGACACACCGTTGTCGAAAACCTTATTTACCTTTGATGCTAGCAAATACAGCGATTATTACATCAATAATTTAGACTAGTTTTTTAGTGAAAATATTAGACCGTTACATATTAACTACGTATCTCCGTACATTTTTCAGCGTGTTTACCATACTCATGCTGATTTTTGTTTTACAAACCATTTGGCTTTATATACGTGAATTGTCGGGTAAAGACCTCGATATTATGGTAGTTGTAAAATTCTTAGTGTATTTTATGCCTAAGTTAATTCCGTTAGTATTACCGCTCACTATTTTATTAGCATCTATTATGGTTTTTGGTAGTTTTGCCGAAAATTATGAGTTCGCAGCCATGAAATCTACCGGAATTTCGTTGCAACGCGCCATGTCTGGTTTAAGTGTATTTATAGTTATATTAGCAATAATTACCTTTTTCTTTTCAAATAACGTAATTCCTTGGGCCGAATATAATTCCTATAATCTTCGAAAAAATATTGCTAAATTAAAACCTGCTATGTTACTAGTTAAAGGGCAGTTTAACGAAGTGGATGCGTACAATATTAAATTTTCGGATAAAACTGGTGAACGTGGACAGTATTTAAAAGATGTTGTTATTCATGTAAAAGGCGCTAATAATAGAGAAAATACCACAACCATAATATCGAAAGAAGGTGAACTTGCTAGTGAAAAAGATTCGAATGTTTTAAAACTAATTTTAACCGATGGCTATTATTACAGCGACTTATCGCCAAAAAAACGAAAAGACCGCGAAAAAAAGCCTTTTGCTAAAACTAAATTCGATACTAAAATTATAAATATTGATTTATCGGAATTAAACAATGTTGATATTGATGAAAAATCGCAAACCGATAAATACAGCATGCTAGATGTTTCTGGCTTAACGGAATCGATAGATTCTCTTGCAGAAAAAGCACAACGCGATTATGGTACTTTTGCAAAAAATTTACACCAACGCTCCAACTTACTAACCACAAGAAACAAACCGTTAACCATACAAAAAGATAGCCTTTCAAAGCCTAAAGACTCAGTATATTTAGGAAATTTGTTTGATGTTTTTAATACGAAACAAAAAATTCAGTTGGTTGAAAATACCGCACGAACGCTATCAAGTCCGCAACAAATAATAAAATCGAAAGAATCGAATTTAAAAATTCAAACCGAAATTTATAACCGCCATATTATTTCGTTACACGAAAAATTCGCTTTAGGTTTTGCCTGTATTATTCTCTTTTTTGTTGGTGCACCGTTGGGCGCGCTTATTCGAAAAGGTGGTATTGGTTTGCCAATGGTTATTGCTATTTTACTCTTTTTAACCTATCACTTTATTGGCATTTTCGCTACAAACAGCGCCAAAAAAGGTGGTTTTAATCCTGTTTTAGCACCATGGTTTTCTACCTTAATCATGCTTCCTTTAGGTGTATTTTTAACTAAACGCGCCACTGCCGATAAAGGTTTGTTCGATTTTGATAGTATTTTAGATCCGCTTAAAAAAATCTTCAGAATAAAACTGAAAAACACCCACGATTATAAGTTTTTAAATTCTAAAAAGAATCATGAGCTTATAGATATAATTAACAATTATGAAGCCTTAGGTCACGATGAAACTTGCAGACATGAAGCCTACAAAGTATTAACCTCAAGAGGAAACGATTTAAACGATTTAACTCAAAATGGCTTAATAATTAACGATAACTACAAAGCTTCAGAAGACTTAATAAACAAATCGTACACACCACATGCTAAATTTGCAATCTCACTATTTCTTATTGGTGTCGTGCTTTTAGTGCTTCATTTTGTATTTAAAAATAACAAATTACCATCGGTTGCAACGGCCTCAATCCAGTTAAGTGTTATGTCGCTTATTCTGTTTGTAATTTATTATTTAAAATCGTTAAAAAACTTATTTTCGTTTTATTCACTCATCAATAAACCGCGCAAAAAACCACATCTTATTTTAATCATAATAGGATTCCCGCTATACTTTATTTCGCACCTTTTGTTTAAAGAAAAAGTAAAAGAAGACTTAAAGTTAAATTATTTAGAATCTTTAAAATAAGTAATATCTTTGCAACATGTTAGCAGAACCTATGACACCAAAAAAAGCTTCTACATTCCAACTAAATACCATTCAAGAAGCCATTGACGATATAAGAAAAGGCAAAGTAATTATAGTTGTTGATGACGAAAATCGTGAAAACGAAGGCGATTTTTTAGCTGCCGCCGATATGGTTACACCAGAAGTTATAAACTTTATGGCCACCGAAGGACGCGGTTTAATTTGTGTACCGCTTACCGAAAGTCGTTGTAAGGAATTAGACCTTAACATGATGGTTAACAACAATACCGACCCTATGGAAACCGCTTTTACAGTATCGGTCGATTTACGCGGTTATGGTGTTACAACAGGTATTTCTGCAAGCGACAGAGCGCAAACCGTTAAGGCTTTAATTGATGACAATATAAAACCATACGAATTAGCTCGACCTGGTCATATCTTTCCTTTAATTGCTAAAGATGGTGGTGTTTTACGCCGAACAGGACACACCGAAGCCGCCATAGATTTTGCACGTTTAGCTGGCTTAAAACCCGCTGGTGTTATAGTTGAAATTATGAATGATGATGGCTCTATGGCAAGATTACCAGAGCTTATGGAAGTTGCCAAAAAGTTAGATTTAAAAATAGTTTCGATTGAAGATTTGGTGGCATACAGAATGCAACACGACTCACTAATTGAAAAGAAAGAAGATTTTCAAATTGAAACTCGTTTTGGTAGTTTTAGGCTTCGTGCTTACCAACAAACTACAAACAACCAAGTGCATATTGCGTTAACAAAAGGAACTTGGAGCGAAAATGAAGAGGTACTAACTAGAATTAACTCAAACCCTACAAACAACGATGTTTTAGGTGCTATTACAAACAATGTTGACGTGCAACTTAACAACATGTTTGAGGTAATAAACACCGAAGGTAAAGGCGCTATTTTATTTATAAACCAAGAATCGCAATCGATGAATATTTTAAACAGATTGCAAACTTTAAAAGCACAACAAACACCAAACCAAGTTACCGAAGCTCCAAAAATTAGTATGGATGCTCGCGATTTTGGTATTGGTGCGCAAATACTGCACGATTTAAATATTCATAAGCTTAAACTATTATCAAATAGCCAACAAACCAAACGTGTTGGTTTAATTGGCTACGGTTTAGAAATAGTGGAATATGTAAATTATTAACTGTTTTAAAACATCCAGAGCAATAAAAAAGAGAAAGAGGAGCAAACTTTCCTCCCAATTTGTTGCTCCCCTTTTCAGGATTGATTAATAGCATCTTCTTTAATCCTTTATAATTTCGATAGACTTGATGACTTTATTATCATGTAAAACATGCAAAATATAAACGCCTTTTTTTAAATGATCTATACTCATGTATAACTTATCTTGGGTGTTATCCTTGGGCGATTCAATCATTTTAACGCATATACTACTTGTTACTTATGTAAATTTATATGCTAAATTGTTTATTTAATACTACATATGTTACAAATAATAGAACAAACGTCACAATCCCTAAAAATCAGTTATTTACAAACAAAAATACAGTGTTTTATTTAGAAGAAAACTCGTTTGGAGTGCATTTATACACGGCCTTAAAGCATTTAATAAAATACGATGGTGTGTTAAAACCAACCTGATACGCTATTTCTGAAACGGAAACATCGGGATGCTTTTTTAAAATATTAACAGCCAATTGTAATCGTTGGTTTCTTATAAACTCCGATGCACTTAAACCAACAACCGCTTTTAATTTTCGGTGTAATTGTGTTCTGCTCATTTGCATTTGGTTTGCAAACGCTTCAGCTGTAAAATCTGGTTCGGTTAAACACTCATCAACCACCTGTTTTAGTCGTTTTAAAAATTCACTTTCGGTAGATGTAACTTTAATATGGGCAGGCACCATTGAAAAATTATTAAGAAAATGATTTTGAAGTGTTTTTCTATTTTCAATAAGCTTTTCTACTCTTAATTTGAGTTTTTCGCTATTAAAAGGTTTGGTTATATAGGCATCGGCACCGGTTTTTAAACCTTCCATTTCGTTTTTATCGCCAACTTTTGCAGTTAATAAAATAATAGGAATATGGCTGGTAAGTTCGTTATATTTTAAAGTATTACACAACGCAATGCCGTTGGTTTCTGGCATCATTATATCGCTAATAATAATATCTGGTTGGTGTTTTAACGCCTGCTCAATTCCTATTTTACCGTTACTGGCTTCAATTATATTATAATTAGTTTTAAAAATGGAGACTATAAATTTTCTTATTTCGGGTTCGTCTTCAACAATTAACATATTAGAATTTTCAGAATTTTCATTTCTAAAAATTTCTAAATCAGGTGCAACGGAAGGTATATTATTATCTTCTATAATTTCGGAAGTTTTAAAAGCCGCTTTAGTAATGGGTAAGGTTACATTAAATTGAATTTTATCTTGTGCAATACTGTTTGCAATTATACTTCCATGCGAAAGAGATACCAGTTCTTTTACCAGAGCTAAACCTACACCAACACCTTCTGAAGCTTCGTTATCTTGATAAAACCGCTGAAATAATTTACCTAAATCGGTTCTCAAAATATCTTTATTGGTATTGGTAATAGAAAACACCATTGCTTCATTTTGCCTATTAGCATTGAGCACTATTTTACTTTGTTCTGGGGCATACTTAATGGCGTTAGACAATAAATTTGAACTTATTTTCTCAATAACATCGGTATCGAACCAAGCGTTTTCTAAATTATGAATTTTACTTTCAATTTTAATGCCTTTTTCTGAAGCTTTATAACTAAAAGCCGCTAAAATTTGCTGTAAAAGCACATTTAAATTTCCGGCTTTTACCTTTAATTGTGCTTGCCCAGAATCGATTATAGATAAATCTACCATTTGGTTAACCAAGCCTAACAATCGGTTTGCATTTTGCTTAATAAGTTGCAGCTCGTTTTTATCTTGTTCGGGTAATTTTTGGTTTGCCAATTGATTTTCTAAAGGGCCTAAAATTAAAGTTAAAGGCGTTCTAAACTCATGCGAAATATTAGTGTACAATTTAGTTTTAAATTCATCGAGCTTTTTTAATCGCTCAGTTTCGGCGTGTTCTAATTGTAACTGTGTTTTTATTTGCCAACGAAACCTTAAATACCTATACACCCCAAACAATATTAAAAGCACTAATAACGCATAAAACAACTTCATGCCATTGGTAAAATACCAAGGCTTTAAAATAGTAAACGTATAGCTTGCCGGTTGGTTATTCCAAACGCCATCGTAATTACTCGAAATAACCTGGAACGTATAATTACCAGGTGCCAAATTGGTGTAATGCGCAAAATTTACGCTTTTTGAATTGACCCAATCTTTATCGTAATTCAAGAGGCGGTATTTAAATAAATTACGTTCGGGTTGAGAAAAATGTAAACTGGAAAACGTAAAAGTTACAGTATTTTCATTGTAATTTAGTGTTGTATTGGAGTGCATGGAGTAATTTTGAGAAAATACCTCGAAGTTTGAAATTATTGTTTTTGGCTTAACGGTATTATAAGTCAACAATTCGGGAGAAAACCAATTAACACCATCTAACCCGCCAAAATACAACACACCATTCTTACCTTTGTAGTAGGCTCCAGTATTAAATTCTGCATTTTGTAAACCATCAAAAGTTGTAAAAGATTCAAAACTGATATTTACTGGATTAAATTTACATAAACCATTATTGGTGCTCAACCATAAATTATTCTGGTTATCTGGTAAAATTCCGTAAACCACTTGGTTTGGTAAGCCTTCTGCTTTACCATAACTATCAACATTTTTTGTTTTAATATTATACTTTTTTAAGCCAGAACCCAATGTACCAACCCAAAGCAAATTATCTGCAACATACAATGACTTAATTTTGTCGTGAAGCACTTCAATTTTATCAATGTTATCGGTTTTAATATTTAATTTATAAACGCCAGTATTTTCGGCACCCAACCAAAATATACTATCGTTTTCTTGTATTGCTGTTCTAATATTATTTTCCTTTAAAACAGAATTATTAGCATTATAACTTTTTAATACGCCTTCTATTTTATCGAACAAAACCAAGCCATGACGCTCTGTTGCAAGCCAACGCCTGTGTTTTGTTTCGGGTATAATTTTCCAAATGGTGTAATCGCTTAAATCGTTATAAAACTTAAAACCTCCCGATGTTTTTTTAGTATTTAAACCGTAACCTTGATGGCCAACCCACAAATCATCATCATAATAATTTAAACTAATAACTCTATTACTTGCAATATTCGAGTTATTGGTGGTTAAAGTTTTATACTGTTTTATGTTCTGGTCGAAATACGTTAAGCCTTTGCCTGAAGTTCCAATCCACAGGTTTTCGTTTTTGTCGGTTGTTAAACTTCTAACCATGTCTACATTTACCTCGTTTGAAACCTGATTATTGGTAAGCATATTAAATTTAATAAGGTGCTGATCGTAAAAACTTGCCCCTGTTCCATCGGTTCCAAACCAAATTAATCCGGTAATATCTTGGTACAAACACAAAATATCGTTGTAATGAAGTGCGAACGGGTTATTTTTATTGGCTTTAAAATTGGTTACCGAATGTGTTTTTAAATTTATATAATAAGCTCCATGACCATAAGTTACCAGCCATAAATTGTTTTTGGAGTCGATTAATAAATCTTCAATATTTAAGTTTTTGGGCAAATTAATATGATTAAAAGGCTTAAACACTGAATGCCCTTTTGGCTGATAAAATAAGCCATTTCCAAAAGAACCAAGCCAAATAGTTTGATTGTTGTCTTGCGCTAAAGCACTAAAGTTTACATTTTTGTTTGAAGCTACCGATATTGATTGATATGTATTACTTTTTGAAACCTGAAACAAAGCTCCTGAAGTTGCAACAAATACTTTATTATTAAAAGACGCTAATTCGTAAACGGTTTTTGACGTATCATCGTTTTTAAAAATTTGAATGGTATCTTTTGTTTTAGCATCAATTTTAAAAAGCCCGTTGTTGTAAGTTCCTATAAAAAGGTTTTTTTGTGCGTCCTGAAAAACCGTACTGGCTTTAAAATTTAATTTAATGGGTTTAAAATTATCGGTTTGGGGTTGATACAACTCTAGGTTACCCGAATGTGTAATAATCCACAGTCGGTTTTGGGTATCAATATAAATTTCGCCAAGGTTACTAAATGAGGCTCGGGTAATATCTTCAAACTGTTTATTGTAATATTTAAAATCGCGCCCATTGTATTTGTTTAGCCCGTCTTGTGTGGCAAACCACATGTAGCCAATAGAATCTTGAGCGATACTAATAACGCTATTTTGCGATAAACCTTGCTCTACATTTAATTGCTGAAAAGCCATTTGCTGCGTTTGGTTTTGCCCAAAAACAGCAATTGAAATTAGCCATATAAAACAAAGCCTAAAATTCCCCATAGCCTTAGCACTTAACTACCTAAAGTTAACTAAAAGACTAGATAAAAAAAATTATTTTAAAACCGAAGCAATAATTTGGGCCATTTTTTGAGCTCTTACTTTTACCTCATCTTCAGTCCAGGACAATTTAATTAAACAGGAAATATTACGTCCTATAAAATGATCGGAGTCATTAAACGAAGCTGTTTCGAGGTACTTTAATCCGTTTTTTACTTCTTCTGAAATTGGAAAAAGTGATTTTAAATTTTTTAGATGCTCCCACTTGCGAATGTAGTGCCAATTGTTATCGTAGTAATTCCAACAAGCGTCGATACCGCCTTCTTTAAAACCTTGAATAACTTTTCTTGCCGATTCTAAATAGGGTAAAAAGAAGTTAAAAAACGCTCCGCTTTCTTCACCGCCAACTGGCACAGTTCGTAAAGTAACTTGAGGTAACGCACCCACAACTTCTTGAAATATGTTAAGATATTTACGTTGAATATTTAAAAACTCTGGTAAACGCTTTACCTGTGCTAAACCAACGGCTGCATGAAGTTCTGATATGCGGAAGTTATAGCCTAAAAACGGGTGTGTTTCAGCACCGCGATCGTTACCTACGTGATCGTGACCGTGGTCGCTATAATGGTCGGCGTTGGTGTAATAATTTTGGTTATTGGTTATTACAGCACCTCCTTCGCCACAGGTTATGGTTTTCACAAAATCGAACGAGAAACACCCTAAATCGCCAATACTACCTAGTGGTTTGCCATTATAAGTTCCGCCAATAGCTTGACATGCATCTTCAACCAAAAGCAAATTATTTTTAGTTGCAATGGTTTGTAATGCATCCATATTTGCCATACTACCACACATTTGTACCACCATTATGGCTTTTGTTTTTGGTGTTATGGCTTGTTGTACAGCTTCTGGATTTAAACAAAGTGTATCGTCCACATCGACTAAAACAGGGATGGCACCAAGCATCATTATGGCTTCAAAACTGGCTACAAAGGTAAATGTTGGCATAATTACCTCGTCGCCTGCTCCTACTCCTGCGCTTGCTAATGCAACACTTACAGCTGCCGTACCACTTGATACTAATTGTACGTGTTTGGTTTGAAAGGCTTTTGATAATTCGGTTTCGAGTTCTTTGGCTTTCCAGTGGCCTTTGCGCATGCCATCGAAACCATAGCGCATGAGTACGCCGTTATCTAATACATCGTTTACTTGTTGTTTTTCTAACTCTCCAAATAGTTCAAATCCTGGCATGGTGTTTTTATTTTGTTGGTGGTTGCGTTAGGGATTGCAGTGTAAATCCTTTTTTAAGGTACGAGAAAAAGATTGCAACGTAAAGCCCGACCCCGAACTTAGAAGGGGTAACGCCCTAAAATTTTAAATTTCTATTACTGTTTCGGTTATGGGTTTGCGTACTTTTTTTAGGGTTGCAAATAGGTCGTCTTGAGCGCGAATACCTACGGGTAATAGCAACACCGATTTTAGTCCTTTTTGGGTTAAGCCCAGAATTTCATCGTAGGTTTCGGGTATAAAGCCTTCCATGGGGCAGGCATCTACCTCGATACTGGCGCAAACGGTCATTAAATTACCGAGAGCGATATAGGCTTGGTTTTTAGACCATTGCTGACGCTCGATTTCGGTCATTTTTTCGATAGTTGCAATAAGGCCATCTTGGTATGGCTTTAAAATACTATCGGACGTATTACGGATATTTTTTATGTTTTTATAGTAGTTAACAACATCTTGCGCTACTATTTTTTCTTGTATACAAATAACTAAAAGGTGCGACGCATCGACAACTTGTTTTTGATTATAGGCGCTTGGTACTAATTTTTCGCGCAACGCTTTATTTTCTACAATTACTAAGGATATGGTTTGTAGCCCGTAGGATGTTGCCGTTAAATTAAAGGCTTGTTTTAAAACATCGAGCTGTTGTGGCGATATTTGTTTTGTTGTATCGAATTTTTTAGTGGCATATCGCCAATTTAATTGTTTAAGTATATTCATAAAACAGGTTATAACGTAACAAAAATACTATTTGCTAATTGGATTGCACAAAAATTACCAGAAAATTAATTATTGTTGGATAGAAAATAATTTTTGAAAAAAAATGTGTTTTTATTTGAAAGCATTGAAAAAGTATTTTATATTTGCACCCGCATTAAGCAAATAGCTTATGAGGCACTCAAGGAAGAATGGCAGAGTGGTCGAATGCGGCGGTCTTGAAAACCGTTGAGGGTCACACCTCCGGGGGTTCGAATCCCTCTTCTTCCGCAAAAACCTCGTTATCAATAGATAATGAGGTTTTTTTGTATATAAGATTTAAAAAATTGTTGATGACTTTTAAAATTTACTGTGTCTCCTACCTATAAAATTGAAGTCCCTAATTTGTGAAAAATTGAATAAATGATCGTTCTTTTTCGAGTTAAAATATGTTGATAGACAAGAAACTATTTCATGTTTTATCTGCAACAGAAAAAAATAGAAATAGATATTTAATTCTTTACATTTAAAATTAATTACTAATTCAAATTAATAATTACGAGATGCTTCCTAACGAACCACTTTCTGTTGGTTTGAGTTCGAAAATAAAATCTGGATTTAATTGTTCTTCTATTCGGTGAGATACATACAAAATTGCTGTGTTAGTTTCTTTAGCTATTTTGTTTATTAAATTAGCAAAAAGTGCTGCTTCGGTATCATCTAATCCATTTGTAGGCTCATCCAAAATTAATAATGGAGGACTTTTAACCATGGCTCTAGCTATTAAAACCAAACGTTGCTGGCCTTTGGTTAGTTCTACAAAACTTTGCTTTCTAACCTCAAATAAACCGAGCACTTTAAGCCATTGATGTGCTATTTCTATTTCTAAATGCGAAGGTGTTTTATAAAGCCCAACTGAATCGAAAAATCCAGAAACTACCATATTACCAATAGAATCTAATCGTGCAAAACCGCGAACCATATCTGCCGTGAAATAGCCCATTTTCTTTTTTAACTCCCAAACACTCTCACCACTACCCTTTTTTACTCCAAACAAATGAATATCTTGACCGTAAGCTTTTGGGTTGTCGCCATAAATCATACTTAACATGGTACTTTTTCCTGAGCCATTAGGTCCAATAAGTTTCCAAAATTCTCCAGGTTTAATAGTCCATGAAATATCTTTTATTATGGTACGATCTCCATATTTTACAGTTACCTCATTAAACTTTATTAAGGTATCGAAGTCTTCGTTACTATTTTTATAGGGCTGTGGCAATGCTAAATTAAACGCAGTATCCTGCTTATTTTCTTCGGGATTAAATGCTACTAACGCTTCATTTTTAAAACAAAAAACCGATTGTATAAATGGTAATACATCGGTTAATCTGTTTGATATTTGTATTAAAAGTGTATACTTACTTAATGCTTCTAATGTGGTTTTAAACTGTTTTTGAGCTTCAATATCTAAACTACCAAAAACATTATCTAAAATAATATAATCGGGTGCTTTAGCTATAATATGTTTCAGTAAAGCTTGCTTACGTTCACCTTCTGAGGAATTATACAGACTATTATCAACTTTGGTTGTAATATCCATTTTACCATGCCTAAGCTCTTCATCTATAAATTTATTTAATGTTGCTTCTGAAAATAAAGCACCATTTAAATTTTTAGTTTCAGGAATGACTTTTGAAGCTAAAATATCTTGAATTAGCTTTTTTTTATCATCTTTATTTGAAAGATAAAAAGCTGTATGTTGAGCCACTACACGAATAAATTATAAACTTTTAGTATGGAATGGAATTAATCCCTCGATCGGTCGACGAATAAAATTACCAACAGTAAAGCCCATTTCTTCGGCTACTGCCTTAATTTCATCTTGCGCAAAATAAGCTATTGAACCCGCAAAGTGTACTGGCACTGATTTAAGTTCCTCTTTATATTGCATAATCATGGTTTCGGTAAACAACCTAATACCTTTTTTTATTAATTCGATAGTGTAAGCAGAATCTTTATGAAGAAACATAAACTCGGCAAAACTAGCTAAATAGGCATTAGGGCTTGGTTTTTTATAAAGGTTATTCTTTACAAAATCGGTATCCATGTTAAACTTACTACCAAAAGCTACTTTAATATTTTCTGGCATTTTATTAAAGTAATAATCGCGAATTAACTGCTTGCCATAGTAATTTCCTGAAGCATCATCCATTAAAGTGTAGCCTAAAGAATTTACACGCTGGTGTAAGTTTTCGCCATCGTAATAACTACAGTTTGATCCCGTTCCTAAAATACAAACTACAGCTGCCTCTTCAGGATGATTAATTGTTGAATAAACAGCCGCTAAAGTATCTTCATTAACTTCAACATGAGCATTTGGAAATAGTTTTTTTAACACGTTTCCTAAGTTTTGTTGGGCATTTTCTGTACCACAACCTGCACCATAAAAATATAAATGCGTAACCTCGTTACTGTGTTTTATAAGTACATCGCTCTTTTCGATGCGTTTTGTTAGCTTACTTTCTGAAAGAATTGCAGGATTTAGTCCTTCGGTGCGAATTTTTTCGAGTAATTTATTTCCATCTGTATCTACCGCTATCCAATCTGATTTAGTAGAACCACTATCAACAATTAATACCATATTTTAAATATACAAAAACTCCACAGCTTTGTTTAAAAAACTTTTCTGTGGAGTTTTATAGTTTGTTTAGTTAAATTAAATTTTGCTTATGTATTGAGCAAGGTCAATTAACTTTGTTGAGTAACCAAACTCGTTATCGTACCAAGACACTAACTTTAAGAAGTTATCGTTTAAAGCAATACTTGCTCCAGCATCGAAAACACTAGTTAAAGATTCTGAAACAAAATCTTGAGATACTACAGACTCTTCAGTGTAACCTAACACACCTTTTAATTCGTTTTCTGAAGCACTTTTTAAAGCCGCTTTAACCTCATCCCAAGTTGCTGCTTTTTCGGTTCTAACTGTTAAATCTACAACAGATACATCTGGAGTTGGTACTCTAAATGCCATACCTGTTAATTTTCCGTTTAATTCAGGAATAACTTTACCTACAGCTTTTGCTGCACCAGTAGAAGAAGGAATGATGTTTGCTAATGCACTACGACCACCTCTCCAGTCTTTTCTAGAAGGCCCATCAACAGTCATTTGAGTTGCAGTTGTAGCGTGAACTGTTGTCATTAAACCTTCAACAATACCAAAGTTATCGTTAATTACTTTAGCTAAAGGCGCTAAACAGTTAGTTGTACAAGATGCGTTTGATACAATAGTATCTGCTGCAGTAATTTTGTCGTGGTTTACACCCATTACAAACATTGGTGCATCGGCAGATGGTGCAGAGATAGCTACTTTTTTAGCTCCTGCTTTAAGGTGTGCTTGAGCTTTATCTAAAGTTGTGAAAATACCAGTACAATCTAAAACAACTTCTGCTCCAATAGCATCCCATTTTAAATCTTCTGGGTTACGCTCTGCAGTAATACGAATTTCATTTCCGTTTACTACTAAGTTACCATCTTTAATATCTACAGTACCGTTAAATCTTCCGTGTACAGAATCGTATTTTAATAAGTATGCTAAGTGCTCAACGTCTAATAAGTCGTTAATACCAACAATTTCAATATCTGGTCTAGAAGCTGCTACTCTAAAAGCAATTCTACCTATTCTTCCAAATCCGTTAATTCCTAATTTTAATTTTGACATAATAATAGTTATAAATGTTTATTTTAAGTGCTCATAATATCAGACACTCGTAGTAATTCTAAGTTTATTTTTGTTTTTCCTTTTATAGCTTTTTCAAGCGGTGTTAATTGCATTTTACCATGCATTAAGCCAACCATATAGTTTGTTTCGCCTTCTAAAATAGATTCTACAGCTTTTACACCCATTCTACTCGCTAAAACACGATCGAAACACGATGGCGCACCACCACGTTGCATGTGTCCTAAAACAGAAACACGCACGTCGTAACCTTCCATATTTTGATCGACATAATCTTTTAGCTCAAAAATGTTTTTACCTATTTTATCACCTTCAGCTACAATTACAATACTTGATGTTTTGCCTGTTGTTTTACTTCGGTTTAACGATTCTACCAAACGATCTAATCCTAAATCTTCTTCAGGAATTAAAATCTCTTCGGCACCACCAGCAATACCAGCATTTAATGCAATATGACCAACATCGCGTCCCATTACTTCAACAAAGAATAAACGGTTGTGCGAACTCGCGGTATCACGAATTTTATCAATAGCATCAACAACAGTGTTTAATGCCGTATCGAATCCCAAAGTATGCGTTGTTCCATAAATATCGTTATCAATAGTTCCTGGAATACCCATTACTGGGAAGTTGAACTCGGTATTAAAAACAAGTGCACCAGTAAACGAACCATCGCCACCAATAACCACAAGGCCTTCTATATTTTCCTTTTTAAGATTTTGATATGCTTTTTCTCTACCTTCTTTAGTTCTAAAAGTTTTAGATCTAGCAGATTTTAAGAAGGTACCACCTTTGTTAATAATACCTTTTACGCTACGTGCTGTTAAAGGTTCAAAATCGCCTTCAATTAAGCCTTCGTATCCGCGGTAAACACCTACGCATTCTATATTATGATAAGCACACGTTCTAACTACAGCACGAATAGCGGCATTCATGCCTGGTGAGTCTCCACCCGAAGTTAAAACAGCTAGTTTTTTTATGTTTTCCGACATTAATTTATGTACTTTATTGAGTAAAATTAGTAAACAAAAAGCACATATCTAAAGGATTCAGACATTTTTAATAATACTTTAAAAACTACAACGTTTTAGTTGATAAAAATGCACCAAACATTGTGTTTTATTGGTTTTTACGCTAATTACTTGAAGATGTTTTAAACGAAATATGCTCAGGTAAAGCGGTATTATTTTCTTCGTTTGAGGTGGTTTCTAAAATGGCTTCTTCTTCCTGCTTTTTAAAGATTTTTTGAAGCAATTCTTTAAAGGTATCAAAATCGACATTATATGATACACCAACACCTTGTGTATACCCTATTCTATCACCAAAAGTCTGAATACTATTTTCGCGATTAAATACTTTTGCCGTAAGTGTTCCTTCATCATTTAAAAGGAAACTAATTTCTACATCGCCTGCCACAACCGTTTCGGTTGCGCCACCAACTGGGACACCAACTTTACCGTTTATAAGTACACGGTCGTTTAATTGCGTTTGTAATGTAAAACCAACTCTATCATCGGTTTGATAATCAGGTGTGTTTTGACCAGCTTCGTAATTTAAGCCTATGTTGAGTTTACCATTATTGTTAGAGAAAATACCGTTAATAATTCCATTTAAACGTTCGGCAATGGTACCTGAAAAATTCACTTCGTTTAAGCCTCTTGAAAAAGAACCTGTAGAAATTAAATACAAGGCTTGATTTTGTTTATTCTCATCAGAATCTAAACGATACTGAAGTTCTGATTTTATTGAAGAACTTACATTTGGAAAATCGAAGGAGAAAATAGGATCGAACTGCTCTAAGTTTCCGTTTAA
Organism: Neotamlana nanhaiensis; assembly: GCF_000943555.1. Classification (GTDB taxonomy): domain Bacteria; phylum Bacteroidota; class Bacteroidia; order Flavobacteriales; family Flavobacteriaceae; genus Neotamlana; species Neotamlana nanhaiensis. The sequence continues at coordinate 357,021 of NZ_JTDV01000003.1, read as the reverse complement.
TGCAATATTAAGTTCAACTGGTATACTACGATTAATAGGATTATCGAGTAATGGCGATGGGTTTGCCTGAGTTTTATAAACAGCCAACATATCTATTGTAGCATCTAAAGGATCGCCTTCCCAAGCGATAGTTCCACCTGGTTGCACAATAAATTCCTTTTGAATAATACCACCATAAGCAAAATTATACACACCTTCAAATACGGCAAAATCGCCCCACATATCAAATTTTCCATTGGTATTAATTTCAACTAATAAACCGCCGTTTCCACGACCTTTTAATGAGTGGCCTGTGTTTTTGTCAATTATAATTTCTACTTCGGCATCTTCGGTAACATCTAAATCAAAATCGAGTTCTAAGCCTTTTATTTCTTCAAAAATAACCTCGCGTCCTTCTTTTTTAGCTTCTTTTTCTTCTTTTGTTATAAAATGAATATATGAATTGTCTCCAAACGATTCGGCATCGTTTAACGGAATTTTAAACACGGTTCCCTTTTTAGTTTCTGCAATAACGCGAATTACAAGCTCGTCGGTTGGCCCTTGTATATTAGCTACACCTCCAATAAAACCTGTACCATAATACAGTGATTCTTCGGTTTCCTTTGTATCTAAAATTAATAAATTAGAAGACGAAATATCTAAACCCAAACGCCATTTAGAAAAGTTTACATGACTTACAGAACCATTCAACCTTCCTTTTGAGCTATATTTTGTATCGGTTAAGCCTACATTGTTAAACACAAAAGATTGATCTTTTAAACTAAGCGATGCTTTATCGTTAAAAGCATAATCAACATTTAAATAAGGAATTCCTAAACCTGCATTTTGTAAAGTAACATCGCCATCGATACTTGGTTGTTTTAAATTACCCGAAACCCGAACTTCGCCAGTTACTTCGCCTCGAATATTAGACAAAACATCTTCTAACAATGGGTTTAAAGGATATAAATTAAACTTATTAAGCCCTAGAGAAACATCAATACTGGCTTGTTTACCACTTACATAAATATCACCTTGCGCTCTAAAGGTTTTATTCGTATCGTCTTTAATGGTAGCATCAACAACATAATTGGTTAACGATTCGTTTCCTGCAATGGAAGCATCAAACGAACCAAGTAAAAAGTCATTTATCTTTAAATCGTTAATAACAACGGTAGAGTTTGGTAAGTAACTGCCATTTTGTTGTAAAACATCTAACTTCCCGTTTACATTTCCTGCGAGTTTTAAACTATCAATATCTGGTGTTATTTTCGCTAAATCGACATTTGAAAAGTTGAGCTTAATATCTTTTTGAGTAGAATCTTTTAAAAATCCTGAAAGCTTAATTTCTTCGTTTTTGTGGTTAATTCTAAATTTATCAATATTAAATTTTGTAAACTTTTTATTGAAGGATACTTTATGAAAACGATCTTGATTTTCGTTAATATACCACTTATTATTTTTAATGGTTACATCGCTCTTTTTAAAACCTATAACCGATTCGTTTGCCTCGTTTATAGTGTGATAAAAACTTAAATTATAACTATCGTTACCTTTTTTACCACCATTAAATTCGCTGCGCATAAATAGCGTATCGTTTACCGTTACGTTAATCAAGTTAAAATCGGAAACATCATAAAATTTGGTGTTGAGTTTATCGATTTCAACATATGTGTTAAAAAGCGGGTTACTATTATCAACCTGAACTTCGATATTATTTGCTAAATAATCGGGAATTTTAATTTCGGGGGATTTAAAGGTGAGTTTAAACTTTTCTTCATTGCTTTCAACTTTACCACGAATAAAAGTATTATTTCCAAGTTCTAGTTCGGGGTAAAAAACCTCAACAATTTTGTTGTAAATATTAAAATGAAAATCGATGCTTTGGTTAGCTTCAACCTTGTACGGAATATAATTGGTGTAAATATAACCAATGGAGTTTTCGAATAGTTTCCTAATATCTTTCATTAAAAAATGCCCCTTTAACTCGCCTTCTATAATGTCTGGTGAATTAAAGGTAACATTACGTTCATTACCATTAAATCGTGATGAAATATCAAACTTATCGAATGTGTACGTGTCGTTTTCGTTTTTATAAGTTGTTTTCTCAAAAGTTATTCTTCCGTAAGCATCATCCAGATTACTGCTATTCATATTCATTTTAACACGACTAGAAAACTCTGAAATACTATCCCTTTTCACGAAGTTTAAGGTTTTTAAATCCGCAAAATCGACTACCGCTTCAAAATCGTATTTTTTAACAGTTTCAGAAAAATCTACAAGCCCGTTAAAATTCAATTTTAAATTAGGATCGTTAACAACTAAATTTCCATCAAATATCTTGTTTTTAACGGTGCCTGCTACTTTGGTGTTTTTATAAGGATAATTTTTATATTCAATTTTAAAAATATCGCCTGTTACTTGAGTATTTAACGTTTCAACTATAAAACCTTTACCATTAACATCGACATTTAGTGAACCTAAACCAATGGTTTCGTCATCTAAAAACGCCCCAAAATCGAAATCTTTAAAAATAACTTTGCCTTTATAATTGGCATTATCGATATCGTTAATTTTATCGATATTTAAATTGACATCTGCAAAACCTAAATCGGTAGTGATTGCGATATCTGCTTTTACAGCCGTAGAAGTTACTTGGGAATTTCCTGTAATAGTAAACACCCCAACATTATTAAAAGTAGACGGGATAGCATCGCCTAAAACATTTGGTAAAAGGGCTGTTAAATCTTTGTAAGTTGACGTTAAGTTTTCAAACTTGCCATCCATAACAAAGTTATGCGCTTCGGCATTAAATAAGTTTTTAAAACTTAAATTACCGTAAATTTTTGTTTTAGAGTTGGTGTTTAGTTTTAAGCTATCGGCTTTTAAATTGTTTAAAGTCCCCGATAAATTAGCACTAAAATTTGCTATTTGTTGTGTTCCAAACTCATTGTAAAATACATTAAGCTCATTTAAATACACACTAGAATTAGTAAAGTTAGCATTAACAAAAACCTTATCGGTAAAATATTGTAAATCTTCGCGCTTATAACTAAACTTTAAATCGCCATTAAGTGTAGAATTTGGGGTTTTTATTTGTAGCCTATTAAATGTCATACCCGTTAAAGTATAACCAAAATCGGTCATTAAATTTTTAACCTCAATACCTCTGCTATCTTTAAAAGCCAAAGTATTTATACGTGTACTTACATCGCTACCGTGAATTAAAAAGTTGGTAGCGTTAATATTTAAAGCATCAAAATGTAAAATTGTTGGTTGCTCTAAATTTTCATCAACAAGTTTAAAAACGCTATTGTATATAGAAACATCGCTTGAGGACAACAAAAAATTACCTGAGCTTGCGGTTGGGTTATCGTCTTCAAATTTTTCAACAAAAACATCTAAATTCGTTTTGTTCTCGCCTTTGTACTTTTTGATATTAAATAATAAATTTTCAATATCAATATCTCCAAAAACTAAATTTCCATTAGCTAGGTTTGTAAAGCTTAAAATGGAAGTATTAAGCTCTTTTATAGCTATTAAGGTATCTTTTTTATAATCTTCTACATAAATATCTTTAAGCTCTACATCGCTATTAAATTGCATGCTTATTCTACCTATGCTTATATTAGTTTTAAATTCTTCGTTCAAACGTTTTGTAGCGTATCTCCCTAATTTGGTTTGAACTGCGGGTACAGAAAGAATTAACACCAAAATGATGAAAAGCATAAGCAAAATGCCTACAATTTTATAAAATATTTTAAATGCTTTTTTGATACGCTTAAATTATAAGGTTTGTTTTAGAATAATTACATTTGTAATAACGTCGCGTTTACGTTTAAAACGCTAATATTTGTCAAAATTAACAATTATTATGCCTAATTTTTATTAATGGCTTCACAAAATATTTTTATCCTCGGAATTGAGTCGTCGTGCGATGATACTGCGGCTGCTGTAATACATAATGGTAACATTTTAAGTAATGTAATTGCTAGTCAAAAAATACACGAAGCTTACGGTGGTGTGGTTCCCGAATTAGCCTCGAGAGCACACCAACAAAATATTGTACCAGTTGTACATCAAGCCCTTGAAAAAGCGAATATTAAAAAGGAACAACTGCATGCCATTGCCTTTACTCGCGGCCCTGGTTTAATGGGAAGTTTATTAGTTGGTACCTCGTTTGCGAAGTCTTTGGCTTACGGGTTAAACATTCCGCTAATTGATGTAAACCACATGCAAGGCCATATTTTAGCACATTTTATAAACGAGGAAGGTTACAATAAACCACCTTTTCCGTTTTTAGCGATGACTATTTCGGGCGGACATACACAAATTGTTCGTGTTGATGATTATTTCGATATGACCGTAATTGGTGAAACTATTGATGATGCTGTTGGCGAAGCTTTCGATAAAAGTGGTAAAATTTTAGGTTTAGGCTATCCTGCTGGCCCCGAAATTGACAAACGCGCTAAACTTGGCAACCCGAAAGCCTTTAAATTTACAAAACCAAAAGTTGATGGGTTAAACTTTAGCTTCTCGGGTTTAAAAACAGCGATTTTATATTTTATTCAAAAGGAAACCAAAGCAAATCCTAATTTTATTGAAGAAAATCTTAATGATATTTGTGCTTCCATTCAATACACCATAATCGGTATTTTAGTTGATAAATTAAAACAAGCTTCAAAAGAAACTGGTATTAAACACATTGCTATTGGTGGCGGTGTTTCGGCTAACTCGGGTATTAGACAAGCGTTAAAAGACGGCGAGAAAAAATTTGGTTGGACTACCTATGTTCCAAAATTTGAATTCACAACCGATAATGCTGCTATGATTGCCATTGTTGGTTATTTAAAATATTTTGAAAAAGATTTTGCTGAAAATAACGTTGCCGCTTCTGCCAGATTGAAAATATAAACACCAATATTTGAAGTTATTAACAATATTTCTTAACAACTTATTACCCTTATAAAAACCCCAAATTCATTATCTTTTAATTTTGAAAAAGAATAACAAAACCTACAATTTTTCATGAAAAAAACATTACTTTTTTTAACCTTAACTGGTTTTACAACAGTTTTTTATGCCCAAACATCTACCGAAAAAGAATTAGCGCTTCTTGAAACCCCAGAACAAGTTGAAACATTTTTGGCCGAAAAAAAATCGAAAAAAAATAAGCTGATTACTTTTAACGAAGAAAAACACAAAACCATTTTAGCTAAAGAACTTTTTAAATTAGGTGTTGGTAGCACTAAAAAAACCGAAAATGAGTTTGAAACCACCTATTTTAAAATTATTAAGCGACATAAAAAAGTGTATCAAAGAGCCTCTTATATTTATTTAGATGGCAATACTTACGATAAAAAAAATCTTAATGATTTACGTAAACTCATTATCAACAAATACAACAATGGTTCAGCCTTCGATTTTTTAGCAAAACAATATTCAATGGATGGAAATGCTAACAAAGGTGGTGATTTAGGTTGGATTACTAAAGGTGATTTACACGAAGATTTTGAACCTTTTATTTTAGATGATCATCATGAAGTTGGCGAGCCATTTACCATCGATATTCCTAAAAATAACTGGTATTATGTTGCCATGATAACCGAGGAACCAAAAAAAATTGTTGAAATTGAAGTTTTAAAAATTGTTGAACAAAACTAATGCAACTTTTTTACAATCCAGACATTACCGATAGTACTACAGAATTCACTTTTAATAAAGATGAAAGTCGCCATATTGTAAAAGTATTACGCAAAAATATTGGAGACGCCGTACATATTACTAACGGTAATGGCTGGTTGTTTACTGCCGAAATTTTTGTGAGCAACATAAATAAATGTGTCGCTAAAATAATTTCGAAAACCTTCAATGAAAAACACAATTACCAATTACACCTGGCAGTTGCACCAACAAAAATGAACGATCGCTACGAGTGGTTTTTAGAAAAAGCTACAGAAATTGGCATTGATAGTATTACACCTATAATTTGCGACCATAGCGAACGTAAAGTGGTTAAAACCGAACGTTTTGAGCGCATTTTACAATCGGCGGTTAAACAATCGTTGCAGTGTTACATGCCTAAACTACATGAGCCTGTGGCTTTAAAAGATTTTTTAAATCAGGATTTTAAAGGCGATTTGTTTATTGCACATTGCGAAGAAACCGACCGAAAATCATTAAAAAACGAATTAAAACCTAAAACAGATATTACGATTTTAATTGGACCTGAAGGCGATTTTTCTACAAACGAAATTGAAGCAGCTATTAAAAACAAATTTATTCCCGTAACTTTGGGTGAAACCAGATTACGCACCGAAACTGCCGCTATTGTAGCTTGTCACTCGGTGGCTTTTGTAAATGAATAATATGAAAAAGCTTATTCTAATTTTTGCTTGTCACTTATCGCTTTTCACTTTAACAGCGCAAGAGTTAGCTGTTTTAAAATATAGTGGTGGCGGGGATTGGTACGGTAACCCAACGGCATTGCCAAATCTTATTGCATATTGCAATAAAAATATAAACACTAAATTAAATCCGAAGCCACAAACCGTTGAAGTTGGTAGTCCAGATATTTTTCAATACCCATTAATTCACATGACTGGTCATGGCTATGTGTTTTTTAGCGAGAGTGATGCCGAAAACCTTCGTAATTACTTAGTTTCTGGCGGTTTTTTACACATTGATGACAATTACGGCATTAAGCCATACGTTACGCAAGAATTAAAAAAAGTGTTTCCTGACAAAGAATTAATTGAGCTTCCTGCAAACCATCCTATTTTCAGTAGTGCCTTTAATTTTCCCGATGGTTTACCTAAAATTCATGAACACGACGGCAAACGTCCACAAGCCTTTGCTTTGTTTCAAGACGACAGATTAATGCTTCTTTTTACATTTGAAAGCGATTTAGGTGATGGTTGGGAAGATGCCATAGTGCACAACGACCCCGAAGAAGTTCGAGAAAAAGCCTTAAAAATGGGCGCTAATATTGTGAAGTTTGCTTTTGAGAATTGAAAATAGACTCTATTTATTTCGATTAGTGAAATTAAGATTCTAGAGTCAAGAATCAAGATTATTTTAATGAGATAACATAATTTTAAAATACAAATCTTCGACCATAACTCCTTACTGTCGCTGTTAACTGCAAACTGCTTACTGCCACTGAACACTGCCAACTGAATACTGAATACTAAATACTGAATACAAAGAATGCAACTCACCCACTATAACTCCAATTTTACCAAACGTAATTTTCCTATTACTTTAGTTTGCGATAATGTTACTAATGCGCCAAATATTGGTAGTTTATTCAGAATTTGCGATGCCTTTGGTGTTGAAAAGCTAATGCTTTGTGGTGATGTTATTTTAGGAAGACGTATGACTAAAACGTCGCGATCCACCGAAAAAGTCGTGCCTTTTGAAATTACTACTGATGCTTCAAAAGTTATTACGCCATTAAAAGAAACCCATCAAATAATTGCTTTAGAAATTACAGAAACCAGCACACCTATCCACACGGTAACTTTTTCAGCAGAAAAACCAATCGCACTTGTTATTGGTGATGAAAATTTTGGGGTTAATGAATCCATTTTAAATAGTTGCGATGCGGTAATTCATATTGATATGTTCGGACAAAATAGCAGTATGAACGTTGTACAAGCTACCAATATCGCGCTTTATGAAATGACTAAGCAACTTTTGTAACAAGTCACTTTATAATGCGTCTTATTTAAATGATTAGACCGTGTAAACGTGACTCCATTATACAAAAAGACAATAAAAGTGCAATTATTGATTGGCGTCTTGTTTTTCATTTTCAATCTAATTGAGTAATTTTACTTAATCAATTTTTAAAATTTGAACTCCAAAACCATATCAAACGGTATTTTAAGAGCTGTTGGCATTATTTTAGGTATTGCTTTACTTCTATTTTTTCTTTATAAAATACAATCGGTAATAACATATGTGGCTATAGCTGCCGTAATTTCGCTAATTGGTCGTCCGGTTGTTTTATTTTTAGAACAAAAATTAAAGTTTAAAAATACCATCGCTGTAATTGTAACTATGGTGCTTTTTTTAAGCATTTTTGCGGGTTTAGTTGGTTTATTTATTCCGTTGGTTGTAAAACAAGGGCAAAATTTATCACTATTAAATATTGATGAACTTCAAGGTAATATTGAAAATTTATATACCGAGATTATTACCTATTTCGATTTGCATCAAATAGATGTTGAACAGTCGCTTAAAGAATCGAATTTACTTTCAAAAATAGATTTTGCTTTAATTCCTAATTTTTTAAACTCCATTATAAGTGGTTTAGGCAGTTTTAGTATTGGCTTGTTTTCAGTATTATTTATATCATTTTTCTTTTTAAAAGATAGTCGTTTGTTCGAAAGTGGCCTTTTAACATTTATACCAGACGATAAAGAATCGCGTTGGAAAACCTCATCAACTAAAATAAAAGATTTATTATCGCGCTACTTTGTTGGCTTAATTTTTCAAATACTTATTCTATTCATTATTTACACCATTGGACTATTAATAATAGGTGTTGAAAACGCAATTGTTATTGCCTTTTTATGCGCTTTACTTAACCTAATACCTTATGTTGGCCCTTTAATTGGCGCTATTTTAATGTTAACGCTAACCATGACGAGCAATTTAGGCGAATCGTTTAGCGATTATATTTTACCAAAAACAATTTGGGTTTTTGTTGTATTTTTAGTTGGTCAGCTAATCGATAATTTTGGCTCGCAACCAATTATTTTTTCAAAGAGTGTAAAATCACATCCATTAGAAATTTTCTTAATTATTTTAATTGCTGGAATAGTATTTGGCGTTGTTGGACTCATTATTGCTGTTCCTGCATACACTGCAATTAAAGTGATTTTAAAAGCCTTTTTATCGGACAATAAAATTGTAAAAAAACTAACCAAAGATTTATAATTCCTGTTGAATTTTTCAATTTTAAATACTGAAATTCAATCGTTTATTGATGCTAATTTACAAACCGACATCAATACGCTTTTATTGAAAGGCACTTTGTTTGAAACTATTGATACCAAAACCTTAATAGAGCAAATTGAAGCTAAACTACGCTGCAAAAAAAAACTACCATCGTGGTTTAATACGAAACAGATTTATTACCCAAATAAGCTGAATATTGAGCAAACATCATCTGAAACAACCGCCAAATATAAAAGCGAATTAATTTCTGGTGACCGTATTATTGATATTACTGGCGGTTTTGGTGTTGACTGTTATTATTTTTCAAAACAGTTTAAATTGGTTACGCATTGCGAGCTTAACGAAACCTTATCGGATATTGTTACACACAACTACAAACAATTAACTGTAAGAAACGTTGAAACTGTTAAAATGGATGGTATTTCATATTTACAATCGAATAGTAAAACTTACGACTGGATTTACGTTGACCCATCGAGACGCCATGATACCAAAGGCAAAGTATTTTTCCTAAAAGATTGTTTGCCCAATGTGCCGTTGCATTTAGAACTACTTTTTAATCGCTCGAAAAACATACTTATTAAAACGTCGCCGCTGTTAGATTTATCTATTGGAATTGGAGAATTAAATCATGTAAAAAACATTCATATTGTTGCTGTAAACAATGAAGTTAAAGAGTTGCTTTGGGAACTCGAATTTGGTTATAAAGACGACGTCAACATTAAGACTGTCAATTTAAAAAGCGACAATAATGATGTGTTTAATTTTGTCTTAAACGCAGAAGCCCAAACCGAAGCTTCATGTAGCGAGCCGCAATCTTTTTTATACGAACCTAATGCTGCGATATTAAAGTCCGGCGGATTTAACATCGTTTCAAATCAGCTTAATGTTCTAAAGCTTCATAAGCATTCACACTTATACACCAGCGAGCATTTAATTGACTTTCCTGGACGTTCTTTTAAGATTGAACAAATTGTACCTTATAACAAAAAAGACATTAAAAAAATAGGGTTAAAAAAGGCTAATATCACCACGAGGAATTTCCCTGAAACGGTGAGTCAAATCAGAAAAAAATTCAACATAAAAGATGGTGGTGATTGTTACTTATTTTTCACTACCGATATGTATGATAACAAACTTCTGTTAGTGACGAAAAAGATGTAACACCCAATAAATCACAAGTTTTTCAAACCCTACAAGCATAAGCTTGAATAAAGAAAATTTTTAAAATACAACTCAGCATCTAATTTCTACAATTCGGTAACCCCAATTATAAAAGTCTGTTTTTCTGTTAGATATTTGAAGTGTCAAACAACATAAATCACTTTAAATTATGAAAACGCTAACAACAATCATCGTATTAACACTTTTAGTATTTTTTGGAAATGCTCAAGAATCCGAAGAAAAAGGACAAACCATTACCGTTACTATCGAAAATATAACAAACTCGAACGGGCACGTTATTATATCGTTACATAACGAAGCTACATTTATGAAAACTGCGCCTTTAAAAATAGAAAAAAGCGTTATTAAAGACGGCAAAATAACCGCTATTTTAAAAAACGTAACTCCAGGAACCTATGCAATTATTGGATTACACGACGAAAACGATAATAACCGTATGGATTTTGAAACTACAGGAATGCCAAAAGAATCATATGGCGTGTCGAATAACCCAGTGCTTTTTGGCCCGCCACAATTTGCTCAAGCTAAGTTTAATGTAACCGACCAAAACATTGAAATGAAACTTATATTTTAATTATATTTTGTTTTATTAAACCAACTACCAATAAAACTTAAATTAAGTGTAAGTTTATGATAATTTTCGGCCACTAAATCATTGTTTACTGTACCTTCGGTTCCATAGGAGTAAGCAATGTTTAGTTTGGCTCTATCAGACAAAGGTAAACCCAAACCTGCAGAGACAAAATAACTATCTATTTGGGTATCGGCAATAGTTAAAAAGCCCGTGTTATAGTTTAATCCAAATCTATAATCAACATTACTCCAATAGCTTTTTTTGGTAATAGGCGAATACTCTGCTCCAAAAGCATAAATGCTTTGGTTGGTATAACTTTCTTTATTAATGGACTGGTTGGTGTCGTTCCAATTCAATTTTGTAAAATCGAAACTAGTCGTTAAGGTATTATTAAAAGTAGATGTAACACCAAATCCGTAAGTTAATGGTAGCTCAAAATCGCCTAAATCGTAAGGTTCATCACTTTCAATAATCATATAAGTTCCAGTGGTTAAGGTTTTATTAGAACTTCTAAGCTGATTACCTTTTAAATGTGCTGGTAATTCTAAAACGCCACCAAGGTTTACATTTAAATTATCCTGTTTTAAAATATTATACTGTAAACCTGTTTTAAACTTAAAACCGCGGTACTGGTTTTCGTCAGTAATATTTACCAACGACTCATAATAAATATTACTTTCTTGGTTAATTGAACCGAAAAGATAGGTTAAATCGACACCCAACGACAGAGCCTTCGTAATATTAAAACCTCCTGCCACGTAAAATTTTGTTAAACCTCCAGAACCCGTAATTCTGTTTGTATACGATGTTTCGCTGCCTTCAATATATTGTTCTAAATCGATATCATACCCCACTTTAGTATATGGCAAAAGCCCAAAACTTAAGCCTAAATTTTTGTTTACAGGAAACGCCATAATAACATGAGATATATTAAAATCTGTAGTATTTTCACTTAAATAATTGGTTTTAATTGTAGAAGACATTCCGTTAATTCCAAACTCATACAAAAATGTTTTTAACTCAATTTGTCCTAAACTGGCTGGGTTATATAAGTTTATCTCTCCTGGTTTATTTTGGGCAATCCCAGTATTTCCTAAACCGGTTAAACCTCCGCTGGCCGTTTTATTTTCAACACCTAAACCAAAAATAGAATACGGCGTACTAGTATCGTTTTGAGCTGATACTAGATTAGTGATTAAGGTAAAAACCAATAATGCTTTTATTATCTTCATTTAAATAATTTTAATAGTTTAAGTAGGTTACTGCCAATTTTATAGCATTATTTCCATTTTCATCTAAGCGGTTAATTACAACACTATCCACCGTTTTATCGTAATCTTCAAATTGAATCATTAAGGCATAGTTTAAATCGGTTTCGGAGGTTAAAATGTTTTGTACAAATCCGCTTAAGTTTACCATGTAATATGTGTTTTGATTAAATTCATCTTCATCTGATGACAGTGTTGCATAGGCTTCAATTCCTTCTATATCGGTAAGCTGACTTACAATTCTATTTTTATGATCTACCACATAAACCACTAAAGATTCTTTTAAAAACTTCTTATCGCTATCGTTCTTAATTTCTGGAGCAAAGGTTAATTCGGCTTTTAAAACACTACTTGCATCAGAAAGTGCATTTAAAAGTTTTAAAGTCGGTATTTCAATACGCGCACAAATACCAACACCTGCTTGAGTAAAAATTTTATTGTTGGTTTCTTCACTAGAAATAGTGGTTTCATAGTTCTCGAAATGATTTAAAGGTGTGTCTTCTAAATTTGCAGAAATGGCATTAAATTGTTCGGATGCCGATGACACATAAAAACTTAACTGTTTGCTATTATCTTCACTGGTATCGTCGGTATCTTGTGTGTAAAAAATTCGCATTCCAGAATTATCATCAATAGTAGTATCTGATAAAAACTTAAACCCTAAAACATGACTATTAGCTGTCGTATCTGGTATTACAGTTAAGCCATTAAAATATCGTACGAAATCATCGGTAGTGGTAATATCTTTGTCCCTTATTTTTTCAAATAGCTCCTTTCCTAAATTATAATCTAAAGGAATATAAATAGAATCGGTAGTTGTATTGGGACGCGGAACAAAGGAAACTTCACCTAAAGCTTCTGCATCGTATTGTAATTTCGAACCGTTGTAAAAAGCATCATCATCTGTATCTGCTTCAAAATATTCTGTAACCCGATGCACTTTATAAGTTTGCACTTGGGTGGTATCGCCATAATAGTAGTTATCGTAGTGCAGCACCAACCCTATAGAATCGTAAACCGCCTCCGAACTTATTGAAAATACAGAATTCTTAACCTGAAAATACGATTGCGATATTAACTGTCCGAAATTATCATCCTGTTTACTACCTATTAAAATACGACTTGTACTTGAGGCTAAAAGCGAATCTAACTTAAAGGTTCCTGCATTAATAGTAAACGTATCAATAATTTTAATATTCACGTTACTGTCTATAAAGTCGCTACCAACAGGATAATTACTCACTTCGCTAGAGCAAGAACACAGTAACAACAACACTAAAGCGCTTAATAAATATATTCTCATATATACTTTTTAGCGCAAAACTATAAGGCTAATAAAGTCCATTTTTAAGCAAATAGATTAATGCCAGTATTTTATAGACCAATTTGTAAAATTTTTGTTAAAATACTAAAAATCAGTTAATTAAAAAATTAGTCGATAGTATTGCATAGAAAATAGATAAAAAAGCCTCGTTCGTCTATTTTGTAGTAATTCGGTAATTGATTGCCTATAAGTTTGTGAAAAATTTAAGCCTTAAAAAAGAATAAAAACAAATTTAAACGCATGAAATTAATAAAAAAGTACCCTTCAATTTTAATGCTATTTATAGCAATATTATTTGTGAGTTGTAATAATGATGATGACTCCGATGAATACGGAAACTGGGTAGAAAGCTCAACTTTTGATGGCGATTCTCGAGGAAATGCCGTTAGTTTTACCATTGGTAATAAAGGTTATTTAGTTACAGGATATAATGGTGACGATTACTTATCGGATACTTGGGAGTACAACTCAGATGATGATTATTGGGTTAAAAAAGCCGACTTTCCAGGTATAGCTCGCAGTGGCGCCGTAGGTTTTGCAATTGATGGTAAAGGTTATATTGGTACAGGCTACGATGGCAGCGACGAACTTAGTGATTTTTGGGAATACGACCCAAGTACTAACCAATGGACTCAAAAAGCGAACTTTATTGGTTCTCCTCGTTATGGAGCTATTGGTTTTGCAGTTAATGGTTCCGGCTATATTGGTACAGGTTACGACGGTAGTGAACAAAAAGACTTTTATAAATATAACCCAACTACAGATGCTTGGGAACAACTTGTTGGTTTTGGTGGCGAAAAACGCCAAAATGCTTCAGTGTTTGTAATAAACGATGTGGCTTATATTGGTACAGGAACAAACGATGGCGCTATTGAGTATGATTTTTATTCCTTTGACGGTACCACATGGACTAAGCTAACCGATTTAGATGATGATGATTTAGATGAAGACATTATTTTTTCTAGCAGTATTGGCTTTGCTTTAAATGGCAAAGGCTATTTTGCTACTGGCTTACAAGGCGCTCTAACAACGCAATGTATGGAGTACGATCCTGCAACCGATACTTGGGATGAAAGACCAAATTTTGAAGGTTCGGCAAGGCAAGACGCTTCGTCATTCTCTTTCGATGATAAAGCTTATGTACTCATGGGACGTAGCAGTAATTACTACTTTGATGATGTTTGGGAATTTAGACCAAACGAACTTGAAGATGAAGATGATTAATTAAAAAATATATAGAGTTGTTTTTTTGAAATAAGGTTGGTAGTTCGAAATATGTTAGATATTAGTTAAGGAGTCTCTCACATTAAATCCAACCTTATTTTTATAAAAACTATAACACCTTATTGGCATCTTTTTAAGATGTGCAAAACTTATTTTTGGCAAAACTTAACTTTGAACAACTTAAAAAAAATACCAGTTTTTGTATTCCATATTTTAATATGGATCTTTTTTTTGGTTATTAGCACCAGTCAAATCTATTATAAAATTGGTGTAATACCACACGACTTTATAATTCGGTATTGTATATTAATACTCGCCTTTTATTTAAATTATAGTCTATTTGTTCCACATTTATTGTTAAATAAAAAAACAGTATTATACTTTACGGTTTTAATTTCGTTTAGCTTCTTTTTTACCTACCTATTAAACGATATTATTCCTAAACCACAATTTAAACCTTTAAATTTCGACCTAAAAAATCCACCAAATTTACCGCATCCAGATAACGAACCTTTCTTTTTTAACTTTAGAGGATTTTTTCCTTCTGGCGGGTTATTACTACTAATATTTGCATTAAGTACAAGTATAAAACTGGGTTTTGAATGGTTTAAATCGGAAAGACAACGTGTAGAAATTGAATCGGAAAAGGTAAACTCAGAACTTTCATTTTTAAAAGCGCAACTTAACCCGCACTTCTTATTTAACTCGCTAAATAGTATTTATTCGTTAGCTCACAAACAGTCGAAAGACACCACAAATGCCATAGTTATTTTATCGGACTTAATGCGATATATGATTTATGAAGCCAACAAAGCATTAGTTCCGTTAGAAAAAGAGATAGACTACATTAAAAATTACGTATCGTTACAACTGTTACGATTAAAAGATTCTAGCAATGTTAAAATTAATGTTCATGGCGATTTAAAATATAGTATCGAGCCACTTTTACTTATTTCATTTATTGAAAATGCTTTTAAATACGGAACTGATTTTACAGGTAAAACCAATGTTTGTATTAAAATTCGAATTGAAAACGAACAGCTCAATCTGTATGTATTTAATTCGGTAAGTCATCAGCAACCAAAAAGTGAAGACTCCGGTGTTGGCTTACAAAACATTAAAAACCGATTGCATTTATTATACCCAAATCAGCACCATTTAGATATAAAAAATGATAAAAAAAGCTACGAAGTAAATCTAACCCTAAAACTAAAAGCCTTATGATTTCTTGTATAATTATAGACGATGAACCTTTAGCACTAGAGCTTTTAGAAGATTTTATTTCGAAAATTGATTTTTTAAACCTCATTGCATCGTGCTCAAATGGTTTTGAAGCAACCAATATTTTACACAGCAATAAAGTCGATTTAATTTTTACTGATATTGAAATGCCAAACTTTTCTGGAATCGATATTATTAAATCTCTTGATTATAATCCGCATTTTATTTTTACAACCGCCTATTCGCATTATGCCGTAGAAGGTTTTAACCTTAATGCCATCGACTATTTGGTTAAACCCATTCCGTTTCATAGGTTTTTAAAAGCTGCCACACGAGCACAAAGCATCATTACCGAAAAACAAGAATTTGCAACTCCAAGTATTGAAAAACCAAGTAACGAACAGGAGTTTATTTTTGTAAAATCGGAATACGAAAACCTAAAAGTGAACATAAACGATATTAGATATATTGAAGGTTTAAAAGATTATATTAAAATTTACACCCATAAAGAAAAGCCTATTTTAACTTTAAATAGCCTTAAAAAGTTTGAAGAAAAATTAAGCAACAACTTTATTCGTGTGCATAAATCGTTTATTGTATCGCTAAACCATATACACTCGGTGCAACGTAACCGTATTGTTATAGACGAAAAATGGATTCCTATTGGAATAAGTTATAAAACCGAATTTTTAAAACGCATCGATTTTTAAACAAAAACGCAACCAAACTTAAATTAAGTAAGGCTGCGCTTTTTACTATTAACAACTCTATTTATCTATTTTAACATCGTTTTGATGTCATGCTGAACTTGTTTCAGCATCTCAAACAGTTAATTTTAATTAACGAAAGAGCTTGACAACATCGTTTAGCTTAACCAAGCTTTCATCATCCAAACGGTTTTTTCTTGTTCGGTAATAAAATCACTCATCATGGAGTTAGTACCTTCGTCGTTTGCATCGCCCGATTTATCTAAAATATCTCGTTCAATTTTCAACAATTCGGTTAACGAATCAACAATTAATTGTACTGCTTTTTCATCTTGTGAAATATTCTTCCCAACAGGCACTTTTCCGTGGTTTGTATAATCTTCAAAAGTGTGTAAAGGGGTTTCACCTAATGTTAAAATACGTTCGGCAATTTCATCAACTTTCACATTGGCATCGGTATAAAGCTCCTCAAACTTTGCGTGTAAATCAAAAAAACGTTTTCCTTTAATATTCCAATGAATACCTCGTAAATTCTGATAATAAATTTGAAAATTTGCTAATAAATCATTTAAATCGTTAGCTAAATCTTGAGCTTTTTCTGTATTTAATCCTATACTATTTAATATCATTTCTATATTTTGCTTTAATTTAGCTACAAATTTATCTTATAATAAACTGTTAATTCGATAAATTTTATTGATAGTTTTTATATTTTTATAGCCTAAATTGATTTAAATGACGATTACACAATTATACTACGTTTTAGCAGTTGCCGAAAACCAAAATTTCACTAAAGCTGCTGAAAAATGCTTTGTAACCCAACCTACTTTAAGTATGCAAATACAAAAGCTTGAAGACGAGCTTGATGTACAAATTTTTGATAGAAGTAAAAAACCCATAGAGCTTACCGATGTTGGTAAAAAAATAGTAATACAAGCCCGAAATATTGTAAACGAATCGTATCGTATACAAGACATAGTAGACCAACAAAAAGGATTTATTGGTGGCGAATTTAAGTTAGGCATAATCCCAACCGTTATGCCTACGCTTTTACCTATGTTTTTAAAGGCATTTATAAAAAAGCACCCTAAAGTAAAACTTAAAATTGAAGAGCTTACCACCGAAGAAATTATTACCCGCATAAACGATGGGCATTTAGATGCCGCTATTGCTGCAACGCCTCTCGAAGAAGAAAACATTAAGGAACGTGCCTTATTTTACGAACCTTTTGTGTGCTACATTCCGCAAGGTCACAGATTACATGGTAAATCTAAAATTGAAATTGCCGACTTAGATATTGATGATATGCTGTTACTTGAAGACGGACATTGTTTTAGAGAAGGCGTTATTAATTTGTGTAAAGCCTTTAAAGATCATACAGATGATGAGTTTCAATTAGAAAGTGGTAGCATTGAAACTTTAATTAAACTCTCAAATGAAGGTTTAGGTATGACACTACTACCCTATTTACACACTTTAGACATGCGTGAAAACGAAAAGAAAAACCTGCATTATTTTAGCGAACCATCACCAGCTCGTGAAGTCAGCATTATTTTCCATAAAAGTGAATTAAAAATGCAGATTATTGAATCGTTACAAGAGGTTATTGCTGGAATTATTAGAGGCGCCATCGCATTTCAAGATGTAAAAATTATTAGTCCTATTCATAAAAAATAGATCTTATTTAGCCACAAATACGCGAATAGATTAATTTATTATTAAATCGTTGAATAACTCTAATATCTAGAAGCGCAGCGGTCTATAATCTTTTATCTAATAACAATTAATCTATTCGCATACGGGTGGTTTAAACTATAATGCAAAATTAAAATACAGCGATAATCGGTTTTTAGATTTCACATTACCTCCAAATAAATTTTGAGAAACAGGCAAGGTATAATTAACTCCAAAAATGCATCGGTTTACCACAAACTCGGTGCCTAAACTTGAGTTTAAAATGGCTCCATTAGTATCGTTTATAGTTTCTCCATATTGCTCAATTTTATTGAAAACGTCTCCCGAAACTCCTAAAAAAGGCATTATCATTGCTTTTTTAACTGCAAATGCCGTAAAAAACTTAGTAGCGTAACTAAACTGATTTCCAAATTTGTATTCGTTTTTATTTTCACCTTTTAGGTAGTACGACAATAGGGTGTTTACTCCAAATTTATCCGCCGCATAATTGTAGCCTAGTGAAAATATAGCATCTAAACTTCCTGTACCAACTTGAAATCCAGGATTTACTCTATCAACTAAAGCTTCTTCAAACTTACCTGTTGGTAATTTTACACCTAAACCAAATTGTAGACTATGTCCAGAATTTTCTTTTTCCGTAGCTTCAAATTCTTCATTTGAAACCTTCTTATAAAAAGGCAATTTATACCAAGCAATTATACTGGCATCTCCTATGCCATTTAAATTTTCATTGGTATCATTTAAACTTCTATTTAAATCTTGATATGGCACATTAACACTTACATAAAAGGAGGTATTAATAGGAACTTGAGCCCATAATTGATAGGTATTAAACGTTTCTTTACTTACTGGCGAGTTGGTAAAAACACCATTTTTAGACTCAAATTGCTGATTAATATAACGCACACCAACAAAATTTGCATTATTTAAAGTGCCAAAACCAAAACTTCCACTTCCGGTAGAGCAACCACATAAATCGCAATCGAAATCAAATTCATATTGAGAGAAATAAGACGTTGGCGGATCGATAGTTGAAGCTTGACTTAAACTTACAAGTAATAAGAACAATATAGTAATGAGATGAATTAATTTAATATTCTGAGAATCGTTCATCGGTTAAAAATTCGTTATCGGTTAAGGTTTTTAAAAAGGCTATGATGCTTTCTTTTTCGTAAGCAGAAAGTGAAATTCCTAAAGTACCATCGTTTCGTTTAAAAATAGGATCTACATTACCATTATCTACCATTCCAGAATCGTAAAAATCTAGCACCGCTTCAAGCGTTGCAAAACGACCATCATGCATGTATGGAAACGACTTTTCTACATTTCGTAAACTCGGAACTTTAAACTTGTAAATATCATTTGGATTTTCAAAAATATCATATCTACCAAGGTCATTAAGTCTTGGGTTTACAGATAAACCATTATTTCTATAAGATTGATCAGTAAACAAATCGGTAGCATGACAGGAAGCACATTTGTTATTAAATGTTGCTAAACCATCAAGCTCAATTTGTGTTAGGGTTACGCCATCTTCAGCTCTAACATGCTTATCGTATTTTGAGTTAGACGACACCATCATTACCATAAATTGCGATAATGCTTTTAGTAAGTTTTCACTATTTATGGCGCCATCTTCAAAAGCTTTTTTAAACTGATTTTGGTAATAACTATCGGCTTGTAATTTAGTAATTACATTACCCACAGTTTCTCCCATTTCTAAATCACTTGTTAAAGGAATAACAGGTTGTAAATCGAGATGTGATGCAGCACCATCCCACATAAATTCGCTTTGGTAAGCCAAGTTTTGCATGGGTTGTGCATTTCGAGTGCCAATACCACCATTAACTCCATGACTTACCGTATGCCCATGATGCGTAAATGCAAAGGCCTGTTCATGGCAAAATGCACAAGGAATAGCATTGTTTGCTGATAATTTACCTTCGTAAAACAAACTTTTACCAAGCTCGAAACCAGCTTCGGTAACCGGGTTGTTTTCTAAATTATAAACAATATCTGGAAAATTTGAAGGTTGCTCTACGTTTAAGTATACAGGTTGATAGGCTATTTCGGTATCATTTTTTGTACAACCCAAACATAAAAGTAACCCCAAACTTATTAGGATTTTAAATTTCATTTTTGAAAGAAAAATTTAAAGTCTGCTAAAATATTTAAGCTTTTAGCAGACTTTTAAAAAATTACTCATTATGCACGTGGTGCACACTAAACATACCTTTGGCATTATTAGCGATAACCCCAGTAGTTGTGGCATCAACATGAACTTGGGCATAACCATCATCGAAACTTACCGAAGTTTCACCATCAAATAACTTTGCAATATCGGCAACCACATGAATTTGTGGCGATTTATCTTCGCGAACAACCACCGTATTTGGTAATGATAGCGATATCTCGTTGTAATTATCAACCGAAGTCCCAACACTTCCCATGTGAATATTTAAAGCTTCATTGGTAACTGTGTTCGACGAATAGGTTCCGTCTAGCCTTGTAAAACGGTAACCTGTTGCCCAAGACCACATCATCCCTTCAGCTTCTGCTGTTGTTAAAAAATTGCCTTGACCTTCCGCTCCTAAAGCATAACGATCTTGATCGATACCTAAACCAAACGAAATATTAGTATAATTTGCAGCATCAACCTCATCGAGGGTTACATAAATTTCACCAGCATTATTAGCATTGGCTTCATTTATTATAAATACATTTTTTTCTGAAGGATACATAAACGTATTACCTTCATCATCAGTTAAAGCAATATTACTTATTAAATATTTTAATGTTGAAAGCTGAAAACTTTCGTTATTAGATTTTGTGTACGACGTACCGAAAATAAAATCTTGGTCGCCAACACCGTTATCGAATTTAATAATTAACGTTCCTGTTTGTCCTGCTAAGTTTTCAGTGTTATCGTCTTCGTTTGAACATGAAGAAACCATCGCGCATAATAATAGCGCAAATGATATTTTTAAAATTTTCATTTGTTAAATTTTGAATGTAAACAGAATAATCCTCTCTAATTTTTTAAGGATTAGCCTAATAAAAAAATAGATTAATTGCGAAAACTAAGTGTATTAGCTTTCAAATAAAAAAATGAAAATTATACAATGGGTGGTTTTAAAAGAGAAGAATTATACGCGTAACCGTAATTTCGCACATAAAAAGATTGATTTTTTTTAGCCTTAAACAAAACCACAGATAAAAGATTAAAAGACGACTGGTTTTGATAAAACACTACCGAAAATAATTCAGAAAACAACTTAACACCATTGTTTTTCTCGTCTTTCGTGTCATTTTTTTGTAACTGCTTTGCTAGATGACATTTACCATTACAAGCCATTTCAACCTTATCTTTATTAACACAATAATTTTCTATAATATAATCGATATTTACTTGATAATACATCAAATAACTCAAGTTATATATAGGTTTAGCCATAAAGGCTAACAATAGTGTTATTAGTACAATGTTTTTCAATAGCCAATAATAAGGCTGCAAATTTAGCGAAGTTTACCGTAAAAATTAAACAAAGCATTAGGCAATTTTCCAAAAAAATAAAAGCGACCAAAATAGGTCGCTCTTACTATGGGTTTAAATAAATTAGACATTGATTTAGTTCAGGGTTTTGTTGAACAAGCTTGTTAATAAATATTCTAAGCTCTTCTAATTCGTAAGGCAACAAACGTTGTGCAGCCTTTTGTACTTCCCTGCAAAATAAAGTGGCGTCAAAACTCACTTTGTTAAGTACAACCTTAGTGTACTCAAGCATTGCTCTCGGCATTTTTTTTAGGTTTTTTGGTTTAAAAGTAGATTTGTTTTATAGTAGTTTGGTTTAAATTATGTTCACTAATTTATAAAAATTTATGTAAATTCTATTAAATAAATTCACAATTAACATTTCAATAACTTTAACGTAATTTTAAGACCGAATTCATAATTTTTAACATTTTTTTTGGAAAATTAATAGATTTTATCGTAATATGTGACCTCTTAATAGCAATAAGTGTCTAACTAAAACAACTAAGAACTAATTATTAACAATTTCCCCTACAAAAATTATGAAACTTATAACATTTCTCTCTAAAAGCTCATGGTTTTTACTACCCTTTATTGTGTTTTCTCAAACTGGACCAGGTGGTGTTGGTACAAACGATGGCACTTCTAATCTTATTATGTGGTATAGACCAGATAGTGGATTATCGGTTTCTGGAACGAGTATTGATAGTTGGGAGAATTCTGCCGGAGTTGCTGCTTTTGACCTAACAAGTACAACTACGGAACGACCAACATTAGAAGCTGGCGCTAATAATGGTTATAACGAGATTAGTTTTAATGGAACTAATAAATTATATACAGGGCTAACCCTTACAAGTGCAAATTTTATAACAAACCAAGCATCTTCATTTCTGGTAACTAGAGCCGATAATACTTGGCAAACATCATGTGTTTATACTACAGATCCATTAGTAGGAAGCACAAGATTTACAACTCATATTCCTTGGAGTAATGCTGTTTATTTCGATATAGGAACTTGCTGTAGTCCTGATGCAAGACTAGAAGTTAGCGGACTAAATTTTACCGATTATTCCATATGGTCTTATGTTGCTAATCCTGCCACAGGGAAACAATTATACCAAGATTTAACACTATTGCAAGATCGTGCTAACACCACGAATTACACCTCGTTTAGTTCGCAACGATTTAACCTTGGTGGCTATACAACTGGATCGAATGGATTTATGGGAGATATCTCTGAAGTCATTATTTTTAAAGAAAAGGTTAACATGGCACAACGTATAATTATAAATAATTATCTGGCTGCGAAATTTAATAAATCTTTAACCAGTACCGATTTTTATAACAAAGATAACCCTGGTAACGGCAATTTCGATCACCATGTAGCAGGTATTGGGCAAGCAACCGATGGTAGTAATCATACAGATTCTCAAGGTACCGGCATTGTTAGAATTAGTAATCCAAGAAATCTTGATGACAACGAGTTTTTGTTTTGGGGAGAAGAAACCGCTAACCCAACCTATAATTTTAGCACAAATACAGTTAATTATACCGAACAATTAAATTCTAGATGGCGCACTTCCAGACGAGGTAATCCTGGGCGAGTGGATATTGCTATCGATATAAGTAATTTTGATTTATCAAGAAAACAAGCCTGTGTTTCACTAGAATTAGTTATTGACAATAATAGTGATTTTTCTTCGCCAGATGACGTTTACCCTTTAACCATATCTGGTAATACTGCTTCGGCAACAAATATAAGAATGCGAGCAAATCGCTATTTCACCATTCGTTACACCGATCAAATTGTATGGGACGGCACAACATACTTTAATGGTTCTGGTCCTATAAACGATCCAGATGCAACCGATTCCTGCTTAAAACTAACGGTTAAAGCTGGTGGTATAGCTACTCTTACAGCCAATGCACATGTTCGAGAAATTGAAGTTGAAAATAATGCCGAATTACAGGTTAGTGATGGTATTTTAATTGAAGCCGAAAGCGAGGTAATCATTAATACCAACGGCAATTTAAATTTATTAGGGGAAGCACAACTTATACAAAATCATACTGGTTTAAGTAGTAATTCTGGCGATGGTAACTTAATAATTAGGCAACAAGGTACAGCAAACCAATATAATTATAATTATTGGGGTTCACCAGTAAACCAAAGTGGCTCATGGCAAATTGGTAATCTTGAAGATGCCAATGGCACAATAACGTTTACTGCTGGTAATAACCCAAATTCAGCGACTGTACCAATTACTTTAAGTAGTAAATGGCTATTTTGTTTTAATAATACTTCTGGTAATTATTTTGGCTGGAAAAAACTAGCAACAACAACAAACATATTGCCTGGTACAGGTTTTACAATGAAAGGTTCTGGTGCTGGCACTTCAGATCAAGAATATGTTTTTAGAGGAACGCCAAATAGCGGCGATTACACCTTTAGCATACCTGCTAATTCTGAATTTTTGTTAGCCAACCCATATCCGTCAGCAATTGATGCATATACGTTTATATTAGACAATATTTTAGTTTTAGACGGACCACTATATTTTTGGGAATCGTTCCCAACAAACAGTAGTCATTTTTTAAATAACTATCAAGGAGGTTATGCTACATTAACTTTATTACTATCTCTACCTGCTGTTGCAGATTTATCTGGACTTACTAGTGGCACGGGAACAGCAAGTAAACCAGCTCCTACACGATATATTCCTGTTGGGCAAGGCTTTTTTGTGAGAAGTCTATTAGGTGGAAATTTTGGCTTTAATAATGCCCAACGTGAATTTGCTAGAGAATCGTTAAATGAAACTGTTTTTTATAGATCAGCAAACAAAAAATCAGAAATCGACAACCGATTAAAACTATGGTTTGCTTTTGAAACACCAACTAAATATGAAAAAACAATTGGTTTAGGCTATGATAAAAACACAACATATAATTACGATAAAGGATACGACGCAAAAATTTATGATGATTTTAATGATATAGTTTACTGGAATACCGATAATAACGAAAAATTACTTGTTCAAAGTTTACCTGAGTTAAATCGAGATGATAAATTAGCATTGGGATTAAATATTACAACTGCGGGATTATATAAATTAAAGTTAAGTAAGTTTGAAAATATGCCCGAAGATTTAAACGTTTTTTTGTTAGATGATATTAATAAAACGTATCAAAAATTAAATGATAATACAGCTGAAATTTATTTAAATTCGGGTGACGATCAAAATCAATATGCCATTGTTTTTAAAGAAGATAGCACCTTGGGTTACCAAGAATTTGATAACGCTCAAGCCTATGTTAGTTATAACAAAACTACTGAAACTTTACAATTACACATTAACGAGCCTATAAGTGAAATCAAAAACTTTCAGATTTATAATATTATTGGTCAAAATGTACTGAGTATTAATAATCCGGAAAATAAAACGATTGGGCTATCAAACTTTGAAAGTGGTGCTTTTATTTTAAAAGTAACGTTTAAAAACAAACCTGAAACGGCGACTATAAAGTTTATAAAGCCTTAAATAAAAAACCATCTGTTTGAAAATTTTAGTTTCAAACAGATGGTTTTAAATATTAATTTAATGATCAAGGCAAAATAGGATTATAATTAAAACCTATTATCACCATCCAGTAAATCGCCTAAACCACCTAAAATACTACCTTCTCCTTTACTTTTCCCTCCAGTTTGAGGTGCCGATGCTAAAACTCGACCAGCCAAACGACTAAATGGTAAAGATTGCACAAAAACAGTTCCTGGGCCTTCAAGTTTCGCAAAAAACAAACCTTCCCCTCCAAACACCGTGTTTTTAATACCACCAATAAACTCTATATCGTAGTTTACGGTTTGATCGAAACCAACAATACAACCTGTATCAACTCTTAGAGTTTCACCTGCTAGCAATTCTTTTTTAGCCATAGTACCTCCTGCATGAACAAATGCCATACCATCGCCCTCTAGCTTTTGCATGATAAAACCTTCTCCCCCAAACAATCCGCGTCCCAATTTTTTAGAAAACTCTATACCAACACTAACGCCTTTAGCGGCACATAAAAAAGCGTCTTTTTGACAAATAAACTTTCCTCCAAACTGCGTTAAATCAATAGGAATAATTTTTCCAGGATATGGCGAGGCAAAAGACACATTTCGTTTTCCAACTAGAGTGTTATAAAAAGCTGTCATAAACAAACTCTCACCTGTTAAAATGCGCTTACCAGCACCTAAAATTTTTCCTAAAAAGCCGGTGTCTTTCTGCGAGCCATCACCAAAAATGGTTTCCATTTTAATACCATCATCCATCATCATAAAGCTACCTGCCTCGGCAATTACACCTTCTTGCGGATCGAGTTCAATTTCTACGTATTGCATTTCTTCGCCGTAGATTCTATAATCAATTTCGTGTGCTGTCATTTTTATTTTCGTTTTTCGATTTTAACTATTTGTAGCTAAATTTATGGATTTGTTACAGCTATAAAGCGATAAAAATCACTTGGTCTTTACTTTTACACTCCACTCAAAATTAAAAGTTGAAACCACACCCCCCGCTTCATTTACCCCAACCGATTTCATCCACAGGGTTTGTCCTTCTCCTGTTTCAATTGCTTTGTTTAGTGCTTCATCAATTAAAGCACCATCATTACAAGTAAACGTAATTTTACCTGTAGCTTTTTTAGTAAAATTGGCATTATTGGATGTAACTAGCATCGATATTTTTTTTCCTGAAGCCTGAATTTTAGAAATCATTAAAGCTCCTGTTGAAAATTCAGCTGCCATACCTTGCACCGCCCAAAACATCGATTTGAAAGGGTTTTGATTAATCCAACGATGTTTTACCGTTACAACACATTTTTCGGGATTAATAAATTTAGTTCTTACACCACATAAATAAGCCGATGGAAGCTTAAACATAGTGAATGTATTTAGTTTTTTTGGTGTTAGTTTCATAGTTTATGCACGTTCTTCAAAAGGAATTATTATACCTTTTTCTAAATAGTTTTTTAATCCGTTAAGCAATAATGCCCAACAAAAGGATGAATGTTTAAAATGGTTATTTTCTTCTGGCCAATTAACATGAGAAAAGTGAACTTCGGTTCCTAATTTAGTAGAAAAAAGATCGAATCCAAAGGTTGTTGGGTTCCAATCAGCATCAGATTCTGTCATCTTTAAATAAAAAGATTTGTTTGTTTCAACCTTACAAACCTTACCAAACCAATTATAAGAATTGGTAAAATTAAGATTGTAAATTTGGTTTAAAGCAGGTGTTCCCGAAGATGTTAAAGACCACCAATTATTAAGGTGCTCAGGTTGTGTAACTGCATTAAATACAGCCTGCATCGAAGCATTAATTTGAAAATTGTGGTAAATATTATAGGCCATTAATCAACATAGATTATGCCTCAAAATAAATAATAATAGTTAAAAAAGCAATAGCCTAATTTGTTAACAAAATCCGCTACGGATTAAAAAACTAAGAAATTCTTATCCTATTAAATATCTTACTTAAAAAAAGAATCTACAAATTCATGCTTATTAAACACTTGTAAATCCTCAATCCCTTCACCAACACCAATATATTTTACAGGAATTTTAAACTGATCAGAAATTCCTATGACCACACCACCTTTCGCTGTTCCATCTAGTTTAGTAACTGCTAAAGACGTCACTTCTGTAGCCGCAGTAAACTGTTTAGCCTGCTCGAAAGCATTTTGACCGGTAGAACCATCCAAAACCAATAAAACGTCGTTAGGAGTATCTGGTACTACTTTTTGCATAACACGTTTTACTTTGGTTAGCTCGTTCATTAAATTTACTTTATTATGTAAACGTCCTGCTGTATCAATAATAACAACATCGGCGTTTTGGTTAACAGCACTTTGCAAGGTATCGAAAGCTACCGAAGCCGGATCGCTTCCCATATTTTGCTTAACAATAGGTACATCTACTCGATCTGCCCAAACCTGAAGCTGATCAATCGCTGCTGCTCTAAACGTATCGGCTGCACCTAAAACCACCTTTAAACCTTGTTTTTTAAATTGATAAGCTAATTTACCAATAGTCGTTGTTTTTCCAACTCCATTAACGCCTACAACCATGATAACATAAGGTTTTTTCTCGCTAGGAATAGTAAATTCGGTGGCTTCACCAATATTGGTTTCACTTAATAATCCAGCAATTTCATCGCGTAAAATTTGATTAAGTTCGGCGGTCCCCAAATATTTATCTTTCGATACGCGCGCTTCAATACGATCGATAACTTTTAAAGTCGTTTCAACACCAACATCGCTTGTTACCAAAACTTCTTCTAAATTATCTAAAACTTCATCATCTACTTTCGATTTTCCTGCAACCGCTTTACTAAGCTTACCAAAAAAACTAGTTTTAGTCTTCTCTAAACCTTTATCTAAAGTTTCCTTTTTCTCTGATGAAAATATTTTTTTAAAAAAACTCATTCGTAATTATTTCTAATAAATCTTGATTCAATACTGTATTAAACCAACCAAAATTCTTGCCTATTTTAATAATATGCAAAAATGTCATATAAATATAAAACAAAAAAAGCAGCTTTCTTAGCTAGAAAGCTGCTTTTCTAAACCTAATTATAGGTTTATTAATTTTTTTTGAAATAGTCGTTTACTAAATCTGGTGCCATAATAGATTCAACAAAAACGTAAGCTCCAGTTTTAGGAGATTTAACCATTTTTATGGCTTTTGTTAATCTTTTTGATCCTGTTTGTAATGATGCTACTGCTTTCTTTGCCATAACTAATTATTTTATCTCTTTATGAATAGTCATACGCTTAAGAATAGGATTAAATTTTTTAATCTCCATTCTATCTGGCGTATTCTTTTTATTTTTAGTTGTAATGTAACGAGATGTTCCTGGTTGTCCAGTTGCTTTGTGCTCTGTACATTCTAAAATAACCTGTATTCTGTTTCCTTTCTTTGCCATTTTATATATTTTTTAGCGCAGCTATTACTTTAAAAATCCTTTAGATTTTGCTTCTTTAATTGCCGCAGATATACCTATTTTATTAATGGTTTTTAAAGCAGAAGTTGATACTTTTAAAGTTACCCACTTATCTTCTTCTGGAATGTAAAAACGTTTCTTAACTAAATTCGCACCAAATTTGCGTTTAGTTCTGTTTAATGCGTGAGAAACATTGTTCCCAACCATTGCCTTCTTACCTGTAAGTTCACAAACTCTTGACATTATCTATAACTTTAAATTCTTGTTGCTTAAAATCGAGGTGCAAATATACAAATAAATTAATAGCTAGCAACCAAAACCATATCAATTTTTAAAAATTTCTTTTTGAAGCAATTCTAAAGCTTTATTTACTGCCTTACTTATTACCCTTGCACGAGGATTTCCAAAATTAAATTTATACGAAAACACCCCATTTTCGTTGGCTATTGCTATAAATACGGTGCCTACTTCGGCAACCGAATCGCCTTTACTTGGGCCCGCATTTCCTGTAGTTGCCACGGCAAAATCAGCTTTGTATAATGCTTTAACATTTACTGCCATAGCTTCTGCTACTTGCGCACTAACCACCGAATGTGCTCTAATTAAATCTTCTTCTACACTTAAAACATCTATTTTAGATTGTGTAGAATAGGTTACCACGCCTCCTTTTAAATATTTTGATGCGCCAGCGTTTGCAGTAAATAATTCGGCTAGTTTTCCACCTGTACAGCTTTCGGCTATGGCCAAGGTTTTACCTATTTTAGTTAGTCGATTACCAATAACAGCTTCTTCATTACCATCTTCATCTTCATAACCAAAAAACTCATCCTTTATTAAAGGAAGAACTTGTTCTATTTGCTGTTGCACTTCGGTTTCAACCTTAACTTTATCAAATCCTTTACTCGAAATTCGTAATCGCATTTTACCTAAACTTGGTAAATAAGCCAATTTTATATGTTTAGGTAAAGCGTCTTCCCAAGTTTCAATTCGAGCTGCTAAAGTACTTTCGCCTAAGCCATAAACAAGTAAGGTTTTATGAAGTATAAACGGACATTTATATTTTTCCTTTAATTCAGGAATTACAGCATTTGTAATTAAAGCCTTCATCTCGAAAGGCACACCCGGAAGCGAAATAAAGGTTTTTTCACCTTTTTCCATCCACATACCTGGAGCTGTTCCTAAAGTATTCATAAGTACTTTAGACTTTGATGGGACCAAAGCTTGGTCTTTATTTACTTGCAGTAGGGTTTGTCGAGCATATTTTTTCCAAATACTCTCAATATTTTCAAGAACCGAATCATCACGAACTAGTGTATCGTTAAAATATTCAGCAATAGTTTTTTTGGTAATATCGTCTTTTGTTGGCCCTAAACCGCCCGTTAAAATAATAACATCTACACGGCTTTCGGCATCTTGTAAAGCTTGTAAAATATGTGCTTTATCGTCTTGTACCGAGGTAATTTGATAAACCGATATTCCAATTTTATTTAGTTGTTTGGCAATAAAAGCCGAATTGGTATCAATAACTTGCCCAATTAATAACTCATCGCCAATAGTAATTATTTCTGATAACATTTATAGATTAAAATCCGACTTCAATTCTGCCAAAGCATTATTAACTGCTGTTAAAACAATTTTCAATTGCCTGGTTACATCTTGGTCTGTTTTGGTAAATTTCCCCCAATCTTGCACCTCAATTAAGGTATCTAGCACACCAAGTTCAAATAAATCTACTGTAGGTTTCATTTTATGAGCCGCTTGGTAAGCCTCTTGGTAGTTTTTTTCTGCAACCGCATTTTTTAGGCGTTCAGCATCTACAGAAACTTCTTCTACAAAAGTTTGCGCTAAAGCCATAATAAAATCGTCGTCATTATCGGCTAGTTCGCGTACTCTAAATAATTTGTAATGTTGTTCCATATCTTATTTAACTGTAATCGAAAACATCTCTCTGTTTTCTAAAAATCCTTTTAAGTTATCATTGGCAGATACCTTGCCTACTCCTGCTGGTGTACCTGTAAATATAATATCTCCTATCTTTAAAGTAAAATATTTCGAGACATATTCTATTATTTCATCAATTTTCCAAAGCATGTGGCTTGTATTTCCATTTTGCACAAAAATATCATTCTTTTTTAAAGAAAAATTAATTGCATTAATATCTTCAAACTCATTTTTTGGTAACCAATTCCCAATTACCGCAGAGCCATCAAAAGCCTTTGCTTTTTCCCAAGGCAACCCTTTAGCTTTTAATTGCGATTGCAAATCACGAGCTGTAAAATCGATACCCAAACCTATTTCGTTATAATATTTATGGGCAAACTTTTTTTCAATATACTTTCCAACTCGGTTTATTTTAACCAAAACCTCAACTTCATAATGTACATCATCAGAAAAATCTGGAATAAAAAACGGTTGTTTTTTAAGTAAAATAGCCGTGTCGGGCTTCTGAAAAATAACAGGATCTGTCGGTTTTTCATTATCCAACTCTTCAATATGCTCGGTATAATTTCTACCAATACAAATTAATTTCATACTTACTTATTAAGTGTCACGGTAATTAAACCGCGAAAATAATTCATTTTTTTTAATTTATTATTTTGGGCGTTACCACGTACCGAAATTCGGATACGCGGTCGGGCTTTACGCTACAAGTCCGCGCTCGTACCTCGCTGTGGGCTTTACGCTACAATCCCTAACGCGGGCGTACTTGCTAACAACTAGTTAATTTCAAAAAAATTACAATTTCTTGTGTCTCGTGTCTTGCTTCTAGTTTCTAGTTATTTAAAGTTTATTATTAAAACTACGCAATTTAATAGCCGTTAAAACCTTTTTTGTGTACAACGGAAAATCGGCATTTAGCAACCAACCAAAATAACCCGGTTCTTTTTCCAATACTTCAGTTACCAATTTACCTTTGTGCTTCCCGAACGAAAAGCACTCTTCTCCTTTTTTATTAAACACTATAAAACCAGCAAAATCGGCAAACTTTTTACGCGAGCTAAACTCCGCTAAAAACTTAGTGTTGTTTTCAAGTTCGTCATATTTTGCAATTTGCGCTTTTAGCACTTCGTATGTAGCATTAGTATCTGCTTCGGCACTGTGAGCATCATCTAAATTTTTATCGCAATAAAACTTATAAGCGGCACTTAACGTACGCTGTTCCATTTTATGAAAAATAGTTTGTACATCAACGGCTTGTCGGTTTTTCATATCAAAATCTATATCTGCACGAAGCATTTCTTCTGCCAATAACGGAATATCGAATCTGTTTGAGTTAAATCCGCCTAAATCAGAATCCTTTATCATGTTATGAATATCTTTAGCAAGCGCCTTAAAAGTAGGCTCGTTAGCTACTTTCTCATCAGAAATACCGTGAATTTCGGTAACCTCTTTAGGGATTGGCATTTCTGGATTTACCAACCATGTTTTTCTATCTTCTTTCCCGTCTGGATATACTTTTAAAATTGAAATCTCTACAATTCTATCAGAAGTTATATTGACACCTGTTGTTTCTAAATCGAAAAAACAGATGGGTTTTGTTAGGTTTAGTTGCATTATAAATTTTGTGAATTAGTTCTCATTTCTTTAAAATATTCATTTTTTAATTTTGCCCAATCTTTTTCGTTGAAAATATCTTTTTTTTCAGCTACAAATTTGTCGCCATATCTAACAAAATATTCTCCGTTTGGTTTTATTACAAGCGTTCGAAAAAAATAATTGTTAGTCGCAAAAAGTTTATGTAAAATATGGCCGTAATCTTTATGCCAAATTACTTTTAATTTGGTTAAATCTAAGCCATTATTATGTGCATAGAAAAACACTGGAGTTACGTTTTTAAATTTTTTAAAGGTTTTTACCTTGGAAATGGTCACTTTATTAAAATCTTTTAAACTATATTCAACTGCATGATATTTCGCTTTTCTATATTTACGGCCATCAAAATATATTCCGTTATACTTTGAAGTCCCCCTAAACTCTCCTAAACTATCCCTAAAAGTCATAATACTTTTTTCTGGAAATTCATTTTCGGTAATTAAAGTATCGTGATAAAAAACCGTCAAAGTTTTTGTTGTATCAATACCGTTTCTAGCACTAAACATTTTAAATAATTGCGACTTAGTTACTAAATCTAATTGTCCGAAAAGATGATTAGGAATTACATCTTGAATCACTAACGAATCCGTTATAAATCTAATTCCATCATAAACCTTAGACTCGATTTTTTTATTAAATTTTGCTTTACTAATGGCTTCTTTATTAATATCGAAATACAAAGTATCGACCTGAGAAAAACCATTAAAATACAATACAAATAGTACTATAAATAAATTAAAACAACGCATATTAAAAAAACACCTTTAGGTTTTAGTTAAAAATTAAAATAAAAAATCCAACCCTTTTATTGGGTTGGACAATTTACAATTTATTTTAATTTTCTAAATTTCTCGTTTGGTATCCCAAGCTTCAAGATAATCGGCTACAGCTTTTACAAACATACCACCAAGCGCACCATTTACAACGCGATGATCGTACGAATGCGATAAAAACATTTTATAACGAATACCAATAAAATCACCATCTGGTGTTTCTATAACCGCGGGTACTTTACGAATAGCACCCAACGCTAAAATACCAACTTGTGGCTGATTAATAATGGGTGTTCCCATAATACTACCAAAGCTACCAACATTAGTTACTGTATAGGTTCCGCCTTGAATTTCGTCTGGCTTTAGTTGGTTTAAACGCGCGCGGTTTGCTAAATCGTTCACCTGTTTTGTCATGCCTACCAAATTTAACTGATCGGCATTTTTAATAACAGGTACAATTAAGTTACCATCGGGTAAAGCAGCTGCCATACCAAGATTTATATTTTTCTTCTTAATGATTTTATCGTCTTGAACCGAAATATTCATTAATGGATACTCGCGTAAAGCTTTCGCCACCGCTTCCATGAAAATAGGTGTAAACGTAAGGTTTTCGCCTTCCTGTTTCATAAAAGCATCTTTTACTTTTTTACGCCAGTTCCATATATTAGTGACATCGGCTTCAATAAAACTTTGTACATGAGCCGAAGTTTGTAACGACGATGTCATGTGGTTTGAAACCAGTTTTCCCATGCGGGTCATTTCAATAATTTCATCTTCACCATTAGAAATTACTGGAGCTATTTGCGCTTTTACTGGCGCTTGAATAGTTTTTACAGGCACAGGTGTTGGCTCTATTTTAGCAGGAGCTATAACGCCATTGCCATTACGATTTTCTAAAAATTGAAGTATATCGTTTTTAGTTACACGAGCATCTTTTCCAGTTCCAGGAATTTTATCAAGCTCTTCTTGCGTAACACCTTCGGCTTTAGCTATATTTTTAACTAATGGCGAGTAAAATCTATTATCGGTCGATATTACGGCAGGCGCTTCAACGGTTTGTTGAGCCACTGCAACAGTTTCTTCAACGTAACTTAAAACTTCTTGCTGTGGCAACTCTTCGCTGTTAGTTGTAACCACTTCATTATTATCATTATTACTATCAACAACATCAGTTTCGGTTTCAATTATTGCCAAAACTTCGCCAACCTGAGCGACATCATCTACATTAAAAAAACGTTCTACTAAAACACCTTCTACCTCACTTGGTACTTCGCTATCAACTTTATCGGTTGCTATTTCTAAAATTGGTTCGTCAATTTCAATGGTGTCTCCAATTTCTTTTAGCCATGAAGTTATGGTTGCCTCGGCAACACTTTCGCCCATTTTTGGTAGCTTCAACTTAAATTTTGCCATATTTAAAGTATGTAGTGATTTTTAGGTTGTTCTATTTTTTTGCAAAATTACTAAAAAACAACGGTTTTCAATTAATTAATTTCACAAAAACTAGTTAAACTCTATTATTTCTCCTTTACAGATAGTATCGTCACTACCTATAATAAAGTTAGATTGATTAGGAATTATTTTAAAAGACAAATTGGTATGTTCTGGCTTAGTTTCCATAAAACTTATAATTTGTTTGTAGCTTAAAACATTTGCATCAAAAACAACCTCGGTTTCGGCTTTTACATTTTTTAAACTTTGCGATAACTCTAAAGGCTTATTTAATTTATGCTTTAAGTTTTCTATTATTTTATTAGAAATTAATAAATAATTTTTAGGTTTATTTCTTTGGCCTTTAGGGTTTGCTCTAAAAAAATAAGCACCAGCAATACCTAAACACACAAATACATCAAAAATAACGTTTCTTTTAAAATGCTTTTTATAAAATATTTTCATGGCACCATAAAATCGGCGCGCATAAAATTTATTTTTAAGTGTACTTTCGCCCTTATAATGAATAACCGAAGTTTCGCCAAAATAATAGTTTTTAAAGCCCGATTTTATAAGTTTATACGACAAGTCTATATCTTCGCCATACATAAAATAATCTTCATCAAACCCATTAACTTTATTAAAAGTATCTCGTTTTAAAAGCATAAATGCGCCTACTAACACCTCAACCTCACCAACATCGGTTTGCTTTAAATTATTAGCATAATAATCGTTAGCGTTTCCTAAAATCTTTTTAAAAGCAGCTTTAACGTAAGGAATATGCCGTTTGCTTTCGGGCAAAAACTCGCCAACTCCATTTATAAGTTTGCAACCAATAGCTCCTAAGTTTTGGGTATTCTCAGCAAAGTTTAAAATTTTTGTAAAGGTATCTTCCGCAACAACGGTATCTGGATTTAAAATACAAATATATTCACCCTTTGCCTGTGCAACACCTATGTTATTTCCTTTTGAAAAGCCAAAGTTTTTATTATTCTCGATTAGTTTTATATGCGGAAAATTGCGCTTAAGCATGCTACAACTAGTGTCTGTTGAATGGTTATCGACAACAATTATTTCGGCTTCAATATTGGCAATAGCAGCCTCCACACTTTTTAAACATAACTCTAAAAAGTAACGTACATTGTAGTTTAGTATAATTACGGAGAGTTTCAAAAAATAAACACTTACGATTTTAATGAAGACTCAAAAGGAATTCGGTTTACAATGCTTCTTCCTAAGGTAATTTCATCGGCATATTCGAGTTCATCGCCCACCGAAATTCCTCTAGCAATAGTAGAAGTTACAATGTTATACTCTTGTATTTGCTTATAAATGTAAAAGTTGGTTGTATCGCCTTCCATAGTAGAACTTAACGCAAAAATAATTTCCTTTACATCGCCCTGCTTAACTTTTTGTACTAACGATTCTATTTTTAAATCGTGAGGTCCAATACCATCCATTGGAGAAATTTTTCCTCCTAAAACATGATAAATCCCTTTAAAGGAACTTGTATTTTCTATTGCCATAACATCTCTAACGTCTTCAACTACGCAAATAGTATGCGAAACCCTATTTTTATTTGAACAAATTTCGCATAATTCTACATCGCTTATGTTATGACATGATTTACAGAACTTTACCTCGGTTCGCATTTTTAGTAATGCGGTGGCTAAAAGCTGTGTTCTCGATTCTGGTTGCTTTAGCATATGCAAAACTAAACGCAATGCCGTACGCTTACCTATTCCCGGGAGTTGCGACATTTCGTTTACTGCGTTTTCTAATAATTTTGAAGAAAATTCCATGGCTGCGAATTTACAATTTTAGATTTAACTTATCGATTGTTATTTGTATTTTGGCTTTGAATTATTTTAGGTTATGACAGCGACTCAAATTTTATTTTTAATTGCCGGCTATTTTGTCGTGCTTATTTTAATATCATATTTTACAGGAAAAGAAGACAGTAACGATGCCTTTTTTAAAGCAAACAAATCGGCACCATGGTATTTAGTAGCGTTTGGTATGATAGGCGCATCGCTTTCTGGCGTTACTTTTATTTCGGTTCCTGGAGCTGTTGAAACCAAGCAATTTGGCTACTTACAAGTGGTTTTTGGGTATTTGTTTGGTTATATAGTTATTGCCTATGTTTTGCTTCCTATTTACTATAAGCTTAATTTAACCTCAATTTACTCCTATTTAAAAGATCGTTTTGGTGTGGTTAGCTACAAAACTGGATCGGTTGCCTTTTTAATTTCTCGTGTAGTTGGCGCTTCGTTTAGATTATTTTTAGTAGCTAAAGTACTGCAACTTTTGGTATTCGATGAATTTAATATTCCCTTTGCCATTACCGTTATAATAACTATCCTTTTAATTTGGTTGTACACTTTTAAAGGCGGCATTAAAACCATCATTTTTACTGATACTTTGCAGACCCTTTTTATGCTCATATCGGTTGTGGTAACGATTGTATTTTTAGCTTCGGCATTAGATTTAAACGATATTTCTGAAGTTTACACCAGCGTAAAAGAAAATACCATGAGTAAAGTATTCTTTTTTAACGATGTTAACGATGCGCAATATTTTATAAAAAGCGTGCTATCGGGGATGTTTATAACCATAACTATGACCGGTTTAGACCAAGATATGATGCAAAAAAACCTAACCTGTAAAAACTTAAAAGAAGCTCAAAAAAATATGCTGTCGTTTAGCGTAGTATTAATATTTGTAAATATTCTGTTTTTAGTTTTAGGCTTAATGCTTACCGAATACGCAAATACACATGGTATTACAGCAAAAAAAGATGACCTATTCCCTACTATTGCTATGTTACCCGAAATTGGCGTACTAACCTCTGCTTTTTTTATCCTTGGTTTGGTTGCTGCCGCTTATTCTAGTGCCGATTCGGCATTAACGTCGCTAACCACATCTTTTTGTATTGATATTATTGAAATTGATAAGAAACCAACTGAAATTCAGAAGAAAATTAGAAAACGCACCCATGTTTTAATTAGTGTTTTACTCGTTTTTGTAATTATTGCTTTTGATGCTATTTTTAAAGATGTATCTGTAATTTGGGAATTATTTAAAGCCGCTGGTTATACTTACGGGCCATTGCTTGGTTTATTTGCTTTAGGCATTTTTACTAAAACTGAAATAAAAGACAAATACGTTTGGATAATTGCCATAATAGCACCAATAATCTCCTATTTTATTAATGCTTATTCGGTTGATTTATTAAACGGCTACCAAATTGGTTTCGAAATTTTAATTATTAACGGCCTACTCACCTTTTTAGGTTTAATATTGATTCGTAGAAAGCAAAACTAAAGTACAAGCTACTTCAACAGACACATTATTTTCTTTTAAAATTTGATAAAATTCTGGATTTTCGGTTCCAGGATTAAAGATAACACGTCTTGGTTTTAAAGATAATAAGTAGTTATAAAATGGTTTTTGGCGCAACGGATTCATATACAACGTAATAGTATCAACAGTATTAAAATCCACTAATTTTGTTTCGATTTTTACATCATTTACCATACCTTGCTTTAACCCATAGGCAACTACATTTTTATGGTTTGCTACTAAACGCTTTATTGCCAAATTTGAATAACGATCGGGATTTAATGATGCCCCGAAAACCAAAGTACTGTTTTTCATTAGTTAAAAATTTGTTAATTCTATTTACAAAATGTAACAGAACATAAAAATAGACGTCTAATTAACAACAAAATTACAGCTATCATAAAAAAGTTAATTTATAATTTATAATCCTGCATAATTTTGATGGTTAGTGTAATGCAAGGTTATTAAAAAACCCTAAAAACAAATAAGTTTTTAGGGTTTTGATTTTTATTTAAATTTTTATGTATTTTAATTATTACCTGCCAGTAATTCCCAAGACGTGATATTACAGAAATGATTACCGTTTTGTGTGGCAACTTCCCCAATTGAAATATCGGTAGTTTCATCTATAGTAAACTCAACATTGTAAGTTCCAGGAGTTCCTATTCTTTCAAAACCAACAACTTCGGTGGCTGTTTCTACATCGGCAACATTTGGAATGCCTTCTCCTTTGGTAATTACAAAATAGGCACCATCGGCATTGCCGTCATGGTTTGTACTTAACACTTCTATTCTAAGAATATAGTTTGCAGGGTCGACAGTTACCTTTTGGTAAATTTTCCCATCGGTAAAATGTGGCGCTCCCCAACCCGATTCTAAGTTAAAAATATTACCATTCCATTCGTCCCATCCGCCTAAACCGTCATGGTTTTTAGCTGCATCGTTGGTTACCCATGGCTCTCCAAGGGTTCCCCATCTACCAGAAGACTCTACTGCTACAAAAGGAACAGCAGCATTACCTAATTTTGGAACCACTAGAGGTTTGTGCGTGGCATAACTAGTAAATGCCGTGTCGACACTAACTGGTGAAAACAAATAAGCAGATCGGTATTGAATGGTTGAACCTGGAAGAAAACTTGAAATATTAACAAGATCGGCAGATGTTTCAACATATACTTCAATTTGTTCACCATCGGCATTTTCATAAATCATCTCGGTTCCTAAAATACCACTTGTAGGATTTGACGATTCAAAAACCACGCTTAAAAAATTATCAGTTAATGTACTTGTAATTAATGCTCTATTTTCAAGACCATCCAAATAACCTTGACCGTAAACTTCGGTACCCGCCGAAATAAAATCGGAATTTTTACCGCTTCCGTTATTAGTTTGCACTTCGAAAAGATAAAGTTTATCCGATAAATTTTCAATCTCTTGATTTAATGTAAAACCATCATTAGTGACATTTACTGGCACTGCAACAGAACTTGCTCTGTCATTCCAATAAATCATAATTTCTTTTACATTTTCATCTTCAACCGTTCCTTGTATGATCACTTTATTAAGGCTAGGTGTAACCACCAAGGACTTTACATTTTCTAACGGTAATTCTGCGCTTGCAGGTAACTCGGGCAATTCGTTAAAATCGCAGGAAATTACGCTTAAAAAAAAGGTTAATGATAGTAGTTTTACTACATGATTAAGTTTGCAATTCATTTTTAAAAATTAGTTTGGTTAACTTGTTTAGTTTAGTTTGTATTGGTAAAAATGATTCGTTAAAAAATCGGTATATAGTTATACTTTAGTAACTCGTTCAAAAATAACACAATATAAATACATCAACAAGCAAAACTATCCTGTTGTATCCTGTTATTATATACTTTAAACAATCACTGTAATAATAATTTTAAAAAAAACTATTAATACGTCTTACTAATTTATTTGTTTGTTTAAAATTAGGTTATATTTTTTAGCAAAACCTTTTATTGCATTAATAAAATATAAGCGTCAAAATACATTAAACTAAATTTTTATTCGCTTAATATTTTAAAAAAATAAAAAATATGTTAAAATTTTAAATTTTACACAATATTCTTTTTTAATTTGCGTTACTTTATAAAGTACAATCATCTAACCAAACGCGAAGTTTTAATTATTTGGAATTAGTCGTCTAAAAAAATTCGTTCATATGAAGATTAGTATTATTTAAAAACTCGAAATTGTTATTTCGAGTTTTTGTTTTTTTGTTAAAATTTGTTAAAAAAAAGGGTGTCAATGCAATAAAAGTCAATATTTTCCGTCTAATAGATTGAGATTCTTCACATTAGTGTTAGTTGAAGTTGATTAATAGCTAGGAAAACCCAAAACCTGTCGTTTTGGGTTTTTTGTATGTTACCATTTAATTATAGCACTGCCCCAAGTAAAACCGCTACCAAAAGCGGCTAAAACCACCGTATCCCCTGCATTAATTTTTCCTTCCTCCCAGGCTTCGGTTAATGCAATGGGTATAGAAGCAGCAGTAGTATTACCATATATTTGAATGTTATTAAACACTTGATTATTAGTTAAACCAAACTTTTTTTGAATAAACTGAGCTATTCTTAAGTTAGCTTGATGCGGAATTAACATATCAATTGCTTCTTTTTGCAAATTGTTTTTCATTAAGCCTTCCATAATAACTTCACTAAACCTAACTACGGCATTTTTAAAAACAAATTGTCCGTTCATATAAGGAAAATAGCTTTCATCTTCAGGATTATTATCTGCCAAAATATCGTTTACCCAACGTTTCCCCATACCTGGAGCCACTAAAACTAGTTCTTCGGCATGCTCACCTTGACTGTGTAAATGCGTAGATAAAATTCCTTTGCTTGTATCTTCTTCTCGAGTTAACACTGCTGCTCCAGCACCATCTCCAAAAATAACACTTACACCACGTCCTCGGGTAGTTTTATCTAAACCATGAGAATGCAGTTCGCTACCAATAACCAGTATATTTTTATACATACCCGTTTTTATAAAATTATCAGCAACTGAAATGGCATAAATAAAACCCGAGCATTGATTTCTCACATCTAGCGCGCCAACCGTTTTTATATCTAAGGCGTGTTGTACCTGCACACCAGGACCAGGAAAATACATATCTGGACTCAAGGTTGCAAAAATTATAAAATCGATATCATCCTTGTCTATTCCAGCGCGTTCTATGGCTATTTTAGCAGCTTTCACACCCATAGTTGCGGTAGTATCTCCGCTTCCTTCTTTTACCCAACGGCGTTCTTTAATTCCTGTACGTTCGGTTATCCAAGCATCATTAGTATCCATTATTTTCGACAAGTCGTCGTTTGTAACCACATTATCCGGCACATATTTACCTAAACCTATAATTTTTGAATTGTACATATCTTATTCAGTTTAACAAATGTAAATTACAATAACTTTAAATAATTTTCAATTTCCAAATAATAATTTCTTTTGTCCCTAAAATTTAACATGTGTTTTTAAGTTATTCGTATTTGCCAAATAAAAGCGTGTCAGTTTGTCACATTTGTGCAATTGGCATTTTTGTTGAAATACCTTCAGCATTAAAATTAAAATTATTAAACCAATTTTCGCATTCGCGAGAATGACAAATAAATTAAATTATGGCAAAAGGAAACATTAATGTATCGGTAGAGAATATCTTTCCACTCATTAAAAAATTCTTGTATAGCGATCACGAAATATTTCTACGTGAGCTAGTTAGTAATGCAACAGATGCAACTTTAAAACTTAAGCATTTAACCAATATTGGTGAAGCTAAAGTAGACTATGGCAACCCGCAAATTGAAATTAAAGTTGATAAAGACGGTAAAAAACTTCATATTATAGACCAAGGTTTGGGTATGACTGCCGATGAAGTTGAAAAATACATTAACCAAGTGGCTTTTTCTGGAGCTGAAGAGTTTTTAGATAAATACAAAGATTCTGCGAAAGATTCTGGTATTATCGGGCATTTTGGTTTAGGATTCTATTCTGCCTTTATGGTGGCCGAAAAGGTTGAAATCATCACCAAATCATTTAAAGATGAACCTGCTGCACATTGGATTT
The DNA here is from genome assembly GCF_000943555.1 of Neotamlana nanhaiensis. GTDB lineage: Bacteria > Bacteroidota > Bacteroidia > Flavobacteriales > Flavobacteriaceae > Neotamlana > Neotamlana nanhaiensis. The sequence continues at coordinate 315,133 of NZ_JTDV01000003.1, read as the reverse complement.
GCGACGGATCACCTGAATTCACGCTAGAAACTGCCGATAAAACCGAAAGAGGCACAGAAATCATCCTTCATATTGCTGAGGATTCTACAGAATTTCTTGAAGAATCACGTATTCGCGAGCTTTTAAACAAATACAATAAGTTTATGCCTGTGCCAATTAAATTTGGTACTAAGGAAATTAACGATCCTGAACACGAACCCGCAACCATTACCGATAAAGACGGTAAAGAAACGAAAGAACCGCACAGACAAATTACAGTTGATGATATTATTAACAACCCAAACCCTGCGTGGACAAAGCAACCAACCGAGTTAAAAGATGAAGATTACAAAAACTTTTACCGCGAGTTGTACCCAATGCAGTTCGAGGAGCCGTTATTTAATATTCATTTAAATGTAGATTATCCGTTTAACTTAACTGGTATTCTGTATTTCCCAAAAATGGGACAAGACATGAATATTCAAAAAGATAGAATTCAGCTTTACCAAAATCAGGTTTTCGTAACCGATAATGTAGAAGGTATTGTACCTGAATTCTTAACCATGTTACGTGGTGTTATTGATTCTCCAGACATTCCGTTAAACGTATCGCGTTCGTACTTACAAGCCGATGGTGCTGTAAAAAAGATTTCATCTTACATTACAAGAAAAGTTGCCGATAAACTAAAATCGTTATTTAATAGTAACCGTGAAGATTTTGAAGCTAAATGGAATGATATTAAAGTGGTGATTGAATATGGTATGCTTTCTGAAGAAAAGTTCTTTGAAAAAGCCGATGCTTTCGCACTTTACCCAACCGTTGATGGTACCTACTACACTTACGAAGAATTATTCAACAAAATAAAAGCAAACCAAACCGATAAAGATGACAAGTTAGTGATTCTTTATGCTTCAGATAAAGATGCGCAACACAGTTACATCGAGTCTGCAAAAGCTAAAGGATACGAAGTATTGTTGTTAGATTCGCCTATTGTTTCGCACTTAATTCAGAAGTTAGAGACCACTAAAGAAAACATTTCGTTTGCGCGAGTAGATGGCGATCACATCGATAATTTAATTAAGAAAGACGAAAACACCATTTCTAAATTAGATGACGAGCAAAAGAAAACTTTAGAAGAATTACTTAAAGACGTAGTGCCTTCTGATAAATTTATGGTGCAACTTGAAGCTATGGATAGTAGTGCAAATCCGTTTATTATTACGCAACCAGAATTTATGCGTCGTATGAAAGAAATGCAAGCTACTGGCGGTGGTGGTATGTTTGGTATGGGCAACATGCCAGAAATGTACAACCTTGTAGTTAATACCAACCACGATTTGGTAAGCGACATTTTAAACACCGAAGCCAAAGAAGATAAAGAGCGCTTAATAAACCAAAGTTTAGATTTAGCACGCTTATCGCAGGGTCTTTTAAAAGGTGAAGCCCTTACAAACTTTATAAAACGTAGTTACGACATGATTAAGTAACATTTTTGTTCTGGTAACCTGTTCCAGAACGATAAATTATTTAGAGACGCTTTAAAAATCAGAAAACCCGTCATCCTGAACTTGATTCAGGATCTGTTCTTACAATGAATGAGATCCTGAAATAAATTCAGGATGACAACCAAGGTTGTATTTTCAAAGCGTCTCTTTTTTATTTCAACAAAATTTTAACAAGCAGCGCCACTGGCAATTCAAGCTTCTTACTATATTTACTAGCTAAAAAACACAACTATGAAAAACACTTTTATTGCCCTTGCCTTGATTCTTTCTGCTACTTTATTAACATCTTGTAAAAGTGACGAAGCGGTTGATTATAAAACAAGAAACGACGAAGAAATTCAAGATTACATTACTGAAAACAACTTGAATGCAACAAAAACCAATTCTGGTTTATATTACGTTATAAACGAACAAGGCTCTGGTGAACAACCTATTGCCACGAGCAATGTTACAGTGGCTTACAAAGGTTATTTTACCGATGGAACTGTATTTGATGAAAGCGATGCTGAAGGTATTTCGTTTAACCTACAACAAGTTATTGCGGGTTGGACAGAAGGTATTACCTATTTTAATGAAGGCGGAAGCGGTATACTTTTAGTACCAGCGCATTTAGGTTATGGAAACAACAACAGAGGTAGTATACCAGGAGGTTCTGTATTAATTTTTGATGTTAACTTGATTTCGGTGGATGAATAAAGAATAAACAGTTTAACAACACGAAAAAGTCGTTCTTAATTTAGGTGCGACTTTTTTTATTATATTAGCCTAACGAACTATTTTTCAGATATTTATTTTTAAAAACCTACTTAAAAAAAAATGAAAAAGCTCTTATTACTTGCCCTAATTATACTGCAAACGGCATGCTCGAAAAGCGATAACAGCAGTACGGAAGAAGAACAAGACGACGATCCAGTTATAGAAGTTATTGATATTCCAACCTCAACCGTAGATTTCGAGAATACCGAAAATTGGGTAATTCACCCTGAAAAAACAACCATTTTACCTTTTTACAATTTAGATATTGCGGTAATTGATGAAAATTTAAACGTTGAAGAAACCATTGTGGTAGAAAATAATGCCACCGTAAACACTGGCATCGATGTATTTTGGGTGCACCCAACCATATTAACTACTCCACAAAGTGCGTTTACGCCACAAAATATTCCTATTGATGAGCAAGATAAATTGTTAATTAACCTAACTATAATTGCTCAAGGCGGTTTATTAGCAAAATACGGTCGTGTTTTTGCGCCTCATTATCGCCAATCGTCTGGAAAAACGTATAGCGAAGATACCGATAAAGAAGAACAAGCCAATATTATTGCAACCTCTTATAGCGATGTAAAAGCGGCATTTTTAGAGTATTTAAACAATTACAATAACGGTAACAAAATAATACTTGCAGGCCACTCGCAAGGATCGTATTTATTGGGCATGTTATTGCGTGATGTATTCGACGAAAACCCAACGCTTCGCAACCAATTAGTGGTAGCAGCCTTAGCGGGAATGGCATATGTTTATGCCGAAGAAAACCAATACAAAGGCGGTTGGTGGAAAAACATCCCGTTATGCACTACAACAAACGAATGTGGTTGTATAAGTAATTGGGCTGCTTTTGATGAAGCTCAAGATATTCCAGATATTAACCCTGGGTTGCCCGAGTTTAATCCGTATTTAATTAATAGCGGATTGGTTTACAGAGCCTTTGATGAAACCGAAGACTGGTTTGTTCAAGATTTTAGTTATTACGGCGAAACTGCCACAAATTTAGATTATTACATAACACCAGACAGCGGTTACGATTATGCCGAAGATGCTAATTTTATAGCCTTCAATAATTTTTACACCGCCAGACAACGCCGAGAAGCAAATCAAAAAGTGGTATTAAGCATAGATTTTGCAGCACAACCCAACGACCAACGTCCTAACGAGCTAGAAGACGAACAAGACCATATTAATTACTCAAATTGGGGCTATCATATTAAAGATTATCATATTTACTTATGGGCTTTAATGTCGCAAATTGATGAGAAATTGGAAAATTGTAATTAATTACGAAGTGTAAAAACAACTAAAAAACGACTTTTAATTTTAAGGGTCGTTTTTTTTTTGGTAAGTTTCTCGTAATAAACTTGTTTATTATAAAAAGTAAACCTTAACTAAAAAGAATAAAATAACCGATTTTACTGAAAGCAACCTATGTCTATTTATGATAAAAACAAATTGAAATTCTTGCAAAGAATAGTTATTACTGGTATTAATTTCAACACTTTTACGACAGAAATAAGGTATTTACGAGTTACTAATATTGCTTCTATTTTAGGCATTATTTATAATGCTATTTGGATGCTAATTACTATTAGACTTACAGACGTGCAAGTAATTTACGGAAGTAATACTTTATTAGGATTAATGTTTGTCATGGCATTAATATTCAATAAAAAAAAATGGCGTGTACTTGCTTCTATTTGGCTTAGCTTAGCATCTTATATGTCTGTATTATTGTTCCTTTATTTATTGGGATATTCGTCTGGCGTCGCTTTTGTTTATTTCCTTGTAATTATCCTTCCATATATAACTTTTCCTAGAAAAGTCAGAAAAATAGCCCATGGTTTTAGTATTCTAGCTTGCTTAACTTTAATTGCTACTGTAATATTTCAATCAAAAATAACGGCTCGGTTTAGCATAATCGATCCTTACATATCGCAAATAGTAAATATTAGTATTACCGGATTAATTAGTTTAATACTTATATGGAGCTTGTCGGTTTTAATAGATAAATCCGAAGATTCCTTAATAATAGAACAAAAAAAGTCTGAAGATTTGCTACATAATATATTACCGTCTAATATAATTAAGGACCTAAAAGAAAGCGGCAAAACAGTTCCTAAAAAACACAATAACATTACAATTTTATTTACTGATTTTGTTGGATTCACAGAGATTGTATCATCAATATCGGCAATTACTTTAGTTAATGAACTGAATGATATTTTTGGCCGATTTGATGAAATAATGGAATGAAACACAAGTTGAAAAAATTGAAACCATTGGCGATGCCTATATGGCAGTTTGTGGTCTTGAAAATAAAAAGACCAATAATTATTATGCTTCAAACTGCGTTAGAGCTGCAAAAATGATGCTATCCTACCTAGAAGAAAGAAATAAAAGTAGCCAAATAAAATGGAATATGCGAGTTGGAATACACTCAGGAACCGCCGTTGCAGGCGTTGTAGGCAAAAAGAAATTTGCATACGACCTTTTTGGAGACGCCATAAATACAGCAAGCAGAATAGAATCTGCAGGAGAAACAGGTAAAATAAATATTTCGGCATCAACCTACAAACTCATTAAAAATGATTTTACCTGCATTTCTCGTGGAAAGATTTTTGCAAAAGGAAAAGGTGAATTAGAAATGTATTTTGTAGAATAATCAGTAATAAAAAATTAAACATAATTCTAGATAACAACGTGTTAATACAAGCAAAAACATTACGAAAATTACTCCTAACCAACCTTCAACGTATCAATTTTAGCTAAAGCATCTGCCTCTTTCTTTTTCTCACTAGCTACAACTTGCTTTGGCGCATTGTTTACAAAACGCTCGTTCGGTAGTTTTTTCTGTACTGATTTTAATGAAGTTGGAAGCGGCATACTTTTAGTTTCAGGGCATTTAGGCTACGGTAACAGTAATTACTATACCATTCCTGGAGGTTCTGTATTAATTTTTGATATTAACTTGATTTCGGTGGATGAATAAACAGTTTACTCTTAATGCTTAAGAAAACAAAGAGACTAAAAAGTCACATTGTTGTCAATCTGAACTTGTTTCAGATTCTAATGTGTTTTAGAAATCATTTATTTAAGATTCTGAAATAAATTCAGAATGACAGATCTCACACTTCTTAGACATCCTTTTTTATTTGGTTTGTGACAAATTTCTGCTACCTTAGTTTTATATTTGATATAAGTCATTAAAACGACATCATATCATTAAAGTTAGGTGCAATTTGCATAACACTCTGATTGATTAATTTTTAATAAGCCTAGTATTAAAAACTTTTTCAGGAGTCACTATCTTAATAAAATAATGATCAGCTTCTAAATTAGAAACATCTATTTTAATATGGTCATTCTTAATAGCAAGCTTTTTTACTTCTTGCCCAAGTACGTTATAAATTACAATCGCTTTTACATCGATTTCTTTTTTCAGTTTTAAATTTAGATACTCTTCAGCAGGATTAGGATATAGAGAAAAATAATCTGAAAATGAAAATTCATTTGTATTCAACATACCGCAAAACAACGGTTCATTAAATTCAAATACATTATCATTTGGTGTTGTATCAGTAAGACTTGAAGCTATTGTAGTAACGTAATCCACAAGAATTTCACCACCTTCTGACTCAACACAAGATACATTCATAGTGAATTTTATTTCTCTAGACTCAAAAGATTTTAAATCAGAAAAAACCCAAAAAAGTTCGTTTGCACTATGCCCCGAAATATCTGGCACTGATGAACTGAAAACAGCCATATCATCTCCGTATGTCAAGCTAACGTTACCCGATTGTGTCATTGTTCCTTGGTTTGTATAAATGAGGCTATATGTCACCAATGTATCGTATTCATCATCGATATTTGTCATTGTTATTTTTAAATCTGGATACACACCATTTGCCGATACGCAAAATTCTTGAAAATTCGCATTTGCATCCGCAGGAAAGTTGGCATTAATAGATTCTGGAGTAATGTTAAAATAGGTTGTGTTTTCTAAACTAGGTGCAAGCGTATACATCCCAGCCTGTAAGCTATAGGTAAAATAACCAAAAGCATTAGTGGAGGTGATTGCTGAATTGGAGCCATCGGTCAAATTAAATAGCAGTTCAGGGTAATCAATATCATTTGAATCACAGCCGTTGGCACCCTCATCATAAGTAACATGCCCCGAAATAGTATAGAAATCTTCACCTTCAATAAACGACGAACACAATGAATTTATAAAACAATTCGTATAGCCATAATCATTGATTTTATTCTGAATACTCATAATTTCTGAATCGTCTGCACAGATAAACTGCAAACTGTTATTACCTGAAAAGTCGAGAGTAGGTTCAGAGAATCCGTTTTTGATATTTAAAGTTTCAAGTTGGTTAGAAGAACAATCCATAATATACAATTCTAAAAGTGGACTAACATCTAAAGTGGTCAATTGATTATCAAAACAATCTATAAAATGCAGGTTGGGTGTATCACTAAAATCTAAACTTGCTAAGTCATTCCCATCAATATCAATTCTAGACAATTCAATTAATCCGGTTAGGTCTACTGAACTTAATAAATTTCTTGAAGCATATATGTTTTGTAAATTTGACAACCCTGCAACATTCAAATCCGTTAACTCATTGTCGTAAACTCCTAACGTTTGCAACATAGAAAGCATAGTAACATCCAATTCTGTTAAAGAATTGGTTTCACAACGCAATTGAGTCATATTAATAAAATACTCGATACCTGTCAAATCAGAAATATTTGAATCGCGAATATGTAAACTACGAACAGGCAAAACTTCATTCACCTCAATTTCTCCATTATTATTGGCATCAATTTTAAATGACCCACCATTTCCATAAGCAATTGGTACACCAGAATCTGATTCCAATAATTTAGCCTTGAAATTAGCATCAGGAATATTTATAATTTGAGAGTATCCAATTAATCCAAAGAATAAACCGAAAATAATCGTATATACATATTTCATAACAGCTTATTATTCTTACAAATTTAATCAAAAAAACTACACCAAACAATATTATAATTCATTGCATATGATTTTCATCATCAGAAAATCCTTGGGCAGAATTATCGTCTTCGTTTTTTAATTAAATTAGTAACTGAAACACGCAACGAAATCATACACGAACACGTTAAAACCTACCCCAAACTTGCCAAACTAGCCTTTAACGTTTCAATTTTAGCTAAAGCATCGGCTTCTTTCTTTTTCTCACTAGCTACAACTTGTTCTGGTGCATTATTTACAAAACGGTCGTTGGATAGTTTTTTCTGTACCGATTTTAAGAAACCTTCAGTATAATTTAACTCTTCTGTTAGCTTTTTAATTTCGGCTTCAACGTCTATCGCGCCAACCATTGGTACAAAATATTCGTTAGATTTAACTCTAAAGGTTAAAGCACCTTCAACAGCTTCATCTACATACTCAATAGTTTCCAGATTACCCATTTTTTGGATAATCGCATCAAACGTAGTAGATGCTTTTTCGTTATTTATTACCGAAAATCCAATAGCATCTTTAAACGCAATGTTCTTTTCTTTTCTAATGGTACGAATACCTGAAATCACTTCTGAAGCAAAATCAAATTCTGAAATCAACGTTTCGTTTATTGCTTTTGCTGTTGGCCAACTCGCTACAATTAATGCGTCTTCTGGCGTGCGATCTTTTATGTAATGCCATAAATCTTCAGTTAAAAATGGCATAAACGGATGTACAATTTTTAAGTTATCTTCAAAAACAGAAATAATTGCATTGTATGTTTTAGCATCAATTGGTTGTTGGTATGCTGGTTTTACCATTTCTAGTAACCAACCACAAAAATCGTCGTAAATCAACTTGTAAATTGCCATTAACGCATCGCTTAAACGGTATTTACTAAAGTGATCTTCAATCTCGATTAATGCTTTTTGGAATTTAGATTCGTACCATTCTATTGCAATCTTACTTGCTTCTGGTTGCTCTATTGTTTCTGACACTTCCCAACCATCAACTAAACGGTAGGCATTCCAGATTTTGTTACCAAAACCTTTTCCTTGTTGGCACAATGATTCGTCAAACAATAAATCGTTACCTGCTGCGCTACTTAATAGTAACCCAACACGAACACCATCTGCGCTATATTCTTCAATAAGTTTTAATGCGTCTGGTGAGTTTCCTAAAGATTTACTCATTTTACGACGTTGCTTATCACGTACCAATCCTGTTAAGTATACATTCTGAAAAGGTTTTTCATCTTTATACTCGTAACCTGCAATTATCATACGTGCTACCCAAAAGAACAAAATATCTGGACCAGTTACTAAGTCGTTTGTTGGGTAATAGTATTTAATTTCTTCATTTTCTGGATTACGAATACCATCAAAAACCGACATTGGCCACAACCATGATGAGAACCATGTGTCTAGAGCATCCGTTTCTTGACGTAAATCTTCAGCTTTAAGTGAAGAATTCCCTGTTTTATCTTGAGCAAGTTTTACTGCATCATTGATGTTTTCAGCAACTACAAAATCTTCTTTTCCGTCGCCATAATAGTATGCAGGAATTTGTTGTCCCCAAAGTAATTGACGCGAAATATTCCAATCACGGATGTTTTCCATCCAGTGACGATAAGTGTTTTCGAACTTTTTTGGGAATAATTTTATATCGGCATCTTCACCTAAAACCGCTTCTATTGCTGGTTTTACTAACGCTTCCATTTTTAAGAACCATTGGTCGCTTAACCTTGGCTCTATAACTGCTTTGGTACGTTCTGATGTACCTACCTTGTTAATATGTGTTTCGGTTTTAACTAAGACTCCATTTTCTTCTAATTCTTTAGCTATAGCTTTACGTACTACAAAACGATCTTGACCTTCATAGTGTAAACCGTAGCTGTTTAAAGTTGCGTCTTCATTAAAAATATCTACTACTTCAAGATTATGCTTATCTCCTAGCATCTTGTCGTTTTCGTCATGCGCTGGTGTTACTTTTAAACAACCTGTACCAAATTCTAAATCTACATAATCATCTTCAATAATAGGGATTACACGGTTGCAGATTGGTACAATTGCTTTTTTTCCACGTAAGTGAACAAAACGCTCGTCATTAGGATTAATACAAATTGCTGTATCACCAAAAATGGTTTCAGGACGTGTTGTAGCAATAGTTAGCGTATCATCGCTACCTTCAATTTTATACTTTAAATAGTATAGATTTCCTTGCTTTTCTTCGTAGATAACTTCTTCATCAGAAAGTGTTGTTTTTGCTTCTGGATCCCAATTTACCATACGATAACCGCGATAAATTAAGCCTTTATTGTATAAATCTACAAAGACTTTAATTACGGCTTCGCTCATATCGTCATCCATAGTAAACTTAGTACGATCCCAATCGCAAGAGCAACCTAACTTTTTTAATTGCTCAAGGATTACTCCACCATATTCGTGCGTCCAGTCCCAAGCATGTTTTAAAAACTCGTCTCTAGTTAAATCGTTTTTATCTATTCCTTGTGCTTTTAATTTTGCTACAACTTTTGCTTCTGTAGCAATAGATGCGTGATCTGTACCTGGTACCCAACAGGCGTTTTTACCTTGTAAACGTGCGCGACGTATTAATACATCTTGAATGGTATTATTTAACATATGTCCCATATGCAATACTCCTGTTACGTTTGGAGGCGGAATAACTATGGTGTATGGTTCTCTTTCGTCTGGTGTAGAATGAAAATAATTATGTTTCATCCAGTAGTCGTACCATTTGTTTTCTACCTGTTGTGCATCATATTTTGATGGAATACTCATCTTTGGAATAGTTTTTGAATAATAATTTGCAAAAGTACTTATATTTCTTGTTCTGTAAAAAAGATATTAACCTTATGATTGTTAAATTTAATATTGAAACAGAATGTACTTTTATCTTTGTTAAATATGTTAATAAATCTGTAATACATCCATTATTTTTGTAGGTTGTAGAAAAAGTGAGTATGTTTGACGAAGATTTAAAGAATACAATATAAATATTCGCCCTAAATTTTTAATTAGCAAAGGGTAATTAATTTGAAATAAAAACTAAAATTATGAAACATTTAATTACAATCTTTTTTGTTGGTTTATTCGGTTTTGCTGTAAATGCACAAGCTAAAATTGAATTTAAAACTGAAACTATTGATTACGGAACTATTGAAAAAGGTTCTAACGGAGTAAGAGTGTTTGAATTTACAAATACTGGTAACGAGCCGTTAGTTATATCGAAAGTATCATCGAGCTGTGGTTGTACTATTCCTAAAAAGCCAAAAGACCCAATTTTACCTGGTAAAACTGGAGAAATAGAAGTAAAATACGACACTAACCGTGTTAACCCTATTAGAAAAACAATTACTGTACAATCGAACGCAGAAACTCCAACTGTTGCCTTAAAAATTAAAGGTGAAGTTATCGACCCAAGTAAAGCAAGTGTTCTTGAAAAAAAGGATAAAAGCATTGTACAGCAATAATTAAAAATATTACATTTTAAATATGAAACCTCAAGCCATGGCTTGGGGTTTTCTTTTTTAATACGGCGATTTTAAGGTAAAACTATAATCGCGAACAACGCCTTTGCGTTCTATTTTAAGCTTAACACGCTTACCTACATCGTCGTAAAACTTATTAGTAATTTCTTGTAATGAGAAGCGATATGCTGGTTTATTATTAACCGTTAATATGAGGTCTCCAATTCGTAATCCGGCTAAATCGGCTGGCGAATTTTTGCGAAGCTCTACAATGGCATAAGCAGGTTTTAAAACCAATTTATAGTGGGTTTCTACGTTTACTACCAATTGGTTATTTCCGCCAGTATCATTTTGTAAATTTGAGTTTTTTAGTCTTCTATTACTATCATCTACTTCCTTTACCAACCTAACTCCATCGTGCGCCAGCTCTATACCACTATGGTTATAATTAAATTTTTCTTTAAAATAACCATTACGTTTAAAGGTTACAAACCCTTTTGGGTAATCGAAAATTACATTAAATCGTTTTAAAATATTACCCGATAAGCTCCCATTTCTTTCTTTATGGTTCTTTGCCATAATAATAGAACTAGAATCTGGATACGCCACATTAACCTGTTTTAAATTGAACCTTTTTAAATTAAAACCATCAACTTTCGAGCGCTTCCCAAAAACACTTCCGCTTAAACCATGCCCTAAAAAATCATTAAAATAGCGCTCTCCTGCGTGTATATTTAAACTATCATCTTCAAACAGCCAAAGTGCATCACTACCTCCAGAATCTATTAATAGTTTTACAGGAATATTTTTTTCTTTAATTGTAACCTCAGCATTTATATAAGGCTTATTACTGTAAAACTCTAAATGGAGTTTTTCCGATTTTCTATTAGGTTTATACTTAAAATTTTCGGGTTCTGTGAGGCGAATAAATTTTCGGGAATAATTAATTTCAATAGTTAAATCTTTAAACAAATCGTAACCAATAATTCCATGAACAGGAATACCTAAACGTGGCGCTAAATTTAAATCACTGTTATTTATGGCGTAAAAATCTTGATGTAAGTTTATAACCTCGCCAATTTTAACCACGTTATTAATAGATTTCGAGGCTTCAATAGGTTCGCCATCGCCCAATCCCATTAAAAAAATAGTCTCACTTTCTTTAAATTTTAAACTATCAGAAATATGCAAAACATTAAAAATTATTGGTTTACTAACGCCAGTATCCAATAAAAACGACAGTTTTACTCCGTTTACTTCAACTGGAATTATAATAAGATTATTAATAAGCTTAAAATGAATTTTATCTGATTTTTTCTTGTTAGGAATACGAAACTTTTGAGCATACCCAAAACTGCTCAAGCACAAAAAAAGGAAACTTAAAAAAAGGGATTTCATAAAAAAATAGTTTCGTTGGTAATTAAATTTAACAATCTTTAAGAAAACTCGCGCTACTTATAAATAATTTTTAAAAAAACTTTAAGATAATTTTCTCAACTTTGCGGTTTAAATTCAATTTTAATGCCAGTAATTTCAGAAAAAGGGCAATTAATGCCACAATCGCCTATACGCAAACTCGTTCCTTTTGCCGAAGCGGCCACTAAGAAAGGAAAACACATTTATTATTTAAACATTGGTCAACCCGATATTAAAACACCTGAAATTGCACTTGAAGCGGTAAAAAATAGCACTTTAGATATTTTAGCTTATTCGCGATCGGAAGGCTCGGAAACCTACCGACAAAAAATTGCGAACTATTACGCCAAAAACGACATACACGTAAAACACGACGACATTATTGTTACCACAGGTGGTAGTGAAGCTCTACTTTTTGCCTTTGGAAGTATTATGGATGTTGATGACGAAGTGATTATTCCCGAACCTTTTTATGCCAATTACAATGGGTTTTCTACAGCTTCTGGTGTTAATATTGTTCCTGTAATTTCTAAAATTGAAGATAATTTTGCTTTGCCGCCAATTGAAGCCTTCGAAAAATTAATTACACCAAAAACTAAGGCGATATTAATTTGTAACCCAGGAAATCCTACCGGTTACTTATACTCGAAAGAAGAAATACAAAAGCTTGCCGAAATTGTTAAAAAACACGATTTGTTTTTAATTGCCGACGAGGTATACCGCGAGTTTGCTTACGACGGTAATACCCACTACTCTATTATGCAAGAAGCTGGACTAGAAAACCATGCTATAATGATAGACTCGGTATCGAAACGTTACAGCATGTGTGGTGCGCGTATTGGCTGTTTAGTTTCTAAAAACGATGATGTAATTAAAAGCGCTTTAAAATTTGCACAAGCCAGATTAAGTCCGCCAACTTTAGCACAAATTGCTAGCGAAGCAGCGCTAGATACGCCGCAAAGCTATTTTGATGATGTTATTGAAGAATACGTAGAACGCCGAAACACCTTAATTAACGAGTTACAAACCATTAAAGGCGTAAAAGTAGCCAAACCAAAGGGTGCTTTTTATTGCATTGCAGAATTACCAGTGAAAAATTCAGATGATTTTGCGCAATGGTTGCTCGAGCATTTTGATGTTAATGGCGAAACCGTTATGGTTGCTCCTGCAGGTGGTTTTTATTCTACACCTGGTGTTGGTAAAAACCAAATTAGAATTGCCTACGTACTTAACAAAGAAAGTTTAATTAAAGCCGTAAACATTATTAAAGAAGCCTTAAAAGTTTATAATAACTAGTGCAAATTAAAAACAACATATCGTTAAAACCCTTTAATACCTTTGGTATTAATGCTATGGCTAAACATTTTGTTTCGGTTAATACTGTAAACGAACTACAAGACGTTTTAGCTTTAAAAGCATACAAAAACCGACTCGTTTTAGGTGGTGGTAGCAACATGCTACTTACCCAAGATTTTAATGGTTTAGTGATTCATATAAATTTAAAAGGTATTGAAATTGTTTCGCAAACCGACGATTTTGTTTATGTAAAAGCGCAAGCCGGTGAAAACTGGCACAACTTTGTACTTTGGTGTATCGATAATAATTTTGGAGGTGTAGAGAACCTTTCGCTTATTCCTGGAAATGTGGGAACATCGCCCATTCAAAATATTGGAGCTTATGGCGTTGAATTAAAAGATGTTTTCGAGTCGTGTGAAGCCATTTCGGTTGATAATTATGAATTAAAAACCTTCACCAATGCAAATTGCAACTTTGGTTACCGAAATTCTATTTTTAAACAAGAAGCCAAAGGAAAATATATTATTACATCGGTTGTTTTTAAATTAAGTAAGCAAAACCATAAACTTAATGTTAATTATGGCACTATTGCTACAGAGCTTGAAAATATGCAGGTAAAAACGCCTACTATTAAAAGTATTTCAAAAGCTGTAATTGCTATTCGAGAAAGCAAATTACCTAACCCAAAAGAAATTGGTAACAGTGGTAGTTTTTTTAAAAATCCGGTTATTCCAAAATCACATTTTAAAAAATTGGCTGCAAACTTCAAGAATATTCCAAATTATCCGGTAAACGAAAACGAGGTAAAAGTACCCGCAGGTTGGCTTATTGAGCAAGCTGGTTTTAAAGGTAAACGTTTCAATAATTACGGCGTACATGCAAAACAAGCCTTAGTTTTAGTAAATTACAGCGATGCCAAGGGAGAAGATATCTTAAAACTTTCAAAATTAATTCAAGAAACCGTTCATCGAATTTTTAATATTTCTATTGAAGCTGAAGTAAATATTATTTAATTTCAAAGAAATTTCTAACTTTGATAATAGAAAAACTTAATATCTAACCAAAATTTGATTTCACCAATAGAACAAGAAATCGTTTCCTTATTGCAAAAAGGCGATAAAAAAGCCATTAGTTTACTTTACGAAAACTATGCCGATGCATTATTTGGAGTTATTAAAAAAGTAATAACCGATGACGATATGGCGCAAGACGTTCTGCAAGAAAGTTTTGTAAAAATTTGGCGCTACGCAAAAAAATACGATCCTAACAAAGCGAAACTATTTACCTGGTTATATCGCATTTCTTATAACTGTGCGATCGATAAAGTTAGAAATATTAAAAATAAATCGGGAAAAGAAGTCCAAATTGAAACTTCAGCCGTATATAAAGTATCATCAACAGAATTAAACCAGGATGTACTCGATATAAAAAAGCACTTAAAAAGTCTAGACGAAAAGTATCAAATTGTTTTAAATGCGCTTTTTTTTGAAGGTATGACCCAGCAAGAAGCTAGCGATGAGTTAGATATTCCGTTAGGAACCATTAAATCAAGATTAAAAATTGGGTTACGCGAATTGAAAAAAATTTACAACCCTTAATTAATACCGTCATGAATGAGAAAATAATTACTTTCTTAAATTCTGGCCTATTAGACAAGTATCTATTAGGTGAAACTACTTCTGATGAAACAGAAATGGTGGAGTCTTACATCTCAAGGTACCCAGAAGTACAGAATGCCTACAACACCTTACAATTTAACCTCGAAGTAGTGGCTAAAAGTAATGCTGTTGAAGCCCCTAAAGGCATCTTAAATAATATTTTAGATGAACTTGATGAAAAACCTGTTGTTAAACTAGAACCGCAAAAAAAGACTAAAGGCTGGTTTAAGTTTGGCATTGCCGCTAGTGTTGCTGCTATTGCTTTTGCTGCAACAACGTATGTATTTTACAATCAAAATTTAAAACTAGCTAAAGAAAATCAGGTTGTAGTTGATGAACTTTTCGATTTACGAAGCGATATCGATAAAAATAACCTTATGCTTGACAATGTAATGCGTCAACTATTAAGGCTTAATAATCCTGAAACCGAAAAGTACATTATTAAAGGAAACGAACGTGCTAAAGATTTAAAAACCGTTGCCTACATTAATCCTAAAGAAAAAACTTCAATGATTGACGTGGTTTCGTTACCACAATTACCCGAAGAGCAATGTTACCAAATTTGGGCAGAATTGCAGGATAAAATGGTAAGCTTAGGTATTTTAAATGAAGCCGATAGAAAACTTAAAAACATTCCGTATTTAGAAGATGCTTTAGCTTTAAGCATTACCATAGAGCCTAAAGGCGGAAACCAAACCGCATCAACCGACAACTCGGTTGCAGAAATAGATTTACATTAAGGTTAATAGCAATAATCACACGTAAAAAAAAGCCTCATTTTTAAAAAAAGTGAGGCTTTTTAATTTAGGATAAATTCAATTATAAACTAATCCTCCATTTTATCAAATAAAGCTTTATGAATTAAACCTGGAACAATAGCACCGGCAATAGGTGCCACCCAAAACAACCACAACTGCATGGTAAACTCGCCACCAGCAAATAATGCCTGACTTGTAGATCGAGCAGGATTTACCGAAGTGTTTGAAATAGGAATACTAATTAAATGAATTAACGTTAAAGCCAAACCAATAGCAATACCTGCAAATCCTTTTGGAGCTTTAGCGTTAGTGTTTCCTAAAATAACCAACAAGAAAAACATAGTTAACACAAATTCGGTTATTAAAACACTGGTCATACTATAACCATCTGGCGATAACTCACCATAACCATTGGCAGCAAAACCACCAACATCTGCAAAATTGGCTTTACCCGAAACAATAAAATACAAAACTGCCGCCGCCGCTATTGCTCCAATAACTTGCGCTGCAATATAGCCAAGCAACTATTTCCCGTTAAACTTACCACCTGCCCATAAACCAAACGACACCGCAGGATTAAAATGGCCACCAGATATATGCCCAACAGCATAGACCATAGTTAAAGCAGTAAGTCCAAATGCCAATGCCACCCCACAAAACCGATACCAAATTCTGGGTAACCTGCTGCAAAAATGGCACTACCACAACCTCCAAAAACCAACCAAAAGGTTCCAAAAAACTCTGCAAATAATTTTTTCATAATAAATCAATTTAATTTGTTAGTTAATTCTTACTTATAATTTTAAGACACCAGTTAATTAGTTTTGATCACTAAAACTTATTGTTTTTAACTAAAAGCATTATCTTTGCATAAATTTTTTTAACATGAAACTTCTTTTAATTACCGTAGCAATGCTCGGTTTAGGTATTGCAGGTATTGCCATAAAAATTTGGGCAAAAAAAGACGGTAAATTTGCCGGAACTTGTGCCAGCCAAAATCCAATGTTAAATAAAAGTGGAGAAGCTTGTGGTTTTTGTGGAAAAACGCCAGAACAATTTGGCGATTGCAACGAACCACAACACCAGCAGTAACGCTTCATGGAAATTCTTGATGTAATTTTCTACATATTTTGTATTGTAGTTGCCATTCAAGTTATATTTTATTTTTTTATTTTTTCGAGGTTAGCTTTTTTTAAACCCCAAACTAAGGCTTACAATAACTTGCCCGTTTCTGTGATTATTTGCGCAAAAAACGAAGCCGAAAATTTAAAAACCTTTCTACCGTCTATAATTTCTCAAGACTATTCAACCTTTGAAATTGTTTTAATTAACGATGCTTCAAGCGACGATACCTTTGAAGTTATGGAACAATTTGCCGAAACTAACAAAAACATTAAACTGGTAAATGTTGAAAACTATGAAACCTTTTGGGGCAATAAAAAATTTGCGCTTACTTTAGGTATAAAAGCTGCAAAATACGAGCATTTACTTTTTACCGATGCCGATTGTAAACCAATTTCAAATCATTGGATTAGCGAAATGGCCTCTCATTTCGTTTCTAATAAGAGTTTAGTATTGGGGTACGGAAAATATGCTTACAAAGAAAAATCGTTTCTAAACAAACTTATTCGATTTGAAACCCTTATAACCGCCATTAATTACTTCTCGTTCGCAAAAATTGGTTTACCATATATGGGAGTTGGCAGAAATTTGGCCTACACCAAAACCGAGTTTTTTAAAGCCAATGGTTTTATTAATCATATGAAGTTAAAATCGGGCGACGACGATTTATTTGTTAACCAAGTTGCCACCAAAAGCAATACTAGCATCTGTTTAACACCCAATAGTTTTACGCAATCTGTACCAAAATCAACCTTTAAAGCTTGGTTTAGGCAAAAACGTAGGCATGTAAGTACTGCAAAACATTACAAAAAATTACACAAAGCATTACTTGGCTTCATTTACATTACCCAAATATTATTCTGGGCGCTAAGTATGTTACTTTTAGCATTACTTTTTAAATGGCAAATTGTTGTGCCTTTAATTTTACTTCGATTAATTGGACAATATATTATTTTTGGAAATTCAGCAAAAACCTTGAACGAAAAAGGGTTAACAGCTTTAACTCCTATTTTAGAAATATTTTTAATTGTCGTGCAATTAACTATCTTTATAAACAATCTTATTTCAAAACCCAACTATTGGAAATAGAAAACGCCATTAAATTAGCAAAAACCAACAACCAAAAAGCATTTAATTTTCTTTTAGATAGCTTTTGGGATGATGTTTATGGGTTTCAATTAAAACGTACTCAAAACGAAAATGATGCCGAAGATATTACCATTCAAACATTTTCTAGAGCTTTTGATAAGATTGAAACTTTCGATGAAAATTATAAGTTTAAAACCTGGCTTATAACCATATCAAAAAATATTCATATTGATTTACTTCGGAAAGAAAAAAATTCTATTTCGCAAATAATATCGAACAATAATGATGAAGCTTTTCAAATTTTAGACGAGTCGCCATCTCCTGAAGACAAGCTCATTACAGAGCAAAATCTAGCTAAATTACTACGCGACATAAAAAAATTAAAGCCGCATTACCAGAACATTATCAACTTACGCTATTTCCAAGAATTGAGTTATAAAGAAATTTCTACCGAACTCGACGAGCCTATTAACAATGTAAAAGTAAAATTGCTTCGTGCTAAAAAGCTTCTTGCAGAAATTATTAGAAACAAATAAATCATGAACTTTAATAAAATAAACTATTACAACGAATCTGGTAAAACTAGTAATTTAAGTATTTCTCTATTCGTTTTAAGCGGTTTATTATTAATTACCGTCCTTGGCTATTTATATGCTTCACTAATACTTTTCATCCCCATACTATACTTTAATTTTTTAATTACTATTGGGTATGCTTTTGCTGTATCGTTTGTAACCAGAATCCTTTCTATAGCTTTCAAAATTAGAAACAGAAAAAAAACAATCTCAATAAATATTGTATTTGCTTTGTTTGCAGTTTATATACAATGGGTAAGTTATATTTTCTTAATTTCTTTTGAAAACAACTACTTCATTCAGATAATTAATAATTTCGATTATTTCCTTTTACTCTTAATTAGGCCTGATTTAGTTGTTTTGGATATTATTGAAATAAGCAAAGTTGGACTTTGGTCTATTGGATCGTCTGGTGTTTATTTAAGAGGTCTCGTTTTGTGGCTTGTTTGGTTGGTTGAAGCTTCAATAATTATTTTTGTGGCTTGGAATAATTTTAGGCAATTTGAGATAATACCTTTTTCTGAAAAAGATAACAAATGGTTTAAAAAGAGAGTTTTTGACTTCGATTTTGAGTATATCCCGTTAAAAAAACAATTTATTGATGATTTTGAGAAAAACCCATCAGAAGCTATATCTCAACTGAAAAGAGGCAACGGATTGAGACATTCTAAAATAACGCTATACCAATCAGAAACTGAAACGAAAAGTATCATATCGATAGATAATATTATAATCACCCAACGGGGAAAAGGAAAAAAGGATATCACTAAAGTTTTAAAGCTTAGTTATATTGACAACAATTATCTAATTGATTTGAAATCAAAATTCAGACTTAAAAAAGCATCAATTTTTGACAACTAAACTTAAAACCCTTGGTCCAGGCTTATTGTTTGCTGGTGCGGCAATTGGTGTATCTCATTTGGTACAATCAACTAGAGCTGGCGCCGATTTCGGTCTAGGTTTAATTTGGGCTTTATTACTGGTAAATATCTTTAAATATCCTTTTTTTCAATTTGGCCCCAGATACGCAACAGCAACAGGCGAAAGTTTATTAGATGGCTATAAAAAGTTAGGCAAAGGCATTTTAAGCACCTACTTTATTTTAAATATCGCCACCATGTTTACCATACAAACGGCAGTAACTATTGTAACTGCTGGTTTAGCTTCGTCTATATTTTACAACTTTAATACCTTATCGTTTTTAGGTTTAAGTATAAACTCTGTACAAATTTGGACGCTTATAATTTTAGGAATTTGCATTGTTTTACTTGTATATGGTAAATACAAGTTACTCGATAAGCTCATGAAAATAATTGTTATTACGCTAAGTATTAGCACTGTTTTAGCTGTATCAATGGCGTTAACAAACCATCCTAAACCACTTTCAATAAAACAAATACTACCAATAGCTCCAGTTGAAATCGTCTTTTTAATTTCGTTTATGGGATGGATGCCTGCTCCTATCGACGTTTCAGTTTGGCAGTCGCTTTGGGCTGTAGAAAAACAAAAAACCGAAAAAAACTACACTACAAAAACTGCGCTTTTCGATTTTAATGTGGGCTTTGTTAGCACCATTGTTTTAGGCCTTGGCTTTTTAACACTTGGGGCTTTAGTAATGTATCATAGCGGTGAAACATTTAGCAATTCGGCCGCCATTTTCTCCTCGCAACTTATTAATATGTACACGGCTAATTTAGGTTCTTGGGCTTATTTAGTTATAGGTATTGCTGCATTTACAACCATGTTTAGCACCACGCTTACCAGTTTAGATGCATCAACTAGAGCAATGACCAAAACCTCACAGCTTCTTTTTAAAAAACAAACTATTTTAAACTACTCATTCTGGATTACCATAATTGTATTAGGTACACTTAGTATATTTCTGTTTTTTGCTTCCGAAATGGGATTTCTGGTAAAAATTGCGACTATTTTATCCTTTATTACGGCGCCTTTTTATGCTATTATTAATTTTAACCTAGTTTGTAGTAAACACATGCCAAAGCCATGGCGCCCTAACAAAAGGCTTAAATTTTTAAGTAAACTGGGAATTGCATTTTTAGGAGGATTTAGCATTTGGTATCTTATCACTTTATAAAGGTATTTAAAAGAATACTTTGTATCTTTGCTATCTCACTTTTTTTACAATGAATACAGACACAGTATCAAATATATTACCCGAACGTAAACCTAAACCAAAATGGCTTCGTGTTAAACTTCCAACAGGAAAAAAATACACCGAATTACGTGGTTTAGTTGATAAATATAAACTTAATACCATATGCACTTCTGGTAGTTGCCCAAATATGGGCGAATGTTGGGGTGAAGGTACAGCAACATTTATGATTTTGGGAAATGTTTGTACCCGTTCGTGTGGCTTTTGTGGTGTTAAAACTGGTAGACCTGAAACGGTAGATTGGGACGAACCCGAAAAAGTAGCACGCTCTATTAGAATTATGAAAATTAAACACGCTGTTTTAACCAGTGTTGATAGAGATGATTTAAAAGATATGGGAAGTATTATGTGGGCCGAAACTGTAAAAGCTGTACGCCGCATGAACCCAGAAACTACCATGGAAACCCTAATACCAGATTTTCAAGGTATAGAAAAACATATTGATAGAATAATTGATGTCGCTCCAGAAGTTGTATCGCACAACATTGAAACGGTGCGTAGATTAACGCGAGAAGTTCGCATACAAGCGCAATACGATCGTAGTATGGGCGTTTTAAATTATTTAAAGCAACAAGGCCAACGCCGAACTAAATCGGGTATTATGCTCGGTTTAGGCGAAACGCGCGAAGAAGTTATAGAAACCCTTCACGATTTAAAAAACAACAATGTAGATGTAGTTACCATTGGGCAATATTTACAACCAAGTAAAAAACATTTACCTGTACAGCGTTTTATAAATCCTGATGAGTTTAAAGAATACGAAGAAATTGGTTTAAATCTTGGGTTCCGCCATGTTGAAAGTAGTGCTTTAGTACGCTCGTCGTACCACGCGCAAAAACATATAAATTAACATGATTAATGTTGCCATAAATGGTTTTGGCAGAATTGGCAGACGTGTTTTTAGGTTACTTCAACCCTATAAAAACATAAATATTGTAGCCATAAACGACCTTGCTGACGCTAAAACATTAAGTCACTTATTAAAATATGATAGTGTTCATGGTCTTTTTAATGGAGATGTTTCATTTACTGAAAATGATTTAATTGTTAATAAAAAAAACATTCCGTTATTAAACCAAAAGCACCCAGAATATATTAATTGGGCGCCATAT
This sequence comes from Neotamlana nanhaiensis, assembly GCF_000943555.1. Taxonomy (GTDB): domain Bacteria; phylum Bacteroidota; class Bacteroidia; order Flavobacteriales; family Flavobacteriaceae; genus Neotamlana; species Neotamlana nanhaiensis. The sequence goes on along the minus strand of NZ_JTDV01000003.1, from coordinate 293,190 downwards.
AACGTTGATTTTGTAATTGAAGCAACAGGTAAATTTAAAACTAGTGCTGAATTAAACTATCATTTACAAAATGGGGCAAAAAAAGTAATTTTAAGTGTACCGCCCATTGATGATACTATTAAAACCATAGTTTTAGGAGTAAACCATCATATTTTAGATGGTTCGGAAAAAATAATATCTAACGCGTCGTGTACCACAAACAACGCCGCCCCAATGTTTAATGTTATAAACGATTTATGTGGTATTAACGAAGCTTACATAACCACGGTACACTCCTACACCACCGACCAAAGTTTGCACGACCAACCGCATAGAGATTTACGTAGGTCGCGTGCAGCAAGCCAATCTATTGTACCTACCACAACGGGTGCAGCAAAGGCATTAACTAAAATATTTCCAGATTTGTCTGAAGTCATTGGAGGTTGTGGCATTAGAGTTCCAGTAATAAATGGTTCGTTAACCGATATTACTTTTAATGTAAAACAAACGGTATCTATAAACGATGTAAACGAAGCGTTTAAAAGCGCTGCAAACGGAAAATTTAAACAAATAATAGAATACACAACCGATCCAATCGTTTCTATTGATATAGTGGGTAACACGCATTCGTGTATTTTCGACGCTCAAATGACTTCGGTTATTGGAAATATGGTAAAAATAATTGGTTGGTACGATAATGAAACAGGCTATTCACAAAGAATTATTGATTTAATTTGTAATTTATCGTAAAAAAAATACATTTTATCGATAAAATGTTTATATTTGTCTAACACAATCATCAAATATGTTTAAAATAAAAGCCTATATCTCTCTCATTGTAATGCTTTTATGCATAACTAGTTTTGCGCAGGATAAAATAGAAGACGATCCTGAAATAACGCTTAATAATATTAATTATAGAATTAAGCAAGCGCAAGAATATTTGGATAATTACAATTACTACAAAGCCTTAGTAAACCTCGATGAAGCCTTAAACTTAGCAAATAAAATTGATCACAAAGAAAGTATTGGTGTTATTCACACTATAAAAGGAAAAATACAATTAGTTGTTAGTCAAGAAGATAAGGCTATAAAATCTATAAGTAAAGCCATTGAAGTACAACGCATTATAAACGATAATGTTAATTTAGGAAAAAGTTATAAAACCTTTGGCGATATTTATTTGGCTAAAGGTGATTATTATCAGGCTTTAGACTCGTACACGGCTGCAAAAACAAAATTTCAGGAGGAAGAACTTGACCAAAACTATACCCAAACCTTATTAACCGAAGGAAAAACTTATATTCTATTAAAAAATTATAGAAAAGCACGTAGTTTACTAGAACAAGCCTTACTAGAAGCGCAAAACATCGATTTTGTAAAAGGCCAAAGCGAAGCCTTAATTAATTTATCTGTAGTACATAATAAATTAGGCGATAATACCAAAGCTATTAATTACGCCCAAGAAGGCATTGAACTTGCCGAAACCTATAATTATGCCAATTTATTACCCGAAGGTTACTTGGTTATAAGTGATTTGTATAATAAAGCCGAAAACTACAAATCGTCTAGAAATTATTTAGACAAATACATAAAAGTTTCAGATTCTATTAGAAATATAGTTAACTCAAACTCTTCAATAGAACTAGAAACCCAAACAAAACTTGCCGATATTAATCAGCAATTTGAGGAAGTTTCAGAGAAATTAAAAAAATCAGAATCCGATAATCATTTAGGTACTTTAATTTCAATTTTAAGTGTTGCCTTAATTACCATACTATCGCTTTTAACCTTATCGTTATACAAAAACAATAACATTAGGTTAAAAACCAACAATATGCTTCATAAAAAAAATTCCGAGCTTATTGTTGCTAAAGAAAAAGCAGAGTTAGCGTCAAAAACAAAAGCGAATTTCCTATCAACCGTTACACACGAATTACGTACACCACTTTACGCTGTAACAGGTATTAGTAACATGCTTTTAGATGAAGAACCAAAACCAGAGCAAGTACAGCATTTAAAATCGTTAAAATTCTCTGGGGATTATTTATTAACTTTTATAAACGATATTCTTCAAATAAATAAAATTGAAGCAAATAAGGTTGATATAGAACCAGAAACGTTTAATCTTAAAAAGAAAATAAACAATATTATTTTGGCTTTAAACAATTCGGCTCAAGATAATAATGTTAACATTCATTTTGAATACGATAAAGACCTCTCGGAAAATTTTATTGCCGATCAATTAAAAATATCGCAAATACTTATAAACCTAGTTGGTAACTCCATAAAATTCACTAAAGATGGTGACATTTGGATTCGTGTTTATCAAATAGAGCAAAAAGGTAAAATTTATACCTTACGATTTGAAGTTGAAGATAATGGTATTGGTATAAGTCAAGAAAAACAAGACCATATGTTCGAGAGCTTCTCTCAAGGTTCTATTCAAATTAACAGAAAATACGGTGGTACTGGTTTAGGTTTATCTATTGTAAAAGGTTTAATTGATATTTTAAAAGGAACTATTTACGTAAAAAGTGAACTTGGAAAAGGCACAACCTTCTTTTTTGAAATTCCTTTAGAATACACGAGTATTGAGGAAAGCTCGGAAAACAAAACGTCGTATTTTGATGCCGACAATAACGATTTCGACCTTTCGAAAGTTAAAATTTTAGTAGTTGAAGATAACAAAATCAACCAAATGATTACTAAAAAGATTTTAACTAAAATGGGACTACATTGTGAAATTGTAGATAATGGCGAAGACGCGGTTAGTAAAATAAAAGCGAATAAATTCGATATTGTTTTAATGGATATTCACATGCCAGGAATAAGCGGTATTGAGGCCACAAAAATTGTTAGAAGCTTTGATAAAGAACTTACTATTTACGCACTTACAGCTGTTACCATTGAAGATAAAATGCAAGAATTTGAAGAAGCTGGTTTTACCGATATTATCCCAAAACCATTTAAGCAAGAAGAATTCGAGAAAAAATTATACAACGCTTTATCTGGAAAAAATAAAACCTCAGCTAGTGTTTAACAAACGCCTTTATTAACTTATTAAACGCTTCGGATCTATCTAATTTTACAGTAATTGGAAGATAAAAAAGTTTGTGCTTTAGTTTTTTATAATGACTTAAACGCATAAAATCTTTTTCAGTAGTAATTATCAGCGCTTTTGTTTCTAAATCTTCTAAATCTTTAGTGTTAAAGTTATAATGATCGGGAAAATTTAAATGTTCAAATTGTAAGTGTTTTTGTTTTAAATAAGCCACTAAAGGCGTTGCATTTGCAATACCTGTTACTAATGTAAATTGTGGCAATTGGGTTACTAATTTATTTTCCGTTTCAGAAAAAACAGTTTCAGAATACACAATTTTGCTAAAAAACACTTCCTGTTTGCCTATAGGTTTAATGCTTTTAATAAGTTCTTTTTTATCGGTCTCTAACAATGTTTCAGGACACTTTGTAACTATAATAACGTTGGCTCGTTTTGCACCGCTTTTAGGTTCACGCAAATCGCCCGTAGGTAATACTATATCCTTAAAATAAGGTTTTTTATAGGTAGTGAGCAACACATTAAAACCTGCTTTAACCTTACGATGCTGATACGCATCATCAAGTAAAACAACTTCTGGTTTGTTTATTAAATTTAATAAAGTTTCAATGCCATTTTGCCTATTGGAATCGACAGCCACAGCTATATCATTTTTAAACTTATTATAAAACTGAAACGGCTCATCTCCAATACTTTTGGCTGTTGATGAGGCTTCAGCCAACTGAAACCCTTTGGTAGTGCGCTTATAGCCTCGACTTAAGGTTGCCACCTTAAAATCCGATTTCAAAATATTAATTAAATACTCAATCATAGGTGTTTTTCCAGTACCACCAACACTTAAATTTCCAACACAAATTACTGGAATATCGTATTTTTTTGATTCTTTAAACCCATTATCATAAAGCTTATTTCTAACCCAAGTAATTACATAATACACAGGCACGACTGGAAAAAGTATGTATCGTAAAATTTTCATCACAACGAAAGTAATTATTTTATCTTTGATGTAAAATTTAATTGATTATGATTGTACAAGATGTTATAAATCATTTAGAAGCATTAGCGCCTTTAGCTTACGCCGAAGATTTTGACAATGTAGGCCTTTTAGTAGGCCATAAAAACACTAAACTTACAGGAGTTTTAGTCACTTTAGATACACTTGAAGCTGTTGTAGACGAAGCCATTGATACTAATTGCAACCTAATTATTAGCTTTCACCCCATTATTTTTAAAGGCTTAAAAAAAATTACCGGTAAAAACTATGTTGAACGTACGGTTTTAAAAGCCTTAAAAAACGATATTGCTATTTATGCCATCCATACGGCCTTAGACAATTATGAGTACGGTGTAAACGATATGATTTGCAATCAGCTGCAACTTAAAAATAAACGCATTTTAATACCGCAAAGTCAAACTATAAAAAAACTAACCACTTACGTTCCTAAAAAGGAAGCCAACACGCTTAGGGAAGCGCTTTTTAACGCTGGTGCAGGCTCCATTGGAAATTACAAAAATTGTAGTTTTAACCTTGAAGGTTTTGGAACTTTTAATCCTAACGAAAATGCAAATCCTACCATTGGCGAAATTGGCAAAACGCATACCGAAGCCGAAACTAAAATAACGGTAACCTACCCAAAACATACCGAAACTAAAATTTTAAGTGCCTTATTTAAAACCCATTCATACGAAGAAGTAGCTTACGAAATTGTAACTATCGAGAATAAAAATCAAAATATAGGTATGGGTATGATTGGAGAATTTAATGACGCGCTAAACGAAACCGACTTTTTAAACCACATAAAATCAACAATGCACACGCCTTTTATTAGGCATTCCTCCTTTTTAAACAAAAAAATTAAAAAAGTAGCCGTTTTAGGAGGCTCAGGAAGTTTTGCCATTGGGGCTGCGCAAGCCGCTGGTGCCGATGCATTTATTACGGCCGATTTAAAATACCACGACTTTTTTACCGCCGAAAACCGCATACTTTTGGCCGATATTGGCCATTATGAGAGCGAACAATTCACAAAAAATCTTTTAGTGGCTTATCTTACGAAAAAAATTACTAATTTTGCAATCATTTTATCAAAGACAAATACCAATCCTGTTAAGTATTTTTAAAGTATGGCTAAAAAGAAAGAAGCAACTGTAGAAGAGCGTTTAAGAGCGTTATACGATTTACAATTAATTGATTCTCGTATAGATGAAATTAGAAATGTACGTGGTGAATTACCATTAGAAGTTCGCGATTTAGAAGACGAAGTAGCTGGATTAAACATAAGATTAGACAAACTTGTTGCAAGCTTAGAAGTTATAGATAACGATATTGCTAATAAGAAAAACTCCATTGAAGAGTCGAAAGCCTTAATGAAAAAATATGGCGAGCAACAAAAAAATGTTAGAAATAACAGAGAATATAATTCTTTATCGAAAGAAATTGAGTTTCAAGAACTTGAAATTGAATTAGCCGAAAAACATATTAAAGAATTTAAAGCTCAAATTGAGCAGAAAAAAGAAGTTATAGGTGAAACTAAGGAGCGTTTAAAAGAACGTGAAACGCATTTAAAGCACAAAAAAGGTGAACTTGATGCTATTTTAGCAGAAACCGAAAAAGAAGAGCAAGCTTTAATTGATAAATCTTCTGAATACAAAGAACAAATTGAGACACGTTTAGTTGCCGCTTATACGCGTATAAGAAACAACGTAAAAAACGGATTAGCTGTTGTTCCAATTGAAAGAGGTGCTTCTGGAGGATCTTTCTTTACTATTCCACCGCAAATTCAAGTAGAAATTGCTTCTCGTAAAAAAGTAATTACCGACGAGCATAGTGGCAGAATTTTAGTTGATGCCGTTTTAGCCGAAGAACAAAAAGAGAAAATGGAAAAAATGTTTTCTAAATTGTAAATTCATTTTTTTTAAATATTAATTAAGCCTTCACTTTGTGAGGGCTTTTTTTTTAGATTAAAAATACAGGAAAAACACCCTTAGCAAACCTGCTTTTACCTCTACTTCAACAAACAGTTATGCTTTAAATTTGTATCAGTTAGTTATTTAGTTTTAAGAGTTAGTCCATGTCCCTCAAATACAACCAGAACCTAACCTAACTTATAAATCTTGAACAGTTAACCTTACTTATCCAAGCCTTTGCGTCCTGTAAAGGCTTTCTTTTTAAATATTAACCTAAAAATTGTTAAGTTTACTATTTAGTTTCGACTATTATATTATGAAAAAATTATTTGCCCTTTTCGCACTATTTGCCTTATTAAGCTGCCAAAACGTAGCGCAAACCAAAAAAACCTCGAACACAAACCATACAAATATTGAACGAAATACCGAACCCATTGCGGTTCCTGTAAAAGACGGAATAGCACGCGCTTATTTTGCAAGCGGATGCTTTTGGTGTGTAGAAGCCATTTATGAAAGTGTAAAAGGTGTAGATGAAGTTATTTCGGGGTATTCTGGTGGGCATACAAAAAACCCAACCTACGAAGCCAGTAATACAGGTAAAACAGGACATGCTGAAGCAGTTGAAGTTATTTACAACCAAAATTTAGTAAGTTTTGAAACTTTAGTTGATGTATATTTTGCTTCGCAGAATGTAACCCAAGTTAACGGGCAAGGAAACGACAAAGGATCGCAATACCGATCGATTATATTTTATCAAAACGATAAGCAAAAGGCTATTATTTTAAAAAAGAAAAAGGATTTAGCTACAAAATTAGGCAAACAAATTGCTGCCGAAGTTATGCCATTTCAAAAGTTTTGGATTGCGGAAAGTTATCATCAAGATTACGAAAAAAAACATCCTGAGCACCCTTATATTCAGGCTGTTTCAATTCCAAGACTTAACAGGTTTAAAGCAAAAATGCCTGAAGTTTTAAAAGAAACACATTAATTACTATCGCCCATTGTATCCTCTTTTACCACATTGGTTAACAAAAACACTTGGTTAAATGGATCGCCCATAACCTCGATATCCGCAGTAATAATATCGCCTTCTATAAATTCTTGAATCTCGACAGATTGATTTTTTGCCGATAATAATTTACCAACACCCAAAAATGCGGGCAAAACGTTTTCGGGTAAATCAAGAATTACAATTTTTAATTCGTTTACGTTTATACTACTTACAACAGTAGCTTTAATGGGGTTACTATTAGGAGCTAATTGCATGTTTTTTATCGTTTAAAATTTTAAAAATATAAACCTGAGGCCTCCTGAAAAGGGCATTCGTATTGAACAAAGTTAAAAATTTTAGATAGTAAAACTTAATGTTATACCGTTAAGAGTTTATAACTTAACTCAATACAACCAACGCTTTTTAGGTAGCCTCAGGAAATTATAATTTTAAAGATTATTTCTTTTTTGTAGCCCGCGATCGGGTTGTTTTTTTAGTTGTTTCGGTGGCTTCAAGTACGTCCAAAGCCATTGGCTCGGGTAAAACGCTCACCGTTTCTTGCAAAGTATCACCTAAAGATAGATCAGGATTTGGAGCACTTCCAACAGCATCAAAACTGTGGTCGCTTTCGCTAAATCCTTCCGGACTTGGTGCAAAATCACCGCTAACAGCAGCATCAGCATTAAAGTCCGTAAACTCTGGTCCAGGTGCATCAAACGACGTTTCAACTCCTTGTGCCATTCCCAAGTTAAAATCGGTTGGAGCAGGAGCGGCTTCATTTAAAGCAAGACTCCCAGAATCTGCATTAGCACCATTTATACCAGAACCATTAATATTTAAATTTATTGTCATCATAATTAATTCAATTTAAGTTCAAAATTCATTTTAGAAATACAATAAAGTAATTTGGTTTGATGCATCAATGGTACCACTAACCGTTTTACCACTGCCCTTGGCTGCGTTTAACATAATAAACATATTTGTTACGCCATCCGTTGATAATTGGCCTAATTTTCGCCAACCAATAGTTTCAATATAACCCCATGCGTTTTTTGAGTGAGGTGAAGCATAAGTACGTACTACTTTTTTATTTGAGAAATTCATAATATTTTGTTTTATAGATTAATAATTATTGTTTTTGCAATGTGCTTTTAGCTTAGTTTAAATAAGCAATATGAATGAAATTGTTATCGATTTGAGCGCGCACATTTAAATTATGAGCACGTGCTTCATTTAATAAAGCAAACACATTTGTTACGCCATCGGCTGTTAATGTATTTACTTTTCGCCAACCAATAGAATCGAGGTATGCCCAAGCGTTTTTAGAATGTGGTGAAGCATAAGTGCGTAACACCTTTTTAGTAACATATGATGTTCCACCCGATCCTGAAGACACGTTTGCGGTAATATTATTACCCGATTTGGCAATATTAGTTACACTAACGTTAGAGTCGGTATTAGCATAGGTTTTACTACTTGGCGTCGATGTGTTAGTAAATGAGTTATTTCCTGCAGTTGGAAAAGCATCGTTGGCATCACCACTATTACTATTAGTATTTAAATGACGTGCGCCATCGGCCTGTTCAATATCAACTAAATAGTGGTTTTCGTCGGTATTGTTACTTTTAGAATCATCGATATGCTCAATAATTAAACCTTCGCCAGGTAAGTTTTTATCGAAACCTTGTTTTTGCCTGTTTGATAATAAAAAGTACTCTTGACTAGTAGCACTTCCAATAGGGATTTTAACAATATCTTCATTATCAAAATAAGGCTTAACGGTTACGTTTTGGGTACTGTTAAAAACAACTTTCGGAGTAACCCAACCACATTTTACCTTACACCAAGCGGTTGGATGCGCGGGTGTATGCCCACCGTTATTCCAACTACCACCGGCCATTAAATCCCAGCGTCCGGTACCTTTGGAAGAATAATCGGTATCATATAAATCGGGTAAAGCGCAAAGTAAATGACCTAATTCGTGAGCCATAACACCTACTCTACCATCTTCTGGAGCCATAAAATAACGGTTAATTTTTACGCCATCAACGTTCTTGGTAGTAATACCCCATTTGTGCGACCAAAAATCGGATTTGTTACCAGTAGCTTCACCACCAGAACCGGCGCAAATAACTATTAGTGCTTCTACAAATCCGTCGCCATCATTATCATATTGACTAAAGTTTACAAAGGGCTGTGCTAAATCTATAGCATCTTCAACCAACTTTTGGGCATTTCTTGGATAAGCACCAAAACCAAAATCGTTATTCGTATAATAGGCTTTGGTTCGAGGCGCTCTAAACCAACCTGCTGTTGGTCCATTTTGACCTTTAACCGCGCCGATAACATTTAATTTTCCGTAGGACGCTTCTTTGTAATAATCGCGCATACTGCCAGTGGCATAGGTGCCTTGAGAAAATAACATATTGTTATAATGCGATTGATTTTGGGCAGCGGTTTTATCGGAAAAATCAACCAAAAGTACTATGGCACGTTTGGTACCCGTAACGGGAGCTCTATCGGCCGAAATACGATGATCGTGCATTCGGGTACGTTTTGGCCGATTGGTAATTAAGGTAAAGGTGGATAAATCCATGATATCGACCTCATCAATATCTTCGAAACCAGCTTCCTTAAAAATTTTTTGTTTTGTGCTTAATATTTTTTGTTCAATCTCTGGTGAGGGCGGACAAATACATAAGCATTCTTCATGTTTGTTCATATGTGAGGGTTTTAAAGTTAATTTACTTAACCATTTAAGTAACTTGTTTAAAATGACACCTTTAAAAAAGTATCAAAACATAGCAATACATAAAACCAAATAGTTTGGGAGGAAAATATTTAGGTGTGTACTAATTTTTACAATTAGTTAATAGGAAGAAAGTTTAGAAATAAACTATGGCGTAAAATTATACTTTAAAAAAGCTAAAGCGGAAGAAAAATAATTACAAAAAGTAAGCAAAAGTGGAAAATACTCTAATTGGTTAAATAAAACCTTTGGCTTTTGCAACCATTACCAGCTCCCTATCGCTGTTGTTTTTGGTTTCAAAAAGTTGCTTAAGGCGTCGTTTACGCTTTTCTATTCCCGATTTGGTTAATGGAATAAATTTTAGAAGCTCAACCATTTTAGAACCGTTTGAAAGTTCAATTAAAATATTAGTATCAATGGCATCAATAACTATATTCTGGCAAATTTTCTTTTTTAAAAGATTTATTACCGTTTTACTAAAATACGATTCGCCCGAAAAAATATTACTCACTGCTGTTAATAAATGAAAATCGGTGATATCAGATTTAATTAATAGGCCATTGGGGTCAACTCTATTTAAAATATTTATTAATCGTAAATTATCTTTAAACGATGTTGTTACTAACAGTTTAGCATTATTAATTTTGGTTTTTACAGCTTCACAAAGTTGTTCGGCAGAATTGGTTTTATTTTCGTTGGAGAAATAAAAATCGGTATCTAAAATAATTAAGTCATTTTCACTTAAAAAGTCTTTCATTTTAAGTTTTTCAAAAATCGCTTCAATAGAATATACCAAATTTATACTTAGTGGCATTGGAAACCGTTGCTGATTTGAAAGTAAAGTGTTTTTGTAAGCCTGCGCAGTAATTGCATGACTATTTGCAATTAAGATATTAAAAGTAGGTAACATAATTAAAATAGTTTGGTTAAAACAATGCTACATTTTTAGTCTTAACAGGAAAGGTTTTAAAACTATTTCAAATTTGGAGGTAATTTGTAAACGGGTCTGTTTCAAATATACGTAAATTATTACATTTCAACAAATTAATTGTATTTTTAGGTTTATATAAACCATTAAATAAATTCTTATTTTGGGTAGAAAATTTAATATAAATAGTCGCTATTTGTAGTTTGATGCATAATAAACTTTGAATTAAACCTGAGCAAACATGTTTTTTAAAAAGTTATTTTTATTTGATGATTTAGGTGCGCTTTTATCGGTGCTTTTATATGGATTTATATATTTTTTGAAATTACGCTTATCGCTTCCATTGGAATTTTTGAATTAAAAGTTGCAAAAAAATTATAGCATAAGTTAACAATTCTATAATTAACAAATTTTCTCTACTTTAGATTAAATCTAAAACCAACAGCAACTAATGTATACTAAAAAAGTTTTTCGAGCTAAAGATTTAGCTAAATGGACGCGTTTTGAAACCATTTTCTTTATAGTTTTTATAACTGCTTTTGTAAGTGCTTATTATTTTTTCGAATTATCGTGGCTTAAAATTCCTTGGACACCCCTAGCATTAATTGGTACAGCAGTGGCATTTGTAATTGGTTTTCAAAACAATTCGGCCTATGGCAGAATTTGGGAAGCTCGAAAAATTTGGGGCGGTATTGTTAATACTTCCAGAACTTTTGGCATGTATGTACAAGATATGGTTACTAACGAATACGCTATAAATAAAGTAGAAGAATCGGTTTTAAAAAACGAAATAAAAACGCTTACATACCGCCATATTGCGTGGATGACAGCCCTTAGGCACGCTATGCGCGTTGGAAAACCTTGGGAAACCGTTGTAAAAGAAAAAACAAACAAAGAGTGGAATGCTATTGTGAGTCCGCCAGAATGGAAATCGGGTTTAGAAAGCGATTTAAAACCCTATTTAACCGAAGCCGAAATAAGCCAAATTATGGAAAAAGGCAATAAACAAACAGCATTGTTGTACTTACAATCTAAACATTTACGCGCACTAAAAGAAAAAGGCATTATTTGGGAGTTTTCATTTTTAGAATTAGAAAGTCTTTTACAAGAACTTTTTGCACTTCAGGGAAAATCTGAACGTATAAAAAATTTCCCTTACCCCCGACAGTTTGCAACACTAAATCATTATTTTATGTGGATTTTTGTTGTGCTTTTACCGCTTGCCATTGTACCTCAATTTGCCGAAATTGGAGCTGACATTGCTGCTTCAAACAATACCTTAGGTAAAGTTTTTATTTGGTTGGCCATTCCGTTTTATGTTGCCGTTGCATGGATTTTCCATACTATGGAACGCATAGGGCGAACAGGAGAAAACCCGTTTGAAGGTTCGGCAAACGATGTACCTATATCTACTATTGCACGAGGCATAGAAATAGATTTACGCCAAAATTTAGGCGAAGCGAAGGCCGATATCCCAGAACAATTCCCAGTTATTTACGATACGCAGATGTAAATTATTTATAAAAAATGAAAACAAAACCCTTTATTTTATTGACATTAGTTATTGCTTTAATAAGCTGTAAACAACAAACAACAAAAAAGGAAGCGCAAAAATTAGAAGCGCCAACTAAAACAACGATAGCCGAAAAAATTGCCGAAGCCCATGGATTTAATAATTGGAAAAATGTAAACGAAATTTCCTTTACTTTTGCCGAGAAACGACATTGGCTTTGGAATACTAAAACAAATGAAGTAACACTTTTTACCGAAAAAGATACCATCTCGTACAACCGAAAACAAGTAGATTCTTTATCGGCTAAAACCGATGCCGCCTTTGTAAACGATAAGTTTTGGTTACTTATACCGTTTCAATTGGTTTGGGATAAAAGTGCTTCAATTTCAGAGGTTTCAAAAGAGGCGTCTCCTATTAACAAAACATTACTGCAAAAAATAAGTATTACCTATGCTTCTCAAGGAGGCTATACTCCAGGCGATGCTTACGATATTTATTTCGATAGTAATTATATAATTCGAGAATGGGTATTTAGACGCGGAAACCAAAAAGAAGCATCATTAGCCAATACCTTTGAAGATTATAACGACTATAATGGTATTAAAATAGCTTTAAGCCATAAAAAAGAATCTGGCGACTGGAATTTAAAATTTACAAACGTTAGTGTAAAGTAATCATGCCAAGAACATCCAAATTAAAATTATAGACGTATATAATTGTAAATATTCCGCGTTAGGCGTCTATATATATCCAAAGCACTTTACTTAGTTAGGTAAAGTGCTTTAGCTTTTTCAATAGATTGCAAATCGGCAGCAACGGTAAACCAAAATGCCGATCCGAAATCAATGGTACTTTCAACACCAATTTCTCCTTCTAATAATGTTACGTAAGCCTTCGAAATGGCTAATCCTATACCAGCACCGTGTAAGGCTTTATCATTACTGTAATCTATTTTATAAAACGGAGAAAAAATATCTGCTAACTTGTCTTTTGGTATGCCAATGCCAGTGTCTTCTATAATAAACTTAATTTGAGAAGTTTCATCATCTACACTACAATTTACAAAAACGCTACCCCGGGCACTGGTATATTTTAAAGCATTAGCGATTAAATGTTTTAAAATGGTTTTAAATTTAACTTCATCAGAAACAACCGCGCTATTTTTATTAGGGATATAATCGCTTAAATTTAAGTAAACGCCCTTTTGCTTTGCTACAGAAGCAAACTCTTTAACAACAGCTTCAATACTTAGTTTAATATTAAATGGTTTTGAGCAAGTCGTTAATAGACCTGTTTCAAGTTTAGAGAAGTTAACAATATCGGTAATAACATCTAATAATTTATTTCCATTATCTTCAATAACTCTTACATATTCATTAAAATCGGTATCAATATTATACTCTCTTAAAAGTTCGGCACAACCTAAAATACCATACATTGGCGTCCTAATTTCGTGACTCATGTTACCTAAAAAAGCGGTTTTTAGTTTATCCGATCGTTCAGCTTCTTCTTTGGCTACTACCACTTTTTTATGCTTTTCTACAAGTGCGTTTTGTAAATCTGTTTCCTTTACTAAGGCTCTATTCAATTGAGCAATTAAAAAAGATACCGAAAAAACGGTAAGCAAACTAAACAATATGTTATTTACAAAAACAATAAACAGAATTTCAACTGGGGTATGTTCGTAAAAATTAAATGTAAACCACTTAAAATAATAAATAAGTAATACCACAGTATAAAATACAACATTTATAACAACGGTATTTATTCCTGCACGCCTACCACTATAAAGTGTTACTAAAACGCATAACATAAATAACATTATTGTGCCGTTACCATGCAGGCCTAATTCTAAAATTAATGCAAAAGATAAAGCAAAAAAATTGATAGAAAATAAACGTTTCTTGGTATTTAAGCTTAGTTTATTATTAAAAAACATAAAAAACAAAACAAGCATACCAATGGTGTCCATATAAAACACCAGCCATTTATCTAGCATAATAGCAACAATAGCGCTTGGTATATACGCCATAAAGCCCAGTGCAACCGTTAAAATAAATATGGAAACAAATAACTTGTTTCTAAAATAAGATAAGTTATTTTCTGCTTCGTTATTTGATAGTCCGCTAAACTTTAAATACCAATTAAAATAAGATAACCATAATCGTTTCAGCATTTAAAATATATTTAGAATATTCTTCATAAGAAAAAACCGATGTAAAATTACAAAATTCGAATCAAAATAAAGACGAAATGCATATTTTTTCGATTAATAGCATTAGGATTTTTATTTTACTTTTGTATTATTATCTAAAAAATTCAAAATTGATCCTATATAAAACCGGACTTGATTTTGCCAAAAAACAAGATCAAGAAGATGTGTTAGCGCATTATCGAAATAAATTTCATATTCCAAAAGATAACCAAGGTAACAACTGGTTGTATTTTACAGGAAACTCGTTAGGCTTACAACCCAAAAGCACACAAAAATACATTCAACAAGAACTTGATGATTGGGCTAAATTAGGCGTTGAAGGCCACTTTGAAGCTAAAAACCCTTGGTTACCTTACCATGAATTTTTAACCGAAAGTATGGCTAAAATTGTAGGCGCAAAACCTATTGAAGTTGTAGTTATGAATACCTTAACCACAAACCTTCATTTACTAATGGTTAGTTTTTACCAGCCCTCAAAAACAAAATATAAAATTGTTATTGAAAGTGATGCTTTTCCTAGCGATAAATATGCGGTGCAAACACAATTAGAATTTCATGGGTTTACTGCAGAAGATGGCATAATTGAATGGAAACCGCGCCCAGGTGAAGAACTACTAAACATTGAAGATTTAGAAACCATTTTAAACCAACAAGGCGACGAAATAGCCCTACTTTTAATTGGTGGTGTAAATTACTATACGGGGCAATATCTCAATTTAAAACGCATTGCCCAATTAGGACATGCTAAAAACTGTATGGTTGGCATCGATTTAGCTCATGGTGCTGGTAACATTAAACCCGAACTACACGATTCTGGAGTAGATTTTGCAGCTTGGTGCACTTATAAATACCTCAACTCTGGTCCTGGTAGTTTAGCAGGCCTTTTTGTTCACGAAAAACATGCCTATAATAAAAACTTAAAACGTTTTGCAGGTTGGTGGAGTCACAATAAGACTACCCGTTTTAACATGCGTCAGCCTCTCGATGTTATGCCTGGTGCCGAAGGTTGGCAACTTAGTAACCCGCCTATTTTATCGATGGCAGCCATAAAGGCGTCGTTAGATATGTTTAACGAAGTTGGTATGGATGCATTACGTAAAAAATCGATTAAACTTACTGGTTATTTTGAATTTTTGATTAACCAGTTAAACAACCATAAAATAAAAATTATAACACCTAAAAACCCAAACGAACGCGGTTGCCAACTCTCTATACAAGTACAAAACGCCGATAAAAGTTTACATCACAAACTTACTGAAGCCAATATTATAACAGATTGGAGAGAGCCAGATGTAATTAGGTGCGCGCCAACCCCATTTTATAATAATTTTGAAGACGTTTACTGGATGGTAGAAAAATTAAAAGCAATTATAAATTAACAGCGTTAACTCCTAATTAAATTCTGAAGCTATCTCGGATTAAAAATAAATTATGAATCGAAAAGAAAATATTTTAATTATTGGTGCCGGACTTTGCGGTAGTTTATTAGCATTACGACTAGCGCAAAGAGGCTATAATGTTAACGTTTACGAAATGCGCCCCGATTTAAGAAAAACAAATATTTCGGCAGGACGCTCAATAAACCTTGCATTTTCCAATCGCGGTAACAAAGCCATGGCATTGGTTGGTTTAGAAGATAAAGTTAAATCGCTTTGTATACCTATGCATGGCAGAATGATTCATGATAAACAAGGCAATACATTTATGTCGAATTACAGCGGGCGCGAGCAAGAATATATCAACTCGGTGTCTAGAGGCGAATTAAATGCATTACTTTTAACCGAAGCTGAAAAACACGACCATGTAAATATCTATTTTAATAAAAAATGTAAATCGGTTAACTTCGAAAACACCACGGCGCTTTTTAAAGATTATGAAACCAAAACCGAATTTGTTGAAGATGCAGACTGTATTATCGCTACCGATGGCGCTGGATCTGCATTAAGAAAAAGCTATTATTTAGGAAAAAAATTTCTATTTAGCTTTTCACAAAATTATTTGGCTCATGGCTATAAAGAGTTAAGCATTTTACCTACTACAGCTGGCGACTACAAAACTTTTAAAAACGCTTTACATATTTGGCCTCGTGGCGATTTTATGTTAATTGCGCTACCTAATTTAGATGGCAGTTTTACGGTTACTTTATTTTTAAGTTACAACCAAGGAAAATATAATTTTAACAACCTTACAACCCCAGAAACAGTTACTAATTTCTTTAAAGAAGAATTCCCCGATGCACTTAAAATAATGCCAAATGTAGTTGAAGACTTTTTTAAAAACCCAACAGGAGCTTTGGGAACCATTAAATGCTCACCATGGCATTTTAAAGGCAATACACTACTTATGGGCGATGCTGCACACGCCATTGTACCCTTTTATGGACAAGGTATGAATGCTTCGTTTGAAGATGTTGTAGAATTTGATGCCGTTTTAAACAAACATGAAGGCAATTGGGAAAACGTATTTACCGAATACGAAAAAAACAGAAAAAAAGATACCGACGCCATAGCCGATTTAGCCATCGATAATTTTTATGAAATGCGCGACCATGTAGGACAAGCTATTTTTCAGGAAAAACGTAAAATTGAAATGGCCTTAGAAAAAGAATACCCGGAAGATTATGCTTCAAAATACAGTTTAGTTACCTTTAACGAACACATTGGATACCAAGAAGCTATGTTAAAAGGACGAGCGCAGGACAAAGCTATTTTGAATTTATTATCGAATAACCTTATTTCATCCAACGATGATATTAAAATCATTTTAGATAAAGTATCCTCTGAAACCGAAACAATTTTAAAAGAAAACAAGATTGCCGGATTATAACTTTAGTTGGTATTTCACATTAGTAAACCTACAAAAACTAAATTCCTATTTTAATAAATAAAAAGACAATAAAATATGAACACAGTAACACCCAGAGGTGCCTACCCACACGTAAAAGTAGTTGGCGATTTTATTTTTGTATCTGGAACCAGTTCTCGCAGACCAGATAACACAATTGCTGGTGTTGATATTATTGACGAAATGGGAACAAAAAAGCGTAACGCTTACACCCAAACGCAGGAGGTTTTAAAAAATATAGATAAAACCCTAAAAACGGTAGGTTCAACCTTAAAAGATGTAGTTGATGTTACCTCGTTTTTAGTAAACATGAATGATTTTGCTGATTATAATAAAGCCTATGCCGAATTTTTTAGCAAAGAATCAGGACCTACAAGAACCACAGTTGCGGTTCACCAATTACCGCACCCCGATTTGGTTATTGAAATTAAAGTAACCGCATACAAAAAACAGGTTTAGTTTTTAAAAATTCGCTTTTCTATTTTAAAAAAAAACATTTAAAACAGCCCTTTATTTATACTTTTTCACCTTGACTATTTGAAGAATAATTTAGCTTCAATCAGTCTTAAAAAATAATGAAAAGGGCCTTTTTTGTCTTCAAAAAAATGAAATCGCCCTTGGTTTACAAATGCAACCTCAAAAAAGCCCTTCAAAACTTACAATATAAAACAAAACAACAGTTAAAAATTTCATTTATAAACCCATATAAAGAAAGTCACAAAAATATTAAAACTAAATCTATTTTTTTTATTACAATTTAGCATTCACTTTCACAGATTTTAATTAATCCATTTGGTAAACATATTGACTAGTATATATATTGAAAAAACAATAACAAAAATCATTGTTTTACAAACCATTTTAAACCACTCAATATGATAACGCTTACCAAACTTTTAATTGAAATGATCATCTTCATTATTTCATTATTCTAAATTTAAACTTGTAAAACTTAGTCTAGAATAAGTTTTACTATTTTTACAAAAAGAACAAAAAAAGTGAAAAAGCCATTCTTTAAAGTATTAGCAAAACTTAACAAACTTATATTACCAAGCTACACAAAAAAGCAACTCGATTTAGCTAAAGCTAGCAAATTGCAATTAGCCATAATTGGCTGGCGGTACTTTGTGACTACAAAGGCTTTGGGGTAGTATTATTTTAAAATCATAAAAAATCAATTATTCTTTCCGTTTAATTTTATAATCTTATCTTACCATAAAGAAAATTATCCGCAATTATTGAATCATCAAAAATGATATCAATCAAAAATTACATTAACGGCGAATTTGTAAATCCAGAAAACAGTAAGTGGATTAATAATTACAATCCATCTACGGGAGAGATTTACGGGAAAATCCCAAATTCATCACATAAAGATGTAGAAAAAGCATTTAAAAGTGCTGAAGATGCATTTTCTAATTGGAGTCAAACAACTTTAAATGAACGCAGCAGAATTCTTTTAAAAATATCAGAATTACTTGAAACCAATTTAGATCGGTTTGCTGAGGCCGAAAGTAGAGATAATGGCAAACCCATTAACCTCGCTAAAACCGTCGATATACCCAGAGCCGCAAGTAATTTTCGGTTTTTCGCTAATGCCATTACTCAATTTTCTAGCGAAAGCCATGAAAGTGTTGGGCAACAAGCTATAAATTACACATTACGTCAACCTCTTGGTGTTGTAGGTTGTATTAGTCCGTGGAATTTACCATTATACCTTTTCACCTGGAAAATCGCTCCTGCCATTGCAGCTGGTAATTGCGTTGTTGCCAAACCAAGCGAGGTAACACCTGTAACCGCATACTTACTAGGAGAAATACTAAATGAAGCTGATCTCCCCAAAGGGGTTTTAAATATTGTTCACGGGTTAGGAAATACCACAGGACAAGCCATAGTAGAACACCCAAAAATTAAGGCCATCAGTTTTACTGGTGGAACAAAAACAGGTGCGCATATTGCGAAAATAGCCGCACCTATGTTTAAAAAATTATCATTGGAGTTAGGCGGAAAAAACCCCAACATAATTTTTGCCGATTGCAATTACAACGACATGTTACATACAACAGTACGTTCGTCGTTTACCAATCAAGGTCAAATTTGTTTATGCGGAAGTCGTATTTTTGTTGAAGGCACTATTTACAACAAATTTAAAACCGATTTTATTGAAAAGGTAAAACTTTTAAAAGTTGGTCATCCATCAAAAACAGACACGAACATTGGAGCTTTAGTATCGAAACCTCATCTCGAAAAAGTTAAAAATTATATTGAAATTGCCAAAAATGAAGGTGGAAACATTTTATTTGGAGGCCATGAAGTATCCATTAAAGGGTACGAAAAGGGGTATTATTTACAGCCCACAATTATAGAAGTAAAAACCGATGATTGTAGTGTTAACCAAGAAGAAATTTTTGGTCCTGTGGTTACCTTAATGCCTTTTAAAACGGAAAGTGAAGTCCTTAAAATGGCTAACAAAGTAAAATATGGCCTATCGGCAACGCTTTGGACTAACAACTTAAATCGTACCATGCGCTTAAGTAATCAATTAGAAGCAGGCATAGTATGGGTAAACACTTGGATGATGCGTGATTTACGCACACCTTTTGGTGGTGTAAAAGCCAGTGGTGTTGGTCGCGAAGGTGGTTTTGAAGCATTACGTTTTTTTACAGAACCTAAAAATGTGTGTATTAAATATTAACTATTTGATGTTTTGCTGCATTTATTTCGGCATCTCTCATCCTAAAAAAAGATCCTGAAACAAAGGATATTAAATAATATTAAAAAAATTCCTGCCTTTGCGGGAAATTATTATGGACTTAAAACTAAACAATAAATATGCACTCGTTTGTGGAAGTACAGCAGGAATTGGTAAAGCAACCGCTATAGCTTTAGCCGAAGAAGGTATGCATATTACATTAATTGCAAGAAATGAAAATAAATTAAAAACGGTTTTATCGCAATTATCGAATCCCGAAATTCACAATTATATTGTTGCAGATTTTTCCAACCCAACCGAGTTAAAAGAACAAGTTGAAACCTATATAAAAAACAATCATGGGTTTCATGTTTTGGTAAATAATACTGGAGGTCCTTCAGGCGGTCCTATTTTTAATGCCTCTATTGAAGCTTTCGAAAACGCCTTTACACAGCATTTAAAATGCAACCATATATTGGCGCAAACGCTCGTCCCTTTTATGAAATCAGCGGGATTTGGTCGCATTATTAATGTTATTTCTACATCTGTAAAACAACCTTTAGATGGGCTTGGTGTGAGTAATACTATTCGAGGAGCTGTTGCCAGTTGGAGCAAAACACTGGCTAACGAACTTGGTGAATTTGGCATAACCGTAAACAATGTGTTACCTGGCGCTACTAACACAGAACGCCTTAACGAAATAATTAAAAATAAAAGTACCAAAACTGGTAAAACCGAAGCCGAGACAGCCAATACCATGAAAAGTACTATACCAGCTAAACGCTTTGCCAAACCAGAAGAATTGGCAGCAGCCATTACCTTTTTGGCTAGTGAGTGTGCTGGTTATATTAATGGCATAAATCTTCCTGTTGATGGTGGCAGAACTAAAAGTTTATAGAACCTAAAATTTAAAAATATTATTACTAATTTTATTGAATTAATGAATTTGCGTTAAGGATTGAAAGGTTTGTTTGAGCTCCTCGCAGAGAGCGAGCCTTGAAAGCCTGACCCGGTAGGGTAACGCCCAAAATAAATACAACATGAGTAAAATATATCCGCCTATAAACTTTAAACAATGGATTGAAGACAACCGTCACTTACTTAAACCACCTGTTGGGAACAAAGTGGTTTGGAAAGATGGCGATTTTATAATTATGGTGGTTGGCGGTCCAAATAGCCGTAAAGATTATCACTATAACGAAACTCCTGAATTTTTCTATCAAATTGAAGGTGATATTACTTTAAAGGTAATCGATAAAGGCACTCCAAAAGATATTCTAATAAAAGAAGGCGACATTTTTTTACTGCCGCCTAAAGTACCGCATTCACCGCAACGTGGTGCCAATACCGTTGGCCTCGTTATAGAATATCCACGAGATAAAGGCGTACAAGATGCGTTACTTTGGTTTTGCGAACATTGTACTACAAAACTTTATGGTGAAGATTTTACTTTAGACAATATTGAAACCGATATGCCTAAAATTTTCGATAAATATTATGGCGACATTAACAAACGTACTTGCCCTAATTGTGGTGAAGTAATGCAGCCTCCTAAAAAAGTTAAAATTGAAGACTAACGCTTATTAACGCAGCAAAGAATTTTAGCACTTAAAGAAAACAACAAATTGCCACAACTAATGCCTTACAACCACGATATTAAACCATGAGTAAACGTAAATTAAGAATTAATGGCCATTCGCATTTATTACCTTATCCAGAAGAAATTCCAGATTTTATGCGCGATAAAGGTATTTTTTGGGTAGATAAAGACCGAAAATTTATGTTGCAAAAAGACTGGAATAGGCCTATTACCGATTCGAGTTTCTTTTTACATGAAAAGCTTGCGTGGATGGAGCGTAATAAAATTGATCATGCTGTTGTTTTAAACCTTTCGCAACTTTACGGTAATGGTTTACGCTTAGAAGAAATGAAGCAAGCGCTTCGTTTTCAAAACGATTTTAATGCCAAAATACAAGCCGAATACCCAAGTAAGTTTACCTGTGGTTTTGTAGTCCATCCTGGTTATGTTCGCGGAGCCTGTTGGGAAATTGAGCGCTGCGTTGAAGAACTTAATATGCGTTTGTTGTGTTTACCAACACATTATATGGACACCATTGGTACATGGCGAAGTATTTTTGATGAAGAAAATGCTCGTATTTTTGAGCTCGCCGATAAATATGGTTTAGCCATTGAAATCCATCCTTACGATGGCGAAAAATTTATTAAATTACAAAATACCTCTTGGAGATTTCACCTAATTTGGATGTTGGCACAATGTGCCGACGCGTATCACTTTTTTACTCTAAATGGCATGCAAGACAAATATCCAAATACCAGAACTTGTTTTGCTCATGGTGGGCAATTGGCACAAATTAATTTAGGTCGACGCATACAAGGTTTTGATGGCAGACCCGATTTGTTTGAAGGCAAACACCACCCTAGAAAAGCCGTTGGGCATAAAAATATATTTTTTGATACACTGGTTCATGATACTGGTTCGTTACAACTACTCATTAAAAACCAAGGCTCTAAACAAGTGCTTATGGGGTTAGACGACCCTTACCCATTAGGTGAAATGGAAAGTGCGAAACAATCGTCGTACCCCGGTAAAATTTTAGATTTGGCTATGGAACGCGATATTATTACCGAAACCGAACGCGATGCCATTTGGGAAGACAACGTATTACAATGGTTATTTGGTGATGATGTTGAGGCTAAAAACAGTTTAGTAAATAAAATTTTAGGACAGTAAGCTCTATATCGACTTGGTTTTTGCTATTAAAAACTCAAAAATCAAGTTAAATCGATAGAAAGAAACAACTGAAGCTTTTCTCGGTTTGAGATGACTAGATGTGTACTCCTTTCTATCGAAATAACAGTTTAATTTTATGTTTATAAATTAGATTTTAGTTTTGAAATAGTAAACTTATTCTAGACTACTTTAAATAACTATTCAACAATACTTTTACCTTTTCTGGACTTCTTAAATCGCTTGTATTGTCTTTTACAACATTGCCGCTTTTATCGATTAATAAATAATGAGGAATACCTGTTATATTAAATTTACTTTGTAGGTAGTTCCATTGGTCTTGCGAAACTCTGTAATGCTCTCCTTTTATATCTGGAATCATGTTATCGTATGTTGTTTCAGGAGAACTTGGGTTTGTTATGTAAATAAATGCAACCTCTTTGTCTTTAAAATCTTCCTTTAACGGCGCAATTCTTTTTATTCCATTACGACATGGCCCACACCAGGTTGCCCAAAAATCTACATACAACACATTCCCTTTATATTTAGAGATTATAGCATCAAACACCTTATCTGCTTCGGTTTTTGGAGTATTGTTCGCTATAAAACCCTCTTTGTTTTTATTAGCTTCTATTTTTGCTATTAATTTGTCGTTCTCTATTTCAATAACATTAGAAATTAGAGAATCGTGTATTTTTTGTTGAGTTTCTTTAAGCTCGTCTTCTGTAAAAGGTACAAACGTGCGAGAAAGGTTTCCTAAAACTTCTTGAGCCATAAGCACCTTTGCCGAAAATGTATCGCCGTAATTCTCCTGTATAGTGTTCAACATTTTGGTTTGTAATTGATTTTTCACATAGTTATCAATATGCGATTTATATTTATCCATAAAGGCTTGAATTTGACTGTTAGTTGCTTCAGTATAAAACGCCTTGAAAGCAGCTTGTTCTTCTTTGGTTATTAAATTCTTTGAGGCTTCATGATATTCGCGCTCTTCATGGGTAAATGTGACATCAGCTTTTTTTGTTTTAGATAGTGCTTCTATTTTATCTAAATCAAAAGGAGACCCATTAAATATTTCTTTTCGTTCTTCTTCATTTAGTTTTTGATATAGCGCTCCTATCTTTTGCCCCACACTTCTAATCATATTCATATTGGCCGCATTGAAATCATCTCGTCTCTTAATAACTGCCGCATTTTCTTCTCTGAACTTTTTATCGCGCTTTATCAAATCTTCATCGTCTTCAGAAAAACTCACATTTTTAGTTTGAAGTAAATCAACTAATTCCATAAAATTAGGATGTGTAACACTGATATCTTTTCTTACATGCCTTAAAAACCTTAAACGATTAAGAAATGAACTGTAAGAAGATGCTAAAACAGCACTTTTATTATTTAAAATTTCTGGCGTTATAAATTTTGTGAATGTCTTATCTATGTTCGCACTATCTTGATACGGTGTGTTATTATACATATCGTAACCCAAAGCGAGCATATAACTTCTGTATGTTAAATCTTGACGTAATAATTGTTGCGCCTGCTTACTTACAAACCTATGTTTAGAAACGCTATCTACTTGAGCTATTTGATTATCGACTATTTTAAAAGCTTCACTTTTAAATCCTTGAGGCGTAAACGTTTTTACATTTCTAGTTAAATTATTAAGCTGGTTATTAAACACCAAATGATTTAGGCTTGCAAAATCTGTATTTAACTGCTTTAAGTCGCCTGCGAAATAGCCTTTAGTCCTGTCGTTACTATTTATAAATTGCCACGTTGTTTTACCTGGTTCTACAAAAACAGTATTATAAAACCCAGGAAGTGTCACATAAATTTGTTGTAAGTGATAACTAGGAAATTCTACCGAAAAACTACCATCTTCCTTTATTTCTATAATATAGGAATCTTGATTTCCTGTAAACACATTATCTACAGCTACAGACCCCGTTTTTTGATCGCTATCACTAAAATTCGTTATAATTCCCGAATAAGTTGCTGTACCATAATTTACTACGTCGCCCTCTATTAGAGTTTCTTGAGTATCTAATTTGAAATTAGGATTATCTACTTTACTTTTCCCAAAAACTTCAAACTTATTTTTATTAAAGGCAAAACTTACAGTCTCACCCTTATTCGGTTTGGCATAAATTATTTTTTCTGTACCATCCTTTTCCAAGATTAACACATATCTCTTTCCTTTCTGCTTTACTGTTTTATACTTCCAGATGGCTTTGTCTACAACGGCATAATTGTAATAAAAACTATGCGACCAAAGGTTAGAACCTCTTTGATGCAACCAATCACCGCGTAGCTCCATAGGCACAATTGATGCCATATAGCCCTCAAGATCTTTTATTCTGGTATTAGGATAGGTTTTGTTGACTTTATACAAAGCGCCATAGGCTCCATTAAACCCAATATTAGTATAATTTGCTCCCCACTTTTTAAAATAGAACATTCTATAATCTCTGTTGCGTTTTACAACAAAACGATATTCGTTTTCTGAGTTGGAATTGAAGGCAATAACGTTTTCTATATTGTAACTTTGACCACGAAAGATGAATTGATTGTTGGTTAAATCGAACTCTAAATTATTTTCCCCATCTGTGGTATACCATGTGTTTTTTATAGTATCTGGTACTTCTGCCCAACTAGAATGTTCGCTATTACTGGGTAATTCCCGCGACACATAAGTTGCTACAGGGCTATCGCCGCGCTTTAATTTTATAGAGTCTTTGTTTATTACTGTTATCTCACCTTTTAATTTACGTTCTAGATTATCTTTAGCAGAAAAACTATAAGTAGAATCGTTTACTTTATTTACTTCCTGAAAAACAAATGCTGAATATCCGTATTCAATAAAATCTTGATGAATTAAAACACCTTTATAATTTTGAGAGCTACTTTCGGTATACCATTCGCCCGAAATTGATTCTGGTAGTTTGTTTTGTGAAAATGCTTGACTAGTAAAAGCCATAAAAAGCATATTTAACAAGGTCGTTTTAATTGTGGTGGTTTTAATCATGATTTTATAGTTGAAAATTTATATTGTTCGTTTTTAATAACTTACATACTTACTAAAGTAAATTAATTCACACAAATAAGTGTCTCATTTAAAATAAAAGTTACATGCTTTAGTGCTTTTTTTTAAACTAAACACGTAATGACTAACCTGTTACCAAACATACACTTGAAATTTACGTTGAAAAACAAATTTCTGACGAACTGCACATATTAATATTAAGTTACTTGAAATGATATTAAATAATTAGAAAAACAATAATTTTGTCTTATCAATACCTTTGAAATTTAAACTATGCATTTTATTCCCGAAGCACTCGATGATTACGTTGTTGCGCATTCTGAAAACGAACCAGAATTATTGCAACAGCTTACCCGAGAAACCTATCAAAAAATATTACAGCCACGTATGTTGAGTGGTCAATATCAAGGCAGATTGTTAAGTATGATTTCGAAACTGGTAAACCCTAAAAACATCTTAGAAATTGGTACTTACACAGGTTATTCTGCCTTGTGTTTAGCTGAAGGTATGCAAAGTGAAGGCGAATTGCACACTATTGATGTTAATGAAGAATTATACGATTTTCAAAGAAAGTATTTTGATAAATCGGGTTACGGAAAGCAAATACATCAGCATTTAGGAAATGCGCTAAACATTATTCCAGAGCTAGACAGAACATTTGATTTGGTTTTTATTGATGCTGATAAAGATAACTACTCAAACTACTTTAACTTAATTATTGATAAGCTAAACACTGGCGGTATTATTTTATCGGATAATGTATTATGGAGCGGTAAAATTTTAGACAAAACCTTTAAAAAAGACGATACTTCAACGCCCGCCTTAATTGCTTACAATGCCTTATTAAAAAACGATACTCGGGTTGAAACGGTATTACTCCCCATTAGAGATGGCCTAACCATAAGTAGAAAAGTATAATTTTAAGATACATTTTCTAAATTTAAATTACCACTACTATTAGACTGTATAAGTGTTTCAATTATTTGATAAAATTCATAATTATCGAATGGTTTGGTAATAATATCGGTAAAACCTATGGTATCTTTTTCATTTGCTATTTCTTCAATATTTGCTGCGGTTAAAGCAATTATGGGTATATTTTGGTTAAACTTTCTAATTAGTATTGTTGCATCTTTACCATTCATTATTGGCATATTAATATCCATTAAAATGAGGTTATAACGCTTATTTTTTGCAGCTTCAAGAGCCTCTTTACCATTTTCTACAACATCACATTGAAAACCTTTTTTGGTTAACAAATTTTTAGTTACTACCTGGTTAATTTTATTGTCTTCAGCAATTAAAATATTATAATCACGAATAGGGATACCAACAAATTGTGTTTTGTTGTTTAATTTATTTTGTTTTGGGTTAGCCCCTAGAGCTTCAACAGCTATTTTAAAATCAATATCAAAACTTATTTTGGTTCCAATACCAACTTCACTTTTAATTTTAATTTTACTTCCAAATAACTCAACTAAATTTTTTGTAATAGAAAGTCCCAAACCAGTGCCTTGATAATTTAAATTACTGTTTTCTAGTTGTGAAAACTTATCAAAAACACTATCAATTTTATCTTCAGGAATCCCTTTACCAGTATCTTCTACCTCAAAGCAAAGGGTTACGTTTTCATGGTTTAAACTTTGTAATTTTACTCTTAAATTAATTTCACCATTGGTTGTAAACTTTATGCTATTGCTCATAAGGTTTATTAAAATTTGAGATAGTCTTACCTTATCGCATTTAATAAATTTGGGTACCAAATTATCAACAGACCCTATAATTTTATTTGTTGAATTTTCTACTCCAAAATTAAAGGACTTCACAATTTCGTTAACTAAAACTCTAATATTTACCGAGGTATTTTTAAGTGTAATTTTATTGGCTTCCATTTTGCCAACCTCTAAAATATCGTTTATTAAGTTTAACAAATAATCACCAGAATATTTAAGCGACTTTAAATACTTTCTATCGGAGCTATCTAAATTATTTTTTTCCAGTAATAATGAGGTTATACCTGTTACGCCATACAAAGGTGTTCGTAATTCGTGCGATACATTCGAAATAAACTTACTTTTAAGCTCTGCCGTTTTAATTGCAGCATTTTTTTCTATTTTAAGTTGAATATTATTGGCATGTAATGCCCTACTCTGTTTAGTTTTGGTATCGTAACTTTTCCAAATAACCAAAATGATAAGTAGCATGAGTAAAAGTATTACCACGTTTATATTGTTTACTCTTTTAAACTTATTGGTTATAGCTTCTTGTTGTAAACGTTTAGCAGCTTCTATTTGTGCGTCGTTTTTATAGTCTTCTATTAAAAACTTAGTTTTAGTTATAACATCATTTTTTTCGTAGTTAGATTTTTGAAGTATTTGGTTGTATTTTCTATGCTTTAATAAATTCTGATAGGCTTCTTCGATATTATTTATTTTATCGTACAACAACGATAAATTATAATACGTTTTACTTAATAAAACTAAAGAATTATGTGATGTCTCATCTGCTAAAAAATGAGCTGTTGCATTATATTTTAATATAGCTTTATTATAAAGGGCGTTTTTAAAATAATATTCGCCATAAACAAAATTATAGAGAGCATTTATTTTAGGAGAAATTTGTGAAGTATTAAAATAGTGGCTTACCTTAAGTAATTCAACAAATGCTTTATCTAACGTGCCACTATCAATATATAATTCACTTAAAGTGATCTTAACTACAAAGTCAAGTTCTACAAATTTACTTTTACTCTTAGCGTTTACATCTATTAAATTTTTACTACTATAATTTAACGCTTTATTTAAGTAACTTTCGCTTGCACTAAATAACTTATTAGTTTTAGAAATTTTACCTAAATTTAAATACACATTGGTAAATAAATAATTGTCTGTAATTTTACTTTCTAAAGCAACAGCTTCTTTATAATAAGTTTCTGCTGATTTATAATCTTCCATTAAACCATAAATTCTACCTATATTATAACTAGCAATGGCGCTACCATGAAAATCGTTTATGGAGTCGCATGTAGATTTTGCTTTTAAAAAATTTTTAAACGAATTTACAATATTAGTGTTTAACGCGTAAAATTGGGGAGCACTTTCGTTATCTATTATTTTAATTCTATGATTATCTTGAGCTGTACTGCAAAAAACAGTAAAAAGAATTAAGAATGTTAATTTATATTTTTTCATAGCAGTATAAAATTAAATCTATACAAAAATAGAGCTATGAAATACTTCCATTACAAATAATCGACAATTGAGAGTTTAATACCTGTTAAACGAAGTTTATTATCGACGAATAGAAATTGTTAATTTTACAGTTTTAGTTACTTATGAAGCCTTTACGACTCTTAAATTAGCGTTACCTTGAGATTCTACCGTTTTAACTTTAGCTACATTAGTCTTTTGAATGTTTTCTGAAATAACTTGAAAGAACTCGTAATTATCAAAAGGTTTAATAATATAATCGTTAAAACCAATGTCTTTACAATTTTTACTTATATCTTCAATATCGGCAGCAGTAAGCGCTATTATTGGAATTTCGGAATTAAAACGTCTTACGGCTTTTGTAGCTTCATTACCATTCATTATTGGCATATTAATATCCATTAAAACTAAATCGTAATGGTTATTGCGTATTTCTTCTAAGGCTTTTTGGCCATTATCGACAATTGTGCAACTATAACCCTGTTTTGTTAATAAACTTCTAGTAACTACTTGATTAATTTTATTGTCTTCGGCTACTAAAATTTTAATACCATTTTCTTTATTAACGGCATTATTTTTAACCGATTTAGCTTCAGGTTTCTTAACTGTATTTAAATTATCTAAATCAAAATTAAGTTCGAAGCTTATTTTGGTACCTACATTAACTTCGCTCTCTAATTTAATATCACCTCCAAACAAGTTTACTAAATTTTTAGTAATTGAAAGCCCTAACCCAGTACCTTGATAATTTAAATTACTTTCTTCAATTTGCGAGAAGTTTTCAAAAATTGTATCGAATTTCTCTTTCGGTATACCAATACCATTATCTTCAACTTCAAAACGAAGTCCTACTTTGTTATCGTTTTTACTTAACAATACTACATTTAATTTAATAATACCGTTAGATGTAAATTTTACGCTATTACCAATTAGGTTAATTAAAATTTGAGACAATCGTACTTTATCGCACTTTATAAAATGTGGTACGTAACTATCAATATTTAATTGTAGTTTGTTATTAGTTTCTTCTAAACGGTAGCTAAATGTATTTACAATGTTGTTTAACATTTCTGATAAGTTTACCGAAACATTTTTAATTTCAACTTTTTGAGCTTCCATTTTACTAACCTGTAAAATATCGTTAATAAGATTTAACAAATAATCGCCAGAATACTTTAAGGAATTTAAGTATTTTTTATCGGCAACATTTAAATCGTTTTTTTCTAATAATAGCGATGTAATACCTACCACACCGTAAAGAGGTGTTCTTAACTCGTGAGAAACGTTTGATATGAATTTACTTTTTAATTCGGCCGTTTTTACAGCTTTATTCTTAGCTATTTCAAGTTCGCTATTCTTTGCTTCAAGTGTATTACTTAATTTACGTTTAGACAGGTAATTGCTATAAATTATCGCAACAGAAAATAACAGTAAAACTAAGGTAATAATTATAGCAATGTTAATTTTTTTAAACTTATCGGCCACTTGCATCTGCTGTAACTTTTCGGCATTAGCTTTTTCGGCATTTGTTTTATAATCTTCAATTAAAAATTTTGATTTAGTAAGTAAATCTTGTTGATTTTTCTTTTTACTATCTAATTCATCCTTGTACTTATTATGTTCCAACAAGGTTAAATACGCCTCGGTACTTTTACCCGATTTTGCCAAAGCCATAGATAATTGCATGTAAACCTTACTTAATAATGGTAAGTTTTGCGTATTGTTTTCAAAAAACGGAATGGCCTTTCTAAAATTTTCAATGGCATTGTTAAACAACTCTTTTTTGGCATAATAAATACCAAACACATAATAATAATACCCTAAATAATATTTATCTATTTTTTTAGTTTCTAAGTTCGATTTTATTTTTAATAAACTAATTAATGCCGCTTCTAAATCGCCTTTAGAAATAAGCAAGTCGCATAAATTTAATTGTGCTTCAAAATAAACTTGCTCGGTTTTTTTACTTTCAGCATGACTTAATGTAGCATAATTTTTAGCAAATTTTAAAGTTTCATTAAAATAATAAGTTGCCTTTGCATAGTTAAATTCTTTGGTATGAATTTTTGCTAAATTTAAATAGGTGCTTGCCAACAAATAGTTGTCGTTTAAATTAACCAAAGATTCGAGAGTAGATTTGTAATACGATTTTGCCGAATCGTAATTCTCCATTAAATTATAAATATTTCCAATATTGAAATTTGCTAAAGCACTACCATAGTGGTCTTGAATTGAGTCTGATAGTTTTTTGGCTAGAACAAATTCTTTAAAGGCATTAACAATATGTTTATTTTCAAGATATTGCGTTGCCGAAGAATTAATATTATCAATGTCTTTGATAATTTCGCGTTCCTCTTTTCCAAAAGATAGCATAGAAAAGAATAGAAAACAATAAAGTAGGGCTGCTTTCATTTTGTAGGTTTATTAATAGTGATTTGGTACTTCAAATTTATTTTTAAAGTAAGAATCGCAACAATAAACTCGATAAAAAGCTTTATGTAACTGATTAATAGATGAAATACACATCGACGAATAGATAAACGACTAAATATTCCGTTTTACCGAGCCCGTAAAGTCCTCAAGATCATCTTTTACCTTCTCAAGTTCCTTTTTTACATCCGATGCTACACTGGTGTCTATACCATTGTTTTCGGCGGTTTTGGTAATTTCGTGTTTAATATCGTTTGTGGCATCTTTTAAAGTGCGCATGCCTTTCCCTAAACCACGTGCAATTTCTGGAAGTTTATCGGCACCAAAAACCATTATAGCAATAAAAAGAATGAATGCTATTTCTGGTCCGCTAATAAATAATAATGTAGGTTGCTGTATCACGATACAAATATACGTGTTGTTTTTGTTAGAATAAAAAAAGCCGATTAAAATTAATCGGCTTTAAAAAATATTTAAGAATTTATTATTCTTTTACTTGTTCCTTAAACTTATCGAAGTTATTTTTTTCTTCTCTTGGCCAAGCGTTATTTGATGTATCAACATCGGCAGTTTCTAAATCTGGATCAATTACAAAACCTGTAATTGCTTTTTCTGTTTTAAAAACTTTAGTGACCTCTTTGTCGTTATATCTCCATATTTGAGCTGGGAATGTTTTACGCTCTTTAGTACCATCTTCGTAAGTAATTTCTAAAATGATAGGCATTACGAGTCCGCCTGGTTTCTCGAAAGTAACTTCATAAAAATGTTTTGGAGCAGCTTTTAACGTTGCTTTTTGTTCAGCTGATAAGGTCGCTAAATAATCGTTTAACACGGCGAAGTCTGACGGATTTTTAGCATCACTTGGTACCACACCATTTTCTGCTTCAGCGTAATAAATTAATTTACCATCATACTCTTCAAGATTCATATTGTATCGCTTAGCCTGTTCTTTGGCTTGCTCTGTTGGCTTATCGGTTAAATAATATTCTTTAACTTCTTTCATACCAATATCGGTATAATCGGTAGTGTAAAACCATCCTCTCCAGAACCAATCTAAATCCATACCCGAAGCATCTTCCATCGATCTAAAGAAATCTTCAGGTGTTGGGTGTTTAAACATCCAACGTTGTGAATAGGTTCTAAACGCAAAATCGAATAATTCTGGCCCCATAATGGTTTGGCGTAGCATGTATAAACCAGCTGCAGGCTTTGTATATGCATTTGGTCCAAATTGATAAACGTAATCTCCTTGAGACATTATTGGCGAGATGTAATTTTGATCGCCGCCCATGTAAGGCACAATATCTTTTGGTAAGTTACCCGTAATAAAATTAGGGTCGTAATCTAACTCGGCTAAAGTTTCAACAAACGAGTTTAAACCCTCGTCCATCCACGTCCATTGGCGCTCATCACTATTTACAATCATTGGGAAAAAGTTGTGCCCAACCTCGTGGGTAATTACCCCAATCATACCGCGTTTAAGTCGCTCTGAATATGTTCCATCTTCGTTAGGACGCCCGTAGTTAAAACAAATCATTGGGTACTCCATACCTTGTCTTTCTGAGTGTACAGAAATAGCTTTGCTATATGGGTAATCGAAGGTTAATTTTGAATATTCCTCTAAAGTATTGGCAACAACACGAGTTGAATGCTCTTCCCAAAGCGGGTTACCTTCTTTTGGATATAATGAAATAGCCATTACGGTTTTACCATTAATATTAACGGCCATAGCATCGTAAATATATTTTCTTGATGAAGCAAAAGCATAATCGCGAACATTGTTAGCGGTAAAGTGCCAGGTTTTAGTTTTAGAGCTTCTACCCTTTTCGTTAACCTCAGCTTCTTCTTGTGTTACAATAAAAACAGGATCGGTAAAGGCTTTTTCTGCTTTTGCAAAACGCTTTAATTGTTCTTTAGTATAAACATCTTTAGGGTTTTGTAATTCTCCTGTAGCTTCTAAAATATGATCGGCAGGTGCCGTAATTTTAACATCGTAATCGCCAAACTCTAAGGCGAATTCGCTACGCCCCCAAAATTGCATGTTTTGCCATCCTTCAACATTATCGTAAACACATAAACGTGGGAAAAACTGAGCAATAGTGTAGTTTTTGTTTCCATCTGGAAAAGTTTCTAAACCAGAACGACCACCATCAACATTAATATCGTTAATATTATACCACCATTTAATGCTGAATTTAAACACCTCACCTGGAGCTAAAGGTTTCGATAGGTTTATACGCATCATCGTACGATTGATAGTATGGGATAATGCCGAACCGTTTTCGTTTTTAACATATTCTATATTAAAACCACCATCAAATCTATCTTTTAAATTAGATTTTGTAAATGATTGTGGCCCATTAAAAGGCGATCGAAAACTCTCTGAATTTGCATCGGGCGTTTTCGAGTCTTTAGCACGCATATTTTGGTCTAATTGCAACCATAAATACTCTAAATGATCTTTAGAGTTATTGTGATAGGTTATATTTTCTTCTCCAAAAATCTTATCGTTGTTTTCATCTAAACGAATATCCATAACATAATCCACCTTTTGTTGCGTATAGGCATAACCTGGAGCACCAGATGCCGTTCTGGTTTCGTTTGGTGTGGCCAATACATCTTTTAATTGTCTGAACTTGTTTTGGTCGGTATGACCTTGTGGCTTCGCTTGTTCTTGTGCAAATAAACTAGAAGACACAACAACAAATGAAAACAGTAAATAAGCTAGTTTTTTCATTGTTAGTTTTTTGAATTTTTAATGATTTTTGAATTTCGGCTAAAATAAGTTAAATTATTGTAACTAAAAACGCCTGAAATTAATAAATTTTCATCGTTTGAACTGCTTTTTAATTAAAATTTAACACGAAACTCCTGTTAGAAGTAGTGAGTACTTTGCTCTTTTGTTTCCCGTTTATTTTTGTTTTAATAATATTTTGCTGCTCCTTGTAAACATCAAACAAAATAGTATTACTAATATGGAGTGTTTTTATATTTTTCACATTTTCAACCTCTAAATAGCAACGTACAATATCGCCATCGTATTCCTTTCCAATAAAATGATAAGTAGTTGGATTGTTGTTAACTTTTAATGTAAATTTTTGATTTAGGTATTTTTCAATTAAAACATCACCGGCCTCGGGTTGGTTTATACCTGTTAGTGTAACAGATTTATCGTAGTTTTTACGTAAGGCTTGCTCTAAATCATCTATAAAAATTCGAGACGTAATTTGTAAAGCCTCTTTGCTTTGTATATAATTTACTTGTGTTACACTTAAGTAATATTTATGCCATGTAGTAAACGATAAAAGCATAAAAACACTAAGTAAAATAAGTACTTTGTTTATTTTCATAAATAAAATTTGTCGCTAATGTAACGCATTAAAAAACAAAAAACGTTCCAAAAAATTCTAATTTTTAGTAACCTGTAAGTTTTGCTGATATTGTTTGTATTTATATCGTAAAAATGCTAAAATCTCAAAATCGGTTTTATGCTTACAGCGTTTAATAAAATTTTCGTCGTCTGCACAAAAATAAAAGAAGTCTACGTGTAAACTTTCATCTAAAGGATTCGACAGAAAAAAATCTTTTGCTACACGCCCTTTTATACTTTGCATGAGTTCTTCCTTTTCTTCAATCTTCACACGCTTTTTAAGCATTTTTGTTCGTCCAGTAATAGCATTTATAACTGGTAAAATTGAAACCGAACCACCACCGCCCATAGAATTACCATTTAACTTAGGACTAAATTTTGAAGCTTCATCTAATCTACGTTCACTTTGTGTTGCTGGTTTACCAGTGTAACCTGGTATGCCAACGTCGTAAAAATTAATGGGTGGTTTACCTTTAATATTTTTTAAATCCGACATTAAATCGCCTGTTAAAAAATTACCTACCATAACCTCGTCTAACTCGTTTACCTGCTCTTCTAAATAAACTTTTACAGCTCTTAAATTTATAATACTTGAAGTCACTATTACACTGTGCGGTTTATGCTGAATAGACGAAAATTGTAAGGTATCGTTAAGTTTGGCCATTATTTTAAATTCGCCAACCACATTGGTAATTGTAAACTGATTTAAGTTTTTATTAATTACATGAATATTCTCAACATCGGCAGTACTTTCAACCCTACCCAAAATTTCAACAGACTGCGCTTTAACCATACTAAAATTACAAAGCGCTAGTAACAAAAACCCCAATTTAATTTTTCGCATTCTTGTTTAAAAACAATTTACTTTCAGCAAATAAAAATTCTAATAAATGTATTTCGTTTTCGGGCTTTAAAAGGTTTTCATCTAGGTTTTTAGTTTCTAAATGTGTAATAAAATCAGACACCTGTTCTTCAGGAATATTAAACGTTTGGTTTAAATAATCCACCGTATAAACATCTAGCACATCGTTAGGTAAATTGGTTTCGGTTACTTCTATATTATTTTTCTTCTTTTTAGCTTTAGGCTTTACAAACAGTCCAATAATTTTAACCAAATCAGGCAAATAATTTAAGGCATTCGGGTTTAATGTTGCTGTTAAATGATCTCGAATTACGCTATTATCAAATGCTTTATCCTCACTCATAGCTAAGGCATCCATATTACCAACATCCAATGGTTTTAAAGTTACCATTTTAACATTAGCAATATCGGTTTCCAAGTATCCCGACAAACCAGAATTAAGTGTTACAGCACTTAATTGATTTACTTGCTCTATTAACTGTATTTTTAAAGTCTTATTTTTTATCACGTCCTCGTCAACAATAACCGAAGCTGTTTGAAACTGTAATGCAGAAATTTCAATAACATCGCGCAAAGCAACCTTAATGGTAAATACCCCAAACTCGTCGGTGATAGTTCCTTGACTTGCCGATTTATTAAAAACAGTAACCGCTTCAACGTCGTTAGCTTCCGATAAAATAACGCCAGTAACCGTAATACGCTTAACCGACTGAGCAAAAATTAACATCGGGAAAACAACCGCAATAATTAAAAGTAATTTTGATTTCACACTAAAAATTTTTCTACCTTAAATTACGCAAATTATATCTTAAAAAAAAGGTAAAAGTCCTGTAATATTTTGTTAAAACCAATAATTAATTAAGTTTACACCAAAAGCAATTATATGAAAAACATTATACTCGCCAGTACATCGACCGTACACGGCGGCACTTATTTAGACTATATTTTACCAACGTTACAAGAACATTTTAAACATGCCAACAACATCCTTTTTATACCGTTCGCGCGCCCAGGCGGCATCACTCACGACGATTACACAAACATTGTAGCCACTGCATTTAAAAAAATAAACAAAACCGTTACAGGTTTACACACCTACCCAAACCCAACCGAAGCCATAACCCAAGCCGAAGCTATTTTTACTGGCGGCGGCAACACCTTTGTTTTAACCAATCAACTTTACGTAAATAACTTAATAACGCCACTACAAAATGCAGTAAAAAACGGCACACCATATTTAGGCACCAGCGCAGGAAGTAATATTTGCGGGCTTACTATAAAAACCACAAACGATATGCCCATTGTTTACCCGCCAAGTTTTAATGCATTAGCCTTGATGCCGTTTAATATAAACCCGCATTACCTCGATCCCGACACCAATAGCAAGCACATGGGCGAAACCCGAGAAACACGCATAAAAGAATTTCATTTTTACAATACACCACCCGTTGTAGGATTACGCGAAGGCAGTTGGCTAGAAGTAAAAGGCAACCAAATAACACTAATGGGTAACCTACACGCCCGAATATTCGAGTATAACAAAACGCCATACGAGGTTGCTCCAAAAACCAACTTAAGCCAATTAAAATAATTTGGGCGTGCCCCCGACCCGATTTGGCGGAGTCGGGGTCGGGCTATACGTTACAAGTCCGCGCTCGTACCTCGCTGTGGGCTTTTCACTGCTATCCCTTACGCGGAAGTTACGCCACCCACCAACTTTAGAGTAAATTTTTGAACAATCTACTCCTTAACTTCAACTCAAAAAAACTTAGTAAACAGAAACTTTTTGGCATAAAAAAACACCATCGGTTTTCGACAGTGTTTCTTGAGAGGGAGACCGGGTTCCCTTCGGCTGCGCTCAGGATAAACTTCTCACCCTTAATTTGAGTAAACAGAAACTTTTTGGCATAAAAAAACACCACCGGTTTTCGATAGTGTTTCTTGAGCGGGAGACCGGGTTCCCTTCGGCTGCGCTCAGGATAAACTTCTCACCCTTAATTTGAGTAAACAGAAACTTTTTGGCATAAAAAAACACCACCGGTTTTCGATAGTGTTTCTTGAGCGGGAGACCGGGTTCCCTTCGGCTGCGCTCAGGATAAACTTCTCACCCTTAATTTGAGTAAACAGAAACTTTTTGGCATAAAAAAACACCACCGGTTTTCGATAGTGTTTCTTGAGCGGGAGACCGGGTTCCCTTCGGCTGCGCTCAGGATAAACTTCTCACCCTTAATTTGAGTAAACAGAAACTTTTTGGCATAAAAAAACACCACCGGTTTTCGATAGTGTTTCTTGAGCGGGAGACCGGGTTCCCTTCGGCTGCGCTCAGGATAAACTTCTCACCCTTAATTTGAGTAAACAGAAACTTTTTGGCATAAAAAAACACCACCGGTTTTCGATAGTGTTTCTTGAGCGGGAGACCGGGTTCCCTTCGGCTGCGCTCAGGATAAACTTCTCACCCTTAATTTGAGTAAACAGAAACTTTTTGGCATAAAAAAACACCACCGGTTTTCGATAGTGTTTCTTGAGCGGGAGACCGGGTTCGAACCGGCGACATTCAGCTTGGAAGGCTGACGCTCTACCAACTGAGCTACTCCCGCCTTAATAAGTGGCTGCAAATATAAAAACTCCTCGTAGTTCTGCAAAATTTTTACAGCTTTTTTAAAAAATGATAGCCTAAAATATTAAACCCTTCATTGTAATAAAATTTATGCGATGCGTAATTAGTTGAATATGTGTTTAATTCGACTGTTTCACAACCTTTACTTTTTACATAATTATAAATCCAATTAAAAAATTTCTTCCCTAAACCTTGGCTACGATACACTTCATCAATAAAAACATGATCCACCTCAACACTTTTTCCTGCATAATGGCGCGTACAAAACCATAAGCCGCATATGCCAATTAATTTATCTTCATCAAAAACTGCAGCACATTCATAATTTTGATTTGCCATTTCTAAAATGCGTTCTTTTAAAATAGTAGCAGGTATTTTATAATCGTTTAGTTTTTCTACTAACGGCACAATGCTTTCGATTTGTTGCTTATCTAAAATTGTAAAATTAAAAGCCATAAATATTTTTTGTGTTAAGGTAATAATTACCCAAAATATTTTAAGTTTGAAATACTAATTTTTAAAATTAAAAGCTATCAATTCCTCAAACTATACCTTAAAAACAATAACTCCAGAAGCAAGTTACACTGTAAGACATCCTGTTTTAAGACCAGGAAAACCATTTGAAACTTGCATTTTCGATGGCGATACACTAAGCACCACCTATCACTTTGGTATTTATGAAAACGAAACGCTATTAGGTATTTGTTCTTGCTTTAAAAACAATCATAACGATTTAAGCGATAGTTCGCAATATCAACTACGCGGAATGGCTGTTTTATCCAATCAACAAGGTAAAGGTCTAGGAAAGCTGGTTTTAAATTATGCCGAAGATTTCGTAAAAAATTTAGGCACTACAACTATTTGGTGTAATGCACGCGAAGTGGCAACAAACTTTTATGTAAACAATGGATATACTGTTTTTGGAAAAGCTTTCGAAATCGAAAGCATCGGCACACACTACAAAATGTTTAAAAAACTATAAATTGTATTTTGTGACCATAACTAAAATATAGCGTCTAAATAACGTAACCCAAATTTTTGT
Organism: Neotamlana nanhaiensis; assembly: GCF_000943555.1. Classification (GTDB taxonomy): domain Bacteria; phylum Bacteroidota; class Bacteroidia; order Flavobacteriales; family Flavobacteriaceae; genus Neotamlana; species Neotamlana nanhaiensis. The sequence goes on along the minus strand of NZ_JTDV01000003.1, from coordinate 253,995 downwards.
ATTTTTAGTAACAACAATATTAACTAAACATGAGAGGAAGAAATTTAAAATTCAGGTTATTAATTGGTGTAGCCATCGCTTTATTTTTTGTCTTTAAGCGTTGTAGCCAACAAGAAGTGAACCCGTATACAGGCAGAACGCAAACTATTTCAATGAATGCCAACGAGGAAATTGCCATTGGGTTACAAAGCGCACCTCAAATGGCGCAACAGCATGGTGGTTTGCACGAAAACACGCAGTACCAAGCGTTAGTAGATAATGTTGGGCATAAACTTGTAAATAGTAGTATTGCTAGTGAAACACCATATAAATACGAGTTCCATTTACTTAGCGACCCTAACACTATAAATGCTTTTGCTTTACCTGGCGGACAAATATTTATCACATACGCCCTATTTTCAAAATTAGAAAACGAAGATCAACTCGCTGGAGTTTTAGGTCATGAAATTGGTCATGTTCTTGGTCGCCACAGTGCCGAACGTATTGCCGAAAGCGAGTATTGGCAAGGTTTAACCACTGCTGGATCGGTTGGTGCAGACATGGGTGGTGTTATTAGTGGCATCGGACAAAACACCTTACTAACCAATGGACGTGACGACGAATTAGAAAGTGACGATTTAGGTGTAAAATTCATGATAAAAGCAGGCTACAACCCAGAAGAAATGATTGGTGTTATGGAAATTTTAAAAGCTGCAGCAGGCCCTAACCGTGTTCCTGAGTTTCAAAGTACACATCCAGACCCGGATAATAGAATTGAAAAAATTCAAGAATCTATTAGAAAATATAAAGACCTGTAACATTGATTTTACTAACTCCAAAAATGTTTAAAAAGTAAAAGCCTTGTTTTCACAAGGCTTTTCTTTATGAGTGACTAGCTCAAATAATTATAAAATGAATACAATTATTTTTTATTTTTCTTTTTCGATAATTGTTCTTTAATTATTGCTGCTGTATCCTTAGCACCGTGTAATTTAGCGTACTCTAATGCTGTCATTTTTTTTGTAGATTTTTGTTTTAAATCGGCTCCATGAATTATTAAAAGCTTTAAAATTTCTGTTCTGTTATACTTTGCAGCATACATAGCAGGCGTCATTCCGTTAGACTTCTCGTTCACATCGGCACCTCTAGATATTAATTTTTGTACCGTGTCTAAATCGCCTTGCGCTATTGAAACACAAAAAGAATTCACTTTAAAATAATACGCTTTTGGAGCTGGAGTTTCATAATTTACGGTTGATGGTGTAGCTTTTACACTTACAAAAGTAGATAAAGCGATTGCGGATAAGATGATTGTTTTTTTCATGATGAAAGATTTTAATTATTGATTTTGTTTTTTGATTATACTTAATAGACGCTCAAAAAATTAAATTGTTACATTATGTATTTCAAATAACGGTTTTTTAACGTTTTATTCACATTTCACCTGTCTTATTTTAGAGCCACAAAAAGTCTTATAACCGCTGTTTTTAAAGGGTTTTTATATGTGTTTTTTGTCAAACTTGGTTATATTTGTTGGATAATTAAATTTTAACATAATGAACAAGAAAGTTATCTTAATGATACTTGATGGATGGGGAAATTCTCCAGATCCAAAAGTCTCTGCAATAGACCATGCTAACACACCTTTTATAGATTCACTTTACAAAAAATATCCGTTTGCTACCTTACGTACCGATGGTTTACACGTTGGTTTACCTGAAGGCCAAATGGGGAATAGCGAAGTAGGACACATGAATTTAGGTGCAGGTAGAATTGTTTATCAAGATTTAGTTAAGGTAAACTTAGCCGTTAAAAACAAAACACTTAATAAAGAAAAGGTATTAGTTGATGCTTTCGATTATGCCAAAACCAATAATAAAGATGTACACTTTCTTGGGCTTTTAAGTGATGGTGGTGTACACTCGCACATTAACCACTTGTTTGGTTTAATTGATGCAGCTAACGAGTTTGGTTTAGAAAACACTTACATTCATGCCTTTACAGATGGTCGTGATGTCGATCCAAAATCTGGTTTCGGGTTTTTAACCGAGTTAGAACAACATTTAGAAAAAACCAACAGCAAATTAGCATCGGTTACAGGACGCTATTACGCTATGGACAGAGATAAACGTTGGGAACGTGTTAAATTGGCTTACGATGCCGTTGTTAATGGTGTTGGCGAGAAATCGACTAACGTTACAAATTCTATAGAAAAACAATATAATAACGATGTTACCGACGAATTTATAAAACCAATTATTATGGTTGATAATTCGGGCGAGCCTGTTGCCAAAGTAAAAGATGGTGATGTTGTTATTTTCTTCAACTTTAGAACAGATAGAGGTCGTGAGCTAACAGAAGCGTTATCGCAAACCGATTTTCATGAGCAAAACATGCATAAATTAAACTTGCATTATGTAACGCTTACCAATTATGACGAAACGTTTAAAAACGTAAACGTTATTTTTAATAAAGACAATTTAAAAGATACCTTAGGTGAAGTTTTATCGAAACATGGTAAAACACAAATACGCATGGCGGAAACTGAAAAATATCCGCACGTAACATTTTTCTTCTCTGGCGGACAAGAAGCAGCTTTTGAAGGAGAATCGCGTATTTTACGTAACTCGCCAAAAGTAGCTACTTACGATTTAAAACCAGAAATGAGCGCTTACGAACTGCGTGATGCCTTAATTCCTGAATTGAAAAAAGCTGAAACCGATTTCGTTTGTTTAAACTTTGCAAACGGAGACATGGTTGGTCATACCGGTGTTATGGAAGCTGCTATAAAAGCTTGTGAAGCGGTAGACGAATGTGTTAAAGATGTGGTTACTACAGCACTTGAAAACGATTATACAACCATTATTATTGCAGACCACGGTAACTGTGAAACTATGATAAACCCAGATGGTTCACCAAATACCGCACATACCACAAACCCAGTTCCGGTTATTTTAGTTGATAAAGAACTAACCGAAATTAAAGATGGTATTTTAGGTGATGTTGCGCCTACAATTTTAAAATTAATAGGTGTACCTCAACCTGAAGCAATGACACAGCATCCTTTGGTTTAATTAAAAAAATAAATATTTGTAATTTTGCTCCAAATTCAAATCTCCCCAAATGAACTTTGACAAACATCTTATTATAGCTGTAGATTTTGATGGCACCATAGTTGAAGACGCTTACCCTAAAATTGGTAAGCCGAAAATTTTTGCCTTCGAAACCTTAAAAAAGCTTCAAAACGAAGGTCATAGGCTTATTCTATGGACTTACCGACATGGAGAACGATTAGATGAAGCTGTAAAATTCTGTAAAGACAACGGTATTTTTTTCTATGCGGTTAACCAAAGTTTTCCTGAAGAAGACTTTAAAAACGACGCTAGTAGAAAAATAAATGCTGATGTTTTTATTGATGATAGAAACATTGGAGGCTTTATTGGTTGGGGTAAAATTTATCAAATATTAACAAACGAAACACCTAACATTCCTGAAAAGAAAAAAGGATTTTTCGATCTTTTTAGATAAAAGCGAATACGTCTATTTTAAGTATCTTTGCCATTATTTTTTAAAAGTATGATTGTAGTAAAAACAAGAGAAGAAATTGAGTTAATGAGAGAAAGCGCCCTAATTGTTTCTAAAACATTAGGCATGTTGGCAAAAGAAGCTAAACCAGGCGTTACCACAAACCAATTAGACACTTTAGCCGAAGATTTTATTCGTGCGCAAGGTGCTTTACCTGGTTTTAAAGGCCTTTACGATTGCCCTTCTACTCTACTTTGTAGTGTTAACGAAGCCGTAGTACATGGTTTACCAACAGACAGACCGCTTGAAGAAGGCGATATTGTTTCTATAGATTGTGGCGCTTTAAAAAATGAATTTTACGGCGATCATGCGTATACTTTCGAAATTGGTGAGATTGATCCTGAAACCAAAAAATTATTAGATACCACTAAAGAATCGCTTTATGTTGGTATTCGCGAATATAAACTTGGTAATCGTGTGGGCGATGTGGGGTATGCCATTCAAAAGTTTTGTGAAGATCGTGGTTACGGTGTTGTTCGCGAGCTTGTGGGCCATGGCTTAGGAAAGAAAATGCACGAAGATCCAGAAATGCCAAACTACGGAAAACGTGGTCGTGGTAAAAAATTCCTAGAAGGTCAGGTAGTCGCATTAGAGCCTATGATTAACATGGGAACACATCGCGTTAAACAATTAAAAGATGGTTGGACTATTGTAACTGCCGATGGTAAACCAAGTGCACATTTCGAGCACGACGTAGCCATTATTGATGGTAAACCAGAAATACTTTCTACGTTTGCTTACGTTTATGAAGCTTTAGGCATAAAAAGCGACGAAGAAAACGAGTTTAGACAACACGCTTTAGTGCTATAACAACCTTATGAGCAACAACATACAACGTATAGAAAAGGAATTAGAACCTTTATTAAAAAAGCTAAACCAGCATAAACTTTACAGCAACTTAAAAACCATTGAAGATGTTAAAATTTTCATGGAACAACACGTATTTGCTGTATGGGATTTTATGTCCTTACTAAAGGCATTACAAAACAAATTAACTTGTACCAACGTACCGTGGACGCCTGTTAAAAATCCTGCCACTGCTCGATTTATTAACGAAATAGTTTTAGGTGAAGAAACCGATGTTAACGAGTTTGGCGAACCTAAAAGTCATTACGAAATGTACATTGACGCCATGCATCAGGTTGGAGCAAACACCAATCAAATTAATCAGTTTGTTAATAACATTTCAGAAGGTAACAGCATAGAAGTTTCAGCAAAAGTGGCTCATGTAAATACTGAAACCTTAAAATTCATCGATTTTACATTCAGCGTTATAAAAACTGAAAAGCCACATCTTATAGCTTCGGCGTTTACTTTTGGTCGTGAGGATGTTATTCCAGATATGTTTTTTCAAATTATAAATCAATCTGAAACAAAAAATAAATCATACAGCAAACTCACTTATTATTTAGAACGTCACATTGAATTAGATGGTGATGAACACGGACCCTTATCTTTAAAAATGATTGAAGAACTTTGCGGCAATGATGCCAACAAATGGGAAGATGTTAAAAACGTTGCCATACAAGCCATAAAGCAACGCATAGCTCTTTGGGATTCGATTGCCAATTTAATTGAAACCAATACCTTGGTTGAAGCCTAATTACTTTTGAAAACGCTTTTTAAATTTATACTAAACCTTGTCCCACGACCTTTACTAATTAGGCTAAGTTATTTAGTAAAACCAATTTTAGCGTTTTTTTTAAAAGGCAACAAATACACCGATCCTATTGATGGTAAAAGCTTTAAATCGTTTTTATCGTACGGATATGTTAAACAACGTGCCAATATTTTATCGCCTTCTACCCTATCATTAGAAAGACATCGCTTGCTTTGGTTATATCTTAAAAATGAAACGGATTTTTTTAAAACCGAAAGGTCTACAAGTTCAGCATTAAAAGTACTTCATTTTGCACCAGAACAATGTTTTTTAAAACGTTTTAAAGCCTTAAAACACATTAACTACACCACTACTGATTTGTTATCGCCAATCGCCGATGTAAAAGCAGATATTTGTAATCTTCCGTTTGAAGATAATAGTTACGACGTTATTTTTTGCAACCATGTATTGGAGCATATTCCAGACGACACCAAGGCGATGCAAGAATTATATCGTGTGTTGAAACCTGGTGGTTGGGGTATTTTTCAAATTCCGCAAGATTTAAATCGGGAAACCACTTTTGAAGACAATAGTATTACCGACAAAACCGAACGTGCTAAAATTTTTGGACAATACGACCACGTTCGTGTTTATGGTCGCGATTACTTCAATAAACTACGAAGCGTTGGATTTACAGTTGAAGAAGTAGATTACACCGCGCAACTTACAGATATTGAAATTGATACATTTCGTTTAGCAAAAGGTGAAATTATTCCTTTAGTAAGAAAAAAATAAACAAAAAATGACGCAACAAGTATTTATTATTACAGGTGGATTATTCGGAATGTTGGCAATTATTCTAGGTGCTTTTGGCTCGCATGCTTTAAAGAAAACACTATCTGAAGATCAGCTTAAAAGTTTTGAAACTGGTGTAAAATACCAAATGTACCATGCCATTATTTTATTACTTCTTGGGTTTAACTATCAGTTTTCTAACACGCTAATGTACTGGTGTTTCACCTTAGGTATTATTCTTTTTTCGTTTAGTATTTACGGTTTGGTTTTAAGTGATGCTAAAGGGAAGAAATTAAAATTCCTAGGTCCAATTACGCCTCTTGGTGGTTTACTTTTTGTAATTGGTTGGCTAAGCGTAATTATAACTGCTTTATAATTTATTCGGGAAAATTGTTAATAGCTAAGGTTTCAAACTCTCTATTTTCATTTTCAAAAATTAAAAATACCTTAAGTTCGGGGTGGTCTTTTAAAAAAATCTTAACTTTTTCTATTCCCATAGCTTGAAACGCGGTTGCATAGGCATCGGCAACCATACATTCATCGGCAATAACAGATACACTTAATAAATTAGTTTTACTTGGGTAGCCTGTTTCTGTATCTATAATATGCGCATACCGGTTACCGTTATCATCTATTTTAAATTTTCGATACGTACCCGATGTTGCCATAACTTTATTACGCAACTTCACCGCTTTTAATATAGATTGTTCGCCATTAAAATTAGGATTTTCAACACCAATTCGCCATGGCGTATTTTTTTCGGCATTTTTACCTTGTACACGTACTTCGCCTCCTATTTCAACTAAATAATTTTTAATTTGCTTCGATTGTAAAAACTCACCAACCACATCAACACCATAGCCTTTAGCAATGGCATTAAAATCGATAAAAGCATCTTTTGGCTTAGTTATTTTACTATTAATTTTAAAAATTTTATCAAATCCAACAGATTGCATTAAGCTATCAATAATTAAACTATCAACACTAATTATTTTATGCTCCGAGCCAAAATTCCATGCATTTACTACGGCACCAATAGTTGGGTCGAAAGCTCCTTCTGTATTATAGAATATTTCTTTTGAAGTTTTAAATACTTTATCAAAATGAGCATCGGTTTCAATAGCTTCGCCTCTATTTATTTTTGAAATAATAGAATTATCTTGATAGTTTGAAAGCGAATTGTTTATTCGAGCAAACAAACTATCTAATTGCATCGAAAAATCTACTTCAGAATCGTAAATAATAGAATACGTGGTACCAAAAACCGCCCCATGAAGCTTCATGTTTTTAGTTTGCTTTCTATTACAACTAAAAACCATAACACATAATATTATTAAAAAGGCTCTTTTCATTTTAATTTAAGTGCGTATCTAAAACTTGAATGCCATTATATTGTAACAAATATTCTTCGTTTAAATATATAGGTGCTTTGGTATTATCTTTACTCCCCAAACCAACACCAGCATAAAGTACTTTAGCATTTTTTTCGCGAGCGTGTTTTTTAAAAGTTTCCATCCAAACAATATCGTAATTATTTGGATTCTCTGGTAAAATTACAGCTCTTACAATTACAAAATAATACTGACTGTTTTTATCTATACAGACAAACTGCGGATGCTTTTTTAACTTACTATTTACAGCTACAAACTCAAAACCACGTTGTTCTAAATCCTTACCTACATGGTTCATGGCTAAATTATGCAACTCTTGTTTAGTAAGGGGCTTTTTCATAGAGCAAAAATAAAAATAAATTTTTTGATGATTATGATGACATTTTAAAAATGTTTCGATGAATTACAAATTAATATTAATAAAATTATGAAATATTTAAAACTAATAGCTCTTACTAGCTTATTTACAGCATTTTTTGGATGCAGCACGAACGACCAAGAAAACGCTAATAATTTAAATGGATTTTCCTCGCCTGATAATTGTCCGCAATTACCCGTAGGGCCAACTTCGGCATATTGGGAATATGGTAAGGGCAACCCAATTCCGTTATCACAACAACCAGTATTACAAAATCCGCAAGCCACTTTCTCGTATGCTCATGGTAATACAGCATTGCCACCGTTTACACTAACGCCGCCACAAGGTTATACCGCTGTTGATTATGCAAACCCTAACACCAACCCTTTTGGTGTTAATATAATTAGAAACGATGGTGCTGCCGTTTGGCGCTATGTACCTATTTCTACCTATTCAGCTAATTTTACAAGCACAAATATTTTAGATATTGAGGTTAACAATGTTACCAATGCATTTGGATTTAACGGAAACTACAATATACTTTGCGAATCCGAACCTAAAGTATTTAGCGAAAATGGTGTTGTAAGAGTTTTTAGATCTAGAATGATTGAGTTTAACAACACACGCGCCTTGGTTGTTGTTGCAGCCGTGTATTTAGAAAGCCTATTTACTGCAAGTGTATCGCATGTTGTTGCCGCTGGCCCAAGCGAGGAATACGACAACCTGGTAATGAACATATTTTTACCATTACATTTTCAACTTTATCCTAAAGGAGGAAGCCCATTATCGGATAGAGATAACGATGGTACACCAGATATTTTTGATAGCGCACCAGACGATCCTAACAAACAATAATATCCGTTTAAATAAGAAAAAAGTAGATAAACGAAATTATAAACCATTTAATAGTAATGTATTTGTCGTAATTTGATTAAGTTGTATATTTCCTTAGCTATTATCATGAGGAAATCTATACACGCATTAAGTCAAACCGAACTTATTGATGCTTTAAAAATGAACGATTCATATATTTTAAAGCAGTTTTACACGTTACATTATAAAAAAATTGAAGCATTAGTTTTAAAAAATAGTGGCACAATAGAACATGCCAAAGACGTTTACCAAGACGCTTTTGTAACTGTTTGGACCCACGTTAAAACCGATAAGTTTGTACCTAAAAACGATACGGCTTTACAAGGCTATTTATACAGTATTGCAAAAAACAAATGGACCGATGTTTTACGATCGAAAAGCTTTAAAAATGCAAATAAATTAAACGAATTAACCTTAACCGATGTAAAAGATAGCACCGAAGATGCTGCACAAGAGCAAGACCTAAAATTAAAAACAGCCATGGCAGCCTTTAAAAATTTAGGACAACCTTGTAAACAATTATTAGGCGATTATTATTTTGAAAAAAAGTCTCTTAAACAAATTGCGCAACAGTTTAACATTGAAGAAAATACAGCACGTAATAAAAAATATCGCTGTATGGAGAAATTAAGGAACATGGTTATAGCACCAAAAAAACAACAACTTGGAAGATAAAGAATACATATCGAAAGAATTATTCGAAATTATAGAACGTTATATTAAAGGCAATATGACGCTAAAAGAGCTGCAAGATATTAATCAGCTTATAGAGCTCGACGCCGATTTCAAAACTAAGGTTGAAGAGGTAAAAACCTTTATTCATGGTATTGAAGCCCAAGCTTTAAAAGAAAAACTAGACGATTTTCATGAAGTCGCCATAAATCAACCTGATGAAACCCCAAAAAATAATTTAAGGTATTTAAATTTTAAACGTATTGCAGTTGCGGCGGCATTTGTTATTGGTTTAGGTAGTATCTGGTTTTTTAGTATTCCGCAAAACGAAAAACTATATGCAAAATATTACAAACCCGACCCTGGTTTACCAACAACCATGAGTAGCACAAATAACTTTGAGTTTTATAATGCTATGGTAAAATACAAACATGGCGATTACAAATTAGCGATTAAAACTTGGCGCGAGCTAGCAAATAAAACACCCGATAACGACACCCTAAACTATTTTATTGGCGTAGCACATTTGGCCAATAAAAATGTTGACTCGGCCATACCATTTTTAGAACGTACCGTACAAACTAAAAAAGCGTTTCCGTTTATTAATGATGCCAATTATTATTTAGGTTTAGCCTATTTAAAAGAAGGCAATACAGAACTAGCAAAACAATTTTTAAGTAAAAGCAATACCGATTTAAGCAAAGAATTGATTTTAAAACTCTCCGATTAAAATGAAATTTCAACAAAACTTTAAATATGTTTTTATTTGTTTTACCTTTTGTTGTGTAACATTTGCCAAGGCACAAAACAAAAATAATTTAAAGTTTAGTGTATTAGATTCTTTAATTGCCTCAAAGCAAACCCAAAAAGCCAATGTGCTTTTAAACAACATTATAAAAAACCAAGCAACCGATTCGCTTTACCATGTGCCATACTACATTGGCCTAATCGAACTATTAAAACATAACGATACTACAAAAGCTACAAAAAAAGCTTCGGCATTTATTTCGCAGTTAAAAAAACGAACATCAAACAAACGCACTGCATATAAAGCGCACTTAAAATTATCAGATTTTTATGTTGATTTAATAGACGATAAAAGCGCCATTACAGCTGCAAAAAATGCGTTACGAATTGCTGACGAAATACCCGATATAAAACCAAGCGAAATAGGGCAAATAAACTATATAATTGGTGGCTGCTATTACGCCCTTTACGATATTGAACAGGCCTCAAATTATTTTAAAAACGCCTCAAAGGCTTATGAAAAATCTGCAACAGTTGAAAAAGATGTTTTAGCCGATGCCTACAACGGTGTTGCTGTATCTATGTGGACTTTACGACAACTAGATAGTGCCGAAATTTATTTTAATAAAGCTATAAAAGCTACTAACGAAAGTAATTTAGAAACCTATAAACTAAATTACTACACCAACGCCTTTAAGTTTAATTTGGCTCTGGTGCTAGACGATTCTGGAAAGATTAACGAGGCTATTAAAATGAAGGAAGTTGTTATTAAAAACCTTCAAAATATAATAAACAATTGCCCCGATGATACTTTAGTTTTAAAATCGAAGCGCTTACAAGCATCATCGTATGCAAATTTAGCAGCCATGTATAACGATATTGGTTTTTACAGCAAATCGTATCATCTGTTAAAATATGCTTACCAAAAAAAGCAGCTGGTTTTTGATGCTAACAATCCGCGGTTAGCTTCCAACTTAAATCAAATAGGTTTAGCCGAAATTAATTTAAAAGAATTCAAAAAAAGCTTAAACACCTTAAAAAAAGGGTTAACCATGTTGCGCGCTTCTACCAACCCATATTTACCGTTAGAAGCCGATAATTTATACCTCCAAGCAAAAGCCTACGCCGAAACAAACGACACTGTAAATGCTTTTAAATATTTCGAGGAAAGTGAAGCCATTTATAAAAAGGCCTATCCAAACGAGTTAAGCAGAGATTATATAATTTTATTGCGCAATTATGCCAAATTTTTGGCCAAACATAATCGAAAAAGCAAAGCCTTGGCTATTGCGACCCAAACCTATAATTATATACAAAAACAAACTGAAACAAACGACATTTTAAGGCTTAACGAAATTATTAATCTGGCAGAAATAAATTATTTAAATGGCGATTACCAAAATGCCTTAAACTGGAGTGAAAAAGGAGCATTACTTTTAAATAGCCAATTTAAAAATGCAAACTCTGCAATAGATTCATTGAAATTAGAATTTAATAAACCAAGCTTATTACTTATTAAAGCAAAAGCCCAATATCACCTTAACAAAAACAAAACCGTAGCATTTTTAGATACGCTGGCTACCTCTTTAAATAAAGCACAAACTATATTAGAATGGCGTAAAAAAGCATATTACAATCAGAAAGACATGTCTGATTTGTTAGACGAGTACGCATCAATAGCTTCGTTTAACAAACAAATTCAGCTAGATTTATACACGCTTACCAAAAATAAAATCTATTTAAACAAGCTTTTAGAATTGCACGAATCGAGCATATACAATCGTATTCGATCGCGTTTAAACTTTAAAACCAACACCGTTGTTAATACGGTTCCAAAATTGGTTTTGCAACGCGAAAATGAGCTTCATAAAAACATTGCACAAACGTTAAACTTAAATCGTGATATTTCGGTTTATCTTAACCAGGAAAAGCAATGGCAACAATTTTTAGATTCGCTACAACAAAACCATCCAAAATATTTTAACTTAAAATACGCTAGTATAACCGCTTCAATTGAAAATTCCGTTCCAGAAAACACCACCGTAATTCGCTATTTATTTATAGAATCAAATTTATTTGCCTTAGTAATAAGTACTTCAGAAAAAACCTTAATTGAATTAAGCACATCGAACTTAGCTTCAGAAATAAATCAAATTTCAAACGATTTTAATATTGAAACAACTAGTACAAATCTTTTTAGTTTATACCAAAAACTATGGCTTCCTATTAAGGACAAAATTACAACCAAAAATGTAACCATTATCCCCGATGGGATGTTGTTTAATTTAAGTTTTGAAACTTTAACTCCTAAAAAAATAAATTCATTTAATCAATTAGCCACTTCAAGTTTACTGGCTAAACATTGTATTTCGTACAACTACAGCTTTTTATTAATAAATAATAATGACAAGGTAATAGATTATAAAAACGATTTTATTGCTTTTGCACCAGAATTTAACGATGCCATGAAAACCGACTATCGTTTGGCAATTCAAGATACAACGGCCGTCGACAAAACCTATTTAACCCTTTTACCACAGCCGTTTAGTGTTGATTTAGCTAAACAATATTCCAATTTATTCGATGGCAATTATTTTATAAACGATAAAGCATCGAAGCAAATTTTTACTAACGAGGCCAACGAACACAAAATTATACATATTGGCACACACGCCGAATCGAATAATATTTCACCAGAATTTTCACGACTCATTTTTGCTAAAAAAGATGAAAGTAACGATAACTCGTTATACACTTTTGAAATTTACAACCAGAATTTCAACTCCAATTTAGCCATTTTAACAGCTTGTGAAACAGGCAAACCAACATACCAGGCGGGCGAAGGCATGATATCTTTAGCGCATGCATTTAATTATGCAGGTAGCGAAAGTATTTTAACCAGTTTATGGAAAATAGATGAAAAAACCAGTACCGAAATTTTAAAACTGTTTTACAACAATATAAAAAACGGCTTACCTAAAGATGAAGCTTTGCAACGGGCTAAATTAAATTATTTAAAAAATAGCGAAGGCCGATTGTTAGCACCAACCTATTGGTCTGGCTTAGTGTTAATTGGTAATACCTCGCCAATTACTTTTAACTCTTCAAAACATGTGTTAATAATGGTAGGTATCACAATACTGGTATTTTTAATTATTTCTGTTTTAGTTTTTAAACGTAAAAAGAAAAAAAGAAATACGAATTAGTATTGCGTTTTTTTTATTAAAAATAAGTTTAAAATAAAAATTCGTAAAAAATATTCTTTTTAATAACCACTAAAATTAGTCTTGTTTAATTATTTGGTATATTGGTACAAACCCTTCTAATTATGCAAAATATTTCTCGACTCGAAAGCGCCGTAAGAAAACTTTATATAGCTTTTACCACTAACACATTAAACCCCGAATGCTGCAAACAATGTGCTGTTGGCAATATATTGGATAATACCGATAGCTGGAAGCATTTTTCTAACAATCATGGTACTACCAACCTTAATTATATAGGAAGGGTAAACCAACTTATGGGTAAACGCTTTAATGGCTATACGCCCGCCGAATTACTTAAAATTGAAACTACTTTTTTAAATGCCTGTGGATATCAACTACCATTTAGTTACAAAAGCACAAAACCTAACAACCCTAATGATAAGGACATATTGTTTAAAGGACTTACAGAAGTTATTAAACTACTTTGTGAATTTGAAGGTGTTAAAAACATACTAGACTATACCAACCTATTTATTAATACTAAAAATACATCAAACACCAAAAATATTACAAAAGCCGTAACCGTTTAAAAGCTATTATTTGTAAAAATTAAGCCATAAACCAATGTTAACTTTTTATAAAACAAGCGCATTTTGTCGGGTTTTTTGGTATTTTATCTTGTAAAATAACATAATTTTAGTATATTGCGATGTAAAACAGCAAAACGTCCCTCAATATGGCCAACTCCCAAAACTTAATAAGTCCTTCTGAAAAAGATTTTTATCTTGATTTTATTCAAAAATATGCTTCCATTGGTACTTGGGAATGCGACATTGTAAATGGTACATTAAATTGGAGCGAGGAAACTAAGAAAATTCACGACGAGCCTTCAAATTACAAACCAGTTTTTGAAACTGCAATAGGCTATTATAAAGAAGGATATAGCAGAAACACCATTGAGACTTTATTTGCTAATTGTGTTGAAAAACATGAAAGTTTTGATGTTGAACTAGAAATTATTACAGCAAAAGGGAATAATAAATGGGTTCGCTCTATAGGTAAACCAATTATTGAAAATAACCAATGTGTTAAAGTAATAGGTATTTTCCAAGATATAGACGAAAAAACTAAAACTACAATTGAGCTTGCAAAACGCGAGCAAATTTTAACAAAAACCTTCGACTTAAGTGCCGTTGGAATGGTTACCCTAACATTAAAAGGGCAATTTATAGATGCCAATAAAAGTTTTTGCGAAACTTTTGGGTATACCAAGGAAGAAATTCAACAACTTACATTTTTAGATATTACGCATCCTGCCGATAAAACGAAAGGAAAACAAGCCATTATGGACATGATTGATGGCAAGGTTAATTATTATCAAAGTGAAAAAAGATATATAGCTAAAAATGGTAAAACTATTTGGACTTATATCTCATCTACTGTAATTCGGGATAATAACGGTATACCATTACATTTTGTAACTCAAATTAACGATATATCTCAAATAAAGCGAAGCACAAAAAAAATAGTAGATTTATTAGATACTACAGAAAATCAAAATAAGCGTCTTTTAAATTTTGCTCATATTGTATCGCATAATTTACGATCTCACTTTTCTAACTTAAACATGTTGTTAGATTTAGCAAAAATAGAGATACCAGAAACTACCGATAACGAGATTTTTCCTTTATTAAAACAAGCTGTTGATCATTTAGGTGAAACCGTTGATAATTTAAACGAGGTTGCATCAATTAATACTAAAAAGAATATACAACTTGAGCCACTTGGTTTGTTAGATACAGTAAATACTATTACAAAAAGTATTGCAGCCCAAATAATTGCCTCAAAAGCCGATATAAGCATAAATATAGCTAGCCATATAAAAGTGATGGCTATACCCGCGTATTTAGATAGCATTGTTTTAAACTTTTTAACCAACGCCATTAAATACAAAAAGCAAAATGAAGTACCTAAAATAGATATAACTGCAAAAATTGAAAATAATTTTATAATTTTGCAAATACGTGACTATGGCTTAGGAATTGATTTACAAAAACATGGAGAAAAACTCTTCGGTATGTATAAGACGTTTCATAAGCATGAAGATTCGCGAGGCATTGGTTTATTTATAACCAAAAATCAAATTGAAGCCATTGGTGGAACAGTTGATGTGGACAGTAAAGTTAACGAGGGTACAACATTTAATATTCATTTAAAACACTATGAAAAAAATTGACATTGCTTGTATAATTGATGACGATCCCATTTTTGTATATGGTGTAAAAAAGCTCATGAAATTTGCTAATTTTTGTGAATCGTTTATGATTTTTAACAATGGCGAAGAAGCAATAAATAATTTAAAACCCATTTTAGAATCGGAATCTAGTAAAGATATGCCAGATATTATTTTACTAGATTTAAATATGCCAATAATGGATGGCTGGCAATTCTTAGATGAGTTCACAAAAATTGATGCGCATAAACAAATTACAATTTATATTGTTAGTTCATCAATCGATCCGCAAGACAAAAACAAATTAAAAAATTATGAAACCGTTTCTAAATTTATAATTAAACCCATTACGGTAGAATTATTAGAAAATATATCAAAGGAAATTATAACTTAAGCGTTCATTAAAATTATAAAACAAAAAAGCCAACTCGTAAAAAGTTGGCTTTTTTGTATCTTATAACTTTAGTATTATCCACCAAAGTCATCAAATCGGATGTTTTCATCTGGCATACCAAAATCTTCACCCATTTTTTGAACGGCTTTATTCATTAATGGAGGTCCACAGAAATATAATTCTATATCCTCTGGCGCTTCATGATGATTTAAATAATTGTCTATAACACAATTGTGAATAAATCCAACAAAACCATCACCTTCGGTATCGTGAATATCCTTTTTAACCTTCCAATTATCTTCTGGTAAAGGTTCAGATAAAGCTAAGAAAAACTTAAAGTTAGGGAACTTACGCTCTAATTCGTAGAAATGTTCTAAGTAGAACAATTCACGCTTCGAACGTCCACCATACCAATATGTAACGGTTCTTCCAGTTTCTAACGTTTTAAATAAATGATATAAGTGCGAACGCATTGGTGCCATACCTGCACCACCTCCAACGTATAACATTTCAGCATCACTTTCATTGATGAAGAACTCTCCGTAAGGCCCAGAAATAGTTACTTTATCACCTTGTTTTCTTGAGAAAATATATGATGAAGCCACACCTGGATTTACGTCCATCCAACCATTTTTATTTCTATCCCATGGTGGCGTAGCAATACGTACGTTAAGCATAATATCTCGTCCTTCGGCTGGGTAAGAAGCCATAGAATAGGCACGCTCAACAATATCGTCATTCTTCATTACTAATGGCCATAAACCAAACTTATCCCATTCTGCTTGAAACTTATCTGGAGTTTCATGCTCTTCTGGGTGCGCTGTAATATCGATATCAGAATACTTAATTTCACATTTAGGTATTTCAATTTGAATATATCCACCAGCTTTATAGTTCATATCTTCAGGAATACGAACTACAAATTCTTTAATAAAAGACGCTACGTTGTAGTTACGAACTACTTCTGCTTCCCATTTCTTAATTCCGAATACTTCTTCTGGAATCGTAATGTTCATGTCTTGTTTAACTTTTACTTGACAAGCTAAACGAGCCCCATGTTGTAATTCTTTTCTAGTGAAGTGAGGTGTCTCTGTTGGTAAAGCTTCACCTCCTCCTTCTAAAACATGACACTCACACTGTATACAAGTACCACCACCACCACACGCCGATGGTAAGAATATCTTTTGGTTACCTAAAGTAGATAATAAACTTCCACCCGAAGCAACTTCAACCTCTTTTTCTCCATTAATTGTGATCTTTACCGGTCCTGATGGAGAAAGTTTTTGTTTTACAAATAATAATAATGCTACTAACAACAATGTAATTACTAAAAAAGCACTTACTGTTGCAATAATGGTTCCTAATGTTCCTGCTGCTAAAATCATATTATTTTATAACTTTTATGTTGTTAGCGACTTCAATGTCTTCTGTTGTATTTTCGTTTACTGGCGCTACTTCAGCTGTTTCTGTCTCCTCAGCAGCTTCATCATCACCTCCTGTAAGCATACCACCAAAACTCATAAAACCAATAGCCATTAAACCAGTAATGATAAAGGTAATACCTAAACCTCTTAAAGGTGCAGGCACATTTGAGTAACGTATTTTTTCACGAATAGCTGCAATAGCTAAAATGGCTAAAAACCAACCAATTCCTGAAGAAATACCATAGTTAAACGCTAAACCAATAGATTGAATCTCGCGAGATTGCATAAATAACGAACCTCCTAATATAGCACAGTTTACCGCAATAAGAGGTAAAAATATACCTAATGAGTTGTATAATGATGGTGAAAACTTTTCAACCACAATTTCTACTAATTGTACCATGGTTGCAATGGTTGCAATAAACATGATAAACGATAGGAAACTTAAATCGTAGTCGGCATACTCTGCTCCTAACCATTTTAAAGCACCTGGTTGTAAAATATATTGATCTAACAACCAGTTAACAGGTACAGTTACTGCCAATACGAATACTACGGCAGCACCTAAACCTACAGCTGTACTTACTTTTTTAGATACCGCAAGGTAAGAACACATCCCAAGGAACGTGGCAAATACCATGTTATCGATAAATATTGATTTGAAAAATAATTCTATATGTTCCATATTCTTTTAGTTTTCAGTCACAGACTCAGTTAACATAATTACTGCTCACTGCAACTGCATACTGATTAATCTTCTATTAAATCTTTATTTCTACTACGTTGTACCCAAATAATAATTCCTACAACAATTAAAGCCATTGGCGATAAAAGCATAAAACCATTGTTTTCGTAACCAATAGCATATAATCCAGTTTTTTCAATTGGATCTCCTAAAACTTTAAATCCTAATAACGTACCAGAACCTAATAATTCTCTAAAAAAACCAACGATTACTAAAATAACACCGTAACCTAAAGCATTACCAATACCATCTAAAAACGAACGCCAAGGGCCATTACCCAAAGCAAAAGCTTCAAAACGTCCCATAATGATACAGTTGGTAATAATTAATCCAACGAAAACCGAAAGGGTTTTACTTAACTCGTACGAGAAGGCTTTTAAAACTTGATCTACAATAATTACCAAAGCGGCAACTACTACTAACTGAACAATAATTCTAATCTTAGAAGGAATGATGTTTCTCATTAACGAGATTACCACGTTACCTATACCTAATACCGCCATTACAGATACAGCCATTACAATTGATGCTTTTAACTGCGCTGTAATTGCTAAAGCCGAACAAATACCTAATACCTGAATAGTAATAGGGTTGTTATCTGCTAACGGATCGGTGATTAACTTGGCATCTTTTTTTGATAAAAGTCCCATACGTTTTAGTTATTTTTAAGATTATCGAAATAAGGTTTGTAAAGCTTTAAATCGCTTTTTATCATTGCTGTTACACCGTTACCTGTAATGGTAGCTCCTGCAATAGCATCAACCTCGTTATCGGTTTTGTTTTCGTTTTTTGGATCGGCGTTACCTTTGGCAACATCGATACCTTTAAAGTTTCCATTGCCATCTAAAAGATGTTCGCCAATAAAATCGTCCATAAAGAAACGCTCTTTAATATTGGCACCTAAACCAGGTGTTTCACCTTTATGATCGAAATAAGCACCTTGAACAACCATGTTTTCGTCCATAGATACATATCCCCAAATGGCATCCCATAATCCTTTACCATAAATAGGCACAACATAAAATGTTTTACCATCTTTATTTCCTAAGAAAATTGGTAATTTTCTTTCGTCTGGATTATTAGTTCCAATTGTTTTTTGTTTTTTAATATCAATTAGGTATGCTTCAGCATCTTCAGTTATATTTCCATTTTGCATTACTAATTGCTTTGTAATGTATTTTGAAAATAAATCTTGAGCTTCGCTTGCATCAACAAAAACTGCGCTACCTTCATCATTATTATTTACACCCATAGCGTATAGAATGTTTTGTTGTTTTTCTATACGTTGGTTTTCAGAAATTTTTGGAGCTAAAGATGAAGCTGTAAATGCTAATAAAGCTCCTACAATAATTACCATGGCTATGGCAAATATTATGGTATATACGTTACTATCTGTTTTATTACTCATCTTTTTAAGCTGTTTTAACTTTTAAACGTTTCATTCTTTTCTTAACGTTTCCTTGTACCACATAATGGTCGATAGTTGGTGCGAAAACATTCATTAAAAGAATAGCTAACATAACACCTTCTGGATACGCAGGGTTGAATACACGAATTAAAATTGAAATGAAACCTACTAAAAATCCGTAAATCCATTTTCCTTTGTTGGTTTGCGACGCCGTTACCGGATCGGTAGCCATAAATACGGTACCAAAAGCAAAACCACCAATTAATAAATGATGCCAGAATTCAGTACTCATTAAGCCGTAAAACTTGCTACTTTCAGTAATCCAACCAGAACTTACAACACCGTTGAAGATTAAGCCCATTACTAAAGCCCCAACAACAGATGATAACATAATTCTCCAGCTTCCTATTTTAGTGAAGATTAAAAATAAACCTCCTAATAAAATTAATAAAGTAGATGTTTCTCCTACTGATCCTGGGATAAATCCAAAGAACATATCGGCAACAGAATAACCTGCCCCGTTGCTTTGCGCTAAACTACCTAAAATAGTCTCTCCTGAAATAACATCTACATTTGCACCGCCAGCAATTTCTTGAGCACGCTCTACAGCACCATGAACCCATACTTTATCGCCCGACATCCAAGTTGGATATGCGAAGAATAAAAACGCACGAATAGTTAATGCCGGGTTTAATATATTCATTCCAGTACCACCAAATACTTCTTTACCTATTACAACACCAAAGGCAACTGCAACAGCAAGCATCCAAAGTGGTAAATCTACTGGTACAATTAAAGGCACAAGCATACCAGTTACTAAGTAACCTTCTTCAATTTCGTGACCTTTAATAATACAGAAAATAAATTCGATTGCTAAACCAACCACATACGATACAATAACTAGTGGTAAAATTTTTAATGCGCCAACGCCAAGATTCGCCAAAGTCCAGAATTCTGAACTAAAAAAGCCACCAGATACTTTACTAATTTCTCCAATAGCAACGTGGTGCTGGTATCCTGCGTTAAACATACCAAAAATTAAACACGGTATTAAAGCCATAATTACCGTATTCATGGTACGTTTTAAATCGTCGGCTGCTTTAATGTGTGTTCCGCCGTGAGTCGTTTCATTCGGCAGATATAAAAAAGTATGAAAACCATTAAATAGCGGTGCTATTTTTTTTCCTTTATACTTTTCTTTTAGATTATGTAAGTTATTCTTTAAACTCATTATCCTATCTCTTTAATCATTAAGTCTAAACCTTCTCTAATAATTTTTTGATGTGGTTGTTTAGACACACAAACAAACTCGGTAAGTGCAAAATCTTCTGGTGCTACTTCGTACATTCCTAAAGCTTCCATTTCATCTAAATCTTTATACATACAAGCTTTTAGAATTTGCATTGGGAAAATATCTAAAGGAAATACTTCTTCGTAATTACCAGTTACTACAAACGCGCGGTGTTCACCATTAGTATTGGTATCTAAATCGTACTTTTTATTTGGATTTAACCAAGAAAAAGTTAACGCTCTAGAAGTAGACACTTTATTAAACACAGGTTTATTCCATCCAAAAAAGTCGTAATCATCACCTTCTGGAATTACAGAAATGGTATTGCTGTAATAATCTAAAGCACCATCAGCCTTAATTTCTTTACCAGAAAGCACATTTCCAGAAATAATACGATCGTTCCCAGACTGCTCAACACCTTTATCATAAATCATGGTAGATACTTCGCTACCAATTACCGTTTTAAAATAACGAGGCTTTTGTACCGAAGAACCAACTAAAGCAACCAAACGCTCTGCATTAAACTTGCCTGTTAGTAATAACTCTCCAATAATCACTAAGTCTTGCGGATTTACCGTCCACACGACTTCACCTTTATTAATAGGATCGATTTTATTAATTTGAGTACCAACATTCCCCGAAGGATGCGGCCCTGAAACTTTATGCAACGTTACACCAGATAAACCTGTAAGTGGCGAGTTGGACGATTTCCCAACCGATACATGCACTTTACCTTCGGTAAGTTTTGCTAAAGCACTAACAGCAGCTTGTAATTCGGCTTCTTTACCTTGTAAGGTAAAATCCAAATCGGCAGCTAATGGTGCCGATGCGTAACCCGAAATAAAAATAGCTTTTGGAGCCTTTTCTGGGTTTGCAATTACATCGTACGGACGTTGTTTAACAAACGGCCAGCAACCTGCTTGTAGCAAATGCGATTTAACACTTTCCGCAGTTGCGCCATCAATATCAAACTTACCAAAATCTTCAAAAGTTTGTGGTTTGCTTGCTTCAATTTTAATAGCATCAATGCGTCTCTTTGGTCCACGTACAATTTCAACAACTTTACCTGAAACTGGCGATACAAATTTTACCGCTTCGATGGCTTTATTGTAAAACAAAACACCACCTGCGTTAACAGACGTACCTTCTTTTGCAACAAGTTTTGGAATAACACCGTGGAAATCTTCTGGTCTTATGGTGCAGTAGTTGCTAATAACTGCTTGTTCTACAGTTTTTTCAGCTTCACCATTAAGTTTAATGTCCAGACCCTTTTTAATACGAATGTCGTTTGACATATTATTTTTTTGTTGAATTTATTTTTATAAAAATCGGGGCAAAAATACGAAGTAATTCATTTAAAATCTATTTATAATCGCGCTATTAATCTATTTATACCAATTCTAAATAACGCTTTTCAATTAGGCATAGATTTTGTTTATCTTTACTGAAATTTTAATAGAATTAATGACTTTTTTAAACCGCTTTGTTTTAGCTTTTTGCTTTATTTCTTCATTTATTTTCGCTCAAGTAGAAGAAGTGAATCCGCCAGATTATATTAAAACTATAATCTTTAAAAGTAATACCGATTTGTCGCAGCTCCCTATTTTAAAATTAGGAGAACCCATTCAATTATCGTTCGATGCTTTAAATGGTAACGAAGACGATTATTATTATAAAATCGAGCATTATAATTACGATTGGACACCCTCGCAACTTATGAAACCCGAGTTTTTAGATGGGTTCGACAATCAGCGTATTCGTAACTACGAAAACTCATACAATACGTATCAAATTTATTCGCATTACACATTAACAATTCCTAACCGCTTTACTAAAAGCTTAAAAGTTTCGGGCAATTATATTATTTCTGTTTTTAACAACGATAATGAGTTGGTTTTCTCCCGAAAATTCATGCTTTATGAAGAGCAGGTAAATGTTGGCGTTACACTAAAACGAGCAAGAGATTTACAATTTGTAGAACAAAAACAACGAGTTGAAATTTTAGTAAATACAGGCAGCACCAATTTAAACAACCCAACACAAACGGTAAACACAGTTATAATTAAAAACAACAATTTAAAAACCGCCATTAGCAATATTAAGCCTCAATATACAGTAGGCTCGCAACTTATTTACCGGTACGATAAAGAAACTAGTTTTTGGGCAGGAAATGAGTATTTTTACTTTGAAAACAAAGATATACGCGCCGCAAATACAGGTGTACAATACATCGATTTACAAGATTTATATCAAAGTTATTTATACACCAACCTACCACGCGCCAATACACCATACACCTATTTCCCCGACATAAATGGTAACTACGCCGTTTTAAATATCGATGCCGAAGACTCAACTATTGAGGCCGATTATGTTTGGGTACATTTTTCGTTAAAAGCAACCGACCAACTTATTGGTAAAGACATTTACGTTTATGGCAACTTCAATAATTTTTCGCTCGATGCCGAAACCAAAATGCAATTCGATGCGCAACAAAACATATTTTATAAGGCTCTATTGTTAAAACAAGGGTTCTACAACTATAATTTTGTTGCCCTTGAAAACGACACAATTAACGAAGCACAAATAGGTGGTAATTTCTACCAAACCGAAAACAACTATAAAGTATTAGTTTACTATCGCGATCTAGGTGCTCGGTACGATAAAATAATTGGTTTTGGCGAAGGCTCGTCGGTAAATATCTCGAATTAAGCTACCGTTTAACTAATTTTTAAGGCAATCGCGCCAAAAAACATACAATGCAAAAAATTATTTCTTATTTTTGCATCGAAACGCATTGTTTATCAGCAATTAGTATGGTTCAACAAGTAACAAAAGGCATAAAAATATCGGTAGAAACCAATTTTGAAGGCTCATTTTATAAAAACTATAAAATACAATACGCCTTTGGATACACGGTAACCATCGAAAACCAAAGCAAAGATTCTGTGCAACTTAACGCGCGCCATTGGGAAATTTTAGATGCTTTAAACAATGTAGAAGTTGTTGCAGGCGAAGGCGTAATTGGCAAAAAACCTGTTATTAAACCTGGCGAATCGCACACTTACACTTCTGGCTGCTTGTTATCGTCGCCATTTGGTGCCATGCAAGGTTTTTACAGCATGATTAACTTTACGACCACCAAAAAATTCGATGTCACCATCCCTACTTTTAAATTAAGCGCCACATTTGCAGTAAATTAATTTGGGCGTTCGAGCGGGCTTTACTCTAAATCTTTTTTCTCGTACCTCAAAAAAAGGATACCGCTTCAATCCCTAACGCAACTTTAATATCTGCTAAATTATTCTATTGAACTTAAAAACAGTTCCGTTTTGTTGTAAATGAAAAAATTTGCAATTGGAGTAATGCACAAATTCATAATCTAAATAAAAGTTAAACGCATCGTTTTCAACCTTATAAAAATCATCAACATCAATATTTCCATAAGGCGAAATTCTTCTAAAACGGTAAATATTATTTTTATCGGTTTTATGTAACTCAAACCAAGCACCTGCAGCAATTCCAGATAACCATTGCGCATTTTTATGTAAACCCTCAACCTGCTTAGGTTTTAAAGTACCAACTAAATTCACTTTATGGTGTTTCAATTTATCTAAAAAACATCGGATATTTTCACTTTTCTGAGAACCTTCAAACTTTGATATGACGCCACTTTCAGAAACCTCATAAACATAATTTTCGGTATCGGCAAGCATCACATTACCAACCGTACTTGGTGTAAACCACTTCGATTTTTGCAAGGCCTTCTTCTTTTTTAAATCGGTTACTCCAGCAATTAAACTATCGGTTACAAAGCGTGCACAATTACAAGCATTTTTAATAAAAGCTGCATACCTAATAAAATGTTTGTTTTGCATTTTTGTAATATGCTGGCGAGCCTTTTGGTAATCAATTGCATTACAAACCGATGCGACCAATTTACCATCACCATGCGTTAATTTTGGATGCGTTGTCAAAAATTTTAAAATAATATCAATATTTACAATGCTATCATGTTCTATCTTAGCTTTTATAGGGAAATGCAATTCGTTATCGGTATCGCTTCCGCGCACACGACCAGTTGGCTCTGGCGTTATGTAGCGCCCAAAATCATGATATTCTAAAACACCAGTAGTTTTATCAATTAAAACCAACGCCGCATGACCAGCACGTAAATAATCTTTTTTACCAATTCCAATATATCTTAAAAATGGCGAATACCACTCGTCGGCTACCATCACAATAGTTTCGGGATATGCCAGTGTTAAAATTATTCCAGAATTAATCATTTACAATTTCAGGGAAATTAAAGGTTTCTTTGGTTACAAGATTGTTTCTAACATTTTCGTAACGCATTTCTAAAACATTATTTTGTTTTACAACCTGCGTAATACTGGTGGTTTTTACTATACCTCTATCCATAATAACACCATAATCTAAATTACCTTTACCTGCCGTTTTATGAAAATCTAATGCGCTTTCAGCATCTAACTGCACATGCGCTTTATATATATTAAACCAATCTTCACGTTCAGTTTTCATTACATCATTATATAAGGTAGAAGACGACCAAATTTTAGGTTGCAAGGGTAAGTTATTAAAATATTTTTCAAAGCCATCCCAAATAAATTCGTATAATTTTAAATCATCTCGCCAGTCGGCAATCACCAAGGTAAAAGGCTCAATATCATCAAAATTATAATCGTTAAACACATTAACCACATGCGGCATAGCTAAAAGTTCTTTAACAACAAGTCCTCTACTTTTTCTGTAATATTTTTTACGCTTATGAATTTTAACACCACCATTTAACAAGCAAATTAATCGGCTATTTTCGCTAATTCCTACCCAAGTCCCATCCGAAAGCTCATCTTTTGGATACAACAATTGCTTACCTTCAAAATTATAAAATTGCGGTGGTAAAGAAATTCTGCTTGGAGCTTCATCTCTGTTCGATGTTAAAATAAAATCATTATTTCCAGTTGGAAATATAGAAACGGTACACATGCAGTATTTAATCTTTAAATAGGTTTGTAGCTTACAAATATAAACTAAATATTAACAGATTTTTGGCGAAAATTGGACGTCATATTTCATTTAAAAATTCGTAATTTTGCAGCTTAATTAATGAATTTTCAATAACAAAAAACAACAAATCATGGGAAAAGGCTTTTTTAATGTACCTGTTGCCGTAAACGAACCTGTAAAATCTTATGCTCCTGGAACGCCAGAACGCGAGGCAGTATTAGCTGCTTACAAACAAATGTTTAACAGCAAAGTTGATGTACCTCTTTACATTAATGGCGAAGATATTTTAACAGGAAACACTAAAGAAATGTCGCCTCCACATGACCATAAACACATTGTAGGCACTTACCATTTAGCCGAAAAAAGCCATGTAGAAAATGCTATTTCTACGGCACTTGAAGCCAGAAAATCATGGAGTTTAATGCCTTGGGAACAACGCGCAGGCATATTTTTAAAAGCTGCCGAGTTAATTGCAGGTCCTTATCGTGCAAAAATTAACGCAGCAACAATGATTGCTCAGTCTAAAACCATTCACCAAGCCGAAATTGATGCCGCTTGCGAATTGGTAGACTTTTTACGTTTTAACGTGCAGTTTATGACCGATATTTATATGGAACAACCAGAAAGCACAAGCGATGCCTGGAACCGTATTGAGTATCGTCCGTTAGAAGGTTTTACCTATGCTGTTACACCATTTAACTTTACAGCTATTGCTGGAAACTTACCAGCTTGTATGGCTTTAATGGGTAATGTTGTGGTTTGGAAACCTAGCGATAGCCAAGTGTATTCTGCAAAAGTTATTATGGATGTATTTAAAGAAGCTGGTGTACCTGCAGGTGTCATTAACGTGGTTTTTGGAGACCCAGTAATGATTAGCGAAACCGTACTTGCTAGTCCAGATTTTTCTGGGTTACATTTTACAGGTTCTACCTTTATTTTTAAAGAGCTTTGGAAACAAATTGGAAACAACATACACAACTACAAAACCTATCCAAGAATTGTAGGTGAAACTGGTGGAAAAGATTTTATTGTCGCTCACAAATCGGCAAACCCAAAACAAGTGGCTACTGCTATTTCTCGTGGTGCTTTCGAATTTCAAGGTCAAAAATGTAGTGCTGCTTCAAGAGCTTACATCCCAAAAAGTATTTGGGCAGACGTAAAAAACTTTGTTTTAGAAGATATTGCATCGTTTAAAATGGGTTCTCCTGAAGATATGAGCAACTTTATTACAGCTGTGATTCATGAAGGGTCTTTCGATAAATTAGCAAAATATATTGATGGTGCTAAAAACGATAGCGATGCCGAAATTATTGCTGGTGGAAATTACGATAAAAGCAAGGGGTACTTTGTAGAACCTACGGTTATTGTTACTACAAACCCAAAATACACGACCATGTGTACCGAACTTTTTGGTCCTGTAATCACAATTTATGTTTATGAAGATGACGCTTACGCGGAAACTTTAAAACTTGTAGACGAAACCAGTGAATATGCTTTAACCGGAGCCATTTTATCAACCGATAGATATGCGATTACACAAGCCACTGAAGCATTACAAAACAGTGCAGGTAATTTCTATATTAATGATAAACCTACTGGTGCTGTTGTTGGCCAACAACCTTTTGGTGGTGCCAGAGCTTCTGGAACTAATGATAAAGCTGGTAGTGCACAAAACTTATTACGTTGGGTATCACCAAGAATGATAAAAGAAACCTTTGTAACACCTACTGATTACCGCTATCCTTTTTTAGGTGAGTAATTTTAGTATGTTATCATAAATTAAAAAGCTATTTCGGTTAACGGAATAGCTTTTTTTTATTTTTACCGACAAAAAAATCACAACATAACTACCCCTTAAAATGCATTTTAAAAAACTATTCTGTATTTCTCTTGTACTTGCAACCAGCTTTGTTTACAGTCAAACTATGAAAGAAAAAGCATTAAATATTATGGTTGGTTATGGCATAACTGCGCCTTATGACAGTGTTGATGATATTGCAGACGATGGATTTTATCTTCAAGGTGAATTGGTTTTAACAATAGCTTCATGGGTAGAGTTTAAACCTTACTTAGGTTTTATAACAACATCTTCTAATGGTAAAGACTTAAACAATAATCCAACAAACGAAAAAGCTGAAACTAAAGCGCTTCTTTTTGGAGGAAAAACTAGATTGAGAGCTCCAATTCCTTGGGTTGCTCCGTATGCTGAAATTGGTATTGGTGCATCCGTAGGTAAATTTGTTACCGAAACAGCTTTTTACAATTATAATAAATCTGGTATTTTATATCACATTCCGTTTGCGTTTGGTTTAGAATTGGGTAAACAGCATCAAATAGATTTAGGACTAACTTATTATTTTACCCCAAGTGTAAAACAATTTTCTGGAGCATTCGCAGTTGGTATAACAATACCTTTAAAACATTAAACTAACTTTGTTTACCGTATCTTTGCCAAAAATTCTTGTATGGCATTTTCAGATTTTCAATTAAACAAACCTATTTTAAAAGCAATTGAAGAAGCGGGTTATTTGGCTCCGACATTAGTTCAGGAAAAAACAATTCCTTCAGTGTTAAACAAAAAAGATGTGATTGTTTCGGCTCAAACGGGTACTGGTAAAACAGCAGCTTTTGCATTACCTATTCTTCAACAATTATTCAATTATCAAGATGCGCCTAAAAAAGGTAAAAAAATTAAAGCTCTAATTGTTAGTCCCACGCGAGAGCTAGCCTCACAAATACAAGATAATTTTAAAGCACTTGGTAAATATACCAACCTGAGATCTACAGTAATTTTTGGAGGTACTTCAATTGAACCTCAAAAGGATATTTTAAATAAAGGCGTAGATATTTTAATTGCAACTCCTGGTCGCCTTCTCGATTTGCATAAACAAGATCTATTAAATTTAGATTACATTCAAACACTTGTTTTAGATGAAGCCGACTTAATGCTCGACATGGGTTTTATTGATGATGTTAAAAAAATTGAACGTTTATGTACAAAAGAAAAACAAATTCTGTTATTTTCAGCGACTATTCCGTTTAAGGTTGAACAGCTAGCTAATTCTAT
This sequence comes from Neotamlana nanhaiensis, assembly GCF_000943555.1. GTDB lineage: Bacteria > Bacteroidota > Bacteroidia > Flavobacteriales > Flavobacteriaceae > Neotamlana > Neotamlana nanhaiensis. The sequence continues at coordinate 225,199 of NZ_JTDV01000003.1, read as the reverse complement.
TTTAAACGAACCAGAACGTATTGAAGTTGCGACAAATTCATCGACTTCAAAAAATATCAATCAAATTTTATATTACGTACCTAAACGTAATAAAATGGAATTGTGTTTACATTTATTACGAAACACCATTAAAGGCACAATTATAATTTTTAGACGCACCAAATTTGGCGTTAATAAATTGGAAGAAACCTTAACTAAAAACGGCTATAAAGTCGATAGCATTCACGGTGATAAAACGCAAAACCTGCGTCAAGAAGCACTAAACAAATTTAAAAATGGCTATGTCAATATTTTAATTGCTACCGATGTTGCGGCACGTGGCATAGATATTAATGAATTAGATGCTGTAATCAATTTCGATTTACCAAACGTACCCGAAACTTACGTACACCGCATTGGTAGAACTGCTCGCGCTGGTAAAACGGGAACTGCTTATTCCTTATGTTCTGCCGATGAAAAAAATTATGTAAAAACCATTCAGCAACTTATTCAAAAAGATATTCCTGTTGAAAGTGAGCACCCGTATCCTTTAGATCCTAAAGCGAAACCTATTATTCATAAATCTAAAAAAACAGGAAGCAAACACAAAAAAGGAAGAAAAAGTACTGCTTCTAAAAAGAAGAAAAAGCGCTGGTATTAAAAATTATTTCACAGGGAAATCAAAATAGGTTTTTGGGAAAGGCTCACCGCGTAAGGTAAAATGCCACCATTCTTTAGAGTAACTTCTAAACCCATGCTTTTGCATAACGCGTTGCAACAACATTCTATTGGCATGTTGGTCTTTTGTAATTTTATTGTAAGACACCCATGATTGTTGCCCAAAAAAATCGAACGGACTTCCCATATCTATAGGTATTCCTGTATTTGCATCAATAATTGTTAAATCGACTGTGCTACCTCGGCTATGGCCAGATTTTGAGGCAATATATCCGTTTTTAAATAGATTTCGTTTCTTTTCTTTAGGATAATATACCGACTTATTTACCGTATCATCAAGCTTTTTTGCCCATTTCACAAAATGATTTACAGCTTCTTGAGGCCGATAACCATCATAAACCTTTAAACATAAATTTTGTTGCAAAAGTTCTTCTTGAACCAATTTTAATGCTTCAGCTGCATTTTTAGTCAATATTAATCGATTAGTATGATAGCCTTCAACATGCTTTCCCAAAAAATTATTGGTTGTGTTATATCGCAATTCAACCTCTAAATCTGGAATAACATCTTTAACGTAAACGAATCCTTTTGGCAATTGAGCAAAAGCAGATAAACCTACAAAACAAAGTAAAACAAGTATTTTATTTTTCATAATTATGCTAATTTAGAAAATAAAACAGAGATGCGATTAACAAATGCAATAGATTTAAAATTGAAGGATGCCGAGGTTATCTATTATCCTAATTTCTTTACCACTAAAGAAGCAAACACTTTATTTGAAGCCTTGCTAAACGAGGTAAAGTGGCAACAAGACACGATTAAAATGTTTGGTAAAACTCACTTGCAACCGCGGTTAACTGCTTTTTTTGCAAACAACCAAAACAGGTATAAATACAGCAATATTATTATGCAACCCGAAATGTTTAATGCAAATTTATCTCGTATTAAAACTATTATAGAAAATGAATTAAAAATAGAGTTTACTAGTTGTTTAGCCAATTTATACCGAACTGGTAACGATAGTAACGGTTGGCACGCCGATAACGAAAAAGAGCTTGGAGAACAACCTATTATCGCATCGGTTAGCTTTGGAGCAGAACGTGTATTTCATTTTAAACATCGCACCGATAAACAATTAAAACACAAGTTAATTTTGCAAAACGGAAGCTTACTTTTAATGCAAGGCGACACACAAAATAACTGGCTTCACCAAATACCAAAAACTAAAAAAACAATTGGAAAACGTATTAATTTAACCTTTAGAATTATTGCATAAAAAAACCGAGTTCCCTCAAACTCGGTTCTTTCTCAATTTGCTTAAATTTTTTATGTAGGTTAGATTTGGGGAAACCGCATCAACAACATAATGCAAATATTAATTAATTAATCCATTGAACTAAAAAGTGTGTTATTTAGTACACTTCAAATATATAACTCTTTGAAATAATAAAACGACTAAATACTTTAATAATCGATGAAATACACATTTTTTTAACATTTTGTTTCAAAATATTGCATTTCATCGATAAAACGCACATTAATTAGCTAAACGAAGTTATTGGTTTTAAAATTAAACCATAAAAAAACACCTCTAAAGTGAGGTGTTTTTCTCTAACTAACTAACTAACCAAAAATATGAATTACTTTCTGTAAGTTTAAAGTAACCACTCAATAAACTTTTAATAGGAATGTAATTACTTTTTATATTACAATACCCGTGCCAAACTTTAAAATCTTATTTTGTATTAGTATTTTTTTAACAAAAACAAACGGCCTAAAAACATTTTATTAAAAACCAATTAGCTTAATAATTTAAATTATAAGATATTTGCTATCCGTAAAAAATTATTAGAAATATGAAAAAAACACTGGTAACCTTACTTACTTTATTAATACTATGTTCTTGTGGTAAAACAGAAAAAGATTTAATTGTAACAGGACATATAAAAGGTTTAAAAAAAGGCACCATTTATCTTAAAAAAATTGAAGATACCCTTTTAGTTACTGTTGATAGTTTAATTATTAACGGAGACCCAAACTTTACGTTACACGGAAATATTGAATCGCCAGAAGTTTTCTTTTTAGATTTAGATAAAAATAGCACCGAGCAAGATAGAATTAAATTTTTTGCCGATAAGGGTACAACTATAATTAATACAAGTCTTAAAAATTTTGTTTTTGATGCCGAAATTGAAGGATCTGCCCAACAAGATATTTACGAAGAATATTTATTAATGATTTCGAAAGTAAATAACAAACGTTTAGAATTAATTAAAGAACAGTTTGAAGCGCAACGCGATGGCGATTCTGTTGCCTTAGATTCATTGGTTAAAGTGAGTAAAAATTTAGTAAAAAGACAATACTTATATACCGTTAATTTTGCCTTAAACCATAACGATAGTGAGGTTGCCCCTTATTTAGCACTTTCAGAAATATATAACGCCCAAGTTAAATTTTTAGACACCATTAATAAAAAACTTACGCCTAAGGTTAAAACTTCAAAATACGGAAAAGAATTAGAAGCCTTTATTAAAACTATTAAAGAAACCGAAAAATAATAGTTTTAAATATTGGTCAAAATAAAAAAACCGTTTCAAAATTAAATTGAAACGGTTTTATTTTTTTGAGCCGATAGAGGGACTCGAACCCACGACCTGCTGATTACAAATCAGCTGCTCTAGCCAGCTGAGCTATATCGGCTTAATTGCGGGTGCAAATATAAACGCAAAAATTATATTTGCAAGCACTTTAATAAAAAAATTTTACTAAAGGCTATTTACCTTTTCTATTAAGGCCTTCCCTTTTTCTTCTAACTCTGTATTAATAGCCTTAAAATGCGCCTTTGCATTGTCAATATTTTTAGCATTAACCTTTGCTATAAGGGCATCAAAAGTATCAATAGCTTCATCAATTATTGCCTCGCTTTGTTTGGTTTCTTTATCGGTATTTTCCATTTCCCAAACATATACGGCTTCAATAATATCGCCTAATACGTAGTTTATATCTTTTTTTAAATCTCTTACGTTTGCCATAATTTTATTTTTTAACGCTACAAAATTACATTTTAACCAAATACAATACTGTTTTTTTAATATTATTTATTAAGTTTTTATTCACCAGAATAGGTAACGAAATTACGAGGTGTTTCGTATAAGGTAATTTTCAAATTTAATTCTGAATTTAATTTTGGTTTTAAAATATTGTAAATTACTACAGCAATATTTTCGGCAGTAGGATTTAAGTTTTTAAAAGCTTCAACTTCAAGATTTAAATTTTTATGATCGAAGCTTTGCTCAATTTCTTCAAAAATAAGGTCTTTTAAAATTTTCATATCTACCACAAAACCAGTTTCAGGATTAATCTCACCTGTTACACTTACAATTAATTCATAATTGTGTCCATGAAAATTAGGGTTATTGCATTTGCCAAAAACAGCTTGGTTTTTTTCGTCGCTCCAATCTTTTCTATACAATCTATGAGCTGCATTAAAATGAGCCTTTCTGCTTACCGTAGCCCTCATAATTTTTCAATATTTATGTGCTTATAAAACTTTTCGAAAATAATTTTAAACCATTCGGTATAGCGTTCTGGATGTATTTCTATATCATTTTTAACAGCTTCCAGTGGCATCCATTTCCAAGCTTCAACTTCCTCAAAATTTATATTTGGAGCATCATTAAAATGACCCACCATAACATGGTCGTATTCATGCTCGGTTAAGCCATTATCAAAAGGAGCTTTATATATAAACGAAATCGTTTCTTGTAATTCGGTTACAAATCCCATTTCTTCCATAAGGCGTCTTTTACCGGCATCAATATTACTTTCGCCATCGCGTTGATGACTACAACAAGTGTTGGTCCATAAACCTGGTGAATGGTATTTTCCTAAGGCACGTTGTTGCAACATCAATTCGTTTTTATCGTTAAAAATAAAAACCGAAAACGCCCTATGCAACAGCGCTTTTTCATGGGCTTCCATTTTAGGCATTAAACCTATAGGTTCGTCTTGTTCATTTACTAAAATTACTTTTTCTTCTTCCATATAAAACAAAAATACCACGTAAAATTTAAAAAGACAATCTATTTATAAATTTATAAAAGGGCTCAAATCTTCTATAATAATTGCTTTTATAAATAGTATATTTGCAACCCATTTGTATAAATATCTTATGAGTTTTTTAAAAGAAATACAACGCAGACGAACTTTTGGCATTATTTCGCATCCAGATGCCGGTAAAACTACATTAACTGAAAAATTATTACTTTTTGGAGGAGCTATTCAAGAAGCTGGTGCTGTAAAAAGTAATAAAATAAAAAAAGGTGCAACAAGTGATTTTATGGAAATTGAACGCCAGCGTGGTATTTCGGTAGCAACTTCGGTTTTAGCTTTTGAGTACAATGGTACTAAAATTAACATTTTGGATACGCCTGGACATAAGGATTTTGCCGAAGATACCTTTAGAACCCTTACAGCGGTAGATAGCGTAATTGTTGTTATTGATGTTGCAAAAGGTGTTGAGGAGCAAACCGAAAAACTAGTTGAAGTATGCCGTATGCGAAACATACCTATGATTGTTTTTATAAACAAACTAGATCGTGAAGGTAAAGATGCTTTTGATTTGCTTGATGAAGTTGAACAAAAACTAGGACTTACCGTAGCTCCATTAAGTTTTCCTATTGGTATGGGTTACGACTTTAAAGGTATTTACAATATTTGGGAAAAAAATGTGAACTTATTTAGTGGAGATAGTAGGAAGAATATTGAAGAAACTGTTGAAATATCAGATTTATCATCTCCAGAATTAGATAAACTTGTGGGCGAAACTGCCGCCAATACTTTAAGAGAAGAAATTGAATTGGTTGAAGGTATTTACCCAACTTTTAATAAAGAAGACTATTTAAACGGAAGCCAGCAACCTGTATTTTTTGGTTCGGCATTAAATAACTTTGGTGTTCGAGAATTATTAGATTGTTTTGTTGACATCGCGCCGAAACCACGTGCTAAACAAAGTGAAGAACGTTTGGTAAAACCCGATGAAAACAAATTTAGCGGCTTTGTATTTAAAATTCATGCCAACATGGATCCTAACCACCGTAACCGCCTAGCCTTTGTTAAAATTGTATCTGGTGAGTTTAAACGTAACACACCTTATTTACACGTAAGACATAACAAAAAACTAAAATTTTCGAGTCCAAATGCCTTTTTTGCTGAAAAGAAAGAAATTGTAGACATCTCCTACCCTGGAGATATTGTTGGTTTACAAGATACCGGGAGTTTTAAAATTGGAGATACATTAACCGAAGGCGAAGTATTAAACTATAAAGGTATTCCTAGTTTTTCTCCAGAACATTTTAGATATATAAACAATGCCGACCCATTAAAATCGAAACAACTGTATAAAGGTATCGACCAATTAATGGATGAAGGTGTTGCGCAATTATTTACATTAGAGCTTAATGGAAGAAAAGTAATAGGTACGGTTGGTGCACTACAATATGAAGTAATACAATATAGACTAGAGCATGAGTACGGCGCCAAATGTACTTACGAAAACCTAAATGTTCATAAGGCTTGTTGGGTTAATGCTGAAGATAAAAAATCGGAAGAATACAAAGAATTTATACGTGTTAAACAACGCTTTTTAGCAAAAGATAAACATGGCCAATTAGTGTTTTTAGCGGACTCGCCTTTTTCGTTACAAATGACACAACAAAAATACCCAAGTGTTAAATTACATTTTACATCGGAATTCTAAACAAAAACTAAATATTTATCAATTTTAACATACAAAAATTATCATATTGTTGATTTTTACGTGATTAATTTGTAATTTTACAATACAAATAGTAATTCATAACCCCAAATATGAAAACCTATGGAAACTTTCAACAATGAATTCAGTAATGAAGATATTACTGTAACCTACGAACCCAAACTTTGCATACATGCTGAGAAGTGTGCAAAGGAGTTATCGGAAGTTTTTAGCAATTGTATTATTCCTTGGATTAATTTAGATGGTGTTGAAACGAGTAAAATTATTAATCAGATAAAAAAGTGTCCCTCAGGCGCATTAAAATATCATAAGCGAATAAACAAGCAGGCTTCTTGAAAGTTTAAATCCCAATGAGGTACTTACGTAAATCATTGGGATTTTTTTATTCTACTTTTACCATTCTGCCTGTCCTGTTGGTCCAAAATTTAGCGGTATTGGCGGTTGCTGTTTGAAATATTTCGAGCAACCTTTACCCAAAATTTTATAAAATTTATTTTAGATTTATTTATGCTTGTCCTGTCGGACCAAAATTCAAAGGTATTGGTGGTTGCCATTTGAAACATTTCGAGCAACCTTTAACACTGTTCCATAAAACACAGGCTTAATGTCCTGTTGGCCCCAAATTTAAAGGTATTGGCGGTTGCTGTTTGAAACATTTCGAGCAACCTCTAACACTAGTTTTATAAAACACAGACTTAAATTTTTTAAGCCTGTCCTGTTGGCCCAAAATTTAGCGGTATTGGCGGTTGCTGCTTGAAACATTTCGAGCAACCTTTACCCAAAATTTTATAAAATTTATTTTAGATTTATTTATGCTTGCCCTGTAGGACCAAAATTCAATGGTATAGGCGGTTGCTCGTAATCTTTAATTTCACCATGAGCTTGTTCAAAACGTTGTACATTATCGTTAAGTGCTTTTAATAAGCGTTTAGCGTGCTGCGGCGTTAAAATAATACGCGACTTCACTTTGCTTTTTGGTACACCTGGCATGATGTTTACAAAATCTACCACAAATTCTGATACCGAATGATTTATTATTGCTAGGTTAGAATAGGTTCCATCTGCCACCTTTTCATCTAATTCTATGTTTAATTGCCCTTGTTTAGGCGTTTTATTATCGTCTGCCATTTAAAGTTTATTTTTTATTTCCGCAAAAGCAAAAATATAGTTTATACAAATTAAGTTTAATAAAAAAAGCCTTCACGTAAAATACATGAAGGCTTTAGTTTAATAAGTTATATCATTTTCTTCTTAAATGAGATCCCAAAACAAGTTTGGGATAAATTCTACTTTAAGGTTCTACGTCGCCTCAGGCTTGTAGAACCGTAGTATCATTTAATTATAATTTAACTCTTGTTTTACTTGCATCATTTGGTCGAACTCTTCTTTTGAGCCTACAATAATGTCGCTGTATTTACGCATACCTGTACCTGCCGGAATTCTGTGTCCAACAATTACATTTTCCTTCAAGCCTTCTAAAGAATCTACTTTACCAGCTACTGCTGCTTCGTTTAATACTTTAGTAGTTTCCTGGAACGATGCTGCCGAAATAAACGACTTGGTTTGAAGCGACGCTCTAGTAATACCCTGAAGAATTGGTGTTGCTGTTGCTGGTTGTGCATCACGAGCTACAACAAGGTTTTTATCTTCACGACGTAGTATAGAGTTTTCATCACGTAATTGACGAGGCGTTACAATTTGACCTTGTTTTAAGTTGGCCGAATCTCCTGCATCTTCAATAACCTTCATTCCAAAAATATCGTCATTTTCTTTAATAAAGTCTGCTTTATGTGCTAATTGATCTTCTAAGAACAATGTATCTCCAGAATCAATAATTCTAACTTTACGCATCATCTGTCTTACAACAACCTCGAAGTGCTTATCGTTAATTTTCACACCTTGTAAACGGTAAACTTCTTGTACTTCGTTTACTAAATATTGTTGTACTGCCGATGGGCCTTTAATATTCAAGATATCGTTAGGTGTAACAGAACCATCAGAAAGTGGCATACCAGCTTTTACAAAATCGTTTTCTTGTACAAGAATTTGATTTGATAACTTCACTAAGTACTTTTTAACTTCACCTAATTTAGATTCTACGATAATTTCACGGTTACCACGCTTAATTTTACCAAATGATACCACACCATCAATCTCTGAAACAACAGCTGGGTTAGACGGGTTACGTGCTTCGAATAATTCGGTTACACGAGGTAAACCACCCGTAATATCTCCCGCTTTTGCTGATTTACGTGGTATTTTAACTAAAATTTTACCAACGCTAATCTTCTCACCATCATCAATCATTAAATGCGCTCCAACAGGTAAGTTGTACGAACGTATAGTTTCGCCATTACTATCTTCAATGTGAAGCGTAGGAATTAACTTTTTATTTCTAGATTCTGAAATTACTTTTTCTTGGAAACCTGTTTGTTCATCAATCTCAACTTGGTAGGTAATACCTTGCTCGATGTTTTCGTATTTTACTTTACCAGCAAACTCCGAAATAATTACACCGTTGTATGGATCCCAAGTACAAACTACATCACCTTTTGTTAAGTTCGCGCCATTTTTAATATTAAGCGTAGAACCATATGGAATGTTATTAGTACTTAAAACAATACCTGTTCTCTTATCAATAAGTTTAAGTTCAGATGTTCTAGAGATTACAATATCAATATCGTTACCTTCGTTATCTTGACCTTTAACTGTTTTTAAATCTTCAATTTCGGCAACACCGTCAAATTTAACAATAAGTTTGTTTTCTTCTGAAATGTTACCTGCAATACCACCTACGTGGAATGTACGAAGCGTTAACTGTGTACCTGGTTCTCCAATAGACTGAGCAGCAACTACACCAACAGCTTCACCACGTTGTACCATTTTACCAGTAGCTAAGTTACGACCGTAACATTTAGCACAAATACCTTGAGTAGCCTCACATGATAATGGAGAACGTACCTCAATACTTTCAACCGGAGAATCGCCAATAGTTTTTGCAATTTGGTCGTTAATTAACTGTCCTGCAGAAACTAATAACTCCTCAGTTAATGGGTTGTGTACATCGTTTAACGACACTCTACCTACAATTCTAGCAGCTAGTGTTTCAACGATTTCATCATTCTTTTTAAGTGCTTCTACCTCTACACCTCTTAATGTTCCACAATCTTCAGAGTTAATAATAACATCTTGAGAAACATCAACTAAACGACGTGTTAAGTAACCTGCATCGGCAGTTTTTAATGCCGTATCCGCAAGACCTTTACGAGCACCGTGAGTAGAAATAAAGTATTCTAAAATTGAAAGACCTTCTTTAAAGTTAGAAAGAATTGGGTTTTCAATAATTTCACCGCCACCTGCATTAGATTTTTTAGGCTTAGCCATTAATCCACGCATACCAGTTAACTGACGAATTTGCTCTTTCGATCCACGCGCTCCAGAATCAAGCATCATAAATACCGAGTTAAATCCTTGTTGATCTTCGCGAATACGCTTCATAGATAACTCGGTTAACTCTGCGTTGGTTGATGTCCAGATATCAATAACTTGGTTATAACGTTCGTTGTTGGTAATAAGTCCCATGTTATAGTTACCCATAATGCCATCAACTTGTTTGTTGGCTGCATCAATCATACCTTGCTTTTCAGCAGGAATAATAATATCACCTAAACTGAATGATAAACCACCTTTAAATGCAAAGTTGAATCCTAAGGTTCTAATCGCATCTAAGAAATCGGCAGTTTCAGGAACCGATGTTGCTTTTAAGATATCACCAATAATATCTCTTAACGACTTTTTAGTTAATACCTGGTTAATGTAACCTGCTGCCTGCGGTACGTGTTGGTTAAATAACACACGACCTACAGTGGTTTCAATAACCATTCTGTCAAGCTTTCCTTCTTCATTAATATCAATGGTACGAACTTTAATAGATGCATTTAAATCTACTCGTTTTTCGTTAAAAGCAATTTCTACTTCTTCTGGAGAATAGAATGTTAAACCTTCACCTTTAATTGGAACTTCTGGTGTAGATTTACGCTCTTTAGTCATATAATACAGCCCAAGAACCATATCCTGAGATGGTACCGCTACTGGCGAACCATTTGCAGGGTTTAAGATATTGTGAGAGGCCAACATTAATAATTGACACTCTAAAATAGCTTCTGGTCCTAATGGTAAGTGAACCGCCATTTGGTCACCATCGAAATCGGCGTTAAATGCCGTACACACTAATGGATGTAATTGAATCGCTTTACCTTCAATTAATTTAGGTTGAAACGCTTGAATACCCAAACGGTGTAACGTTGGCGCACGGTTTAGCAATACCGGATGTCCTTTAAGAACATTTTCCAAGATATCCCAAACCACAGGCTCTCTTTTATCTATAATCTTCTTTGCAGATTTTACAGTTTTTACAATACCTCTTTCAATTAATTTTCTAATTACGAAAGGTTTGTAAAGTTCTGCTGCCATATTTTTTGGCAATCCACACTCAAATAATTTTAATTCAGGTCCTACAACAATTACCGAACGTGCAGAATAATCAACACGTTTACCAAGTAAGTTTTGACGGAAACGCCCTTGCTTACCTTTTAAACTGTCTGATAATGATTTTAACGGACGGTTAGAATCGGTTTTTACTGCTGAAGATTTACGTGTGTTATCAAATAACGAATCTACAGATTCTTGTAGCATACGTTTTTCGTTACGTAAAATTACCTCAGGAGCCTTAATTTCAACTAAACGCTTTAAACGGTTGTTACGAATAATTACACGACGGTATAAATCATTTAAATCGGACGTTGCAAAACGACCACCGTCTAATGGTACTAACGGACGTAATTCTGGCGGAATGATTGGAATAACCTTCATAATCATCCACTCTGGTCTGTTTTCACGGTTGTTGTTAGATTCGCGTAATGCTTCAACAACTTGTAAACGCTTTAAAGCTTCAGTTTTACGTTGTTTAGATGTTTCGGTATTTGCTTTATGACGTAGCTCGTATGATAATGATTCTAAATCAATTCTAGCTAATAACTCAATTAAACACTCAGCTCCCATTTTAGCGATAAACTTGTTAGGGTCGGTGTCATCTAAATACTGATTATCTTGTGGAAGTGTATCTAAAATATTTAAATACTCTTCTTCCGTAAGGAAATCTAATTTTTGTAAAGGCTCGCCTTCTTCATTTTTAGCGATACCTGGTTGAATTACTACGTAACGTTCGTAGTAAATTATCATATCTAATTTCTTAGAAGGTAAACCAAGTAAATACCCTATTTTGTTAGGTAAAGAACGGAAATACCAAATGTGAGCCACAGGCACCACTAAATTAATATGCCCTACTCTGTCGCGACGTACTTTCTTTTCAGTTACTTCAACTCCACAACGGTCGCAAACAATACCTTTATAACGGATTCTTTTATATTTACCACAAGCACATTCGTAATCCTTAACAGGACCAAAAATACGCTCACAGAACAAACCATCTCTTTCTGGTTTGTGAGTTCGATAATTGATAGTTTCTGGTTTTAATACTTCGCCACGAGATTCTGCTAAAATAGACTCTGGTGATGCTAAACCAATTGAGATTTTATTAAATCTCTTTACTGTATTCTTATCTTGTTTTCTTGCCATATCTTTATGTAGTATTCAGTCTCAGTCTCAGTATTCAGTTCACTCTGATTGTAAACTGAGTACTGCGACTGCATACTATTTTTTTATTCTTCTAATCTGATATCTAATCCTAAACCTTTCAATTCATGCATTAATACATTGAATGATTCTGGTAATCCTGGATCTGGCATTGGCTCGCCTTTTACAATACTTTCGTAAGTTTTTGCTCTACCAATTACATCATCAGATTTTACAGTTAAAATCTCGCGTAAAGTACTTGATGCACCGTATGCTTCAAGTGCCCAAACTTCCATCTCACCAAAACGCTGACCTCCAAATTGTGCTTTACCACCAAGAGGTTGTTGTGTAATTAATGAGTAAGGTCCTATAGAACGTGCGTGCATTTTATCGTCTACCATGTGTCCTAATTTTAACATGTAGATAACACCCACTGTTGCTGGTTGATCGAAACGCTCACCAGTACCACCATCGTATAAATACGTATGACCGTAACGTGGGATTCCTGCTTCGTCAGTTAGTGCATTAATTTGATCGATAGTTGCACCATCAAAAATAGGGGTAGCATACTTTCTATCTAATTTTTGACCTGCCCAACCAAGAACGGTTTCGTAAATCTGCCCAATGTTCATACGCGATGGTACACCAAGTGGGTTAAGTACGATATCGACAGGTGTTCCGTCTTCTAAGAATGGCATATCTTCTTGACGAACAATACGTGCAACGATACCTTTGTTACCGTGACGACCTGCCATTTTATCACCTACTTTAAGTTTACGTTTTTTAGCAATGTAAACTTTAGCTAGTTTAATAATTCCTGAAGGTAACTCATCACCTACAGAAATGGTAAACTTCTCACGACGTAACGCCCCTTGTAAATCGTTTTCTTTGATTTTGTAGTTGTGAATTAAATCGGCAACTAATTGGTTTGTATGGTCGTCGGTTGTCCATTTACCAGACACTAAATGCGCATAATCATCAACCGCATTTAACATTTTTAAAGTGAATTTTTTACCTTTTGGTAATACTTCTTCACCTAAATCGTTAAAAATACCTTGAGCTGTTTTACCGTTTACTATAGCGAAAAGTTTTTCAACTAAAACTTCTTTTAAATCATCAAACTTTCTATCGTATTGTGCTTCAAGTGCCAAGATATCATCTTTATCTTGAGCTCTTTTACGCTTATCTTTTACTGCTCTAGCAAATAATTTCTTCTCGATTACCACACCATTTAATGATGGCGAAGCTTTTAACGACGCATCTTTAACATCACCTGCTTTATCTCCAAAAATGGCACGTAACAATTTTTCTTCTGGAGTAGGATCGCTTTCACCTTTTGGTGTAATTTTACCAATTAAGATGTCGCCAGGTTTAACCTCGGCTCCAACGCGAATCATACCGTTTTCATCTAAATCTTTAGTAGCTTCTTCAGAAACGTTAGGAATATCGTTAGTTAACTCTTCGTTACCTAATTTAGTATCTCTAACTTCTAAAGAATACTCATCGATATGGATAGATGTAAATATATCTTCACGAACAACTTTTTCTGAAATTACAATCGCATCCTCAAAGTTATATCCTTTCCAAGGCATGAAGGCCACTTTCATGTTTCTACCTAAGGCTAATTCACCTTGTTGAGTCGCATAACCTTCACATAAAACTTGACCTTTAGATACGGTATCACCTTTTACAACGATTGGTTTAAGGTTAATAGATGTACCTTGGTTCGTTTTTCTAAACTTGATTAATGGATACGTTTTGATATCAGAATCGAAGCTTACTTTAGCCTCATCTTCTGTTCGGTCGTATCTAATTTTAATTTCGTTAGCATCAACGTATAATACTTCACCAGTCCCTTCCGCATTAATTAATACTCTAGAATCTTTAGCAACTTGACGCTCAAGACCAGTTCCAACAATTGGAGAATCCACTCTTAATAATGGTACCGCTTGACGCATCATGTTCGATCCCATTAACGCACGGTTTGCATCATCATGCTCTAAGAATGGAATTAACGATGCCGAGATAGACGAAATTTGGTTTGGTGCTACGTCGGTGTAATGTAAATCGGTTGGCTCAATTACAGGGAAATCACCTTCCATACGGGCAATAACCTTATCGTGTAATATCTTACCATCCTCATCAACATTAACCGTTGCTTGAGCGATTAATTTTTCTTCTTCTTCCTCTGCACTTAAATATGTTGGTGCATTTTTGATATCTACAACACCGTTTTCAACAGGACGATAAGGTGTTTCGATGAATCCCATTGAGTTTACTTTCGCATATACAGAAAGTGACGAGATAAGACCAATGTTTGGACCTTCTGGTGTTTCAATAGGACAAAGTCTTCCGTAGTGTGTATAGTGAACGTCACGAACTTCGAAACCTGCTCTTTCTCTTGAAAGACCTCCAGGACCTAAAGCTGATAAACGACGTTTGTGAGTGATCTCTGCTAATGGATTAGTTTGATCCATAAATTGAGATAACTGGTTGGTACCAAAGAATGAATTGATTACTGAAGATAAGGTCTTCGCATTAATCAAATCGATTGGAGTAAACACCTCGTTATCACGAACGTTCATACGCTCACGAATAGTACGCGCCATACGTGCTAAACCAACACCAAACTGTTGAGATAATTGCTCACCAACAGTACGTACACGACGGTTTGATAAGTGATCGATATCATCAATCTCTGCCTTAGAGTTGATAAGCTCAATTAAGTATTTTATAATAGTTATGATATCTTCTTTGGTAAGTACTTGCTTATCCATTCCAATATCTAAACCTAATTTTTTGTTCATTCTGTAACGACCAACTTCACCAAGAGAGTAACGTTGATCTGAGAAGAATAACTTGTCAATTATGCCACGAGCAGTTTCCTCATCGGGCGGTTCTGCGTTACGTAATTGACGGTATATATGTTCTACAGCCTCTTTTTCTGAGTTTGTAGGATCTTTTTGAAGCGTGTTGTGGATGATTGCATAATCACCTTGTTCGTTCGATTCTTTGTGAAGAAGAATCGTTTTAACATCAGCTTCAATAATTTCTTCAATATTATCTTTATCTAAAATAGTATCACGATCAAGCACAATTTCGTTACGCTCGATTGATACCACTTCACCTGTATCTTCATCAACAAAATCTTCATGCCAAGTGTTAAGTACACGTGCAGCTAATTTGCGACCTAAATACTTTTTAAGTCCTGTTTTAGATACTTTAGCTTCTTCTGCTAAATCGAAAATTTCTAATATATCTTTATCACGCTCAAAACCGATAGCACGGAAAAGCGTAGTTACAGGTAATTTTTTCTTTCTATCGATATAAGCATACATTACTTGGTTTATATCGGTAGCGAATTCTATCCATGATCCTTTAAAAGGAATAACTCTAGCTGAATATAATTTAGTACCATTGGCATGGAATGACTGACCAAAGAATACCCCTGGCGAACGGTGTAATTGCGATACTACAACACGCTCTGCACCATTAATAACGAAAGTACCACTAGGCGTCATGTAAGGAATAGTTCCTAAATACACATCTTGAACAATGGTTTCGAAATCTTCATGTTCAGGATCGGTACAATATAATTTTAACCTAGCTTTAAGCGGTACGCTATAAGTAAGTCCTCTTTCTATACACTCTTCAATAGTATACCTTGGTGGATCTACGAAGTAATCTAGAAACTCTAATACAAATTGATTACGAGAATCTGTAATTGGAAAGTTTTCCATGAAGGTATTATAAAGACCTTCATCTCCTCGCTCTTCTGATTTAGTTTCTAGTTGGAAAAAATCTTGAAACGACTTAATTTGAATATCCAAGAAATCTGGATATTCCGTTCTATTAACAATAGAGGAGAAATTTAATCTTTCAGCTTGTGTTGACAACATCAATGGACGGAATTTTGATTAAAAAAATAGTTAAAGTGCTCTTTAAACACTTGGAAAAAACGGCACGATACCGTGCCAAAAAATATGTTTTATTTGCTATACTTTTATATACGCAAAATGGTCTAGGTGATATCCCGCCGTTTAGCGGGATAAACCTAAACCTTTGTTTTTAAGAGTGGTTAAGCTTACTTAAGCTCAACTTCTGCTCCTGCTTCTTCTAAAGAAGATTTTAAAGCTTCTGCTTCGTCTTTAGCAATTCCTTCTTTAATAGCGCTTGGTGCACCATCAACTAATTCTTTAGCTTCTTTTAATCCTAAACCAGTTAATTCTTTAACTAATTTAACAACAGCTAATTTAGAACCACCAGCGGCTTTTAATATTACGTCAAACTCAGTTTGAGCTTCACCAGCGTCATCACCACCAGCAGCAGGACCAGCAACAGCAACTGCAGCAGCAGCAGCAGGCTCGATACCATACTCATCTTTTAATATAGTAGCTAACTCGTTTACTTCTTTTACTGTTAAGTTAACTAATTGTTCTGCGAAATCTTTTAAATCTGCCATTTTTCTATCGTTTTAATAGTGTTTTTAATAATATAATTGTAATAAAGTGCGTACTCGCTAATACTATCCTTCTTTTTCAGATAGTGTTTTAATAATACCTGCAATTTTTCCGCCACCTGATTTAAGTGCTGAAACAACATTTTTAGCAGGCGATTGAAGTAATCCAACAATCTCTCCTAATAACTCGTCTTTAGACTTAATATCAACTAAAGCATCTAATTGCTCATCGCCAATGTAAATTGCTTCTTCAATAAACGCTCCTTTTAATAAAGGCTTTTCGGTTTTCTTACGGAAGTTTTTAATTAACTTTGCTGGCGCGTTACCTGCTTCGGCATACATTACTGATGTATTTCCTTTTAACACTGAAGGTAAGTCTCCAAATTCTTTATCTGAAGCCTCCATTGCTTTAGCAAGTAAGGTATTTTTAACAACTGCCATTTTTACGTTTGCTTTAAAAGCTGCACGACGTAAATCAGACGTTGCTCCTGCGTTTAACCCAGAAATATCAGCTAAATAGATATTTGCATTATTGGCTAATTCTGCAGTTAACTCCTCAATAACTTGTGATTTTTCTTCTCTTGTCATAATAAAAGTTTTAACTTAATTAACCAATTTTAGGATCAACAGCAATACTAGGACTCATTGTAGAAGAAATAAAAATACTCTTTACGTAAGTACCTTTTGCAGTTGTTGGTTTTAATTTTATTAATGTTTGTAATAATTCATTTGCATTTCCTGCAATCTTATCAGCACTAAAAGATGCTTTTCCTATAGCTGCATGTACAATACCTGTTTTATCAACTTTAAAGTCGATTTTACCAGCTTTTACTTCGCTTACTGCTTTTGCAATATCCATAGTTACTGTACCAGTTTTTGGGTTTGGCATTAAACCACGAGGACCTAACACACGTCCTAAAGGACCTAATTTACCCATAACGCTTGGCATAGTAATAATTACATCTACGTCGGTCCATCCACCTTTAATTTTATCAAGGTATTCATCTAAACCAACATAATCTGCTCCAGCTTCTTTAGCTTCTGCTTCTTTGTCTGGAGTAACTAATGCTAATACTTTCATGTCTTTACCAGTACCGTGAGGTAACGAAACCACACCACGCACCATTTGATTAGCTTTACGAGGATCTACTCCTAAACGTACAGCGATATCTACAGATGCATCAAATTTTGTATTGGTAACTTCTTTAACTAAGGCTGATGCTTCGTTTAACGAATACACTCTACCTTTTTCAATTTTCGCTAAAGCTTCTTTTTGCTTTCTTGTTAATCTTGCCATTTTGTAATGTCTTTAATAGATTAAGATGGAAATTGACCTGTAACAGTTATCCCCATAGATCTTGCTGTACCAGCCACCATACGCATTGCAGATTCAATTTCGAATGCATTTAAATCTTGCATTTTATCTTCTGCGATGGTTTTAATTTGGTCCCAAGATACTTTAGCTACTTTTTTTCGGTTTGGTTCACCTGAACCTTTTTTCACCTTGGCCGCTTCTAATAATTGTACTGCAGCTGGAGGAGTTTTAATAACGAAGTCGAAAGACTTGTCTTTATAAACAGAGATAACAACTGGTAAAACTTTACCTTGTTTATCTTGAGTTCTAGCATTAAATTGCTTACAGAACTCCATAATGTTAACTCCAGCAGCACCTAAAGCGGGTCCAACCGGTGGCGACGGATTCGCAGCACCTCCCCGAACTTGTAACTTAACTACTTTACCTAATTCTTTTGCCATTTTTAATAATTTAGTTTGATACGCCTTAGTTTGGAAGCAAAAAACGCATCATTTTATATAGTGTAACAATTATTATACTTTTTCTACTTGCATATAACTTAACTCTAATGGTGTTTTTCTTCCGAAAATTTTAACCATAACTTCAAGTTTACGCTTTTCTTCATTAATGTTTTCAATAGTACCATCAAATCCATTAAATGGTCCATCAATAACTTTAACAGTTTCTCCTTTAGTGTAAGGAATAGCTACATTAGCAGTTTCTTCTACTGTTAACTCATCTACCTTACCTAACATTCTATTTACTTCAGACTGTCTTAACGGCACAGGATCACCTCCCTTTGTTTCACCTAAAAATCCGATAACATTCGTTACCGAACGGATAATGTGAGGTACTTCACCAGTTAAATTAGCTTGAACCATAATGTATCCTGGAAAAAACACTTTCTCTTTGTGTATTTTTTTTCCGTTACGAATTTGAACCACACGTTCGGTAGGAACCAATACTTGATCAACATAATCTTGCATTCCTAAACGTGCAATTTCATTTTCTATGTATGTTTTAATTTTGTTCTCTTGTCCACTAACTGCACGAACAACATACCATTTTTTTTCACTTACCTCAGACATAATCTTTTTCCTTTAACTATTAATTGTTAACCTATCCATTGAAAGTAAGCCGTAATAACCTTACTGAAAACTGTATCTACACCCCAAATAGCAAGTGAAAATATAATAGAAAACACAGCTACTAAAACCGTTAAACTTTGTGCTTCTGCCCAAGAAGGCCATGTCACATTATTTTTTAGCTCTGCAAATGATTCTTTTATATAATTTACAATTCCCATATTATTACTTTTTTTAATAAAAACAAGTTGAATATAAAATTCAACCTGCTTAACTTCTTTTATTTTGCACGGGAGGAGAGACTCGAACTCCCGACACCTGGTTTTGGAGACCAGTGCTCTACCAACTGAGCTACACCCGTATTTATACTTAAAGGTATCTCGATTGTTCGAGACACCCTAAGCATAAATTATTTTAATCTAATTAATCTAGAATTTCAGTTACCTGACCAGCACCTACTGTTCTACCACCTTCACGGATAGCGAAACGTAAACCTACGTTCATCGCGATTGGTTGAATTAATTCAACAGTGATAGTTAAGTTATCTCCAGGCATTACCATTTCTACTCCATCAGGTAAAGAAATATTACCAGTTACGTCAGTTGTACGTACGTAGAACTGTGGACGGTAGTTATTGTGGAATGGTGTGTGACGACCACCTTCTTCTTTCTTAAGGATATAAACCTCAGCTTTGAAGTTTTTGTGTGGAGTTACAGAACCAGGCTTAGTAATTACCATACCTCTTGAGATTTGAGTTTTCTCAATACCTCTTAATAAGATACCAGCGTTATCACCAGCTTCACCTCTATCTAATATTTGACGGAACATTTCGATACCAGTAATAGTAGAAGTTAATTTCTCTGCACCCATACCAATAATTTCTACTGGGTCACCTGTGTTAGCTACACCAGTTTCAATACGACCAGTTGCTACAGTACCACGACCAGTAATAGAGAATACGTCTTCGATAGGCATTAAGAAAGGCTTATCCATATCACGTACAGGCTCCTCGATCCAATCATCACAAGCTTGCATTAATTCTAATACAGTATCAACCCACTTTTGCTCACCGTTAAGTGCACCTAAAGCAGAACCAGAAATTACAGGTCCGTTATCACCATCGTACTCATAGAAGTTTAATAAATCTCTAACTTCCATATCTACTAACTCTAATAACTCCTCATCGTCAACCATATCAACTTTGTTTAAGAAAACAACGATACGAGGAATACCTACTTGGCGACCTAATAAGATGTGCTCGCGAGTTTGTGGCATAGGACCATCAGTAGCAGCAACAACTAAAATTGCACCATCCATTTGTGCAGCACCAGTTACCATGTTCTTAACGTAATCGGCGTGACCTGGACAATCTACGTGCGCGTAGTGACGATTTGCTGTTTGATACTCAACGTGAGATGTATTAATTGTAATACCTCTTTCTTTTTCTTCTGGAGCGTTATCAATTTGATCGAAATCTCTCGCTTCTGATAAACCTGCATCAGCTAATACTTTAGTAATAGCAGCAGTTAAAGTTGTTTTACCGTGATCTACGTGTCCAATTGTACCAATGTTTAAGTGTGGTTTTGAACGATCGAAAGTTGCCTTTGCCATGTTTTTAAATAAATTTAATCTTAGTTATATAATAATATTAGTGTTATCTAATAATTTTTTGTTTAATACTATTGAGCCAATGACGGGATTTGAACCCGTGACCTCTTCCTTACCAAGGAAACGCTCTACCCCTGAGCTACACCGGCAGTTTTTGTTTAAAGTTTCTAGCTTAAAGTTTAAGGTTTTTTAAACCACTACACTTTACCCAAAACCGATAACTCTTTTGAGCGGGAGACCGGGTTTCCCTCGACTGCGCTCGAGATAAACTTCTCACCCTTATCGAGCGCATCGCTTATCTTTTAGAGCGGGAGACCGGGTTCGAACCGGCGACATTCAGCTTGGAAGGCTGACGCTCTACCAACTGAGCTACTCCCGCGTTTTTCATGTTTTAAGGATGCACTCACAAGCTCGTGTATCCGTAAGGGTGACCCCTTACTAAAATCTCAAAACTAAAGTTTTGAAATTTTTGTGGGGAGAGCAGGATTCGAACCTGCGAAGACATAGTCAGCAGATTTACAGTCTGCCCTCGTTGGCCGCTTGAGTATCTCCCCAATGGTATTCAATATTTTAAAGACCTTTCTCGAAATTTCGAGCCTTAATTTTTTAAGGATTTTGAGCCGATGGAGGGACTCCCTTCGACTTCGCTCAGGATAAACTTCTCGTCCCACAACGCATTATATTTTTTTTTAAAAATTTAACACGTTTTCCTGATGCTATTTTCAAAACTTTTTGAGCCGATGGAGGGACTCGAACCCACGACCTGCTGATTACAAATCAGCTGCTCTAGCCAGCTGAGCTACATCGGCGTTTTTATACTTTTTACCATATAAAAAAAGCCCGTTATTTCTAACGGACTGCAAATGTAGAGATTTATTTTTGTATTCAAAACATTTTTTGAAAAATTTTACTATAAATAGGCTCTTAATTTTTCTTTTCGTTTTTTTAACTGTCTTTCTAACGACGCGATTGCAGTATCGGCACCTTCTTCGAAGGTTTTACATTGCTTTTTTACTACAAAGCTATCTCCCGGAACACTTACTCTGGCTTCAAAAATTTTGTTGGCTTTTTCGCTGGTGTTTTCAACTTTTAAAAAAACATCAGATTTAATGACCTTGTCGTAAAACAAATCTAATTTATCCATTCGTTTTTGAATAAATTGAATTAATTTTTGATCTGCATTAAAATTTACGGATTGCGTGTTTACTTTCATGTTAAATAAAAGGTTTAGTTAGACAATAATTTAATGCTATTTTTTACTTCTTGGATGTGCTTTTATATGCACTTTTTTTAATTCTGCTATACTATTATGTGTATAAACTTGTGTAGCAGCTAAACTGGAATGTCCTAAAAGTTCTTTAACAGCATTTAAGTTTGCACCTTGGTTTAATAAATGTGTTGCAAAGGAGTGCCTAAGTATGTGCGGACTCTTTTTTACTTTAGTAGATGCTTTACTAAAATAGTCATTTATTATTCTGTAAACAAGTGTTTCGTATATTTTAACGCCTTTTTTTGTTAAAAATAACTTATCTACATCTTTAATTATTTGTAGTTCGCTTCTTGCTTTAAGGTATACTTTGGCGGTTTCTACAACACTATTTAATAACGGTAATATTCGTTCCTTATTTCGTTTACCTAACACCTTTAACGTTTTGTTAGGCAAATCTAAACTGGCTAGATTGAGTTGTACCAATTCAATACGTCTAATTCCTGTTGAATAAAATAATTCGATTATAAATTTATCACGTAATGCTTCATAATCACTTTCTGTTTTAAAATAATTTAAAACTTGGTTTACTTCACTTTCTGAAAATGG
Source organism: Neotamlana nanhaiensis (assembly GCF_000943555.1). Lineage (GTDB taxonomy): Bacteria > Bacteroidota > Bacteroidia > Flavobacteriales > Flavobacteriaceae > Neotamlana > Neotamlana nanhaiensis. The sequence continues at coordinate 202,870 of NZ_JTDV01000003.1, read as the reverse complement.
AATTTGTACTTTTTTACTTGTTTTTAAAGCTTTGTGTTTCGCTAATGGGTTTATTTGAATTGTTTCGGTTTTGAGCAAAAATTTATAGTATGAATTTAATGCCGATACTTTTCGATTTATGCTTCGGTTGGTTATGCCAGCTTCAACTAATGTTACAATCCAACTTCTTATTTGCTGATAATTTATTGTACTAATTGAATCCGTTTCGTATTCACCGCGCACAAATTCCGCGAAAGCGTTAATATCATTTATATAAGCTTTTACAGTTAATGCTGAATAATTTTTTTCGAGCAACAAATAATCTGAAAAGGATTTAATGGACAATTTAGGGATGTTTTAGAATTGATTTTTTTAAAAATACAAATCTTTAATTAAATAGGAAGCAAAAAAAATCCCACCTAAATAAAGTGGGATTTTAAATTATCTTGGAATACAGCGATTAAATTTCTTCTGCATCTCTTAGAGATTGAATGTATTGCGCTTTTTGAACTTGCGCTCTACGAGCAACAGATGGCTTAGTAAACTGCTTACGCGTTTGTAATGCACGCTTAGTACCAGTTCTATCAAACTTACGCTTGTAACGCTTTAACGCTCTATCTATATTTTCTCCTTCTTTTATTGGTATAATTAACATAGCTCTTAACCTCCTCTCTTTTTCGGATTTTGTGGGTGCAAATATATAATTAATTCTGAATACTGAATTAATTTTTCAAAAATTTTTAAGTTGCTGGTTTATAACTCTTTTTATCAATTATTATTTTGGCTATAATTTCTCGTAAAATCTCGGATGTCCCCCCACCAATTGGCCCTAACCTACTGTCACGCAGTAAACGTGCCATTGGGTAATCTTCCATATAACCATAACCTCCTAAAAACTGTAAGCATTGGTAAATAACCTCGTCGGCCATTTTGGTAGATTTTAGTTTAGACATGGTTGCTTCTTTAACCACGTAATTACCTTTATCTAATTGATTTGCTACGGCGTAGTTAAAAGTTTTGCAAACTTCCATTTCGGTGTATAAATCGGAAATAGTATGACGCAAGGCTTGAAATTCGTTAATAGATTTACCGAAAGCTTTACGTTCGCTCATGTATTGTAAAGCATATTCTAAGGCAAATTCTGCTCTAGCATGGGCATTTATTCCCATTATTAAGCGCTCTAAAGCAAAGTGTTGCATAATATATGAAAATCCTTTGTTTTCTTCGCTCATTAAGTTCTCTAAAGGAATTTTAACATTATCGAAGGCAATCTCACCAGTATCGGAAGCACGCCAACCTAATTTATCTAGTTTAGTAGCCGAAATACCAGGTGTATCTCTATCGATTAAAAAGATGCTTATGCCCTTATTCCCCAGTTCGGGATTTGTTTTAGCCGCAACAATTAAATAATCGCTATAAACCCCATTAGTAATAAAGGTTTTTGAGCCATTTAACACATAACCATCTGCTTTCTTTACGGCAGTTGTGCGCATTCCTGCAACATCACTACCTCCAAAAGGCTCAGTGATACAAAGGCAGCCAACTTTTTCGCCAGTAATACTCGCTGTTAAATATTTTTGCTTTAAGGCTTCGCTTCCCTCGGCATTTAAATGTGTCATGGCCAAATACGCATGTGCCCAAACAGCTGCTGCAAATCCGCCAGAATTTATTTTTTGAAGCTCTTCTAATAAAATTACCGTGTAAAATAAATCTAAATTTAAACCGCCATAAGCTTCAGGATAGTTTATTCCTAAAAACCCCATTTCACCAAGTTTTAACCAAATAGATTTATCTATCGATCCAGTTTTTTCCCAAGTTTCAATATGCGGTACAACTTCCTTTTGTAAAAAATCTTTTAAGCTTTCTCTAAAAAGGTGGTGTTCTTCAGTGAAGTATATATTATTCATTTAAATTATTTTCGGACTGCAAATATAATTCAATTATCTCGAATTTATTTACAGGAAAATCATTTACTTTTTTCAGATCGGAAAGTGATTTAAAATGTCCGTTTTTCTGCCGATAGTCAACAATACTATTCGCCAAACGATAATCAATATGCTGTATAGTAACCAACTCATTAACCGAAGCCGAATTAATATTTACGCGTTTTACTTGCCGTGGTGTTTTAACAGTAAATTTTTCTGTAATATTTTTAACAACTTCTGATTTTAAACCGTAAACATCTTTAAGCTGAACATCGGCAATAAAACCGCCTGGAAAGGAGTTTCTGAAACGAATAATGCGCTTTGCATAATAGGCGCCAACACCGTAAACTGTTTGTAAGTCTTCCGCCGTCGCAGTGTTTAAATCTTTTTTTTGATGAAATTTAGAAACGGTTTTTGTTACCGTTTTTTTGACGGTATTACTACTTGAGTTTTCAACCCAATCGGGAAATTTAAAATAGGGTGATATCGCATTCAATAATGAATCTGAAACTTGAGTAACTTCTTGAAATTGCTTAGCGGAATTAATAAACTTTCCTTGTTTTCTAAATGCAAACAATCTATCTATTTCCTGTGTAGTCATTCCCAAAGTTTCACCTTTATAATCGGTAATATAATTTGGATTGAAGGGATAAATCCTAGGTTTTGAAGCTTCTAATTTGATTGCCTTTAACGAATCGAATTCTTTGTTGAAGGCGCTTAAAGCTTCAGAATTAACTTTTATTTCTTCCGAAGAAAAATTGAAGAAGAAATAAACGCATTGCAAAGCAACTATTAAAAACACCAAAAGAAAAATCCCATTTCGTTGTTGTTTAGAAAACTTGAAATGGGATTTCATTAGAGTTGAGTTAGTTTAAATTTAATCTTCTATCGCATCAGCTTTAAGCTTGATTGCATCAAGATAACGATTTAATTGTTTTTTAACCACCGGGAATAATAAGAATAAACCAACCATGTTAGGGAAAATCATAGCGAAAATCATCGCATCTGAGAATGACCAAATAGATCCCATACTTGCTGCTGCACCAATTACTACAAAGGTTAAGAATAATAATTTATAAATTAAATCGGCAGTTTTACCACGACCGAATAAAAATTTCCAAGATTGTAAGCCATAGTAAGACCACGAAATCATTGTAGAAACCGCAAACAATACTACCGCTACCGTTAAGAATATATTTGAATACGGAATGTACTCTGCGAAAGCTTTAGAGGTAATTCCGGCACCTTCAAAGGCTTCACCACCAATATAAACTACACCTGTACCATCGCCACCATATTCAAAGAATCCACCAAAGTTAAAAATAACAATTACTAAAGCTGTCATGGTACAAATAACCACCGTGTCGATAAATGGCTCTAATAAAGCTACTAAACCTTCCGAAGCTGAATATTTTGTTCTTACTGCAGAATGCGCAATTGACGCCGAACCTGCACCAGCCTCGTTCGAGAAAGCTGCACGTTTAAATCCTACTAATAATACGCCAATAAGTGTACCAACTCCAAACGCGGTTGGATTAAAGGCTTCTTCTACAATTAATGCAATAGCATCGTCAATTAAAGAGAAATTACTAAAAATGATATAAACACAAGCTAAAATATACATTAAAGCCATGAAAGGCACTACCTTTTCGGTTACCGAAGCAATACGCTTAATACCACCAATAATAATGATACCTACTAAAATGGCAAGCACTAAACCAACAATGGCTCCAGCCGCTGTACTGTCCCAGTTAAATAATTCTTTAATTACAATTGTTGCTTGGTTAGATTGCGCAGCGTTACCACCACCAAACGAACCACCAACACAGAATACAGCAAAAATACCGGCTACAAATTTTCCTAAAGTTTTAAAACCTTTAGATTTTAAACCTTTACTTATGTAGTACATTGGGCCGCCATAAACCGTTCCATCTTCTCCTACATCTCTAAACTGCACACCTAAAGTACACTCAACAAACTTTGTAGACATTCCTAAAAGTCCACAAATAATCATCCAGAATGTTGCTCCAGGCCCTCCTAATGCAATGGCTAAGGCAACACCTGCAATATTTCCGTTTCCTACTGTACCAGAAACAGCTGTTGCTAAAGCTTGGAAATGCGACACTTCACCTTCTGAACTTTCATCACGTATAGTATCAACAATATCACCGTCTATAGCTAAATCGTCTTTTACGCTTACTAAATGGTCTTCAATATCTACTTTTGTTAAATCTTGTCCTTGCGCAATACCATCTTCTCCATAAAGTTCATTTGCCCCATGTTTTTCAATATCTTCATACTTTCCACGAACCGTATTAATAGCTGTCCAGAAATAACGAATATTAGGAAACCCAAAATAAATTGTAAAAAACAATGCACTTCCTACCAACAATACCAAAACAAAAGGAATGGTATATTCTTCACCTTGGTAAACAGGAAAGAAAACAATGTTTGTAAAAAAATCTGCTACTGGAGTAAAAGCTTGATCTATTTTTTCGTCAAGCCCAATTTCCTCTTCTTGAGCAAAGGTTAAAATGGGGTAAATTATAGATAAAATTGAAAGAAGATATTTCTTCATAAGAATTTGAAATTAGTTAGAATTTATTAAAGAATTTTGAGTTATTGCCGGCAAGATGCTAAAAAAAAATGGCATTTTAAAACATAGGTTGTTAAAAATGCAATTTCACTAGTCTATATTAAACTCCGAATTAAGAGCGTTAATTTGTTCTGGACGACCTAAAACAATAATTTTAGAATGTGGTTCTAGTTTTAAATCGGCTTCTGGGTTTACAATATATTCGCCGCTAGCATCTTTATAACCAATTACATTACAGCCAGTTTTTCGGCGTAAATCTAAATCTTTTAAAGTTTTAGAAAATTTGGTGTTGTACAATTTCTCAACCGCTACTTCTTCAATGTTAATATTGGATTTACCTACAATAGACAAATTATCAATAAATTCCATTAAACCAGGTACCACAACTAACGAAGCCATGTGATCTCCTCCAATTTTATCGGGTAAAATAACATTGTTGGCTCCTGCAAACTTTAGTTTGTTGTAGGACGATTCTTGAGATGCTCTACTTATTATATTGATGTCTTTGTTAAGCTGTCGCGTAGAAAGCACCACAAAAAGGTTGTCGGCATCGTTTGGTAAAGCCGAAATAAAACATGATGCACGATCTACTCCAGATTGCTGCAACACCTCATCTTCATTAGCATTTCCTATTACATATGGCACACCATCGAGTTGTAAGCGCTCTTCTAACTCTTTATTTTTTTCAATAACAACAAACTCACGATTGTAGGCCATTAACTTACTTGCGGCTTGCTTGCCATTGCGCCCATAGCCACAAATAACCACGTGATTTTTAAAACCATCAATCTTTTTTTGCATCTTTCTGTGTTTTAATTCTTCAATATCATTCTTACTCAATATATATTCGGTAATAATTGAAAGTGCGTAACCTACTATAATTACACTAGCTAAAATTAAAAATATAGTAAAAATTTTAGCATCCTTATCAAGTGGCACTACTTCACCAAAACCAACGGTAGTCATGGTAATTACTGTCATATAAACAGCGTCAACCCACGAGTAACCCGAAATAACCCGATACCCCGCAACGCCAATTAGTAAAATTACTATTAGCAAAAGTACTGCTGTGTAAATTTTAGTTCTAAAAAACTTTATTAATGGATTCATATAAATCTACAAATCGAAAACTGAAGACCTTTTGGTGTAAACTAAATCTTTTATCTTCATCCAAAAAGCTAAAAACAAGTATAATGCAAAGCCAAAACCAACTGTAACAAAGGTTAAATACATAAAACTTGTGCGCACTACTTTAGCCCGAATACCTAACCTATCGGCAATACGTTGACACACATAATACCCGTGTTTTTGAAAAAAATATACTGGTTTGTAAAATACATTCATACCGCAATTTAGTATTAAGTTTTTTGGTTTAAAAGTTTATTATTTAAAAACACATTTCCTAAAGCACATTTTAAACACCTATTAGCATCGCAATACTTGGTTTTTAAATGAATTAAGGCCTGAGAATCGAGTGCCGAATTTGAAACTGGCTTTAAATTATTAAATGCTGAAATAATACTATTTTTTTCAGATTTTATTGAAGTCATCAAACTTAAAATTTCATCTTGAATAGTAACTCCTTGATGTTTCGTGTAACAAAATTTAATGGGTATAATGGTATTAATCAATAACAAATCAATAAAAGATTTTGAAATAGATTTAGTTGAAGATTTTGATTCTTTTTGAAATGTATAATGCGTTTTCCAAAAACTAGAGGTTTCCACTTTAAACAATTCATAAAACGCCTCAACCGATTTTGTTTCTATTATTTTTGAAAACAAATTTTGATGCAAAACATACAAATTAGCCAACTGAGACAAACGGATGGTTGGGAAATTAGGCGGCCGTAACCTAAAAAATTGCACAGGTAAAACCCCTACATTATTAAGCTTAAATTTGGTTTTAAGAAAATTATAAGCTTTTACAAGCTTCAAAAAATAAGGTTCCTGCACATCGGTTTCTAGCAAACCTGCTTGACCAAACAACAAAGCTTCTAAGCTTATTAAATCGTGTTGCGATTTTCGAACGACTGCAAAATCAACACTATTTGCCAAACTAAAAAAGGCTTCTCCATTTACTTTTAAACCAAAATTTTTAAGTAGCATTTTAAACAATACTGCCTCCCAATCGTTTTTCGAACTCTGCAATAGCCCATCAACAACACCAGCTTTTTGTTCTAAACGTTCAAAATACAAACGTTCTTTCCAATTTGTAAGCACAAAATCGTCAACACTACTAAATTCGTTTTCGCAATTAATCCATCTATTTTCGGCATTAAATAGGGTTTTATAACTTTTAAGCAAAGCATCATCAATAAAATCCTTTAGCTGTAAAGTTGCAATTGATGTATTATCTTGCCTAAACACCTCAGTATCGTGTTCCCAAACCACATGCAAAATAACATTATTGTAAGCCGCATCTATTTCGTGATTGTGCAAAAACCAATCGGACGATTTTACATGAATTTCAACATTACCAGCCCAAAGCTGATCCTCAATTTGTAACTGCGCATTAAAAAAATCGGGACCCGAATTTAAATTATGAGAACCCACACTTTTAATAGTCACAATTGCTCCTGTTACGGTTTTTAAATTGGTAATATTAAACTTTTTATGTTTCCATATATAATGTAGAAAATCTTCTTGCATTCAACTAATTTAATTATTTTGCCGTAAGAATTTTAATAAATCAAAAAAAAGTGTCCCCTTTTTAAATCTCGCAAACGTCTTTAAGATATAAACTTTTAAAAATTTTAATTATGAAACAATTTATGATGATTTTCTCAGGCGCCGATTACTCCGATTTAGGCTTATCGCCAGAAGAACTACAATCGCGCATGCAAAAATGGTTTGCTTGGGGTAACAAAATGGAACAAGCAGGTGTTTTACGCGGCGGCGAAGCTTTAACACCACAAATTCGTCGTGTTTCGGGTGAAAATCGCACGGTAACCGATTTATCTTCGGCAGAAGCTAAAGAAATTGTTGGAGGCTATTACACCGTTGAAGCTAAAGATTTTGATGCTGTTGAGGCAATTGCACAAGATTTTCCAGATTACGATTTAGGCGGCACCGTAGAAATTAGAGAAGTTATGGTGTTCGATAAATAATATGGAAAACCAATTAATAGACCATCTTTTTAGGCATCATAGCGGAAAGATGGTCTCTGTTTTAACCCGTATTTTTGGTTTACAACATCTCGACATTATTGAAGATGCGGTACAAGATACGTTTATAAAAGCCAGTTTAAGTTGGCGTAACCAACAACCCGAAAATCCCGAAGCTTGGTTAAATAAAGTAGCTAAAAACCGTGTTTTAGATATTTTTAGAACATTAAAAACGCAACAAAACAACGTACCAAATATTAACCAAGGTACACAAAGCATTGCCATAAGCGAATTGTTTCTAGATTCAGAAATTGAAGACGCTCAATTACGCATGATTTTTACAGCGTGTCACCCAAAACTCGATGCGCGCGACCGCATTTCGTTTGCCCTTAAAACAGTTTCTGGATTTAGCATTAAAGAAATTGCTTCGGCGTTACTAACCAAAGAAGACACCATAAAAAAGCGTTTATTACGAGCAAAACAAAGTATTAAACAACAACAAATTCTGTTTAAAATTCCGCAAGGGAAAGATTTATCTTCTCGCTTAGAAAGTGTTTTGGAAGTTTTATATTTAATTTTTAATGAAGGGTTTCATTCTAATAAAAAAGACAAGCTCATTCAAAAAGAACTTTGTGCAGAAGCCATTCGTTTAACTCAAATATTACTAAAAAAGGAAATTACACGAAAACCCAAAGTGTATGCGCTATGTGCTTTAATGTGTTTTCATGCAGCTCGTTTAGATGCTAAAACCAATACCAAAAACGAAATTTTAGATTTAAAAACTCAAAACCGCTGTCTTTGGCATGTACCACTTATAGAACGTGGCAATATGATGATGCATAAAGCTATTGAAACCCAAACATTTTCACACTATCATTACGAAGCCGCCATAATTGCCGAACATTTAAAAGCACCAAAATTTGAGCTTACCAACTGGGAAAAAATTCATCATTGGTATTTATGTTTGCACCAATTACAGCCTGCTCCAATAAATTTATTAAACATGGCGGTTGTATGTTTACAAAAACAAGACTTTGTAATGGCAAAAAGGCATTTAGACAACATAAAGGAAGATAATTTACAGCAACGCGCCTATTTGTTTTACGCTACCAAAGCCGATTATTTTGTACAAACCTATCAGCTCAAAAAAGCGATTGAAAATCTAAACATAGCGATTAAAAAAGTGAGTAATACACTCGAAAAAAATTATTTGTCAAAAAAACGAGACGCTTTAATTTTAAAAATTAACTCCTAACTTTTTAGAAAACTATATTATCTTTATGTGAAAAACGGCATATTTTTTGCTCCCTATTTCACCATGAAAAAACTGCTAGCACTCGTAATATTATTGCCTATTCTTAATTTTGCTCAGGTAAAGAAAATGTATAGGCAAGCCTTAAGAACTTCAAATTTAGAAGAACGCATTTCTATTTTAGATGCTATTATAAAAGAAGAACCCAATCATTACGATGCTATTTTTCAGCGTGGTATTGCAAAAAATGATTTGGGTGATTTTAGAGGCGCTATTGTAGATTACTCCAGAATTATAATTGAAAAACCTGAAGCCGACACCTATTTTAATCGCGGAAACTCTAAATACAGTTTACAAGATTTGCCTGGTGCCAAACAAGATTATGCCAAAGCCTATATGCTTGATGACGATTTTATTGATGCCTTGTATAGTTTAGCTTGTGTAAAACTAGATATGGGCGAATTTGAAAATGCCATAACCGATTTTACTAAAATTTTAAAAGAAGCGCCCAATTTTGCCAGAGTCTATATTTTACGCGGTCATGCTTACAGCGCTTTAGAGAATCATAAAAATGCAATGGCCGATTATAATGCTGCCATTTATTTAGAACCTTCGGTTGATTCATATTTTAGTCGCGCTACCTTTTTTATGGACATTAAATATTATCTTGAAGCCAAACGCGATTTATCGGTTGTAATTAGAGCCGATAGAAACAATGCTTATAGTTACTTTTACCGCGGAGCAGCAAATTTATTTATTGGCAAATTTGAAAATGCGTTAACAGATTTTACTAAAGTTTTAGAATTCGATGCCACAGATTTTGACGCTTATTTAGGATTGGCTATGTGCCATTTTAGGCTGAATAATTTCGATTTAGCAAAATCAAATTTCGAAAAAGCCAACAACATTATTTCTCCTAATGCACCTATAAATAGTATTGAAGTTTATAAAAACACATATTGGCATAAAAACCAATATTTTTACTTTAATAATAATGTAAACGCGTTAATGAAGCTTGAGTAATTAAGAAGTTAACTCAACATTAAAATCTCTATTTATACTTTAAAGGTAAATGAACCACTTTTTTAGTTTCAAAGAAATCTTCATCATAAAAATCGGTTAAATTATAAATAGTTGCCGTGGTATAGGTTTCTAACTCTTCCGATAAATTACCACCCTTTAAATATAAAATCCCATTTTTTAATTCGTTTTGCTGTTTTTTAGCAATTTTACCTTTTACCCAATGCACAAAAGTTGGCATTGCTGCAACGGCTCTACTTACAATAAAATCGTAAGTTTCGTTAATTTCTTCAACTCGGGTATGCGTTGTTTTTACATTAGTAAGTTCTAAACCTTCAACAACTTCATTTACAACTTTCAACTTTTTAGCGATACTATCTACTAAATGAAAAGAGCATTCTGGAAACATAATAGCTAACGGAATCCCAGGAAAACCACCACCTGTACCAACATCCATAATGCGGCTTCCACTAGCAAAGCGCATCACTTTAGCAATACCTAAAGAATGCAAAACATGGCGTAAATACAGTTCGTCTATATCTTTTCGAGACACCACGTTTATTTTTAAATTCCAGTCTTGATAAAGATTTTCTAATAATTTAAACTGATGTATTTGGGTTTCAGTTAAATCTGGAAAGTACTTTAAAATAAGCTCCATTTCTGTTAAATTTTCAACAAAAATATGCTTTTTAAATACATTATTTTACTAAAAAACGTTATTACTTCAGTTGGTTTATAACTATATTTGCACGGAATATAGTTTTTCTAATTTTATTGAATGCTATATTAAATTTATTATCATGACTAAACAGACATTATCGTTCTCTCGAACGGATTCAGCAAAATTTTTTAGAACTTTAAATAAAAGAGTTAACAATTACTTTAAAGAAAATAACGTTAAGCGGACCGGAAACTGGAAAATCTGGGTAAAAACAATTGTCATGTTTTCGTTATTTTTAGCCCCTTATTTTTTAATATTAACCTTAAATATTCCTGGTTGGGCGCAATTACTACTTACTATTGTAATGGGCATTGGTATGGCTGGCGTTGGCATGAATGTAATGCACGATGGCAACCACGGTTCGTTCTCTAATAAAGAATGGGTTAACCGTTTAATGGGAAGCAGTATTTATATTCTTGCTGGTAATGTTTACAATTGGCAAGTACAACACAATGTTTTACACCATACTTACACTAATATTCATGGACATGATGAAGATTTAGATGCAGGACGTATTTTACGCTTTACAAAACACTCTGAGTGGAAATGGTACCATAAATTTCAACATTACTACTCTATTTTATTATATGGTTTATTAACTATTAATTGGGCTATCACTACCGATTGGCAACAAATGCGTCGCTATATGAAACGCAAGCTTTCTTACGGAAAATTCCCAAATCCAGTTTGGAACTGGAGTAAACTAGTTATTTCGAAATTAATATATGTTAGTATCTGGATTGTATTGCCAATGCTAATTTTAGATATTGCTTGGTGGAAAGTACTTTTAGGCTTTTTTGTAATGCACTACACCGCAGGACTTATTTTAAGTGTCGTGTTTCAATTAGCACATGTTATGGAAGAAGCCGAAATGCCATTGCCTGAAGAAAACGGCACTATGAAAAACACTTGGGCCATTCACCAACTTAAAACAACCATTAACTTTAGCACAAAAAACCGTATTGTTAATTGGTTTACTGGCGGATTAAACCACCAAGTAGAGCATCATATTTTCCCACACATAAGCCATGTGCATTATACAAAAATCTCAAAAATTGTTAGGGAAACCGCTAAAGAATTCAACTTACCATACAACGAATATAAAACCACCCGTAAGGCTATTATTTCTCATTTTAAATACTTAAAAGAAATGGGCATGAAACCTGCTTTACAAGTTTAATCAACTTTTTACATACAAAATGCAACTACTATCCGATAGAATTTTAAGCATGGCTACGTCTGCTACGTTAGCTATGGCGGCAAAAGCACGCGAATTAAGAGGCGAAGGCAAAGACATTATTGGCTTAAGCTTAGGCGAACCAGACTTTAACACGCCCGATTTTATAAAAGACGCAGCCATTAAAGCCATTAACGACAATTATAACTCGTACACACCTGTTGATGGTTATGACGAATTAAAAGATGCCATTATTACCAAGTTTAAACGCGATAACAATTTAACTTACACACCAAGTCAAATTGTAGTTTCTACAGGAGCTAAACAAGCGCTTTTTAACATTGCTGGTGTCATGCTTAATGATGGTGATGAAGTTATTTTACCATGTCCGTATTGGGTAAGTTACTCTGATATTGTAAAGCTTTTTGGCGGTGTTCCTGTTGAAGTAAAAACATCGATTGAAACCGACTTTAAAATGACAGCAGAACAACTTGAAGCTGCCATTACTCCAAAAACTAAAATGATGTGGTTTAGCTCGCCTTGTAACCCGAGTGGTTCTGTTTACAGTAAAGAAGAGCTACAAGCCTTGGTTGAAGTATTTAAAAAGCATCCAGATATTTATGTAGTTTCAGATGAAATTTACGAACACATAAACTACGGTAAAGGTCATACTAGTATTGCTGAATTTGAAGACATGTACGACAGAACCATTACTGTAAATGGTGTATCTAAAGCATTTGCAATGACTGGATGGCGTATTGGGTATATTGGCGCTCCAGAAAAAATTGCTAGAGCTTGTAATAAACTTCAAGGGCAAGCAACAAGTGGTGCCAACTGTATCGCACAACGCGCTGTTATAACCGCATGTACAGAATCTCCAGAGAAAGTATCGTACATGATTGAAGAATTTAAAGAACGAAGAGATTTAATTCTAGGTTTATTAAACGATATTGAAGGCTTTAACTGTAATGTTCCAGATGGTGCTTTTTATGTATTCCCTAATATATCGCATTACTTCGGAAAGACTTTACGTGGAAAAACCATAAACAATGCAACAGATTTTTCATTGTACTTACTTGAAGAAGCTCTAGTTGCCACCGTAACAGGTGAAGCTTTTGGTAACCCAGACTGTATTCGTATTTCTTATGCCGCTTCGCAAGAACAAATTATTGAAGCTATAAAACGTATTAAGGAAGCTGTAAGCTAACAAACTGAAACAAGATTATATTTTATTTTGACCTGTCAAGTTTTAAAAACCCGACAGGTCTTTTTTTTATACCAAAATATAATAAACAAATAAAGCCAAAAGCATCATCAATACAAGGGTTATATAAACAAGTTTACGTTTATAGTTTGTATTTTCTCTTAACGTTTGTTGTTTTATTTTTTCAAGCAACTCTGGTGTAGATTTAGGGAAAGATTTCATTTCAGCACCGCTATAACTACCAGATAAAACTTTCTTATCTTTTCGTTTAGCTAATAATTTTCTATTGTTTTTTAATGAATTGTTGGCTGCTGCCATTGAACCTTCTCCACCCATAACCTACTTTTTTTTAATTATCAAATAGTATATTCTATTTAATTATTAGTATAAGTTGAATAAAAAATGTTACAAAAAAGACATCTCTAACTGGTAAAATCATAAACGCAAGACACTAAACGAGCCAACAAAAAAGCCGCTAAAAATAGCGGCTAAAAATAGCGGCTAAAAAAGTTTTATTTTAAAATTGAATTAAGCACGTAATGGCTGATTCATAATTAAATCGATATACTGATTTACTTTGTTTTTAAGCTCGTTTCTTACTGTAATAAAATCTAAGAAACCGTGTTCTAATAAAAACTCTGCAGATTGGAAACCTTCTGGTAAATCTTTACCAGTGGTGTCCTTAACAATTCTTGGTCCTGCAAAACCAATTAAGGCTCCTGGCTCACTAATATTTATATCACCTAACATAGCGAATGATGCTGTTGTTCCTCCCGTTGTAGGATCAGTACACAACGAAATATATGGTAATTTAGCATCGGCCAATTGTGCCAATTTTACCGATGTTTTAGCTAATTGCATTAAAGACAATGCCGCTTCCATCATACGCGCACCACCAGATTTTGAAATAACCATTAAAGGTAGTTTTTTCTTTAAGGCATAATCTGCTGCACGAGCAATTTTTTCACCTACAACACTTCCCATAGAACCACCAATAAAGGCAAAATCCATACAAGCTACCACTAAGTCTTTTCCTTTAGATTTACCTACACCTACTCTAACAGCATCTTTTAACTTTGTTTTTTCTTGAGCAGATTTTAAACGGTCTGGATATTTTTTAGTGTCTACAAACTTTAACGGATCTTTAGATTCTAAGTTTGCATCGAGTTCTTTAAATTCATTATCATCAAAAAGAATTTCGAAGTATTCTTTACTACCAATACGTACGTGATACCCATCTTCTGGACTCACATAAAAGTTTTTTTCTAATTCTTCGGTATCTACAATTTTACCAGTTGGCGATTTATACCAAAGTCCGCGAGGTGTGTCTTTTTTCTCTTCGGTAGTGGTTGTAATTCCTTTTGTTTTTCTCTTAAACCAAGACATATGATATATATTTTTTTATAGATTTTAATAAATCTAAACAGTTTCAAATTTGTTAGTTATTTATGGCTTTCGTAAAAAGCCTGATTACAAAATTAAACCTTTTTTACTTATTGAGTAAATGTTATACCTTTTTATTGAATACACACATAAAAACACACACTTAACTCCTTGTTTTAAAATAAATTAAACAAAAAAAGATTCTGTAAAAACAGAATCTTTTTTTATGAATTTTAGCTAATCTATTATAATGTATTTACATTATTTAAATCTTCGAAAGCCTTTTTTAAGCGTTCTACAAAGGTTTTTTCACCTTCACGTAACCAAACACGTGGATCGTAGAATTTTTTGTTTGGTACATCGTCACCTTCAGGGTTTCCTATTTGAGCCTTTAAATATTCAGCTTTATCACCCATATAATCACGAATACCACACATAAACGCATATTGTAAATCGGTATCAATATTCATTTTAATTACACCATAGCTAATACCTTCGCGAATTTCTTCAACCGAAGATCCTGAACCGCCATGGAATACAAAATCGATGTGATTATGACCGACACCATATTTTTCAGAAATATATTCTTGAGAATTTTTTAAGATTTTTGGCGTTAATTTTACATTTCCTGGTTTGTAAACACCGTGTACGTTACCAAAAGCAGCCGCAATGGTAAAACGTGGACTTACTTTACTTAATTCTTCGTAAGCGTAAGCTACTTCTTCTGGTTGGGTGTATAATTTAGAATCGTCTACATCGCTATTATCTACACCATCTTCTTCACCTCCAGTAATACCTAATTCAATCTCTAAAGTCATTCCCATTTTAGACATTCTTTCTAAATAGGTTTTACAGATTTCGATATTTTCTTCGATTGGCTCTTCTGAAAGATCAATCATATGCGAGCTAAATAACGGCTTACCTGTTTCAGCAAAATGCTTTTCGCTCGCTTCAAGCATACCATCAATCCAAGGTAATAACTTTTTTGCACAGTGATCGGTATGTAAAATAACTGGAACACCATACGCTTCAGATAACGTATGAACATGCTTTGCGCCTGCTACCGCACCTGCTATAGCTGCCTTTTGGCCATCGTTACTTAAACCTTTACCGGCATTAAATTGCGCACCACCATTTGAAAACTGTATAATTACTGGAGCATTTAAATCTCGAGCGGTTTCTAATACACCATTTATCGTATCGGAACCAATTACATTTACCGCTGGTAAAGCATAACTATTAGCTTTTGCGTGTTTAAATATTTCTTGAACTTCATCGCCGGTGGCAACGCCTGGTTTTATGTTATGTGCCATGTTTATAAATTAATTTTATTTTTCAATTAGTTGAATTCAAAAGTAATCAATTTTTACACAATTGTTTACGGTTTTTAATTTTTAAAGCACTAAAAACACCTAAAACGTTATAGTATTAGAACGGATAGTTAATACCGATGTTATAAACAGCATTCGAGAAATTGTAATCGTTAAACCAACGATTTTCATCTTGATAAGAAGGATCGTAAGTTTTAAAGCCAATATCGAAACGAAAAACAAAGAAACTAAAATCGTAACGTAAACCAAAACCTGAACCAAGAGCTATATCTTCTAACGAGTTAAAGCCCGTAAAAGTAGCTCGAGCATCATTCACATTATCTAATACGTTCCATATATTACCAGCATCAATAAATAAGGCGCCATTTAAACTTCCAGCAATGTTAAAACGCTGCTCTGCGCTTAATGCTATTTTTAAGTTAGCTTCGTTAAACTCGTTTGTAGTTTCAAGACTTCCTGGACCTAAACCATAAGCTGTCCACGCTCTATTATCGTTAGGACCTCCAGCAAAGAAACTTTTTGAAAACGGAATACTATTAGAGTTACCATAAGGTATGGCAATACCAAAAAAGCTTCGTATAGCTAACACGTTATTTCTACCTAAATCCCAGTGTTTTATATAATCGAGCTCCGCTTTGGTGTATTGTGAAAAGGCGACATTTAAAATTTCAAATCTTCCATCGCTATTCCTTTCTAAGCCCATTAAATTTGCCGCTGTTGCAAATAAGTTACCTGCAACCTCTAGTTTTGCTCTAAAAATTGAAAAATCATTATCAAACAAATTAACACGCTCATCGTTAACAAAACTAAAACTAGAGGCCAAAATAAGGTTATTTTCAGTTAACCTAATTTTACGTTCGTTAATATTTGAAACGGTTATAAAATCTTCATCCTCGTTGGTAAGCGATGTGTTGTTAGTAAGTACATCTTCAATAAAAACATCAGCTTCATTAACTTTATTTTCGGCTCCTGGAATATTTAAACTTTCATCTTCTCCTATATATCCAATATTTTGAGCTATGTTATTCAACCTATTGAAGGAATTACCATAAACCCTAAAATAATTATCAATATTTAGATTTTTTACGTATTGAATATTAAATAAATCTAACCTATTTGACACCTTTGAATTTGGATACCAATTGTAATTAAATACACCACTAAAACTTTGCTTATCTAACCCAATATTGGTTTGACTGGTTGCCGACAAACTTATCTGCGTAGTTGGCGACATGTATTTTGGTATAAAAGGCTCGGTATAAAACGGAGAAAATAGTCTTGGAATGGTTAATTTAAAATCGACACCATATTCATTAATATCGAAAAAAGGATCTTCGCTGCTATTTCTGTTGGCATCGGTTGAAGCACCAATAGAACCAATTGCAGAAATTTCAAGGGTTTCGGCACCTCGAAAAATATTTCGGATTAATAAACTTGGACTAAGAGAAAAACCAACGCGTTGTATATTACTTTGCGAGGCATCGGTACTGAAACTAAAATTAAACTTTTTTAAAGGTGTTAGTCTTATAGTATCGGTAAGTGTATTGTCTCGATTTTCAATCTCTTCGACATTTGGGTATTTAAATGTTCGTAATTCATTTAAATGCCTGTATGTTCTGGTTTTATCGATTTCTCTAAAAATACCACCCGGATTTATAAAAACAGCATCGGTTAACGCCTTAGGATGATAACGTATTTTATCGTAACTGTAAATTTTGTAGCTGTTATATTTTATAGAATCTTTAAATGGCTTACCGCGCTTTTCGAAAGCATAATCGGTTATAATATTAACGTCTCTAACCTTATATATATCGAAAGGTTCTCGTCTTACAGAATCTTGAGTTCTTATAGCTCTATCTTGAATATTTATACCCACATTAACCTTATTATTTGTACCAATAGTATCCATGGTATAGGTAATGTAATCGGTTTTAAAATGATAAATTCCAGAATTTCGTAAAGCACTTGCTATACGTTCGCGTTCTTTATTAAAATTTTCGGTTTTGTACTGGTCGTAGCGTTTTAAAAGGGTTTCCTTTTTTATTTTTTTATAGAGTGTATCTACAATTGCCGATTTAATATCGGTTGTAATAGTATCTAAAATAAAGGCATTACCAGTAGTTATATTATAAGCTACTTCGGCTTTTTTATCGTTGGTTTTTTCAATGTTATAATTAGCATCAACATTAAACCAACCATTATTTATGTAATAATCTTTAAATCTATTTACAGTGCGTTTTGTTTTATCTTCATTCAGAATTACCGGCGCTTCGCCAGTGCTTTTTAACCAGCTATTAAAATCTTTTTTCGATTGGATGTATTTGTTAAATTGCTTGGTAGACAAAAAGCTTTCTAAACGCTCTTTTTTAGATGGTTTTTCAAAAATGTTACTGTTAATAATCGAATCGATATTAGGGCGAGCCAAATTATAAACATGTAAGCGTAATGGTAAGTTTATTAAAGGAATTTTTACGTTGGTTTGCTGATAAAGTAAATCGTTTAACACCTCTGTATTTATCTTTTCGCCATTAACTTTAATCGTGTTTTTGGTTAATAACTGTTCGTTTTCGGCAACTCTTTTAACGCTGTCGCAGGCAGAAAACAAGTTAAGACATAAACTTATTAGCAATATTTTTATGAGAGGCTTCTTCAAATGGAGATATTTCGATTTAGTGTTTTTTAAAATTTATAATCCCTAATTTTGCGATCAAAAATACAGCTTTTAAACAGAAAAAGAGACTTAATTGTTGTTGCTTCTGCTCAACTTATTAATATTTTCTTTTCTTTATAAAAAATACCCAAACATGCTTTCAAAAAGTCAGATAAAATTAATAACTAGTTTAAAACAAAAAAAGTATAGACTTCAGCATGGTTTATTTGTGGTTGAAGGCATAAAAACGATAACCGAATTGCTTCAGTCGTCTTTTAAACTTCAAAAATTATATACCACAAAATCATTCAAAATTGATGCCAATTATAATGCAGATGATGAAATTTTAATTTCTGAAACCGACTTAAAGCGTATTAGTTTTTTATCTACACCAAACACCGCATTGGCTGTTTTCGAAATTCCCAAATCAACAAAAATTGAAGCTTCTGGTTTAACATTGGCGCTCGATGCTGTTCGCGACCCAGGAAATTTAGGGACTATTATTAGACTTTGCGATTGGTTTGGCATAAAAAATCTAGTATGCAGCAACCAAACGGTAGATTGTTATAACCCAAAAGTGATACAAGCAACCATGGGATCTATTACACGAATAAATATTAGTTATGTAAATCTTGAAGATTATTTAAAGCATACAAAACTTCCTGTTTATGGTGCTTTTATGGAAGGCAATAACGTGTACCAAAAGCAAGATTTAACCGATGGCATATTAGTAATGGGTAATGAAGCAAATGGTATTAGCGAAACTATTGAAACACTAATTACCGAAAAAATATCCATACCAAGATTTGGCGATATTCAAGCCACCGAGAGCTTAAATGTAGCCACCGCTACAGCCATTTTATTGAGTGAATTTAGGAGGAGAAATTAATAATTGCTAGCTTAATTTGTGGAGTTGTAGTGTTGTTGAGATTTTTTGCTTAATTCCTACCGCAACTGCTAACTGCGACTGAATACTGAATACTGAATACTACACGCAAAATAAATTACAATAATAAAATTCCAAATTACAATACTCAAAGATCGCGGAAAAGAAAGTTATTAAACTTTTCGGCCTAATGCTAACTGCGAATGAATACTACGACTGAATACTGCGACTGCCCACTGAATACTGCAACCGCCAACTAAATAAGCCCTACTGAAACGTAAAATTAATAAACAATCCACGCGTTTTCATACTTGCTACGTTGCTTGTCCAAGGGCTATTAGGATCTTCATCTCTAACCAACTCGTCGTTAATACCAAAAACACCACGTACCGAAGGCGTAAACTTAAAATTGTATAAATAAAAATCGATACCAAAACCTAACTCATAGAATAAGGCATTTTTGGTTGTTCTAAACTGGCCTGTGCGGTTATCTTCTGGGTTTTCTTCGTTACTCGAAAGATTTAAAGCTGTTGAAAAACCCCCAACAATAAACGGTTTAAAATTATTGATTCGTTTAGTTGAAACTTTTAATAATAAGGGCACATGAATATAGGTCGATTTAACTTCGCGAACTAAATATGAATTACGGATTTCGGGTTCGTTTGCAAAATAGCTCTCACTATAGTTAAGCTCTCGGCTCGTAATCATTAAACCAGGTTCTAATCGCAAATCTAAAAACTTATTAATTCGCAAATTTCCTATTAACCCAACGTTAAAGCCAGGGCTTTTTGTAACGTAAATATCACGCATATCGTTGTGGTAATCAAAATTAAAATCGTACGAACTTAATCCTAAAAAGTACCCCCAACGCAATAAATTATTATCGGTTGTGCCACGACCTTGATTGGCATCATAAATTACCTTTTCGCGCTTAAAAAGCTGAGCTTGTGATGTTTTAACTACAAATAAGAATGAGAGAATTGCAAAAAAATGCTTCATATTTTTACTTCGATGATTTATAAATGGTTGCCACACCCAATGTTTGCGGAAAATCTTCAACATTAATAAACCCAATTTTACGTAAAATATTGTTTAAAGCTTCACCATATGGAAAAACCGAAGCCGATTCGCTTAAATACTTATAAGCACTTCTGTCTTTAGAAAAGATTTTTCCAATAAAAGGCATAATATTTTTTGTATATAAATTATAACCTTGCTTAAATGGTGTTTTTGTTGGCACCGATGTTTCTAAAATAACAAAAGTACCTCCTGGTTTTAAAACCCTTAAAATTTCCTTCAGTCCGTTTTCTAAAGTTTCAAAATTTCGCACACCAAAAGCTACGGTAATGGCATCAAAGGAATTATCTGAAAAAGGCAAGTTTTCGCTATCACCTAAAACCATTTCTATTTTAGAGTTTAAACCCCTCTTTTTAATTTTTTCTTTACCAACCTCAAGCATCCCGCTGCTAATGTCTAAGCCAACAATTTTAGTAGCCTGTGTTTGTGCTAAGTTTATGGCTAAATCGCCCGTTCCTGTTGCTATATCTAAAATAGAATCAGGATTAGTAGCACCAACCATTTGCACTACTTTCTTACGCCATTTAACATCAATTCCAAACGAGATAACACGGTTTAAACCATCGTATTCTTCAGAAATCGTATCGAACATTTTAGCAACCTGTTCTTTTTTACCAAGGTCGCTGTTTTTATAAGGTTTTACTTTTAACAAACTCAAAAATTTTTAGCAAAGATAATCTTTTAAAAGTTTAAGCATGGTTGCTATAAAGGAATTATATTGAATAATATTATCCCAAAATTGTAATTATAGTATATTTGCACTACTTTTTATTACATTGAAAAATGAAAATTATAATTGCTGGTGCAGGTGAAGTCGGATTTCATTTAGCTAAACTTTTATCTTACGAGTCGCAAGAAATCACTTTAATAGATATAGATAAAGATAGTTTGGCTTACGCCGATACACATTTAGATATTAAAGTAATTCGAGGAGATGCCACATCCAGAGCTATTTTAAAAGATGCTAGAGTTGAGGATTCTGAATTATTTATAGCTGTTACCGCTAGTGAAACTACCAATATTACAGCCTGTGTTTTAGCCAAACAATTAGGATCGGATAAAACTATTGCCAGAATTACAAATACCGAATTTATTAGACATAAAGATGAATTAGGCTTTACTAAATTTGGTATAGACGAACTTATTTCGCCTGAATCTTTAGCAGCTTCAGAAATTGAATTATCATTAAAACAATCGTCGTTTAAAGATGCCTACGAATTTGAAGATGGCGCTTTAAAAATGGCTGGTTTGGTATTATCAAGCGAAGCCCTATTTGTTGGAAAAACCGTAAAAGAAGCGGCTAAAATTTTCCCAGAAATTCATTTTGTACCAATTGCCATTCAACGTTTTGGCGCTCAAAATACTATTATTCCTCGTGGTGATACCGTATTTCAAAAAGGAGATACCGTTGTTTTTATTACTACCGAAGATGGCGGCGAAGAACTTTGCAGATTAACAGGAAAAGCCAATAGAGACATAAAAAATGTAATGGTTTTAGGTGGTAGTAAAATTGGCTACAAAACCGCTAGAGAACTAGCCGAAAAAGGCATTAACGTAAAACTTTTTGTTGAAAATAAAGAACGTGCTTTCGATTTTGCCGACGATTTACCTAAAGTATTAGTGCTTCATGGCGATGGTAAAAATGTAGATTTGCTAGACGAAGAAAACATTTGTGATATGGATGCGTTTATTGCTGTTGGTGAAAACTCTGAAACGAATATTATGTCTTGCCTTGTAGCTAAATCGAAAGAGGTTAAAAAAACCATTGCGCTGGTTGAAAATATGGATTATTTCGAGTTATCGCAGTCGGTTGGAATTGGTACCTTAATTAATAAAAAACTGTTGGCAGCCAACAATATTTTTAGATACATTCGTAAGGGTGAAGTTGTTGCGATGACAAAACTAAACAATATGAACGCCGAATTATTAGAGTTTGAAGTAAAAGCGTCTTCGGCCATTTGTAATAAATACATTAAAAAATTAGATTTTCCTCGTTCGGCCATTATTGGCGGTGTTATTCGCGATGGTATTGGGCAAATTGCTTTGGGCGATTTTAAAATTCGTGAAGGTGATTTGGTGGTAGTATGTAGCTTATTACAATCTATAAAAGGTGTTGAAAAATTATTCCGCTAAACCCCAAAAATGAAACTTAACTACAAAATCATTTTTTATTTTTTAGGATCGTTATTATTGTTTAATGGAGGCTTTATGTTGCTTTCAACTTTAATAAGTTTAATTTATAAAGATGGTGTTACCTTACAGCTGGCAATTTCGAGTTTAGCAAACCTAATTTTAGGCATTATTGTTATGTTTTTTACCCGAAAGCATACCAAAGAAATGAACAAACGCGAAGGTTATATAGTTGTTACTTTTGGGTGGATAATTATGTCGCTTTCTGGTGCTACCCCATATGTTTTAACAGGAAGTATTCCTAATTTCAGCAATGCCTTTTTTGAAACCATGTCGGGCTACACAACAACTGGAGCCTCTATTTTAAACGACATTGAAGCGGTACCAAAAGGTGTACTATTTTGGCGTAGTTTAACGCATTGGATTGGCGGTATGGGTATTATTGTACTTGCAATTGCTATTTTACCGCTTTTAGGTATTGGTGGTATGCAGCTTTTTGCTGCCGAAGCCCCAGGACCTAGTGCCGATAAACTCCACCCCAGAATTACCGATACTGCAAAACGCTTATGGCTTATTTACTTTGGTTACACCGCTGCCGAAACGTTGTTTTTAAGTTTAGCAGGCATGTCGTTTTTTGATGCTATAAATCATGCGCTTTGTACGCTATCAACTGGCGGATTCTCAACTAAAAATGCTAGTGTTGCTTACTGGAACGACCAGCCTATTATTCAATACATTATCATACTTTTTATGTTTTTGGCAGGTACAAACTTTGTATTAAGTTATTTTGCTTTTAAAGGAAAAGTGCAAAAAGCCATTCAAGATGAAGAATTTAAACTCTACTTTAAGTTTGTTGCCATATTTACTATAATTGCTGCCTTAATTATTTATTTTAGAGCCGATTTAACCGAATCTTCTATTAACCACCCAATGGTTTGGGGAAAAGCCGAAAGTGCCTTTAGGCATGCTTTGTTTCAAGTATTATCGGTAATTACAACTACAGGATTCGTTTCGGCGGATTATACTTTATGGACACCCTTTTTGGTGGTTTTCTTCTTCGGCTTAATGTTTCTTGGTGGTTCGGCTGGAAGTACTTCGGGCGGTGTAAAAGTTGTTCGCCATTTAATTTTAATTAAAAACGGTTTTTTAGAGTTTAAAAGAGCACTACATCCTAATGCCATTATTCCTGTACGTTACAATAAAAAAGCGATTGAAGGAGGTATTGTATTTAATATATTAGGCTTTTTTATTTTATATATGTTGTCGTTTATTATTGGCGCTTTGGTGTTCTCAATGTTTGGTATCGACTACAAATCAGCAGTTGGTTTAGCGGCATCTACTTTAGGAAACGTTGGGCCTGCACTTGGCGATTTTGGACCTGTAAACAATTACGCCGCCTTACCCAATTTAGCTCAGTGGTGGGCATCGTTTTTAATGCTTATTGGCCGTTTAGAATTGTTTACAGTACTTATTTTATTAACGCCATTTTTCTGGAGAAACAGATAAGTTGAAGCTTCTTTTAAACATCTATTTTTTCAATAGCTGTCGATTTTTTAAAATTCACAATAAATTTAGACCCAACATCAACGGCACTTTCAACAGCAACTCTACCTCCCAAAGATTCTATATGGTTCTTTGTAATAAAAAGACCTATACCTGTAGCATCTTTATTTTTATGAAACGTATTGTACATTTTAAACATTTTCTTTCCAAACTTATTTAAGTCAATTCCCAAACCATTATCTTCAACAGAGAAAACAACATAATCATTTTCATTTGTACAAGATAATTTGATCACTAAATCTCGATTTGGAGAAGCGTACTTTATAGCGTTAGTTAAAAAATTAAGAATAATACTATCTAAATACGCTGGTATGCCTTGGATGTAGAAATCTTTACTTATACTATTCTCTATAGTGCAATTACTATTCTTAGCCAAAGCACTTATGTTATATAGGGCGTGCTCTATATATTCTTTTAAATTTAATCGTTCTAACTGACTTTTATTTACCGCCCTTATTTTTGCTACTTCAGTTAAATGAACTACTGTTTGACTTAGGTGCTCAACAGAACCTTTTAATAAACAAAAATCTTCCACTGCGCCCAAACTCTCATTTTCCTCCTCTAAAAACGAAACTAACGTTCCCAAGTTAGATACATGAGTTTTTAAGTTGTGCGTAATTATATCGGTAAAACTAGTTAACCTTTCGTTTTGTTCTTTTACAACATCAATCATGGTTTCTAGTTGACTTCTATACGCTACTCTATCTGTTATATCATCAATTTGTGAAATAAAATACTGCGGAGATTTATCTACATCTCTTACCAAAGAAACACTTAAACTCGCCCAAACAATTTGACCATTTTTATGAAAATAGCGTTTATCCATTTGGTAATTTTCTATATCTCCGCTTAATAACTCATGCATATAATTCAAATCTAAACCCAAATCATCTTTATGGGTTATTTCCCTAAATGTTTTCTGATACAGTTCCCTCTCGGTGTACCCCAAAAACTCTAAAACACTATGGTTAACTTTAATCCATTCCCCATTTAACCCAACAATAGCGATACCGCCTTTGGCGTAATTAAATATGTTTTCAAAAAGTGTATCTTTTAAACGACCAAGCTTTCTAATCATAATTATTACAATGAGTCATTTCTTAAAAAAATTAACACCACCAATGTAAGATTTTTATGCTAATTAAAAAAACAAATCATTTTAGTTTTTTACTAAAAAAACAGTTATCTTTGCGGCTTGAAAGAACGTCTTTCATATACATAAAAATCATTTAAATAATATTAGCATGTATTTATCAAAAGAAGTAAAAGAAGAAATCTTCGCAAAACACGGTAAAGGAAAAAACGATACTGGTAGTGCAGAAGGACAAATTGCGTTATTTACGCACAGAATTAACCATTTAACTGAACACTTAAAACAAAATCGTAAAGATTTTAATACCGAGCGTTCGTTAGTAAAATTAGTAGGTAAGCGTCGTGCATTACTAGATTATTTAACTAAGAAAGATATTTTAAGATATCGTGCCATAGTTAAAGAATTAGGTTTAAGAAAATAATTAAAAAGAGGCTTTTTAGCCTCTTTTTTGTTTTAAAATATATGTTTCACAAGTCATTACAAAAAGTGAAACAAGTGGTTTAAACAGTTGCCACTTCACAATACATGTGATTTGTAATGACAAATTTTGAAGAAGCTTTTATGGTTTTTCATTGGTCACAACAACTACACAACAACACAACGACCATTGTTTAACATTTAGTTTAAGTTATGTCATACTGAGCGCAGTCGAAGTATCTCTAATTTAAACAAGAATTAAAATTTTATGATTCCACAAACATTTAAAGAGGTTATAGACCTTGGTGACGGTAGAGAAATTTCTATCGAAACTGGAAAACTTGCAAAACAGGCTCATGGTTCTGTTGTTGTAAAATCGGGTGATACTATGTTACTTTGTACGGTAGTATCGAACTACAATGCTGCCGATGTAGATTTTTTACCTTTAACGGTAGATTATCGTGAAAAATTTGCTGCTGCTGGTCGTTACCCAGGCGGATTTTTTAAACGCGAGGCACGCCCTAGCACCGAAGAAATTTTAGTAATGCGTATTGTAGACCGCGTATTACGCCCATTATTCCCTAAAGATTACCACGCTGAAACTCAAGTTATGATTCAGTTAATGTCTTTAGATAAAGATGTGATGCCAGATGCTTTAGCTGGTTTAGCGGCTTCTGCGGCTATTCAATTAAGCGATATTCCTTTTGAAACACCTATTTCTGAAGTTCGTGTTGCTAGAATTGATGGCGAATTCATCATCAACCCAAGTTTATCACAATTAGAACAATCAGACATTGATATGGTTATTGGTGCTTCAGAAGATTCTGTGATGATGGTTGAAGGTGAAATGAGTGAAATTTCAGAAGATGAAATGGTTGAAGCTATTAAAGTTGCTCACGAAGCCATTAAAGTTCAAATTGAAGCTCAAAAACGTTTAGTTGCTCAAGTTGGCGCTAAAGAAACACGTGAATATGAGCCTGAAGCAGAAGATGAAGCTGTTCTTGAAAAAGTAAAAGCTTTTGCTTACGATAAATGTTACGACATTGCTAAAAGTTCATCATCTAAACATGATAGAGGTTTAGCTTTCGCTGAAGTAAAAGAAGCTTTAAAAGGAGAATATACAGAAGAAGAACTTGAAGAAGTTGGTGGTTTAGTATCAAAATACTTCAGTAAAATTCAAAAAGAAGCAGTTAGAAACTTAGTATTAGAAGAAGGCATTCGTTTAGACGGTCGTAAAACTATCGAAGTACGCCCAATTTGGTGTGAGGTAGATTATTTACCATCTACACACGGTTCTTCAATATTCACACGTGGGGAAACTCAAGCTTTAGCAACCGTTACTTTAGGTACATCGCGTGAAGCTAACATGATTGATAACCCATCGTTAGAAGGTGAAGAACGTTTCTACTTACATTATAACTTCCCTCCTTTTTCAACGGGAGAAGCAAGACCTTTAAGAGGAACTTCGCGTCGTGAAATTGGACACGGTAACTTAGCACAACGTGCTTTAAAACGTATGGTTCCTGCTGATTGTCCTTATACAGTAAGAGTTGTATCTGAAGTATTAGAATCTAACGGTTCATCTTCTATGGCAACAGTTTGTGCGGGTACTATGGCGTTAATGGATGCTGGTGTACAAATGACAAAACCAGTATCGGGTATTGCTATGGGATTAATTTCTGATGGTGAACGTTATGCTGTTTTATCTGATATTTTAGGTGATGAAGATCATTTAGGTGATATGGACTTTAAAGTTACTGGTACAGCAGATGGTATTACAGCTTGCCAAATGGATATTAAAATTAAAGGCTTAAGCTACGAGATTTTGGTAAATGCATTAAACCAAGCTAAAGACGGTAGAATGCACATTCTAGGTAAATTAACCGATACCATTGCTACTCCAAATACCGATGTTAAAGCTCACGCGCCTAAAATGGTTACAGCAACGTTACCAAACGATTTAATTGGTGCCTTTATTGGTCCTGGAGGAAAAGTAATTCAAGAATTACAGAAAGAAACTGGAACAACTATCGTTATCAATGAAGATCCGGTTACAGAAGAAGGTATTGTTGAAATTTTAGGAACAGACCAAGCTGGTATTGATGCTGTTTTAGCTAAAATTGATTCTTTAACTTTTAAACCAGAAGTTGGTAGCATTTACGAAGTAAAAGTAATTAAAATGTTAGATTTTGGTGCTGTTGTAGAATATACCGAAGCGCCAGGAAACGAAGTTTTATTACACGTAAGTGAACTCGCTTGGGAACGTACCGAAAATGTTAGCGACGTAGTTAATATGGGCGACGTTTTTGATGTGAAATACTTTGGTGTAGACTCAAGAACTCGTAAAGAAAAAGTATCTCGTAAAGCTATTTTACCTAAACCAGAAGGTTGGGAAGATAGACCAAAGCGCGATAACAACCGCAATAGAGATAACAACAATCGTGGACGCGATAACCGCAACAGAGGTAATAACAATCGTAGAGACGATAGAAAACCAAGAGAAAATAGAAACGACGATTAATTTCGTTATCATATTTTAAAATTAAACCTCGATATTTAACCAATATCGAGGTTTTTATTTTTTGGACAGTTTCAATATTATAACTTTAATTTCTCAACAGATTCTAAAACACTTTTTTGGGCTTGGTGTTTTAAAGTTGCAAAATTGCTAAACTCATAATGTTTTGAATGTTTAATGTCATTCATATACAATCCAAATGTGATAAACAGTGTAACATTTTAAGTTTACTAGCTAATCGCATCCTATCAACTTCAGAATGATTTAGCTGTTTACGACTGAAAATCTTTTCTTTTAAACACAATGTTTAAAAATGCTTAAAGATCAAAAAAAGCAAAATATGAGAAACAACAATAATCAAAAAATAGATAAACATAGGGCGTTTTATTATTGTTTTACACAACTAAAACACCTAACTCCTTATTTACTCGATACAATAAGACATAAAAAAACCTCCTAATAAAATTAGGAGGCTCAAAATTTAATGTTTTTAAATTTATTTTTTTTCTGCTACTGGCGCATTAAGTTTTTGGCTCATTTCCATTGAAATAGCCGATCTATCGAATTTTAATTTACCCGCTAAAGTTTCAATTACACAAGAACTGTCTTTATCGTTTAACTCGGCAATTTTACCATGTAAACCACTTTTGGTAACTACTTTATCGCCTCGTTTTAACTCGGCTGCAAATTTCTTTTCTTTTTTAGCGCGTTTCATTTGAGGTGCAATCATAAAAAAATACACCACGACAAACATTAATACAAAAGGCAGTAAACTGCTTAATCCTTCTCCCATTTCTTATTTAAATAATAATTATTAGTGTGCTCCTACGCCTGTAGCTTTATTTGGATCTGGCTTAACAAAAGCAGTAATTTTTACGGCTTCTTTACCTTGCTCTGTGTTTGCTGTAACTGTAATAGTTTTTGTTACTTTGTTTGATCCGCTTCCGTTAAACTTTACAGTAAATTCTCCTTCTGCTCCTGGTGCTAAAGGCTCTCTACTCCAGTTTTGTGGTACAGTACATCCGCAAGAACTTTTAATATCGGTAATTACTAAAGGCGCATCTCCAGTGTTTTTATATTTAAACACGGTTTCAACTGGTGTTCTAGATTCTATTTCACCAAAATCGTGTTCTTTTTTTTCAAACTCAATTACAGGAAATTTCGATGCTACGGCGTCTCTTTCAGCTGCAGCTGCAATATTACTTTCGTCTATTTTGTTTGCTGCATTGTCTTTACAAGAAGTAAAAGCCAACATGGTAAATGCCGCTAAGCCTAAGATGATTTTTTTCATAATAAAAAATTGATTTATAAAAATTTGGTTCGTAAAAATAGTAATTATTTAAGCCATTAAAAACTTTTTGTAAAGTTCTTAACACTCTTTAAAGCAAGCCACGTCCTACTTTTTGTAGTTTACCAGATGCCTCATATTCTTTTACCAACTTATCTAAAATACCATTAATAAAAATGCTGCTTTTTGGCGTACTATACTCTTTCGATATTTCTAAATACTCGTTAATGGTAACTTTTACAGGTATTGATGAAAAATGTTTTATTTCGGAAATGGCCATTTGCAACAATACATAATCTACATTAGCAATTCTATCGGCATCCCAATTTTTGGTTTTTTCTCCAATCTCTGTATTTAAACTTGTGCGGTTAAGTAGTGTTTTTTTAAACAAATCGATTGCAAATTGCTTATCATCGATATCTTTATATAATTTTGGTGTAAAATATTTACCTTCGGAAGTTGGCTTAATTTTACGTAAAAGCTTCAAAATAGTTGTGTTTACAATAGGTAAATCGTCTAACCACGTTAAGTTTTTATCTTCAATATAATCGTATAATTTCTCGTTTGGTGCCACAATTTCTTTGTATACATCAACAATAAAATCTTTATCCTCTTTAAAATCGGAGGTTCTCGTTTTCATATAATCTTTATACAAATTACTAGATGTAATGGCTTTAAAAATAACATCAACGTATTCGCTATCTAACTCCCAATTATCAATTTTTCTACCTTCAAGAAGCTCGCGTAATGCCTCGCTTTCGCATATTGCGGTTAAAATTTGGTTGTTAACAAACTTTCGGTTAGGATCTTTATCTTCTTTAGTGGCAAGATGTTTTTGTTGCTTTTTTACAATATCGCTAGCGGCGCGTTTTTGCACTTCAATAAGCAACGACAGCATTAAAAGGTATAAGTTTTGGATATTTTCTATGCTAAATAGCAGGAATTTTTGGTCTTTACTAAAATCGTCACTTTCAGAACCTTTAAAAGCGTATAGGCCTTGCATAACTTTAATGCGGATGTGTCTTCTATTAAGCATAATTACAAAGAACTTTTATAAAACAGATAGGTTGTTTAAAAATTTTACGTTGCAAAAGTAAGACTATATTTAATAACTTTTCATCTTTATTTTTAAATAATTATTACAAATACTTTAAGCAATGTTTAACAATTCAATCACAAGTGTTTTACAAGGTAATTATCATTAATAAACTATATTTGCGTTTCTACTTTTAAAAATTACATGAAAGCATTACTGCATTTAAATAAATACTTTTACAAATACCGTAGTCATTTAATAATTGGTATTATAATTACCATTGTTGCACGCCTATTTTTACTATATACACCACGCTATGTAAAAGAAATTTTTACGGTTATAGAAACCTATTTTGCAGGCGATATAACCAAAGAGGTTTTTAAAAACGATTTGTTTGAAGCCATTCTTTACATAGTTGGAGCCGCAATAATTGGTGCTATTTTAACCTTTTTTATGCGCCAAACCATTATTAATGTTTCGCGTTATATTGAATACGATTTAAAAAATGAAATTTACGAGCAGTACCAAAAGCTATCGTTAAATTTTTATAAAAAAAACAGAACTGGCGATTTAATGAATCGTATAACCGAAGATGTTACCCGAGTTCGCATGTACGCTGGTCCTGCCATAATGTACAGTATAAATACCATAACTTTAATTATTATGGTCATTTTTTACATGTACAAAGCCTCACCAAAACTAACATTATACACTTTAGTACCGTTACCAATTTTATCAATAATCATTTATAAATTAAGCAAAGAAATACATAACCGAAGCACCGTTGTGCAAGAATATTTATCGAAACTTTCAACCTTTACACAAGAGTCTTTTAGTGGTATTTCGGTAATAAAGGCTTATGGCATAGAGGCACAAACCTCAAAAAACTTTAAAGAATTAGCTATTGAAAGCAAAAACAAACAAGTAAGTTTAGCTAAAATACAAGCTTGGTTTTTTCCAATGATGATTCTACTAATTGGTAGCAGTAACCTTTTAGTCATTTATATTGGCGGCATGCAATACATTAATAGTGAAATTGAAAGTATTGGTACCATTGCTGAATTTTTAATGTATGTAAACCTTTTAACATGGCCAGTGGCTACAGTAGGTTGGGTGACTTCAATTGTACAACAAGCCGAAGCATCGCAAAAACGTATTAATGAGTTTTTAAATATTGAACCTGAAATTAAAAACGAAAACAATACTGAAACAAATATTGAAGGTGATATTGTTTTTAATGATGTTTCGTTTACTTACGACGACACCAATATTGAAGCATTGAAAAAAGTTAGCTTTACAATTAAAGCAGGTGAAACCTTATCTATTCTAGGAAAAACAGGCTCTGGAAAATCGACTATTTTAGATTTAATTGGGCGCTTATACGACGTTAACCAAGGTAGTATAACCATAAACAAAATACCTTTAAACAAGCTAAACCTATATAATTTACGCGACAGCATTGGATATGTACCTCAAGATGCTTTTTTATTTTCCGATACTATAAAAAACAATATTAGCTTTGGTAAAATTGATGCCACAGAAGCTGATGTTATTGAAGCTGCAAAAAACGCCCAAGTACATAAAAACATTATTAAATTTAAAAATGGTTACGATACCGTTTTAGGTGAACGTGGTATTACTCTTTCTGGCGGACAAAAACAACGCGTTTCTATTGCTAGAGCCATAATTAAATCGCCTAAAATTTTTTTGTTCGACGATTGCCTGTCGGCCGTAGATACAGAAACTGAAGAAAAAATATTGAAAAACCTCAACAAAATTTCTAAAAACAAAACCTCAATAATTGTAAGTCATCGTGTGTCTTCAGCAAAAAATGCCGATAAAATTATTGTTTTAGATGATGGTAAAATTGTACAAGAAGGCAACCACGACAGTTTAATAAATGTAGATGGCTATTACAAAGAGCTTTACCTAAAACAATTGAGCGAAACAGTATAATCTAAAAATCATTCTGATAAGTTTTTCGTTTAAATTCTCGCATTAATGGTGCTTTCAACAAAAGAAAACTTATAATTTGTTGGTTAATAAGAGTTTTTTTTAGATTTTTGGTATTTACAAAACAATTAAATCAACACTATTTCAATTCAAAATGAATGCTATGATGGAGAAAGAGGAAATTTTTTCAAAAGTATTACGAGCAGGACGACGAACTTATTTTTTTGATGTTAGAGCAACTAAGGCTGACGATTATTACCTAACAATTACTGAGAGTAAAAAGTTTACAAATGACGATGGATCTTTCCATTACAAAAAGCATAAAATTTACATTTACAAAGAAGATTTCGCAGAGTTTAAAGATATTTTATCTGAAATGACTGATTACATTATTAGCGAAAAAGGTGACGAAGTAATAAGCGAAAGACACCAAAAAGACTTCAAGAAAGAATACGTAGCACCTCGTGTTACTGAAGCTGAGCTTAAAACACCAGAAAGTTTTACCGACGTAGATTTCGACGATATATAACTTATTAAAACCATCAATTAATTTGATGGTTTTTTTATGTTTAAATTTTACTTGTTAAAAGGGCTGTACCCAACACCACCAACAAGTAAATTCCTCCTATTTTAATGCTAAAAATAGCGGCCAAGAAACTCGACATTAAAATTACCCAAATAGGCACCAAGGTAATTGCTATGGCAAACCTAAAAGTTGCGGTAAATTCGGCTTCCTTTATTTTTGGTTGAGCAACAAATTTCCAAACTGCATAAGGTCCAATTAATAAAAGTACTAATAGCGTTTTAAATAATTGTTGCAACACTATATTATTATTTTTAACCGTTACAACATCATCTGTAAAATTAGATTTTATTAAATTATTAACCATTTCTGGTTTTAAGAAATCGACCTTTAAACCTTCTAATTTTTCTAGAATGTTGCTATAATTATCTTTTGGAATGTTGGTTGTTAATTCCGAAATACGCTCTTGTACAGTTGTTTTTAATTTTAAAACACCTTCATGTTTATCCGTTTTAAAAAATGGTTTAGCCGCAATAGCGTTTCCAAAGTTTAAACTTACCGAATCTGGATAGCTTTCAGCATTTTTATAATTTAATCCTAAGGGCACAATTTGCAAATCGGTTTCAGGATAGCTTTCTAAAGTTTCAAAAACTATTCTTGTAAATCCTTTACTTAATGGCCTTACAGTACGCTTTAAACTATGATTGCCCTCGGGAAACAACGACACCGCTTCATTGTTACTTAAAATTGTGCTACAGTTTGTAAAAACCTCAGCATTATTCGAAATAGTCTTCCATCCATCACGCACACGATATACGGGTATCATTTGTAACGATTTTAAAATCTTTGCAATAATAGGTTTATTAAAAACACTCGCTCTGGTTAAAAAATAAAAGAAACGTCCGTTGCCATAAACCGCAATAAGCAAGGCATCGATTAAAGCATTTTGATGATTCGACAACAATAAAACAGGTTTGTGTTTTGGAATATTTTGTGCATTAATAACTTCTACTTTTTTATAATAAAAAAACAAAGCTAGCCTTAAGTATGCTCTTACCGTATGTAACCAAATTTGTTTCAAACTGTAACTTTTTTAGCAGACCTATACGACCAGTAAAAAGCAATTGCTAAACCAGAAATAATATGCCAAATACCCCAAAAAGCAGCTAGAATAGCCATACCGCCCAAACCATTAAAAAAAGTAAAAATGAGTAGTAATCCTAAACCGGAATTTTGTATACCAGTTTCAATCGCTATGGTTTTTTGATTGGTAAATGATAATTTACAAAGTCTAGCCACAACAAAACCTAAAGTAATGGCTAATACATTATGAAACACTCCAATTAACAGTACATAATGAATGTAGTTATTAAAAACATCGATATTTTTAGAAAAGGCTAAAACTACAATTAACCCAAAAATTACAATAGATAATGGTTTTAATATTTTAGATAGCTTTAATGCCGTTGCTGGAAATTTATACTTAAATACCATACCTAAAACCAATGGAATTCCTAAAATTAAAATAACCAGTTTTATTAAATCGAATGGATTTAAAGCAACTTCGTTTAATATTTGCGCTGTTGGTTTATACAAACTCCCATATAACTGAAAATTTAAAGGTGTCATAAAAACTGCAATAAACGTAGCAAATGCAGTTAAACTTACCGATAAAGCAGTATTTCCTTTAGCCAAATGCGTCATAAAATTAGATATATTTCCACCTGGGCAAGCCGCAACCATAATCATTCCTAAGGCAATACTTGGCTGTGGTTTAATAAGCCAAACCACTAAAAAAGTTAGTAACGGTAACAGCAAAAACTGGCAAACAACACCAACTAAAATTAACTTTGGAGTTTTAAATAATTGTTTAAAATCGCCTAGTTTAATACCTAAAGCCACGCCAAACATAACAATGGCTAAGGCAATATTTAAAACCCATAATCCGCCGCTATCAAAATTAATAACTACCTTATCTATTTCCTGCATATTAAGACACAATGCTTCCGTTTTTAACCTTATGTTCTGGGTTTAACAACATCACATCTTTACCGTTTACAGCGCCAACCACCAAACATTCACTCATAAATTTCGCAATTTGCTTTTTAGGAAAATTAACCACCGCAACAATTTGCTTTTGCAACAAATCTTCTTTCGTGTACAATGTTGTTATTTGCGCTGAAGATTTTTTAATACCCAAATCACCAAAATCAATATGTAATTGATAGGCTGGGTTTCGTGCTTCAGGGAAGTCGTTTACTTCAATTATAGTACCTACTCGTAAATCTACTTTCGTAAAATCTTCAAAAGTTATTGTATCATTCATTTTTTAAAAATACAAATAATCACGAAATTTGAATCAAATAAATAAAAAATGGCCAACACACCTTCAAATATGCTTCCGTTACGAACTAAAGCTCCTGCTTTTAGCTTACCAGATACTATTTCACAAAAAACACTTTCACTATCTAAATTAAAAGGTGATAAAGGCACAGTAATTATGTTTATTTGCAACCACTGCCCTTTTGTTATTCATGTAAATAAAATGGTAGTAGATTTGGCTAACGCTTTCGCGGAAGACGGTATAAATTTTATCGCTATTTCTAGTAACGATGTTGCTAATTATCCACAAGATGCACCCGATAAAATGACCATTCATGCTAAAGCTAACAACTACCCCTTTCCTTATTTATACGATGAAACCCAAGAAATTGCTAAAGCTTATGATGCTGCTTGCACACCCGATTTTTATTTATTTGATGATGATTTGAAACTCGTTTATCGCGGTCAGCTTGATGATTCTAGACCTGGAAATAATTTACCTGTTACTGGCACCGATTTGAAACATGCAATAAATTGTTTACTTAATGGTAAGCAAAACGAAGCGCCTCAAAAGCCTAGTATTGGCTGTAATATTAAATGGAAAAAGTAAAAATGAGGATTTTAATATAACTTCACTTTTATTTTATAAAGATTTAATTGAAAAAACATCTTTTTTTAAGTTCTTTCGACTGCGCTCAAGAAGACAATCACTTATTTTTATTACCTTTTTTAGATGCTATTTTGAAAGTTTCAAGGAATTAAAGTTTAAGTTGCCAAAACCCAACATTTTGCCACTCACCAAACTTAAAACCAACTTCTTGTAATTCTGCTACCTGTTTAAAACCAAATTTTTCGTGTAATTTAATACTCGACGCATTAGGAATAGTTAACACACCTAAAACTGTATGATATTTTTTTTGTTTAAGTTGCTCGATTAGTTTAGTGTAAAGCAACGAGCCTATTTGTTTACCATGAGCATCGTGTTTTACATAAACAGTAGATTCTACAGTGCCATTATAAGCGGGTCTTGGCCTAAACTTACTGGCGTAGGCATAACCTAAAATTTGGTTTTCTGCTTCAAAAACATAAAAAGGAAAGTCTGCTTGAATTCCTAAAAGTTTGTCTTTAAAAGCATCAATTGTAGAGATTTCTAAATCGAAAGTCGCCGTAGAATTTAAAACGTAGTAGTTATAAATTTCTAAAATTTGTGGTATATCCTCAGCTTTAAAAGGTCGTATCACAGGTTAAAATTTAAATCCATTGGTTTAGCTTTAGCAAATTTTCAATATGCGCATAATGGTGATTTCCATGCCATGCATAGTTGCCAATATTATAGTCTAAAGGTATTTCGGAATTGGTTTCAGGATGGACAAAAACCTTTTTTAAATCGGATGGTTTTAAACCGCGAATTAAATAAACCAACTTAAAATGAATGGCTTTTAAATGCTGAAGCGACATTTGTATTGGTGCTGTTTTGGTATCGAAAAGTGCTGCCCAACGATCTTCAAAATAAGCTTTTATAATGGGTTTATCTTCGGTTAAAGCCCATTTAAAACGCGTGTAACTGTGATGATGACTATCGGACACATGATGCACCACTTGCCTAACCGTCCAACCATCGGGTCGATAAGGTGTATCGAGTTGCAAATCGGTTAAGTTTTCTACTAACTTTTCAAATTTATTAGGAAAGCTTTCAAGTTCAAGTGTCCAATTTAAAACATCCTTTTCAGTGATATTATCTGGACACTTAAATGTTCCTATTGGATATTTAAGCAACTCTAAATGTTCCATAAAATATATCTATTTATCAAAAGATTCTACCAACATAGATTTAGCCTCAAGTATGGCTTCATCTAAACTATTAAAATGCCTAATCTTCTTTTTAAAAAATAATTTTTCGATGGTAGAATTTAGTGTACCTACAGAGTTACTAGACACCACAAAGTACGATTTTAACGAGTAACTATGTTTAAAAAACTTTAACCAATCTGAAGCAATAACCGAATAAGAATTAATTCTATTTGTAATAAAAATTAAATCTCCTCCATTAGTATTTAAAAAGCTAGACACATCTTTAACCATTTGCTCGCCACACTCCCAACCAATAGTTTCGCCTTCATATATTTCGGAAATAACATATCCCTGAAACACATACAATTCACCAAACGAATATTTAAATTCCTCAAGAATCTCGTTATAAAAACGAGAATTTTTCACACTCCTCATCGCGCTATAATTTCATTCAAACTAAAAGTAAATAAAATATTTTATAAAAAACAAAAAGTACCTAAAGAGTTAGGTACTTTAACAGTTTGTATAAAAATAACCTTATTTTACGTCCATTAGTTCAACATCAAAAACTAAAGTTGCATTAGGAGGAATAACACCACCTGCACCACGAGAGCCATAACCTAAATGACTAGGAATTACTAATCGGGCTTTGTCACCAACTTTTAAAAGCTGAATACCTTCGTCCCAACCAGAAATAACTTGTCCCATACCAAGTGGAAAATCGATTGGTGCATTGCGCTTGTATGAAGAATCGAATACCGTACCGTCTGCAAGTTGCCCCTTGTAATGTACCGAAACCGTTTTACCTTTTTCGGCCTTTTTACCATTTCCTTCTTGAATAATTTGGTAACGTAAACCACTTTCGGTTTTACTAAAACCTGTTGCTAACTTATCTAATTCTGCCTCAGCTGCTTTTTTTTCAGCTTCAATACGTTTTTCTCTTGCGCCTTCAAAAGTTCTAAAAGCTTCAACCGCGTTAAATGCTTCTGCTTCTGCCCCAACTTTTACAATTTCTAAAGTATCAATTACATCACCTTGGGCAATAGCATCAACAACATCTTGCCCTTCTACAACTTTACCAAAAACAGTGTGATTATTATCTAACCAAGGGGTTTCAACATGGGTGATAAAAAACTGACTTCCATTAGTTCCTGGGCCTGCATTTGCCATAGATAATACGCCTGGGCCATCGTGTTTTAAATCTGGGTGAAACTCATCATCAAACTGGTAACCTGGATTTCCAGAACCTGTACCTTGAGGACAACCACCTTGAATCATAAAATCTGGAATTACTCGGTGAAATTTTAAACCATTATAATATGGTGTACCTTGAGGTTTTACTTTATTTTCTAAATTTCCTTCAGCCAAAGCAACAAAGTTACCAACGGTTCCTGGTGTTTTCTTATATTCTAAAGCTACTAAAATTTCGCCTTTTGTTGTATTGAATTTTGCGTATAATCCGTCTTTCATTTTTTTAATTTTAGGCTGCAAAGATAGGAAATGCTATTTGAAGACAGAAACTAGATGCTAGAAGATTTTTTATACTGAAAAACAATGTAATACAATTTACTTTATATTTTAAAGAAACCGATCATCCAGAAGAAATTCCAAAATAAATACTCCAAACTATAAAGCTCGCAGAGACACAAAGGAGCAAAGTTTGAAATGTGAATTAAAACTTAATAATATTTAACTATGGAAAAATCCAAATTCCAATACTACTGAATACTGTGACTGCCTACTGAATACTGAGACTGCAACTGAAAACTGAAAACTGCGACTGCCCACTGCCTACTCAACACTAAATACCATCAATTCGCTACCTCGCTTATAAATTTAATACGGTATAAACGAAGCTCTTCATCATCGTAATCACCATCAAATTCATCAATAGCAACTTTTATATTATCGGTTTCCGATTCCATAAAGTAATCATGGATTTCTTCTTGCTGATCTTCATCTAAAATATCATCAATCCAATAATCGATATTAAGTTTAGTACCAGAATACACAATAGCTTCCATTTGCTTTATAAACTCTTCCATCGATAATCCTTTGGCTGAAGCAATATCGTCTAATGGCAATTTTCTATCAATATTTTGTATAATATAAAGTTTATTAGCAGAGTTTGAACCCGTTGACTTTACTACTAAATCATCGGGTCTTGTAATATCGTTATCTTCAACATACTTGGCTATAAGTGCAACAAAATCTTTACCATATTTTTTGGCTTTACCGTCACCAACACCATGCACATTACCTAATTCGGTTAAATTTACAGGATATTTAAGTGCCATATCTTCAAGTGAAGGATCTTGAAAAATAACAAATGGCGGTACACCTAATTTTTTAGCATTTTTCTTTCTTAAATCTTTAAGCATACCCATTAAAACCTCATCGGCAGCAGCGCCCGCACTTTTTGCATTGGTAATAATTGAATCGTCCTGCTCTTCGCTAAACTCATGGTCTTCGGTCATCATAAACGATTCTGGGCTTTTAATAAAATCTTGCCCTGCATCGGTAAGTTTTATAACGCCATAAGTTTCAATATCTTTTCTTAAATGTCCCGAAACAAGTACTTGTCTCAATAAGGCCATCCAGTATTTTTTCTCTTGGTTTTTCCCTGCGCCAAAAAATGGTTGTTCGTTAGTTTTATGCGAATTTATGAGTGCATTTTCGCTTCCTACTAAAACATTTACTAAATCTTTAGACTTGTATTTTTCGTTGGTATTAAAAACAGTTTCAATAAGCAACTTAACCTCATCTTGAGCTTCGTGTTGCATTTTAGGGTTACGAACATTATCGTCCATATCGCCACCTTCACCTGTTTCGTTATCGAATTCTTCTCCAAAATAATGCAAAATAAACTTTCTACGAGACACCGAAGTTTCGGCAAAAGCGACCATTTCTTGTAGTAAAGCCTGTCCAATTTCTTGTTCGGCAACAGGTTTACCCGACATAAATTTTTCGAGTTTTTCAATATCCTTGTACGAATAAAATGCCAAACAATGGCCTTCGCCACCATCGCGCCCTGCTCTACCTGTTTCTTGGTAATAACTTTCTATACTTTTTGGTATATCGTGATGTATTACAAAACGCACATCGGGTTTGTCAATCCCCATTCCAAAAGCTATGGTTGCCACCACGACATCTACGTCTTCCATTAGGAATTTATCTTGATGGCTCGATCGTGTTTTAGCATCTAAACCTGCGTGATAAGGCACTGCATTAATTCCATTTACTTGAAGTACTTGTGCTAACTCTTCCACACGTTTTCGACTTAAACAATATACAATGCCCGATTTACCTTCGTTTTGTTTAATAAATCGGATTATATCGGCATCAACATTTTTAGTTTTTGGTCTTACTTCATAATATAAATTCGGCCTATTAAACGAGGCTTTAAAGGTATTTGCACCTGTTATACCTAAATTTTTAATAATATCTTCTTGTACTTTAGGTGTGGCTGTTGCGGTTAAACCAATAATGGGAATATTTTCGCCAATGCGTCCAATAATTTGTCTCAGGTTTCGATATTCAGGACGAAAATCGTGTCCCCATTCACTTATACAATGCGCTTCATCAATAGCTAAAAACGATATTTTTACCGATTTTAAAAAATCGACATTTTCATCTTTGGTAAGCGATTCTGGAGCGACATAAAGCAACTTGGTTACACCATTAACAATATCTTCTTTTACACGTTTTACCTCGGTTTTATTGAGAGACGAGTTTAAAACATGGGCTATTCCTTCTTCATTTGATACGCCTCTAATAGCATCAACTTGATTTTTCATTAAAGCAATTAATGGAGAAACTACAATGGCAGTACCTTCTTGCATTAGTGCCGGCAACTGGTAACATAACGATTTACCTCCGCCAGTTGGCATTATTACAAATGTATGTGTACCCGATAATATACTTTTTACAACATTTTCTTGGAGACCTTTAAATGTACTAAATCCGAAATATTTTTTAAGTGACGCTTGTAAGTCAGTTTTGTCTACAGACATGAATCGTTTAAATTAATTTAATGTTTAATTACAAAATGTACTATTAAATTTAATAATACATTTGAAGAACCCTCATAGTTTTTTTCGTTAGTTTTGTATCGCAAATCTAATTTACACAAAAATTAAATTTGCGCATCTATAAAGATAACAAAATCTTTAAAAACGCAATAAAATCTTAAACTTTGAACGAATATACCTCAATTGTTGATGTAGCCAAACAAACTATTGAAGCCGAAGCGAGTGCCATTTTAAACTTATCGAGTTTACTTAATGAAGATTTTGCTAAAGCCGTAAAGCTAATATACAACTCTAAAGGTAGGGTAATTATTACTGGTGTTGGCAAAAGCGCTATTATTGCCAGTAAAATTGTAGCGACTTTAAACTCTACAGGAACTCCAGCCGTTTATATGCATGCTGCCGATGCCATTCATGGCGATTTAGGATTAATTTTAAAAGATGATGTTGTTATTTGTATTTCAAAAAGCGGAAACACCCCAGAAATTAAGGTTCTTGTTCCTTTAATTAAACGCGGCGAAAACAAGATGATTGCCATTACTGGTAACGAAAACTCCTTTTTGGCAAAACAAGCCAATTTTGTGTTAAATACTTATGTTGAAAAAGAAGCTTGCCCAAATAATTTAGCACCAACAACAAGTACTACGGCACAATTAGTTATGGGTGATGCACTGGCGATTTCGTTACTTAATTTACGTGGATTTTCAAGCGAGGACTTTGCCAAATATCACCCTGGTGGTGCGTTAGGTAAAAAGCTATATTTACGAGTTAAAGACATTTCTACCGAAAACCAAAAACCTCAAGTTACTAGCGATACCAATATAAAAAATGTAATTATTGAAATTTCGGCAAAAATGCTTGGTGTTACTGCGGTGATTGAAAATGATAAAATTATTGGTATTATTACTGATGGCGATTTACGTAGAATGCTTAGTAAAACCAATGATTTTTCGGCGCTAACAGCAAAAGATATTATGGGTACAAGCCCGAAAACTATTAATGTTGATGCTATGGCGGTTGATGCTTTAGAGCTTATGGAAATTCACGATATTACCCAATTATTAGTTGAAGAAAACGGTAAATACGCAGGCATTGTACATTTACACGATTTAATAAAAGAAGGCATAATTTAATGGCACAAAAAAACATAAATGAGATGTCGTTTCTCGATCATCTTGAAGACTTACGCTGGCACTTAATTCGTATTTGTATTGCTGTTATTATTGTGGCAACATTAGCTTTTATTTTTAGCCGATTTATTTTTGACGATATCATATTTGCGCCTTTAAAAATGAGTTTTCCTACCTATCATTTTTTATGCGAAGCGGCAACATTTATAAATGTAGACACGACATTTTGTGCCGAAAAAATCCCGATGATTATACAAAACCGTACCATGGCCGGCCAATTCTCTGCCGATATTTGGACAGCCATTTTAGGTGGTTTTATTATTTCGTTTCCTTATGTTATTTATCAACTTTGGCATTTTATTAGCCCCGGTTTGCATGACAAAGAACGCAGACATTCTCGTGGATTTATTATTATTTCATCGCTATTATTTTTTATTGGTGTGCTATTTGGCTACTTCATTGTTACGCCATTATCAATTAACTTTTTAGCAAATTATAGTGTTTCAGAAGTCGTTGATAACCAAATTGACATTAGTTCGTATATTGCTTTAGTACGATCGTCTGCATTGGCATCAGGTTTAATATTCGAGTTACCCATCATCATTTATTTTTTAACAAAAATTGGTTTGGTAACCCCCGAAATTTTAAAAACCTACCGCAAATATGCATTGGTAATTGTTTTAATTCTTTCAGCAGTTATTACGCCTCCAGATATTGCAAGCCAAGTAATTGTTGCCATTCCTATTTTAATATTGTACCAAGTAAGTATTTATATTTCTAGAATTGTGGTTAGAAATCAGCGTAAAGCCGAAAAAAGCCTCCAATAATTAATTAAAATTCACGTTATTGTAATTATGATTTTAAGAGCCGATAATTTAATGAAGTCCTACAGCGGACGAAAAGTAGTAAAAGATGTTTCACTTAAAGTAGAACAAGGTGAAATTGTTGGACTTTTAGGGCCTAATGGAGCTGGAAAAACCACATCGTTTTACATGATTGTTGGACTTATTAAACCTAATGGTGGGCATATTTACCTAGACAATACCGAAATTACTAAATATCCTATGTACAAACGTGCCCAAAACGGTATTGGCTATTTGGCTCAGGAAGCATCAGTATTTAGAAAATTAAGTATTGAAGACAATATTTTAAGCGTATTGCAACTTACTAAATTGAGTAAAAAAGAACAGGTACATAAAATGGAATCGCTTATTGAAGAATTTAGCCTTGGGCATATTCGCAAAAACAGAGGCGATTTACTTTCTGGAGGTGAGCGTCGTCGTACCGAAATTGCTCGTGCCCTAGCCACAGATCCGAGTTTTATTTTACTCGATGAACCTTTTGCTGGTGTAGACCCTGTTGCTGTTGAAGACATTCAGCGGATAGTTGCACAACTTACCAAGAAAAATATTGGCATTTTAATTACCGACCACAACGTACAAGAAACTCTTGCCATTACGGATAGAACGTATTTAATGTTTGAAGGTAGTATTCTCAAAGCCGGCGAACCTGAAGAATTAGCCAACGACGAAATGGTTAGAAAGGTATACCTAGGTCAAAACTTTGAACTTCGTAAGAAGAAGATTAGGGAATAAAGCCACTTTTTTATTATGAAATTAAATGAAATCTATTTTTACATGATTTTGTTTTTATTTCAAATTTTCAGTGTTATAATTATTACATGTTCTGAAGATTTAAAAGAGAAAAAATACTTTTTTAATTACTTAAAAATGGCTCTTTTAATGTTTTCTATTGGTTGCTTCATGGAAATAATCAACTGGAATTATTTACAAAATTTTGAGTGTATTTT
Source organism: Neotamlana nanhaiensis (assembly GCF_000943555.1). Classification (GTDB taxonomy): domain Bacteria; phylum Bacteroidota; class Bacteroidia; order Flavobacteriales; family Flavobacteriaceae; genus Neotamlana; species Neotamlana nanhaiensis. The sequence continues at coordinate 158,961 of NZ_JTDV01000003.1, read as the reverse complement.
TTTTACAGCAATTCCGCTTGCGCTTATCGCAATTATTAAATTAATCACATTCATTTTTAAGTTTATTTTCAAAAACGAACCTTTTCAAATTTACAGAAACGAATTATCTGATGGTATTTGGGTAAAAAACAACGGTAATTTCGATAGGTATAAGTTTTATTATTCTTTTTACTCCATTTCAATTTTGCTCATACCCATGTTCACATTAACATTATTCTATATTTTTCTCTTTAAATAAAATATGGTAAACTTCTCGGTAAAAAATTTAGAAATCTTATTTTGAAATGATCACTTTTTTATGCGCGACTACTTTTTTGTTTTTCAATAGTTCTACAAAATAAACCCCATTAACATAATTTGAAACGTCAATATTTCTAGTTTGAGAACTTATATTTTTCATTTTTAAAACCTGTCCGTTTAAATTATAAATTTTAATTTGATATGCTTCAGAACTATTCGCGTTCAATGAAATGTTTAAATGATGACTTGCAGGGTTTGGGAATAACGAAAACACATTATTAGTAAAGTTATCGACACCTAATGGCTCACCTACAAACTCCAACTTAACAACCGCACCGTTATCGGTTATGGCATAAATAATAAGTCCGTTGGAATGAATTACTACATCACGAAACCGTTCGCTGTCTGAATGAAATTCTTCATAAACGCCATCTTCTAAAGCAGAGCCATCGGTATTTAACTTAGCTCTTATAATTAAGCCTGTTTTTAACGTTGGAATTAACAATGAAGTGCCCCAATTTGGAATTTTACCACCTTCATAAACCGCAATACTTGACGGTGCTACTGTTGGCCAACCCGAAGAACTTCCAGCTGTTGGCTCTGTAGCAAGCGTACTGTTATACGTACCAATTGGAGGCATAAAATTGGGCATATTTGCAGCCGAAACCGACTCATCAATAGCCGATTCTGGGCAATTCGCAATAACATTACTATACGCATTACAATTTGATGGATACGCAGACCAGTTGCAATATGCATACCCCATATCGTCATTATAACCAGCAATTAAGGGCCAACCGTAATTTTTTCCAGATTCAATAATATTTAACTCATCGTCGGTTTTATCGCCATGTTCTGAGGCGTAGAGTTTTCCGTTCTGACCAAAAGCTAATCCTTGCGCGTTTCTAAATCCGTAAGCATACACATAGCTTTGTACTCCATTTAAAACAGGATTATCGGTTGGAATACTACCATCTAAATTTAATCTGAAAATTTTCCCTTTATAATCTGAAAAATCAGAAGGACTCGATGGTAAATATTGAGATCTTATTTCGTTACAAGCTTTTCCGCCACGGTTATTTCCAAAATCACCAATAGTCCAATACAATTTTAAATCTGGGCCGATAACAATTTTACCTGAATTATGATCGGTACCTGCTGGAATAGCTTCAATAACAGTAAAAGCACTTGTACCATCTAGAATTCCACTAGATTCTATGTAATTATAGCGTTCAATTCTAAATCTAGAATCGACTCCCGAACCAGAATCAGCATCATAAGTATACAACACATACACATAGTTATTTGTAGTAGTATTTAAATTCGCGTACAAATCTGGATGAATTGCCATTCCCATTAAACCATCTTGACTTAAAGATTGGTACACCTTACCCGATAAATTTAACAATTCTGTTGTTGCTCCAGTAACCACATCAATTTTAGTTACTTTTTTACCTTGGCGCTCTGTAACCCATAAATTTCCATCTGGCGCAAATAAAAGCGTATTTGGCCTATTTAAAGTATTATTAACTACAAGGTTTGAAACATTCCAATCTGTACCCGAACTAACTGGTGTTTGGCCTAATACAGAGTATACACTTGCTAATAAAATATAAAATAAATGGTTTTTCATGGTGGTTTAGTTTAGTTGGTATACGCTTATTTGCGCTTCTCCTGTTCTGCTAATAATTTCTTCTGGTAACGGCCTTGTACTACATCTACAACAACAAGAACAAAAAGTACAAAATAGAAGGTTGTTTTACTCATTGGCACAATATGATTCCCGAATAATTCAAGATGTGCTAAATGTCCGCCTTCCGTTACTAACATAATGCCCACAATAAATAGGATGAATAAACCGAGTACTTCGTACATACGATTTTTAGCTAAAAATACCGAGATTTTATCGGCAAGTAGTAACATTAATAAACCACTACAAACTATGGCAATGGCCATAATAATAAAGGCCGTTGTACTATTTTCTATATCGCTAGTTAAACCAATGGCTGCCAAAATAGAATCGAACGAAAACACCAAATTCATAATTACAATACTCACTATTACTGCATTGGCAGTTTTTTTGCTTTTGCCTGCATCGCCTTCAACATCATGTTCTAAGTCTTTTATAGAAATCATGTGCCAAATTTCCTTAATTGCGGTATAAATAATAAATCCGCCACCAGCTAAAACAATTAAACTGTGCCCATTAAACGCAAATTTGGCGATATCCTTTATTTCGGCTGTTAAAAACGAAAAAGGTTCTTGAAAAAAATCGATTACGGAGACCAAAACAAAAAGTAAAACAATGCGTAATACAATAGCTATTAAAATGCCTTTTTTTCTTACTGATTTTTGCTCTTCGACCGGCGCTTTTTTACTTTCTAAAGAAATATACAATAGGTTATCGAACCCTAATACCGCTTGCAACATAACAAGCATTAATAGCGTAAAAATGTTTTCTAACATAGGTGGTTTTTATTTTGATGAAAAATTATTTATTACTGAAAGACTAATATATAACAATATAATAAGCGGAATAGCCGCAAATTGTAATACCACAATTAACACCAAACACAGTATTAAAAATATGTATCGAATGGCGTTATCCTTAAATCCAAAATTTTTAAATTTTAATGCAAACAATTTAATGTTGGCATTTAACAAGTAACAACTTACCACAGTAATTGCCACTAAAAACCATTTATTTAAAATTATAGCGTTAATTAAATCGTTATTCTGAAACTCTAAAATAAGGGGAAATGATACAATTAATAATGCATTTGCGGGAGTTGGCAAACCTTTAAAATACGTTTGTTGTTCATCATCAATATTAAATTTGGCTAAACGATACGCCGAAGCCAACGTTATTGCTAAACCTAAATAAGGTATTAAATGAAATTCGTCCCAGCTTAAATTAGCAATTTGCAGCAATTTGTAAATGACTAAACCTGGTACAACACCACTTGTTACTACATCGGCAAGTGAATCTAGCTGTAAACCTAATTCGCTTTGTACGTTAAGTTTTCTTGCCGCGAAACCATCAAAAAAATCGAAAAATATGCCTAAAAACACAAAAAGAGCAGCCGTTACAAACTGGTTATTAACTACAAATATTACCGCAACGCATCCGCAGAATAAATTCATTAAAGTTAGCGCATTGGGTATGGCTTTTTTCATTGAGTTAAATTTTAGTGTTGTAAAAATAGTAAACAAATTTCGTCTAAAACAATAACTCGAAAAAATTCAAGTTTATAGGTTTAAATATTATGTGCATCTTTGTAAAAAATTAGCATTGAAAACTAACTTAACCGCATTATTTATTCTACTTTCAACACTGGTATTTAGTCAAGCTGTTAGGAAATATTCTAACGAGTTTATGACTATAGGTGTCGATGCTGCCGCTTTGGGAATGAGCAATGCGGTTACGTCGCATTCTTCTGATGTAAATTCGGGTTATTGGAATCCGGCGGGATTATTAAAACTTGAGGACAATCAGTTAGCATTAATGCACTCCAGTTATTTTGCCAATATTGCGAACTACGATTATATTGCCTATGCCATGCCTTTAGACAGACAAAGTGCGGTTGGTATTTCACTCATCCGTTTTGCAGTTGATGATATTTTAAACACTACCCAACTGATTGATGATGAAGGCAATATTAATTACGATAGAATTAGTTTATTCTCGACAGCCGATTACGGATTAACATTTTCGTACGCTAGAGCTTTACCGCTTCAAGGATTGAATTACGGTGTTAACGCTAAAGTGATACGACGCATAATTGGCGATTTTGCCTCGTCGTGGGGATTTGGTTTAGATGCGGGTATTCAATTTGAATCGAATAATAATTGGAAATTCGGTATTATGGCACGAGACATAACCACAACTTTTAATGCTTGGGCTATTGATGAAGAAGAATTTGCAACCGTACAAGATGCGGTTGAGGGCCAGAACCAAGAATTACCCGAAACCACAGAAATTACCATTCCTAAACTACAAATAGGAATATCGAAATTAGTTGACTTTAATTATGACTACACCCTCTTAACCGCCTTTAATTTAAATGTGCGTTTTGAAGAAAACAACGATATAATTTCAACCTCGATAGCAAGTATAAATCCCGCCTTAGGTTTCGAATTTGGCTATATCGATATGGTATATTTACGAGCTGGAATGGGGAATTTTCAAAATGAAATGCAAATTGACAATACCGAGCAACTCAGCTTTCAACCTACTTTTGGTGTAGGTTTTAAATACAGTGGTATTCAAATAGATTATGCCTTTACCGATATTGGCGACCAAAGTGTAGCCTTGTACTCTAACGTATTTTCATTGAAACTCGATTTTAGTATGTTTAGATAAACAGCAGGTTAAATTTCAAATTAAATCTTAATGAAAAATTCGTTACTACTTTTATTTATTTTTTGTTCGTTTGAAGCTCTTTTTAGTCAAAATTTAACCTTATCTAATCAAGCCGAAATTAGTGTTTTAACAGTTGGCCCTGGAAATAATTTAAGTGATGCCTTTGGCCATAGCGCTTTTAGAATTAAAGATCGTGCCTTAAACTTAGATGTAACCTACGGTTATGGTGAATACGATTTTGATGCGCCCAACTTTTATTTAAAATTTGCCCAGGGAAAACTTAATTACCTGATAAGCGAAACTAACTTTAACCGATTTTATTTAATTTATCGCGATTATTATAACCGTTCGCTTAAAGAACAGGTTTTAAACCTGAAACAACACCAAAAACAGGCGCTTTATAACTATTTAGTAAACAATTACAAACCAGAAAATCGTGCCTATTTATACGATTTCTTTTTCGATAATTGTGCTACAAAAATTAAAGATGTCGCTCAAAAAAACACTAATAACAACATTGTTTTTAACCTTCCTAATGATTATAACGATGCTACTTTTAGAAACTTAATTCAAGAAAACTTAAACCGAAATTCTTGGGGCAGCTTAGGTATTGATATTGCTCTTGGCAGTGTAATAGACCAAAAAGCAACACCAGAGGAACAGATGTTTCTACCCAAAAACATTCATTTATTTTTTGAAAATGCCACTATTAATAATGGAGAACCTTTAGTCAAAAAAAGTCATTTACTATTTGATAAAATGCCAACAAAATCTAGCGATTCTTTTGTAGTTAGTCCGTTGTTTGTTCTCGGCATTATAAGTTTGTTCATCATTTTCATCACCTATAAAAATTACAAAAACAAAACACAAAGTAAATGGCTAGATATAAGCCTATTTGTAATAACTGGCTTAGTTGGTATTTTTATTTTACTCCTTTGGTTTGCAACGGATCACCAAAGCACGCATAACAACTACAACTTACTTTGGGCATTTGCACTTAATATGTTTGTTATTGGTCAATTTTTCAAGAAAAAAATAAATGCTTGGTTTAAAAATTACATTAAGTTTTTAATCATCATGCTTTGCCTTTTAACCTTGCATTGGATTATTGGGGTACAAGTTTTTGCTATTGGGTTAATACCTTTGCTTATTGCTTTAATGGTAAGGTATATCTTTTTAATCCAACATTATTCAAATAAAAACTAGTAAATTTAACTACTACTGCCCTCTAAAATAAATTACCGTACTAAATGTTTTAATCAAGATAATAATATCTAGAAAAAAGCTTCTTCGTTTAATATAGTACAAATCGTATTGCAGTTTTAACAAACTATCATCAACCGAAGCACCATAACGCGTCTTTACTTGCGCCCAACCGGTTAAACCAGGTTTAATAATATGTCTTGTTTCGTAAAATGGAAGCATTTGCGACAGTTCTTTTACAAAAAACGGGCGTTCAGGTCGAGGCCCAATAAAACTCATATCGCCACGCAAAATATTTAAAAATTGAGGCATTTCATCTAAACGTGAATATCTTAAAAACTTACCAAATGGTGTAATTCTAGAATCGCCCTTTTGTGCCCAAACTGCGCCTTTTGCTTCGGCGTTTTTAATCATGGTTCGGTATTTAATAATTTTAAACAACTTTCCGTTTTTACCAACGCGCTCTTGCGTATAAAACAGTTTCCCACGGTTACCAAAGGCATTTCCTATTAAAATTAACGGTAAAAAAATCAAGGCCACACCAACACCTATAAAAGCCATCACCAAATCGAATGCACGATGAAAAAACAAATACAATTTATTTTGATTGCTTCGGCTAAACGGAAAATATTTATAAAAATCTTTTCCCACAAATTGCACTGGTACACGTTGGGTTAATTCTTCGTACACCTGTGTATATTCCTTTATTGGAAATCCAGACTCCAGCAGCCTAATTAGTTTATAATAGAGATCTGATGTTATACTTTCGGAATTATAACTAGCAATGACTATTTCGCCAACACCTTTGCTAGCAATTACATTATGAATCTGGTCTGGACCATATTCTTTAATACCTTTAAATTTAATTTTTTCCTGATTCTTTAATTCACAATTAATAAAACCAACAATCTTATAATTTGGATCAGATTTTTTAAACGCATCAATTATTGTCTCAATATTAGAAGTCTCACCAATTATTAAAACTCTTTTAAAAAACCGAGGCGATTCAATAAAATTACTATAAATATAACGCCATGAAAAAAGAGCTAATAGCATCGAGAAAAAGAAAAACAAAATTTGAAGACGATTAGCTGGTAATTCTGGAGTAAAAAAGGGTGTTAACAAATAAAACAATACTGTAATAGACACCGTAAATACTATACTTGACGAAATTTTTTCAATTTTACTCGATTTTTGCAAATCGTACATTTCAAAAATGCTTCCAAAAACCGAAACATAAATAATTAATACCACAACCCAAGCCCATCTATCTTTAGTTATTGTAAAATAATCGAAAGCAAATGTATTGCTAACAAAAAAAAGGAAAAATAGAATAAACAGCACATCGAACACGCGAAGCAAAATTTTACGTTCCGAGAGGTTAAAATGTAAACTAGTTTTAGGCATTAATTAGCGTTAGTTTGAAGCGATAAAGATAAATAAGTTATTTTAATCTGCTTTTGATTATTTAAGAAGTTTAATCCACTGTTTTTTAACCACTTCCCAACTAAAATTTTCAACATAATTTCTTGCTTCAACAGCTAATGTGGCCGCATAATTAGGGTTAGCAGTCAATTTTTTAATATTAAAAACAAAAGCATCAACAGTATTAGGCGCTACCAAAATACCTGTTTTTTCCTGCTGAATTAAAAAAGGTAAACCACCAACATTTGTGGATATTACTGGCAACCCCAACGCCATAGCTTCAATAACGCTTACAGGCATATTATCGAAATTGGTAGTATTTATAAAAATGTTATAATTTTTGGCCATTTTAATCCATTCTGTTTTACCTAACTTTCCTGTAAAGGTTACATTTAAATTTTCGCTTTCGGTTATTTTTTTTGCTTCCATTAAATTACCATTAACGTCTGGCCCAACCATACATAAGGATGCATCAATACCTTCATCCTTTAAGGCTTTTAAAACTTTTAATGCTAAAATAGGATTATAGATTTTTGAAAAAGACCGCACCCAAAGCAGTTTAATAGTATTAAATTGTCTGGCTTTAAACGTGTAATTTTCAATCTCTATAAAATTGGGAATATTAATTATATTAGAATAACCAAAACTCCTAAACCTATCTTCCATATATGCCGAAGGCGCCACATTAACATAAGCATTATTGAAAATATATTTTGAAAGTTTAGCTGAAGATTGTAATCGTTTTGGCAAATTACCTCCATGTAAAATTGGAATATATTTTAACTTTAAAATTCTACAAAACATGCTAATAAAAAAAGCATAGTAGAAATTTAATGTACTGTAAGTATCAATTAAAACATAGTGAGCCGTTTTTCGATTTTTGAAGCATACATACAACATATGAAGCATACGTAACACTATATTTCGCTTATGCGATGCCGATGTTACCAAAAAACCTTCAGCCGCCAACAAATTCGATAATACATCAATGGAAGACAGATTAGTTTTTAAAGCAGCATTTGCCTTATTTCCTATGTAAACAATATGTTTCACGAATTTGTTCTAGTATTTATCAATTTTGGTGAATTCGGTCGTTTTGCACGATTCGATTTAAACCTAACATCTAGTAAACTTAAGCCATACACAAAGGCTGGAGCAGCAATTCGCATTGCAGAATGATTAATTGTTAAAAACCAAAACAAATAAAATGAATAGAAAAATACATTGTTTTTATTTCTAAATCGAAAAATCATTGGTACTAATAATAAAATTGAAAAAGCCAAAACACCAAATAAACCATGTTCCGCCAAAATACGAGTCACCTCGTTGTGCGATGCTGCCAAAATACCTTCTTTTTGCTCGCGAAGTACTTTTATTTTTCCTACACCTACGCCAACAACTGGATTGTTTAAAAATTCATTAAATTCAAACGAAATTAAATCACTTCTACCAGTGGTAACATCTTCTTTTTCTCTACCTAAAGCATCTCTATTTGCATATCTATTTTCAATTAACCCACCCGTTTGTAACGACGAAACTAACCAAACCGATAATGCCATTGCCCCAAAAATAATCACTAACCTAGTAATTCTAATTTTAGCTTTAATATTTACTTTTTTAAAGTAAAAAAACAAATATGCCGCAATCATAAACAAAGCGGTTAAAACACCACCGCGACTAAAGGTTACAACACCTCTAAAACTCATGGCTGCTAAAAGAGTTCCTGAAATAATTTTTAAAAAAATATTAGGCGACAACATAAAAAAGCGTGCCGTAAGCACAAACATACCTAAACCCAAAACGGTGGATACTTGATTGGGACCAAAACCACCAGAAGCCGCAAAATTCGACCCCGTACCAGTAACGGTTTCTTTAATATCTGGAGTGTAAAAAAACAAATAAATGGTCATTGATATTAACGGCAACGCCATATACAACAAAACCTTGTTTAAGTTTTGAAAACTAATTTTTCGTTTATAACAAAATAAAGCAACAACACCTAAACACACTGGCCCACTGAGATTAAATGCAATATCGGTTCTTAAATTTGAGCCAGGACTCGCATTAAGTCCCGCTACAATTATACCTGGCAATAACAAAAATAAATACGCAATATACCCCAATGGCTGGCTGGATAATCGGGTAGTAAAAAGTCCCATAAAAACAAACAAGATAACCAAGTACTTCGACGCTTCGTATAACACATTCCCTCCCGTCATTCTAATAAAGACCTCCGAACCAACAACATAAGCACAAGCCATTAATACTTGAACAGGCTTTTGTGAAGGTTTTGCCGTTAAAATTTGATTGACAAAATACACAACAATGCCAAATAAATACACTTTAGACAAAAAGGACAAGGCATAAATGGCTAACCCAAGTAATACATGAAACCCTATTTTTTTTATGTAACTAAAATTATTCAACCAAGTAATTGTTTGTATGTTTTAATTATTGCTTTTGTTTGCGATGCCTCGGAATAATGAGCTTCAATATGTTTTGAAAACAGTTTAGCATGGTTTAAACGCAATGCTTCGTTCTCAATATACAACAACATGGCTTGAGCCAAAGCATTAACCGAATTTGAATTAACTAAAACACCATTTGAATGATTTAAAATAACATCTCCTATTTCTCCAACATTAGTAGCAACCACCGCCAAACCGGCAATACCATACTCTAAAATTGCAATGGGTAAACCTTCAGATTTTGATGATAGCACTCCTATTTCACACTGAGTTAAAATATTATAAACATCGCTTTTTTGCTCGTACAAAAACACATTTTGCTCAAGTTTAAGTTTTTCAATTTCAGATTTTATATGAGAATAATAATTATCGTTAAAACTTTTACCAACACAATGTAAAGTCCAACTTTTATGCTTTTCTACAACTTCTTTAAAAGCGTTTATTAAGGTTACATGATCCTTTTGCGCCCTAAAATTAGCCAAACAAACTATGCGCATTCCAGATTCGCCAGCTAATTGGGTTACTTTTATTGTTTTGTTTAAGGTTGCAAAATTAGGTAAATAGGATACATTTTTATGCTTTAAATTTGCTTTTACCCAAGTTTCAAGTGTTGTATTTACCGTAAAAATATGCGAAAACAACCTTGAAAATACTTTTAAAACTTTAAAGTTTCTGTGTTCTAAAAACTCGGCATTTCCATAATGGTCGTGCCAAACAATTTTAATTTTACTGTTAAAAAGCTTTATTATACTTGCTAAAAAAAAAGATGAAGAATGTGCATGTATAATTTCAATTTGATTCGATTTTATAAAAGAATTTAACTTTTTAACGGCCTTAACATCAATAGTTTTTGTTTTAGCGAGGAAAAGAAATTTAACTTCTGGTTTAATTTCCTTTTTTAATAAACCTTCTTTTCGTGTAGCACAAATTGCCGAAAACGCCATGTTTTTTGATAAAGCATTTGCCAAATTAACGGCAACGCGCTCTGCGCCTCCTGTTTCTAATGAATCAATAAGTTGTAAAACTCGCATTTATGCCTGTAACAATTTAACAATTTCGGTCTCGAAGGTATTTAAAGTATAACTTTGCGACCATTTTGATGCTAATTTAGACATTTCTTGCAGTTCTTCTGGCTTGTTTAAAAAGGAATCAATTTTTTCGACAGCCGAAGCTACATCTGGATTAATTAAAATACCGCGCTTACCATAATTTAACATAAATGGCACGCAAGAAATTGAAGTTGAAATTGGAATAGTTCCAAAAAACATAGCTTCAGCCAAGGCTTTTGGCCAACCTTCAGACTTCGACGGCAATATTAAAAAATGAGCTTCGTTTAAGGCTGTTTTTATAACATCTTTCTGCTGGTTTCCTAATAATTTTACTTGTTGACTTATATTATTGGCATCAATATATTCTTGTAATTCTTCCTTTAAAATGCCTGCTCCATACAAATCGAATGATACGTTGAACCCCTTGTTAATTAACGCTTCAACTATTTTTACAGCTAATAATGGTCGCTTTCCAGACACTAAACTTCCTAAAAAGATGAATTTAAGTTTTGATGTATAATTTCTACATTTAACTATTTCTTTTTCATCTTCTGTAAAAGAGGCTGTGAAAAAAGGTTTTATGTTTTTAGTTTGATTTGGCCATTTTCCGTACACTAAAACCTGCATGTTTTTGGTTAAAAAAGTATTGCTTAAAATACGCTTTTGCAATCTGTAACTTAATGGTTGATTGGACTTAGGATCCCAATTTCCGGCATATTTTGCCGTTTTTGGTGTTTTTGGAAACAATATTTGAACCAAACAGCCCAACAAACCAATATTTCCTGGGCATCTTAAATGCAAATGATTGGCTTTTTTACTCGATTTAAAAATGGACCATAAAATTAACGGCAAGTTAAGAAGTGATAAAAAAATGTGTTTTAGGCTTGTAAATTGTATTGCTGGAATTTCAACAAACTTAATGTTGTCATGCTCATAATTTAAATCGATTGCTGAAATATTTTCGGAGGTTTTTGGGGCTACAATAATAACTTCATCTACATATTTCATCCAAATATTCATCTCACGTACATAAGGCGCGTAACCTAAAATAGATTGCCCTTTAAATTTGTGTTTTACGTGTGTGATGATTAGAAAAGTCATGGTGTTATTCAGATAATTCGGCAACTTTTAAAATACGAGACAAATAGTTTTTAGGGTGGATATAATTTCTGCTCCATATAAAATTAGCTTCACACATTTTTAAATAGTTTTTATTTTCCAACAAACGTTCAATTTTATCGGGAAGCTCGTTATAAGCCGAACGAGAAGACACTTTTGAATAATTTACACCTTCATAAAAATCGTCAATACAAACATTTAAAGGTGTTGTTACAACTGATTTACCAAAAAGCAAATACTCGCCAATTTTCCAACCTGGAGTATTTTTTAAACCATCGTCTGCAATACCGATATTAAATTTCGATAATTTTTTTAAATAACTCTTTTTATTAGATTTTGAAGGTGGCAATACTAAATCTGAAGCTATTTTATTTGATAAATCATCGGCGTATAAACCCACTTCTACATTTTTAAATTCCTTTTTTAATATTCTACATGCATTAATCCTAAATTCATTTTGTAACGTTCTCCGCTCCTTTTCATCTGGATTAGGATTGTTATCTGGATTCCACAATCGGGTATAATAAATGATGTTTCCTCCAAAATCGGAAACTTTTTTAGGATAATTTTTAATATCTAAAGTACCGTGGCCTGAGTTTGTAAACCAGCCAAAAACATCTAAAGCCCTACCTAATTCTGTTCTATTGAATTTATGAAACAATAAGTCGTTATTTAATTTTAATAAAAGCTGATAACTTTTATAAGCCAATGGAACATTAAAATTTACTGGATATACATTTTTGGATTGATCCTTTTTTAATAACGACCGCTTAAAATAATAGTCGAAATTATCTGAAGCATCAATAAACTTTGTGTCATCGGAATAATCGAAAAGAATGGTTTTGTTTTGTACGGTTAATTTGGCCGAATTATATTTAATCTTTGGATTATAAACAATCTCTGTTCCCATTTTATGATGCTTACAATAGTAAAAATAGGAATACACTAAATGTGTTAAATGATGCGTCCAGACTGATAATTCTAACTTCATAAATAATTTATAACCATTATTTTTGAGCAACAAAAAATATTGTTGATCCTTGATAAGCATTAAAAATTGCTTTGCAAACGTTTTTATAAAACTCAAACGATTTTAAATTTAAATATGGAAACCGTTTTAGTTTTACTTTACAATTTTTAAAATTATAAGCTTCAAAAATGGTAATAATATTGTTCTTTGTAAAAAAATTTAAATGAATTGGAGGCGCGTCTTGATATAAATGATCTTTAGCCCGTTTAGGATAATTTAATATTTTATTATAATTAGGAGTCGACAAAATTATCTTTCCATTTTTATTTAACTTTTTGTAAGCCAACTCCATAAATAATTTTAAATCTTGTAAATGCTCAATAACTTCCCATAATAAAATAACATCAAAAGATTCATCAAGGTCATTCATAATTTTAAAATCGGAATTAATAGTATTTAAATTTAAACTCTTAGATTTTTGGTAAGCCTCTTTATCTATTTCAATTCCTAAATACTTTATATCAGCGTTTTTACTCCTAATGTAAGCGCCCATTAAGCCTATACCGCTCCCAATTTCTAATACCGATTTTTTTTTAGAGTTAAATACATGCTTTTCTAATACTCTAGATCTATTATGGCCAATTTTTATTTTTTCACCTCGCAAAAGCATATTATACTCGTTTATAGAGTAACTTTCGTACTTCGCAGAGTTATTATTATATAACTTATCGTATAGTGTAACCAACTCATCCTGAGTGAATTTATCGAGACAAAAAATTAAATTACAGTGAGTACATTTACCTAAATTAAATTTTTCATTTATTCGGTGTACTTCGTTATGGCATAATTTACAGTTCTTAAACATAATTTTGTCATTTTAAAATTTCAGGCTTATTAAAAATCAAACAAAACCACCCTACAATTCGACCTAACGACTCGGTTAACGCCTGTTTTTTATCTTTGGTATTTATTACATTTATTAGTCGAGTAATGGTTAATAGTAATGCCGTAGCATGCCATTTTAACTTGGCTTTAAATGTTGGCTTATTATATTTAACGCGCCAAACATACCAACCATTTCTTATTACCATTTTACCATACTTAAACTTATTTGGTCGTCCGGATTCGTCGTGAAAATGACTTAACTGTGCGTTTGTATTTATATACAAGTTACCTATTTTAGCTAAGCGCAAACTAAAGTCGGCATCTTCATACAATCCGTAACCTTCAAAATAGGTTGAAAAGGACAACGTTTTAAAAACCTCAGTTTTATACGAAGATACACCACCCATAATTAACTCAACTTCATATATTTTGCCACTAGGCGGTAAAAACCCAATAGACCTACCATGTGCAAAAGTTGGTAAAAATCCAGGTTTAGCATCTGGCAATAAGCTAAATTTATGTCGTAGTTTAAAACGAGATGGCTCGCTCCTACTCCAACCATCAAAGTAAAACAAATTAGGATTATTTGAAATGTTAGTACTCGTTTTTTTCCAAACAACTTCATTTTTTATATAGCCACCAACAGCTAAAGCATCTGGTTTAATTTTATAGGTACCAATTAATGCTTCAAAATAATTAGATTCTAAAACAATATCATCATCTAAAAAGCAAACAACCTCACTATGCGCAGAAACTAAATTTATCCCAAAATTACGTTGTTTGGTTAAGCCTCGATTTGCTTCATCTACCTTAAAATAATTTAAGTTCTTAAACTGATTTTCACTTAAAATCAGTTCAGTTTCATTATTTAAAGAACCATCAATAATTAAAATTTCATCGGGATAAAGTGTTTGCTCCTTAACTGATTTAAGCAAAGTTAGCAAAGCCTTTGGGCGCATGTATGTACAAACAATTAACGAGAATTTCATTGTTTAATTTGGTTTAATTTATTAGCCCAAAACACACTTTCTCGCCATTGCTTTTTAAAAGTTTTAAAATAGATGATTGGATTTTTTATTGATTGACTTCTATAGTACTTTAAGAACAATACTAGTTTATACCCTAACAGTTGTTGTAGTGTTTGATGCTGTAATTTATAATACAAAATAGTTGGCGATGGTTTGGGGCTGTAACCTTGTTTTATCCAATCATTAACATGAGGTTTTCTAAAGCCACCAATTGGCGCTTTTAAATGCAAAATTTCTGGTTCTGGAAAATAAATGACATCCGTACCGTGGTTTCTTAATTGCATGCCATAATCGGCGTCTTCACCAAAATTAAACTCATACACCATATTAAAATTCATGCCTTGCAATGCAGAACGCTTTACTATACTACAACCAGAACCAAAGGTACTCCACTGTTTGGTATTAAAGTTTTGCTTTTTATCGTTGGGTCTCAAACAACTAAAAGTTACAGCATTAATACTACGCTCTTGCATTTTTGTGAGTGCCAATTCGGTAAAATTAGGTTTAACTCTAATATCATCGTCGGCAAAAAACACATAGTCTGAAACAACCTCTTTTAACGCTAAATTTCTAGCATTGCAGGCCCCGGTTTTATGGATAAGCTTATGACATATTACAAAAGGCCAAGTTTCATTATCTATATAATCGAGCTCGGAAAAACTAGTTTCGATTTCATTTTGTTCAACAATTATAACTTTTTTGGGTAAAATAGATTGCTTCCTTAAATCATTCAAAAAATCGTATAAATACTTTTTTCTCCCTAAAGTTGGAATAATGACATCTATACTCAAAACTGTTGGGTTATGTTTTTTTAAAAACTCAAAATCTATATCAACCAAAGTTTTCAATTTACCAACAAACAACGATTTAATGAAGGCAAATAACGGAAGTTGTTTGTTATAAAAAGTAATATTAAACAATAAAAAGAAACTCCAAACCCATTTATAATGTTGTTTTACAAACTTAAACAACATAGTTTTAGATGCTTGATTTCTTGATATAGCTAAATCTGAATTAATTAAAAGTCTAGGCTCGGAATAACAAAACAAACCTTGGCTCATACCTAATTTAGCTATTGAATTTAAAGCATAACTAAACGGTAGATTTAATTTAATAACAGACTTAAATTTTAATAATTGTGAGGCATATATTGTGCCAACTTCGCTGCTCATTAACCATGTTGGATATTTTACAGTTTTATTGACTTTTAAAAACGGAGAATCTTCAATAAACCCGATAGATTCGGGTAAATATTGGGTTTTACCAAAAGACATCATCATATTTTTTAAAGAAAATATGTCTTGAAGTTCTTTGCGATTTAAATTTTCTTTTTGATCGCTATGACACCAAATTAGTATCCTATCCTTATTTTTTTCTGCAATTTCAAAAAGGGCTTCTGTTGTTTTTCTAGCATCAATAATAATGTTTGAATTCGATTTAAAATCGAAAACCTCAACAACTCTATTTTCAGTATGATACAGAACAATCATGCTTTAATAACCGATTTAAAATAATTTAAATTAATATTAGCAATTTCATCTATATCAAATGTTTCTTCAACCTTAATTCTTGCTGCTTTACCTATGGTTTCACAAAGTGATGCATTGTTTAACAATTCAATTATTTTTTGAGCATATAAATTGATGTTTGTTGGGTGAATTAAAAACCCATTTTCACCATCATCAATTAATTCTTTAGCCCAACCAATACTGGTATTTACAACAGGTTTTTGCAATGCCATGGCCTCAATAGTTACCATACCTAAGGTTTCGGCAAAACTAGGAAACACACAAACCTGTGCTTTTTTTATTTGATTTTTCACATCATCGTAGGGTATTTTACCTAAATAATGGACTTGCTCTTTAGCCTTCCCTGAAAACAAACTTTTTACCAATTTGTAAGTTGATTTTTCTTCTGTTTGAATATCAGCCGAATCGCTTCCTATTAAAATTAATTTTGCTTCTGGGTTTTGTTCTATTACTTTATTAAAAATTTCGGCAAGCTCAAAAACACCTTTCTTTCTAATTATAGTACCTACGTATAAAATAGTGTTTTTATCGTAGATTTTAGGTGTTTCATTATTAAACTGATTCAGTAAAATTCCGTTTGGTATGTTTTTAATTTTAGTTTTATTTAAACCAAAAAATTTTAGAGTTTCTTCGCCAGCAAAATTAGTTGGCGCTATAAACGCATCGGCTTTTCTTAAGGCCTTCTTTTCAAACACAAAATTTTTAAACTTTTGCTGTCGTCCTTCTAATTTACAAAAGTAAGCATCACTTCCATGAAAACGAATTACTAAGGGTACTTTAAAACGCATAAACGCCGTAATACCTGTCCAATCGGGAGCGTCTAAAACATCAATTTGTTTTTCAACTACAATTTTATTGATTTGCTTTTGAAGGTATTTTCTATTGAAATACCAACCTAAATACGGAAATTTCTTTTTTGCAATACAATGAATTTCTACACCATTATCGTTAAAAACCTCTGAAGCATTTTGATTATAAACAATTACAAACACACCAACCCCCTTTTTAACCAATGCCATAGCAAGGTTTTTTATGCTTGTGCCAATTCCTGCGGCGTGGGCAACTTTTTCATGCGGATATTCTGGTGTAATAAAACCAATGTTCATTTTAAAATATCTTCAAGCGTGTTCCAAATAGTTTCTGATGCTTTCGTTGGTTGTTTTCCAGCTACAATTTTAAACCACGCTGTTCCTTCTTCAACATTCGATAAATTCCCATCTAAAATCTGCTTTACAAGCGCTTCTAAATCATTTTTATCGGTACAAAAAACGGCTGCTTTATCGCTTGGCATACTACGAAAATGCACGTATTTGTAATTCTGACCAATATCGCGAATGCCTTTTTTTAACTGCGGTTGCTCGTAATTGTAATAAATGCAAGGTTTGTTGTGCACCACAAAATCGAACACTGTAGACGAGCATACATTGGTTACAAACTCACTATGTTCGCAAACATTGTATAACATTTTAAAATCTTCTGGTGTAGGCAGGATTTGATTCCATTGGCTGCCAACTTGTTGCCAAATGGGGTCGATTACCGTAATAATATCTTTACTGGCATTAATTACAGCATCGTAACGTGGCGTATAATCTACAGGGCATTTTCTGTAAATAACACCTAAATTATACCCTTGAGTGTTTAAACTTCTGCATGCATTTGCTAAATCTTCAAGGTAATATTGATCGAGCGGTGAGGTGGTTTCATCGTCACCAGAGTAACAAATATATTTTTTGTTGATATCTAAATTATGTTCGGCAAAAAAGGCTTCCCTTGATTGCTTTAACGATTCATCAAAATGTGGCTCAAACTGCGGTGTACCCGTTACAAAAACCTGTTCTTCTTTTACAAAAGGGTAATATTTAAGCTGTTCGTGTTTCATTAAATCGCTCCAAACGCAGTAATAATCGGTTTCTACAACTTGCATGGCTTTTGGCACGTTATCCCAGGAATACACAAACGCAACCGTTGGTATTCCTAAATCTTTTGCTGCTAAAAGCGCACTTATAGATTGTGTTGCACGTTGGGTGGTACAAAAAACCAAATCGGGTTTATGTTCCTCTAATTGCTTTTTGCAATAAGCGTATTTTGATGTTGAGCGTTCAAGTTTGTTTATTTTCTCACGTAGTTTTACAATACCTTTTTCCGATGAATATTTACCAATTAACCATTTTGTAAATAAACTTCGAAATATATTTTTTGCTCCCTTATAATTAAATGGAAACTTGTAGGTTGGATAAACATTGTCGCTAAATTTATCGCGCGACACATTTAATTCGGCCCGTTTTCTGGCTCTTGAATAAATGGAAAGCAACTTATGTGCGCTTTTATCTTCAATCTTAACTTCGTTAAAACCTAAATTGTCTTTTAACGAAAAAATAGTATTGTTCCAGTAGGTTATCTCGAAACCTTTTTGCTCACCAATCTTTTTAAAATCGGTGAATGCAAAATTTCTTAATCCAACACCGTCGGGAAAAAATATGAATACTTTTTTAGGCATTTGTTATTGGTTTAAAGGGGCAAACAGTCATTAATTTATCACACAAATCTTCAATTACCTCAGCTTTGGGAAGTGCTTGCTTGTTAACAAATAGTTCTTCCAATTTCGGAATCGTCATTTTAGAGTTTACAATTTCAGACTTATAAGATTCAATTAAAACCGACTCGAAATAATCTTGATATTTTATATCATCGCCAAAAACATCATTCGAAAATTTTTGCCAAACCGCAGGAATTCCATACGCATGAGCTATAATAATACCGTGTAGTGAGGACGATACAATTTTTTCGCATGCTAAAAATTTGTTTGTAGTTTCTTCAATATTGTTGGTCATTAAATCGATTAACAAAACGTCCGATTCATTGGTATAAAAATCTTTAACTTTTTTATAATCGTTGTAATGCGGAATGATTCCTATACGGTGTGTTTTTTTAACTTTTGGGTTATAATATCTGGGAAACAATAACGCTGGATCGCCATAAACTTCTGGAACATAGTAACCTTTTTCAATTAAAAAAGCTCTAGTTTGTGGGCCGCGAACCGCTAAAAATGATGCGTTTTCTACATGATATTCTTTTGATACAATACCACTACCCCAAACAATACAATTATTGGTAACGTTAGTTAAAATACTACCTATTGTAACATAAATAGGTTTAAAAAAATTAACGAACGAAAACGCTTTAGGTTTAACCCAAACCGCTTGTTTTCCAGAAATTTTTTCAACTAAATATTTACCCAATAAATCGCCATAATTTTCTTTGGATTTACCTTGCATTTTAATTTCGTTCCACCAAAACAATCGTATTTTATTAGAAGAACTCATATTAGCCTTTTTGGTTTTTAAGTTTATCGCGTTGCACTTGTTCAATAGGCAAAATATCGGCATTTTTAAAGCTTAAGGCTTTGTAAACGGCTTTTAAATCGCGTGATAGTTTCCGCATACCCATAGGCTCTAAAGATGCGGCATGATCGGTTCCTTTCCAAGTCCTATCAAGTGTGTAATGGCGTTCAATAATATTAGCTCCAAGAGTATAAGCAGCCACATCGACAGCAATTCCTAAATGATGCCCAGAAAAACCAATGTGTTTTACTTCGTTTCCGTATTTTTCTATAAGTAAATTAATATCAAGAAGGCAAACATCTTCAAAAGGCACTGGATAACCCGATGTGCAATTGTAAAGCACCAAATCTTTATTTCTATTGTGTTTTTTAAACAGATTAACCAAATCATCAATTTCAGTTTTGGTGGTCATACCTGTTGAAATATGTAGTTCACCTTTATAGTTTTCGCATAACCATGTAAGCATCGTTATATTGTTATTACACGCCGACGGAATTTTAATAAATTCTGGGTTTAACGATGAAATTTCTTTTGCCGAGGTTAAATCCCAAACCGACGTAGAATACGTGATGCCAACTTCTTCACAAAATGCTTTTAATTCTTTATGTTGATTAACATCGAACTCCAAAAACTCACGATGCTCACCATAAGTAGAACCATATGAATTTATAGGATTTGGGTGCGGTGTATTGTATTGATCTTCGGTTAATAATTCTTTATTGTTGCGTTTTTGAAACTTAACCGCATCAACATTACAAAATATTTTTGCGACTTTTATAAGCTCCTTAGCTATTTCCATATCGCCTTTGTGGTTACAACCTATTTCGGCAATTATGTATGGTTTTTTGTAGGTATTCATTTTGTTTTTGGTTTAAAACCTAATTTATCAAATTTATTACTAGTTGATTTTTCTATTGGGCTTCGTCTGCGCTCAGCCTGAAATTAGATTATACTCATTTTGAAAAGTACATGCCATTCAACTAAAAAATCAAAATCGTTTATTATAATTCATAATAAAATTACAAGCTTCACGAATGGCTCCTGCTCCCGAATTATTTGATAACACCACATCGGCATGCTGTTTTACAACCGTGGTGGCGTTATTTGGTGTAAGCGACCAACCTACACTACATATATTGGTTAAATCGTTAACGTCGTCGCCCACATAAGCAACATTGCTTAAACTTATTCCCAAATCGATAGTGATGTTTTTTAGTAAGGTGTATTTATCTTTTACACCTAAAAACACATGTTTCAACTTTAGTTTTTCCATGCGTTTTGCGACTAGTTCCGAGTTTTCGGAAGTCATAATCATTACCGTCACATCATACTGTCGTAAAATTTCCAACCCCATACCATCACGCATATCAAAGCCTTTGGTGTGTTCGCCGTCTTTAGTGTAGGATATGGTTCCATCGGTAAAAACACCATCAACATCTAAAACTAAATGTGTTATTCTTTTCGATTCTTTTTCGCGTTTTTGGCGTTCCATGAGTAGTTGCTCTACAACTATCCAATCGGTTTCCGAATCTATTTCATGCAAACTATCCTCTGGCATTTCTACTACAGCAACGTTGTCTCCTAATCTATTTTTGCGTTTTTGTAAGGCTTCTTTTGTTATGGTGTAAACAGCTCCATTTTCAATTAACAAACCTTCAAAATCTTGTCTTCTTGGACGATTTAAAGGATTATAATTTAACGGTTTCCCATTTTTATCCCATAAAAAACGATGGGTATTAACAACGGTTAAAGCGGAATCAAAATCATCATTCAATTTACTTAAACACGTATTTATGTCTTCAGTTTTTGTAAAGGGTGAGGTGGCTTGTAGCAAACAAAAAGCATCAAAATTAAAGTCAATGGATTCTGCATATTCCAACATAGCAAACTCAGTACTTGCTGTATCGCTAGCGCTGGCTTCACTTCTTAATAAGGCTTTTACCTTTTTTGTCCAAGTATATTCTTTTTCAATAAAACTTATGATATCTTCATCATCGGTATAAACTATAACCTCATCTAAATTCGAAAAAATAGCTTCTCCTAACACCCATGTAAATAACGGGCGACCAACCATTTTACGCTTATTTTTATTTGGAATACCTTTTGAACCTTTACGGAGTGGTATAAAACCAATGCTTTTCATAAAAATCGATTTACTCTAAAGTGCTAAAATACTGTTTGTTTTTAAAAGAATAAACTATTGCTTGCCGATTGAAGCGTATTTTTCTAATACCTTTCGTTTTATGACTTCCCTATCGAGATTTGGTTTTAAGTTATTCTGATTGAATTGATAAGCTTCTTCCAATAAATCCGTATTCCTTAAAACACTCGTAATTAGTGCTTCAATTTCTACTTCATTTTCGCAATTGTTAATAAGCAACCCGTTTTTATTATGCGTTATTAATTCTGAAGTCGCATTTCCAGGATTTGATTGTATAGGAAATGCCCCCATAATAATGGCCTCCAACAAGGTATTTGGCATACCATCAGAATTGCTATTACCAACATAAACTAAGGCTTCACCCATAATTTCCAACACTTTTTCGTGGTTTATACGCCCTAAAACTTCCAGATTTTCCCAATCTTTTAATGCTGAATTTTGTACAAACTGAAACACTTCGTTTGGTGCTCCAAAAACAATAATTTTATAAGCCTGTAATTGCTTTTGCAAATTATTTATAGCTTTTAAAACGGTAATTGCTCGACCGGAACGCCCTTGAAAACCTTTTATTAAAATGGTTTTTCGCTTCTCTATTGGCAAACAAAAACTTTTAACGTGCTGTAAATTAAAACCTCCTCCTCCAGGAAACACACCTAAAAAATCGCCACTAAATCCATGTTTTTTGGCAATAATATAATCGCGATTGCAATCGGTAAATAAATAATTTATACGTGGTAATACCCGTTTTATATCGTTTAAATATTGGGATTTATTCTGAAAATAGTACAAATCGCTCCCCCAAGATGAATAGATCCATTTTTGGTTATACTTGGTCATCACCTCTAAAATAGGCGCGCATGATAAGTAAATAGCAAAACTATGCACCACATCGGGTTTTACTTTATTTAAATAATTTTCAAATTCTGAGGCTGTGTTTTTCTCGTTAAACTTTTGAATAAAATTATAAACTTTAGGAAATCGTTTTTTTAAAAATATACGGCCAGGGTAATTGTATTTTAGTTTCCAGTTTACTTTTTGCTCAACCCAATTTAGTTTTTCAACTGGCGCGCTCATACCAGTTATATCGAACCAAAACACCTCATGACCAGCATATTTTAATTGATCTGCCCACCTAAAAAAGTGTAAAGTTGGTATGGAAACCATTAGTATTTTCATGCTTCGCAATACATGATTAGTTCAATTTTTTCCAAATTTCTATTGAAGGTATATTGATACGGATTGTTTCTAAACTTTGTAATAATGTCTTCTAAAATAATATTATTAATGGTTTCCATAGATAACATAGGAATACACTTTTTACCAAACAATTTCTTCATATTATTTTTTTGTTTTTCGTTTGAAGAAAAATTGGTTACCTCAAGTTTAACAACCTCATTTTTAAAATTTTGTAATTGTGCTAAAAAGGCCTTTAACTCTAAATTTGATGATTTTATATTTATGGTTATATCTGGCGATGATAGTTTATTGTAATACTTAGAATTTGGAAGTTTTCCCCATTCTAAATCTTGGTTTACAATAATTCTTTTAGCCGACTGAGTAACATTCATATACGCATGATTTATACGCTCCAACTGCGAATGAAACGGATGCGTGCTTAATTTACTTCTGTAAGCCTTTGGGTGCCATTGATGCTTCACTAAAATCTCTTTATCATAAAAATTAACCGATAAGCCTTTGTTTTTCATCCGGATATGAATATCGGTATCTTCGGCGCCCCAACCATGATAAAACTCGTCGTAACCATGAAGCTGCTTTAAAACTTGAGCTGGAAACATGGTTGTTCCTGTAACTTCGTTGTTACCAGGAAAATCAACTCTATAATCAACAAAATCTTTTTTTAACTTCGACTCTTCTTCAGATAAAAAACCATAAAGAAAATAATGCAACTCGCTTGGTTTTGAAAGTACATTTGCCGTTTTAATAAAATCTGGATGAAACATTAAATCGATATCACCAACCATAAAATATGGTGTTTCACAAGCTTTTAATGCTATGTTTATAGCCCGACACTTATTCCATAATTGCCCAGAAACTTCGCAAGTAATAAACTTAACTTTTGGAAACTCTTGTAATAATTGGGTTAAATTTTTTAAATAATTAGCATCCGACCCATAATCGACCAACGTACAAACAAAATTCTGCTCGCTTTGGTTTTTTAACGATGTTAAACAGTTTTTTACGATGCGTAAATCTCTATTTCGGTTTGTAAACACCATCGATATGTTGTTAGCCGCTTTCATTTAAATGAGCTTAAAAGATTTTAAAAGAGAATACATGTAAAATTTAATAAAACTAAATTTATTTTTTTGGTTAAATATCGATTTCAAAAATAACACAAAGGCTTTAAAAAACTTCCGTTCTCTGTTGTATAAACTTACCAATTGTTTCTTTTTATCGTTAATGCTTTTATTAATTACTGCTTTTTTATGTGAAAATGCTGTATCTAAAAATACATCATTCAAGATATTTAGGTTAACCATTTCAATATCGCTTAGCGTTTTTCGGAGTTTTGCTGAAACACCAACTTCCATTCGATAAACGGCGGTTACATCATTTAAAAAATGGACTTTCCCACCATTTTTTAAAACCCATAAATAGGTAGGCCAATCGCCGTAGGGATATTTTAAAACCCAATTGGGTAGCGGTTCTTGCCGAGGAACATTTTTAAACATCGTGGTAACCGATGGCAAAACATTTTTAAAAATTAAATCGTTAAACTCGTAATATGATTTATTGTGCTGTTTTATTTCTTCAACTAAAGTATTATCCTTAAATAACTTTAAATAATTGGTTCCAACCATGGCATAATCCGGGTTAGATTCTAAAAAATCGACTTGTTTTTGTAGTTTTTGCTCATCTATCCAATAATCGTCACCATCGCAAATGGCAATATATTTACCATTACAAGCCTTTATGGTTCGAAAATAATTGTTTATTAATCCTATATTTTCACCCATTGAAGGCAACAACTTTACCTTCTTAGGATATTGCTTTTGATAAGATTCACAAATGCTTTTGGTGTCATCAATACTACAATCTTCACCAATAACCAACTGATATGTAAAAGTGGTTTTTTGAGCCAAAATACTATCAATGGCTTGACCAATACAATGCTCTTGATTGTAGGTGAGCATAAAAACACTAACAGTTATTTGAGATGTGCTAGTCATTTTTTCTGAAAAAATTTTTCATCTTAAAAAAAACATCTTGCTTATTTTCAAAATTATACCCTAATTTATCAATATCATCTTTGTATAAATCTTGAAAAGCCAACTGCACATCGTTAAAAAAATAATTAGAATAATGCTTCTTTTTTACTTTAGCTTTATTAACATGTAAATCTTGAACATATGGTAATTTTAAAGCATCGAAAATTTGCTTAAGGTTATTATTATAACTTTCAAACCGTCCTATAAAATCAGGTTTAAAATTGCCATCATAATCAAAAAATTCGGTTTGTTGTTTGGTATGATCGCCTCGATAATACAGTTTGCTTTCGTGGGTTAAAAAAGCTTTAAATTTACCTTGTTTTAATATGTAATTTTTAAAAGTATCGGTTATTTTCTGGTCTTTCATTAACCAAAAATAATCTGAAACGGCTCTATCCCAAGGATTTCTAATAAATGTAAATTTATAATAGTTCTGCCAAATCTCTTCAGAAATAAGTTCGGTTTCCAATAATTGTTTTGCCGTGGCATGTTGTAAAAAAAACTTACGTTTTGGGCACCACCCATAAAGTTTATTGTAATCTACTTTATCCCAACTTACGGTTTCATTTGGAAACAACAAATATTTAATAGTTGTACCACCGCATTTTGGAATGTGTAAAAAAATACATTTATGTTTATGACTAATCATAAGCTAGGTTACAACTATTTTATAGGTTTATAGGTTATTTCTGCTTTATTAAAATAAGCATTATAACAAGAATTAATCCAGTGTTTTGAATTTGGTTTAATATCTTCGAAGAATATGGTTTCAGGAAACACATCTAGTTTGGGAATTATAACCTTATCATCTTTTGTGTTTTTTATAATGGTATACCTCGTATTTAAAGCTTTATTGTAGGCATTGGCTTTACCGCTAATTAAATCAGAATAAGCCACTCTAACATTGTTATCGCCTCCTAAACGAAAACACACCAGAACCCAAAGCCCTATTCTTGTCCATTTAGACAATTCTACAAATGTTTTTTTCTTTTCTTTTAATTTAAAAAATAAAACAAATGCCAAATAAAACACGCCTAATAAAAAGAAAAAGTAAACTTCGTTTACCACTCGAAACGGCACCCATTTTAAACTATAATACACAGGAAAAACTCCTAAAATTAAGAAACTAAAGACTATTAAAACCGGAAAAACTAATTTTACTTTAAAAACGCGAGGCGTTTTAATTTTTTGAGCTGTTTTACTAAAAAAGTCAAAAAACAATAATAATAAAACCACAATTGATGGAAGCCAGTCGCCTAAATGGCGTTTAGTTGCTTTTATTGTTTTAAACAACGAATACATAAACTGTTGGTTTCCTGGATAACTTGTTGCCCGCGAAGCCGAACCAGGTGACAATAACACGAACGCAGAACACGCCAAAATAACTGCAAAAAGTAGCCATAAACCTTTGTCTAGTTTTCGGTTTATAAATAGTAAATACGCACATGTAAACCCATAAATTAAATTTACAAGTACTAAGGTAATTTCGTTTGTTCCAATTACTAAAATAGACAATAAGATTGCCACAACGATAAACTTTATGTTTTTTGTATTTACATATAAAATAATATACGAAAACATAAACAATGCTAAAATTATAGATAGCTGGTAAGTTACTGCTCCTGCCAACCAATAAAACCCTTGTGTTGGTGAAGGCATTTGTAATAAATATAGGGCGGTAACTAAAACTGCTAAAAGAGCCTTATTTTTTTTTGATATGGTTGAAAAAATAGAGGAAGATAAATGATAAACCGATATAAATAAAGCAACCAACAGCAACACAGGCACCAATTTATACACTACAAACGAACCAGAAATTAAATTAGGAATTCCAAGAATTAAAGTTGGTAAATAACGTCCGGACCAACCAAAATAAGCTTCTTTTTGTAAACCAAAATATCCTAAATCTCTACCATAATTACTATAACAAAAATCATCGGCAGATGGGTTATTAAATACAGAAATAAGTATGAATGGAAGTACCACAATACTACTTAAAACTATAATAATATTTGTGCTTTGAAAATACTTTTCAAGAATCTGTTTCATCTTTTATTTATATATAATCTACAAATCTTCTATATAAAGCCAGTCATTATCTAGCAATAAGCAAGTTCCGTTTTCATTTTTAAACGCTTCTAAAACGTTAAACTTATATGGAAAAAATTGTAAGTGTAAATCAAAAGTGTAACGATAAGGCCTTTGCTTCGGTATAACAACAATTAAACGTTTTGCTGCAACCCGTCTTAGTTCACTTATACATTTTTCTAAATCTAAAACATGCTCTAATGTGTGTGTTGAAATTACGGTATCAAAAAAATTGTTTGGATAGTTAATATCTTCAATAATACCTTCTTTAAAAGTTATATGCTCCGATTTTTTTAATTCATCTGGTATAACAAAATCGATTCCTACAACCTCACAGCCTTCTTTTTGCTTTATTTTTTTTGCAAGATAACCCCTTCCGCAGGCAATATCTAAAACTCTATCTCCTATAATTTGTTTTAAAATATACTTTTCACAGCTTAAATTAAGATCGGTTTCTCTTTTAATATGAACACTGGCCAACTCCTTATAATAATTGGTCATTTCTTGAGAATTAAATTTCCATGCGTTTTCCTTAAAATTTAAAAATAATTTTCCTTTTTTCCCAAACAGCAACACGAAAAGCGGACTCATTATAAACCTAGAATCTCTTACAAACGGGGGAAACAAATTGTCTAAAACCCAATTTATCTTATTCGTAAAATCTCTTGACAAATTCATTTTTATTTATCTATAATTTTTAGTAAAATGATATCTAAAAGGAATCAACATCACATCTTTTAACATCAAAATAGAATCTTTTAAAAGGCTTATTGTTGAATTTTCGTTTCCTACAAAAGTTACGGGTATTCGCTTTATGTCGAATTCTTTTTTATACGATAGGTAAAGTATTTCTATATCGAAGCCAAAACCACTTACTGCCAATTTTGGAAAAATTTCGTTGGCCACCGCTTCGGTAAAACCTTTAATGCCACATTGCGTATCGTTTATACCTGTTACTACAAAACGCGATACAAAGCCTGTAAAAACATAACTCGACAATTTACGAGCAAATGAAACACTTGTGTAATACTTGGCGTGAATAGATCTACGATTACCTATACAAA
Organism: Neotamlana nanhaiensis; assembly: GCF_000943555.1. Taxonomy (GTDB): domain Bacteria; phylum Bacteroidota; class Bacteroidia; order Flavobacteriales; family Flavobacteriaceae; genus Neotamlana; species Neotamlana nanhaiensis. The sequence continues at coordinate 130,798 of NZ_JTDV01000003.1, read as the reverse complement.
CATCAAATTCTTTAAAATCGAGATAATGTAAAATGCGTTCAATAATTTCAAATCCGTAAGGTATATCGGCATCGGTAAACACTCTAAAAGCTCCTGTTGCTTGCAACATACCTTGTTTTACAGCATAACCTTTACCCCTATTTTTAGAATACGACACAAATTTTATAGCTGCATTACTCTGCTCTAAAAAACTTTCAATTATTTGTTTTGAATTATCGGGGCTACCATCGTTAACCAGAATTATTTCGGCAGAATAATTGATGGTTTCATGCCACTTCGTAATTGCTTGCAAAGTCTTTTTTATAAAAGCACTGACATTGTAAACCGGAATAATTAGGCTAAGTTTTGGTTTCATTATTTGCTAAAACTTCGATGGTTTATTAAACATAAACTTTATCAAAAAAAGCGCTTTTTTAAGGATGTACCAAAAATCGACCACAAAGTTTTTAACTAATTTAAAACACCCAACCACAAAACCGTTAAAAATATTTTTCCAGGTTATATTATCATGCCATAACTGATAATTTCCAACAACATCATTTTTAAACCTAAAAAATAACTGCTTTTTAGTTCGTTTTATTTCATAAGAAAAAATTGATGCTACAAAATCGATATTGTAACCTGCTTTTAAAACGCGAACGGTCCATTCTTTATCTTCGAATGTTGCTACATCATCTCGAAATGGTATTTGTTCCCAAACTGCTTTGTTAAATGCAGAACCCGAAAAAATTAAGCCCGATTTATTTGGATCGTCCTTTACAGAAACTTGATTTATAAAGTTTCGGTAATCGTTTGGATGATGTAAACAGCGTAAGCCTGCTAAATTCGTATTCGCTTCAAATTTTTGCTTTATTAATTTAAAAAAATCGTGGCTTACAGGATAAGCATGCGCACTAAACATAACCACAATATTATACTTGGCTTTTTCGGTAACAAAATTTGCACTTCCGCCGTAGCTAAAATTTTTAATCGTAATAAAACGTGCTCCGAATTGTTTGGTAACCGCTTCGCTAGAATCGTTTGAAAGGTTATCTAAAACAATTATTTCTCCTATATCATCTTTGTAACGTTCGGTTAAATTTTTTAAGGCAAACGCTAATGCTTCCTCCTGGTTTTTTGTTCGTATTACAACCGATATCATCTATAAATATTTTTATTTTTTGTACACAATCATACTTTATAAAATGTGATAACACTTTTTACGAACTCTCATGGGTTAATTATTTTAAGAATTTAAATTGTTTTTTTTTTGATTTTAACTTCCTTTTAAAAGTATTTAAAAATAAATTTAATTCTCCAATTATATAATAATAATATTTATACCTCCCTTTATAATAACGATGAATTTGAGCTTTATTGGAACCTTGAAAGTGAAGAGCACCAATTTTTATGTTATTCAATTTAGGGCAACTGTTACTGAAAACAAAAAAGTTCAAATTAAAACCACCAGCATTGTAGCCAAGATCTTTCAAATCATTGTTTATATTACTTAAAGTACTATTAAAATAGTAACTGTTATTCCAAAAAATGTCTTTACAATTTCCTTCAAAATTATATAAACCCAAAAGAGTCATATCGCAAATACCTCCGTTTAGATTTTTGTTTAAAAAATTAATTTTATAATTATTAACTAAACTGTTAATTTTTTCATTGTTAGTATAATTATAAATTATAAAATCACAAAAATGATTGATAGAGCTAGCATTTTCAAAAATAGAATACTGTGGACCATATCCTTTTGTAACAGTCATTTTATAACCTTCTAAATCTATAACTTCAAATAAGTTTTGATAAACTAAAACATCTGAGTCTAGATAAATGAACGTTTCATTAATACTGTTTTTATTCACAAAATCTTTGAGTACAAACCATCTTTGAAAACAAATTAATTCAAATTTATAAGAGTTGGTTGACATATGTTTATAATACCTACTAAACTCATCTGCCGATTTTGTATATTCATTAATTCTAATTGTTTGAAGACCTTTTAGTTTAAAAGTAGTACAATCAGTCAATAAGATGCAAATAGCATCAGGATGATACTTAATCACCTGGTTCATAGACAACTTTAAATGAACAGGTATCTCTCCAAAATGGATAAAAAATATAGTCATCACACAACAAATTAAAAAATTTAGATTAATTACAGAGCTAACTCATCCAACAAGTCGTAATTTTATTTTATTAACTAAACTTTTAATAAATTTTATAATTTTATATTTAAAATACTCTAAATCATAATAAACAACTGTTCGTTTTATTTTGTAATTGTAATCAAAAAGTTCAAAATCCAACTTGTAGTAGTCATAAACTATTTCCTGAGTTTCTTTAGTATAATATTTAGAAAAATGTTTGTTATTTGACCTTTTAGCATATTTTTTATTAAACACAAGACCTAATTTTTTAAATATTTTATTTGCTTCAGAATTAAGGTTTTCTTGTCTCCCTATTTTATCTACTAAAAAATTAAGGTTTTCATCACAAATAAACTCATATTGTGGTCTAAAATGAGGTATATCCTTTAGCTCAGGTATATTATTAATTTCTGAACAAAAGGCTTCAAAATTATTATCGAATTGTTTAAAAATTTTTTCAAACCAAAAATAATCATTTTCGTTATTTCCACCTCTGGCAAAGTTAAAAAATGCACTCACAAGTCTTGCATATGGGTTTCTTACGAAAGAAAATTTATAATAATTTAAAAACTTTGAAGTATCTATTTCTTTAATTTCAACTGCAGTTGCATGACCTCCAACCGCTTCTCTAGTTTTCTTTCTTTGGTCATCAAATAGGCATGATTCCTCTATGGTTGAACCTCCTGTTTTAGGAACGTGGATAAATATACACTTATATTTATCAGAAATTTGTAATGCCATTAAATACTTTTTAAATTAGATTTAATTGTCATATTCATGACAAACTTAAACAACTTTTTAAAAACCTTAAATGGTATTAGCAAAGCTTTACCAATTTTATATTCCAATGAGTTTTTAATTTGAAGTTCTGCTTTACGGTGGACATTGAGATTGTAAAACATCACTTCAAAAAAATTATCAAAATGTTTTATATACAACTCTTTGTGTTTCCAGAAAATATACTTTTTATTAGTTTCAGCATGATTTCTATGAGTATCAATAAGCATAGACTCTTTTGCTTTCCTATAATAAAACAAAGGTTCTTCGACAGTATGGTACAGCCATCCTCTTTTAGTTATGTTTAGCCAAAATTCCCAATCTTCAAAACCTTTTATCATAGACTCATCATATCCACCAACCTCAACCCAGCATTCTTTTTTGTAAATAGAAGATGGCATCAATTGATTTTCGAACATTAAATTTCTATAATTATCACCATTAGGTTTATATATCTTAATTATATTAGTCTTAGACTTGACAAAAAAGAATCTGTAGCTAGTAACAATCCCAATAGTAGGATCATCAAAATATGGTAATAATTTTTCAATATACTGTTCGTGAAGTATGTCGTCTGAATCTAAAGGTAAAATAAATTTACCTGATGTTTTTTTTACACCTGTATTACGTGCTGCAGGCAAACCACCATTCTTTTTTGAAACATAAGAAAACCTTTTATCTTTTTTGCACCACTCGAGTGCCACCTCTTCTGTGTGGTCTGGACTACCATCGTTAACAATAACACACTCCCAGTTTTTATAGGTTTGCTGCATTACAGAATTCAAAGTCTCATCTAATAGATGAGCTTGTTTATAGCAAGGAACAATTATGGATACTAAGCTTTTTGCCATTAAAATTTATTTAAGAGACCTATTTTAATAAGCCACTTTATTTTTTTTGAGCGACGAAGATTATGTACAATTTTCATATATTTTAAAACATCGTCCAGATCATTCATAAATAACGAATATGAATTTTTTAAGACGTATTGTTTTTCTACTTCAATAACATTTAGATTTTCTTTTAGCGCGCTTATTCCGTCTTGATAAAAAACGCTTAAAGTTTTAGCTATATACATGTAACTGCAATTATATTTACAAATAGCATCAACAAAAAACTTCCAGTCTGAAACAATTTTAAAATCTTCCTTAAAACAACCAACTGCATTAAATATTTCTTTTTTTATGAAAGTAGCTTGATGTGGTAAGTTATCTTTTAAAAAATAAGCAAAAGATAAGGTTTCTGGATATTCTTTTATAAAGGTTTTTGTTTTACCTACTACTTTTTGATTAAAGTAAATAATATCGAAGTTGTTAACTTTATCAATATATTTATCGAGTACTTTAGGGCTATAAAAATGATCTCCGCTATTTAAAAATAACACATATTGTCCTTTGGCCTTTTCGATACCTTTGTTCATGGCATGATATACGCCTTTATCTTTTTCGCTTACCCAATAATTAAATTTTTGGAAGTTTTCTTCCAGATACTCTTTACTGCCATCGGTTGACCCTCCATCAATAACCACATATTCAAAATCTTGATAGGATTGATTTTTTACGCTATCAACGGTTTTTTTTAAACCGTCGAGGTTATTGTAGTTTATGGTTATAATGGTTAATTGCATTACAATTATTTATTTTCAATTATTTTCATAAACAATTGAAACTGGTTTTCTGAGGTAAATTTATTTAAATAAGTTTCTTTTGCTACACTCCCTAACTTTTCTTTTAAATCTGGCAATTCTATTAACTGTTCTATATAATAACAGACTTCACGTGTGTTATTTGCTATAAATCCAGTTTTATTATGTGCAACTATTTCGGATAGTGCTGAATGACCGTTATATACAATTGTTGGTGTTTCACAAGCAAAAGCTTCAATTATTGTCTGTCCAAAAGTTTCTTCGTATGAGGTAGACAATAGAACATCTGCACTTGAAAATATTTTACTTTTTTCAAAGACATCCCACGTTACAAAATTATGTATCCTACTTTTTAAAAATTCCATCTTTACTTTACCTAGAGTAATAAATTTAACTTTTTCATGGCCTTGGAAATATTCTAAAATATTCAAAAAACGATCTATTCCTTTTAACGGCACATCAACATCGTTAGCACTAATTAAAATTAAAAAATCGTTTTTATTATAACCTAATTCCTGTTTTGCGTTTATTTTATTTATTGGCGTTAGCTCACTTTTTGGGAGGCCTAGATAAATAGTTTCTAATTTTTCCAAAGGAAAACTTCTTGTTTCTTTAATAACATTGTAGGTAAATTTACTATTTGCTATTATTTTATAATTTTTTAAAGATTTTATATAGCCAATTTTTGTTTTATATATTTGATTTTCAAATAAGTTAATTACGTTATTTTTAATCCTTTCCTTATCATACAAAGTATGAAGTCTTCCAGAAATAATATAAAAATCATGAATATAAAAGTAAACTTTTTGTTCTTTACGCAAGCCTTTAAAAAAACTCTTAAAATCTAAAAAACCTGAAACCCAATGAATAATAACAATGTCATCTTTTAATAACAAAGTGTCAAGCCTATATGGCGCACACATACTTGAATGGACATAAAACCTGTAAAAATTATAAATTCTATTTAAAAAACCATTGTATTTATTAGAAATAAACTTAGCAATTGAAATAGAATTATCAATAGGGGTAATAGGTTCTACTTTAAAACAATTTACTTTAGAATCTGTGTAATATTTATTGTAAAAAACACTATTTACATTATTAAACAACATAGTTTTATGCAATCTCATAGCTGCTAATCCAGCTCCTCCTTTTACATGACACGAAAAATGAACTATTCTCATTTCTTAAGATAACGTTTAAATATTCTAAAAAATAACTTTAATTGCCCCCTTTGCTTTCTAGAAGCCATTGTTAACATAAAACTTAATCTAGATATTTTTTTTTCTTTTACTTTAATTCCGCCTTTAAAAGGAATTATTTTAGAAGCTAGTTCTTCTTTAAAAACAGCTTCTGCAATACAATTTTCTCCAGTACCATCTAGCCCAATATTTTCAACATAACTTAATTTACTGGTTAAACATAATCCTTTATTAAAAAATATTGTAGAATACCATAAAATAGCCCAAGTATTAATTTTTTTGTTAATATTTAGTTGCAATTGCTCATGAAATTGTAATGTATTACCATAGTTGAATTTAAACAACATCTTTTTATCTTGTAATAACTTGTTGTAAAACCATGAATAGTTTCTATTTAGTTTATCCCAACGATCTTGCCAGGTAGCCCACCCCCAACAATTCATATAATGTAAAAAATAATAATCGTCTAATATATATTGATGTTTACTTTTAAAATTATGTCCGTTAATATGAAAAACTTCACTTCTATTTTCGTAGTAATTAAGTGCCGTATTCATATATCTTAAAAATTGATTTGATGTTACAATATCATCTTCTAAAACAATAACGGCCCCATGTTTGTTTACAACTGTTGTAACCCCGTCAAGAATATTGTTTGCAAGCCCCATATTTGTATCTCGTTCCACAATTTTCACAAAACCACACCACTTTTTCTGTTTTACAATTCGCCTAACTTGGTTGATTAAAGAAATTGTTGCAGAATCTACATTATTTTTTGGGCCGTCGCAATAAACATATAGTGTACTTTTTGTTGACCAGTCATTTTCTTTTAAAGCTGTTAATGTTTTAAAAGTATGTTCTGGGCGATTATAAACGAATAAAAGTATTGGGGCTAATTTCACTACTGCGTCTTTTTTAAAAAACTAAAATTGTTTTTTACATGGTGCTTTATAAAAATAATACTTTGTTTAAGAACCTTAAAAGTGGAAAGTATTTAATTCCTAAATATGTAAAAAATAGTCTTGGTGTCTTTAAATTTATCTTTAAATAATATACAAAATGTTTAAATTCATTTTTGCTTTGTCTTAGTTTTAAAATCCACATACGCTCTAAAGAACGTTCTATAATTTTAATATTTAAACCTTGTTTTGCCGACCAATAATACAAAGATTCATAAAGTTTTAATTCGTATTTTTCATAAATCTTTTTATTATTAAAAACATTTGTTTCATGAATTCCTCGTTTAGCCAATGCTGTTTCAATATCTCCAGGATACAGTTTGCAACACAAAGCCATTTTCCAAAACATATCGGTATCTTCTGCTACCACTAAACTATCATTAAAATAACCTGTGCGCTCGAAAACCTTTTTTTCTACTGTTAATCCATTAATATGAAAATATCCGTATCGACCTGTTATTAGTGCATCAAAAAGTTTATTGGGATTTACTTTCTTACTTAAAGTGTTTAACTTAAAGTTTTCATTTTCAAGAACATTCCGGTAAAAATGAAACCCAACAGCATTATAAACACCATCTGCATCTTTTTGTTTTAAAAATACAACTGCATCTTTTTTAAACCTATTTTCTAAATAAAAATCGTCAGCATCTAAAAATGCGATATAATTTGATTCCGCTTTTTTTATTCCTAAATTTCTACTGGTAGCTCGACCTTTGTTTTTTTTATTTTTATGGTGATATATTTTTACTTTCTTATCTTCATTTTGTAACGCTTTTAACACTTCTAAAGAATTATCGGAACTGCCATCGTTTACCACAACAACTTCGGCAACTTCAGGTTGTTGTAAAGTTGACTTTATAGCTTTTTCTATAAACTGTTCGCAGTTATAAACAGGAATAATTACCGATACTTTAAAATCTCCTTCCATTAAAATTTATTGATTAAACCTAATTTTGCTAGCCAATTAATTTTTTTCGATTTTCGTAATGTTCTTAAGGTGCGTTCTAACTTAAATTTATATTTTAAATCATTCAATAAAATTGGGAATTCTTGTTTTAAAACAAGCTGTCTTTCTTTTTCCATGGCTTCAAAGCTACCTTTCGAAGAGCTTACGCCACCTTCATAAAAATTTGAAAACACCTCATTAACATGCTTATAGCTTGCGTTATATTTTATAAGTGCGGTAATAATAAACTTCCAATCAGCCACTAATTTCAAACTTTCATCATAAAGCCCTACTTTATTAAACAGTTCTTTTTTTATAAATATAGATTGATGCGGAATGGTATCGTTATGCAAGTAAAAAAAACTCATTTTACTTGGTATTGTATGCTGTTTAATTTTTCCGTTATTTACTCGATTTATGTTAAAATACACCAAATCTTCATCTGTTAAATACGTTGCTACTTTATTCAAAGATTTACTGTTTAATAATTCATCTCCACTATTTAAAAAAAACAAATAATCGCCTTTAGCTGCATTTATACCTTTGTTCATGGCATTATATATGCCACTGTCTGATTCGCTAACACAATGCGAAAAACAACTTTTGTATTCTTCAAGAACGTCCTTGCTACCATCAGTTGAACTACCATCAATAACAATATGCTCATAATTGCTAAAAGTTTGGGTTCGTACACTTTTTAAAGTACGTTTTAAACCTAGTTTATTGTTGTAGTTAATGGTGATTATTGATATTAACATTTTAAAATATCGATTAAAGCTTCAACAAGACGACTAGAAGATTTACCATCAAACCTATACGTTAAATCAGAAACTATTTTTTCATTTATATATTTATTGTTATTAGTTAAGGCTAATTTTCTTACTATCTCTTTTTTCAATTCTGATGAAGAGTTTATTATTTTTGAATACTCTGAATATTTTGACAAAAAATCATAATGCCTACTAACACCTTTTTCAAAAAGATCGAAAGCAATTACTTGACGGTTTAACATCAATGATTCTTCAATAATTGTTGAAGCTCTACTTATAATTAAGTCTGATTTTAAAATTAGATCATAAGTTTGCTGTAAATTGCCGGTAAAACCAATAATCTCAACCTCATTTTTTGTTAAATTTAGATTATTTCTTACTAGTTCATATATATTATTGTCAGTAGAATCATATGGATGCATTTTTACAATTAACTTTGCATCATTAAAATTCACACTTTCATAAATCTTTTTTACATACTCTAAATAAAGTTTTTGAGAATTCTCATAATCATCATATTCTGTATGCATACAGCTAATTAAAGCAATTAATCTTTTTTTATTAGTCTTATTTACTTGACTTTTGTTAAAAAACAGATTATCATGCAAAGGATTTCCTGTAATATATACTTTTTTAGTGTTTTTTAATTTTTCTTTAATGAAGTTAAAAATTCTCTTACCAAAAACTATTTGAAATTTTGAAACCGAAGAAAGCTGTCCTTCTATGTAATCATTTTGATTACCTCCATGTTGAATACAAACAGTTTTTATTTTTAACTTATTAAAGTATTTCACCAATTCTATACCAATAAAATGTTTCTTACTGTATTTTTCATGATCTAAACATATCACATTTATGCTATTTTTACGATTATCCGTAAGCTTTATCGGATTGTTGTTTAGTTTAAACCTGTCGTCTTTTTCTAATTTAAAAAATAATTGATCATCAAGTTTCAAATTTTGATTTGTAAAAAAAACGTTTATTATAATATCTAAACCAGAAGTTAATATATAATTGAGAATTGGAGAAAAGACTCTAATTTCTGTTTTAGATGTTACAATGAAGTTAATAGTATCTTTATTTGCCTTATTCTTATAAAAACCAACAACATTTGAAACACCCAGTGAAAAGTATTTACTTAAGGTAAAATATCTCGATAGTAATATGCTCTTTACTATTTTTTTCAATCTTTTGTTGACACTTTAATTAAGAAATCGCGAAAAACATCAAACATTTTATTATCTGGTAGAGTCGTCTTATATTTTACTGGTAACATAGACATTAAATTATTCCTATAAACTAAACCAGTGTCTAAATTTAGTAATTTTAATAGTCCCTCTATTTTGTAGGTATTAGAATTTAAAAACAATGTAGGTGTATTAACCATTAACCCAAAAATCCCTACATGATACCTCCCTGTAATCAACAAATTAAAGTCACTTAATAAACTGCCTATGTTTTTATAATTTACACCTGCTTCTAACGAAATTACATTAATTCCTTGTACTTTTAATTTTTCTACTATTTTATCTTCCTTTTCTTCGATTTGTAAATAATATGGTTTAAATCCTGACCTTTTTATATCTTCAATATGAGTTTCAATGGTCTTAAATTTTATACCATTTTTTTTATTGGGATAAACACCTAAAACCCCAACTGTGTAAAGACATTTTTTATCTGGTGTTAATGTGAAATTAAGTGTTGAATTAATATTTGCTAAAAACGCGAAATCAGGAATTAAATTAACTCTAATTTTCATTTTTTTTAAATAATCATAAGAAACAGGCTCTCTTACACTTAAAAAATCTATTGAATTTAAAACCTTTCTTGATAATCGTTTGTCCATATTCTGGTATGTACCGTTAACCATAGCGACATATCTTCCTTGTCTCTTTGCAAAATAAGTAATTGCTAATAATGCTAACCCGCTAATGCTATTGTCATGAATTGTACCCTCCATATTTACAATAACCAAATCTGAGTTTAAAATTTTGTTCTTTGTAGAGTCAGAAATGCTATAATTGGCAGCTTGTTTCCATATACGTATGTTAATACAAAAGAATGAATTCAACACCTTTATTTTAGACCATAGCTTCTTTAATAAACGAATTCTAAATATTTTATGATTTTTAATATAAACTTGATTAGGAAATATATCGTATTCTGACCCTAAATTTAAAAGGTCAATATTAGTGATAGTAATGCTCTTCTCTACAAAATTTATAAGTTCTGAAACAGTTGCGTGACACCCTGGATTTGTTTCAATTCTTGTATCGTTTACTAAAAGAACCTTCATTCATTTTGTTTTATTAAAATTCATAATTAAAACTGTTTAAATCGTCAACAAATTTGTCTTCAATAATTTTTCTTGAATAAGTAGAATACACTTGACGATAAGAAGGCTTAACTAGTTGCGAAACGTTCATTTGCTTCAACTCCAATTTCATATCAATTTTAGCTTCAAGTTCGTTTAAAAAAAATGGAATGTTTTCGAATCTTCCAACAAGATCAATACTCATAACACCTTGCATATCTACCAAATAACTCAACTGTGTTTTAGCAGAGTAAAGTCCTGAAACCCAGCTATTTTCATCTTCTAGTTTCTCAATAAATTCTTCAAAAGTCTCCACACTTTTAATTTCTTTTCTAACCTCATACTTTTTTAAATAGTTATAAAGTGAAAGTAATCTGTCGAAAGGGTTTCTTACTACAGCAAACTTGTAATAATTTAAAAAACTAAAATCTTGAACAAGTTTTTCCAAAAAATTAGAATGTTCGTAGAGCGTTATCAAGTCTTTTAGAGATTGGTGCTTAGTTGTTTTTGAAACAGCCCAATGATTTTCATTATTCAAATTTAACTCTAATGCAGATTGTATACTTGTTCCTGCACTTTTAGGAATATGAATAAAAATAAACTTCTTATTTTTTGAAATTACCATTTAACCCCATTTAGAATTTAGTATTACGGGAGCATAACTTTCTTGTTTTTTACCTATTACTTCCAACTCGGAAAAATAAAGAACTCTTCCTAGTACTATTCTTGTATTATTAACGGTTCTTCCTATAACATTAAGGGTTAAAGAATAAATATTACTAGTTAAATTTAATTCTTGAATATTCACATTAAAATTAATTACATTATCAATCAACTTCAATTTTGTATCAAATTCATTTTCTGCAATAGCAACTGCTCTTTGAGATTTATCTGTAATGACTAAAGAAAATTGTACTTTACTTAGCTTAAAATCATTTAAAAATCGTAATTTCGAATTAACAAGAAGTTGCTTACCAAAACTCAATTTTATCCTTGAGTTACTTTTTAACATTGAATTTCCATTTATGAAAATTTCTTCAACACTAAAATAATCGCTTATAACATTTATAGTACTCTCTTCTTTAAAAAAACTTTTATCATAGGCTTCAATAGCTCGACCAACATCTCCTTCAAAATACTCTCCTACACCTCTATTTAGTAGAATACAATCGGTACAAACTCTTGCAATTTGTGGCATTGAATGTGAAACAAATATGACAGCACATTTAGAAGTCATTTCACTTATTTTGTTATAACATTTTATTTTAAAACCTACATCCCCAACCGCTAAAACCTCATCAATTATTAGTACATCAGGCTCCATTTGAGCTGCAACGGCAAACCCTAAACGCACTTTCATGCCACTACTATAGTTTTGCACAGGCATATCTATAAACTCCCGTATTTCGGCAAAATCTATAATCTCTTCAAGCTTGTCATCAATTTCCTTTCGTGAAAACCCTAAAATAGCTCCGTTGTTATAGATGTTTTCGCGACCACTCAAAATAGGGTTAAACCCAGCTCCTAGTTCAATTAATGCACCTACACGTCCTTTTATAGTTACTTGACCAGAATCAGGTTTTATTAGTCCGTTTAAAATTTTCAACAAAGTTGATTTACCAGCACCATTATGCCCAATTAAACCCAAACATTCCCCACGTTTAAGCTCAAAATTAACATCCTTTACTGCCCAAAATTCTTTAGGGCGTAATACCCTTTCGTTTTTATTGCCTTTTACGCCACTTATTAAGTCTTTTATACCATACCAAAGGCTTGTTTTTAAATCCTTACAAAACTTTTTGCTAAGCCCTTCTACTTTTACTAATACCTCATCATTTTCCATGCTAAGCACTTAAACGTTCTACAATTACAGGAATAGATAGGCGGTACCAAACTAACCCTAACATAAACACTGGCAAACATAAAATTACAATTAAAATATAAATGTTTAAATAAGTAAAAGTACCGTTAAAAAGCATATCTCTAGTTATACCAATAACATAGGTTAGTGGATTTAACTCCATAAAAGTTTTCATGAGCCCATTACTAGGTACAGCGTATACCACAGGAGTTACATACATAAAAAATGACATTACTAAATTTATTACTTTACCTATATCTTTATACAACATACTAAAGGGAGTTAAAATTAAACCTACTGCCACACCTAGTAAAATAAGAACAACCAAGCCCACTGGAAATAATAACATAGTTAAACTAAAATTAACTTTGTAAATAAGCATTAAAATAAAAAGCAACCCTATTTTAAATACACTGTTAAATATCATTTTATATATGCCCGATAAAATTAGAGCTTCTTTAGGAAAGTTAATTTTACTTAAAAGTCCACGAGCACCATTAGTACTTGCCGTTGGCATAGTTAATGCTTCTTTAAAAATAGACCAAATTAAAGTTCCTGAAAACACATAAACCGGGTAACTTATACCAGTATCGGATAATTGAACTGTACCTGAGCTACTTAAGAATATCCATACTATAGCTGTGGTAATTGGCATAATAAAGACCCATATTACACCTAAATACGACTGTCTGTATTGGGCTTTTATGTCTCGTTCGGCCAATTGTCTTGCCAAAAACCTTGCCCCAAAAACATCGTTAAGACTTTCCTTTAAAATTTTTAAAAAACTAAGGCTATTTTCTTTTTTATAAATTCTCGTTTCCATTAAAAAAATTATTTAACAAAAAGCTTTTTTAACTTTTCAAGAAAACCTTTTTTCTTATCGTTTTCATGATAGCCATTAGCATATGCTCCATAACCATAGCCGTAACCATAGCCGTAACCATAACCATAGCCATATTTTCCTTTTTGGTTAAAGCCATTATACACAAAGCTTAAATTTTTAATTTCGCCCTTGTTGTATTTATCGTTTACCAAGTTAATCATACCTTTTTGGGTATAATCTTGCCGAACAACATAAATTGAAGCATCAACATACTCGGTAAGCTCAAGAGCATCGGCTACAAGACCAACAGGAGGTGTATCTAAAACGACATAATCGTACTTTTCTTTTAATGTTGCCATTAAATCGTCCATACGTTCACTCATAAGTAATTCTGAAGGATTTGGAGGAATTGGGCCAGAGGTTATTACATCTAAATTTTCAACCATAGTTTTTTGCACCACTTCGTCATACTGCTTTTGCCCAATTAAATAATTTACAACACCTACTTCGTTTTTAATTTCAAAATCTCCAAATATTTTTGGCTTGCGCAAATCTAACCCAACTAAAACTGTTTTTTTACCACTCATTGCAAAAACGGTAGCAATATTTATAGAACAAAAGGTTTTACCTTCACCACTTACCGACGAGGTTACCATAACCGATTTTGTTCCCTGCAAACTCTTCGTTTTATAAAAATACTGCAAACTAGAACGCAATGCCCTAAATGCCTCTGCCATAGTAGATTTTGGCTTGCGTTGTACCGCTAAATTATTGTCGAGCGTATTTTTACCAACAACACCTAGAAGCGGGATATTCGATAAATTTTCGAGTACTTGCGGATTATGAATTTTAGTATCGAAAAAGGTAAGCAAAAACGCTAAAATCAGCGGTGGTAAAATTCCACCAATAACGGCGAATAAATATCGAGAACTCAACTTTAAATCAATAGGTACAGCGCCTGTATCTTTAGCGGTATCGATAACCAAAACATCTGATACACTTGCCGATTTTATAATATCGGCCTCTCCACGTTTTGACAAAAACATGTTATAAGTTCTTTCGCTTAACGAATACTGCCTTTGTATATCGAATAATTGTTGTTGAGCCTTTGGCAGTTTTCGAATTTTTGCTTCTTCTATGGCAATTTTAGAATCTATAATTCCTATTTCTCGATTTGTTTCTTTGGTAACCGAACTAATATTTTCGAAAATCACATTTTTTAAGCCTTCTATTTGTCGGTTTAAATCTTCAAAAATAGTAGCATCACTTCTTACCGTAGAACTATATTTTGATTTTTGAACCGACAATTTATTAATCTCACCAATATTTCCTAGTATGTGTCCATCATCAATTCCTGCTACTGCTGGTGCTGGAATTTCGGTAAACGAATCGCTAGTTTCTAAATAGGTTTTTAAACTTGCATAATAGGCTAGTTTTTCCTTTTGAGTTTCCCGAGATTCTTCTAGATTATTAATTTTAGAATTTATTATGGCACCTTCTTCGGTTAAATTAAATATTTTATTTTGTTCTTTATATCTATTTAATGAATCTGCATTTAAGGTTAGTTGATTTTTGACACGATCTAATTGCGCATCAATAAAATTAATAGTATTTGTAACAAATTGGTTTTTTCTATCTAGTTGCTCTTCACTTAAAACCTGAACGGTTTCATTTAAATAATCTACAATTTTTGCCTTATTAACATCAACCATACTTAAGTTTAAAATGGCCGAATTTTTTGGATTATTTATATTTAGTTTATTTCTGTACTTACTTACAATACCATCAAAATTACCAAACTGTATATAAAATTCATCACCTGGAGCTACTTTTCGTTTCGCTCTAAGTGAAACAATACCATTTAAAAAAGGCAAGTCTATAACATCGTTTAAACGATATTGCTTTTTAAACTCACCCAAGTTTACACTAATGGTTTCTTTTGTTTTATCGGTATAATTTTGAGTTTGTACTGTATTGGTTTCAAAATTCACATAAACCTCAACTGAATCATTATCTAAAAAAGTAATGCGTATTGGGATATTTAAAAGCTGATAGGTATTTGGTGTAATATCGAATTTAAACGGCGCATAGGTATAAACATCGTCTTTTCTGAATCTGGATTGCTTTAAATAAGATAAATAAAACTCCAGGTTATCGACCACCTTTTCGTGTAAAGACCTCGATTTTAACGAATTTAAAATAGTTTGAACTTTACCTGAGACACCACCCCAATTAAAAGTTAAACTAGTGTTGGATGTAAATAAAGGGTTCGACTCATCTTCTACTGAAATTTGAGTACTTAATCTATACGATTGCTGTGTTCTTATATTTTGCTGATAAACAATAAACACACCAACACCTATAAAAAGCACGAATAATTTCCAATAACTTATAACACGGCTTATAAATGCTTTTATATCAAAAGACAATCCACCTCCAGACGATTCCGATCCTTCAAACTCTTCTTCCATGATCTAAAATTAAAGGTTTCTTGTTAAAAAATACGTCGAAACAAGCAGTGATACTATAGACGATATTGTAGCTAAGTTTTGCATTGCTGTTTGTCCTGCTCCCAAAGCCTTTCTTTTTAATGGCTTTACTAAAATAATATCATTTGGTTCTATGTAGTAATATGGCGATTTCATAGCTTTAACATCAGTCAAATCAATATGATGAATGCGTTGCCCTTCGGGGTATTGCCTTATAATTAAAACGTCCTTTCTATCTCCCGTTTGGGTTATATCACCTGCATTAGCTAAAGCTTCAATAATATTAACCCGATCTTGTAATAAGGTGTGTACTCCTGTACCAATTTCGCCAATGGTGGTATATTTTAACCCTGCTAATTTAACAGTTACAAAAATTTCGGCTGTTTCTTTAAAATATTGTTTTAGGAGTTCAGTTTCTACTTTTTCTTTTATTTCTGCTATTGTAAATCCAAGAACATTCATTTTCCCTAAAACAGGAAATTCAATATTACCGTGCATATCTACAGTAAAACCATTAAAGTACAATCCTCCAGATTGACTACCTGAATCCGATTCACCAACTGGATTAAAGATACTCACCAATTCTTGATCGAGTGCCTTTACCCTTATACTCAACATATCGTTAACTTGTACACGATAGGGTTTGGGCTGCTCAATTAACCCAAGGTCTTCGGCAGTTAAACCTTCTCTTTCTTGTAAATAAACCAAATCTCTATTAGTTATACAAGACGAAAAAAAAACACAAAAAATTAAGTAAACAAATACTAAATATTTATTCATTGTGGTAGACGGATTTCTGACAAATATAAGTTTTAGGCATGAACAATAAAACATATAACTAATTTTTTGGTATTTTATGCGTTATTTGCAAAAAAATATCCTTTGAATTACTTAACAGTCGAGAACATATCGAAATCGTACGGTGAGGTTGTTTTATTTCAAGACCTCTCGTTTAGCATCCACAAAGACCAGAAAATAGCCTTTGTAGCAAAAAACGGAACCGGAAAAACATCTATTTTAAAAATTCTTTCTGGTGAAGACGCGCCCGATAATGGAAATGTAATTTACCGAAAAGACATAAACGTATCCTTTCTTT
This sequence comes from Neotamlana nanhaiensis, assembly GCF_000943555.1. Taxonomy (GTDB): domain Bacteria; phylum Bacteroidota; class Bacteroidia; order Flavobacteriales; family Flavobacteriaceae; genus Neotamlana; species Neotamlana nanhaiensis. Next base: position 113,781 of record NZ_JTDV01000003.1, on the reverse strand, counting down.
CGCAAGATCCTAAATTTGATAACAATTTAACTATTGAAGAAACCATTTTTGTTAGCGACAATCCTGTTTTAAACATTATATCAAACTACGAAAAAGCACTGTTAAATCCCGATGACATTGTTGCGTACCAAAAAGCTTTCGAAGCTATGGAGCGTCACCAAGCTTGGGATTTCGAAACGCAATACAAACAAATACTTTTTAAACTAAAACTTGAAAAGTTAAATCAAAAAATAAGCACGCTTTCTGGCGGACAAAAAAAACGTCTTGCTCTTGCAAACGCTTTAATAAATAAACCTGATTTACTAATTCTTGACGAACCAACCAACCACCTAGATCTTGAAATGATTGAATGGCTAGAAGATTTTTTCGCCAAAGAAAACATCACTCTTTTTATGGTAACGCACGACCGCTACTTTTTAGAGCGGGTTTGTAACGAAATTATCGAGCTAGACGAAGGCAAACTGTATAGCTATAAAGGCAACTACTCGTATTACCTCGAAAAACGCGACGATCGTATTGAGCGTGAAGCCGTAGAAACAGGCAAAGCCAAACAACTATACAAAAAAGAGTTAGAATGGATGCGCCGTCAACCTAAAGCACGAACCACAAAATCGAAATCGAGAATTGATGATTTCTCCGATATTAAACACCGTGCGCACCAACGCCGTAAAGATCACCAAGTGCAGTTGGAGCTTAACATGGAACGTTTGGGCAGTAAAATAATTGAGTTTCATAATGTCTCGAAAGCCTTTAAAGACAAAACCATTTTAAACAAGTTTGAGTACACGTTTAAAAAAGGCGAACGTATTGGTATTATTGGAAAAAACGGCACAGGAAAAACCACATTTTTAAACATTTTAACCCAAACCTTAGCACCAGATTCTGGGAAAGTTATTAAAGGCGATACGGTAAAATTTGGCTATTACACCCAGAACGGCATCGCTGTAAAACCAGAACAAAAAGTTATTGATGTTATTAAAGAATTTGGCGATTATATTCCGTTAAAAAAAGGTCGTCAAATTAGCGCACAACAGCTTTTAGAACGCTTTTTATTCAGTAGAAAAAAACAATACGATTTTGTTGAAAAACTTAGTGGTGGCGAACGTAAACGACTGTATTTATGTACGGTTCTAATTCAGAATCCAAATTTTTTAATTCTTGATGAGCCCACTAACGATTTAGACATTGTAACCCTAAATGTCTTGGAAGAATTTTTATTAGACTTCCCAGGTTGTATCATGGTGGTTTCTCACGACCGATACTTCATGGATAAAATCGTTGATCATTTATTTGTTTTTAAAGGTGAAGGCGACATTGAAGATTTCCCAGGAAACTATACCGATTATCGTGTTTACGAAGACAGCCAACCAGAAACACCAACGGTAAAAGAAGACAAAAAAACAGATGAAGCCGTTAAACAAAATGAAGCCAACAAATTAAACTACAACGAACAAAAAGAACTTAAAAACATTGAAAGCAAATTAAAATCGTTGACTTACGACAAAAAACAACTTGAAGACAAATTTTTAAACCCCGATTTAACCCAAGACGATATAAATAAATTATCAGAAGAACTACAAGGCATCATTGACACCATTGAAGCTAAAGAAGAACGCTGGTTCGAATTGAGTGAAAAATTAGAGGATTAACTTCTCGATAAATCCCATTTATTATCAGGACACTTGAAGTTACACAATCTGTAATACATTGTCGGTTCGAGTAAAATTCTCAAAAGAATTTTGTATCGAGAACTAGGTAAAAGATATTAAATGCATCAAATAATACAATACATAAAATTCCTATTAAAATCGACCAATCAACATGGTGTGCACTCGCCTTTTGTTTATAATTTAGTCACGCTGTGCTTTTACGATAAAAAGAAATATCCTGCTTACAAAATCATTTTAAACTACAAAAAACAATTACTAAACAACAAAAATTTCATCGATGTAACCGATTTTGGCGCTGGCTCAAAAGTCAATAAACAAACAAAACGGCAAATTTCTGAAATAGCAAAATACGCCAGCACAACAAACAGGCGTGCAAAATTGTTATTTCGAGTAGTTAATTACTTTAAACCTAACACCATTCTAGAACTTGGCACTTCTTTAGGTTTTGCCACACAAGCTATAAGTTTAGGGCATAAAGAAGGAAATATAACAACTGTTGAGGGCTGCCCAAACCTATCAAAATTTACAGCTTCGCTTTTTAACACATATAATTTAAAAAATATTTCACTAATTACGGCGAACCTCGACACCGAAGTTGAAAAACTAAAACAAAACACTTTCGATTTAATTTTTTTTGACGGCAACCACCAAAAAGAAGCCACTCTAAACTATTTTGAAACCCTATTAAACAGTGCTCACAACAATTCGGTTTTTATTTTCGATGATATTTATTGGAGTAAAGGAATGACCGAAGCTTGGGAAACCATTAAACAACATCCAAAAGTTACTGTAACCATCGACACGTTTTTCTGGGGATTTGTATTTTTTAGAAAAGAACAGGTTAAAGAGCATTTTGTAATAAGAACGTAATTGCTAGTTTATTAAGTCGGTTAACTAAACTTTTCGAGAAACACTAGAGCTATAATCAAATAAACTTCTAGCTTATTTAATACTAAAACGAACCACTTTAATTCGCGGTAAAAACTTTCAACTTTTAACTTTTTACCTGTAACTTTACAATTATGAAAATCTACACCAAAACCGGAGATAACGGCACAACAGCACTTTTTGGGGGCTCGCGTGTACCAAAACATCATATTCGCATAGAAAGTTACGGCACGATAGATGAACTTAACTCACATTTAGGTTTAATTCGCGATCAAGATATTAATGAGCATTTTAAAGCTGTACTTATAAAAATACAAAACAACTTATTTACCATAGGAGCTATATTGGCAACTCCACCAGAAAAAGCCACCTTAAAAAATGGTAAAGAACGCCTAAATATTGAAAAAATATCTGCTGAAGATATTGCACTTCTTGAAAAAGAAATGGATGCCATGAACGAATCGTTACCACCCATGACGCACTTTGTTTTACCCGGTGGCCATCAAACCGTGTCATTCTGTCATATAGCGCGCTGTGTTTGCCGTAGAGCCGAACGTTTAGCCACAGCACTTAACGACTTAGAACCTTTTGAAGCGAATGCTCTTAAATACTTAAACCGCCTTTCTGACTACCTTTTTGTGTTGGCACGAAAGTTGACTTACGACTTGCAAGCAAACGAAGTTAAATGGGTGCCTAAAAAGTATTAAGGCAATTCTAAACACTTTATTTAACCTAAAAGTTGCGCTAGGGATTGCAGCGAATAGCTTTTGGCGAGGCGCGCATCGAGCCAAAACTTGTAGCGTAAAGCCCGACCCTTTATGGGAAGCGCCCTAACTAAATAGTTAATTGCTTTAAAACGTTCATTTAAAATTAATAGTAACTAAAACTTATTTTTAATTAAAAGAGACCTTAAAAATTTAAGTTTTAAACCTTAGTAAAACTGTTGATATTCAGTAAAATTGAACATATTTTTATTTAAATTAAAATAATTCACTTTTTTCTTGCTTGTTTAAACTAAAAATTTATTTTTGCAGAAAAATTAAAACGAACACAACATGTATTGGACATTAGAATTAGCATCTTATTTAAGCGATGCGCCTTGGCCAGCAACTAAAGACGAATTAATAGATTACGCTATTAGAACAGGCGCTCCTTTAGAAGTAGTTGAAAATTTACAATCTATTGAAGACGAAGGCGATTCTTATGATTCTATTGAAGAAATCTGGTCTGATTACCCAACAGACGAAGATTATCTTTGGAATGAAGATGAATATTAAAAAAACACATAAACAACATTAAAAAGTCTCTATTTTGAGGCTTTTTTTTATGCTTTTGGTTACATAAAATAATAACATACTGTATCTTTGAATGTTTTTCTTGATACATAGAACACATTAACATAAAATCACAAGTTTTCCAGTACATCTGGCAAACCGTAAAACATATACACATGAGTTTTTTAGATTCTGTATTAAAGGTATTTGTTGGCGATAAATCGAAACAAGATGTTAAAGCCATTATGCCTATTGTAAAAAAGGTGAAAGCCTTCGAGAGTGCTTTAGAGTCCCTATCGCACGACCAACTTCGTGCAAAAACTGTCGAGTTTAAGTCTAAAATTGCCGAAGCCAATAAATCTATTGATGAGCAAATTGCAAACCTTTTAAAAGAGGCCGAAAACACTGAAGATATTGATGCGCGCGAAGATATTTACGATCAAGTAGATAGACTTAAAGATGACGCATATAAAGTTACCGAAGATGTTTTAAACGATATTCTGCCTGAAGCTTTTGCTGTAGTTAAAGAAACAGCGAAACGTTTTGCAAACAACCCAACGCTTTCTGTTACTGCTAACGAATTCGACAGAACTATTTCTGGCGATAAAGATTACGTTACGCTTGAAGGCGACACCGCTACTTGGGCAAATTCTTGGGATGCCGCAGGAAAACCAATTACCTGGGACATGATTCATTACGATGTACAGCTTATTGGTGGTATTGCCATGCACCAAGGTAAAATTGCCGAAATGCAAACTGGTGAAGGTAAAACCTTAGTCGCTACGTTACCGGTTTACCTTAACGCGCTTGCTGGCAAAGGTGTGCATTTAGTAACGGTTAACGATTACTTAGCCAAACGTGATAGCGCGTGGATGGCACCAATTTTTGAGTTCCATGGTTTAACGGTTGATTGTATAGATTACCATCAACCTAACTCTGCAGCGCGCCGTAAGGCCTACAAAGCCGATATTACCTACGGCACAAATAACGAATTTGGTTTCGACTACCTGCGCGATAACATGTCGCACTCTCCAGACGATTTAGTGCAACGTCCACATCACTACGCCATTGTCGATGAAGTCGATTCTGTATTGGTTGATGATGCGCGTACGCCATTAATCATCTCTGGTCCAATTCCGCAAGGCGATCGCCATGAGTTTAACGAATTAAAACCAAAAGTAGACGATATTGTTAGCGTTCAACGCAAATATTTAACTGGTGTTTTAGCCGAGGCTAAAAAACTTATTAACGATGGAGATACTAAAGAAGGCGGTTTCCAACTGTTACGCGTGTATCGCGGTATGCCAAAAAACAAAGCACTTATTAAATTTTTAAGTGAAGAAGGCGTAAAACAACTGCTTCAAAAAACCGAAAACTTTTACATGCAGGACAACAACCGCGAAATGCCAAAGGTTGATGCTGAATTGTACTATGTTATTGAAGAGAAAAACAATCAAATTGAATTAACCGATAAAGGTGTTGAATATATTTCGGGTAAAGACGATCCTAACTTCTTTATTCTTCCTGAAATAGGTATTGAAATTGCTAAAATTGAATCACAAAATTTATCTAAAGAGGAAGAAGCCGAACTTAAGGAAGATCTTTACAAAGATTTTGGTATAAAATCGGAGCGTATTCACTCATTAAATCAGCTTTTAAAAGCGTATGCTTTATTTGAAAAAGACACACAATACGTGGTGATGGATAATAAAGTTATGATTGTTGATGAGCAAACAGGTCGTATTATGGAAGGCCGTCGTTACTCTGATGGTTTACACCAAGCGATTGAAGCTAAAGAAAACGTAAAAATTGAAGATGCTACCCAAACATTTGCTACGGTAACCCTTCAAAATTACTTTAGAATGTACCGTAAACTGTCTGGTATGACGGGTACAGCGGTTACCGAAGCTGGTGAATTCTGGGAAATTTACAAACTTGATGTTGTTGAAATTCCTACCAACAAACCTATTGCGCGTGACGATCGTGAAGATTTAGTTTATAAAACCAAACGCGAAAAATACAATGCTGTTATCGACGAGGTAACTCAGTTATCGCAAGCTGGACGTCCAGTGCTTATTGGTACAACGTCGGTTGAAATTTCGGAGTTGCTTGGTAAAATGTTGAGCATTCGTAAAATTCCGCATAACGTATTAAACGCGAAACAACATAAAAAAGAGGCCGAAATTGTAGATCAAGCTGGTAAAAGCGGACAAGTAACTATCGCTACAAACATGGCTGGTCGTGGTACCGATATTAAATTAAGCGACGAAGTTAAAGCTGCTGGTGGTTTAGCCATTATTGGTACCGAGCGCCACGATTCGCGTCGTGTAGACAGACAGTTACGTGGTCGTGCTGGTCGTCAAGGCGATGTTGGTAGTTCTCAATTCTACGTATCTCTAGAAGACAACTTAATGCGTTTATTTGGTAGCGAGCGTATTGCGAAAATGATGGATAGAATGGGCTTAAAAGAAGGCGAAGTTATTCAGCATTCCATGATATCGAAATCTATTGAGCGTGCTCAGAAAAAAGTTGAAGAAAACAACTTTGGTGTTCGTAAGCGTTTATTAGAGTATGATGATGTTATGAACGCCCAACGTGAAGTGGTTTACAAACGTCGTTACAATGCCTTAAACGGTGAGCGTTTACGTGTAGATTTAGCTAATATGATTTTCGATACTTCGGAAAACATTGCAGAAACAAATAAAGGGGCTAACGATTATAAAAACTTCGAGTTTGAATTAATTAGATATTTCTCGATGAGTTCTCCTATTTCTGAAGCTGAATTTGGAAAACTTTCGGCTCAAGAAATTACATCGAAAGTGTACAAAGCAGCATTTGAAAACTACCGTGAGAAAATGGAACGTAATGCTGAAATTGCATACCCAGTTATTGAAAACGTTTATGAAAATCAGCGTGACAAATACAAGCGTATTGTTGTACCATTTACCGATGGTGTAAAAAGCTTGAATGTGGTTACCGATTTAGAAAAGGCCTACGAAACAAAAGGAAAACAATTAATTACCGATTTTGAAAAGAACATTACACTAGCCATTATTGATGATGCGTGGAAAACGCATTTGCGTAAAATGGACGAGTTAAAACAATCGGTACAATTAGCAGTGCACGAACAAAAAGATCCGCTTTTAATCTACAAATTTGAAGCTTTCGAATTGTTCAAGGCCATGATTGACGAGGTTAACAAAGACGTAATTTCATTCTTATTTAAAGGTGAATTACCAAGCGAAACTCAAGAAAACATACAAGAAGCGAGAGCTAGAAAAACCGAAAAAGTACAAACAAGTAAAGAAGAAATTCCTAATCTTGACGAACGTGCTGCACAAAGTAGAGCTGCTGGTGCAGGTGCTAGCCAACAACAACAAACTGTTGAAACCGTTGTTCGCGACAAACCAAAAATTGGTCGTAACGATCGTGTAACTATTAAACACGTCATGAACGGTGAAAGCAAAACTGTAAAATACAAACAAGCCGAACCGTTATTAGCTAAAGGCGACTGGGTTTTGGTTGATGAGTAAGATTTTATATCGCCATTCCGAACTTGTTTCAGAATCTCAATTCAAAATAAAAAGAACCTGAAACCAGTTCAGGTTGACATAAAAAAATCCCGAGAACAAATGGTTTCGGGATTTTTTTTATGCCATAAACGCAACCATTACAACAAACCGTCATCTTAAAATTAAAACGACACCATGAAAAAAATTGCTATTTACCTATTTGCCCTTATAATTTTAAGTTGTAATAATTCAGATGATAATACTCCTGATTGTTCAACTGTCGATTGTGCTGTCGTTGGTTTATTTATAAAAGTTATTGAGTCAAATTCTGGTGAAAACTTTATTGAAAACCATGCTATAACCACCGAAGACATTACCGTAACATCAAATGAAAATGAAGCCATAAGTTTTAGTGTCTATGGAGACTCTTCTACTCAATACAAACATACTATTGCTACATCTTTTTTCTCTTCTGAAGATCTAATTATTGATATAGAAAACTTAGAATCAATTAGAGTAAGCTATGATAGAATTGAACCGAAAACAAACCAATGTTGCGATTTTGGTGATATAGAAAATGTTGAAGTAACAAGCAATCAAAATTTCGAATTTGATGAAGATTTAAATATACTAACTATATTTATTTAAAATCTAAGCCTCAAAAGCCACACGCGACGCTTTAATATCGTTTAAGTTAGCTTTTGCCCAACTTACTAAACTTTGCAAATGTGGCATTAAACTTTGTCCGCGTTCGGTAAGCTCATATTCAACTTTCGGCGGAATTACAGGGTAAACCGTTCGTTTTATTAATCCGTCGCTTTCCAAACCTTTCAAAGTTACCGATAACATGCGTTGCGAAATCGTTTCAATGTATTTATCAATCTCATTAAAACGCAGCACGCCTTCTTCATTTAATACCAAAAGCACTAGCATAGACCACTTATCACCTATTCTATCGAGCACGTTTCGCACGGGGCAATCTTCAGAAACTGAAAATTTATTTAATTTTTCTTCACTCATAACCTGTTGATTTTCAATAAAACTAACAAAAACATAAGCATCCTACAGCGCTGTAAGTTCTTGTTTACAACTACAATGCTTTGTATTTTTGACTTACTAAAAGTAAGTAACTTTTAATAAGTATGTAAATTTAAAAAATATTTTAATACCATGAATAACATTTTAATCACCGGAGCCACTGGTGCCTTAGGTAGTTTAGTTGTAAAACATTTATCAAATAAAATTGACGTAAAAAACATTGCTGTTTTAGTAAGAGATAAAACTTCAGATAAAGCTCAAGCGTACAAACAACAAGGTATTACAGTAAAAGTGGGCGACTACAATAACTTGGAAAGTTTAAGTACCGCATTCAAAAATGTAGATGTCCTATATTTTGTATCGGGTAACGATGTAGAAAACCGCTTGAAACAACATCAAAATGTGGTTGAAGCTGCAAAAAATAGTGATATTAAACAGGTGTTTTACACTAGTTCGGTAAGAAAAACAGAATCGGAAAGCGCGCCGCTATTTCCTGTTATTGAAACTCATAAGCAAACCGAAGATTTATTAATAAACTCAGGTAAAGCCTACACCATATTACGCCATAGTTTGTATGCCGAAGTAATCCCATTATTTATAGGATCTAAAGAACAATTACTAGCCACCAAAACCGTATTTTTACCAACCGAAAATGGTAAAACTGCCTTTGTGGCGCGTGAAGATTTCGCTGAAGCGGAAGCGAATTTGCTTTTAAAGCCAGAAGCCTACACCAATCAAATTTTAGAATTTAACGGTAGCGAAACTGTTGCTTTTAAAGATATAGCGAATAGCCTTTCTAATACTCTAAATGAAAACATTCAGCATGTTTCACCATCGATTACCGAGTTTAAAAACACGTTAAGTAATGCTGGCGTTCCTGATGCTGCTATTGGTTTAACAACACTTTTTAGTGAAGGTATTGCACAAGGTGAATTTGACAGGAACAAAACCGATATTGAAAACATCTTAGGAAGAAAAACAACACCTATTGCAACATTTATTGAATCGGTTTACAGTTAATTTTCGTTGATTGATATTATTCGAAAATAATCAAACGTATAAAACACCCTGTCATTCAGAAGGAGGAACGACTGAAGAATCTCAAATTATGAGATAAAACTAACCTTCAAATTCATATAAATTATGAATAGAAAAGATTTTTTACTAACATTGGCTAGTTTACCATTTATAAACAAAAGTATGTCGCTAAACACTTTACACAAACTCACAAAAAGCTTGAATAACACTAGTAAAATGCCGGTGCTGTTTTTAGGTCATGGCAGCCCCATGAATGCGATTGAAGAAAACGAATTTGTCGCATCGTTTAGGCAATTGGGTAAAGACTTAGTTAAGCCACAGGCTATTTTGTGTATTTCGGCGCATTGGGAAACGCGAGGAACTTTTGTAACCGCAATGGATAACCCAAGAACGATTCATGATTTTGGCGGTTTTCCTCAGGCACTATTCGATGTGGAGTATCCAGCTCCTGGTAGTCCGGAGTTGGCTAACGAAACCAAAAACATGGTAAAAAGCACTACGGTTCATTTAGATGACAAATGGGGATTAGACCACGGTGCGTGGAGTGTTATAAAACATCTTTATCCGAATGCCGATATTCCAGTAATCCAAATGAGTATTGATTACACAAAACCGCCGCAATATCATTACGATTTGGCTAAAGAATTATACAATTTACGCCATAAAGGCGTGCTTATTATTGGCAGCGGTAACATGGTACATAACCTACGCATGGTGGCTTGGAATAAACTAAATAGCGAATATGCATACGATTGGGCTATTGAAGCTAATGATAAAATGAAGCATTGGATTTTAGATGGCAACCATCAAAATTTAATCAATTTTAAATCGCAAGGTACCGCTTTTGATCTAGCCATACCAACACCCGAGCATTATTTGCCTTTAATTTACACTTTGGCCTTAAAAGACAAGAACGAAGACCTTTCTATTTTTAATGATAAACCTCTCGCTGGATCGTTAACCATGACTTCGGTTAAAATTGGATAGCCTTTAGTTTTGCGTTGTGATGATTTTCAACTAAATTCGTTTCAACAAAATTTATAAAATAAATTACTGAATTGTTAGGGGTGCCTAAAATTGGCTGAGATTATACCCTATGAACCTGAGATGTTTAATAACAGCGGAGGGAAACGAGGATTGTAACACACATTTGATGTATATCAATATACAAGCCACTTTCATACCCGTGAAAGTGGCTTTTTTTATTAATGCAAAACTAAAATTTATGTCTAAAACAGAAGAATTTAATAACATACTAAATGCCATTCGCAACACATCGCCTTTGGTACACAATATCACAAATTACGTGGTTATGAATAATACCGCCAATGCTCTACTTGCTGTTGGTGCTTCACCAGTTATGGCGCATGCCGTAGAGGAAGTTGAAGATATTGTCTCCATTTCGTCTTCATTGGTTATAAATATGGGAACATTGAGCGAAAAATGGATTGACGCTATGATTTTAAGCGCTAAAAAAGCCAAAGCCTTAAACAAACCTTTCGTTTTTGATCCGGTTGGTGTTGGCGCTTCCAAATTTAGATCGGAAACCGCACAACAAATTATAAACGCTGCCGTTCCCAATGTCATTCGTGGTAATGCCTCAGAAATTATGGCCTTAGCACAACTCACCAATAGCGCAAAGGGTGTTGATAGCACCGAGCTTTCTGATGCTGCCGTTGAAGCCGCTCAAAAACTATCCAAAGAACTCAACAATACCGTAGTGATTAGTGGCGCTACCGACTATATTGTTACTGGCGATAATATATCTAAAGTTACTGATGGAAGTGCGCTTATGCCCAAAGTTACGGGTATGGGTTGTACCGCAACAAGTATTATTGGTGCATGTATTGCTGTAAACCAAGATTACCATACAACCGCAACGGTTGGTATGGAAATTATGGGACAAGCGGGTAATTTAGCTGAAAAATCCGCGGCAGGTCCTGGAAGTTTTCAAATGCATTTTTTAGATGCCTTGCATCAATTAAAATAATCAATATGAAAACTATCGATTACCGATTAATGTATGTTACCGATGATAGAATTGAAGATGACGCTACGTTTTTCAACATTCTTGAAGCGTCTTTAAAAGGTGGTGCAACCATTGTGCAATTGCGAGAAAAACAACGCAGCACAAAAGCCTTTTATCATCGGGCTAAACGAGCAAAATCACTTTGCGAACTTTATAACGTTCCTTTGATTATTAACGACCGCCTTGATATTGCTTTGGCTGTAGATGCCGATGGCGTCCATTTAGGACAAAACGATATGCCAATTGGTATTGCTAGAAAACTTTTAGGCGAAACTAAAATTATAGGATTATCAGTGAGCAACAACCAACAAGCTGAAGATTCTAACCAATTACCGATTGATTATATTGGTATTTCGCCCATCTTTAGCACAAACACCAAAACCGAAGATTTAGATAAACCTTTGAGTATTTCTGGTTTACAATCTATCAGAAAAATAAGTTCAAAACCTATTGTATGCATTGGTGGCATCGACAAAAATAACACCAAAGAAATCATGCAAAACGGAGCTGATGGAATAGCAGTAGTTTCAGCCATATCAAAAGCTGAAAACCCAGAAGTTGCAACCCAATTTTTAAAACAATTATTATGACCAATTGGTACAATCATATCAATAAAAAAACTGAGCCTATACTTAATCGCATAAAAACACATCCTTTTATTACCGAGTTAATTGATGGTTCATTGTCCAAAGCTGTGTTTTTATTTTACATCCATCAAGATGCGATCTACTTATCGGAATACAAAAAAACGCTCGCTTCGGTTGGCGTAAAATGCAGTAAAGATGATGACACACAGTTTTTCTTAGATGCTGCAACTGGCATTATTCACGTTGAAAACGCCTTGCATCAACTCTTTTTAAAAGACGAAAAACTAAATATTGAAGCGTCACCAACTTGCGAATTATACACCAGTTATCTATCTAAAATGGCACATACGCATACCATTGAAGAAGTCCTCGCCGCCGTTTTACCTTGTTTTACCATTTATAAACAAATAGGCGATTATATTTTAAGCGAACAGAAAAACCAAGACAACAATCCCTATCAAGATTGGATTAATACCTACGGCGGTGAAGATTTTGCTAAATCGGTTGAAAAAGCCATCGCAATCACCAATAATTATGCAGAATTAGCTTCGGCGGATCGATTAGAAAAAATGAACGACGCTTTTACTAAAGCCTCAAAATTAGAATATCTTTTTTGGCATAGCGCATATAACCAAGAATCATGGAAAATATAAATTCAACATACAACAGTGTTTTAACCATTGCTGGCAGCGATTCTGGCGGTGGCGCTGGTATTCAAGCCGATATAAAAAGCATTAGTGCTTGTGGCGCTTTTGTCGCTAGCGTGATTACCGCAACCACAGCACAAAACACGCTAGGTGTCACAGATATTCACGCTATTCCTGTAACGCATATCGGTGCACAACTAGATGCTGTTTTAAACGATATAACATTTGGTGCCATAAAAATTGGTATGCTTCATTCCAAAGAAGTCATTCAAACTGTTGAAGAAAAACTTGCGCAGTACAACGCCAAAAACATCGTACTAGATCCGGTAATGGTTGCTACTTCAGGTGACAAATTAATCACCGATACCGCCATTGAAACTCTAAAATCTTTCTTACCAAAAGTAGATTTAATAACTCCCAATATCCCCGAAGCGGAATTACTTTTGGAGTCAAAAATTTCTACTGATAATTTTATCGCTTCCGCGGAAGCACTTGCGAACACATACCAAACTTCGGTGTTATTAAAAGGTGGCCACATTGAAAACCATAGTAACCAAGTTATGGATGTTTTATTTGATTACAACAGCAAAAGCATCCACGAATTTGTGAATACTAAAGTTGACACCAAAAACACCCACGGCACGGGTTGTAGTTTATCATCAAGTATTGCCACCTATTTATGTTTAGGTCATCCTTTAGAAGTTGCAGTTAAAAAAGGTTGTGATTTTGTAAACAAAGCCATTTACAACGGAAAAAACAAAATTTTAGGAAAAGGTAACGGTCCCATTAATCATTTTAATTTGTAAACAGAAAAAGGCATCTAATAAAACTAACAAATCTGAAATAATTCTGAAAATATTCGGAATTATTTCAGATTCTTAAAAACGCATTATTAATCTGATTAATTACATTCTGAACCGAGTTTAGGATGACAGACATTTAAAATTTAAGCCTCCGGAATAGCTTTTAAAATCTCTAAAACAAATTTCCAATATTTTTGCACTGAAGAAATTTGAGCACGTTCATCTGGTGAGTGTGCACCTTTAATATTTGGTCCGAAGCTTATCATATCCATATTTGGGTAATTCTGCCCTAAAATACCACATTCTAAACCTGCATGACATGCTGCTACGTGTGGCTTTTCGTCATTTAAGTCCTCGTAAATTTTTGTCATCACCTTTAATATTTTCGAGTCCATGTTTGGTGCCCAACCTGGATAATCGCCCGAAAACTCAACTTCGCAACCTGTTAACTCAAAAGTAGCGCGCAAGGTGTTTGCTAAATCGGTTTTAGAACTCTCTACCGACGAACGTGTTAAGCAACCAATATGAATTTTCCCTGCTTTTATAACTACGCGGGCGATATTATTTGAGGTTTCGACCAAATCTGGTATATCGGCACTCATGCGATATACACCATTATGCGCTGCATACAACGCTCGGGTAACACCTTCTTGAATACCTAAATCCATGATTTTTTCTGGTGTTTGGCAAGCTTCAACCTCAATTTCTAAATCTGGTTCGGTAGTTTTAAATTCATTTTTAATGGTATTTACCAGTTTATTGATTTCAATTTTAAACTTCTCCTCATGAATAGCATCAATAGCCACAATTGCAGTACTTTCTCTTGGAATGGCGTTACGCAAACTACCACCATCAATTTCAGAAATGCGTAATCCGAAATACTCAAAACCATCAAATAACAAACGGTTCATAATTTTATTGGCATTACCTAAACCTTCGTGTATTTGCATACCAGAATGCCCGCCTTGTAACCCTTTTACTTTTATTTGGTAACCAATTTTAAATTCTGGAGTTTCCTCTTCGTTGTAAATTCTTGTAGCCGTAACATCAATTCCTCCAGCGCACCCCACACCTATTTCGTCATCTTCTTCAGTATCGAGGTTTAGTAAAATACCACCTGTTAGTAAACCACCTTTTAAGCCCATGGCACCCGTCATGCCTGTTTCTTCATCGATAGTAAACAAGGCTTCAATAGCAGGATGAACTATAGTTTCACTTTCTAAAATGGCCATAATGGTGGCAACACCTAAACCGTTATCGGCACCAAGAGTTGTTCCTTTGGCTTTTACCCAATCGCCATCTACGTACATATCAATACCTTGTGTGTCGAAATCGAAAACGGTATCGTTATTTTTTTGGTGTACCATATCTAAATGCGATTGCATCACTACGGTGGTTCGGTTTTCCATGCCTGCCGTGGCTGGTTTTTTAATGATAACATTACCAACAGCATCTACAACGGTTTCTAGACCAAGAGATTCTCCAAAATTTTTCATAAAAGCAATAACCCGTTCTTCTTTTTTTGATGGTCGCGGTACCGCGTTTAAATCATCAAATTTGCTCCAAAGTTCTTGTGGTTCTAATTGTTTTATCTCTTGGCTCATGTATTTTATTTTTAGATTGCAAAGGTAGCAAAAAGTAACCGACCTTAGCGCCTGCTCCTGATTGCAGCGGCATCCTTTTATGTGCCAACTGTTTAATTTTAATTGAAGAACAATTTTGATTAAAAAGCGCACTTTTAAACACAACCAAAACTTATTACACATAAAAGATATAGCGGAAAGCAGGAAGAAACCTTTATAGAATGCCAACCACGAAATGGCACAAATTTTTAGTATTTTTGAGGTATGCTGAAAAAGAAAAAAACGTTGCTTGCGCTGTCTGTTATTCCGCAGTTTTTGCTGGTAAAATGGTTGGTGAATTACCCTAATTTTATTGAGCAGTATTACAGTAATGGCCTCTACCCTGTGGTTTCTAAGTTGTTTAGATATGTTTTGGGTTGGCTACCATTTTCGTTTGGTGATGTGGTGTATTGTTTGGCTGCCATTTACATAATCCGTTGGGTTTTTAAAAACCGAAAACGTGTGTTTAAAGACACCAAAAATTGGTTGGTTGATGTGTTTGCTGCCGTTGCTGTGCTGTATTTTGCGTTTCATTTGTTTTGGGGTTTGAATTATTACCGCTTGCCATTGCACCGAAATTTGAATTTAGAAGCCGATTATACCACAGAGCAACTGGTTTTGGTTACTGAAAAGCTGATTGAAAAATCGAACGCCGTACACTTACAAATTGCGAAAAATGATAGCTTACAAATTGATATACCTTACACAAAAAGCGACATTTTAAACAAAGCGCCTTTGGGATATAAACGCTTGAAAAGTGTTTTTCCACATTTGGAATATCAACCTAAAAGTGTAAAAAAATCGTTGTTTAGTTATCCGTTAACTTACATGGGTTTTAGCGGATATTTAAATCCGTTAACCAACGAAGCGCAAGTGGATGCGCTTATTCCTAGCTATAAATTCCCGACTACGGCAACGCACGAAATGGCTCACCAATTGGGTTATGCTGCCGAAAATGAAGCGAATTTTATTGGTTGTTTAGCCGCTATTAATCATGATGATTTATATTTTAAATATACTGGTTGCACGTTCGCGTTGCGGTTTTGCTTGAATGAGATTTATCGTCGTGATGTCTGCCTTTTTGAAGATATGATTGCCGATGTTAATAAGGGCGTTTTAAAAAACTACGAAGAAGTGCGTTTGTTTTGGGAGACGCATCAAAATCCTGCCGAACCTTACTTTAAACAGTTTTATAGTGGCTTTTTAAAAGCTAACAAACAGAGCAAAGGCATGGAGAGTTACAGTTATGTGGTGGCGCTATTGGTGAATTACTTTGATGAAAAATCTTTATAAAAAGTTAAATAATGTTAACGATTTTTTAATCAAATCTTAATTTAACTAATTTAACGCCAAATAACTCTTAAAAACATGACTAAAAAGTACCTTTTGTTTATTACAATGCTTTGGGCATTTGTAATAAATGCACAAGACTATTTTCCTAAAAACGACGGTGTTCATACTAAAAACACCAACTACACTGCTTTAACAAATGCCAAAATTTATGTAACACCTACTCAAGTTATTAAAAATGGTACGCTGTTAATTAAAGATGGTAAAATTGTTAATTCTGGAAGCTCGGTAAGTATTCCTAAAAATGCTATTGTTATCGATTTAAATGGCAAAAGTATTTACCCGTCTTTTATTGATATTTATTCGGATTTTGGTGTTGAAAAACCAACACGAACTTCGGGAGGTTCGCGCTCTGCGCAATACAATCCTTCCAGAACAGGTTATTACTGGAATGACCACGTGATGCCTGAAAACGATGCTATAGCGAAATTTAAATACGACGAAAAAAGTGCTACCGATTTACTAAAAGCAGGTTTTGGCGTGGTAAACACACATATTCAAGATGGTATTGTTCGTGGTACTGGCGCTTTAATTGCACTTAATAATAAAAATGGAAACGAGCATCGCATCATTGATGAGACTTCTGGACAGTATTTATCATTTAGAAAAAGCGTAACTTCTAGTCAGTATTACCCTGGTTCAATAATGGGAAGCATGGCGCTTTTAAGACAATTATATATTGATGCCGATTGGTATGCTCAAGGCAATATCAGCACCAAAGATTTATCGCTTGAAGCCTTAAATAAAAACAAAACACTTATCCAGTTTTTTGAAGCCGGCAGTAGAGCAAACATTATGCGCGCCGATAAAGTTGGTGATGCCTACGGTATACAATATGTTATGCTTGGTGGTGGCGATGAGTACGAGCGTATTGCAGATATTAAAGCGACCAACGCTACAATTATTTTACCATTAGATTTCCCTGATGCTTACGATGTTGAAGATCCGTTTGCTACAGCGTCATTATCGCTTCAGGATATGCGTGCATGGAACCAAAAGCCGCATAACCCAAAAATTCTAGCCGAAAACGGAGTTACGTTTGCATTTACGACTCACAAATTAAAATCGGCAAAAGAATTAAAAGCCAATATTTTAAAAGCTATTGGTACAGGGCTTTCTAAAGAAAAAGCCTTGGAAGCTTTAACCACAATTCCCGCTAAAATTCTTAACAAAGAAGCGGTTATTGGCTCGCTTAAAAACGGAAGTTTAGCCAACTTTTTAATTACTTCGGGCGATATTTTCGACAAAAAAACAACCCTTTACGAAAACTGGGTACAAGGTGAAAAAACTGTAATTGAAGACTTATCTACCAAAGATATTACAGGCGATTACACGTTTACTATTGACAATCAACCTTACGAAATGAGCATTTCTGGTGAGTTAAGCAAACCAAAAACCGAAATTAAATCGGGCGACAAAACCTTAGGTTCTAAAATAAGTTACAAAGATGATTGGGTAAATATTTCGTTTACTACCATCGACACTACAAAACAAGAATTCATTAGAATTGTTGCCAAAGTTGATGCCGAAAATACGTTAAGTGGAAAATCTATTCTACCCAACGGAACCGAAACACCGTTTTCTGTAAAAGCTACTAAAGCTGTAGACAAAGCAGATAAACATAAAGACGACAAAGAAAAATCCAATACCCTTTTTGCTGTAAGCTACCCAAACAAAGCCTTTGGGTTTAACGAATTACCAGAAACTGAAACTTTACTTTTTAAAAATGCAACTGTTTGGACTGGTGAAGCCGATGGTATTTTACAAAACACCGATGTTTTAATTAAAGACGGTAAAATTGTAAAAATTGGTAAAGATTTATCGAGTGGCAGAGCCAAAGTTATCGATGCTACTGGCAAACATTTAACTGCAGGAATTATTGATGAGCATTCGCATATTGCAACAGCATCGGTTAACGAAGGTGGGCAAAACTCATCCGCCGAAGTAAGTATTGAAGACGTTATTGATGAAACCGACACCAATATTTATCGCAATCTTGCGGGTGGCGTCACATCTATTCAGGTTTTACATGGTTCTGCAAATCCAATTGGTGGTCGTTCTGCTATTATTAAATTAAAATGGGGCGAATCGGCAAGTAATTTGGTGTATAACGATACGCCAAAATTCATCAAATTTGCTTTAGGAGAAAACGTTAAACAATCTAACTGGAGCAGTTATTCGCGCTTCCCGCAATCGCGTATGGGTGTCGAGCAATTGTATATCGATTACTTTACCAGAGCCAAAGCTTATGATGCTTTAAAGAAAAGCGGCAAGCCGTATAAAAAAGATATTGAGCTTGAAGTTTTAGCCGAAATTTTAAATAAAGAGCGTTTTATTTCGTGTCATTCGTATGTGCAAAGCGAAATTAATATGCTCATGAAGGTTGCCGAAAAATTCAACTTCAACATCAATACCTTCACTCATATTTTAGAAGGTTATAAAGTTGCCGACAAAATGAAAGAACACGGTGTTGGTGGTTCTACATTTAGCGATTGGTGGGCTTACAAATACGAGGTAAACGATGCCATTCCGTACAACGCAAGTATTATGCACAATGCAGGTGTAACCGTTGCCATAAATAGCGACGATGCCGAAATGTCGCGACACCTTAATCAAGAAGCTGCTAAAACCATTAAATATGGTGGTGTTAGTGAAGAGGAAGCTTGGAAATTTGTAACTCTAAATCCTGCTAAATTATTACACATAGACCACCGCGTAGGAAGTATAAAAGTAGGTAAAGATGCCGATGTGGTGCTATGGTCTCAAAATCCATTATCTATTTACGCTAAAGCCGAAAAAACCATTATTGAAGGTAAAACTTATTTCGATTTAGAAAGAGATAAAACCATGCAAGCCGAAGTTTTAGCCGAAAAAAGCAAACTGACAAACATGATGCTAAAAGCAAAAAACAAAGGTTTAAAAACGCAACCTATTAAAAAGAAAACCAAAGAACTTCTTCACTGTGATTCTATGGATACCGAAATATAATTTACTATGAAAAAATTAACAACATATATACTTTCGCTGTGCGCCATAGCCGCCTTTGCGCAACAAACGCCAGCACCAAAACAAACTCAAGATATTGCCATAACAGGAGCAACAGCTCATATTGGTAATGGAAAAACTATTGCAAATAGCACGATTATTTT
Source organism: Neotamlana nanhaiensis (assembly GCF_000943555.1). Lineage (GTDB taxonomy): Bacteria > Bacteroidota > Bacteroidia > Flavobacteriales > Flavobacteriaceae > Neotamlana > Neotamlana nanhaiensis. The sequence continues at coordinate 94,174 of NZ_JTDV01000003.1, read as the reverse complement.
TAGTGATGGAAAAATCACAAATATTGTTGATGCCAATGAAGTAAAACTAAACATAGCAAGCAATGTTAAGATAATAAATGCCACAGGTAAGCATGTTTACCCAGGTTTTATTGTACCAAACTCTACCTTGGGTTTAGTAGAAATTGATGCTGTAAGAGCATCTGATGACGATGCCGAAATTGGTGACTGGAATGCCAATATAAGAAGTTTAATTGCTTACAATGCCGAATCGAAAGTTGTAGAATCTATGAGACCTAATGGCGTACTTTTAGGTCAAATTACACCTCGTGGTGCACGACTTACAGGGACATCTTCTGTAGTGCAATTCGATGCTTGGAACTGGGAAGATGCTGCTGTAAAAGTTGATGACGCTGTACATTTAAATTGGCCACGAAATTTTAGACGACGTTGGGGGTCTGTTAGCGTAAATAAAGAGTATGCAGAGCAAGTTCAAGAAATTAGAGCTTATTTCAATAACGCTAAGGCTTATTTACAAGGCAGTAAATCTACCGTAAATTTACCTTACGATGCTTTAAGTGATGTTTTAGATGGTTCTAAAAAATTATTTATTCATGTTGATGAGGAAAAAGGTATTATCGATGCCGTAAATTTCGTTAAAGAAAACAACCTAAATATGGTAGTTGTTGGTGGTGCCGAAGCTTACAAAACTAACGAACTACTCAAAGAGAATAATATTCCTGTGGTGCTAATGCGCGCGCACTCGCTACCTAGTTTAGATGATAACGATTATGATTTACCATATAAAATGGCAAAATTACTAACCGATGTAGGCATAACCGTTGCTTTAGAAGCTAGTGGCGATATGGAACGTATGAGTTCTAGAAATCTACCTTTTTATGCAGGAACTACAGTTGCACACGGATTAACTAAAGCGCAAGCCTTACAACTTATCACCTTAAATGCTGCCAAAATTTTAGGTATTGATGCCAATTATGGTTCTTTGGAAAAAGGAAAAAGTGCCACTCTGTTCATTTCTGAAGGTGATGCTCTAGATATGAAAACAAACGTTTTAACACATGCTTTTATTGATGGTAGAGACCTAAGTTTGGAAACGCATCAAACGAAACTTTGGAAACGTTATTCTAAGAAATTAGAAAACTAAGCATAACAAAAAAGGTTGTTTTTAGTAGTCATTAGGAATAAAGCGAAGTATTCGATAAATAAAGTCTTCGATTGTTTCTCCTTCTGAATTACACTTAAAAACAACCTCTTTTTGTCTATTCAATAATAAAACTACCTTTAGGGGCGATAAAATTTGAAGCATAAAGCTTTTCCTTAGATATTTTTACATCTTTAAAAATTACCTCATTTCGCTTTTCCGTTTCTTTGTAAAAAATCCAAACGGCTTTTCCATCAAAACCAATACTGTGTTTTGGTAATTCAATTCTAGATTTTCTTTGCTTTAAATCTATTGTTGTTACCTCATCGCCTCCTCCTTATTTATGATAAAATCAAGCGTTTCGGCTTTTATAATTTATTCAACAATAAGTTTTCTAACACTCTCAATACCATCCTTCTTTACTTTCAAAATATAAAAGCCACTTTTGAGTTTCGAAACATTTAAATGTGTTTTGTTGTTATCTAATACCTTATTGGTTTTAAAAATTAATTTCCCTTGTAAATCAAAAGCGGTAATCTCGATTAATCCTTTGCTTGCAGTATTAAATATTAAATCAAGGTTTTCACTGGTAGGATTTGGATACGTATAAAAGTTTTGGGAATAAAAACCTTCTTTTGACAGTGTCGTTTCGTTTACAAATTTGGTTTCGAAAGTATTGGTTATTATAGGTTCATTAAAATCGAAATAAATTTCGGCTTTATTGGGTATAATATCATCAACACTGTAACCTGCAGTTGGCTTTATTTTGTAGTACACATAGCCATGGCTGTTTGGTTCGTCCATATCTTCACTCGGTAAATGTATGTCATCAAATTGCCAGTTTAATTGATTGTTAGTTCTTGTAAAAACGTAATCATGACTGGATGTTAACATTTGAATGGTCGATTTATCTAATTTGGAATCTAAAGTATTGTCAATTGAAATATTTATTGCATCTGCGGTTCCTACATTTTGAAATCGTATGGTGTAGTACAAATAATCATCTGTAGTAAAATCGTCATATATAATTTCTGGTCCATGAGATTCTAAAATGTCGTTAGGATCGTAAGAGCTTACTACTGTTTCAGTGAGTGTTGAAGAATTATCAGTTGAATTATAATCATAAATTGAAACCGAAGCAGAGTTGGTTAATACATCCCCTAAGTTTAATGAGGATGGTACGCTCATATTAACAAATAGGGTCTCAGTTTCGTTTGCCCCAATCTCTTGAATGTTTAAAACAAATCCGTTATTTGTCGTAGTGAGCGTGTTTTCAGGGCTAACACCCAAAACTTCTATCACTTCCACATTCTCATCTTTTTCAAAATTAATTTTTAATGAATTAATGGTCTGATGTGCTGAGTTTTTTATTTGCAACCTATTACTATAATTAAAACCAGGGCGAGGTGATTCATCACTTAACAAAGCTACAGCAATATTTCTACACGTTTGTTTCTTAACAACAGGAAAAGATACGTGTTTTATTTTCCCACTTGAAACACTAACATTATACATTATTTCATCTGTGACTTCATAACAGTTTGTCAATTCGTTAAATAAAGTATAGCTTATGGTATACTTATCAGTATCATTTTCACTTTCAATTGTAAAAAATCCTCGAGATGCATCCACATTATGAATAACCCCATCATTGTTCTTTTCATAAGTAAAAGTACCTTGTGAAAAATAATCCTCTGTTATAGAAAAAGAACCATTCTTATTTTCATCGTAAAATGCACTTATAGACAGAACCCCTTTATTAGCGCAATTATTCACATAAAGATAAATACTTCCAAATAATAGACAATTCCCATATTGATAACGAAAATAGACTATGTCTTTATAAGGCTTTAAATTTTGAAAATATTGCGGTAATTTATTAATATCTGCTTCAGCATCCTCCTGAGTTCGATACAACGCTAAACCTCCAACACTCGTGTTGTTTACGTAAATTTTCGCATCATTAGAGTTGAATTCCGCAATCCCATCAATCGCACCCGTATCGCATTCATATAGATTATCATAATCCCATATTGGTTTTCTTTCTACTGTTAATTTTAATGATTTAACAATATAATCTTGCAAGTTATTTGGATTAAAAATATAAACATAAATCACTTGATGGTTATATAAATTTGTATAATTTTCTGTGTTGTAAATCCGATTCGTCCCAACATTATTAGAATTGTCCCACCCTTCATAAAATAAAACATCTAACTCTGGGTACTCATCCTCAACTAAATCTGATATAGTTTCAAGATTAAAACTACCAAAACCAGTGTAAGATGAATAGTCTTGGCATACGTATAAATCTTTTAGGTCAACATCTATCTTTGGCAGATCAACATAAAAATTAAATGAAAAGATTTCAAATAACCCACAAGGTTCATTTTCTACTCTTGCAAACAAAGTTACTAAAGTGTTACTATTAAAATCGTCACTTGGAAGTATTTCATTCGTTTTATTTTCTGCATCGTTTTGAGAAAAATAATACGATACTTTTAATTTTTTTTGGTCTGATAAAATACGATTGGTTATAGATGCAAAGGGCAGTTTTTCAACACCATTCCTATCCTCATCAATCGTAACAAAGTCTGTGATTATATTATATACCAAGGTAGATTGAAGCACTCCTATTTGAGCAGAGTTTTTTATATAGTTATTTCCCCAAGAGCTTCTATACCTTGCTCTAAAATATATAGTTTCTTGGCTACCTGTATTAACCGTGTAATAAGATGCTTGATATGACGTAAGTGTATTTGTACCATTATTCATATCTTCTTCTGTCAAAAAATATTGCGTAGATTCATATTGATAACTACTTGCATTACAAAAAGGGAAAGGAAAAATGCCCTTTAAATTAAATGTTTCGAATCCATCATTATCACTGTCACATTTATAATATTCTAAATCTTCACAACCAGCAGGAGTCGCTTGAGCAGAAATAACCCAAGAAAAAAATATTGAAAAAAAGAAAAGTAAAAGTTGTTTCATATTTATAATAAATTTACACACCAAACATAGTAAATAATTAACTACAAAAGTTGTATTTCACTTACATAACCCGTTTATTCGTCAACTGGTTCAATTAAAAGACAAATCGCTTGAGCGTAAAAAAAAGATCATTTTTAGTCTTATATAAAAATAAATGTTTGATACAGCTTGTCATTCCTCCTTTAGGATAATATTTAAAAACAACCTCTTATTGTCTTTCTGAGCTTGTTTCAGAATCTGTAAATATGGAGTTTGAGAACCTGAAACAAGTTCAGGTTGACAATAAAATTGAAGCACTTTTCAAAGACTTTTTTTAATCAGCTATTCAATAATAAAGCTTCCTTTAGGCGCGATAAAATTTGAAGCATCAAGTTTTTCCTTCGATATTTTTACATCTTTAAAAATCACCTCATTTCGCTTTTCCGTTGGCGCTCCATTTTCAACATGATACCAAGAAATTGTTTTGGGTAATAGCAATCCATTTACTGTTTGCCACTCTCCGTATTTTACAAAACTGAATTTCTCCGATTTTTCTTGAGTAAAATAAGTAACGGTATACGCTAACCATTCCATTTTGTAAGTTTCTGGATGGTAATACAGCACGTATTCATCATCAGATGATGCACCTACACCGTCATCGTACGAAATTTTTATTCCGGGGTAAGTAATACCTTGAAAATTTAACGCTTCAGCTTCGCTGTAATGTATTCCTGAATCTGAGAAAACAAAAGGCATTCCGCAGAAATAAAACATCAAGTTATGATAAAACTTAGCATTTCCTTGATAATTGGTGGTGTCTTTATTAAAAACCCAAACTGCTTTTCCATCAAAACCAATACTATGTTTTGGCAATTCAATTCTCGATTTTCTTTGCTTTAAATCTATTGTTGTTAGCTCATCGCCTTTCTCATTACCTATTGTAAACTCAAGCGTTTTCATGGCATTCCAAGTATCTGTTCCGCCATGAGCGTGAAACACTTTAGAAATTGGCTCTGGATAGATACTTGTGGTTACATCGAGCGTTTCGGTTTTATAATTTATTTGAGATTTGTTCGTGTCTTTTTTACACGATGTAATGAACACCATTATGATGGCTAAACATAAATTTTTCATTTATTATAAATTGATTGGTTAATTAGGCTTTGTCGTTAGTATTCTACCGAAATTACATTAATTAAACTATTTTTGCATCGACTTATGAAAGCAATACTTAGCACACAAAATAAATACATAAAGACGCTTTTACAATTAAAAGACAAATCGCGCGAACGTAAAAAAACGGGGCTATTTCTAATTGAAGGCGTACGCGAGGTTTCGCTTGCCATAAAAGGAAGTTACGAGATTGACACGCTCTTATTTTACGCTGATTTATTTTCAAAAGCACAATTAGACGATTTACAATTAAGTTTAGAACAAACCAATAACACTGAGCATAGCAAAAGGGTTCCAGAGTTCCCAGCAAACATCATAGAAATCTCTAAAGACGTTTACGAAAAACTCGCTTACCGAAGCACCACAGAAGGCCTCATAGCCGTAGCAAAAAGCAAACCGAATCTCTTAAAAAACCTGACTTTTAAAACCGAAGCGCCTTTAATTTTGGTTGCAGAAGCCCCAGAAAAGCCAGGAAATATTGGTGCGCTTTTACGTACCGCCGATGCCGCCAATGCCGATGCCGTAATTATAGCAAACCCAAAGACCGATTTGTACAACCCTAATATTATACGCTCTAGTGTAGGATGTTTGTTTACAAATAACGTCGTTACGGGAAGTACGCAAGAAATTATCGATTTTTTAAAGTCGAAAAACATCAATATTTACGCTGCTATTTTACAAGAATCGGTGGCTTATCACACTCAAGATTTCACTAAACCTACGGCCATTGTTGTGGGCACCGAAGCTACTGGTTTAAGTGAAGATTGGCGCGTAAACGCTACACAAAATATTATTATACCTATGCAAGGCGAAATAGATTCTATGAATGTTTCGGTTGCTGCTGGAATTCTTATTTTTGAAGCTAAAAGACAACGTAATTTTAAGTAAACCGAATGTCAGTCTGAGCGGAGTCGAAGACCTTAATTATCTAGATATAAAGTTTTCACATTTCTAATCTAAATCATATCATAAATATACACTTCGACTGCGCTCAGTGTGACTAATAGTTTTATTTTAGCCTTATAAATAACACACATGACCGCAAACACCCTATTCTACATTATAATAGCCATAATAATCATCAATTTTCTGGTTGATAAAATTTTAGATGCCTTAAACGCTAAACATTTTAATGATGAACTTCCTGAAGCATTACAAGATGTTTATGACGATGCCGAATACCAAAAATCGCAACAATATAAAGCAACGAAGTACAAATTCGGAATTTTAACCTCAACGTTTTCAATAGTGTTAACTTTAGCTTTTTTGTTTTTTGATGGATTTGAATTTATAGATAACATCGCTAGAAGTTACAGTAATAACAACATCTTTATCGCTCTTATTTTCTTCGGAATTATTATGATTGGAAGCGATATTTTAACCACGCCATTTTCGTATTACAGCACTTTTGTTATTGAAGAACAATTCGGATTTAACAAAACCACTAAAAAAACTTTCTTTTTAGATAAATTAAAAGGATGGTTAATGATGGCCATTTTAGGTGGTGGTATTTTAGCGTTAATCATTGGGTTTTACAACATAACCGGAAAACATTTCTGGCTTTACGCTTGGGGATTAGTAACGCTTTTCACGGTAATTATGAACATGTTTTACTCCAAATTAATTGTACCGCTATTCAATAAACAAACGCCACTTGAAGCTGGCGATTTACGTGATAAAATTTCAGCTTATGCTAAAACCGTTGGCTTTAAACTCGACAAAATTTTTGTGATCGATGGTTCTAAACGAAGCACCAAAGCTAATGCGTATTTCTCGGGTTTTGGTAGTGAAAAACGAGTTACACTTTATGATACTTTAATTAATGATTTAAACGACGACGAAATTGTCGCTGTTTTAGCTCATGAAGTTGGACACTACAAAAAGAAACACATTATTTTTAACCTAGTTGCATCGATATTACTAACTGGACTAACGTTTTACGTGTTATCACTTTTTATTTCAAATCCGTTGCTTTCTAATGCTTTAGGCGTTGAAACGCATAGTTTTCACATTGCTTTAATTGCCTTTGGAATGCTTTACGCGCCAATTTCTGAAATTACAGGTTTAATTATGAATGTATTTTCCAGAAAGTTTGAATATCAAGCCGACGATTATGCGAAAAACACCTACAAAGCCGAACCACTCATTACCTCTCTAAAAAAGCTAAATAAAAATAGCTTGAGTAATTTAATGCCCCACCCAGCGTATGTATTTATGCATTATTCGCACCCAACATTGTTGCAGCGTATTAAGAATTTAAGAAAATAACCCCGAACAAAATGACCTTAAACAGCTATAAACTCCTTCTAATTTTATCTCTTATTACAATTACAAGCTGCACCAGTAAATACGATAAATTTAAAGAAACTCCTGAGTACCTAGTTAATGCTTCAGGTGCAAACAAAGCTTATTTTAATGCTTATAATGAAACTTTAAAACTATGGCAAATTGATTTTGAAGAGCTTTATATCCCAACATCGTTTGGTACAGCGCATGTTATTGTTAGTGGCTTAAATAATAGCCAACCTGTTGTACTGCTTCATGGTATGAAAGCAAGTTCAACAATGTGGTATCCTAATATTGAAGCCCTTTCAAAAAACCATAAAGTATTTGCCATAGATTTTATCCTTGAACCTGGAAAGTCAAATTTAGAAAACAATATTGAAGCCATCGAAAACGTAATGGCATGGTATAACGAGATTTTTAAAGCCTTAGAACTCGAAAAATTTCATCTTATTGGTGCTTCTCGTGGTGGCTGGCTAGCCGTTAATTTAGCATTAAACAATCAAGAGCAAATTAAAAGTTTGATATTATTGAGTCCTGCTCAAACATTTTCATGGATTAAACCAAGTACAGATTTACTTAAAAACATTGTAACCTTGTTTTCATCAAAAGAAAAACAACTCATTCAAATGCTAAAAAGTATGTCTAGCAATCCGGCTAATATCGATAGCGCATACATTAATCAATACAAATTGGGTTCTCAACAAGAATCGAATAATAAGTTTATAACGTCTATGACACCGTTTTCTAAAAACGAATTAAAATCACTACAAATGCCTGTTTTGGTTTTAATTGGCGATAACGATGTTATTAATTCACCAAAAACTGTAGAAATAGCCAATACACTTCCCAATGGCAAAGGCGAAATTATTAATAACGCTGGTCATTTTTTATCAATAGACCAAGCTGAAATTATAAACCAAAAAATGTTGGAGTTTCTAGACTAACTAGGTTGTTAGTTATCTCATTATTTTATAGCAAACAATAAACATTCTTTCATTTATTTCTGTTTATTTTAAAACACTAATTAGATTTTGTCTCTATCAAAAAGTAATATAGCATCACTCTATTGCTGATCTAAAAATTGAACTTATTTTTTTAATTGAAGAAATTTCGCTTGTTTAATTTTCACAAAATAAAAGTCCGAATTAACTGAAAAATGACTTTAAACAAGAAGTAGGTAATAATATTAAAAACAAAAATGAAAAAAATTTTATTGACAAACCTAACTGTAATTTTACTTTTTATGTCTTGTAGTAAAGATGACAATACAGCAAAACTAAAAATTGTAAATCAAACCGATTGTATGCATAATATCTTTGAAGGATATGACTCTAACTCAAACTACATAGGACAAGTTAGAGCAAATCAAATAGAAACAATAGAAATTGGAATTGGTGAAGCAGAGTCTTATGGAAACCAAGCGTTTTATTTAGATCCTGTTAATTGCTCTGAAAAATCTGGTGAACTATATTATGTAGATCTACACTACAAAGAAACTGCAACTATAATTATAGATTAATATTATTTAAATAATGGGTAGTTATAGAATAGACCTTTTTAAAAATTAAACTATTAACTACCCATATTACGTTTTAAGTTCACTTATATAATAACAGATTTTCAACAAATAACTTTGATAACTTTTAAGCTATTAATTTTTATTGTTTTTAAAATAACTCCAACTTCTCGCTTCAAACTTGCAACTTTTATATATCTTTGCGCCTTGAAATTCAACAGAATGAGATTCTGAAATAAATCAGAATGAGTTTCAAAAAAATTCCTCAGGGTGAGGATGTGTTACAAGAAAGCTGGTTTTAAGTATGTCGATTCGCTTCTTATGTAACACTACATAATAAAATCGCATACATATTAAAAACAGAATGAGCACATTCCAAGATTTAGGTCTTAATGACGACCTATTACAAGGTATTACAGATTTAGGTTTTACAAAACCAAGCGAAGTACAACAAAAAGCAATTCCTTTATTATTAAATTCGGATGAAGATTTAGTAGCCTTAGCGCAAACTGGAACTGGTAAAACAGCCGCTTTTGGTTTCCCTATGCTACAAAAAATTAATGTAGAAAGCCGTACTACTCAAGGCTTAATTTTATCGCCTACACGCGAACTTTGTTTACAAATTGCCAACGAAATGAAATTGTATGGTAAATATTGTAAAGGATTAAACGTAGTAGCCGTTTATGGTGGTTCTAGTATTACCGAGCAAGCTCGCGAAATTAAACGCGGTGCACAAATTATTGTAGCTACACCTGGTAGAATGAAAGACATGATTAGCAGAAAAATGGTTGATATTTCTAAAATTGAATATTCGGTTTTAGATGAGGCTGACGAAATGCTAAACATGGGCTTTAAAGAAGATATTACCGATATTTTATCGTACACCCCTACCGATAAAAGTACTTGGTTATTTTCGGCAACAATGCCTAAAGAAGTGGCAGCTATTGCTAAAAACTTTATGTATAACCCGCAAGAAATTACTGTGGGTAATAAAAACGAAAGCACTACAAATGTATCGCACGAATATTATTTGGTAAATGCTAGAGATCGTTATTTAGCTTTAAAACGTTTGGCCGATGCCAATCCAGATATTTTCTCGGTTATTTTCTGCCGCACCAAACGTGACACTCAAAAAGTTGCGGAAAAACTAATTGAAGACGGTTACAATGCAGGCGCTCTTCACGGTGATTTAAGTCAGAACCAACGTGATTTGGTAATGAATGCCTTTAGAAAAAACCAAATACAAATGCTTGTTGCTACCGATGTGGCCGCTCGTGGTATTGATGTAGACGATGTAACGCACGTAATAAACTACCAATTGCCAGACGAAATTGAAACTTACACACACCGTTCTGGGCGTACTGGACGTGCAGGAAAAACGGGTGTTTCAATGGTAATTGTAAGTAAAAGTGAGGTGCGTAAAATAAAAAGCATTGAGCGTATTATTAAGCGCCAATTCGAGAAAAAGGATATTCCTGATGGTATGGAAATTTGCGAAGTACAACTTATGTCGCTTGCAAACAAAGTACACAACACCAAAATCAATCATGAAATTGATAAATATTTAAGCAGTATAAACGAACTTTTTGAAGATACTAGCAAAGACGAATTAATTAAAAAATTCTTCTCGGTAGAGTTTACACGTTTCTTCAATTATTATAAAAATACTGAAAACTTAAATGTTTCCGATAAAGGTGGTGATCGTGATAGCGGACGAAGCTTCAGCGGAAATGCGACACGTTACTTTATTAATGTAGGTAGAAAAGATGGCTACGATTGGATGAAGTTGAAAGACTTTTTACGTGATCAACTTGGTTTAGGTCGTGATGATTTATTTAAAGTTGAAACTAAAGACAGTTTTTCATTTTTTAATACCGAAAACGAGTTACAAGAGAAAGTTTTAGCACATTTTACCGACTTTAAGCATAACGGACGTTTTGTAAATGTTGAAGTTTCTGAGAACCGTGGTGGCGGTGGCGGAAGACGCGATCGTAAACGTGGTGGTAAGAAAAAAGATAATCGCGGTGGCGGAAGACGTAGCGAAAACAAACAAGGCGGTAACAAACGTGTTAAATCTGGTGCTGGTTTTGGAGCTTCTCGCCCAAGACGCTCACGTAGATAAAATATTTTTTGGAAGTCTTTAGTTTAACTGCTAAAGACTTCCGTTTAAATTAAACTTTTTTGTTAATTTTAAGTCAAATAAAAACTCATAAAACGCCTACTAAATTATTCTTTAGTATTTTTACGCTATAATACATTAAAATGAAGTTATACTTATTCCTTTTTGCCTTATTATTCACATCGGTATTTTGTTTTGCACAAGACGCCGAAAAGGTTATTGGTGTGGTTATAAATTCTGCCGACGGTACACCTCTTGAAAGTGTAAACATTGTTAACCTTAACCAAGTAAAAGGAACCATTACCAATAAAAAAGGAGAATTCGCTATTTCGGCTAAAGCGAACGACACGCTTCATTTTTCTTACTTAGGTTTTAAATCGATTAAAGTTAGAGTTACCAACGACTGGTTAAAGTTTGGAAGCTCTGAAATTGCCTTAACCGAGCTTGCTTTAGCTCTAGAAGAAGTTGTTGTAAACCAATTAACTTTAACAGGCTATTTAGAAGTTGATATAAAACAAGTACCTGCGCCAAACGACAACTACCGTTACAGTATTTCTGGTTTATCGGGCACAGGTTATGAGTCGGGGAAAAAATCGGCTGTATCAAAAGTTTTAGGCTCTATTTTTAATCCCGCAGATTTTTTACACCGCATGTTTGGTAAAAAACCTAATGAGCTTAGAAAATTAAAACAAATGAAAGAGGACGACCAAATTAGAAATCTTTTGGCCTCTCGTTTTGATCGGGAAATGCTTACGGCATTATTGCAAGTAGATAAAGTAGATTTAGATGAAATTGTAAACCAATGCAACTACTCTAAAGGTTTTATACAAACTGCAAACGATTTACAGATTCTTGATGCTATTAGTGAATGCTACGAAGAATACAAACTATTAAGTAGAAATAGAGGCTAATTTAGTTCTCTAAAATTGCTTTTAATTCTGCTAAGCCTGTTTCAAAATCTTTTCCAACGGCTTTCTCAAAATTAAAAAACAACATAAAAATATTGGTCGGTGCAGGATTGCTTCCAGAAAATCCCCAAGTAACTTTTGTGGTGGTTTCATCAATATCATCTACCATTAAAAAGGCATTCGATAAAGATTTCCAAGGTTTTAAAAACCGTAGTTCGGTTTCAATTTTATAATTGTTTTCTATCTTTTTTATTTCCTGTTCGCCTATACCAACTTCTTTATTGCCTTCCCATTTCGAGATGAATCCTATTTCACCATCGGTTCCAACAAACTCTTGTTTCATATTTGGATCCTTCTTTTTCCAAGGCGACCAATTATCTTGATTTTTAATTAATTTTAAATAAGAAAACACTTCAGCTATTGGTTTATTTATTTCAATAGTTCGACTAACACTATACGATTTTGGTGCAATTAAGGTTAATAAAACAAAAATAATAGCAATGGTAAGAACAACATAAAGCGCTATATACATGGCGGATAGTTTTAAGTTTAGTTCTTAAATTTAGCAAAATTGTTACAACTTATAAAAGTTTTCTATAATTTGTTCGTAGCTTTTAATTGTTTTTTTACACCAATCTAATCGTTTTTCAAGCAATTCTTCTTCAGTAAGTTGCCAATTTATTTGTGTTTGTTTTAGCTTTGTTGTAACGTGCTGCAAAATTATAGCAGCTGATACCGATATGTTTAAACTCTCGGTAAAACCAACCATTGGTATTTTTAAAAAGCAATCTGCCGCATTTAAAACCTCATCGGATAACCCTTCGGTTTCTCGCCCAAAAAAAAAGCACGATTTTTTAGTAACATCAAACTCATGCAATAGTGTATCGTTTGTATGCGGTGTGGTAGCCACAATTTGATAGCCGTTTTGTTTTAAACTTTTTATGCAATCTTTTACAGTATTAAATCGGTTTAAATCCACCCATTTTTGGGCACCCATGGCAATTTCACGATCAATGCGCTTCGTGTTTACCTCCTCTACAATATTTACTTCTTGTATACCAAACACATCACAACTGCGTATTACGGCGCTAGTGTTATGTAATTGATATACATCTTCTGTAGCAACCGTAAAGTGTTTAGTTCGTTGAGGTAAAACTTTATTAAAGCGTTCTAATCGTTTTTCGGTTAGGAAAGATTCGAGATGTTCTAGGAGTTTGATGTCTGTCATTTTTCAAAAATAAGAAATGTTAGTGTCATTGCAAGAAGCAAGACACGAGCGACGTGGTAATCTGATTATTTTTAGTTCCGTTAATGAGATTACTTCGCTCGTACCTTCCTCGTAATGATGTAAGTTATTATCTTTATAACATGAAACACGTAGTTGTACTTACAGGAGCAGGCATGAGTGCCGAAAGTGGTATAAAAACTTTTAGAGATGCTGATGGGTTATGGGAAGGTCATGACGTTATGGAAGTAGCGTCGCCCGAAGGTTTTAAAGCAAACCCAGAATTGGTTTTAGACTTTTATAACCAACGTCGCAAACAACTTTTAACCGTAAAACCCAACCAAGCACATTTGGATTTAGCGGCGCTTGAAAAAGAATTTAAAGTTTCAATAATTACTCAAAATGTTGATGATTTGCATGAACGCGCTGGTAGTACAAATGTTATTCATTTGCATGGTGAATTATTAAAAGCGCGAAGTACGGGTAACATTAATGATGTATTTGATTGCAAAACAGATATTCTTCTAGGTGATTTATGTGATAGTGGACATCAAATTCGTCCTCATATTGTTTGGTTTGGTGAAGATGTACCCATGATTGAAAAAGCTATGGAAATTTGTGAAACCGCCGATATTTTAATGATTATTGGTACATCTATGCAAGTGTATCCCGCAGCAGGATTAATGCATTATGCCCCTAGTGGTATACCTGTGTATTTTATAGACCCCAAACCTAGCGTCGACTCGAATAAAAACCTAACTGTTATTGCTGAAAATGCTACTATTGGGGTTAGAAAAGTTATTACTGAATTTTTGAAGTAAAAAATAAAGTTTTAAACGTTTTATTTATCCTTTATTTTTCTCCTCAATCCATTTACTCATAAACTTGGTACTTTGCATAGTATGATGCATCAGCATTTGCCCTGTGAAGTTTTCATACCGTTTGGTTTGAAGTTGTTGTTTAGTCTCTGTAACCAAATTTAGAAAAGTATTTATAAACTGAGATCTATGAAAACGTCCATTGATAACTTGGAAGCCATTCTCTTGTTTTTCGCACCAGATTGATTCATTTTTATAGAGGCTAACCGCTTGATCTGCGAAAGTTTCAGGTGTATCATTTACAAATCCGTTTGGTTGAAACTCGCCAAACATACCCTCTGCAGCAATTGAAGTCATAACGCAAGGTGTGCCGTTTTGCATGGCATCAACTAATTTACCTTTTAAACCAGCACCAAATCGTAATGATGCTACACAGACTTTGGCTTGCTGCATAACTTCATGCACATCATCAGCAAACCCTTTTATTAAAAAACCCTGCTTTTCGTTGTGCAACTGATTCACTTTTTGCGATGCATAAGCCCCATAAATATGCATTTCAGCTTTAGGCAATGCCTTTTTTATAAGCGGCCAAATGGTTTCTTTTAAATACAATACGCCGTTGTAATTGGGTTCGTGCAGAAAATTCCCAATCGTTATAAAATGTGCTCTATCTTCAAACTTTGGTAGTTTTTTTATGGCATCAGCTTCAATAGCATTTAGTAAAAAAGGCAAATAAGATAAAATAGATTCTGGAACTTTAAATTGTTGCTTTAAAATTTCCATTTCAATTTCCGAGATTATTAAACTTATATCACAACGATAAATACTGGCTATTTCTCGTTTTGCAACATCATTAAATAAATAACTGGCATTAAAATTAGCGTTCTCTTTAAATGCTTGCTGTCTGCCTTTGCGTAAGCAATGCAAATCTTCGGTATCTAAAATTCGTAATGCATTGGGGCAATGTTGTGCGATACGCCACCCAAATTGTTCTTCGGTCATAAACCTATCGAACATCACAATATCTGGCTTAAGCTTCAATATAAAATCATCAAAACTTGAATCGTTGAGTTTTATTTGCTTTTCTGAAATTCCTAGGGCAATTAAATCAAAAGCATTTTCAGTTTTCGCTGTAGTTGTCGCAAATGTAATGGTGTAATTCTGTTTTAAAAATACCTCAATTAATTGCATCATTCGGCTTCCTGCCGCCGAACTTTTGGGTTCGGGCCATACCGAGCCAATTATTAATAATGTTTGTTTTTTCATTTAAATTATCACCAATTCCAACAAAAACCGCAACAAATTTTAGTTATTTTTAAACCTCAAATTAACAAAATAGATGACTACTCAGCAACTTTACGAGGAACTAAACTATGTAAACCATTCGCGCGAAAAGCGTTTGCTTTATGCAAATTTATTACTTTCTAATCCTGAATTAATTTCAAATTTACTCGAAATTTTATTCCAAGTTGATGATAAAATTTCTTGTAAAGCGGCTTGGGTGTTAGAATTTACCTGCGGAGAAAACTTAGATTATATAATTCCGCATCTCGATTATTTCACCCAAAACATGCATAAAGTACACCTCGATCCTGCGGTACGTCCTGTGGCAAAAGTTTGCGAATATTTAGCCAATGCCTATTATAGCAAAACCGAAAATGCTATAAAACAAACTTTAAAACCCGAACATAAAGAACGTATTATAGAACTGTGTTTCGATTATATGATTAACAACGAAAAGGTAGCCGCAAAAGCCTATAGCATGCACACCTTGTTTTTATTTGGTAAGGATTTCGATTGGATTCACCCCGAACTAAAAACCATTTTAGAACGCGATTTTTCGCAACAATCTGCCGCGTTTAAAGCCCGAGCAAAACGGATTCTGAAAAAATTAAAATAACAAGAAATTACGTTTTTAAACAAGCAATTTTATTGATAAATGCGTTATAAGTTAGAATTTCCTATTTTTTGAAATTTGAAATTTGCACCGCCATCTTTATCGCTTAAAAAACCTATATTTGCGCTTTTAAAACAACACACATAAATATGTCACTTTCAACATTAAATGCCATCTCACCAATTGATGGACGTTATAGAAGTAAAGCCAATGCTTTAGCCGATTATTTTTCGGAAGAAGCTTTAATAAAATATCGTGTTTTAGTAGAAATAGAATATTTTATCGCGCTTTGCGAAATACCACTACCACAATTAAAAACTGTAGACGCTTCAATTTTTGAAGATTTACGTGCTATTTATAAGAATTTTTCTGCCGATGATGCTACGGCGATAAAAGATATTGAAAAAGTAACCAACCACGATGTTAAAGCGGTAGAGTACTTTATTAAAGAAAAATTTGATGCTTTAGACTTATCTGCTTATAAAGAGTTTATCCACTTTGGTTTAACCTCTCAAGACATCAATAACACCGCTATTCCTTTAAGCATAAAGGAAGCTATGAACGATGTTTATGTGCCTGAATATTTTACAGTTTTAAACAAACTTAAGGAGTTGGTAACCGAATGGGCAAATATTTCTATGCTAGCGCGTACGCACGGTCAACCAGCGTCTCCAACGCGTTTAGGTAAAGAAATTGAAGTTTTTGTGGTGCGTTTAGAGGAACAATTTAATTTACTTAACGATATACCGAGTGCTGCTAAATTTGGTGGTGCCACAGGAAACTTTAACGCACACCACGTGGCTTACCCAAACATTGATTGGAAAGCTTTTGGTACTAAGTTTGTGCAGGAAAAATTAGGATTACAACACTCCTTCCCTACTACACAAATTGAGCATTACGACCACATGGCAGCGCTTTTTGATACTTTAAAACGCATCAACAATATTATCATTGATTTAGATCGTGATGTGTGGACTTATGTGTCGATGGATTATTTTAAACAAAAAATTAAAAAAGGTGAAGTTGGTAGTAGCGCCATGCCACACAAAGTAAATCCTATAGATTTTGAAAACTCTGAAGGTAACTTAGGTATTGCAAACGCTATTTTCGAGCATTTAGCAGCTAAATTACCTATTTCTCGTTTACAACGCGATTTAACCGACAGTACCGTATTACGTAACGTTGGTGTACCGTTTGGGCATACATTGATAGGTTTTAAATCAACTTTAAAAGGTTTAAACAAGTTACTTTTAAACGATAGTAAATTTGCTGAAGATTTAGAAAATAACTGGGCAGTCGTTGCAGAAGCGATACAAACTATTTTGCGTCGCGAAGGGTATCCAAATCCGTATGAAGCTTTAAAAGGATTAACCAGAACCAACGAAAAAATTAACCAAAACTCTATTTCAAATTTTATTGATACCTTAGAGGTTTCAAACGAAATAAAAACAGAGTTAAAAGCAATTACGCCAAGTAACTATACTGGTATTTAAAATTATGATGTTAAACAACCAACAAACACTAGTCGTTTCCGGATTTTTAGTCGGCGGATTTTTTGCTTGTGGCTTGTTAGATATTCTGGATAATTTCTTGGTTTTAACAGTATTAACCTTAATGTTTTTTGCCATTGCAATTAATGTGTTTAGATCGGGAATTAAAAACCAAGATCAAGATTTAGAAGATTAAATAAAATAAATAGGCTGTTTTAAAAGTTCGTAAATCTCTGTCATCCTGAACTTGATTCAGGATCTGGTTAATCAGATTTACAATGCGTTTTAAGAATCTGAAATAAATTCAGATTGACAAAACTTAACTTTTAAAACAGCCTATTTTCGTATTAACATATAACTATAAATTACTTAAAGAAATTTATAATATTTTCAATTTGCTTTTCATCAACATCAGCTTTTTGAAAAGCACTTATTAAAGTCATCATTTTATCGGGGTTCATATCATTTCCTAAAACCCTAACAATACCAAAGCCTGTTTCTTTAGCGCTACCAAACACAATAACCTCATCGGCTTCATCATCTTCACCTAAATATTTCACCACAATTCGGTTGCCTTTATCGCTAAACTCCATTAAATCGTTGTACTTTTCGTTTGCCAAAATTTGTTTCACTTTAGCAATTTCTGCATTATAAGCTTCTGTATTTGAATTGTTAGACTTAAACCCTAAAAAATTTAGTTTTTTAACCGAGTTGTAAGCTTCAAGTTGGTCTTCGGTAAAGTCGCTTTTATCAATTTCTACCATCGATAACGGAAAATCTTGACTTATAAAATTAACCGATTCTTGGTTGTTAACATAATACTGTTGTAAGCTAGGTTCGTTACCGCAGCTTGTAAAAAAAACTGCGGTAATTACTACTAATAAAAGGTTTGAAATTGTTCGTTGCATGATTGATTGTTGTGTTTATTATTTTTTATCTAAATGCTCGCCTCCAGGAATATTCATTTTAGAAGTAAGTTTCGATATTTCGTTTAAATCGATATCGCCAGTTAAAGACACGACAACGGTTTCAATTTTACGTT
The DNA here is from genome assembly GCF_000943555.1 of Neotamlana nanhaiensis. Taxonomy (GTDB): domain Bacteria; phylum Bacteroidota; class Bacteroidia; order Flavobacteriales; family Flavobacteriaceae; genus Neotamlana; species Neotamlana nanhaiensis. The sequence goes on along the minus strand of NZ_JTDV01000003.1, from coordinate 75,607 downwards.
CTTTCCCGTTAATTTCAATTTTGTCTTCCATTTTCTTATCAATGCCATTAACAAAAATTAAAAGTTCTTTAACGTGGTCGGCATCTCTACCTTCCTTTACAAAAAAGTTAACCGTAGTACCATCATCTTTCACTTCCATAAGTTCTTCAAGCGAGCTAGAGCGCGATTTTACCCATTTCGACACATCGGCTGAGATACCGGCGTTATCGGTTACAATAGTTTTAAAACTGGTGATGCTTTTAACCATATCCATATAAGCTTGTGCTTCGGGGTCGTCTACATCAATATTAATTTTAGCCAACATCTGGAACATTTTAGGCTTAATATTAACGTAAGTAACGTTAGCGTTATCGCTATATTTTTCAAAAATATCCTTTTGAGCCATACCAATTAAAGGCATTAACATTAAGGCAAATACAAATACTATTAATTTATTTTTCATGGTTTTGTTTTTTTAAGTTTTTTACTTGTTGTTTTTAAAAATTATGTTGGTTGAGTTTTCAATTTCATTAAGGTAATTTAAGGTAGCTGCCCCTTTATTTACCTCGTTTAAATACCCAACTGTTGCTGTACCTTTATTAAAGCGTTTACTAATCATTTCTAGAGATTTTGTAACTTCATTATAGGCCAATTGCGGATCTTCGTAAGTACCAAGCTCGCTTTTTGTTGTGCTTGTACCCAAATAAAACCCTAGCATTAGAACCGCTACTGCTGCGACCGAAATCCATTTATAATTAAATTTTCTGGTAGTTTTTAATGGAACGTCTTTAGTAAATTGTTCTTGCTGGTTTACCAAAAAATACGCAAACATAGGTTTATACATTTCTAAATGTGGAGCCACATTGTCGCTTGTAAAATAGTTTTTCAACAGTTGCTCTTCCTTTAAACTTGTTTCGCCGTTGTCGTACTTTTCAAGTAATTTTTCTATATTATTTAATACCATAATTATGTGTATTAGTTAATTTTTCTCGTATTGTTTTTCGTGCTCTCGATAAGTTTACGCGAACCGCTGTATTATTCATATCTAGCATTTTCGCAATCTCATCCAAATCATATTCTTCTATATCTCTTAATTGTACAATTAGGCGTTGTTGCTCTGGTAAATCTTCAATAATTCTACCCACCCAATTTACACTATCGTTAAGCTCAACTTGCTTTTGTAACGAGGTGTTTCCATCTTCATAATTGCTATGTACAATTTTTAAGTTCTGTGCCTGTTTCGATTTTAATTTGTCGAAACAAAAATTCTTTGTCATCGTCATAGAAAACGCTTCTACATTTTTATACTCCTGCATTTTCTTTTTGTTTTTCCATAACTTTAACAGAATTTCTTGTGTTGCATCTTCAGCCTCTTCAGTACTTATAAGTAAGCGTTTTGCCACCCTAAATACTTTATCCTTAAAAGGCATTACAATATTTAAAAACTCCGTTTGAGTCATTTTCTGGTTTGGTTTAGTTAAAAGCAGCTGGTTTATTTCTGCTATTTGTAATTACGACGATCCATTATTTATTTTGTTACATCAACATCAAAAAAAAAATTAATTTGGGCGTAACCCCATAATTTGGGGTCGGGCTTTCACTACTCGCTGCCTCCTACGTCGGCGAGCTCAAACATGCCGTTCAATCCCTTACGCACGTGCTTGCCAAGGTGTTTGCGTACTGCAAACGGTAAAACTATTTAAAAGTCTGTTACATTTTTATTAAATCGTTTTTTATTACGCAATAATGTAAATAAATTTATAGTTTTTAGACTAAAGTTTTAAAATACAACTTATGAAACCCATAAAAGCACTTCTCAACCTACTTATAATATCACTATTATTAACCAGCTGTTTCGAAGATGGCGACGATGTTACCAACCCGCAAGCCGTTTCGGTTGAAGTAAAAGATTTTGTTTGGAGTGGTATGAACGTTTACTATCTCTACAAAAGCAACATCTCTAATTTGGCAGACACTAGATTTTCTTCAAACCAAGAATACACAAACTATTTAAGTAGTTATGAAACACCCGAAGCCTTATTTGAAAGCTTAATTTACGATAGTGAAAACGTAGATCGATTTAGCAGAATATATCCAGATTACACTGTGTTAGAAGCTTCTTTTGATGGCACCTACACCACTAACGGCATGGAGATTGCCTTATATCGGGCTCCAAATAGTAGCACAGATCTTATTGGTGTAGTTCGCTTAGTCTTACCTAATACTTCAGCTAGCAATAATGATATAGAACGTGGCGATTTATTTTATGCCGTAGATGGCAATACATTAACCGTTGATAATTACTTGAGTCTACTTACTCAAGACAACTACTCCATAAGCTTAGCCACTTATAACGATAATAATACCACAGACACTGCAGACGACTATATGGAACCCAACGGCGAAACGTTCTCTCTAACAGGAACCATTTACACCGAAGATCCTATTTATACATCTAATATCCTAACCGTAAACGGACAAAATGTAGGTTACCTCATGTATAACGGATTTACAGGTGGTTCGGAGAACCAATTAAACAACGTCTTTGCTAATTTCAAAAATAATAACGTCCAGCACTTAGTAGTAGATTTACGCTATAACCCAGGGGGCACCGTAAGCACCGAAACTTATTTAGCAAGTATGATTACGGGACAGTTTACAGGAGAACTATTTCAAAAACTAATTTATAACGAAAACTTTGCTTCCAATAACAGGAATTATAACTTTCAAAATCAGTTAGAAAATGGAAACACAATCAATAGTTTAAACCTTAACAAAGTGTATGTTTTGGCAACCGAAAGATCTGCTTCCGCCAGCGAAGGCTTAATTAATGGCTTATCATCCTACATCAATGTTGTTCATATTGGAGAAAAAACCGTAGGAAAAACACAAGCTTCTATAACCATTTACGATTCTGCCAATTTCGAGAAAGCAGGTGCCAACCAAAATCATACTTACGCTATGCAACCACTTGTTGCTACAGGTGTTAATAAAGACAATGACGAAGTACCAGGCACAGGATTAACGCCAACCGTAGGTTTTGAATATAGCGAAAACCCATTAAATCTAGGGGTTTTAGGGAACGAAAACGAGCCTATGCTAGCGTTAGCGTTAGCCGATATTGAAAACCAAACGGGTAAATCAACTATAAATAAACCAACGTCTAATAGCAAATCGCCTTTAGTTTTTATTAAAGATAGTAACGATTTTAATCCGTTAGAAGGCGGCATGAGAATAGATTAGTCTAAAAAAATGCACAAAACCTACTTTAACTGGAGCTCTGGCAAAGACTCTGCGCTTGCGTTATATTATTTACTACAAGACAACAATTACGCGGTTGAAGAATTAATTACCACCGTAAACGCACATTACAATCGGGTTTCTATGCATGGGTTACGAAAAGAATTACTTGTAGCGCAAACCCAGGCTATTGGTATAAAAGCAAGTCTTATAGAATTACCCGAAATGCCAAGTATGGCCGTTTACGAAGCTAAAATGTATGAAACTGTTAGCAGACTTAAAGCCAATGGTTTTACACATAGCGCTTTTGGAGATATTTTTCTTGAAGATTTAAGAACCTATCGCGAAAACCAATTAGCTAAATTCGGTTTTAATTCAGTTTTCCCAATTTGGAAACGCGATACTAAAGAATTACTTAATGAGTTTTTAAGCTTAGGATTTAAAACTGTTGTGGTTTGTGCCAATTCTAAATATTTTAATAAAGATTTTGTAGGTACTGTAATAGACGAGCACTTTATTAAAAATTTACCCAAAGGTGTTGATGCCTGTGGTGAAAATGGCGAATTCCATACCTTTTGTTTCGATGGACCAATTTTTAAACAACCAGTAGATTTTACAATCGGCGAAAAAGTATATCGCGAATATAAACAACCTAAAACCAACGATTCGGTTTGCACCACCGATAATTATGGGGTTTGGTACTGCGATTTATTACCAAAATAAAAGAGGCTGTCTAAAAAGCCACATTGTTGTCAATCTGAACTTGTTTCAGATTCTAATGTGTTTAGGAAATCAATCATTTAAGATTCTGAAATAAATTCAGAATGACAGATTTCACACTTTTTAGACAGCCTCTTGATATTTAGCTTTATCTCTCACCTAAAGCTAAATGTGGCGTAAAAATTTACGCGAAGACTTTTAATTAAAATAAATTTTTGAAGCGCCAATTGCTACAGATTGCGTATACACTTTTTCTGAAGTGCTAACACTATACACATTTAAAGTACTAGCATCGGTAAAACTAGCATCAAGTGTAAAAATGTTATCTTCTTGCACTGCCATTCCGTATAAGTAACCTTCTGCTGTCATTATAGATGCTATTGGAAGTGTCGATTCACTTTCATTTAAGCTATAAATACTTCCGTTTAAAGCGTAATAAATAGTCCCATTATCTATTTCCATTAACGATGGGTGCTCTCCTTCAGCAAATACAACTTCCTGTGAAACAGCTAAACTATTTGGATTTATAGTTGAAATACTTGCCAAAGTATGCCCTGTTACATTCCAATTTGCATCATAAATTGTTCTTCCTTCAGAAAGCACAACTAAATTACCAGAGGTATTAAAAAACAACTCGTCTGGATTATCTTTTACGGTAATTTCTTCAACATTATCATCTGCAATAGTTATAACCGATACAATATTATTGGTTGTATAAGCGCCTTTATGCGACACGTATAGTTTACCATTATGCGCTACAATGCGCTCAGGTCCATTACCAACACTAATTGTTTTTTCAATGCTATAAGTGCTTAAATCTACAACAGCTATAAAATCATCGGTATCATCAGCTGTCGATCCCCAATTGGTTACATACCCTTTACCGTTTGCCGTAACCATAAATCTTGGTAACGATAATCCGGTTGTTATTTCTCCTTTATATTCAAAAGTATATCTATCGGCTACGGTGATGGTGTTTGCGTTATCTACAACGATATATGCGTTATCATCATCAAAAGCCATAGATTGTAAATAAGTTCCTAATTCAACATCGTTTACCGTTTTGTAAATTAAATTTTCGGCTACTGTAAAATCATTTGAAATAAAAGAAACCGAACCTGTCCCTGCGCTAGAACCTTCTCCACTTATTAAAATACCGTTTTCGTAGTCGCTTCTTGGTTCGCTAACAGAATCATCATCACTGCTACAAGAAGTTAAAAACAATGCACTTAATACAAAAATGGCAGTTAGTAATTTATTGATTTTCATAATTTAGAATGTATAGTTTAAGTTAAAATTAAAATTTCGGTTTGGCATTGGACGTCTAGGTTGTATCACGTAATAATTATTACATAAGTTATTTACCTTAATACCCAATTGTAATTGATTGTTTTCTGTTTGTAACACGTTATAGTTTAAACCTATATTAGTTACGTTATAACTAGGCAACATAAAATCTTTAGAATTGCTTGCCGTTGTGTACACCATACCGGTGTATAATTGCTGAATGAATGCTGTAGAACGCTTGTAATTGTATGATGCATTACAATTTAGCAAATACTTTGGTGTAAAAATAGTTAGCTTGTTGGTCGACGCATCAATAGCTTCGGTATAGCTGTAATTAAGTTTAAACTGAAGTTTATGTTTATGAAAGGTTTTGTTGTATTGCAAAGCAAGCTCAATACCTTTATTATCAACTTCGGCAATATTTACGGGTACCCAAACCCCTGGACGGTTGGCATCGGCATTGGGTGTCCACACAATTTTATCTTGTGTTGCTATATAAAATACCGCTAAATCGGCAAAAAAACTCGGTGTTTTAAATCCGAAACCTATTTCACCTTGCAACGCCGTTTCGGGTATTAAATTCAAATTTCCTTGCCCTGGCCAGTACAAATCGTTATAGGTAGGCACTCTATAATTTTTAGATCCGTTAGCTCTTAAAAACCATTGTGATTTTGGGTTAAATTTCATGCCTAAAGCATAGGTAAATGGCACTTTATAATCGGAATTATAATCTTTTCTAACTTTAGCTTCAACTGAAACATTGTTTTTAAATGATTGATTATAAATGAAGGCTTGCGCAAACTGGCGACGGTTTTTTTCAGATATCTGATCTGTTTTTCCGTAAATATCTTCAAACTCAGAAAATGATGTTACACTTCCGTTTTTAAACAAACTGTAGCTAACATTATAATTCGCTAAGAAGCGTTTTGATTTTCCGAAACTGTAGTCATTAATATTTGCATCGTCGAAAAAACGATATTCTTGAGTTAAAAAAGCCAATTTCGCATCATGCTTAAAGCTGTTACCGTGATTAGAGTAAGTCAGTAAATTTCTGTTGCTAAAATCTTGATATTTATCATTAGCTGAAGTTGGATTTGGCAACTCGCCCGAAAAAAAGCGCTCTCCTCTGTAATTCGCGGTATAAAAATTAATTTGCGATTGGCTGTTTAAATAATACGCTCCACTAAAATTTAAAGCAAGGTTTGTGTACTGTCCGTTGCTATTTTTCAAATCGGTTTCAAGCCAAGGATAATCATTATCGGATGTATTGTAAGATACTCCTGCATTTATCGCCACCTTTTTATTTGAAAATTTAAGCTTATGCAACCCTTGGAAAGTGTTGTAACTACCGTACGACAGCTGCGTGCGATTTTTAAAAGCGTCTTTGTTTGTGAATTTTAGCTTGTCGTTTAAGTGAATTGTGCCTCCAATAGCTCCCGAACCATATTCTAAACTACCACCGCCACTTCGAACATCAATACCGTCAAACAACGTGACCGTAAAACTATTAAAACTAGTTTGCCCACTGTTTACCGAGTTTATGTTTATACCATTCCACACCACAGCAGTGTTTGATGCGCTTGTACCTCTAAAACTAGCCGAACTTGTACCACCTGCACCGTATTCACGTAAATAAATGGGTGTATTAAAACGGAGTAAATTGGTAAACGACTCGGTATTTTTAAAGATTACAGAATCGTTTAAACGCTCAATTTTATAGCCTACAGAATGCGCTTTTAATTTGGTATCGGCAAGCACCACAACTTCGGCCAAACGATTTACCAAACTATCGTTCTGCGCAAAACTTAGCGTACTAAAAATACCAACAAATAAAACAAGTGCTTTTTGCTTCATAACTAACTAAACTTTTATCCCGAAAGTTTTATTATTAAATTATGAATTGTGGCAGGTCTCCTGACTTGTTTTATGCTATTTAACCTTCCCAGTAAAAAACCAGTGGTTTGAAGTGAATAACATCCTCTTTTGAGGTACCGAAACAACCCTTCGACTGCGCTCAGGGTGACATCGGCATAAATTTACAGTTGCGGGAACAGTTCTGGAGTTGCACCAGATTCCCTTTTAATCGACGTAGTGTCCCAAAATTGTTTTGGGATCTCATCCTATGTCAAACCAAAATTCGCCACAAAGGTAGTGCGTTTTTTTAAGAACTTACGCTTTTTAAAGTATTATAATTACAAAATTTTGAAGCTAAAGAATTCGGCGCCTCAAAATATTCTGGATGAATCATAGCCGCTAAACATTCAATGCCGTTTACTAAAGTTCCTGCAGAAGATTGGGTAAACATATCGAAATCGGCTAAGTATACTTGATTGTTTTTTACCGCTTTTAAGCTGTTCCATTCTGGTTTTTCTTCTAAAAAACACATATCTTGTAAGGTGCGTTCGGTAGTATAACCACATGGCGCAATAATAATGACTTCGGGGTTGTACTTTACAATTTTATCCCAAGGAATTACAATGCTATCACCCGATGGATGCGACAATAAATCGATGCCTCCCGCATAACCAATTTGATGCGGAATCCAATGTCCACAATTAAAAATAGGATCAATCCATTCTAAAAGCATCACCGATTTTGGCTGAATACGACGTTCGCGTTGTTTATCTACAATGTTGTAAATACGCTGTTTTAAACCTTCAATATAATTTACACCTACAGCTTCTTGCTGCATCGCTTTTGCAATGGTTAGTGCATTATCAAAAACATCATCCAAACTGTTTGGTGTTATCGAAATAAGTTCTGGAATTTTAGGCAATTTATAAGCCGATGCTGCCACACATTCAGTATCAATTTGGCACACATCGCAAACGTCTTGCGTAAAAATAATATCGGGCGCGATGGTTTCTAAAACAGGTTCATCAACATAATACAGCGTTTCACCTGCTGCTTTAGTTTCAGAAAAAATAGTATTTATTTCTTCGCTTGTTAACGTTTTGCCTTCCAATTTATAGCGCACTGCCACTTGCTTTTCTTGCAATGCTTCCGCAGGACATTCAAACGTAATGCCTTCTAAATGGGCTTGTAAACCCATATCGTAAATCATTTGTGTTACCGCCGGCATAAACGAAGAAACTGTCATAATTTTTAATTTTAAAGCTAAAATACGTAGATTTCACAGAGTAATTCAAAAAAAATAAAGACCTTTGGCTTCCAATTTTTAGTTATGCGATTAGTTTTTATCTTTTTATGTAGTGCTTTAATTTTTACGTCTTGTAAAAAAGATATCAAAAGGGAAAATTCTGCTTCACAAACAGAAAAACAACCCGAAAACATTGGCTACGCTAAGGGTTTTAGCATAAAATATTTTGAAGATTATAAAGTGGTTACAGTAACTTCGCCATGGCCAAATAGCAACAAAACTTTTGAATATATTTTGGTTAAAAACGGTAAACCTGTTCCAGAAGCATTCAAAAATAAAACGGTTATAAAAGTACCCGTAAATAAATTGGTTGTTACATCGACCACCAATATTCCTGCACTTGAATTTTTAGGTATTGAAGATAAATTAGTAGGCTTTCCGAATACTAATTTTATCTCTTCTGAAAAAACTAGAACACGCATAGAACAAGGCCTTGTAAAAGATTTAAACAGTGAAGCTGACATGAACATGGAGTTGCTTTTAGACCTACAACCCGATGTGGTTATTGGGCATTCCATAAACGGAACGAGCAAATCTTTAAGTCAGATTGAGCGCTTTAATATTCCTGTTGTTATTGATGGTGCTTGGACGGAAAATCACCCACTTGGTAGAGCCGAATGGATTAAATTTATAGCTGCTTTTTTCGATAAAAATGACGCCGCTAACAGTATTTTTAAGACCATTGAAAATGATTATTTAAAGGTTAAACAACTCGCAGCAAACACCGCTGAAACACCTACTGTATTTTCTGGGTCTATGTTTAAAGATATATGGAACGTACCTGGAGGCGAAAGTTTTATGGCTACGTTTTTAAAAGATGCCAATACCGATTATATTTGGAAAAACGACCAATCAGCGGGAAGTTTACAGCTTAATTTTGAAAACGTTTTAGAAAAAGCGAAAACAGCGCAGTTTTGGATTGGTGCAGGTTTATACAATAGCAAATCTGAAATGGAAAGTCAATACAACCGCTATACTTTTTTTAACGCTTACAAAACCAATAATGTGTATAGTTACACAAAAAAAGTAAGTGAAAATGGTGGTTTAGTCTATTTTGAATTGGGGCCGCTTCGCCCCGATTTAGTTTTAAAAGACATTATAAAAATTGCACACCCCGAAGTGCTACCAAATTACGAACTTTACTTTTTTAAACCCTTACAATAATTGCAAAGTATCTCAACATATAAAACAGCATTTTTAGCACTTAGTGTTGTACTACTGCTATGTTTTTTGTTAAATATTTGTTTGGGTTCGGTTTTAATACCCTTAAAATCGGTTTTTAGCAGTTTATTCGGACTCGAAAACACCAACGAATCTTGGGAATTCATAATAATTAATTACCGTTTACCAAAAGCATTTACAGCCATAATTGTGGGTTCGGGTTTAGGCATTTCAGGATTATTGATGCAAACCTTATTTAAAAATCCGTTAGCTGGTCCTTTTGTACTTGGTATAACCTCGGGCGCGAGTTTAGGTGTGGCTTTGGCTATTATGGGAGCCTCATTATTTGGAGGTGTTGTAGCTGGTATTTTAATCTCGAAATGGAGCATGATAATCGCCGCCAGCTTAGGTAGTTTTTTAGTTTTACTTACCGTATTAATTGTTTCAACACGAGTTAGAGATACTATGGCGCTTTTAATTATTGGTTTGATGTTTGGTAGCATCACCGCAGCCATAATTAGCGTGCTCACTTATTTTTCAACGGCCGAAGAATTGCAACAATTTGTCTTTTGGCGTTTTGGCTCATTAGGAAATTTATCATGGCAAGAACTCATAATTTTTTCAATAATTTATATCTTAGGATTGCTTTTTAGTTTGGCTTCCATAAAATCACTTAACACCTTACTTTTGGGCGATAATTACGCCAAAAGTTTAGGTGTAAACTTGAAAAAAACGCGACTTTACATTATTATAGCGACGAGTTTATTAGCAGGAACTATTACTGCTTTTGCTGGCCCAATAGCTTTTATAGGTTTGGCAATTCCGCATATAACACGACAAATTTTCACCACCTCGAATCATAAAATTTTATTGCCTGCCGTTTTTCTTTTAGGTAGTATTATTATGCTGATTTGCGACACCATCTCGCAATTACCAGGTTTAGAATACACCTTACCAATTAACGCTATTACCTGTTTGGTTGGCGCGCCGGTTGTAATTTGGCTTTTGGTACGGAAACGGAAAATGATGTTTTAGGAAGACAGGAGACTGGAGAAAATTAAATTAGAAAATAAAGAGGAAAACATTTCATGGTAGAAAACACCAAACATACCATTTTAAAAACCGAAAATCTTACTATTGGTTACAAAACCAAAAAGAACGTTATTTCTATTGCTGAAAACATTAACATTCAGCTTGAAAAAGGACAACTAGTAGGATTGGTTGGCGCTAACGGTATTGGAAAATCTACCTTATTAAAAACCTTAACCAAGAATTTACCGGAGTTAAACGGTTCTGTTTTAATCAAAAACACGCCTTTAAATCAATGTACAAATTTAGAATTAGCGAAACTGTTAAGCGTCGTTTTAACCGAACCGCTCGCCTCTAAAAACTTAACGGTTTTCGAATTGATTGCTTTAGGAAGACAACCTTACACCAATTGGGTAGGTAACTTGACTACAGACGATTTAAATGTGATTAACAAAGCCATAAACCTGATAAATTTAGAGGATTTAAAAGATAAGAAATGCTTCGAGCTAAGCGATGGACAGCTCCAAAAAGTAATGATAGCACGTGCCTTAGCGCAAGATACCGATCTCATTATTTTAGATGAACCTACAACACATCTCGACATGTATCACAAAGCATATATTTTAAAATTGCTTCAAAAATTGGCTAGAGATACCCAAAAAACCATCTTATTTTCTTCGCATGAGATTGATTTAGCCATTCAATTATGTGATAAAATGATTGTGATGCACAATGATGCTATTCATTTTGATTCACCTTGCAACCTTATTGAAAAAGGTGTTTTTAATGCCCTTTTTCCTGATGATTTAATTGCTTTTGATACCAATTCAGGAACTTTTAAAGTGAAGAAATAGCATAAATTATTTTCCACTCTCCTTTTCATTACTATCGTGATTATGCTTTATTATAGTTTGAAAAGGCTGCTCTTTCATAAAACACTCACTGGGCAAAAATTGTTCACTAAACTTCATTTGATTACTATTAAACCATTTTACTTTATAAAGTATCTCAGATGATATTTTTCTTTTATCTCCATTTGAATAAAATTTGTTCTCAGGAATCTGCTTTTTTATACCGGTTAAAACAAAATCTGGAGTTGCATAGTTAACAACATATTGAATAATCTCTTTGTCTATAATTTTATTTTTCTTCTTTATCTGTCTAACAGAGATTCGCTTTTTAAAAATCTCAAACTTTTTAGTTTTAAAATAAACTATTTTTGAATACTCGTAATTAGGAACAGTGTATAATGATGCCTCTGAAATAAGACTTTCATAGGTTTCTTTTTTATCAACTTCATTATTTCTAGCGATACATATGCTTTTAAAACTCTCCAACATACTTTGATAAACAAAAACCTCTTTAAATTGAGACCTATTATCATCAAAAAACACACATTTATACTTTACTTTTTCAGCAATTTTAGAACCTGTTACTTCTTCAACTACTTTTTTACTTTTATTTTCAAACTCAATCTCTGAAATAACCAGAAATGGAGGTACTAATTTACCATCTCCTCTTATATAATAATCATACAATAATGGATGAGACTTAAATGTAACTATTTCACCCAAATTAAATTTATTTTTCGGCATTATAAATATTTTAAAATCAATTAAATATATATATTTACCTCAAAGTAAGGAAGTTCTTTAGTTAAAGGGAATAAAACATTTGTTGAACTACTGTATTAACAATAGGTTAATCACTTAATCCGACCTTCAGAGGGTTTAATAAATATGGAGATTAAGTATACTGTAAGTTAAACTATTAGAATTTAATACACAAGAACTTTGTCCTGCCACTATTAATAGTGTTGAACAAATTCTTGCTAGGTCTTTGATAACTCCCCAGTACATGGATAAATTGGAGATTTCTAAAGCTATGTTTACTATCAGAAGAATATTTACTATCATATTGTATATGTATTTATTTGTTACGTATAATTGCAGCGTGGGTCGAGAATTCGGCTATTGGTTCAGTCTTCTAGTAAGATGTAAGTTTTATTCTGCAATAAATACGCGCGAGAACTTCTCTTACTTTAAATAGTTATGAAGCAAAAAAAAGATTGGTTTAAAGACAGAGGTTATATTCATTTTTCTAATAGAACACCACATGCTTCTAGAGGAAAAGTTTTTAAATACATTTCTAATCCCAAAAACATAACTAAACATTCCTTTTTTCCTTTAATCTTTAAAGAATTAAAACAAAGGCGCTATAAACTATCCAATCACAACGGAATCTTTAAACGATCTCACAAGAAAAATAAAAATGGTAAAATAACATCCAATGCTAAAGTAAGAGAGATTTTATTTGCCACACATATTGATGCCCATATATTTTCGTACTATACTCAGCAATTAATTACTCCAAAATACGAAAGCTATTTAGATAAAAATCCTATTTTGTCAAATACCATAACAGCGTATCGACAAATAAAAACAGATGATGATTTAAAGTTTAAAAATAATGTTCATTTTGCAAAAGATGTTTTTGATGAAATTAAACGAAGACAAAATTGTGTAGCTCTAGTTTTAGATATTGAAAATTTTTTTCCAAGTTTAAACCATAAAAAGTTAAAACTTGCTTGGGCGAAAACTTTAGGTTCGAAAACATTGCCTAAAGATCATTATAATTTGTTTAAAGCAACTACGCGATTTTCATATGTTAAACTCAGCGACCTAAAAACTAAAAATGGTCATTTCGATGAAAAAAAACTTGCTGAGAACAAAAAAAATGGAAAACACGCTTTTTTTGAAAGCATAAAAGACTTGATTGAAAGTGATATCATAATTTATAAGAACCAAAAAAAAGACAAAAACGGTTTATTAAAAGGTATACCACAAGGACTTCCAATTAGTGCAATTTTAGCCAATATTTATATGTTATCATTTGACGAATCTATCGTTAATGAACTCACCCAAAAACATAAAATTTTTTACAGGAGATATTCTGATGATATTATCTTACTTTGTAACAAAGAACAAATCAATTTCGTTGAAAAATTTGTAAAAAAACAAATTGAAAAAATAGACCTTACAATTTCCTTTGAAAAAACAGAAAAAACTCTGTTCAGACCAAATAAAAATCGCTTACAATCTTACAAAATTGAAGACGATGGTTCTTTAAAAGAAAATGTACCTCTAAATTATTTAGGCTTTGAGTTTTACGGTTATCAAACTCTTATTAAATCTAAAAACCTTGCTTCATTTTATAGGAGAATGAAACAGGCCGTCAAAAGAAAAAATAAGCGAGTTGAAAACTTGAAGGAAGTTAAACTAATAGATGAAGGTGCTATTTTTAAAAGAAAAATTTATCGTTTATATTCTTTCAAGGGCGTAAAAACAAGAAAATTACCATCAAAACGAACTGATTTTATTGATGGAGAACCTAAAACGGACTATTTCGAAAAAAAATATAGAGGCAACTATATACGATATGCCTACAAAGCTTCAGAAGACTTAAATGCACCTGAAATAAAAAGACAACTTCGGAATCATTGGAAAATTCTTCAACAGACACTAAAAAAATATAATTTTTCAAATGTGAAGAAAAATTAAATGCTCTAATTATTACTAAATTTACAAAATAAACATTCTATAAATGAACGACAGCCTAATTCTTATCATTTCCATACTTATTTCAGCCTTAGTTGGCGGCTATATTGGTTTAACTATTAGCAAACTAAAAAGTAAAACCGAAAAAAGTACGCTTGAAGAACGTAACAACAATTTAAACCTTCAAATTGAAGATTTAAAAACGCTTCATGCTTCCGAAAATGAGAAACAAAACCAAAATTTCGATTTAAAAATAAACGAGCTTAAAGAAACGGTTACTAAAATTGAAAAAGAACGTGAAGCTATTCGTCGTGAAAAAGATTTTTTAAACACCGAATTAGCTAGAAGAAACTCCGAATTCGAAAATCTACAACAACAAAACTTAAAACGCGATAAAGAATTAGAGCAACGCCAAGAACAGTTGCGTAAAGATTTTGAACTGTTAGCGAATAAAATTCTGGAAGAGAAATCGAATAAATTTACCGAGCAGAATAAGGAAAATATCAAGAATATTTTAAGTCCGTTACAGGAAAAAATAAAAACCTTCGAGGAAAAAGTCGATTTAACTCAAAAGGAAAGCATCAGTATGCATTCGGCTTTAAAAGAGCAATTGCTTGGTTTAAAAGATTTAAATCAGCAAATGACCAAAGAAGCTACCAACCTCACGCGCGCCTTGAAAGGTGACAGCAAAATGCAAGGTAATTGGGGCGAATTGGTTTTAGAGCGCGTGTTAGAAAAATCTGGATTAGAGAAAGATCGTGAATATTTTGTACAGCAAAGTTTTACAAGAGACGATAATTCACGCGTTATGCCCGATGTGGTTTTACATTTACCAGACGGTAAAAAAATGATTATTGATAGTAAAGTATCTTTAACCGATTATGAACGCTTGGTAAATGCTGATGACGATGAAAAACTACCGTTTTTAAAAGCGCACGTAAATTCGGTGAAACGCCATGTCGATCAGCTTTCAGAAAAAAACTATCAAGATTTATACGATATGGAATCTCCCGATTTTGTATTGATGTTTATCCCGATAGAACCTGCTTTTGCGGTGGTTGTAAACGAAGACACATCCATTTACAATAAAGCCTTCGAGAAAAATATTGTTATTGTAACACCATCAACCCTATTGGCCACCTTACGTACCATAGATACCATGTGGACCAATGAAAAACAACAACAAAATGCCATAGAAATTGCTAGACAAGCGGGTGCACTTTATGATAAATTTGAAGGTTTAGTAAAGGATTTGACTGGTGTTGGTAAAAAAATAGACGCTGCAAAAACCGATTATTCGGCAGCCATGAATAAATTGGTTGAAGGTCGAGGTAACCTGATAACCAGCGTAGAAAAATTGAAAAAAATGGGAGCCAAAGCTAAAAAAGCTTTACCCGAAGCTATTATAAAACGTGCTCAAGAAGACGACTAAAAATTGTAAATTATGTTTAAAAACATTGAAGATTCTCAAATAACCATAACCGAACTTATGCTGCCATCGCACTCGAATTTTAGTGGAAAGATTCACGGTGGTTACATTTTAAATTTAATGGATCAAATTGCATTTGCTTGTGCCTCGAAACATTCAGGGCATTACTGTGTTACTGCATCGGTAAATCGGGTAGATTTTTTAAATCCGATTGATGTTGGTGAATTAGTAACCTTAAAAGCTTCTGTAAATTTTACAGGAAACACCTCGATGGTTGTTGGTTTACGCGTAGAATCGGAAAACATTCAAACGGGTAAAAAAAAGCATTGTAACTCTTCGTATTTTACAATGGTTGCCAAAGATGAACAGGGCAAAAACGTAAAAGTACCAGGTATTATTTTAAATACAGTTGATAGCGTAAGGCGATTTGCTAGAAGTATTGAACGCCAAGAACAATCTAGAACCCGAACCACAAAATACAACGCTTCACAATTTAATATTGAAAACTATTTAGATGTTGTAAAGCAACACAATGTTATGATTGATTTATAAAATAAAGGCCATCTAAAAAGTCACATTTTTGTCAATCTGAACTTGTTTCAGATTCTGAAATAAATTCAGAATGACAGATTTCACACTTTTTAGATAGCCTCATTACATCACTATTCTTTTAAAAACTTTCTAACATAAGCCTTGGTTTCGGTTTCAACTTTTATAAAATAAAGTCCCTTTTGAAGCCCTGAAACATCAATTGGCTCACTTCTATTTAACTCATTTTCTAAAATTGTTTTTCCAAAAACATCATAAATTTTTAATGATTTAATAGATTCTGAATGACTAATAGTTACATTCAAATAATTGTTAACTGGATTTGGATAAATTTTAAAACTATCATCATCCGCAGCCAAATCAGCAACACTTAAAGCATTAGAAACGGTTACGCCGTAATCGTCTGCACGCAACACAAAACCATTGCCACAAGTAACAGGCGAACGATTATAGTCGGTTACCACACGCATTTTTAATAACGTATTTAAAGTTGCTGTTGCGGGAGGTGTTACAATTGTACTCGCTGTAAATGTTGTACTCGCCGAAATATTATTTAATAATACTTGTTCGTTGTTTCCGTTAGAATTAGAAGTTTCAAACTCACCATTACTATCCCAATCAATCCACACTTCTAAATATTGAGCTCCATCGCTTCTAGATTTGTAAGTAACATCTAATTGGTAACCATTTCCTGAGGTTAACGTTGTATTATCCGAACAAACAAAATCGTTAGTTGCGCCAAGTGGGATAATTGTTGAAGTAGCATTTGAAATGGTATTAAAACTCACATTTGTAACCCCACAACCAAAATTACCATTATCGTTAGTACTCGAAACTTCGCAAGTTTCGGTAGTTTTATTATTACTAATTACAATGCTTTCGGTATCTGTACATCCATTCGCGGCGGTAACCGTTACTGTATAAGTTCCAGGCTGTGTAACAGAAATTGTCTCATTAGTACCTAAACCATCATCCCAATTGTAACTTACACCGCCAGAAGCCGTTAAGCTTATAGATGAAATATCGCAAGTAAAAGCCGTGGTACCATCAGCAGGTGTAATTTCGGCAGTTGGAGTTGGTTTATCTTCTGTAATAACAATACTTTCGGTATCCGTACACCCATTTGACGATGTAACGATTACCGTGTAAGTACCAGGTTCTGTCACCGAAATAGTGGCATCAATGCCTTTATTATTATCCCAACTGTAGCTTGCTCCACCTGTAGCCGTTAAGCTTATTGATGGTTCTAAACAAGTTAAAACAGTAGTAGCGGAGTTATTGGTAATTCCTGCTGAAGGCGGCGTACAGGCAGGTTTAACATAAACACCATAATCATCGGCACGTAATATATAACCATTGCCACAGGTTACCGGCGCTTGGGTATAATCGCTTACTACACGCATACGCAATAACGTATTTAAAGTTGCTGTGGCTGGCGGTGTTACGCTTACTGTTGCTGTACCAGTGCTACTCGCCACAATATTATCAGCTAAAACCATTTCGCTATCACTTTGAGAATTAATAGCTTCAAAAGAACCGCTATTATCCCAATCTATCCAAACTTCCAGATATTGATTTCCACCAGATCTAGATTTATAATTTACCTCTAAATCATAAGCTTCACCTACAAAAACAGAAGTATTATAATCACAAGAAAAATCTTGTAAAGCACCTAACGGAATTGAAGTTGTTGTACTATTATTTAGGGTATTAAAACTAACATTTGTAACACCACATCCAAAATTAGCATCATCATTGGTACTCGATATTGCACAACCGCTTATAACACCCGAAGACACTGCTACATAACTCGTTTTAGTTAAATTGGTAACACCTTGAGGATTGGTAATTTGCAACGTAACATTGTAAATTCCCGAGTTTGTAAAATTAATTGTTGGATTTTGTAAAGTTGATGTATAAGGCGAATCGACACCATTATCGATAGTCCATAAAAAACTAACATTATCATAACCATTATTAGTATAGGTATTTGGAGTACAACTAGATTCATCTAGAAACGTTATACTTTCACCTAAACAAGCCGTTGTAGCAGAAGCCGAGAAAAATACCGTAGCTGGATTTGCTGGTGTTAATGCTGGACTAGTTAAATAAGAAGCTCTGGTAGTATTTAAGGCATTGTTTGCCACAGTACGTTGACCTCCTGTAAATTCTGATGCGCACCCCGTATAGTCCATATAATTATGCATATGATCTTGATGAGTTCCTGTATTTCGAACAAAACCGGTATCAGGATTAATGATTTCATTAAACGCTGAATCGCAAGTATTTACATCGCTATTATCACAATCAAAATAGATTGAAGGGCTAATATCGGATGTTCTAATATGACTTGGTGTATCGAAAATTCCATCGTCACCACAAATACCATTTTCGGCATCGTCTCCATTAAACGTATGCTGTAAATTAAAAGCATGTCCCATTTCGTGCGCCCATGTAGATGACGTTTCGCTTAAAAATGAACAAATTAACACTACCGAGCCATCGTAAGCGGCGCCGTGAGCACCAGCAAAATAAGCATATCCCGCAGTGTATGATCCGCCGCTAGAACAGTTTTTATTATCTATTTCGTCTACAAGCCAAACGTTATAATAGTTATTAGGATTCCAATTAGCGTATTCTTTTAACGAGTTTAGCTCGGAATCTCCAGAATAATCAGGAATCCCTCCAGTATTTGATCGATTTACCCCATTATTTACATAGGCCGGTACACTGCTCATATCAACACGATTTATACCGTTGGTACAATTTCCGTTTTCATCTTGCACAGCCAAAGCAAATTCAATTTGCATATCTACACCATCGCCGTCGCCATGTGAACCTGCTACTTTTCTCCAAAAATTATTTAAATATTGCACACCTCTCTTTACATCTTCATCAGATATATTTGTACCGCTACCAATAGCTTCGCCTTTATGCATAACATGAACTACAACTGGTACTTGTAAAATTCCGTTAGGCTTTTTAGAATTTTTTGCAGTTACTTTACTAAAAGCTGATATTGCATTAAGGTGTCTTGCCTTATAATCGGCATCAGTTTTCATTTTTTGATTATGAAAAAAAGTAGTACCGCAAAGTTCTGGATTACTAAGCGCTTGCTCTTTTTCTTGAGCAAAAAACTGCGGTCGAAAAGCAAAAAAAGCTGCAAAAAAGAGCAACAATAAGTAATGGTTGGTTTTCATAATTAGTAGAATTGGTTAGATAAAAATTATGGTTAACAGTTAAAATCAGTACGCAATTTATAATATTTTTCCGAAAAAGTAATCTGTAAAACACAAAAAAAGTCGCTAAAAAGCGACTTTTTTACGTTTATTTGAACTTTCTTACTTACTCAAGTACATTTTACGTCTTGAATATAAATCGTAAAACTCATCGTCTTTTAAACTATCTATAAATAAAATACTTTCTCCTGTACTTTTCATTTCAGGACCTAAAGTTTTATCTACATTCGGGAATTTATTAAACGAGAATACTGGTTGCTTAATTGCGTAACCTTCTAATTGCGGGTTAAACGTAAAATCTTTTACCTTTTTCTCACCTAACATTAATTTAGTCGCATAATTTACGTAAGGCTCACCGTAAGCTTTTGCAATAAATGGCACCGTTCTAGATGCTCTTGGGTTTGCTTCAATAATATAAACCACATCATCTTTAACAGCAAACTGGATGTTTATTAAACCAACTGTATTTAATGCTAACGCAATCTTTTTGGTGTGGTCTTTAATTTGTTGCATCACGAACTCACCTAAGTTAAATGGTGGCAACGTTGAGTTACTATCGCCAGAGTGAATTCCACATGGTTCGATATGTTCCATGATACCAATAATGTAAACTTCTTCTCCATCACAAATAGCATCAGCTTCAGCTTCAATAGCACCTTCTAAATAGTGATCTAAAAGTAACTTGTTATTTGGTATGCTTTGTAATAAACTTACAACATGCTTTTCAAGCTCTTTTTCGTTAATTACAATCTTCATACCTTGACCTCCTAATACATAAGATGGTCTTACAAGAATTGGGAAATCTAATTCTTTTGCTACGGCTAAGGCTTCATCGGCAGTTTCAGCAGTATCGAATTTAGGATAAGGAATGTTATTTTCTTTTAATAATGTTGAAAAACTTCCTCTATCTTCAGCTAAATCTAAAGATTCAAAACTTGTACCGATAATTTTTATACCGTAACGATCTAATTTTTCAGCAAGTTTTAATGCCGTTTGACCTCCTAACTGAACGATAACACCTTCTGGTTTTTCATGCTTGATAATGTCGTAGATATGTTCCCAGAAAACAGGTTCGAAATATAATTTATCAGCCGTATCAAAATCGGTTGAAACCGTTTCTGGATTACAGTTAATCATGATGGTTTCGTAACCACATTCAGCTGCAGCTAAAACCCCGTGAACACAACAGTAATCGAATTCAATACCTTGCCCAATACGGTTTGGTCCAGATCCTAAAACAATAATTTTCTTCTTATCAGAAACCACACTTTCGTTGTGTGCATAACGCACGCCATCGGCAGTTTCCATATCGCTTTCAAAGGTAGAATAGTAGTATGGTGTTTTTGCTTCAAACTCGGCAGCACACGTATCAACTAACTTATAAACACGGTTAATACCTAAATCTTCACGCTTGGTATACACTTCGCTTTCTAAGCAACCAAGCATATGGGCTATTTGGCGATCGCCATAACCTTTTTGTTTAGCTTCAAGTAACAATTCCTTTTCAATGGAATCAATTTTAAAGTTCGAAATTTCTTTTTCTAAGAAATACAGCTCTTCGTATTGTTTTAAGAACCACATATCTATTTTAGTAATTTCGTATATTCTGCTTAACGGAATACCCATTTTAATAGCATCGTAAATGATGAAAACACGATCCCAAGAAGCATGCGTTAATTTCTCGATAATTTGTTCGTAATTGGTATTTTCTTTACCATCAGCACCTAATCCATTACGTTTAATTTCAAGTGATTGGGTTGCTTTGTGAAGCGCTTCTTGAAACGAACGCCCAATACCCATAACCTCACCTACGGCTTTCATTTGAAGCCCTAAAGTACGATCTGAACCTTCAAATTTATCGAAGTTCCAACGTGGTATTTTTACAATAACATAATCTAAAGTTGGCTCGAATAATGCCGAAGTAGATTTTGTAATTTGGTTATTTAATTCATCTAAACTATAACCTAAAGCTAATTTTGCTGCAATTTTTGCAATAGGATACCCCGTTGCTTTACTCGCTAATGCCGAAGAACGCGATACACGCGGATTAATTTCAATAGCAATAATATCTTCGTTTTCGTCTGGAGAAACCGCAAATTGTACGTTACAACCACCCGCAAAATCACCAATACTACGCATCATGTGAATTGCCATATCACGCATACGTTGGTAAGTTCTATCGCTTAAAGTCATGGCTGGAGCAACAGTAATTGAGTCTCCAGTGTGAATTCCCATTGGATCCATATTCTCGATTGAACAAATAATTACCACGTTATCGTTAGAATCGCGAAGTAACTCTAACTCGTACTCCTTCCATCCTAATAAGGCTTTATCAATCATTACCTCATGTATAGGAGAAATTTCTAAACCATTGCGTAATAATTTATCAAAATCTTTTTCTTCGTAAACTATGGCTGCACCTGCACCGCCTAAAGTAAATGATGAACGGATACATAATGGAAAACCAAACTCTTGAGCAATTTCTTTACCTTTTAAAAATGATGTTGCCGTAGCTTGAGGTGCCATTGGAATACCAATTTTACCCATAAGCTCTCTAAACTGCTCTCTATCTTCGGTAATATTAATTGCATCAATATTAACACCAATTAACTCTACACCAAAATCTTCCCAAATTCCTTTTTCATCGGCTTCAATAGCTAAATTTAATGCCGTTTGCCCACCCATAGTTGGTAAAACTGCATCAATTTGAGGGTGTTCTTTTAATATTTTTATTATCGATTTTGTATTAAGCGGCAAAAGGTAAACATGATCGGCCATTGAAGGATCGGTCATAATAGTTGCCGGATTGGAGTTAATTAAAATCGTTTCAATTCCATCTTCACGTAATGATCTTAAAGCTTGCGATCCTGAATAATCAAATTCGCAGGCTTGCCCAATAATAATTGGTCCAGACCCAATAATTAGTATCGACTTTAGTTTTGAATTCTTTGGCATTTGCTTGTTTTATATGGAGTTAATATGTTTTTATGCAAAAATAATAATCAGTAGATATAAAAAAAGGCGTTACACTTAAGCAACACCTTTAATTTATAAACAATTGTTAATCATATTATTTCTTATGTCTAGTTTCAGAAGACACAGATAATTTTTTTCTACCTTTAGCTCTTCTACGAGCTAATACTTTTCTACCGTTAGCAGAAGCCATTCTTTCTCTAAAACCGTGTTTGTTTCTTCTCTTTCTTTTAGAAGGCTGAAATGTTCTCTTACTCATTATCTTATATCTTTAAATTCTGAAAAATTTTAATGTAATTGGGCTTCCTTAAAAACCGAGGGCAAATATACAAAGCCTTTATTACTTTGCAAATCATTTTTATAAAAATTTTAATTATTTTTTTGAAGCTTAGAAAAGCCTAATGTTTTCCTATATTTAATTGACTTCACACCTTATTTAAACCCAATAGCAATATACTTTTTCTCATAAAATTTTAGTTTATTTGCAAACTAAAACAATCAAAAAAAAGCTAATTCCATTTATTTTTGGGCTTTTTTCAACCTTTAATTAAACTGTTATGTACAATAAAATTATAAAATTAATAATTGCAGCTGGAATTTTGGCCTATGCTGTTTATCAATTTACCGAAGGTTATATTGGTAACGGTATTATGTTTATTCTGTTAGCTTCAATTTTTGTTTTTCTTTATTTTAAAAACGAATTTATTTTATTAGCTTTTTTACGTTTAAGAAAGCAAGATTTTGAAGGCGCAAAAAAATGGCTTAACAAAATTAAAAACCCTGAAACCGCCTTAGTTACCAAACAACAAGGTTACTACAACTATTTACACGGTATTATGGTATCGCAAACTAATATGACTGATGCTGAAAAATATTTTAAAAAAGCTATTAGTTTAGGGTTGTCGATGGATCATGATTTAGCTATGGCAAAATTAAACTTAGCAGGTATTGCATTTTCAAAACGCAGAAAACAAGAAGCGCAAAAACTACTTAATGAAGCTAGTAAACTTGATAAACAAGGCATGCTTACCGAACAAATTAAAATGATGAAACAAAACATGAAACGTGCTACAGGACCTAATCAACAATTTGGTGCTGGTGGATCGTTACGTTCGCAAAAGCGTCGTTCTAGATAAAATTTGTTTTTAAATTTAAAGCATAAAAAAGCCTCAAGATTTTAATTTTGAGGCTTTTTTATATTAAAGGAGACCAAAGTCTGCAATACGATTCTTTGAGTTTATCAAACTTAGGTCGGTTTAAATACGTTTTGTATTGCACTTCTTCGCAGCTTTTTAAATCTTCTAAAAAATGATTTTTTAATAGCTTACTATTGGCTTTGTGATAAATAACCGAATTAATCTCAAAATTGATATTGAAACTTCTGTAATCCATATTTGAGGTTCCTACAGTTGAAAAAATATCGTCGACCACCATCGTTTTAGCATGCACAAAACCTTTTTTGTATTTATATACTTTAATATCTGCTCTTAAAAGTGCGCCTAAATACGAGTTTGATGCATGTTTAACTACCCAGGAATCAGATTTTTTAGGAATCATTAACCTTACATCAACGCCACTTTTTGAAGCTATTTGCAAGGCTTTTAAAATTTCGTCGTTAGGCACAAAATAAGGCGTTGTAATGTACACATAATCTTTTGCAGTAACAATAGCCGTAAGTGTTAACTCCATAATATTTGCCCAATCGGTATCGGGACCACTTGCCGCTATTTGCACACCCACTTTGGTTTCAAAAGGTTCTGTTTTAGGAAAAAAGGTTTTATATATTTTTAATTTTTCGTTTGAAACAAAATCCCAAGTAGATAAAAAATGAATTTGCAACGATTTAACTGCATCGCCTTTAATTCGTAAATGAGTATCGCGCCAAAAGCTTGTTCCGTTTTTATTTAAATACTCATCGCCTATGTTAATACCTCCTACGTAACCTATTTCACCATCAATTACAGCAACTTTTCTATGGTTTCTATAATTCATTTTTCCTGTAAATCGCGGTAATAAAACAGGCATAAAAGCAAAATGCTTAACACCCGAATTTGTTAATTGCGCTTTCATTTGCTTAGAAATTTTGCTTCCAACATCGTCGTAACTTAACCTTACCGTTACACCTTCTTTAGCCTTTTTACAAAGTAAATTAAGGAGTTTAGCACCAATATCATCGTCTTTTACAATATAATACTCTAAATGTATATGATGACTGGCTGCTTCAATATCGCTTAAGAGTTGTTTAAATTTTTCATCTCCATTGCTAATGATATCAATATAATTATTTAAGGTAAGGGGTTCATCTTGATTGCTATGTAACAGTTTAACTAACTTTACTTTTTCATCTAAATAATCATTAACCGTTTCTAACTCGCGTTTTGAAAATTGTAATTCTTCTTTTATAGATTTTATTACATTTTTATTGAGAATATGCTTTCTTGAAAAAATTTTATTCTTCCTGTATTCTTGCCCAAAAAGATAATAAACCAAAACCCCTAAAAATGGAAAAAACACTAAAACTACAATGTAGGATAGTGTTTTTGTTGGATTTAAATTTTTTAATATTACTGTAATTACTGCCGATGTAGCAAGTAGGTAGTTTAAAACAATAAGTAAGGTCCAGATATTTTGCGATACAAAATCGAGCATATAAAAACCTTACTGGTAATAACCTTCCTTAGGTATTTCGATATGATATAATTTTCTAGACTTATTATTTAAATGCGGCTCTCTTAACCAAGGGTTATGCAGTTTTAATATTTTGTAATTGATATTAAAATCTTGAGCGAATTTTGAAAAATCGGTAACTGCAGTATCAACTTCTACTTTAAAGGTTGGAATATTTTTATATAAATCTTTATCTCTAAAATTGAAACCATATTTAGCTGGATGCGATAAAATTTCTTTTAAAGCAACAATTCTAAACATATAACGCCCTGTTTCTTCGCCTAGTAACAAATCGTAATAATCGGTTACATTTTGTTCTCTTAGGCGTCTTGCAACTCCAGCGTTACCAGCATTGTAGGCCGCAGCCGCCAGTGTCCAAGAACCTAAACGCTCTTTCGATTTTTTTAAATATTTACACGCTACTTCCGTGGCTTTTTCTAAATGATAACGCTCATCGACATTGTCATTAATCTCTAGACCATTTTCGCGCCCAGTAGCTTTCATAATTTGCCATACACCTCGTGCTCCAGCCGGTGAAACCGCATTAGTTAAACCACTTTCTATAACGGCTAAATATTTAAAATCGTCTGGAACGCCATGTTTAGCCAAAATAGGCTCAATAATTGGGAAATATTTTTTAGCGCGTTTAAACATTAACAATCCGTTAGATTGCCAATAGGTATTTACCAATAATTCTCTATCCATACGTTCGTGAATGTCTGGATTTTTTAAGGGCATAGGCTCGCCAGCAAAATCTAAATTTTCAGGAATTTGGAGGGCATAAACGTTATAATCGTTTATTAATTTTTTTTCAAAGTTTTCGTCGGTAGGTGCATCTTGTAAGGCAAAAATAAAAAGGCCACATAAACTTAATAATCCCACAAACGCTAAGGCATTCTTTACTATCTTCATGTTTAAAAAGTTTTGCTAAAATTAATGAAAATTATCGAAAATGTGGTACTAGTCGTCTAAAATAATCTGTGGTAAATGTTTATTAAACCAACGGTATTTATTCAAAATCATAACATGTGTTCCGCCTTTAATAATCATGCAATTTTCAATATTTTTTATAGGAAAAACAGTATCGGCATCGCCATGAATATGCACAATATTTGGTTGATATTCTATTTGATTCCAACACAGCATATTTTCAATAGCCCAATTTAAATAGTGTTCATCGTTTACCGATAAATACTTTTTGTAAAGATCGATGCGCTTGGTTACCTGTTTACCAAAAGTATATTTAGATAGCTTATCTATATTTTGTGCTTGTTTTGTTGGTGCCAATTTGTAAATTTTTGTTGTTTTGGCAAACTTCATACGTTTTGGAAACTCGTTTTTTGACTTTACACTGGAGACTATAATAAGTTTCTTAACCTTAATTATCTTACTTAATTCTTGCACAATAACACCTCCAAACGACACACCTAAAAGTACTATATTGTCATGTTTAATGTGTTTAGATAAACGTAAAACATAACTTGTAATGGATTCGTTTTCAGAAGGTATTATCCATTCTAATAAATGAATTTTGAACTGATTTTTAGGTAAACTAATGTTTTCAAATATTTTAGGGCTCGCTGCCATTCCTGGCATTAAATAAACGTGAATAAGTGGCGTATTTTCCATTTAAGGTAATCATTTTATTTGAAGCAAAAAATAGTTAATTATTTATAAACTAACAGATTAACTTAAGTTTTAACAAAAAACAACGAAATTTTTCGTATATTTGCACCGCAAACTTATAAAATAGTCTTCACTATTTTCCCTATTCCGCATAATTTAAAAATTTTATAACATGGTTGAGACGGCTGAACTAATTGACAATGACTTTTTACGCCAATTTGAATTAAAGGTTGATAATGAATTAGCTACGATTGAATACTCGTTGCAAGAACGAAAAATATTTTTAACCAAACTTGTTATTCCTAGCAACATTAATGATGCTGAATTTAAAAAAGATTTTTTAGAAATTGTTTTCGAACAGATTAGAGAACGCAACTTAAGCATGGTACCAACAAGCCCTGAAATTGCGAAATTTGTAAGAAGTAATCGCAAATACAAACGCATGCTTCCTGTGGGCGTGAGAATTTAAATAATTTTACAAAAAAAATAAACAAGTTGTTTTTAAATGTTATAGGCTGTTTAGTATTACAAAGTACTACACCTTTTTAGCATTTTGAAACAACTTTTTTTATTCCGCTAAATACAACCCGTAATTTTCAGAAATTTTAATTAATACCAAAGTCGCATCGGTGTTTGAAACGAGATGATTATCTGAAGTTAATTGATAACTAACCGAAGTGGTAGATTCTTCAATTTCAATTGTATTGCTATCAACTTTATTCCAATGTCGCTCATTAAAACTAGAGGTTACTTCTCCGCTACTATATTTATAACGTACATTTTCTCCAGCCCTACTATTTGGAGCCAAAACAAGCTGAAATGTGTATTGCGTTGAACCTTCTTCCTTTTGAAACTCCCAAACCCCTAATAAACTGTCGCTTGTTAAGGTATCGTCATTATCTTTATGGCAGGCGCATAAACAAACAAAACAGCATAAAATTAAATATAACTTTGAGAGGATTTTCACTTATAATATGTTAATAACAGCTTAAAAGTAATATGAGAAATAAACACTTATGAATTAAATCGATTAAAAGTAAAAAAACAGGGCTAGCCGATTTAATTCTCGACAAAAGTTTCGGCAAAATCGAATCTTACCAAACCGTCATCATCAATTTTAGTAAGTTTTACCTTATGAAGCGTATTAACTATTTCTGGATTCCAAGGCGCTTTTACTTTTACGTAATTTTCGGTAAATCCATGAATATAACCTTCCTTATTTTCACTTTCAAAAAGTACCGTTCTCACCGTTCCTATTTGGCTTTCGTAAAACGCACGACGCTTCTTAACCGATAACCCTCGAAGCATTTTACTGCGCTTGTTACGAACATTTTTAGCAACAACACCGTCCATTTTGGCAGCTTCGGTATTATCACGCTCAGAATACGTAAACACATGTAGGTATGAAATATCGAGTTCGGCTAAAAAGTTATATGTTTCTAAAAAATGCGCGTCGGTTTCACCTGGAAAACCAACAATAACATCAACACCTATACAGGCGTGAGGCATTACTTCTTTAATTTTTTCAACACGATTTACATACAATTCGCGCATGTAACGACGCTTCATTTTTTTAAGAATGTCGTTACTTCCAGATTGTAACGGCACGTGAAAATGCGGCACAAAAGCTCTAGATTGCGAAACCAAATCGATGGTTTCATTTTTTAGTAAATTAGGTTCAATTGATGAGATTCTTAACCGCTCAATACCTTCAACGGTATCTAATTGAGTTACTAAATCTAGAAAGGTATGTTCGTGCTTTTTGTTTCCAAATTCACCTTTACCGTAATCGCCAATATTAACACCTGTTAAAACAATTTCTTTGATGTTTTTTGCCGAAATCTCTCTAGCATTCTTCAATACATTATCCATGGTATCGCTTCGCGAAATACCACGTGCTAATGGAATGGTACAGTAAGTACATTTGTAATCGCATCCATCTTGCACTTTTAAAAACGCACGCGTTCTATCGCCAATAGAATAACTTCCTACGTAAAAATCGGCATCTTCAATTTCGCAGGAATGCACTTCGCCATAATCATTTTTAGAAAGGTCATTTATATAGTCGGTAATTTTAAATTTTTCGGTAGCACCAAGTACCAAATCTACCCCATTAACATCGGCTAGTTCTTGAGGTTTTAACTGCGCATAACAACCAACAGCAGCCACAAAAGCTTCAGGGTTTGCTTTTTGGGCTTGCTTAACAATGGTTTTAAAACGTTTATCTGCATTTTCGGTTACCGAACAGGTGTTAATCACATAAATGTCGGCTTTTTCAGAAAAATCTACACGGTTAAAGCCTTCATCTTTAAAGCTTCTGGCTATGGTAGAGGTTTCAGAAAAATTCAACTTACAACCTAAAGTATAAAATGCAACGTTCTTTTTCATTGGCTTTCATTTCCGCAACCACGGAAATCTCATTATATTTACCTATCTCATTTAAAAGAGTGCAAATTTACAACTAATTACCCACATGATAAAACCCATTTTAAAACAAGTAATATTTTATTTATCAATTAGTTGCATCTTTTTTTCACTTTCTTCTTGTTCCAACAATAATAGTAAAAACAAAGACCATCTTGTTTTTCGTTACAATGAACACGCCAATATTAACACCTTAGACCCTGCTTTTGCACGTACACTACAAGATATTCGTGTGGCCAACCAGCTATTTAACGGACTTGTACAAATGGATAGTGTTTTAAACATTGTGCCTAGTATTGCTAAAAGTTGGAACATTTCTGATGATGCCATCACCTATACGTTTAACCTAAGAAACGATGTTTTTTTTCATAAACACCCTGCTTTTGGTAAAGACTCCACACGAACAGTAACTGCTCATGATTTTGAATATAGTTTAAACCGTTTACGTGATAAAAAACTTGCCGCTCCTGGAAGTTGGGTTTTAAATAAAGTTGACGATTTTAAAGCGGTAAACGACAGTACTTTTAAAATAAACCTAAAGCAACCATTTCCTGCTTTTATTGGTTTATTAAGTATGAAATATTGCTCGGTTGTACCCAAAGAAGTTGTAGAACAATACGGTATAGACTTTAGATCGCAACCCATTGGTACAGGACCATTTAAATTTAAACGTT
This sequence comes from Neotamlana nanhaiensis, assembly GCF_000943555.1. Classification (GTDB taxonomy): domain Bacteria; phylum Bacteroidota; class Bacteroidia; order Flavobacteriales; family Flavobacteriaceae; genus Neotamlana; species Neotamlana nanhaiensis. The sequence goes on along the minus strand of NZ_JTDV01000003.1, from coordinate 45,893 downwards.
GGGAAGAAAATGTAAAACTAGTTTTTAGAAAAAACAAACACTATTTTGAAACCGACAAAAACGGCAAACAACTCCCCTATTTAGAAGCTGTTGCTATTACGTTTTTACCCGATAAACAAAGTGAATTTTTACAGTTTGTACAAGGTAACATCGATTTTTTAAACAGTTTAGATGTGTCGTATAAAGATGAACTTTTAACTAGCAGTGGCTCGCTAAGAGCGCAATATTCTAAATCGGTTAATATGATTCGTGGCCCCTATTTAAATTCGGAATATTTAGGTTTTTATTTAGATTCTAAAACACCCGAAATTAAATCACCACTTATTAGAAAAGCCATTAATTATGGTTTTGATCGTAAAAAAATGATTTTGTATTTGCGTAACGGCATTGGTAACCCTGCCAACGGAGGTTTTATTCCAATGGGTTTACCAGGACACGATACTTCCATTGGGTTTACTTACCAACCGCAAAAAGCCAAGGCTTTAGTTGAACAGTTTAAAAAAGAAAGCGGTATTATAAACCCAGAAATCACTTTGAACACCACAAGCAATTACCTTAGTTTTTGTGAGTTTATACAACGTGAACTAGAAAAAGCTGGATTAAAAATACACGTCGATGTTATGCCAGAATCTACTTTAAGAAGTGCCCGTTCTAACGGAAAAGTAGACATGTTTAGAAGCTCATGGATTGCCGATTATTTAGACGCTGAAAATTATCTTTCCATTTTTTACAGCAAAAATTTTGCTCCTAAAGGTTCAAACTACTTTCATTTTAAAAACACGATCTTCGATAGTCTTTACAATAAAGCCTTCACAATTAATAATATTGAGCAACGCAAACATTTATACACAACAATGGATTCTTTAGCTATGGATGCAGCTATTATGGTTCCGCTTTATTATGATGAAGTAATTAGGTTTACCCGAAAAAACATTGAGGGTTTAGGTATAAACCCTGTTGATATGCTGGATTTAAGGTACGTAAAAAAAGATCCTGCTAATTAATACCTACGATATTTTTGAGTTTCTTCAAAAATATGCTCAAAAATAGCTTCGTCTACTTTGGTAAATTCTATATTGCGCCTTGAAGTTACAAGTTTAGCAACCTCTATAGCTTTATTGGTTAAATAGTTCGAAAACCCCGAGCTACCACCCCAACTGAAACTTGGTATAAAATTTCTTGGGAAACCACTACCAAAAATATTAGCGCTTACCCCAACAACGGTTCCTGTATTAAACATAGTATTAATACCACATTTACTGTGATCGCCCATGATTAACCCACAAAATTGCAAGCCTGTTTTGGCAAAACCCTCGGTTTCGTAGCTCCACAACCTTACTTCGGCATAATTATTTTTTAAGTTGGAGTTATTGGTATCTGCGCCTAAATTACACCACTCGCCTAATACCGCATTACCTAAATAACCTTCGTGACCTTTATTGGAATTTGCAAAAAGTACGGCATTTTTTACTTCGCCACCAACCCTACTGCCAGGACCAATTGTAGTTGCGCCGTAAATTTTAGCTCCTAATTTAATAATTGCATCCTCGCATAAGGCTAAAGGCCCGCGAACTACAGTGCCTTCCATAATTTCGGCGTTTTTACCAATATAAATAGGACCAGTTGATGCATTCAAAGTTGTAAACTCCAGTTTTGCGCCAGCTTCTATAAAAATATTTTCGGCAGCGATAACATTATTACTCGATGGTATGGGTTGCGATTTTCTATTATGCGTTAAAAAGTTAAAATCTTCTTGTATGGCTTCATCATTTTTCGAGAATATATCCCAAGTATTTTCAATTTTAATTATTTCGTCGTTGTATTCTAACGCTTCAAAAGTTTCAAAATTTATATCTTCTTGGGCTTCCTTTGCAAAAAAAGCAATGACATCTTCATCTTTAAAAATAGCTTGATTTTCTTTTAAATCTCGAATCATTTCAACCAATTCTAAATTAGGTAAAAACGACGCGTTTATCATAACATTTTCATCCATTTCAACCATAGGGAATTTATCGGCCAAATAATCTTCGGTTACAGTGGTTGTGGTAGTGTCTAGGTACGATTCCCACTTTTCTCGAATGGTTAAAATACCCACGCGAATATCGGCAACAGGACGTGTATAGGTAAATGGCAATAAGCTATTGCGCGAAGGCCCATCAAAAAGTATGTAATTCATAGCTAAAATGAAGTTTGAAGTTTGAAGTTTGAAGTACTACTTCGCCCTTAAACTTTGTTTAAAACAAATGTATGCGAATTGCATAAAATAAAAAAGCCTTTCATTTCTGAAAGGCTTTATAAAAGTTTTAAAACTCGAAAATTATTTTTTGAATTTCGCGTATTTGTTTTTGAATTTATCAATACGACCAGCAGTATCTACTAATTTAGATTTACCAGTGTAGTAAGGATGAGATGTTCTAGAAATTTCCATTTTTACTAACGGATACTCCACACCATCAACCTCAATAGTTTCATTAGTTACTGCAGTAGACTTTGTTAAAAAAACATCGTCGTTAGACATATCTTTAAATGCTACTACTCTATAATTTTCTGGGTGTATACCTTTTCTCATCGCTAAATACTTTTATCTAATCAATTTTGGAGTGCAAATGTACACTTTTTTATCTAACGTACAACAATTTATTTAAAAAAATATTTAAAAATTATGTGTAACGTTTTTCTACATTTGACTACAAACTTAATAACTAATTATTAAAACCAAAATATTATGGAACACAACACGCATTCCCCCTCTAAGTTTGCAACTAATTATGGCTTAGTTCTAGGTGTCATTATGATATTGATTGCTGTGCTAATGTATTTTAGCGGCATGATGCTAGAGGGTAAACAATGGCCAATGATTATTTATTACATCCTTTTCCCTGTAATAATAATATATTGTATAATGCAATACAAAAAGAATAACGGTAATCTTTTAAGTTTATCAGAAGCACTAAAAGCTGGTATTACAACAGCATTGATAAGCGCCATTGTTTACGGTTTATACAATATACTATTTCATTATGTTATAGACCCAGAATTTGTAAACAAAATAATAGCAGTTACCGAAGAAAAACTAATGGGAACCCCAAACATACCACCAGAAGTAGCTGAACAGCAGTTAGCCTGGGTAAAAAAATTGTCAAATCCGTTACTTGGAAGCGCTTTTTGGATTGCCCTAAGCCTATTCTTTGGCCTATTCTATTCATTAATTTCTGGATTAATAATGAAAAAGCAGGAGTAATTTTCTAAAAATAAAATCTGTATTTTTGAAAACTAATTTATTTTCAGAAAACATATAAATGAACATATCAGTAGTCATACCACTACTTAACGAAGAAGAATCTTTAACAGAATTACATGATTGGATTGCAAACGTTATGCAGTCCAATCATTTTTCTTATGAAATCATTTTTATAGATGATGGTAGCACAGACGATTCTTGGCAGATTATAACACAACTTTCTAAAAAAGATAGAAACGTAAAAGGTATTCGGTTTTTAAAAAACTTTGGAAAATCGCAAGCCTTACATGCGGGTTTCGATGCAGCACAAGGTAACGTAATTATCACCATGGATGCCGATTTACAAGATAACCCCAACGAAATCCCCGAACTTTACAAAATGATCGTAAACGATGGCTTCGATTTGGTTTCGGGCTGGAAAAAAGTGCGTTACGACTCGGTTATTGCAAAAAATTTACCTTCAAAATTGTTTAATTGGGCAGCTCGAAAAACATCGGGCGTAAAACTACACGACTTTAATTGTGGCTTAAAAGCCTACCATATTAACGTAGTTAAAAACATTGATGTTAACGGCGAAATGCATCGTTACATTCCGGTATTATCTAAAAACGCTGGTTTCACAAAAATTGGCGAAAAGGTGGTGCAACACCAGGCTAGAAAATATGGTGAGACTAAATTCGGCATGAATCGTTTTATTCATGGCTTTCTAGACCTTATTACTATTTGGTTTTTATCGCGATTTGGTAAGCGCCCCATGCATTTATTTGGCGCTTTAGGCGTTATTATGTTTGCCATTGGTTTTGGCTTTGCCTTCTATTTGGGCATCGATAAATTATTTTTAAACCCAACAGGACGCTTAATTACGCAACGTCCGCAATTTTACCTCGCGCTATCTACAATGGTTATAGGCTCGCAATTTTTTGTAGCCGGATTTTTAGGCGAACTTATTTTAAGAAACAAACAAGACAAAAAGCGCTATTTAGTTAAAGAGGAATTAAATTTAGGTTAAATAAGCCTATTTAATCGTTAAAACGACAGCTTTTTAAAAGGTATTCCTTTACAAATTGTTTATTTTTGGAACAATATTTATTAATTGATTATGATACACATAGAACCAAAAATTTTAGAAAGAATAAATTCATGGTTAACACCAACTTTTGATGCCGATACTCAAGAAAAAATCAAAGACAGTATTGCAAACAACCCAAAAGACATTCAAGAAAGTTTTTATAAAGATTTAGAATTTGGCACAGGCGGTATGCGCGGTGTTATGGGCGTGGGTACCAACCGAATTAATAAATATACACTAGGAAAAAGCACACAAGGTTTAAGTGATTACTTAAAAACATCATTCCCAGGAGAACAATTAAAAACAGTAATTGCTTACGATTGTAGAAACAATAGTAAATCGCTTGCAAAGGTAGTTGCCGATGTATTTTCAGCAAACGGTATTGAGGTATTTTTATTTGAAGATTTACGCCCAACTCCAGAATTATCATTCGCAGTTCGTCATTTAAATTGTCACTGTGGTATTGTTTTAACTGCATCACACAATCCACCAGAATACAACGGCTATAAAGTTTATTGGCAAGATGGCGGACAATTAGTACCGCCGCACGATTCTGCTTTAATTAAAGTAATAAATGAATTAGATTATGCAGATATTAAATTTGAAGCTAACGACAGCTTAATCAACTTCATTGGTAAAGATGTAGATGATGTTTTTGTTGACGCCTCTGTTGAAAACGGCTGTGTTGGAGCCACTCAAGATGCTAAAGACAACCTAAAAATAGTATTCACGTCGCTTCACGGCACATCAATCACCGCAGTTCCAGAAACCTTAAAACGTGCTGGTTTTAAAAACGTACATATTGTAAAAGAACAAGAAGTACCAAATGGTGACTTTCCGACGGTAAAATCTCCAAACCCAGAAGAACCTGCAGCTTTAAAAATGGCTTTAGAATTAGCTAACGATATTGATGCGGATATTGTTATTGGTACCGATCCTGATTGCGACCGTTTAGGTGTCGCTGTTAGAAATACTGAAGGCGAATTACAGCTTTTAAACGGAAATCAAACCATGATTATGATGACCGATTTCCTTTTAAAACAATGGAAAGCGGAAGGAAAAATAAAAGGCAAAGAGTTTATTGCAACAACGATTGTATCTACGCCAATGCTTGTAAAACTTGCAGAAGCTTACAATGTGGACATAAAAATTGTTTTAACAGGATTTAAATGGATTGCTAAACTTATTTACGACTACCCAGAATTAGATTTTATTGGTGGAGGCGAAGAAAGTTTTGGCTTTATGGTTGGCGATTTTGTGCGCGATAAAGATGCGGTTACCTCTACCCTTTTAGCTTGCGAAATTGCTGCTATTGCAAAATCTCAAGGAAGCTCTTTCTATGAAGAATTACTAAAACTTTACACACAATTTGGTTGCTACAAAGAAAAATTAGTTTCGCTTACTAAAAAAGGTATTGAAGGTGCCGAAGAAATTAAACAAATGATGGTTGACGCTCGCGAAAACCCATTTACAGAAATTAACGGCTCTAAAGTGGTAAAAATTGAAGATTACCAATCATCAACTGCTAAATATTTAGCAACCGGTGAGGAAAAGACAATTGATGTACCAAAATCTAACGTGTTAATTTATTACACCGAAGATGGTAGCCAAGTGGCATTACGCCCAAGTGGTACCGAACCAAAAATTAAATTCTACGTAAGTGTAAACACTGGTTTAGATAGCGTAGCTAATTTTAAAAACACTGAAACAGAACTTGATAAAAAAGCTGAAGACATCTTAAAAGATATGAAGCTTATATAATTTAATGAACGAATTTTTTAAAATATTAAGGTACGCAAAGCCTTATAAAAAATATGCAATAGGACACATTATTTCTAATGTGTTTTTTGCGTTATTTGGGACACTTTCTTTCGTAGCATTAAAGCCCATGCTTGATGTTATTTTCGAAAAAAATGTCGATCCGTGTACAGGTAAAATTATTGTTAGTAACCCAACCGAACCTATTTACACTGGTATTTGGGACATGGGCGATTATTTTGGCGATCTTTTAGCCTACCGCATGCACTTATTTACCGATGGCGACAAATCGAAAGCTTTAATTTTCGTTATACTGCTTATTGTAGTGGCGTTTTTACTAAAAAACATTTCGGGTTACTTAGCCAACTATTTTATGGTGTTTTTGCGTAATGGCGTTATTCGCGATATTAGAAACACAGTCTATAAAAAGATTTTAGACTTGCCGCTATCTTATTTTTCAGAGAAACGAAAAGGCGATATTATGGCACGTGTTACAGGCGACGTTAACGATTTGCAATATTCTATGCTGCCCGTTTTAGAATTAATTGTAAGAGAACCACTTACCATATTGTTTTCATTAATTGCCATGATAATCATAAGTACAAAACTTACCATTTTTGTATTTATTTTTATCCCAATTGTTGGTTTTGTTATCTCTAAAATTGGGAAAAGTTTAAAACGCAAATCCGATCGTGTACAACGCGAACAAGGCTTATTTTTATCGACTTTAGAAGAAACTTTAGGCGGATTACGCATCATAAAAGGTTTCAATGTTGAGCATATTTTCAATAACAAGTTTAAAGATTCAACCCAACGTTTCTATAACTTTTCTAACAAACTATTAATCAGACAAAGTTTAGCATCACCTGCAAGCGAATTTTTAGGTATTTGCATGATTGCTGTGATTTTATGGTTTGGTGGAAATTTAATTTTAAACGATGATTCTGGCTCATTCTTAACAGGCAGTAAATTTTTAGTTTACATTGGTTTAGCATACAATATACTTACGCCAGCCAAGGCTTTTTCCAGAGGTTTAGTTAACGTAAAAAAAGGAGGTTCTGCTGCACAACGTATTCAAGAAATTTTGATGGCAGAAAATCCGTTGCAAGACAAACCCAACGCCATTGATAAAACAAGTTTCGATTCTCAAATTGAATTTAAAAATCTATCATTTAAATATGATAAAGATTATGTTTTAAAAGATTTCAACTTAATGATTCCTAAAGGCAAAACAGTAGCTTTAGTTGGGCAATCAGGTAGCGGAAAATCTACAATTGCCAACCTTATTACACGTTTTTACGATGTAAATAAAGGTAGCATTGCTATTGATGGTACAGATATTCGCGATTTAAGTATGGCTTCGTTACGAGCACAATTAGGTATTGTTACTCAAGATGCTATTTTATTTAACGATAGTATAAAAAACAACCTAAAATTAGGTAACGAAACCGCTACTGACGAGCAAATTATTGAGGCCTTAAAAATAGCTAACGCCTGGGAATTTGTTAAAGAACTACCAGAAGACATTGAAACAAATATTGGAGATTCTGGTAACAAACTTTCTGGCGGACAAAAACAACGCTTAAGTATTGCTAGAGCGGTATTAAAAAGCCCTCCAATAATGGTATTAGACGAGGCCACTTCGGCACTAGATACCGAAAGCGAACGTTTGGTACAAGTCGCACTTGAAAACATGATGAAAAACAGAACATCTATTGTTATTGCACACAGGCTTTCTACCATTCAAAATGCCGATGAAATTGTTGTGCTCAACAAAGGCGAAATAGTAGAACAAGGCAAACACAACGAACTTATCGCCTTAAATGGCACTTACAAGAAGTTGGTTGATATGCAAAGCTTCGAATAAAGTTTTAAAAAAAGGATAAAAAAGAAAAAGGATAGTGATTTGGGCAACTATCCTTTTTTTTAAGTTTATGCTAGACTTGGGGACGACTAACAATCATAAGTAGGTTTCTGATACAAACATAATACATAAATACTTACTTCACAAGAAAAAAATGTATTTTATCGTAATTTATTGCGTTTTGTCGATGATTTAAAAATTAAAATTCTGATAATAAACCACTTAGCATTATCAATTAATTATCATCCTTAAAACAATTAAACTTTTAGTAAATTTATTAGTCTAAACATCAAACATTATTCGTGATAGAAGAAGCCCAATTACTTCAACAATTAAAATCTACAAACCATAAAGAGCAAGCTTTTAAAGATTTGCTAAATCTTTACAAAGAGCGTCTGTATTGGCACGTTAGAAATATTGTGAAGTCGCATGACGATGCAGATGACGTGCTTCAAAACACGTTTATAAAAGTTTACAAAAACATTGATAAATTTAAAGGTGATAGCAAAATATTCTCATGGATGTACCGTATTGCAACTAACGAAGCGATTACCTTTTTAAATCAAAAAGCAAAACGACTTCAAATTAGCAACGACGAAGTACAAGAACTGGCAATAAACAACTTAACATCGGATGTTTATTTTGAAGGCGATGTTATACAATTAAAATTACAAAAGGCTATTGCTACATTGCCGCAAAAACAACAATTAGTTTTTAACATGAAGTATTTTCAAGATTTAAAATACAGCGAAATGTCCGATATTTTAGAAACCAGCGAAGGCGCACTTAAAGCGTCATATCATTTAGCTGTAAAAAAAATTGAAGCCCATTTATCCAACAATTAAACCTTTAGCAAAAAAAACAGTCTTATAAATAAGATGAAAAATAACAGTTTACATAACATTAAAAATTCAGGTTTTAAAACACCTCAAGATTACTTCAATAATCTTGACGATACTTTTTTTACTGTTTCTAAACTAAAAAACAATGTTGAAAACTCTGGCTTTAAGGTACCAGACAAATATTTTGAAAATTTAGAAACAGCGGTATTACAAAATGTATTAAAACAAAAAGAACCTGTAAAGGTAATTTCAATTTTCAACAAAAAAAATCTGCTTTATGCCACAAGTATTGCTGCGGCAGTGGTGTTACTTTTCAGCTTAACACTTTTTAAAAATACGAGCAATAACTGGAACACATTGGATATTGACACCGTTGAAAATTATGTTTTAAATGATGACATTTCAACTTACGAAATAGCCTCATTACTTACAGAAGACGATTTAACCGAAGAAAACTTTATTTCCTCAACGTTTAACGAAGAAAATATGGAAACGTATTTACTTAACAATTTCGATATTGAAGATTTTGTTGAGTAACACAACATCATGGTTTACCAAACCTTAATTGGTGAAAAATATAACTACAAACTCACAATAAATTATAATTTTGATGAAAAAAATAATACTCCCCGTACTACTATTTTTTATCGCCTTTCAAGGAATCTCTCAAGATAAAAAAGATAAAATTAAAGCACTTAAGGTAGCCTTCATTACCGAACGTTTAGAACTCACAGAAAAAGAAGCCCAAGAATTTTGGCCTGTTTATAATGCATACGACGATATTACCAATAAAATAAAGTTTGAAGATCTTAGAGCTATACGCCGCGATATTAAAGAACATACAGCAACACTATCAAGCAATCAAGCTAGCGATCTTTTAAACCAATTGGTTACAGCCGAAAACAAATTGCACGCCGAAGAAGACAAATTAATTACAAAATTGAAAAAAATAATTTCGCCTAAAAAGATTTTAATGCTTAAAGTAGCCGAGGAAGATTTTAAACGAAAAATGTTCGATCAATGGAAAAAAATGCGTCGTGAACGCAAATAAAAAAGAGGCTGTAAAAAAAGTCACATTGTTGTCAATCTGAACTTGTTTCAGATTCTAATGTGTTTTGAGAATCAATTATTTAAGATTCTGAAATAAATTCAGAATGACAGGTTTCACACTTTTTATACAGCCTCTTTTTTATTCCCTAAACGTTAATTTACTTATTCTTCCTGCTCCAGCAGCATAAGCAATACTATCGTTTAAAAAGCGTAACGTGTAGAAACCTTCGTCGCTTAAATGTTTCCATGTTTCGCCACCATCATTACTAAAATCTATACCTTTAAAACCTAAAGCTACTAATTCCTTACCATTTCTATTTGGTATATATTGTACACAACTGCGATATCCTGGTGTTTGGTTTTGCGCAACCAATTGCCATGTTTTACCACCATCGGTAGTTTTAATTTTGTTCGCAGCGTTATTATCGGGTTTGGTATAATCGCCACCAATAGCAAAACCGTTTAATTCATCATAAAAATCTATAGAATAAATTCCTTCAGTGTCTTTTCCCTTTACAATTGGTGTTTCAAAAACCTCCCAAGTTTTTCCTTTATCAGCCGAAAAATAAACACGACCAGCAGTTGTGGCAACCCAAGTTTTATTGCCAACAATAGCAATATTGGTATCGCTGGCAGCAAAAGCGCCTTCATTCTCAACACCTTTTGGTAATTGATCACAGGTCAACTTCGTCCAAGTTTCACCACCATCTCTAGTTATTATTACACTTAAACAACCATCTGTTGAATCGCCAATGGCAATGCCTTCTTCATCATTCCAAAAATCCATCGCATCGTAAAAGGCTTTGGGGTGGTTTTCTTGGTAGACTAATTTAAAATTTCTATTAAACGTTCCTTTTTTATATAATCTTGCTGGAGATTCAATACTTAAAACAAAAGTATTCTTCGAAGTATTTGCTATTGAACGGAAATATACATTTAAGGAATCTTCTTCAAAATCGAATTCAAAAAAACCTTTATCTTCCTCTTTATATTGAAATACATCATTAAATTGAAATTCACCTGTTCGCTTTTCACTACCTGAGTAAAACAAACTCCATAATTTATATTTTTCATTCTTAACAAGTTCAATCGCCCTAACATTCAAAAGTGAATCTTGTAAAAGTGTTCCAACTTCAACTTTAGTAAAGTTTTTAGGTTTAAAAACGTTTTTCTGTTCACACGACATCAACAGAAATACCACGGTTAAAACTGCAAAAAAATGTTTCATATAAAATTAATTTTCGGTTAAGATAAACCTTATCTACATAAAAATAAAAACATTCGTGAATTCGTGGCATTTAACGTAACTTTGCATGCTTAAATTTTAGTCACGGTCTGGTTAATTTGCATACTACGACTAAAAACTGATTACTTAAAAATATGCGATTACACAGAAATTTATGTTTTGCGGTTATTGATGGTTTAACCCAAATTTTTAATGAAGATCAATATGCCGATAGGGTGATACAACAACTGCTTAAACGTGATAAACGTTGGGGAAGCAGAGATCGTGCTTTTGTAGCCGAAACCACTTATGATATTGTTCGTTGGAAACGTTTGTATGCCGAAATTGCCGAAGTTAAAGCACCGTTTGATCGTGATAACTTATGGCGACTGTTTGCTGTGTGGGCGACTTTAAAAGGTATAAAATTACCCGATTGGAAATATTTTGTAGATACACCAACCCGTAAAATTAAAGGTCGATTTGACGAGCTTTCTAAAATTAGAAAATTCCGTGAAGCTATCCCCGATTGGATTGATGCTGTAGGCTTAGAAGAACTTGGTGAAGCCACTTGGACCAAAGAAATCGCGATGCAAAACGAGCAAGCCGATGTTATTTTACGTGTAAACACTTTAAAAACCACCAAAGAGAAACTTCAAAACATACTTTTCGATCAAAATATTGAAACCGAATTTATTAAAGGTTATCCATACGCATTAAAACTTAAAGAACGTGCCAACGTATTTGTTACCGATGCTTTTAAAAATGGGTTGTTTGAAGTACAAGATGCTTCATCTCAACTGGTGGCAGATTTCCTTGATGTAAAACCAGGCATGAAAGTCGTAGATACCTGTGCTGGCGCTGGAGGTAAAACACTTCATATTGCAGCTTTAATGCAAAATAAAGGGCAAGTGATTGCTATGGATATTTACGAAAGTAAACTTAAAAAGCTTAAAATTAGAGCGAAACGTAATGGTGTTCACAACTTCGATTTACGCGTAATCGACTCCACAAAACCGATAAAAAAACTACATGGTAAAGCCGATAGAGTTTTAATTGATGCGCCATGTTCTGGCTTAGGCGTACTGCGCAGAAACCCTGACGCCAAGTGGAAACTGGAACCTGAGTTTTTAGATAAAATAAGAAATACACAACAAGAAGTTTTACAGCAATATTCTAAAATGGTAAAATCTGGCGGCAAATTGGTGTATGCAACGTGTTCTGTATTACCATCGGAAAACCAGAAACAAGTTGACAAATTCTTAACATCGGAATCTGGAAAAGAATTTACTTTTGTAAAAGATAAAAAAGTATTGGCTCATGAATCTGGCTTTGACGGATTTTACATGGCACTACTTGAAAAAAAACAGTAAATTAAACCCTTTATTAATAGCATGAAATGTGTTTTAAAGCCACTTTAAACAAGTAAAAAAGCATAACAACACATAGCATCTGAACTTAAATCCTAAACAGATGAAACACTTTTACATTCTTTTTTTATTAATCTCTAGCATTGCTTTTGCGCAACTTACGCCGCCTGCAAATCAACAAGCCTACTATTCTGGAGTTGATTTTAATAAAACAGGTACGGCTTTATTTGACGATTTAGCTACAAAAACCACCGATAAGCACACCAACTTTTTAAGCTACACACCTGGTATTTGGGAAGCAAGTAAGGCCACCGATTTAGATCCTGTAAATAGTAATAATGTGATTCTATTATATGGTTACAGCGATACTGACGGTAATTATATTACCGATAGAACTCGAGATAAAAATGAAACTGGAGGAACCTCAGGAAGCGATTGGAACCGCGAACACACCTATCCTAAATCTTTAGGAAACCCAAATCTTGGTGAATCAGGTCCTGGTTCGGATGCGCATCATTTACGCCCTTCGGATGTAACTATGAATTCCAATAGAGGTAATAGAAAATTTGCTGATGGTTCTGGAAATGCAGGAACTGTATCGAGTAATTGGTATCCTGGTGATGAATGGAAAGGCGATGTTGCCCGCATGATAATGTATATGTACGCCCGTTACGGCTCACGCTGTTTACCGTCAAACGTTTGTGTGGGAACCAGTAATTCTATAGATGCAAACATGATTAATGTATTATTAGAATGGAATGCTGAAGATCCTGTTTCAACCATCGAAGATAATCGAAACACCTATCATTCTAATACGAGCAACACGTATGCCCAAGGTAATAGAAATCCGTTTATTGATAACCCCTATTTAGCCACAGTAATTTGGGGTGGTACTCCTGCTGAAAATCGTTGGGGAAGCACTCCAGATCCTGATACTGAAGCGCCAACTACTCCAACAAATTTAGTCGCATCAAACCCAACTTCGTCGACTGTAGATTTATCTTGGACGGCTTCAACCGACAACGAAGCTGTTGTAGCATATAATATTTATGTAGATGGCAGTTATTATGTATCAACAAATTCAACGGCTACAACATTTACAGTAACAGATTTATCTGCTGAAACGACTTATCAATTTGCGATTTTAGCTGTTGATGCTGCAAATAATACGTCAACATTAAGTAATTCGGTACCTGAAACGACACTTGAAGCGCCTGCTTCTGGTGATAATTGTTTAAGTGAAACGTTTGAAAGCATTCCAACTAACGCTTCAAACTATGCTACAAGAACTTGGACAGGTGATGATGGCGGTACTTGGGAAGCTACCGATGCTAGAACCGACCAGACCTTAAACTCAAGAGCGATTTGTATTAGAAACGGTAATTTAACTTCACCAACAATTTCTGGTGGAATTGGAAATCTTACTGTAACGACTCAGTTAACCTTTAGTGGCTCAGCAGGAACTTTTGATGTACTTGTTAATGGAAACTCAGTAGGAAGCATTCCTTATTCTGAAAATAACACTTCATCAACTACAACAACAATTTCAAACATTAATATTGAAGGAGATGTTACTGTTGTATTCGATAATCAATCAACTTCAAACCGTGTGAGAATTGATGATTTATCTTGGACTTGCTATTCTACATTAAGCGTGGAAAAACCAAACTTAAATAATATTAATATTTATCCGAATCCGGTAAATGATAACCGCATTACCGTTACAAGTAACGACGATTTAGCATTTGAGATTTATAACATCCTTGGCAAACGCGTTAGCAAAGGAAAAATCAACAATCAAAACATTTCGGTTGAAGGTTTAAGAGCTGGTGTTTATATTTTAAAATTATCAAATGGCTCACAGCAAGTAACCAAGAAATTGGTTAAAAAATAATTGTTTTGTCGTTCAGAGCGTAGCGAAGAATCTCTTGAGTTTTCAGTGATTAATATGCTTCAGTCGTGCCTCGTTCTGCATGACAATGGAATCTTAGTTAAGTATCCTACTTATATTTTCGGAGTCGAATAAACTTATAAAACTAAAGGTCATCAAGCATTATTTTGATGACCTTTTTTGTTTTTAAAAGGTAAAGCATCCCCCTATCAACATCACTTTATAGCCAAAACTTTATTAATTTTATGTCATGCCGAACTTGTTTCAGCATCTCAACAAAACTTTAAAATCGCGGCATTAATTGAGAACTTGAAACAAGTTCAGGTTGACAACAGCATTCAAGATGCATTTAATTAAAAAAATAATAACTTAAACCTCTACAAAGTCTTAATATATTTTCTGAAGTAAAATATCACTATTTTAAATGCAAAAAGCATTCCTCGACCATATCGCTTCGGTTTTAAATGAAACAATAATTAATTATAGTTCAGTTTCTGGTGGCGATATTTCTGAAGCTTTTAAAATTGAAACATCAAACAACTCCTATTTTTTAAAAGTAAACACCTTAGAAGCAAAAGGCATTTTTGAAGTTGAAAAACATGGTCTTGAAACCATAAAACACAGTAATACCATTGCTACCCCAAAGGTTATATATGTTGGCAACTTTGAAGAAAATGCGTATTTAATTTTGGAGTTTATAGAAACAAAACAACCCAACGACACCGATTTTAACCGATTAGGCGAGCAATTGGCTAAATTACACAGCACAACCGCAAATACATTTGGTTTAGAAACCAATAATTTTATTGGTAGCTTACCGCAGCAAAATCATTTTCATGATAATTGGACGGATTTTTACATTAACGAACGGTTGTTACCGCAACTTCACATGGCTAAAGCGCAAGGTTTATTGCAAGCTTACGAAATTCCGTCAACAAACGTATTTGAAACCGTACTTACACCTTGGTTTGAAAACATAAAACCTGCGCTACTTCATGGCGATTTGTGGAGCGGTAATTTTTTAATTTCTAAAGATGGCACGCCGTTTCTTATCGATCCTGCGGTTTATTACGGCCACAACGAAGTTGATATTGCTTTAAGTAAATTATTTGGTGGTTTTAACACGACCTTTTATAGTGCTTACCAAAAACATCTTCCGTTTGATGCGTTTACGAATGCCAGAATAGAAATATATCAGTTGTATTATTTACTAGTACATTTAAATTTATTTGGACGAAGTTATTACACATCGGTTAAGCACATACTTACCAAATATTTTTAAACCATGAGGCCAGCTGCGTTAGGGATTGAGGTATTGTTGAAGCTCGCCGACGCAGGAGGCAGCGACTACCGAAAGCCCGACCTCCCCCAAGCGGGGTAACGCCATAAATAATCTACTGTTAAAAAACTTGTTAAAAACCTATTGTGTTTCAATTAAAAATAGCTGTGTTATCGCTTAAAAAAGTGTATTTTTGCGTTTTTAAAAACAACTATAACTCATACATAATGATTCATTTCTTTGGAAACCAAAACAGCAAAGTGTTTGCTGTTCAAGCAACAAAAGAATTTTCTGCAGAAACCATTTCGAAATTATCCTGGTTATTTGGCAACCAGCCTAAAATAGAGCAAGCATCGTTGGATGCTTTTTTTGTTGGTCCGCGTGCTGCAATGATTACGCCATGGAGTACTAATGCGGTGGAAATTACCCAAAACATGGGAATTGACGGCATTGTACGTATTGAAGAATTTACCGCTGTTGCCGAAGATTTTAAAGGTTACGACCCAATGATTTCGGAGAAATTTAAGGGTTTAGGCCAAGAATCATTCACTATAGATATTCAACCTGAACCTATTTTAAATATTGAGGATATTGCGGCTTACAACCAGCAAGAAGGCTTATCGCTAAGTGATGAGGAAGTTGATTATTTAGAAGGTGTTGCCAAAAAAATTGGCAGACCATTAACCGACTCTGAAGTTTTTGGGTTCTCGCAGGTGAATAGTGAGCACTGTCGCCACAAAATATTTAACGGTACGTTTGTTATTGATGGTGAAGAAAAACCAACGTCGTTATTTAAATTAATCAGAAAAACATCTGAAGCAAATCCTAACGATATTGTTTCGGCTTACAAAGATAATGTGGCTTTTATAAAAGGCCCAAAAGTGGAACAATTTGCGCCAAAACGTGCCGATATTCCTGATTTTTACGAGACTAAAGATTTCGATTCGGTAATTTCAATTAAAGCCGAAACGCACAACTTCCCGACTACAGTTGAGCCTTTTAACGGTGCTGCAACGGGTTCGGGTGGTGAAATTCGCGACCGTTTAGCCGGCGGAAAAGGGTCTATTCCTTTAGCTGGAACTGCGGTTTACATGACGTCATATTCGCGTTTAGAAGAAAATCGTCCTTGGGAACAAGCGGTTAAAGAGCGTGATTGGTTGTACCAAACTCCAATGGATATTTTAATTAAAGCTAGTAATGGTGCTTCGGATTTTGGTAACAAATTCGGGCAACCACTTATCACGGGTTCGGTATTAACTTTTGAGCATGAGGAAGAAGGCCGAAAAATTGGTTTCGACAAAGTGATTATGCAAGCTGGCGGTATTGGCTACGGTAAAGCAGATCAAGCTTTAAAAGACACGCCTAAAAAAGATGACAAAGTGGTTATTCTTGGTGGTGAAAACTATCGCATTGGTATGGGGGGCGCTGCGGTTTCTAGTGCCGATACGGGTGAGTTTGAATCGGGTATTGAGCTTAATGCGGTACAACGTTCGAACCCTGAAATGCAAAAACGTGCTGCAAATGCGGTTCGTGGTATGGTAGAAAGCGACGAAAACTTTATTGTTTCAATCCACGATCATGGTGCTGGCGGACACTTAAATTGTTTAAGTGAATTGGTTGAAGAGACTGGTGGACACATTGATTTAGATAAGTTACCTGTTGGAGACCCAACACTTTCTGATAAAGAAATTATTGGTAACGAGTCGCAAGAGCGTATGGGACTTGTTATTTCTGAAAAACATATTGAAACTTTACAAAAAATTGCCGACAGAGAGCGTTCGCCAATGTACACCGTTGGTAATGTTACGGGTGATAATAGATTTACATTCGAGTCGCAAACCAAAGGTAACAAACCTATGGATTTGGCTATGGAAGATATGTTTGGTAGCTCGCCAAAAACAATAATGACAGACAACACGGTGACCAGAAACTACACCGATGTTGCTTATAATAAAGCTGATTTTAATGATTATTTAAATCAGTTATTACAGCTTGAAGCCGTAGCTTGTAAAGATTGGTTAACTAATAAAGTAGACCGCTGCGTTGGTGGTAAAGTTGCGAAACAACAATGTGTTGGTCCGTTACAAATTCCGTTGAACAACGTAGGTGTAATGGCTTTAGATTTTAAAGGAAAAGAAGGTATTGCAACCTCAATTGGGCACTCGCCTGTTTCGGCATTAATCGATCCAATTGCTGGTAGTAGAAATTCGATTACTGAAGCCTTAACCAACATTATTTGGGCGCCATTAAAAGATGGTTTAAAAAATGTTTCACTTTCGGCAAACTGGATGTGGCCTTGTAAAAATGAAGGTGAAGATGCGCGTTTATACGAAGCTGTACAAGCGGTATCAGATTTTGCGATAGATTTAGGTGTGAATGTTCCAACTGGGAAAGATTCACTTTCAATGAAGCAAAAATATGCTAACGAAGAGGTGATTTCTCCAGGAACGGTTATTATTTCTGCAGGTGCCAACTGTATCGATATTACAAAAGTGCTTGAACCTGTTTTACAGAAAAATGGCGGCGATATTTATTACATCAACCTATCGCAAGACAACTTTAAGTTAGGTGGTAGCTCGTTCGCGCAAATTGTAAATAAAATTGGAACCGAAGCGCCAACAGTAAAAAGTGCCGATTATGTAAAAACAGTATTTAACACGATTCAGAAATTAATTTTAGATGATAAAATTGTTGCTGGACACGATGTGGCTTCTGGTGGATTAATCACCACACTTCTAGAATTGTGTTTTGCTGATAACAATGTAGGTGCTGACTTAAATTTATCGACTTTAGCTGAAAACGATTCATTCAAATTATTATTTGCTGAAAATGCAGGTCTTGTTATTCAAGCGGCCGACGCATCTATTGAACCTGCTTTAGCTGAAGCAAATATTGAATTTTTCAACATAGGAAAAGTAACAAGTGCTGATACTTTAAACATTGCAAATGGTGATGATAATTTCAGTTTAAGCATTTCTGAACTGCGTGATACGTGGTATAAAACCTCTTTCCTACTCGACCAAAAACAAACCGCAAACGGTTTAGCAAAAGACCGTTTTGATAATTATAAAAATCAACCATTACAATTTGAGTTTCCTGAGCATTTTACGGGTAAATTATCCGATGTCATTCAGAGCGCTAGCGAAGAATCTGAGATTGCCACGTCGCACACTCCTCGCAATGACAAAAGACCAAAAGCAGCCATCCTTCGTGAAAAAGGAAGTAACTCTGAGCGCGAAATGGCAAATGCTATGTATTTAGCTGGTTTTGATGTAAAAGATGTACACATGACCGATTTAATCTCTGGTCGTGAAACTTTAGAAGACATTCAGTTTTTAGGTGCCGTTGGTGGTTTCTCAAATTCGGACGTTTTAGGTTCTGCAAAAGGTTGGGCAGGCGCCATTAAATACAACGAAAAAGCCAACGAAGTCATAAAAAACTTCTTTGCAAGAGAAGATACACTTTCAGTTGGTATTTGTAATGGGTGTCAGCTTTGGATGGAATTAGATTTAATCAATCCAGACCATGAGCAACACGGTAAAATGATGCATAACGATTCGCATAAACATGAGAGTTCATTCACTTCTGTAAAAATTCAGGAGAATAATTCTGTAATGCTTTCTACTTTGGCAGGAAGTACTTTAGGAGTTTGGATTTCGCATGGTGAAGGTAAATTTAGTTTACCTTATGGTGAAGATAAATACCATATTGTTGCTAAATACGGTTATGAAGGTTACCCTCACAATCCAAACGGATCTGATTTTAACACCGCCATGATGTGTGATTCAACTGGTCGTCACTTAGTAACCATGCCACATATTGAGCGTTCTACCTTCCAATGGAACTGGGCAAATTACCCTAACGGACGTAAAGACGAAGTATCACCTTGGTTAGAAGCTTTTGTTAACGCCAGAAAATGGATTGAAAAGAAGTAATTTTAACATATTCTTAAAATAAAAAGAGGTTAATTAACACTAACCTCTTTTTTTGGCTCGATATTTGAAAATCTTATTTTATTTGCTATTTTGCAATACTGATTAATAGATAATGATGACTGAACTAAAGAGACTTTTCGATTTTCCGTATTACCAACTGGAAAATAACCCTACCGATGCCGCTTTGGTAACCAAATACAATGGCGAATGGGTAAAAACATCAACTCAAGAATATATAAATAAGGCTAACGCTATTAGTAGAGCTTTGTTAAGACTTGGCGTTAATAAAAACGATAAAATTGCTGTAATTTCATCTACAAATCGTACCGAATGGAATATTATGGATATTGGTGTGCTACAATTAGGTGCGCAAAATATTCCTATTTATCCAACTATTTGTGCGGAAGATTACGAGTATGTTTTAAATCATAGTGAGTCCATTTATTGTTTTGTTTCAGATGAAGAAGTTCTAGAAAAAGTCAATAAAGTAAAAGCAAACACCAAATTAAAAGAGGTGTATTCTTTTGATCATATTGAAGGTTGTAAGCATTATTCCGAATTATTTGAATTAGGTAAAGACGAAAGCAATCAACCCGAAGTAGAAGCTAGAAAAAACGATGTAAAATCGGATGATTTAGCAACTATTATTTATACGTCTGGAACCACCGGAAAACCCAAGGGTGTTATGCTATCGCATTGGAACATTACCAGTAATGCCTTAGATAGTTTTCCTAGGTTACCGTTAAATCCAAATCAAAACAGAGTTTTAAGCTTCTTACCTATTTGTCATATTTTCGAACGCGTCTTAATTTATATTTATCAATATGCTGGTTTGTCTATTTATTTCGCCGAAGCCATCGATAAAATTGGAGATAACGCCAAAGAAATAAAACCAAACCTTATGAGTGTGGTTCCACGTTTACTTGAAAAAGTATACGATAAAATTATGGCTAAAGCCGCAGAACTTTCTGGTATTAAGAAGGCTCTATTTTTCTGGGCTGTAAAATTAGGTGAACAATGGGAACCTTACAACAAGAATGGAGCTTGGTATGAGTTTCAATTAAAAATTGCCAATAAATTAATTTTTAGCAAATGGCGAGAAGCTTTAGGAGGCGAATTGCACACCATGGTTTCTGGTAGTGCGGCATTGCAACCGCGCTTATCACGAATTTTCTGCGCCGCGGGCATGCATGTTATGGAAGGTTACGGATTAACAGAAACCTCGCCCGTAATTGGTGTTGGCATGTATCGTGATAAAAGTTTTAAAATAGGAACTGTTGGCAAACCAATTCGTAACGTTGAAGTTAAAATAGCCGACGACGGCGAAATCCTTATTAAAGGCCCAAATGTTATGATGGGTTATTATAAAGATGACGAAAAAACGGCTAGTGTTATGACTGGCGACTACTTCCACACTGGAGATAAAGGCGAACTGGATTCCGAAGGTTTCTTAAAAATCACTGGTCGTAAAAAGGAAATGTTTAAAACTTCTGGTGGTAAATACATTATTCCTACTTTACTTGAAAACGACTTGAAACAATCGCGTTTTATTGAACAAATTATGGTTATTGGGGAAGGCGAAAAAATGCCAGCAGCTTTAATACAACCAAATTTCGAGTTTATTAGAGATTGGATACAACGCAAACAAAAAAACGTAGGTTTATCTGAAAAAGAAATTGCTACATCTGATATTATTCACGAAAGAATTCAACAAGAAGTTGATGCTTGCAATGCTAAATTTGGACGTTGGGAACAAATAAAAAAGTTTGAGTTGACACCTGATATTTGGTCAATTGATGGTGGACATTTAACGCCAACAATGAAAATTAAACGCGCAGTGGTTAAAGAAAAATACAACAACTTAGTTGAAAAAATTTACCGTTCTTAACACATACCGCAATTTAACCTCGCTTATTTTATTAATTTCATTATTTTTTATTACTTTTATTATCAACCAACTAACTAGATGCTAAAATTTATGCTCTTGTAAATTGTTAAATTATTATTTTAACGTTAGTAACCCTATTAACGTTTTATGTTAAACTTTCGTAATTTCTTTAAAACTTAATAAAAGTATTTCTGTTTAAACCTAAACCATACTTTTATTTTGAAAAAATTTATAATTTAACATTAATTTACTATGCATGCATAATATTTTTTCTATCTTTGATAATATATTAAACTATGAAAGACAAAACCATCGACTACATCCTTCGTACTACGTGGCTTACGGTTCAGAAAATGTATAATGAAGAAGCTGCCAAATTTGAAAGTACGATGGCCACAGGCTTTACTTTATTAAGTATAGACCCCGAAAAAGGCACACCCTCAACAGCTCTTGGCCCAAAAATGGGAATGGAAGCCACAAGTCTTTCACGTATTTTAAAAAAAATGGAAGAAAAAGGGCTTATAGAAAGAAATCCGAATCCTGATGACGGTCGTGGTGTTATTATATCCCTAACCGAATTTGGACTTGAAAAACGTAACTACTCCAAAGAAAAAGTACTCACGTTTAACGACACTATTAGAAAAAGCGTTTCAGAAGAAAAACTAAAACATTTTTTTGAAGTAACAGAAACCATAAACGAACTCGTTTCAAATAAAAAAATATATAATCAAGATAAATAACAACGTAACTAAATGAGCAAACGAATTATTAATAAAGTAGCAGTTATTGGATCCGGAATTATGGGTAGCGGTATTGCTTGCCACTTTGCCAATATTGGTGTGGAAGTATTACTCTTAGACATTGTTCCGCGCGACCTTACCGATGCTGAAAAAGCTAAAGGTTTAACGCTAGAAGACAAAGTGGTTAGAAACCGTTTGGTAAACACCTCGTTACAAACCGCTTTAAAATCGAAACCATCACCTATTTATCACCAAAGTTTTGCAAGCAGAATCTCTACAGGTAATTTAGAAGATGATATTACTAAAGTTGCCGATGTAGATTGGATTATTGAGGTAGTAGTAGAACGCTTAGATATTAAAAAGAAAGTGTTTGAAAATCTTGATAAGCACCGCAAACCTGGAACCCTAATTACCTCAAACACTTCCGGTATTCCTATTAAGTTTATGAGCGAAGGTAGAAGCGATGATTTTCAAGCGCATTTCTGCGGAACCCACTTTTTCAATCCAGCGCGCTACTTAAAATTATTCGAAATTATTCCTGGGCCAAAAACCTCTCAAGATGTACTTGATTTCTTAAACGGTTATGGCGAACAATTCCTCGGAAAAACTTCAGTAATAGCTAAAGACACACCTGCTTTTATTGGAAACCGTATTGGAATTTTTGGCATTCAATCGTTATTTCATCAAGTGAAAGATTTAGGTTTAACTATTGAAGAAGTTGATAAATTAACAGGACCTGTTATTGGCAGACCAAAATCGGCAACCTTCAGAACTGTTGATGTGGTTGGATTAGATACTTTGGTACATGTTGCCAACGGTATTTACGATAATTGTCCTGATGATGAAGCTCACGACCTGTTTAAACTACCAGATTTCATCAACACTATGATGGAAAACAAGTGGTTAGGCAGTAAAACTGGTCAAGGATTTTACAAAAAAGTAAAAGGCGATAATGGTAAAAGCGAAATTTTATCCTTAGACCTCGACACGTTAGAATATAGATCAAAAAAATCAGCAAAATTTGCCACTTTAGAACTTACTAAATCGGTAGATAAGGTTATAAACCGTTTTCCTATTTTAGTAGGCGGTAAAGACAAAGCTGGCGATTTTTACAGAAAAAACTTCGCGGCAATGTTTGCTTATGTGTCGCACCGTGTACCCGAAATAACCGACGAATTTTACAAGATTGATGATGCTATGAAAGCTGGTTTTGGTTGGGAACATGGTCCGTTTCAAATCTGGGATGCTATAGGCGTAGAAAAAGGTTTAGAAATAATGAAAGCTGAAGGCAAAGAACCTGCTTCGTGGGTTACAGAAATGTTGGCTTCTGGAAGTAAATCATTCTACACCGTAAAAGATGGTGCTTCATATTTTTACGACATCCCTTCAAAAACACAAACAAAAGTTCCTGGTCAAGATGCATTTATCATTTTAGATAACATCAGAAAATCGAAAGAAGTATTCAAAAATTCTGGTGTTGTTATAGAAGATTTAGGCGATGGCATATTAAACTGCGAATTCCAAAGTAAAATGAACACCATTGGTGGCGATGTACTTGCAGGGTTAAATAAGGCTGTTGATTTGGCCGAAAAAGATTTCCAAGGATTAGTTATTGGTAATCAAGCTGCAAATTTCTCTGTTGGTGCCAATATTGGTATGATTTTCATGATGGCTGTAGAGCAAGAATATGATGAGTTGAACATGGCTATTAAATACTTTCAAGATACCATGATGCGCATGCGCTACTCCTCTATTCCAACGGTGGCTGCCCCACATGGTATGACACTTGGTGGTGGTTGCGAATTATCGCTTCACGCAGATAAAGTTGTGGCTGCTGCCGAAACTTACATCGGACTTGTAGAATTTGGTGTTGGTGTAATTCCTGGTGGCGGTGGCTCTAAAGAAATGGCTTTACGTGCTTCAGATTTATTCCATAAAGGCGATGTAAAACTCAACGTGCTTCAGGAATATTTCTTAACTATTGGTATGGCGAAAGTATCTACTTCTGCCTACGAAGCTTTCGATTTGGGCGTACTTCAAAAAGGAAAAGATGTTGTCGTGGTAAATAAAGACCGCCAAATAGCAACGGCCAAAGCCTATGCCAAATTAATGGCAGAACAAGGTTACACCCAACCTATAAAACGTAAAGATGTAAAAGTTTTAGGTAAGCAAGCTTTAGGTATGTTTTTAGTAGGTACCGATTCTATGGAAGCCAGTAACTACATAAGCGAACACGATCAAAAAATTGCCAATAAACTAGCTTACGTTATGGCCGGTGGCGATTTAAGTGAACCAACCGCAGTAAGCGAACAATACTTATTAGATCTAGAACGCGAAGCCTTTTTAAGTCTTTGTACCGAACGCAAAACGCTAGAGCGTATTCAGCACATGCTTAAAACAGGAAAACCTTTAAGAAACTAAGAAAAATGAAAACAGCATATATAGTAAAAGCATATAGAACCGCCGTTGGTAAAGCACCAAAGGGATTGTTCCGCTTTAAAAGAACCGATGAATTGGCAGCAGAAACCATTAAACACATGATGAAAGAACTGCCTAATTTAGACCCAAAACGCATCGACGATGTTATCGTGGGTAACGCCATGCCTGAAGGTGCTCAAGGCTTAAATATGGCTCGTTTAATTTCCTTAATGGGATTAGATATTGTTGATGTGCCAGGTGTTACCGTAAACCGCTTTTGTTCCTCAGGGATTGAAACCATTGGTATGGCAACAGCAAAAATTCAAGCAGGAATGGCCGATTGTATTATCGCCGGTGGTGCAGAGAGTATGAGTTCGGTACCAATGACGGGCTTTAAACCAGAATTAAACTACGATACCGTAAAAGCTGGTCACGAAGATTATTATTGGGGCATGGGAAATACAGCTGAGGCTGTTGCAAACCAGTTTAAAGTCTCTCGTGAAGACCAAGATGAGTTTGCATATAACTCTCACATGAAAGCACTTAAAGCACAAGCCGAAGACCGTTTTCAAGATCAAATTGTTCCTATTTCAGTTGAACAAACTTACATTGACGTCAACGGTAAAAAAGCAACAAAAACCTATACGGTTAATAAAGATGAAGGCCCAAGAAAAGGGACTAATTTAGAAGCTTTAGCTAAACTTCGTCCTGTTTTCGCTCAAGGCGGAAGTGTCACTGCCGGAAACTCATCGCAAATGAGTGACGGTGCCGCTTTTGTAATGGTAATGAGCGAAGATATGGTTAACGAATTAGGCTTAAAACCTATAGCCAGATTAGTGAGTTATGCCGCTGCGGGTGTAGAGCCACGAATTATGGGTATAGGTCCTGTAAAAGCAATTCCTAAAGCCTTATCTCAAGCCAACTTAAAACAAAACGACTTAGAACTTATAGAACTTAACGAAGCTTTCGCATCGCAGTCTATTGCCGTGATTCGCGAGCTGGGGTTAAATCCAGATTTGGTAAATGTAAACGGTGGTGCCATTGCTCTTGGTCACCCGCTGGGTTGTACAGGAACTAAATTATCCGTGCAGTTATTTGATGAAATGCGCAAACGTAATATGGTTGGTAAATACGGAGCCGTAACCATGTGTGTTGGTACAGGACAAGGTGCCTGCGGAATTTTTGAATTTTTAAACTAATACTAAACTTTATAAAAATATTAATATGGCAGATATAGAAAAAGACATACTTCGTGGCGGACAATTCTTAGTTAAAGAAATTGATTGCGAAGATATTTTTACCCCAGAAGATTTTAACGAAGAACAGCTGATGATGAAAGAAGCTGTTACCGAATTTGTTGACAGAGAAATTTGGCCTAAAAAACCTCAATTTGAAAAGAAAGATTATGCACTTACTGAAGATGTAATGCGTAAAGCAGGAGAACTTGGGTTTTTAGGTATTTCGGTACCAGAAGAATATGGTGGCATGGGTATGGGCTTTGTTTCTACCATGCTCGTTTGCGATTATATTTCTGGAGCAACAGGTTCTTTTAGTACCGCCTTTGGTGCGCATACAGGTATTGGCACCATGCCAATTACACTTTATGGTACCGAAGAACAGAAGAAAAAATACGTACCTAAATTAGCTTCAGGTGAATGGTTTGGTTCATACTGTTTAACCGAGCCAAGTGCCGGTAGTGACGCTAATTCTGGTAAAACAAAGGCTATTTTATCCGAAGACGGAAAATCATATAAAATTACAGGACAGAAAATGTGGATTTCAAACGCAGGTTTCTGTAGTTTAATGATTGTTTTTGCACGTATTGAAGACGATAAATACATCACTGGGTTTATTGTTGAGTACGACCCGAACAATCCTAACGGAATTACTTTAGGAGAAGAAGAGCATAAACTAGGAATTCGCGCGTCTTCAACACGTCAAGTCTTTTTTAATGACACCGTTGTTCCTGCCGAAAATATGCTTTCAACACGCGGTAACGGCTTTAAAATTGCCATGAACGCACTTAACGTTGGTAGAATAAAACTAGCTGCGGCATGTTTAGATGCCCAACGTCGTACTATCTCAGAATCGGTTAAATATGCGAACGAACGTATTCAGTTTAAAACACCTATTTCTAGCTTTGGTGCTATCCGCCAAAAAATTGCTGAAATGGCAACAAACTGTTGGGTTGGCGAATCGGCAAGTTATCGTGCTGCTAAAAATATCGAAGACCGCATTGAAATTCGTAAGAGTGAAGGCAAAGACACACACCAAGAAGCAGAACTCAAAGGTGTTGAAGAATATGCCATTGAATGTTCTATCTTAAAAGTAGCCGTTTCAGAACATACTCAAAAATGTACCGACGAAGGCATTCAAATCTTTGGAGGTATGGGCTTTTCAGAGGAAACTCCTATTGAATCAGCTTGGAGAGATGCACGTATTGCAAGAATTTATGAGGGTACCAACGAAATTAACCGTATGTTAAGTATTGGTATGCTTATTAAAAAAGCTATGCGTGGTCATGTAGATGTATTAACACCTGCCATGGCAGTTAAAGATGAGTTGATGGGTATTCCATCTTTTGATACTCCAGATTATTCAGAATTATTTTCTGAAGAAAAAAGTATCATTAAAAACTTAAAAAAGTTATTTTTAATGGTTTCTGGAGCAGCGTTAGAGAAATATGGCGAGAAAATGGAAAGTCAGCAACAGCTTATGCTAGCCGCTTCAGATATTTTAATCCAAATTTATTTAGCAGAATCAGCTATTTTACGCGCTGAAAAACTGGCTAAAAAAGAAGGCGAAGATAAAGTTAAAGAACAAATAGCTATGGCTAAATTAAACCTTTTCCACGCTATCGATGTTATTGAAACTGCGGGTAAACACTCGATTATTTCGTTCTCTTCTGGAGATGAACAACGTATGATGTTAATGGGCTTAAAACGTTACATTAAATATGTAAACATGCCTAACATAATTGAACTAAGAAATATTATTGCTAATAAAGTAATAAGCGAAAATAAATACTGCTTTTAATATTGAAAGTAGTTTTTGAGTGACTAATTCAAATTTTTAAAACGTCCTGAGGTAATTCTTAGGACGTTTTTATTTTAATTACCTTTAAATAAAATTTAAAGTGTTTTAAAATATAATTCTCAATTATGAAATACCTAAAACTAATAGCTGCACTACTTTTAACAACAACCTTTACTGGACAAACAAACCCTAAAATTTACGATATCATTGATGCCGTTTCAGCAAAACGTATAGAAAACGACATTCGAACTTTAGTTAATTTTGGTACTCGAAACACTTTCAGTGATACTGTTTCAAACACTCGAGGTATTGGCGCTGCAAGACGTTGGATAAAAAAAGAATTCGAAACCATCTCTAAAACTTGTAATAATTGTCTCGATGTATTTTATCAAAAGGATTTTGTTTCGAAAGCTGGCAACAGACGTGTTCCCCATGATGCTTGGGTGGTTAATGTAGTAGCTATTCAAAAAGGCACAAAATACCCAAACCGATATATTATTATGAGTGGTGATATTGATTCTCGCGCAAGCGACACTATGGATTTCACTGCAGATGCTCCAGGAGCAAACGATAACGCTTCCGGAATGGCAGGAACAATTGAAGCTGCCAGAGTTTTAAGTCAGTATACTTTTGAAAACAGCATCATTTACGTAGGACTTTCTGGTGAAGAACAAGGGCTTTTTGGTGGTGCAGGTTTAGCCAAATATGCAAAGGACAATAATTGGGACATTATTGGCATTTTTAATAACGACATGATTGGAAATATTAAAGGTGTTGATGGATTTATCGATAACAAATCATTTAGAATTTTCTCTGAACCTGTACCTCCAACCGAAACTGAAAAAGAACGCAATATGCGTCGTTTTTACGGTGGTGAAGTTGATGGTATTTCCAGACAATTAGCACGTTATGTGCATAAAAATGTAAAAACATACATGCCAGACATGAACCCTATGATGATTTATAGGTTAGATCGTTTTGGTCGTGGCGGGCATCATCGTCCGTTTAACGATTTAGGATTTGCTGGTATTAGAATTATGGAAGCGCACGAAAACTACACCCAACAGCATCAAGATATTCGCGAAGAAAACGGTATAAAATACGGCGATGTTATAGAACATGTAAACTTCGATTACGCAAAAAAACTCACTGCAGTTAACACTATTAATTTGGCTAGTTTAGCATGGGCACCACCTCAACCTAAAAGTGTTGCTATTGGTGGCATTGTAGAAGCATCAGTAAAACTTAAATGGGACAACGTTGAAGGCGCAAAAGGTTACAAAATTTATTGGCGAGACACCACCTCTCCTACTTGGAATTACAGTCGCTATGTGGGTGATGTAACCGAATTTACTTTAAATGGTATTGTTATTGATAACTATTTATTTGGAGTAGCAGCCGTTGGAGAAAACGGTACGGAAAGCGTTGTGGTTTTTCCAAATGGTATTTTCCGAAAATAACTGGATAATATTTAACAAATCTTTATAATCCTTTTTAGCTAATTTAGTCAAAAATTTAAACTCATACAGATGAAACACCTTTATCTATTATTAACACTCTCATTATTCTTATCCATCGCATCGGTAAACGCACAAGGATTAATGTCTGAAAAAACACATTTCACACATCAAGATACTTTACGCGGTACCATAACTCCAGAACGCTCGTGGTGGGATCTAACCTATTATCACTTAGATATTAAGGTAAATCCAGATGAAAAATATATTTCTGGAAAAAACACCATTCAGTATAAAGTGTTAGAAAACAATAACGTCATGCAAATCGATTTGCAAGCACCGTTAGAGCTTACTTATGCCATTCAAAATAACGACACGTTACCAATAAAGCATGATGGCAACGCGCATTTTATCACCTTAAAAAACAATCAAGAAATTGGTAGTATTCAAAGTTTAGAGGTGTTTTACAAAGGTCATCCAAAAGAAGCAGTTCGCGCACCATGGGACGGGGGTTTTTCTTGGAAAAAAGACGATAACGGCAATCATTTTATAGCCACATCTTGTCAAGGTTTAGGTGCTAGCGTTTGGTGGCCTTGTAAAGACCATATGTACGACGAGGTAGATAGTATGCTTATTAGTGTAAACGTACCGTCAAAACTTATGAATATCTCAAACGGAAGACTGAGAAAAGTAGAACAAATTGGTGATACAAAAACCTACTCGTGGTACGTTGATAACCCTATTAACAATTATGGTGTTAACGTAAATATTGGTGATTACGCACATTTCCATGAAGTCTTTGATGGTATGGCAGGAAACTTAGATATGGATTATTATGTTTTAAAAGATAATCTTGAAAAAGCCAAAGAACATTTTAAAGACGCTCCTAAGATGATGAAAGCGTTCGAACATTGGTTTGGACAATATCCGTTTTACAAAGACGGTTATAAACTAGTTGAAGTACCTTATTTAGGCATGGAGCATCAAAGTTCTGTAACCTACGGCAACAAATACATGAACGGTTATTTAGGTCGTGATTTATCGGGAACTGGCTGGGGATTAAAATTCGATTTTATTATAATTCACGAATCTGGGCATGAGTGGTTTGCCAATAACATCACTTACATTGACATTGCAGATATGTGGATTCACGAAAGCTTCACAAACTATTCGGAGAACTTATTTGTAGAATATTATTACGGAAAAGAAGCTGGAGCTGATTACGTAATTGGTACAAGAAAAGATATTAATAACGACCGACCAATCATTGGTTTTTACGATGTAAACAAAGAAGGTTCTGGCGACATGTACCCAAAAGGTGGTAATATGCTTCACACTTTAAGACAATTAATTGAAGATGATGAAAAATGGCGTCAAATATTACGTAAAATGAACGTGACGTTTTATCACCAAACTGTTTCAACCAAACAAATTGAGGACTTTTTGAGTGAAGAATCTGGAATTGATTTAACCGAATTTTTCAACCAATATTTAAGAGATATTCGTATTCCAAAACTAGAATATAGTATAAAAGGAAAAACCTTAAAATATCGTTACACCAACGTTGTTGAAAATTTCGATATGCCTATTCAAGTAGAAATTGATGATAAATCGCAATGGATTCAACCGAATGCAAATTGGCAAACACTTGAGCTTGATGCAAAAAATCCTAAGTTTGAAGTTGACAGAGATTTTTACATTGAATCTGAAAACATATAATGCCAGAAAACGAAGCGCTTTATTTTAAAACTGACACCGAATGGCGGGCGTGGTTGCATAACAATCACGCCGTTTCAAACGGTGTTTATCTTATATTTTATAAAGTAACCCACGACGCCAAATCGATGCGTTGGGAAGAAGCCGTAAAAGTAGCGCTTTGTTATGGTTGGATAGATTCTACAGTAAAAAGTTTAGGCGATGGTAAACGCAGGCAATACTTTTCGCCTCGAAATCCCAAAAGCGTTTGGAGCGCGGTAAATAAACGTTACATTAATGATTTAATTGCTGAAGATTTAATGCACGAAAGCGGCCTAAAAACCATTGAAATTGCTAAAGAAAATAAAAGTTGGTTTGCTTTAGATGATGTTGAAAATGGTATAATCCCCCAAGATTT
Source organism: Neotamlana nanhaiensis (assembly GCF_000943555.1). GTDB lineage: Bacteria > Bacteroidota > Bacteroidia > Flavobacteriales > Flavobacteriaceae > Neotamlana > Neotamlana nanhaiensis. Next base: position 14,720 of record NZ_JTDV01000003.1, on the reverse strand, counting down.
GCAAACGGCATTTAATAAAAATGCTCAAGCGTATGCCAATTATAACAATTTTGCACCATCATATCGCAAAAGTTATTTATACTGGCTAAATCAAGCAAAACGAGACACTACAAGACAAAAACGTATTGCAGAAATTATTAAACTTTGTGCAAACAACATAAAATCTAGAGGGAATTGGTAGCCCAAATTATTCTACAAGTTTTAAAGCTTCAGAATTTTCTATTTTAATTTTTTTACCTTCAGTTGCTATTAAGCCTTCTTTTTTAAATTGAGACAATAACCGAATAGCCGATTCTGTTGCGGTGCCTACTATATTAGCATAATCTTCGCGAGTTAAAACAATATTTAAAAAGCCATTAATATCTTCGCCAAAGTTCTCTCTTAAATACAGTAAAGTTTCAGCTAAACGCTGTTTTACAGTTTTTTGTGCCATATCTACAATAATATTCTCAGATAACTTTAACTCATCGGCCATACTCTTTAACATATCCATCGAAAAATTAATGTTTCGACTTAAATTGTGCACAATTTCCTGTTTAGGAATAAAACAAACCTCCATATCGTTAGCGGCTACAGCGGTTAAATTTGCCACCTCATTCGATACCAAAGATCTTTGCCCAAGTAAATCTCCTTTTATTACTAGCCTAACAATTTGTTCCTTCCCGTTTGGACTTAACTTTGTTAATTTACAAATGCCTTCGCGAATACAAAATACGCCATTTATATTTTCACCTTCTTCAAAAATTACAGCGCCCTTTTTTATAACTTTTGATGTTTTACAACTTGTTATTCGTACTAAATCTTCTTTATGCAGTGATTTTAAGGCATTAAATTGCCTAATTATACATTGCTCACATTTGCTCATACCTTTTTATTTATGTGATTAAAATGTTAATAATGAATACCTAATTTTAATGCAACACTAAAAAAGGAACATCTTTATAATAACTTATTTCTTTTGCTAATGGATGAAATAAAATATGCTGAAAATAATTGAGATTTTTCCCAAGCATGGTAATTAAAGTAACGCCTTTATCGTTGACAAAATCTTGAATGGCATGCTCTATTTTTGTGTGAGTTAAAAAATGAAAACTATGTGAGTTTTCAGAAAAATAGTCTTCTAAATACTCAATATTTATGCGTTGGTTTTCATTTAACACTAAATCTCGTTTACTAATGTGCAGAAACTCAATCTCAGCATGATTCTTTTTAATAATATCGGCAAGCGGTTGTAATGTATTAACATTATAAAAAATTGAAAAATCTGTTGGAAAGGCAATCTTTTTGGGCGTTACAAATTTTGCGTTTTCTGGCACTACTAGCGTAGTACAATTTACTTTAGTAATTACATTTCCTGCATTTGTACCAACAGTGCGCTCGGTACAACCCGAAACACCTTTAGTCCCCATTACAATAACATCTATTTTATTTAAAAGTACTTGCTGCCTTATGGCCTTTATTAACGAATCACTATCGGATATAGTAACAAACCTATGCAATAAATTTTTACCAAAATTTTCTTGTATGCGTTTTATTGTATTTTGAAGTAATAATTGCGAAGGTTTTGATGCTACTTTAGTTGCTGATGACTGCTGGGTTAAAGGCACATTGTTATATACTTCATATTCATTTTCTGCGCTAACATGTAAAATAAAAAAATTACAAGCCTCTTTACCATATAAATTAATAGCATAAACTATGGCATTCCATGCATTTTCGGAAAAATCTGTTGGTATTAAAATATGCTTCGTCTTCACGCTATTATTTTTTTACAAAAGTAAGCGTGAAGGCTTTTTTAAAATATGACCAAAATCATTATTTAAATGCTTTGGTATTTTTTAAGTGACTTGATGCAGTTTATTTTCGTCGAGTACTTTTATATTTCTGCCTTCAATTTCAATAAGTCCTAAATCTTTAAAACTCGATAAGGTTCTAATTAAACTTTCTTGTGCAACACCAGCAACACTTGCCAAATCGTTTCTTGACACACGAATAATATCGTTGGGTTTTCGGTTTATTTTTTCGGCAAACTTAAGCAATGTTTTGGCTGTGCGTCGTTTTACAGAGCTGTAAGCCATTTGTAGTAATTGATCTTTTACGTCAGTAATATTGTCGGTTAGTAATTGAATGAGCTCTAAAGTAACTTTGTGATTGCTATCTAAAACATCTTCTAAAGTTTGTTTTGACAATGCGACTAACTCTGAATCTTGCATCGCCGTAGCCGTTTCTTGATAAGGCGTGGTTTGGTTTATAGAGTTGTAACCAAATAAATCATCTTCTTTATATAAAGCAGTTGTTAAATATTTACCTTGTTCATCTAGTTTATTGCATTTTACTAAACCTCGCGAAATCAAAAACACCTTATTAGAGTGTTGACCTTCCTCATAAATTACATCGCCTTTTTTATAGCTTTCCTCATCACCATTATCTTCAAAAAAATTTTTCAAATCGTTTAACGAGCGTAAATCATCTTCATTATTTTCTGAATTACTATATTGTTCGCGTTCATCTTTTAAAATAGCCGCTTTTGCAATACGACTATGTATTGCGCTTAAAAGTTCGTCTTCCTCAAAAGGTTTGGTTATGTAATCGTCGGCTCCTAAATCCATTCCTCTTCTAACGTCTTTGCGCTCAGTTTTTGCTGAAAGAAAAATAAACGGAATGTATTTTGTGTCTTCTACACCCGATAAGTCTTTTAAAACACCATAACCATCTAGTTCTGGCATCATAATATCGCAAACCACAATGTCTGGTAATTCTGTTTTAGCTTTAGTTACACCAACTCTACCGTTGGGTGCTGTAATTACATTAAAATTTGAAAGTTCTAGTAACTCTGCTGTATTTTCTCTTAAAACGGCGTCGTCTTCTATTAATAAAACTTTTTTCATTGTTTGGCTTCGTTTGGTAATGTGAATGTAAATTTGCTTCCTTTATCTTGTTCGCTTGTAAAACTTATAGCGCCTCCTAAATTCTCTAAATGACTTTTAACTATATTTAAGCCAATGCCCGTACCTTGCGTAAGTAGTGCATTTTCTGCCCTAAAATAGCGTTTAAATATATTTTTTTGTTCTTCTACTGGTATGCCTATGCCATTATCTTTTACCTCAAAAGTGGTATTTACAGCATCTTGCTTTACGGTTATGTCTACAATGGTGTTTTCTGGCGAGTATTTTATGGCATTATTAACCAAGTTTGAAAGTGCCAATTCAAGTGTTTTTTCATCTTGAAACATAGAAAAATCGTCGATATTTTCAGGGTAATTTATAATTTGTCCTTCTTTTAATAGCATATTGGCGTTATAAATAACTTCGTTAACAACTTTGCTTATTTTAAAAGATGTGAAATTATATTTAATCTTACCCGTTTCTAGTTTTTCAATAGATAAAAAATCATTTAAAATATTATTGAGATAATGTACTTTATCGCTTATTGTTTTTATGTGTTTATCGCGTTTTTCCTGCTGCTCAGAAAGTTTGTATTTAGCCAACAACATGGTGGAGGTTAAAATACCACTTAAAGGTGTTTTAAACTCGTGCGAAACCAGCGATAAGAATTTAGTTTTTAATTCGTTTAATTCTTTTTCTTTCTTTAATGCTTTTATGGTTTCGTCTTGAGCTTCTTTTAATTGATTTACAGTAATACTTAAAGTTTTTGTACGTTCTTCAACCTTTTTTTCTAGCTCGTCGTTAAGCTCTTTTAGTTTGTTTTCTTGCTCTTTTCGTACGGTAATATCAATTACCATAGCCATAACAAACGACTCTCCTTCTACTTCCAAAGGATTTAAACCAATCTCTAAAGGAAACGTAGAACCATCCTTACGAGCACCATATAAATCACGACCGTGTCCCATTTGGCGCTTCTCTTTATTATCCATGAATTTTGACACATACGTACTATGATTTTTATGAAACCTATGCGGAATTAAAACCTCTATAGACTGATTTATTAATTCGTCTTTTTCATAACCAAAAAGTTGTAAAACGGATTGGTTTACTTCTACAATTTTTTGGCTAGTGTTTACCACAATAACACCTTCACTAACGGCATCGAAAAGTACACTAAAGGTATCATTATTAACTCCTGTCATTGTTTTATAAATATTTAAAAAATCTAATAAAGCGATATGTTTTTGTATTGTAATACGCTTTGGTTTCGTGTAAAATTAATGAAACCATGATAAATATCATATTTAATTCTCTGCTAACTTCTAACCTTTGCTGCAGGTATTTTACGAGCAATTAAAATGAAAACAAACGCATGCTACCACTGTGGTTTAAATGCTACAGATGCACCTATAATTTTTGATAACAAAGCCTTTTGTTGCAATGGCTGCAAAACCGTTTACGAGATTTTCTCCGAAAACGATTTAACCTGTTATTACGATTTACAACAAGCACCAGGAGCTACCCCAAAAGAAATTCAAGGCAAATACGATTTCCTGGCGGATGACGCTATAATTGAAAAGCTCACCGAATTTAATGATGGTAAACACCAAATTGCAACCTTAACCATTCCGCATATTCATTGTAGTTCTTGCATCTGGATTTTAGAAAACCTCAACAAACTCAATGCAAATATTACGGCTTCACAGGTAAATTTTGGAAAAAAGACCGTAAGAATAACTTATAAAACTGAAGCTTTTTCATTAAAAGAAGCGGTACTTTTATTAAGTAAAATTGGTTACGAACCCTATATTTCTCTTGAAGATTTCAACACTGGAAAAAACAAAGTAAACCGCAGCTTAATTTATAAACTTGGTGTGGCTGGTTTTGCCTTTGGAAATGTGATGTTTTTATCATTTCCAGAGTATTTTGAGGTTAACGAGTTCTGGTTAGAGCAGTACAAACCTGTGTTTCGTTGGCTGATGTTTACATTTTCGCTGCCAGTAGTTTTTTATGCCGCTCAAGATTATTTTGTTTCAGCTTATAAAGGTTTAAAGGCGAAACTTTTAAATATAGATATTCCTATAGCACTTGGTATTTTAGTGTTGTTTTTAAGAAGTACAGCCGAAATTATTCTAGATCTAGGCACAGGCTTTTTCGACAGCTTAACAGGTTTGGTTTTCTTCCTATTACTTGGGAAATATTTTCAGCAACGCACCTACAATTTCTTATCGTTTGAGCGCGATTACAAATCGTATTTCCCTATTGCTGTAACTAAAATTTTAAACGGCATTGAAACTCCAATTCAGGTTTACGATATTAAAAAAGGCGACCGATTATTAATTAGAAACGAAGAGTTAATTCCTGTTGATGGCATTTTAATTAACGGAAACGCTAATATAGATTACAGTTTTGTTACAGGTGAATCTGAAGCTGTTAAAAAATCATCTGGCGATAAACTTTTTGCTGGTGGCAAACAAACCTCTGGAAGCATTGAAATGGAAGCTTTAAATGCAGTTGAACAAAGTTACCTGACTCAACTTTGGAGCAACGATGTGTTTAACAAAAACAAAGAAGACGGCTTTACAACCTTAACCAATACGATAAGCAAACGTTTTACTATTGCTGTGTTAAGCATTGCTTTTTTAGCTACAATATACTGGCTGTTTGTCGATTCTAGCAAAGCTTTAAACGTTTTTACATCAGTGTTAATTATTGCTTGCCCCTGTGCTATTGCGCTTTCTGCTCCTTTTACTTTAGGGAATTTGTTACGCATTTTTGGAAAATTGAAATTCTATTTAAAAAACGCTTCGGTCATTGAACAGTTGGCAAAAATAGACACCATTATTTTTGACAAAACAGGCACAATTACTTCCAACCAAAAAAGTAAAACAGCATATCAAGGCGAAACCCTTACGGAAGATGAAACCACTATTTTAAGCAGTACGCTTAGACATTCCAACCATCCGTTAAGCCGATCATTATACAACTTGCTTCAGCAAAACAACATTATAACTTTAAATCATTTTGAAGAACATTTGGGTGAAGGTATTTATGGAGAAAGTAACAATCAATCAGTTAAAATAGGTTCTGCAAAATATGTTGGACAACCTCAACCTGAAACCGAATTGAGCACTGCGGTTCATATTAGTTCAAACAATATTTACAAAGGAAAATTCACCTTTTACAATGCATACCGAAAAGGCATTTCAAAACTGTTTAACAAACTAAAAAAAGACTACGATTTAGCGATACTTTCGGGTGACAATGCAAGTGAATTAAATAATCTAAAAAAATTACTCCCAAGCAAAACCAAACTTATTTTCAATCAAAAACCAAACGATAAGCTAGAATACATTAAGCATCATCAAAACAACGGCGCTCAAGTACTCATGGTTGGTGATGGTTTAAACGATGCTGGTGCTTTAGCACAGAGTAATGTTGGCATTGCTATTTCAGAAAACATTAATGTGTTCTCGCCTGCATGTGATGCCATTTTAGACGCTTCAAAATTCAATCAATTATACAACTATATAAAAGCTTCAAAAGGAGCTATTAAAATTATAAAATGGAGTTTTGTGTTCTCCTTTTTCTACAATGCTATTGGTTTATACTTTGCCATCACGGGTCAACTTATGCCTGTAATTGCAGCTATTTTAATGCCATTAAGCTCCATTAGCATTGTTGTATTCACAACGATTGCCACCAATATTTTAGGTCGAAAATTAAAATGAAAAACTTTATGAAACATGACAAATATCATCTTTTAAAAAAAGATGTCAGTGTAATTTTGAACCATAACTTCAAGTAGGTATGAGTGTTATTTATGTATTACTAACCATTAGCGTCATCATTGCTATTGTCTTTTTTGTGGGCTTTATAAAAGCTGTAAAATCGGGACAATACGACGACGATTATACTCCATCGGTACGCATGCTTTTTGAAGACGAACTGGTTAAAACCAAACCTAACAAAACCATTAATAAAACTAAAGTTTAATTAACTATTATGGAAGTACAACAATTTTATTACGACAACAAGATTGTTAAAAAATTCTTACTCGCCACCATGCTTTGGGGTGTTGTAGGCATGCTAGTAGGCTTACTATTAGCCTTTATGTTCTTGTTCCCTAACCTAACCGACGGCATTTCGTGGTTAAGCTTTGGTCGCTTAAGACCTTTGCATACCAACGCCGTTATTTTTGCCTTTGTGGGTAACGCCATTTTTGCAGGTGTGTATTACTCGTCTCAACGTTTACTAAAAGCCAGAATGTTTAGCGATGTGTTAAGTAATATTAACTTTTGGGGCTGGCAATTAATTATTGTTGGTGCCGCTATTACACTTCCGTTAGGTTTTACAACTAGTAAAGAATACGCCGAATTAGAATGGCCTTTCGATATTGCCATTGCTGCTGTTTGGGTGGTTTTTGGTTGGAATTTAATAGGAACCATTTTAAAAAGAAGACAGCGTCACATGTATGTTGCTATTTGGTTTTACCTCGGCACTTTTGTTACTGTTGCAGTGCTTCATATTTTTAATAGTTTAGAATTGCCAATTAGCGGATTAAAAAGTTACTCCGTTTACGCTGGTGTTCAAGATGCTTTGGTGCAATGGTGGTATGGGCATAATGCCGTAGCATTCTTTTTAACCACGCCATTTTTAGGGTTAATGTACTATTTTGTTCCAAAGGCGGCAGACAGACCTATTTACTCTTATCGTTTATCCATTGTACACTTTTGGTCTTTAATATTTATTTATATCTGGGCAGGCCCACATCATTTATTATACACAGCCTTACCAGAATGGGCTCAAAATTTAGGGGTAGCATTTTCTGTAATGTTATTAATGCCTTCCTGGGGAGGTATGATAAACGGATTATTAACCTTACGTGGCGCTTGGGATAAAGTACGCACCGATCCTGTTTTAAAATTTATGGTGGTTGCCATTACAGGTTATGGTATGGCTACTTTTGAAGGCCCCATGCTTTCGCTTAAAAACGTAAACGCTATTGCGCACTTTACCGATTGGGTTATCGCCCACGTACATGTTGGCGCTTTAGCTTGGAATGGCTTTTTAGCTTTTGGTATGATTTACTGGTTAATTCCCAGATTATTTAAAACTAAATTATACTCTACAAAATTAGCCAACTTGCATTTCTGGATGGGTACTTTAGGCATCATTATTTATGCATTACCCATGTATGTTGCCGGATTTACACAAGCCAGTATGTGGAAACAATTTAATCCTGATGGCACTTTAGTTTACGGTAACTTTTTAGAAACTGTTTCTGAAATTATTCCAATGTATTGGATGCGTGCCATTGGCGGTTCGCTATACATTATCGGTATGTTTGTTTTAGCTTACAACGTTATTGTTACCATGAAAAAAGGTAGCCAAGTAACCGATGAATTGGCTGAAGCACCCGCACTTCAACGTGTTTCAAAAAGACGTATTTCGGGTGAAACCTTCCATACTTGGTTAGAGCGTAAACCGGTACAGTTAACCATTTTAGCAACCATAACCATTTTAATTGGTGGTATTATTCAAATTATACCAACTATTATGGTAGAATCTAACATCCCAACAATTGCTAGCGTAAAACCTTATACACCTTTAGAGCTTGAAGGACGTGATATTTACATTCGCGAAGGTTGTGTTAGTTGTCATTCTCAAATGGTTCGTCCGTTTAGAAGTGAGGTTGAGCGCTATGGCGATTACAGTAAAGCGGGAGAATTTGTTTACGACCATCCATTCCTATGGGGAAGTAAACGTACAGGACCAGATTTACATCGCGTAGGCGGAAAATACTCCGATAACTGGCATCTTAACCACATGTACGATCCGCAAAGTACCTCATCGGGTTCTATCATGCCGGCGTATCAATGGTTAATTAGAAATGAGCTAGACAAATCGATGACCGAAAGCAAAATGGAAGCCATGGTAAAACTAGGCGTGCCATATACCAAAGACGATATTGCGAATGCTCAAAAAAGCATGCTAGAACAAGGTACGCAGATAGAACAAAACTTATATACCGATCCTGATTTTGCCGAAACTTACGAAGCCGACAAAAAAGCTGGCGGAAACGCCTTTGTTGAAATGCGAAACCGCGAAATAACTGCGCTAATTGCCTACCTACAACGTTTAGGAACCGACATTAAGGTACAAGAATTAGAAGAAAATCTAACCACATTAAACCCATAAGTTATGTTGAAGTTTGTAAAAAATCATATGGAAAGCATTACGGGTATAGAAATATATCCGCTAATCTCCTTACTTATATTTTTCATCTTTTTTGTTGCCCTATTTTGGTGGGTAATCACCGCAAAAAAGGACTATATAAACACTGTTAGCCAATTACCATTAGATAAAAAACCTAGCCAATTATGAAACAGTATATTCCCTCTTGGATTCGAGTTCCGGTAGCCTTCTTTTTAATTGCCGCTTTCGCGGAATATGTTATAGACTCAGGCGACAAACCAGCGTTTATAGAATATCCTTTGTTATCATTATTCTTAGTTTTAGTGTTGCTTATTTTAATTGCTATTGAAGGCATTGTAAGCGCCATGAAAAACTTAGTCTATCAAAGTTTAGATGAAGAAGCCAAAGCGCGATTTGATGCTCAAACAGCAAAACCATCTAAGTTTATCTGTTGGATTAAAAACACCTACAAAAAACTTTTGGGCTCCAAACCTATTGAAGAAGAACATGAAATAATTCTGGACCATAATTACGACGGTATTCGTGAATTAGATAATTCGTTACCACCGTGGTGGATTTACAGTTTTTACATTTCAATCGTCTTTGCGGCCATTTATCTTTTAAAATATCATGTCTTTAATGGTGAAGGACAATTTGATGAACTTGAGCAAGAATATGCCGAAGCCAGAATTGCCATTGAAGAATACAAGAAAACCGCTAAAGATTTAGTTGATTTTAATACCGTTGAATTACTTACCGATGCTTCAGATTTAAGTAAGGGTAAGAAAATTTTCGATGGCAATTGTGTTGCTTGTCATAAAGCAGATGGCGGAGGCGGTATTGGTCCAAACCTTACCGATGAATATTGGATTTTAGGCGGAGGCATTAAAAATGTATTCAAAACCGTGTCTGAAGGTGGTCGAGATGGTAAAGGTATGATTGCTTGGAAACAAAATTTAAAACCATCAGAAATTGCGCAAGTTGCAAGCTATGTTTTAAGTTTTCAAGGCACAACTCCAGCCGAACCTAAAGCGCCTCAAGGCGACCTTTGGGTTGCAGAAAACACGACCGAAGCAACAACCGAACAATAACAAATTACAACGGTAAACCAAATTATTTCTGTGAGCCAACAAAATCAACATAACGAGAATTTTAGAGATTCTATTGGCACTATTACCAACGAAGGCAAGCGTGCTTGGGTTTACCCCAAAAAACCGAATGGGAGATTTTACGAAAAACGTAAAGTGGTTAGTTACGTTTTGCTTGCCTTCTTGTTTTTGGCGCCCTTTATAAAAATAAATGGCAATCAGTTTTTAATGTTTAACGTGCTTGAACGTCGTTTTAACATTTTCGGATTTCCGTTTTGGCCACAAGATTTTCATTTGTTTGTTGTTTCCATGATAATTGGTGTGGTATTTATCACGCTATTTACCGTAGGTTTTGGGCGTATTTTCTGCGGATGGATTTGTCCGCAAACCATATTTCTAGAAATGGTATTTCGACGTATTGAATATTGGATTGATGGCGACCGAAACAAACAACGCAAGCTCGACAACCAAAAATGGGATGCCGAAAAAATTAGAAAGCGCCTTTTAAAATGGTTTATCTTTTTAGTTATTTCATTTTTAATTGCCAACATATTTTTAGCCTACATTATTGGTAGCGATAAATTACTTGGCTATGTTGTTGATGGTCCTGCTTCACATTTAAGCACACTATTCCCGCTACTTATTTTTACTGCTGTATTTTATTTTGTGTTTGCTTGGTTTAGAGAGCAGGTTTGCATCATTGCTTGTCCTTACGGCAGATTACAAGGTGTGCTTTTAGACAATAAATCGATTGTTGTGGCCTACGACCATAAACGAGGTGAAGGTGAAAACGGACGAAAAAAGTTCAGAAAAAACGAAGACAGAACAACTTTAGGTCATGGCGATTGTATCGATTGTTTACAATGCGTAAACGTTTGCCCAACGGGTATTGATATTAGAAACGGCACACAACTAGAATGTGTTAACTGCACTGCTTGTATTGATGAATGCGACCATATTATGGAAAGTATCAATTTACCAAAAGGTTTAATTCGTTACGCGAGTGAAAATGAGATTGAAAAGAAAGAAAAATTCAAACTCACCTGCAGAATGAAAGGCTATATAGCCGTTTTAGTCATTTTAATTGGTATGCTTACCGGTATGTTGTTAATAAGAAACGATGTTGAGGCTAGAATTTTAAGATTACCAGGTCAGCTTTACGAGAAAAAAGAAAACAACATCATCAGCAATGTGTTTACTTATAAACTGATAAATAAAACCACAAAAGAAATTGACAACGTGAGTTTTAAACTTAGAAATTTTAAAGGTGATATAAAACTCGTTTCAACTACCGATGATTTTACGGTTCCTGAACAAGGTATTGCAGAAGGCACACTATTTATTGAATTAAAAAAGAACGCATTAAAAGGCGACAAAAACAAACTGATTATTGATGTGTACAGCCACGAAAAATGTATTGAAACCACTTCGGTTAACTTTTTAGGACCACGGAGTTATCATTGATACAGAATTTAAAATTTGAGTTAAATACTAACAATAACAAATAACATTATGAAAATAAATTGGGGTACCGGAATTGTAATAGCTTTTATAGGTTTTATAGGCTTTATCATGTTTTTTGTGATAACCATGAGCACAGATAACAAATACGATCACGATTTAGTAACCGAAGATTACTATAAACAGGAGTTAAATTTTCAGAAACACATAAACAGCGAAAGAAACTCGAAACAACTAAAACAAAACATTAGGTATCAAAAAACTGAAGCTGGATTACTTTTTAGTTTCCCAGAAGACTTTGATGCATCAAAAATAACAGGCACAGTGTTCCTTTACAGACCATCTAACAAACAGTTTGATTTTGACACTAAAATTTCATTATCAAACCACAAATTGCTCATACCTAAAACCCGTTTGCTAGATGGTCGCTGGAACATTACTATAGATTGGGAGTACAACAAAACACCGTATCGTTTTACTGAAGAAATTATTTATTAAGGATCTCGACTGCGCTCGATCTGACAAACAAACAAACAAACAAACAAACAAACATGCTTTGGTCTGCTTTTATATTAGGTTTATTAGGAAGTTTTCATTGCGTTGGCATGTGCGGTCCTATTGCATTTATGCTCCCAGTAGATAGAAGTAATTCGGTAAAAAAAATAACGCAAATAACCACTTACCATTTAGGCAGATTATTAGCTTATAGCCTTATTGGATTCGTTTTTGGTGTAATAGGTAAAAACCTATACCTTTTTGGGTTTCAGCAGCAATTATCTATTATTATTGGTGTTTTAATGATTATTACAGTGCTAATTCCTTATAAAGTCTTTAATAAATACAACCTATCAAAACCACTACATAAACTCATTTACAAAGTAAAAACGCAGCTTGGTTTGGCTTTAAAAAAGAAAACGGCCGACACCTTTTTAACCATTGGTTTCCTTAACGGATTTTTGCCTTGTGGTTTGGTTTATATGGCTGTTTTTGGCAGTTTGGTAAATAATAGTGTAACAGAAAGTATGCTGTATATGGCTCTTTTTGGTTTAGGTACTATGCCTTTAATGACTTCGGCAATTTATTTAGGTAAATTTTTAAATACCACTATAAAACAACGTATTCAAAAAGCCATTCCTGGTTTTGTTGTGCTTATTGGTTTCTTATTTGTTTTACGCGGTTTAGGATTAGGCATCCCGTATATCTCGCCTGCTCCTGTTAGGGAAATAGTTTCTAATAACTTGAGTTGTCATTGAGGTTATAATATCCAAAGACTAATTTTAGAAACCCTCTTATATTTTCTCAATCAGACTGAAAAATAACAACTAAATTCAACACAAAATAGTCGCTAATCATTTTTCGCTTTTTTGCATATTCCATTTATTAAGTTGATGGGATAAATTACTTGCCCTATAACCGTAATCAATAAAATTATTAGTATTATAAGTTCTAGGTTCTGATTAAATCTAAAATCAAGCAGTATGTTTTCGGCTTTTGGCTCTCGATATAATTGAGAAAGCATGAAAATAAGTATAATACCGCCAAAAGTTAGCCCGATGTGAATGTAATTTAGCCATTTGGATAGTTTTCTGTTGGTTTTGCGCATTATCCAATATCCAAATCCAATGATTCCAAAAAGTATAGCAGTAAGTTTTGATAAATGATAAAAAGAAATAACAAAATAGGTGTCGTGTACATTGATATTTAAAGAGGCATCTTCACTTAAAATTCCAACCAATAGTAGAACCGGAATAGCAATTAAAAAAATTAAATGTGGTTTATTACTTAGAAATTTCATTCTTCCATTTAAGTTTTATTGGTTTGGTTTATTTGTAGAACACTTTTCAACAATGAGTAGTTGCGTAATTTAGAACGTAACTTAGCAAGCCTAGATGCAGGCAGATACACATCAAGCTAAAAATCCTTGTGGGTTTTCAGAATTAGGGGCGAGAATAAGCAATTACTTATAGCCATCTTAAGTTTGAAATCTAATTAGTATTCTAACCAGAAAGAGCAAAAAGTTAGCATTAATAGCCGTAGTAAATAAATTAATTAAGCAGGCTTTTGCTATTGCAAAAAGCGGATTGCCATATCATGAAAATTATGTGTCAAAATTAAACTAAAAAAACTTGTTTTTAACTCAGTTCTTTGTTGGCAAACGTTTTTAATTTTCAATTACTTTTATCAAATCATCCCAAGTTAATAATTCTTCTGGTTTAAAATATCGAGGATCAAATTGCCTCACATTAGAATCATTTCTTTTTTTTCCGTTTCTTCCAGGTTCTGACAACCAAGTTCTGTGGCCGATGTATATATGATTCGCTAATACTTTTGAATGAACAATTATATATTCCGGTGGCATATTTATATCAGCGGGAATATTTACAAATACAAAATACTTTTTTTCAGAATATTCTGTTTCCGTTTTTTTTGATAAAATCCATTTCCGTTTGTTTTGAGTGCTTTTGACTTGAATAGAAATTAGTTTGTCACCATCCAAATTACTCACTAAAATATCAACTCCGTCAGAATTTCTTAAAGTTATTGCAGCTAAATATCCTCTTCTTGATAATTCAGCAGCAACGTAATATTCGCCAGCTATTCCTGATAATTGTTTATTTAATTTCAAGTTGTCAATATTTTAAATAACACTCGATTTCATTGATAGACTTCTAGTAGCTTTATGTCCTTTAGGTGTTGGAATTGATGGCAGTGCAACTGGAATGTCAAATTTTATAGTGCTGACGGTTTGATTTGAATTATCAGTTGAAGCTTGAGCTCCACCTGATAAAAAACCAGTTACAATTCCAATTCCAGCTTTTTCACCTTCTTTTTCAAGTGCGGTTACTCCAACATTAATTTCAATGTTTTGGACATATCTCCAACCATCCGTTCGCAAATATTTATCTCCATTTTGATTGGTAGCTAAGCCTGATGGATTAACTATCATATCAGTTCCATCAATTTCTTCTTGAGCTTCAATTATTCCTTGTGAAATTTGTGTTAGAGTTGTCTTTATGAATTCTTTTAATTCCATTGTAATTTTTTTTTGGTTGTAGTTCTGTCAAATGTCTAGTCCTGAAATATGGCT
>NZ_JTDV01000025.1 GCF_000943555.1 Neotamlana nanhaiensis | reverse complement strand
GCCATATTTCAGGACTAGACATAGCGCTCACTCAGACGGCGGAAAATTACAAATCTGAAAAACCTCTGATTTCTGAAAAAGAAAACTCTGAATTATTACGCGGAGAAAACCACTCAAACTCTGAATTTGACAAACTTTACGCGGAATCTCACTCGAACGGAATTGAGCCAGTTTGCGGAATTTTAAAACGTGGAATCAACAAATATTGCGCGGAATCTCACTCTTGCGGATTGAAAATTATCGCGGAAAAATCCTGAATCTGAATTTACTCAAACGCGGAACTTCACTCAAACGGAATAACAAATCTGAAAATGCTACAATTTACAACACCGTATAAAATTAATTGCTTCTGATTTTCCTACGGAAAATCCTCGCATTTTTACTATCTTAGTTTCTCAATCTGAAAATCCTAGCGGATTTTCAGCGCAACTAATCTTATACAAATACGTTACAAAAAATAGCTCCGAACTCACTCAGACGCGGAGAAATCCGATGACAATCTTAATCTGAATTTGACAAAAGCAACGCGCGAAATTGAACACTCAAACTCTGAATCTGACAATCGTTACGCGGAATCTCACTCGAGCAGAATTGAGCTAGGTTGCGGAATTTTACAACGGCTGAAAAAAAAGCGTGGTTTACTGTTCGCGATTTTTTTTGAGAATTTTAAGTTAGAATATTCTAAAAAACTCAAAACCTGAATTTTTAATTTTTACGCGGACAAAATGCAATGCTAAACCAATCTGACGTGTCGCTACATTTTGTAACACCGTATAAGTTTAATTGCTGCTGATTTTCCTGCGGAAAATCCTCGCATTTTTATTATCTTAGTTCCTAAATCTGAAAATCCTAGCGGATTTCCAGCGCAACTAATCTTATACAAATACGTTGTGCGTCATACCTACAAACGTGAAAATATCACCTAGAACATGAATTTTAACTTTTCTTTTTTCAATAATTCAAAAACATTGAATATATTTGCGTGAAATAATCACGCAAAATTATGTTGATAAGATTTGTAATAGAGAATATGTTCTCTTTTGGTGAGAGAAAAGAGTTTACTACAATCCCAAATAAGAGATTAAAGACTCTGCAAGGCCATAAATATAATGTAGATGGATTTGAAATACTCAAACTTTCATCCATTTATGGGGCAAATGGTGCTGGAAAATCAAACTTGATTAAATCTTTGTTTCAGTTTCAAAAGCTAGTTACGAAAGAGGAAATCCCATTTAGATTAAAAGATACACAATATAAGTTCGGAAATCAAAAGGAGCAAATCCTAGCTATAGAATTCATCCAAGATAACACACCTCTGTATTATGGAATAGTACTTTCAGAGGATAAGATATCAACCGAGGAATTGTATGTATCTGGATTAGGCAAAAAAGAAGACAAATTAATTTATGAAAGACAAACTGTAGACGAGAAAACTACAATCAAATTTCTTGATGACTTTGAGAATGATGAAAAAAGTCAGGTTCTTAAAGATGTCTTAATAGAGGAATTTGTAAAACCAAATGAGCCAGTATTAAAGTTATTATCAAATAGAGATAACAAATTTTTAAAAGATGTCAAAAAAGCTTATGAATGGTTTTCTGAAACTCTTCAAATCATAACACCAGATTCAAAACCAAGAGCATTAGCTCATAAAATTGATACTGATATTGAATTCAAGAAATATGCGGAAGATTTAATGTGCTCATTTAACATTGGAATTAAATCTTTGGGTACTGAAAAAAAGAACATTAGAGAATTTTTTGGAGAGGATAATGAGAATGAACTCGATAAACTGATAAAAGAGGTTGAAGATTCACCTAAAAAAATGCTAGGTTTAAGAAGCAGACGTGGTGATGAATTAATTTTAGTAAAAGAAGATGATACTATTTGGGTTAAAACTTTGAAAGTCGAACACTCTTCGAGTAAAAATTCTGCTTTTTTTGATTTGGACGAAGAATCAGATGGAACAGTTAGATTATTAGATTTCGTGCCAGCTTTCAAAAATGTAATATCATCAGAGAAAGTTTATATAGTTGATGAAATAGAAAGAAGTATACACCCACTTCTGATAAAGGAACTTGTTAAAAAGTTCTCACTAGATAATAATACAAAAGGACAGTTGATATTCACAACACACGAATCAAATTTACTTGACCAAGAAATTTTTAGACAAGATGAAATTTGGTTTGCAGAAAAAGACTTAAATGGTTCAACTGACTTGTATTCATTGAGTGATTTTAAAGAACATAAAACGATTGATATTAGAAAAGGTTATCTCAATGGTAGATATGGTTCAATTCCTTTTTTAGGAAATCTTGAGGACTTAAAATGGCACGAGTATGATTTTAACAAATAGGCTTTTTGAAAGACAAGCACCTAGCAGAGAAGCAAAAAGCCTATATATTTTCTGTGAAGGAGCGAAAAGAGAATATCAATACTTTGAATATTTTAGAGAAATTGATTCTCGTATTAAAGTTAAGGTCAATAAATTAAATCCAGATGAAAACAATTCACCAAAAGGTCTTTATGATTTAGCCGTAAGCTCATTTAGTGGAAATAAGCCGAAGTTTACATTACAAGAAAATGATGAAGTATGGATTGTTATAGATACTGACCCAGACAAATCTAATAGTCGAGAAGAACAAATAAAGGAAATAAAAGAAGTTTGTCAATCAAAAGATAATTGGTTTGTTGTAGAAAGTAATCCTTGTTTTGAAGTTTGGTTATACTTCCACCAGAATGAAAAAATTGAAGAGTTTGAATCTGATGATATTTGTAAAAGTTGGAAACAAAAAGTAAACGAAAGCTATGATGGTGGATTTGATTCTAGAAGACATCCTATCTTCATAGAAGAAGCAATTCAAAATGCCGAACGAAATTTTGATTCAGATAATAGCAATAGGCCTTTAAAAGGTTCAACTGAAGTTTACCTATTGGCCAAAAGTATGTTTGCAGTAATTAAGAACAAAATAAGAGCTGTAAAAAACAAATTATAAAAGTACGAACGCACAACAACGTATATAAAAAATAGCGGTTTAGGTCCAAATCTTAACCGCTTTTGCTTTTAATTAAGTATATTGTTTTACAAAAAGTTAGCGCATAAAAACCCGCTACTTTTCATATACAAGACCGTTGCTACCAATATTGCC
>NZ_JTDV01000024.1 GCF_000943555.1 Neotamlana nanhaiensis | reverse complement strand
AACAAATTTAAAACAAAAAACCCTTCACGTCATGTGAAGGGTTTGAAAAAGGCGGCGACCTACTCTCCCACGAGTGTAGTACCATCGGCGCTAATGGGCTTAACTTCTCTGTTCGGAAAGGTAAGAGGTGAGCCCCATCGCTATAACCACCTTAAATTATTAGTTAAAAAGTTTATGTGTTTGTAAAGCTATCTTTTAACTTCTCACTTGTTACTTTTTAACTGCAGCATCGCTGCAAATATTTTAACATATTGAAAAAAACATGATTTATAATTCATTTATGTACTCTTATAAAAAAACAGGCGTACAATAAGCCTATGGGTTATTAGTACTACTCGGCTATGACATTACTGCCTTTACACCTGTAGCCTATCAACGTAGTCATCTCCTACGACCCTTTAAAGAAATCTCATCTTGTGGTGGGTTTCGCGCTTATATGCTTTCAGCGCTTATCCCTTCCCAACGTAGCTACTCTGCAATGCCGCTGGCGCGACAACAGATACACCAGAGGTTAGTCCAACTCGGTCCTCTCGTACTAGAGTCAGATCCACTCAAATTTCTAACGCCCACTGTAGATAGAGACCGAACTGTCTCACGACGTTCTGAACCCAGCTCGCGTGCCACTTTAATGGGCGAACAGCCCAACCCTTGGGACCTTCTCCAGCCCCAGGATGTGACGAGCCGACATCGAGGTGCCAAACCCCCCCGTCGATGTGAGCTCTTGGGGGAGATCAGCCTGTTATCCCCGGCGTACCTTTTATCCTTTGAGCGATGGCCCTTCCATGCGGAACCACCGGATCACTATGCTCTTGTTTCCAACCTGATCGACTTGTAGGTCTCTCAGTCAAGCTTCCTTATGCCATTGCACTCTACGCACGGTTACCAAGCGTGCTGAGGAAACCTTTAGAAGCCTCCGTTACTCTTTTGGAGGCGACCACCCCAGTCAAACTACCCACCAAGCACTGTCCTTTCAAATGAAAGTTAGACTCTAGATAAGCAAAGGGTGGTATTTCAACAATGACTCCACAACGCCTGGCGACGCCGCTTCAAAGTCTCCCACCTATCCTACACATTACTTATCCAAAACCAATACTAAGCTATAGTAAAGGTGCACGGGGTCTTTTCGTCCCACAGCGGGTAATCGGCATCTTCACCGATACTACAATTTCACCGAGCTCATGGCTGAGACAGTGTCCAGATCGTTGCACCATTCGTGCAGGTCGGAACTTACCCGACAAGGAATTTCGCTACCTTAGGACCGTTATAGTTACGGCCGCCGTTTACTGGGGCTTCATTTGAGATCTTCGCCGAAGCTAAACCCTCCACTTAACCTTCCAGCACCGGGCAGGTGTCAGGCCATATACATCATCTTTCGATTTAGCATAGCCCTGTGTTTTTGATAAACAGTCGCCTGGACCTTTTCACTGCGGCCTTTCCGAAGAAAGGCGACGCTTCTCCCGAAGTTACGCGTCTATTTTGCCTAATTCCTTAGCCATGAATCTCTCGAGCTCCTTAGAATTCTCATCCCAACTACCTGTGTCGGTTTAGGGTACGGGCCGCTTCTCTCGCTTTTCTTGGAAGTCGCTTCTCTGGATTATCACCGCAACCGAAGTCTTAGTGTACTATCGCGGTGTTACCACTCGCTTCAACGTGCTATTCCGTCAGCACGCACCAAATATACGCCTCCGTCACTTTTATTGAGAGCGGGTACAGGAATATTAACCTGTTGTCCATCCACTACCCCTTTCGGGTTCGCGTTAGGTCCCGACTAACCCTCAGCTGATTAGCATAGCTGAGGAAACCTTAGTTTTTCGGAGTGCGGGTTTCTCGCCCGCATTATCGTTACTTATGCCTACATTTTCTTTTGTAGCTACTCCAGCATACCTCACAGTACACCTTCAACGTCACTACAATGCTCCCCTACCCATCTTTCGATGCCATAGCTTCGGTAGTATACTTATGCCCGATTATTATCCATGCCGAACCGCTCGACTAGTGAGCTGTTACGCACTCTTTAAATGAATGGCTGCTTCCAAGCCAACATCCTAGCTGTCAAAGCAGTTCAACCGCGTTTTTTCAACTTAGCATACATTTGGGGACCTTAGCTGATGGTCTGGGTTCTTTCCCTCTCGGACATGGACCTTAGCACCCATGCCCTCACTGCATTACATTATTTTATAGCATTCGGAGTTTGTCAGGAATTGGTAGGCGGTGAAGCCCCCGCATCCAATCAGTAGCTCTACCTCTATAAAACTAATAATACGCTGCACCTAAATGCATTTCGGGGAGTACGAGCTATTTCCGAGTTTGATTGGCCTTTCACCCCTACCCACAGGTCATCCGAAGACTTTTCAACGTCAACCGGTTCGGGCCTCCACTGTGTGTTACCACAGCTTCACCCTGCCCATGGGTAGATCACACGGTTTCGCGTCTACCACTACTAACTATTACGCCCTATTCAGACTCGCTTTCGCTACGGATCCGGTACTGAATACCTTAACCTTGCTAGAAACGGTAACTCGTAGGCTCATTATGCAAAAGGCACGCCGTCACCCTAATGGGCTCCGACCGCTTGTAAGCGTATGGTTTCAGGTTCTATTTCACTCCCTTATTCAGGGTTCTTTTCACCTTTCCCTCACGGTACTAGTTCACTATCGGTCTCTCAGGAGTATTTAGCCTTATCGGATGGTCCCGACAAATTCACACAGGGTTACACGTGCCCCGCGCTACTCAGGATACCACTATCGCTATAAATCTTACTTATACAGGACTATCACCCTCTATGGTTACTCTTTCCAAAGTATTCTAATTCAATTTATATTAAATGTCGTGGTCCTACAACCCCAATATTGCCGTAACAACATTGGTTTGGGCTAATCCGTGTTCGCTCGCCACTACTAACGGAATCACTTTTGTTTTCTTCTCCTCCGGGTACTTAGATGTTTCAGTTCTCCGGGTTCGCCTCCTTTACAGGATAATACATCTTCAATGTACTGGGTTGCCCCATTCGGATATTTGCGGATCAATTTGTATGTGCCAATCCCCGCAACTTTTCGCAGCTTATCACGTCCTTCTTCGCCTCTGAGAGCCTAGGCATTCCCCATACGCCCTTATTTAGCTTATTGTACTTTTTGCTTTTTTAATGAGTTTAATCAATCGATCTAAATCTATTGATTACTGATTAGTTATATCGCTCGCGTGATATAAAACTAATCTGAATTATTTTGCATTAGATTTCTATCTAATGTTTCATGTATCTTTTCAATATGTCAATGAACGGTTTTCTAATTCCGAATTCAAAATTTTGAA
>NZ_JTDV01000023.1 GCF_000943555.1 Neotamlana nanhaiensis | reverse complement strand
TTTTATAATTATTTGAATTAGTCAATTCCAAAAATCTTAATAAATAGTTAATAAAGCAACAAAAATTCGTTAAAATTAGTTTTGCGGTTAAAAAACAGCTCCAAAATAACTAATAGCATGTTAAATTTATAGCAAATACTTAGTTTTGGTTTACATATAAAAGTCTTGACTGCATTCTTAATAATTATGATAGTGCTTTTTACAGATTATTTAATTATTATGTTATAAGTTAAGTATAGTTGTGATTAATGAAAAAAAAACTGCCTCATAATGATGAGACAGTTTTTTTTAGAAAATAAGTTGTATTAATTATCTCCTATCATTCCTGTTGCTTTATATCCTGTGTATTCCCATACATCGTTAGGAATATCTGAGAAGACTACAGAGAATGATATTGCATCAACAGTAGCACCACTAGGAGCTGTTGCTCCATTCTTGGTAATAATACCGTCGCTTACGGTTACTGTTACATCGTAATATAATTCGGCAGAATCTGTTGAAGAAAAAGTTAAAGCGTCAAAATTTAAATTTACTTTAGTTTTTAATCCCCATGAATGTTCTTCATCGTCAAGCCACATTGCAGTAGTTTCGTTTGCAGATGTATTATAAGTACTTATGTGAATAGTTCCATTAGAAACACCATTTCTAGTAACATCAACAATCCAACCTCCAGTAATATCTTCAATTTTTATATCACTTGCATCAGGAACAGATTCGGTTCTTTCACATGAAGCGAAAGTTGTTACTAAGGCAAAACTTAAAACTAAGAAGCCTAATTTTTTTAATATATTATATTTCATGTGTTTTTTGTTTTTATTAGATATTTATTAAGCGCTACGCGACTATTTGTATTACATTTGAGTTAACACGATGTCCCAAACATAGCCAAAAGTCCAACTAACAGAATATGTAATAGTTTTTGTGGCTGGATCTACGGAAAATGATGTCATGTTTAAGCTACCTCCAAAAGCCCCAACTCCAATTACATCATCATAAGTGAAATCGTTAGTGGCAATGTTGTTAGCTGTTACTGTCATTCCTAAAGCTGCATAATCAGGACCATACCCATATTCATGTTCGTACCATCCTCCTATTGCGTCAGAAATAGCAAAAACGTTATCTCCTAAATCTTTAATCAAGATAGGGCCAATATCTTCTGTCGAATATCCTGGGGTTCTTGTCATAGCACAAGTGTAAACACCAGCAATACTTGTTACGAAATCGCCACTACAAGGAGGCCAAGTTATTTTACGAAATGCTGTAGCAGGTATGCCATCATCATTAAATGCAGAGTAAGATACACTGTAAATATCTACTCCATCTACCGAACTGCCTCCGTAATAAGTTCCTGCAACTGCTGTGTTAAGTTCTATTTCTTGCCCTGCAACTTCAGCAACTGCACCAGGATCGGAATATGATGATGCATCACAGTCAAGCTCAATACTAGTATCTCCTTCTAAAATGATTTTGGGAAGGAATGTTACTTCCGATTGGTCTTCGGCACCAGGAGCTTCCACACTAGGGTTACAACTGGTTGTAATCAATCCTAAGATTGAAAACGCAAATAATATTAATTTATAATTTTTCATGTTTACTTTTTTTATTAATTATCCCAAAATATATTATCGGTAATTGTTCGTTGAGCCGGTGCATTTGGGTTTAAACTTCTTTCGCTTTCAGGATATAACCAAGCAGAAGGAAATTCCCCAGCTGGTAATACAGATAAAGGTGGTGTTTGCCAAATTCCATCAGTAAATATTCTACTTGCTGGTCGATCAAAGCGTCTAGCTTCTATCCATCCTTCATCTTCTTGAGTGCCATTTAAAGAAATCCATTTTTGAACTCCAATTAAATCTAATTTAGTGTCTAGAGGATTTGAAGTTGAGTAACCTAATGTACCAACGTAAGATGAGCCGTCTAACCCTAAATAGCTAAAGTTTGATGTTACGGCTGTTTCAAAAGCAGTGGCTTCGTCGTCTGCAGTACCATAACGAGCAGCAGCTTCAGCTCTCAAAAACCACACTTCCCAAGGACTCATTAAAATTACAGGTTTAGAATCTCCATAAGCATAAGTAGATGCTAAACTATAATGTGAAGAAGGATTTGTGAAGTCTTCATCATCAACAGTTCCTTGGTCTATACCATGTAAGTTACCTTCAAAGTCACCTGTGGTTGCCAAGGTATAAAATACTTCGTCTCTTGGGTCATTTAAATCTTGTAGTACGTTAAGTGTTGCGTTACTAGCAAAGTAAAACATACCTACACCAAATTCTGCTCTAGCAAACATTGGGTTTTGATCTCCTGTTGCGCCAGAGAAAGGAATAAAAGGCATATCACTAACTGATTCAATAAAAATACCATTTGCTATTAATGTTTGAACAGCAGAACTTTGCGGGCTTACTTCAGAAGTTCTCATTAATATACGTAATTTTAATGAGTTTGCGAATTTTGTCCACTTAGTTAAATTACCTTCATAAATGAAGTCGTCATCACCAACTAAACCAGTTTCTGCAACGTCTAAATCAGCAATAGCATTGTCTAGCATAGTTATTAAATCAGGGTAAATTACTGTTTCAGCAGAGTCGTAATTTGGAGTTAAAATAGAACCATCTTCAATAGCTCCTGAGACAGCTTCTGTAAAAGGAATGTCTCCAAAGTGGTCTACTAAACCTTGAAATAAATATGCTTTTAAAACATTTGCGATACCTCTATAAGCTGCTGATGTACTATTTTTTGAAATATAATTTAAATCAGCTAATGAGTTTGCATAGGCACGTTGCCAGTATCCATTAAAATCTGCTGCATTAGATACATAGCGTTCTTCATTACCAATTGAAACTCCAATACCCCAAGTGTAATATTGGCTCCAAACGAATGACTCGCTGTAATTTAAATCAGTTTCTACTATATATCCCATAAAGCCTATAGCTGCACTTAGTACTTGAGCATCGCCAGCAGAAGGGAATGTATTGGGGTCTATATTAACTTCTTCTAAACTATCATTACATGAAAAGTTAAGTGTTAATAACAGAATTAGAAATATATTTAATTTGTTCTTCATCGTATTATTTTTTATTAAAATGATAATTGTAAGTTAAGTCCTAAACTTCTTGAAGAAGGAGTTTGAGTCGTTTCAATACCTTGTGCATTACCAGTTAATGCAGGTCCGTTTACTTCCGGATCGGCATATTTATTTTCGTCTGGTAACCAGTACCAAAGGTTTTTACCGTACAAAGCAATTCTAGCACTAGATAAGAACGTGTTGTCTGTAAAACTTTTTGGGAAACTATAACTTAATTCAACCTCTCTTAGTTTTAAGTAACTTGCATCTATAAGTTGCGTTGAAACTGGAGGGTCGTAATCGGTGAAATAATTTTGCTCTGTTATTTGATTTGTATTTTCAGAGAATGTTCCATCTCCGTTGTCGATAACCGAATTAGGGAAAATAAATGGTTCTCTGTTGTAAATAGCAGTATTAACGTTTGTACCGTTAAAGTTTGTGTTATATTTGGTTTGAGAGGCAAATTTACCACCCTGCTTTTTATCAAATAATACTCTTAAGCCAAAACCTTTGTATTTTGCATTAGCTCCAAAGCTTAATAAATAATCTGGTTGATAAGAACCTAGGTATACGTCTTCATCTGTGTAAACAGGATAGCCTGTATTAGCATCAACAATTACTTCACCATTTTCGTTTGTTTTAAAGTCGTTACCTTTAAAAGTTCCAAAAGGTAAACCTTCTTTGGCAACAATAGATACTGTAGTACCCGCTGCAAAACCAAATGTTCCAACCGTTAACTCATCAATATCATCTGTAATTTTTATTACTTCATTTTCGTTCTTAGTATAAGTGCCAAATAACTCGAAGTCTAAGCCATCAACTACACCCTTAAGTGGAGATAAAGATAAAGTAAGTTCGTGGCCTTTATTTTCCATTCGACCAATGTTACTTACTGTTTGTGTATATCCAGTCGATCTTGGTAAACTAATGGTTACTATTTGGTCGTCATGGATAGAATGGTAATAGGTATACTCTACATTAACCTTGTTTCCAAAGAAACCTAAATCTGCACCAACTTCATAAGTTGTCGTTAGCTCAGGTTTAAGTGTTGGGTTTCCAATGGTGTTTCCTATTGAAAAACCAGGTACACCATTTTTAGGGAAGAATAAATCGTAATCTCCCAATTCTATAATTTGCGGGTTTCCAACAAAATAAGAGTTTAATAAATAAAGATCAGCATCTTTACCAGAGGTACCGTAACTACCTCTTAATTTACCGTAATTTAAAACGTCGTTTTTAATATTTAATAAATCTGTAAAAATTACAGAACCACCAACTGCACCATAGAAGAAAGAATTATTTTCAGCAGGAAGTGTTGAAGACCAATCGTTTCTTGCAGATAATTCTAAAAATGCTGCGTTTTTATACCCAATAGTTGCGTTACCTAAAACACCATAAATACGGTATTTTGTTCTACGCATACTAGATGTTGGTGTTTGTGCACTGTTAGATAAGTTGTATACTCCTGGAACCACTAAACCTCCAACAGAGGTTCCTGTTATAGATTCTGTAGTTCTTTGGAAAAAGTTGTAACCTCCTGCAACTGTTAATTCAAAATCATCGCTTAAACTCGTATTGTAGTTAGCCATAATAGTTGCATCTAGGTTTTCTACTTTACTATTGTAGTTAATATATTCACCTAAAGAGCTGTGCTTAGTATTACGTGTTGCTATTCCTAAATCATCAGTCCAAACTAATTGTTCTGCAGGTGTAAAAGTTGGTGTCCAAACATCAGTTTGTGTGTTCACAAGGTTGCCACCAAAACGACCAGTAATAGATAAGTTATCTAGAAAATTATATGTTAAAGATGCGTTTCCTATGATGTTATCAATGTTAGCTTCATTTCCATATTCATTTAAGATATAATAAGGATTTACAGAAGAATAAGATCCCCAATAACCATTAATGTCGTGAAAAGGACTTGTGTAATCTCTTAATTCATTAAAGGGGATGTTTACAGGGCTTTGAATGGCCATAGCATAAGCGTTATTACCTTCAAAAGCACGAGAACCTTCTTGAGCGGTATTTTGCTTTACGTTGGCATAACTAACTTTAAAGTCTGAGCGTAATTTAGGACTTAATTGAGCAGAAGCTTTAAAAGTAAGGTTATTTCTTTTGTAGTAAGTATTGTCAAGTGTACCCGTTTGATCTGTGTTACCGTAAGAGGCAAAGTATGAGAATCCGTCGTTTGTGCCAGAAAAATTAAGGCTATTTGTAACGGTGTAACCAGTATTGAAGAAATCTTGAAGTTGATTTTGTACTGCGCTGTAGGGTCTTGTTAAGGCTTCTAATGCACCATCACCATCTGAGTCAATTGGGCTAGTCCAAGGTCTTACTACACCATCAAATGCAGGTCCCCATGACCAGTTCTCTCCAGAGTCTAAATGTGAGTTATCATAACCTTGGCCAAATTTACTTTGACGTTGCAAAAGTACAATTGCAGTTTCCATAGAACTAGAACCATTGTAGCTAACTTTCATTTTGTTTCCCTTGCCACTTTTAGTTGTAACTAAAACAACACCTGAAGCACCTCTAGAACCATATAAAGATGTTGCTGAAGGGCCTTTTAGGATAGTTACAGATTCAATGTCGTCTGGGTTAATGTCATTAAATCTGTTTCCGAAATCGGAGTAACCAGTTGTTGAAGCTCCTGCGCCACCAGAAGTAGCGGTATTATCAATTGCAACTCCATCTACAACTATTAATGCGTTATTGTTACCTGTAAGAGAACCTTCTCCTCTAAGTACAATTCTCGTAGAAGCACCAACAGAACCAGAACCAGTAGATAACCTAACCCCTGCTGTTTTACCTCTTAATGCTTCTAAAGCATTTTTGTTTGGGGTTGAAAGTAAATCTTCTGATTTTACCACTTGATTGGCATAAACAACTTCTCTTGCATTTCTGTCGTTGTTACCAAAAGCAGTTACAACAACCTCTTCTAAAGCTGCTGCATCTTCCGATAATGTAACGTTAATTGTGCTAGAGGCAGCTACAGCGATTTCTTTGGTTGTATAACCAACAAAACTAAATACAAGGATATCTCCTGTACTTGCTTTAATAGCATATTTACCATCGAAATCTGAAGATGTACCTGAAGAGGTACCTTTAACTAAGACAGTTGCTCC
>NZ_JTDV01000022.1 GCF_000943555.1 Neotamlana nanhaiensis | reverse complement strand
ATCATGGCATCCATGTCTTTCTTTAACAAGAGTTTTTTAAGTTGTTCAATTTCCTTTTGCAGTTCTTTAATTCTGGTTATCTCATCTTTTGTTTTCACAGTTATTCGTGTGTTCATAAGGTCTTTACGGTTATACTTTTTAATCCATTCATTAATGGTAGTGGGATTAATTCCATACGCCTTACCTAATTGATACTTGTTTAATTTTCCGGTTGTAAGTTCTTCTAAAATTTTCAGTTTGAAAGGTTCTGAATACCGTCTGATTACTTTGTCGTTTTTATACATAATGTTTAAAATTATGTAGCCTTTATTCAGGACGGGTCAAGCTTGCACACAACGGTCTCGTATAACCGTCAGTTACGGGATTAAAGTTAGTGATTTTCGGTTAAGAACTGACGTTAGCAATTCCGAGTGGATTCGGACGTAGTCGAATCCGCCGTAATTGCGGTTATACATTGTTGTGTGTAGTGTTTTCTATAAAGCATTCTTTTTAATTTATACTTCTAAACTGATGCTTATCCAAATTACAAACAAGTATTAGTGAGGGATTTTATTTTCATCTAATTCAACACCTTTAGATTTCATAATTTTTCTAATAATTTTTTCATTATCTAAAGTAAAAATACTATCCTTTCTATGCACATAAATCAAATAACTTCCCTTTGATTTACTAATGGAATCACCTATTTTTATTTCTACCCAAAACTCACTCGAAATAGAAGTGCTATTCTCAGTATTAAAATACAACATAGGAGTATTATGATTACTTCTATCGTAATCTTTATTTATTACCACTCCAAAAAATGAAGAGTTAAAAGCTCTTTCAAATCTTTCTAAAGTAAGTTGTTTATCACTTGTATTGTATAATACAACGCAAAAAAGGATTAAAATACACCCACTAGCGAAATAGTTACCCCATTTAACTTTTCGTTTATTCATTAACTTTTTCTTTTTCAATTTACAATTTTTAACATATGTCTTTCATTCTGTCTATTTAGGTGAAGTATATTGTTTTTGTTACTCAATTTTTTTAGTAAGCTCGTTTTCAGCATTACACACAACGGTCTCGGCTATGATTTCGTTGTGGAATCATCCGCAGGATTATTCCGCCGAAATCCAGCCGTTTTATTTATACTTTTATTTTGGTGTGGCACAAAACCACAATGAATTATAGCCAATGTTAGGTGTAGTTTTTTAATTCAGTCGAGGGTAATAATCTAGAATCCTCTAGCCCAGCAGTTCTATGTCCAGCATTTTTTAAATAATCTTCGTTTTGAGCAAATTCCATAAACTTCATTACGGACTCGTGTTCAACTATTAAAATTGCATCCCATTTTTCAGATTCAGGTCCGATTAAAAACCCGTTACTTTTTCCGTAATAGATTATTCGGCTACCTGCTTTTTTTAATTCAGGCAAAGTATTCTTCATATAAAGTTTATATGCTTCTTCGCCGCTAATTTTTTTATCAGGTTTTATTTGTTCCAAATTTGTATAATCAGCGTTTTCTCGGAACTTCAGTAAGTTCAACATCACTATTTTTCCTTTGTCATGAAAGTTCTGATAGAATTTCTTTCCAGATTCAGGATTTGCATCTAAATATTTCTGCATATTATTTTCGTTTTGCTCAAATTACACCTAACGGTCTCCTATAACCGTCAGTTACGGTTTTAAAGTTAGTGTTTTTCGGTTTAGTACTGGCGTTAGCAATTTCGAGTGGATTCGGACGTAGTCGAATCCGCCGTAATTGCGGTTATACATTGTTGTGCGTTCGTTTTTTATTTCCATTGTTTGTTTTCCAAGTTGGTTTTCTTTAAAGAATATCCATCGTTAAAAAACAATTTTCCGTTATTCAAAACCATTACTTTATCAGTCAAAAATCTCGGAACAGCATTTAAGTCCAAATCTCTCACAATAATTTCTATTTCGTTATAATTTGGATTGTCGATTTCTATTGTTTCTTTTTGTCCTAAATAATGATATGTAATTGTTTTTATTTTTTGAGTTTCCAATTCCGCAATTCCATTCACGTCTGCTGCTTTTCCAGCGTTTTGGTCATTCACTACAATGAACGCAGCTGCAAGAGGTAATTCCAAATCTCGGATTGTAATTTTGACATTCTTAATTCGGTCAGGATTTATTTTTCCGCTATAAGTCGTACTTGGATTTTTTGGTTGTTCAAATGTGTTCAGTTTTATACTGTCATTAGATATTTGTTCCCAATTTCCTTTGACTACCGTTCCGCCACCAACATCCATAAAAATAAAATATTCAAATGTTTTGTCCGATTTCAGTTCAATTTGAGTGCAACCCAAATATTCATTTCCGCATTTTCCATATAGCCCAATTACGGATTTATTCGTTGAGCACGAACTAAAAAAAAGTAAAATTAAAATCAGTTTAATGTATTTCACGACTTTTTTCTTAAATGACGCACAACGGTCTCGTATAACCGTCAGTTACGGGATTAAAGTTAACAATTTTCGGTTTAGCACTGACGTTAGCAATTCCGAGTGGATTCGGACGTAGTCGAATCCGCCGTAATTGCGGTTATACATTGTTACCTGCTGTTATTATTTCTTAATTTTTTTACCGTTCCGATATTCAATCCGCATTTCAGTTCCGTCATCGTTCAGACAGTATTCAATTCCGTGTTTTTTGTTTTTTTGATATTCACAGCGATAAATCAGTTTGTCATTTTCGTACTGCTCAATTAGGGTTTTCTTTTCGTTTTTATCGAAGTGCTTATATTCAGTTGTCGGTTTATTCAGTCCGTAATTCGTTTCCTTCCGTTTTGTTTGAGTATCCGAATAATATTCCGTCTCTCTTGCAGGTGTTGGTTTTTCAGTTCCGTTGTAATATGTAATAGATTTAGTTAGCTTTCCGTTGTCAAAATATTCCTCGTAGACAAAATGTCCATTTTTTCGAACGTGTTGAGCTTGTCCAGTAAATAATTTTTCGTCCGCAACTTTATAAGTCAAATTATTTTCCACATACAAGTCTTTCATTCCAACTATTTCCTGAGCAGAAAGTTGATTTAAAAGACAAATAAAAATGATTAGCAGAATGTTTTTCATAATTGCAGGTAACGGTCTCGTATAACCGTCAGTTGCGGGTTGAAGTACGCAAATTTTTCGGTTTAACACTGACGTTAGCAATTCCGAGTGGATTCGGACGCAGTCGAATCCGCCGTAATTGCGGTTATACATTGTTAGCGGTAGTTTTTATTATTTCGTATTCTGTATGTTCTTATTATATTTTCTAATTCTCTATGTGTTACATTCAGAGGGTCAATTTCTATTTTTTCAAACTCGTCTTCATCGTAGAAATAAGTCAGATAGGATTTAGCTGATTTGCCATAACCTTCTTGAACAACTTCCTCACTTTTTATATTCGACCAATTTTTAAATTCCACGTTCTTAGTTTGGATTCCTTTCGAGTCAATTATTATTTTTGGTTTGGTATCGAATGCTTTTCGAAATTCCTTTATTGTGCTGTAAAGTCCAATTCCAGTCATAATCGCGCCCAAAATATATTGTTTGGTTTCTCCTTTAGTGAAAAAATAAATTCCAACTCCAATTATTAAAATTGAAACTCCGAGTTCAAAATAGTTATATGCTCTCGAATAGTGAATTTCCGTTTTAGGTGGAAGAGAGTAATCTTCTCTATATTCATCTTCTTGCTCAAATTTCTTTTCAAGTTTTTTAAGTTTACTTTTATCCTCGGCATTTCTGATTTCCGTTTTTTCGAAAATATTTCCGTCATTCCAAATCAATTTTTCTTGGATAGCTCTTTTCTTTAACTCGTGAACGTTTCGCACGTTCTCAAATGCCCAAATTCTCCATTTGGTAATCATAAAACTCCAAATTAACCAAGCTAAAACAAACCCTATTAAAAAAGCTAATCCAATTCCCCAACCAGGAATTAAATTCTGTTTTGATAAGTACAAAGCCAAAGCTGGACAGCCAAAAATTGCGATAAATACAGGAACATTCACAATTAAATGTCCTCTTTTTATTGCTTTATCAACTGTAATTTGTTCTCTCATTCAGATTTGGGTTTTAATTACCGCTAACGGTTTCGTATAAGAATAGTAGCGGATTTTTACTCACTTACTTTTCGGTTGAACATAGACCCTTTTTATATTTACTTACTTTCGTTTTAGCGATTAAACCGCTATTATTTTTATACAATGTTGGCAGTAGTTTTTCTTAATTCTTCTGACTCGACTTTTTTCAATTTAGCACAAGGCATACATATTTCAGCCATATTATTTCTACAAAGTAAATCGGAATTCCTTTTACCTGTGTATATTTTAGGGCGTGGGGAATTGTTAGGATAAAAATCCTTTCTTGCTAAAAATGGTAAAGCACGTTTTTCATCAGTACATACCAAACGGCATTTAGATATATAGCATATTGAGACCAAATGTGGGTCGTCAAAATCTTTGTGATTTTCTAATTCTTCAAGGACTTTTTGATAATTGTCTACCTCACTATCATCTATTGGAATTACTTTTCTCATCCTCGCAAATTGACCAAAAACCTTAACTATTCGATAAACTTTTTTTAATTCTTCTTTATATTTTGTACCTCCGTAGACAATTTTACCTTCTCCTTCTAAAATCCAGTCATATACAGGTTTAAATTCATCGTGCTTCGCTGATTCTTCATCAAAAACACTTTTAAAAGTATTAGTATCAATTATTATACACATAGAATCAAAGAGATAAAAGGTTAAGTTCTTCATTAAGGAAAAAGTCTCTAAATGATGTTGGTTGATTTTCGGCATAATTACCATCATCTTCGATACAGATAGATGTAACCTTATTTCCTTCTTTATTTCTTTCGAAAAATAGAACCTGACTTTTTGGTTTTGATTTTCCTTTCTTTAAACAATATCTATATCTGTCTATAATGAAATCACTATGAGTTTCGATTAAGAAACTTTTATCGTCATTTGAGGCAGCTGAATATATGAATTCGCCCCAAGCAGCTTGAGCTTTTGGGTGTAAGTGAACTTCAGGTTGTTGAATTGAGAACCATCTGCCTTTATATGTCACAAGAATTTCGGTTAATAATGGTAAAATTTGTCCTACACCATAACCAACATTAGTTAATTTTAAAGGCATTCCATTTAGGTATACATTTAAAATAAAAGGTGATGACAAATCTTTACCTAAATTTTTGACCTCTATTTTATCAAATAATCCACTTTGCTTTCCGAAAAAGCTCATTCTTCGTGAGAATTCGTCTTTAGATATGTTCTTTTTAAATTGATTTGCAAGAATAGATTTAATTAGTAATGGTGTATGGTCACCTTCTGGACTAAAAATCAATTTAAAACTTTCGTAAATTCTTTTTGGCTTGGTTCTAATTGGTGCAATCCAAGTTGTATATGGTAAAAAGTTCGGGCGTACCAATCCTTCTATTTTATATTTTTTGGGCAGTTCTTTTCTTAAAAATCTTCTTATTTCATAGAAGGAAACCCTGTTACCATATTCATCATCAGAAGAGTATATTTTATATTTAATACCCTCAAAATTGGAATCATCAACCCATAATCTAAATGAATTTGGGTCTTTTTCGTCATAACTGACTGATTTGTGGTAAATTCTAATCTGTTTATTGGATACCTTCAATAGAACGCTAACGTCTTCAATTAGCATTCTCATTTCAGAAAGTTTAGGTGAACCTTTTTCGTTTTTATAGGTTATTAGAAGTGTTTCGAATGCTCTATTTCTTTCATTGTCATCATTTTCAGAGTCTATTCTAAAACCTATCTGAAATTCTTTTATCCCCTTTATGTTTTTGCTTGCTAATTCATTGAAAAATCCAAGTTCAATATCATTGGTATTGAAATCATCATTGTTCCAAAATTGTGGTGTTGAAATAAGGCGAAGTAATGAAAGTACAGAAGACTTTCCAGTACTATTTTCGCCTACAAAGAAGTTCATATCCATAAAAGGAATGTACGTTTCTTTAAATCCTCTAAAATTATTAAGATAAAGTATTTTCATATTTTTTGGTCAAATTACTGCCAACGGTCTCGTATAACCGTCAGTTACGGGTTAAAGTACGCAAATTTTTCGGTTTAGCACAGACTTTAGCAATTCCGAGTGGATTCGGACGTAGTCGAATCCGCCGTAATTGCGGTTATACATTGTTGGCATTTCGTTGTTTTTTTAGACTTTTAATTATTCAGCTTAATTTTTTTCTTTTTCCAACGTTTGAGTTTATTCGGTCAGCATTTTATTCCGCAAGCTTTTTTTAATCCGATTGAGTGAGCAATTCCGCAACTTGCTAAACTCCGTATTTAGTTCGAGTTTTTTTTCAATTCCCATTCCAAATCCGCTAACAAGCTAAAAAGTTCAGCGTAATTTTATTCTAATTTCAAACAATTTTCTAATTAGAAAAAACTGCTCCAAAATGTTGTCCCCAATGCATAATTCGTTCGTCTATTTGTTCTAAAGTTGGACGAGAGTAAATTCCATATGCACAGATTATTAACAACACAATTATGATAATTAATAGTATTGTATTCAAATTTGATTTTTTCATATTCTTTGGTTTTTGAGTTCCGTTCGTCAATGAATGCCAACGTATTTGTATAAGATTAGTTGCGCTGAAAATCCGCTAGGATTTTCAGATTGAGAAACTAAGATAGCAAAAATGCGAGGATTTTCCGAAGGAAAATCGGAAGCAATTAATTTTATACGGTGTTGCAAGTTGTAGTCTTTTCAGATGAGTTATTCTGCTTGAGTGAAGTTCGGCGTTTGAGTAAATTCAAATTCAAGATTTTTCCGCAAAGTTTAGTCAATCCGCAAGAGTGATATTCCGCGTAATATTTGTTTAGTCAGCGTTTTTTAAATTCCGCAAACAGGCTCAATTCCGCATGAGTAAAATTCCGAATAGCCTTTTTTAAATTCAGAGTTTGAGTGTTCAGATCCGCGTGTTGCTTTGATCAAATTCAGATTAAGATTGTCA
>NZ_JTDV01000021.1 GCF_000943555.1 Neotamlana nanhaiensis | reverse complement strand
AACAAACGATTTGCTATTGTTTTCCAGAGTAAAGCGGAGACATTATCAGTAAACGAATCTCAGACAGAATCTAATTTTATGTATTTTGAAAATGCTAGCAATACTTTTTATGTTAAAAAGTTAAATGCTGCGGTAGTAACACAATTAGCTGTTATAAACATGCGCGGTCAGCGAGTTATGGTGCTTCAAAATGTAGAAAAGTCTAGTTTAGAACAAGGTATACAGCTAGGCCAAGTAGCAACAGGAGCTTATGTAATTTGCTTACGTACAGATACAAACCAGGTATTAACTAAAAAAATTGTAATAAAATAATGAAAAACAGGTCGATAATCGATTTATTTGCACACTTAAATTTTTATCGATGTTTTTTGTCGTAAATTTTAAATGTTTCAACGAAAACGAAATCATATTATAAAAGCCCAAATAAAACCAAATTAATTTTGTAACGAATTAAAAAAATCAATTTAAATACATTTACTTCCCTCGTAAATATTTTTTAATCCAATCCATTTAACAAAAAGTAGTTTTTAGTAAAAATTTAATTGTCCCAAACTAATTAAGTTTAACCTATGAGAAAACTACTACTATTTAAGTTAGTAATTGTATTATTCGTTTTAAGTACAAACCGAATAAGTGCACAATATTGTGAGCCAAGTAATATTGGTAATTACAATACCAATTATATTACCAATGTATCGGTAGGTAATATTAATAATTCAAGTAACGGATCAACAGGCGATTATACCTATTATTCTTCTGTTGCGCCTACAAGTTTCGAAGCTGGTGAAACCATTAGCGGTACCGTTACCGTAAAAATAGATGGTTGGAATACTGGTAGAAATACACTTGTTATTTGGATGAACTTTAATAATTCAGATAGCGATTTTAGCGACAATGGCGAAGAGTTTACTTTTACCGTAAGAGATAGAAGTAATAAAAATAGAGCCAAAACCGTTGATGTGCCTTTCGAGATTGAAATCCCAGAAAATGTTGAAGCTGGAGCTTCCAGAATGCGTGTTGGGTTTAAAACTGGACAAAGCCAAAACTTTAAAGCTTGCGATTTTAAATATAATGCTGGTGAGGTAGAAGATTATAATATCAACTTTATTAATGGTGATGCTACTGGATCTACCAGTACACCTGTTTTTTGTACTCCTCAAAATATCAATAATTATAACCGCTATTATATCTCAAATGTGGCCATTGGTAATATTGATAATGCATCAAAAGGGGCAACAGGTACTTATACTTATTTTTCTGATATCGCAACCGAAGAAATTGGCATTGGTAGCACCATTACAGGTACTGTATCTGTAAAATTGAACGGATGGAATACAAGTGAAAATACGTTAGCTATTTGGTTAAATTTTAACGAAGGTAGCGACGACGATTTTAACGATGCTGGAGAACGCTTTTTATTTTCTGTGCGAGATACCAGAAATATGGGTGGTACAAAAACGGTTCAAGTGCCTATAAGCATAAGCGTTCCAAGTACAGCCGATTTAGGAAATTCTGTAATGCGTATAGGATTATTATCGGGTACTCGAACCAATTTTACAGCCTGCGATTTTAAATATGAAGCTGGCGAGGTGGAAGACTATAGCATAGAGTTTACCGGAGAAAGTACAGTAACAACACCTACAACACCTACATTTTGTACGCCATCGAATATAAACGGTTATAACACTAACAATATTAGCAGTGTTGATATTGGTAATATCCATAATACAACAACTGGCACAACAGGTAGTTATTCACAAATTTTAAATTCAAGTGAAGAAGTAAGCGTAGGCTCAACAATTACAGGAACCGTAACAATTACCGTTGATGGCTGGAATACTCAAGAAAATACATTGGCCATTTGGTTAAATTTTAATGAAACTTCCGATGACGATTTTGAAGATTCTGGCGAGCGTTTTCTGTTTTCTGTTCAAGATTCACGAAATGTTTCTGGTACAAAAACTATCGATGTTCCAATATCAATACAAGTACCAAGTACAGCTCATTTGGGTAATACGGTTATGCGTGTTGGTTATATTACTGGTACAGACACGTCGTTTACGGCTTGTGATTTTAAATATCGTGCCGGTGAAGTTGAAGATTATAACATAACATTATCTAGCGGAAGCAGTATTCCTGTTTCTAGTTTAGATTCTGATGGTGATGGCATTCCAGATACTATTGATGTTGATGATGATAACGATGGTATTTTAGATTCTGTAGAATGTGGAATGACTTATTGTGGAGAAAATATTATAAACGAAAGTTTTGAAGATACTGCGCTTTCTGCTGGAGCTTACATGACAACACACGAAAATAATGTGCCAGGTTGGAGTACAACAGCTACCGATGGACAAATTGAGCTTTGGGGAAATGGCTTTAATGGTGTTCCTGCTGCGGATGGTAATAATTTTGCCGAGTTAAATGCTAATCAAACTGCGGCTTTATATCAAAAACTTTGTGTTTCTGCAGGAGCCAAGGTACAATGGTCTGTTAAACACAGAGGAAGAAGTGGGGTAGATGTAGCTCGAGTTCGTATTGGAGCCGATTTAATTTTTGCATCAACCGTAGAAACTATGTCCGATGGAACTTCGGCATGGGGCTCGTATTCTGGAGTTTACGATGTGCCAGCAGGTCAAAATAATACATATTTTATTTTTGAAGCCGTAAGCACTGCAAGTGGTAATAATACTGTAGGTAACTTTATTGATGATATTGAAATTATAATTTTAGAGGAGCCTGCATGTCCAGATTCCAATGGTGATGGTTATGAAAATAAAGTAGATTTAGATAGCGATAACGATGGTATTCCAGATAATATTGAAGCTCAAACAACAACAGGATATATTTTGCCAAGTGGTACTGTAAATACAACAGGAGCCTATCCTGGACTATGGGATAATTACGGCACAGGATTAATTCCAGTTGATACCGACGGTGATGGTACACCAGATTATTTAGACAGCGATAGCGATAATGATGGTACACCAGATATTGAAGAAAATGGTATGGCAAATACTGTTATTGGTACAGACGACGACAATGATGGTTTAGATAATGCTTTTGAAACCAATGGTACTAATGATGCCGTTTGGGATGTAAATGAAGATATTGAAGACCCAACAAATTTAAGTATTTTACCAGATACCGATGGCGATTTAGCTTCGGGTGGCGATGTAGATTACAGAGATAACTTTAATGTTAATCCGCCAGCCTATGCAAGTATCGATTTTGATGGTGCAGACGATTATTTGTCGCGTACGGCTTTTATGCAAAATCTCGATCAAGTTACTATTATGGCTTGGGTAAAGTCCGATTCTGGTAACTATTCCGATATGGTTATTGCAGGCGAAGATAATGGTGTAAAACTATGGTTAAAAGATGGTAGAAAACCAGCTGTAACTATAAACACAAAATATGCTTTAGCAGAAACCTCAGTAATTAGTAGTGGTGTGTTAAATTTTGATGAGTGGCATCATATTGCCGCAAGTTATTCTAAATATACAGGATTAGTTAAGTTGTATGTTGATGGTGAAGTTGTAGGTACAACCTTAAAATTATTATCATTAACTAACATCCAATCTAGCTCGGATGCTAATGGTAATTTCGAAGTTGGTCGTTTATCTAGCAATACTTCCGATAAGGAATATTTTAAAGGTGCTATCGATGAAGTTAGAGTTTTCGATGTGGCATTAGCCGATGCTCAGGTACAAAGCATGGTGTATCAAGAAATTGAAGCTATATCGGGGCTTGTTTATGGTACAGTAATACCTAAGCCAATTACAACTAGCGATATTTCTGAAACCGTTTCATGGGCTAATCTTATTGCTTATTATCCAATGACTAATATTGTATCGAACACCGTTACCGATTTTTCAACCTACAACGTTGGTATAGCGTTAAACAATATTACAACCATACAAGACCAAACAGCACCAATGCCATACGAAACTATTAGCGATGGCGATTGGGAAACACAAAATACTTGGTTATATGGCGATGTTTGGGATATTGAAGATGTTACAAGTAACAAAGATTGGAGCATTATAAAAATTGCTAATAATGTAACAACATCAAATTCGCATAAAAGTTTAGGTTTATTTATAGAAGATGGGGTAACGTTAACCGTAAGCAATGAAAATCAAATTAACAATAGTTCGTATTTTGAGTTAAACGGAACGCTCGATTTATTAGACGATTGTCAACTAATTCAAACAGAAACAAGCGATTTGGTAACTTCGGCATTAGGTAAAATTCGTCGTCGTCAAGAAGGTACATCTAGTCCATATTGGTATAACTATTGGAGTTCGCCAGTGGGTACATTAAGTGCTATTAGCTTAACCGATAATAATACTTCAACAAACAACGATAACAATACCCCATTTAACTTAAATATGTTAAAAGATGGTGACGGTAACCCAATGACTTTTACCTCAAGTTATACAGCAAACGGTAATATTAGTACTTATTGGTTATACACTTATAAAAATGGGTTAACTTATTGGGATTGGAAGAAAATTGGGACATCATCAAATATTGCTCCAGGCATTGGGTATTCGCAAAAAGGAACTGGTATTGGCGAGGAAGAACAAGAATATATTTTTGAAGGGAAACCAAACAACGGTACTATTTTAATAAATGTAAATGATAAAGGTGGTTTTGGTTCTACACCAGGATCAACAAAAACCGAATTTTTACTGGGTAACCCTTATCCGTCGGCCATCGATATATATAAATTTATCGACGATAACTTTGGTGTAATTGCTGGCTATGTTCAATATTGGCAACAATGGGAAGGGACTTCTCATAATTTAGATCAATATGATGGTGGTTATGCCACAGCTACAAAATTAGGTTCTATAAAAGCGTATCAATTTCAAGGCCTTGTAGGGGCTCTTTTAGGACAACAAAATGGAACTAAAGCTGCAACGCGATACATGCCAGTTGGCCAAGGTTTTATGGTGGAAGTTATTAATAACGGTACCATCGAGTTTAATAATAGCCAACGTGTATTTGTTAAAGAATCTGATAAAAACGGATCGTATTATTCGGGATCTATGTTCTTTAAATCCGATTCAAAAGGCGGAAAAGGGGATAGTAGCAAAAACGAAACTAACGATGGTTTCATGAAAATGCGATTAGAAATAGCCTCGGTATCTGGTCCTGAAACAAACAGAGAGTTACTTTTAGGATTTAGCGATACCACAACCGACGATTTTGATTACGGTTATGAAGCGGCATGTGTTGAAATTAGTAACAACGATTTATTACTCGATTTAAATGGTGAAGATATGACTATTCAAGCATACAGCGCTATTGCAAACGATAAGGTGGTCCCATTAAACTTTAGATCTTCGGGTAATAATACCTTTGAAATTAAAGCCACGGTTTTCGAGAATTTTAACGACGACCAAGAGGTGTATTTACGTGATAATTTAACCGATACTTATTTCGATTTAACAACTAACGAAGCTTATAGTTTTACAGCAACTCAAGGTAAGTTTAACAAACGTTTCGAAATTGTTTTTCAAAGTAAATCTACTACCTTAAGTACAAACGAAGTAGCTACAACGGCTAATTATTTATATTTTCAAAACAGCACAAATACCTTTTATGCTAAAAAAATCAATGCATCGGTTAAAAATTTAGCGGTAATAAATATGAGAGGTCAACGAGTTATGGAATTAAATAATGTTTCCACCGAAACTTTAAGCAACGGTATAGCATTAAATAGTATAACTACTGGTGCCTACGTAATTTGTTTGCGCACCGATAATAACCAAGTATTAACCAAAAAAATTGTAGTAAACAACTAGATATTAATTGAGTCTCTCACAAAAGGTCAAAACACTATGTTTTGGCCTTTTTTATTTTTAGTAAGCAAGTAAAATTTTAAGTGCTTGCAGTTATTTGTTTTTAATCGGTTTACCGATAAAATAAATTATGTTAAAAACCTGATGTTTAAAGAATAAAATAAATAAAAATGCGCATTTTGTAGATTTTTTTTGTATTTTGCCGAATATTTTAATACTAGATCCCAAATCTAAAATTAAACTTACTATGAGACTATTTACACAAATTTTGTGTTTTATGTTTGTTATGGTTTTTTCTTCATACCAAGCATTTAGCCAAGATACCGATGGCGATGGAATTGCAAATAGTGTTGATACCGACGATGACAACGATGGTATACTAGATAGCGTTGAAGACGATTGTAGCAATGACCGCATTTTCGATACTACTGGTAACAATACTAGTAATGACTTTGAAACTAGAGCCTTTGGTAGAGTAGATGCGGCTACAAATTTAAATTTAGGAACAGGCATTAATTTTTATCACGAAGGAACCTCGTTTCGATTTACAGGGGCTGGTGAAGCAAATTTAACAAACGCTATAGCCAATAACGATTATATAGAACAAAGTTTTACAACAGCTTCATCGTATACTACAAACGGGTTATATCTTAATAGCTTATCATTACGTTATGGTGGTTCAAGTTCTGATTTTTCATATGGTTACCATATTGGAATTTTAATTTCCGACGATAACTTTGCAACAAGCACCATTTTAAATGCCGATTTTTATTACGACGATGTATATACAGCACCCGAAACGGTATATCTTGTAAATAATGCAGAATTCCCGTTATTAGAAAGTACCAACTATAAACTGCGCTACTATTTTTATGCAGGTGAAGAATCTACAATTTATATAATCGACGACATAACGGGTTACGAATTAGCTTGTAATAACGATTCCGATGGCGATGGTATAATAAATAGTCAAGATACCGATAGCGATAACGATGGTTGTCCCGATGCGCTCGAAGCAGCCTCAAGTAGCTTTAATTACAGTCATTTAACAACTTCAGGTAGCATTAATACAAGTAGTTTTGCAGTTGATGGTAACGGGCAGCCAAATAGTACAAATAACGCTGTTGGAACTTCTCAAGATACCACACAACAAGCCGATGAATGCGATAGTTGTAATATAAACAGTACTTTGTATAGTGATGCCGATAACGATGGTATTGGTGATAATTGTGATCTAGATGATGACAACGACGGTATTTTCGATGCTACAGAGTGTTTAAACACATCACCAATGCAATTTCAAGGGTTATCAACAACCCCGCAAAGTTACTCTGTTTCTGCTACAACAATAACTCAAAGTTCTAATGTCAATAATGGAGTAGATGCTACAAATTGCGATAATTTAGGAAACCTGGCTTTTGGTAAAACCAATACTACCGTAAACATTAGTGCATCAAATCCTTCAAGTTTTATAATTTCACCAGCGACACATTCTGCTAGAGATTTTGATGGAGTAGATCGATGGACGCTAACTTCTTCTGGAGCTGTTTTTGTAGTAAACGATCCTTCAAATGTTATCGAAATTGTATCCTATGGTATAGGAAGCATTTCATTTATGGCTCGCGATGGTAATCCTAAAGGATGGTCTATTCAAATTTTCGACGTGTCAACATTAGCAATAACTATGAATAAGGGTAATGGCTACTCTATGCTTAAAGCAGATGTTATTGTACCCTGTGGCGATATCGATTACGATGGTATTACGAACGATTTAGATACCGATAGCGATGAAGATGGTTGTCCCGATGCTTTAGAAGCTACCTCAAGCACCTATACTTTTAACGATTTAAGTGCAAACGGAAGGATAAATACACTAACATATAGTGTAGATGGAGCAGGTTCTCCAAGCGGTACAAACAATGCTGCGGGGACTTCGCAAGACGATACCCAACAAGCCAACGAGTGCGATAGCTGTAATAGCAGTAGTACTTTGTTTATTGATACTGATGGCGATGGCATTGGTAACGATTGTGATTTAGATGATGATAATGATGGTATTTTAGATACCATTGAATGTAAAAATTTATTAGTAGATAGTGGTTTTGAAAATAAAACAGGTTTAAATTACGGTAATAACATTGGTGTAGATATTTCGCCTTGGATTTTGCAGTCTGGTAGTCAGGCAAATATAGTAAAGGTTGATGGTGCAGGAGGCTACAATTATGCTAATTATGGGCCGTATGAAGATGCTAATCCTTTAACAGGCGATGGCGACGACCAATATTATCTCGATATAGCATCGGGTGCTAACGATTTTTATCAAACCATAAACATTTCACTCGATGCAAAATTAACTTATGGTGGTTTTTTCTCATCACGCGATGGTTTAACAGGAAGTGCACGTTTACGAATTTTTACAGGTAATGCTGGAAGTGCAGGAACTTTAGTGGCCGATAGTGGTAGCTTTACCGTTAGTCCTATTAGCGGCGATTCCGCAAATTCACCATGGAAGTTTTTTGAAGAAACTGTAAATGTTACCGCTGGCACCTATTCGTTTGTGGTAAGTATGGATAATCATATGAATTTTGATGAAGGTTTTGCAAGAGCTTGTCAAGACACCGATGGCGATTCTTTTTACGATTATTTAGACCTGGACAGCGACAACGACGGTATTCCCGATAACGTAGAAGCGCAACCCACGGTAGGTTACGTACTACCAACCTATGGTTACGATAGCAATGGCGTAGATAACAATTATCCAGGCGGTTTAGCATTAGTAGATACCGACGGTGATGGCACCCCAGATTACATTGATTTAGATGCCGATAACGATGGCATCCCCGATATTGAAGAAAACGGAATGGCCAATGCAACAAGCGGTACAGATACCGATAACGATGGTTTAGATGATGCTTTTGAAACCAATGGGGTAAACGATGTGAGTTTAGATGTAAATGAAGACATAGAAAATCCTACCGATTTAAGCGTACTACCCGATGCCGATGGCGATGTACTCACTACAGGCGATGTAGATTACCGCGACGATTTAACGGTACTATCCGATGTGGCCACGATAGATTTTGATGGTATAGACGA
>NZ_JTDV01000020.1 GCF_000943555.1 Neotamlana nanhaiensis | reverse complement strand
GCGTTTGAGTGAGTTCCGCTATTACTTGCAACGGTCTCGTATAACCGTCAGTTACGGGATTAAAGTTAATGTTTTTCGGTTTAGCAATGACCTTAGCAATTCCGAGTGGATTCGGACGTAGTCGAATCCGCCGTAATTGCGGTTATACATTGTTGTGCACTGGTTTTTTGTCCATTTTATTTTTTACAAATTCAGTTATTTTCTGAAAGTTTTCAATTCCAATTTCTGATTCGCCTAAAACATAGGATGAGTTATTTCCAACATTCAAGTCAAGAAATAAGTTTCTTTCAATTATTCGGTTATTATTAAATGCCTCCCAATTGATTTTTGCCTCATACTTATAATCTTTATATCCAAAATAATTTTCGTCAAATTCCCAAACACTTAGTTCGTTTGCATTTTTTTGTCCGACTATTTCGGCCTCTACCAAATCAAAAAATTTAGTTTTACTTTTTTTATAGTAAGAATTATAGTCGTAGAAGTTTATTAAGTAATGTATTCCTATTCCAATAAATACAAATCCAAGATAGTTTTCTCCGTAGATTATTAGTCCACCTATCAGAATCATTGGAATTGCCCAAATCAGTCTTTTTTTGTTCTTCTTCAGATTTTCTTTCCACGCAGTATTAAAATTCAGAGTCATTTGCTCTTTATAAATTTCCTCCTTAAATGGTATTTCAAATTTCATTAATGAGTTCGGTTTTTCAAACTTGTGCACAACGGTCTCGTATAACTGTCAGTTACGGGGTAAAGTACGCAAATTTTTCGGTTTAGCACTGACGTTAGCAATTCCGAGTGGATTCGGACGTAGTCGAATCCGCCGTAATTGCGGTTATACATTGTTGTGGTGTCGTTTTTATTATTTTTAATAGTCAAATTTATAAGAATTAGTTGTTTGTCTTTTTGTCCAATTTTTAAATTCAATGTTCACAATTACTTCTTGTGTTCTGTGAATTTTTTCTTTAAAACCAAAGTTTTCTTGATATGAAATTCCGTATTTATTTAGGACTTCATCAATTTTGTTTTTTTTCAGTTCCGCTTTTTTATTTTCTCTTCTATATTTATTCAGTTTAGAGTAAGCAGTTCCAAGAAATGAAAATCCAGCTACAATCATTCCAATTTTCACGTACCATAGATACAAGCTAAATATTTTCCAGTCAGATAAAAAGTAACCAAGAAGTATTAAAAGAAAACCAATAATTATTGTGCCGTAGAAAGTCAAATGTGTTGACTTTTGGTTTCTGCGAATTATTTCCAATTCGAGATTAGCAATTTCTAACTTTTCTTGAAATTTTTTGTCAAGTGTAATTTTTGAGCAAGTATTATTAAAATCAGGTTTTTTA
The DNA here is from genome assembly GCF_000943555.1 of Neotamlana nanhaiensis. Lineage (GTDB taxonomy): Bacteria > Bacteroidota > Bacteroidia > Flavobacteriales > Flavobacteriaceae > Neotamlana > Neotamlana nanhaiensis. The sequence continues at coordinate 26,668 of NZ_JTDV01000020.1, read as the reverse complement.
TTGGTCAAATTACAAGTCAATCCTTTTTCAAGACTAGTTATTTGGTTTTCGCATAAATCACAATGTCGTGAAAAATTCATTAAAATTTTAGTTCGGTTTTAGTCAGTTTTTGATTCCAGCGTTCGTTTTGGTAAATGCACCACAACGGTTTTGGCTATGGTTTCGTTACGGAATGGTACGCGAGTATCATTCCGCCGTAACCATAAATTTAGCAAAAAGGCTCGAAATTCCGATTAGGAATTTCAGCCGTAATGAACTATAGCCGTTGTTGTGTTTAGTTTTTTATTGTATCCAGTTCAATTTTAAATTTTTCTAATCGTTCTTTCATTTTATTCCGCAATTTTTGGTCTTTCGGAACATATGTTGTGTCCACTTTTCCGTTTTCATTAGTCTTTATTTCTCTAACATATTCCAAGTCAAAATTCATTTGGCTATGTTCAGGGTTTTTATCAGAGAATTCCACTTTATAAAAATTCCCATTTTCAACATTTTCTGAATTGTAGGCAGTCGAAGTTCCAGTGTATTTTTTTCCGTTATAATAGAATTCGTATTTATAATTCCGTTTGCTGTATTGTTTATAAATCGATTTTGAGCCATAAACCATTCCAAAAGTTTCAGTTCCGTTCTGTTTTATATCCTGCTTTTCCTCCACTACAAGAATCAATCCCCAAATCAGAAATGGTATTCCAGCAATCCAATAATATTCAGAAATGAACTCTTTTATTTTTATATAATTCTCGGCTAAATTCAATTCTTATTTTTCGATTTTCGGTTTGCTGGGAAATTAAACACAACGGTTTCGTATAACCGTCAGTTATCGGGCTAATTTAGCCAAAAGTTTTTAGTTATTAACTAGCTTTAGCAATTCCGAGTGGATTCGGACGTAGTCGAATCCGCCGTAATTGCGGTTATACATTGTTGGCAATTGTATTTTTTTCATTCAGTCAAATTTTCGTTTATAGATTTCAGGGTGTCAATTTTCGGTATTTCCGTAATATCTGATTCTCCGTCTATTGAGTAAAATTCTAATTCAGTTGGCATTTGGTCAGTTCCGAACACAGAAATTCCAACTAATTCTCCGTTTTCACCTTTTCCTGCGTAATCAATTATTAAATTTCCTTTTTGAATTTCAGAGTCAAATGTTTTTCCAAACATTATAGTCGGACATTTTCCGCATCCACATCTCGCAATAACTTTCAGATTTCCGATTAAATTAGTCCATTCCGATTTTTCTTTTCCAAACAGATAAATCAGTAATTCAATTTCCGATTTTGTCAATTCTCTTTTATCTGGAATGCTGTATTTCATTAATCCATTTCTTCGTTTTTAACGTTTCGCTGATATTATTGCCAACGGTCTCGGCTATGAGTAGTTGCGTGTTTTGGCGTTAAACTTTACAAGTACACACCAAACTGAAAATCCGCGAGGATTTTCAGAAGTAGACGAGAACAAGCAATTACTTATAGCCATTGTTGGCAACAGTTTTTTATGTTAATATTTCTTGAGCGTGTAATCTGATGATGTTATCGACATCTAATAAATTTCTTTCTTTATAGAAATTCGTGTGTTCTTCATATGTTAGCCACCTTGAACCTATCATTCGAGCATTAAAAAGTTCGTCAAATATTTTGTACGAAACATTTTTTCCTTTCACATTGTCTTTTGTCAAAGATTTTTCGGTCTCCATTATTTTTTTGACTTCACAAATTGGAACGTGTAAACCTGTACTAACCATTTTACTATCTGAATTTTGCATTTTACTAGTAGGTCTCAAAAATGCACAGCAAAATGGCATTCTGTAGTTTTTTAAAGTCTTTTTCCCTTCTGAATTATTGCAATAACCAGCTTTACACAAATTTTGCTCCATTTTTTCAATTTGAGCACTTAAGCTACCAGCTTTAAAATTTAAAGTTTTATTATTCCAAGTTTTGTATTGCATATGTAAAAATCTCACATAGCCACTTTTTGTATCAATATGTTCATAAATCAAATCCGCACCTAAAATGTTTTCAGCATTATCTGGATGTAATAGTCTTAATCTTAAAACATTGTCTTTTTCTAATCTATAATCTACGAATTCTTCTTTTTCATATATTTTGCCTTGAATTTTTAAATCCTTTCTTTCCGCTAAATACATATCTCTATTAAGGATTTTATGTTCGGATATTTTTCTCGGTTGAAAATATTCTATAGCATTTTTATAGTCACGAATTCTTTTCTTTAAAAACCTTTTATTGTCTTTGTTTAGAGCAATTTTATCTAATTCATTTAAGTCTTTTTCGATTAAGTCAACCGGATTAACTGTTTTGTCTTCTGTCGATTGCGCATCAGCTAATTCCTTATAATATTTAACCCAATCACTTTCATTTTTTCTATCAAGAAGTACGGTTATAGAATCATACATTTCAGGATTTAGGTCTTGTACGAAGTCTAAAGTTTGTTCATACGAAATAGGTTGGTTCAACTTTTTTGAAATACTTACAACTTCTCTTAAAGCATTTACTAATTGAAAGGCTACATCTCTTCTTTCGCCTTCATCCATTTCTTGATTAGAAAAGTAATTCATAGTTATTTAATTCATTTGGTTAGTTTTCAAATTGTTGCCAACGTGTTTGTATATGGTTTGTTGCGTGGTTAAGCAACTAATTTAGTAAATAATTACCGACCAAGAAAGTCCGAGAGGACTTTCGTAAGTAGGCGAGAACTAGCAATAAATTATATACGGTGTTACCACACGTTTTTTAAATCAGATTATTATGAAATTTATTTTTCCGTTTTTAATGAATCCGTTGCATTTTTTATATCGAGTATTGATTTGTTCTGTTCGTTCAGGCGTGTTTGAATCTTGGATATTGAATCGTTTATTTCAGTTTTTAAATTATGTAATTTTTCTGTGGATTGTTTTTGGTTGGTTGATTCCGAAATATTTGTAAAGATAAAAGTCAAAACAGCACCAGTTATGAGAAATAAAAAATTAATTACATATTCCCACTCAAGTCGCTTTTTAGTTAGTCGTTTAATTTGGGAGTCTAAAAATTTTTCTTCTCGAATGTTTGTTAGGTATTTTTCAATTCCTCCATCTTGGATGACAAAAACACCCTTTTCGTCAAGTTCAAAAAGCCCCGAACTCTTTCGTCTAATTAGGTTTAAAGATTTACATATTCTAAATCCTTTTTTCCAATTTTCGTCTGGTTCTGATAAAAAATTAATTTGCCCATCATCAAAAGCCATTTGTAACAATGTATCAATTTTTACAATTATGTCTTTTTTTATTTCCATATGTGATTTTTCTCAAATGTGTGGTAACGTGTTTGTGTAAGGATAGTTGCGTGTGCAAGCAACTAACTTACTAAAAATGGAACGAACCAGAGGAAAATCCGTAGGATTTTCCGAGTAGGCTAGAACCAAGCAATTATTTTTACACGGTGTTAGCGTACGTATTTATTTAATTCAGCCCAAGTTTCAATTCCGTAAATTTTAGAAATACTTTGTCCATTAAATTCCAAATATTTCCATTTCTCTAATCCGTTGTCGTAGACTGAAATCATATGACTGCTGTTTTTTATTTTAATCAGTTTATTGATGGTATCTATTTTTACATTTTCAATTCCGAATTGAGATTTATATTTGTCAATCACTCTTTCAGAAATTTTTGAAGAGTCAAATACCAAATCCGATGAGTATTTAATAACTCTGAATTTTTTGTCATTTGAGTTTATAGTTTCGCTGACATCTACAATCTTTATATTATTAATCGAGATTGAATCCATTTGTTTTCCGACTCTTTCCATTTTAGTCAGAAATTCATTTTTTTCGTACACGCTCCAAAAATCAGTCGGCATAAAATCAACTGCTTTTTCGTATTCTCTTTTAGAAATCAGATTACTGTACTCTAAAAAATCTGATTCCAATTGAGTTTTTGAGATTACTTGTCCGCAACTAATGTTTGCAAAAAGTAAAAATAATATCAAGAGTGTTTTTTTCATATGTACGCTAACGGTTTGGGCTATGATTTCGTTGCGGAAAAATCCGCAGGATTCTTTCCGCCGTAGCCGAAAGATAGCAAAAATGCGTTGAATTCCGATAAGGAATTCAACCGCAATGAATTATAGCCGTTGTTGTACCCAGTTTTTATTAAATAATTCAGAAATCATTCCAAGTAATTTTCGCAATTACGTAACTAATAATTCCCAAAAAAATTAATGCTAAAGATGATTTTATTCCAATGTCATTTACCACAGCAATTATCGTTACAATTGCAATAATGATTATTAGAATCATTCGTTTGGGCATAATTTTTAATAGTTGTATGATTTCTTTGAATTTCATATTCAATTGTTTTCTTTTATATTTTTTAGATGAAATTCAGCCATACCAGAATAAAAGTCGGAAAGTAATTCCTCATTTTTTGTGAGTTCAATTTTTTGTCTTAATTCATTAATATTTGCTTTCCTCTTTAAATACATATTGTAGTCCAATCTTGTATTTTCCATAAACCATTGAACAGTGTGACTTGAAATGCTTGGTACATTATTTTGAGCACTAAATTTGATATCAAAATCAATATTCCGTTCAGCTTCATTTTCAGCATGAAAGATTGCCAAGTCAAAATCATCTACAACTGAAAAGTCAGATTGCTTTTTTAAAATATTTAGATGTTTTTCTATTAAGTTCAGAGCATCGATTTCAGCTCGAATTAATATTTGTTCGTGCATTTTATCCATGTTCAATATTTTTCTGTGATTTTCTCAAATTGGGTACAACGGTCTCGTATAACCGTCAGTTACGGGATTAAATTTAATGATTTTCGGTTTAGCACAGACGTTAGCAATTCCGAGTGGATTCGGACGTAGTCGAATCCGCCGTAATTGCGGTTATACATTGTTAGCTGCTGACTATTTTATTCATTTTGTTTTTCTCTCCATTCATAAAGTCCATCATAAATTCCTTTATTTAAGAATACGCATAAAAATTCAGTAAGTGAACTTGTTAAGTATACAATATCATTTGCCTTGTTATAAATTTTATAATTGTCAATATTGGCTGGGTTAATTTCAACTGTCCACATATCAGAATATATCATATATTCAGTAAAATGAAATGAAGAATCACTTATACAATAATCGTCTTTTCCATTATCTATAATTTCATTAAGAGGTATAAGTCTGAATAAATCTTCATCAGTTTCAAATCCATTACAAAACTTGTATAAAGTCTTAAAGTCTTTTGGTAATTTTAATTTTTTTTCAGTTTCAAAGAATTTAATATCATTATCTGTTGCTGGTTCGCTTAATTCAATTCCACAAAACACATCATTATTTTTAATAAAATTTAATATTTCAATAAGTTCTGTAGTTGAGTTAAATTCTATTTTATCTATTCGATTTTTTGCAACATCAGAATGTGGTAATTTAGAGTCTTTGCTTATTTGAACTTCCTCTATTTTTGTTTTTAGTTTAAAGAAATTAAAGAATTTCATATCATTTTATATTTGAGGTAGTTTTTTGTGTTTGCAGCTAACTAGTTATATCTGGATAAATATAGCAAAATATCCATCAATTCTTACGGGATAATAGGAATTTGTCTTCCGTTTTATCAACATACTTCAACTGGCTTACAACCTTATCCAATGGGCTTTGTATATCCAACAAGTCCTTTCGTGCTACATGTGTGTAAACCATAGTGGTTTCTGGTCGAGCATGTCCTAATAATTCTTGTATATGCCTTAAGTTAACACCCTGTTCAAGTAAATGCGTAGCATAACTATGGCGTAAAGTATGAGGCGAAACAAGTTTCTTTATATTGGCTAACTTACACGAGTGTTTTAAAAATTTCCTAATGCTGCTATCCGAATAAGCTAAACCATCTTGCCCTTCAATTAAATAGCTTTTTGGGCTGTAAGTCATTAAATAGTTTTTTAAAAGCGGCAAAATACTTTCAGCTAAACTTACATATCTATCCTTTTTTCCTTTTGCATTTTTAATAAAAATTTGACGTCTGTCAATTTCTAAATCGGCAACCCTTAAATTAATAAGTTCGCTAATGCGTAAACCCGACGAGTAAATTAAAGCAATTACCATACGGTGCTTTAAGTTTTTGGTAACCTGTATTAATCTAATAACTTCAATATCCGACAAAACATTAGGCAGTTTTCGCGATTTTTTAGGGCGTTGCAACTCCAAATTATTAATTTTCGAGTTTCGGTAAAACACCACAAACAGTTTCATAGCACTAATAAATTGGCGTTGCGTGTTAATAGCATAATTCCGTTTTACATAAATAGTTTCAATATAATGCTCAACACTGCGGTTATTTAAATTTTCAATAGTGTCATTATTATAAAACTCAACAAAATCGGCCACTAATTGCGAATACGTATGCACCGTGCTATCGCTATAACGTTTCCCTTTTAAATACTTATAAAAATTGTTTAATAAAGTGCGGTTCGCATCACTTAATTGTCTAATTCTTTTCTTCGGAAACTTTTTTACAGGTAATCTTTTATCAAAAATCTCATTAGCATCAACAGTAGCAAAACCCCTGAAAACACCAAAAATAGTTTTCAAATTTTTAGGATTATTTTGTACATACCAAACGCAGTGAGTTTTACTCCATTTAGCCTCTGTTTTTTGCCTTAAAAGTTGAATTAAGGTGTCGTTGTATCTAAAATTTATAGTAATTTGATGCGCCTTTCTATGGTATTGACGCTTTAAAGTAACTAACGGAAGAGCTTGCATAAATAGGTTTTGTAATAAAAATACAACAAATATTTATATTTCAAAAATCGATAGTTAATACGTAATTTTACAGCTTAAAATGTTTTAAATTGATATCACCAAGTTCCATAGATCAAGTTTTCGAAACCGCTAGAGTAGAAGAGGTAATTGGCGATTTTGTACAGCTAAAAAAAGCGGGAAGTAACTTTAAAGGTTTAAGCCCGTTTAGCGACGAGCGTTCACCAAGTTTTATGGTATCGCCTGTAAAGCAAATTTGGAAAGATTTTTCGAGCGGAAAAGGTGGCAATGTCGTGGCATTTTTAATGGAACACGAACATTTTACATATCCCGAAGCCATAAAATATTTGGCTAAAAAATATAATATTGAAATTGAAGAAACCGAGCAAAGCAACGAGCAAAAAGAAAAAGCTAACGAGCGCGAAAGTTTATATTTGGTAAGCGAATTTGCCAACACTTATTTTCAAAAAATACTACATAAAACCGATCAAGGTAAAGCCATTGGCTTAAGTTATTTTAAAGAGCGTGGTTTTACGCCCGAAACTATTGAAACTTTCGATTTGGGTTACTCGCCAAACGAGTGGCAAGCCTTTACCGATGAAGCTTTAAAACAAGGTTACAACATCGAGTTTCTTGAAAAAACAGGATTAACCATTGTAAAAGACGAAAAACGTTTCGACCGTTTTAAGGGGCGCGTTATGTTTCCTATAAAAAGTATGAGCGGTCGTGTTTTAGGTTTTGGCGGGCGTATTTTGGTAAACGATAAAAAAGCAGCCAAATATTTAAATTCGCCAGAAAGTGATATTTACCACAAAAGTAAAGTGCTATATGGTATTTACCATGCCAAACAAACTATTGCTAAAGAAGATAACTGTTATTTAGTTGAAGGTTATACCGATGTTATCCAGTTTCATCAAACCGGAATAAAAAACGTGGTGTCATCATCTGGAACCGCATTAACAAGCGAACAAATTCGATTAATAAATAGGTTAACCAAAAACATTACCGTACTTTTTGATGGTGATGCGGCCGGTATGCGAGCCTCACTTCGTGGCATCGATTTAATTCTAGAGCAAGGTATGAATGTTAAAGTGTGTACCTTTCCCGAAGGCGAAGATCCCGATAGTTTTGCAAAACAAAATACTTTTGATGAATTAACACTTTATCTTAACGAAAACGCTAAAGATTTTATTCAGTTTAAAGCTTCTGTGTTATTCGAGGAGTCTAAAAACGATCCTATAAAAAAGGCCGATACGGTTCGCGATATTGTAAACTCTATTTCAAAAATTCCCGATACTATAAAAAAGGAAATTTATATCCGCGAATGCGCCAATATTATGGATATAAGCGAAGAAGTACTGTTTAGTACGCTCGCGCAAATGAATAAGAAAGACATACAGGAAGCCGATAAACAATTTAAAAAAGACCAAAAAGCGTTTCAGGTTATTAAACACGAACAACCAGTTAAAAAGGTTGATGTACAATATATCTTAGAACGAAAAATAATTGAAATTTTATTGCTCTATGGAAATAAAACCGAAGAGTTTGAAGATTTAGTTTTTAAAGAAAACGAGTCGGGCGACTTAGGATTAGAACCCGTAATTCATCAAGCAAAAGTGTTCGAAAAAGTGTTTTTAGATTTGCAGGATGACGAAATGGAATTTACCAACCCTAATTTTAAAACACTTTATTATACCATCATTGAAAAGCTGAATCAGAACCCAGAATTCGACCTAAATAATTTTGTAAATACTGTTGATGCAGAAATGGCTAGCGAAATTACAACCATTTTAATGGATGAGGAACGTTATACGCTCGACGATTGGCAACGTCAAAATATTTATCCAAAAGAAAAAACGGAAACTGTAGCGCAATTGGTGAGTGAAACCATTTTAAGTTTACGTTGTTTTTTAATCGATTTAAAAGTGAAAGAGTTTCAGGCGCAAACCTTAAATAATAAAATAGACTCGAATAGAAATATACTTGAAGAAGTAAAAGACTATTCGAGCCTAAAAATGTTATTATCTAGAAAACTAAACCGTGTGTTATAAAACTTCTTCGGCAAGTTTCGCTTGGTTAACCAAATCAACCAAATTAGTCACTTTAAGTTTACGCATTAATCGCGCTTTATAAGTACTAACCGTTTTCTCATTGATATCTAATTCTTTAGATATTTCTTTATTCTTTTTACCAATAGTAAGTAATTTTAAAACTTCGGCTTCTCTGGTAGAAAGTTTTTTGTAGAAAGACGCCTTTCCATTGCTACTTACGCGGTTGCCAAATGCCAATTGTTGGGTTAAATCGTTACTTAAGTATATACCACCATCGCTTACTTTATAAATGGCTTCACTTAATGTAATTAAATTTTCGGTTTTCGAAATGTAACCCGATGCACCAGCTTTAATGGCATTTAAAGCATAAACCTCTTCTGGTTGCGCACTAAAAATTAAAGTTTTTATATTTGGGAAATCCTTTTTAAAATAACGTAACACTGTTAAACCGTTTAACTTAGGTAAATCGGTTTCCATTAAAACAATGTCTACTGGATTTCTTTTTACAAATTCAATGATGGCTTCTCCATCACCTACACTACCTATAACTTCAATGTCGTGAGTTGCGGTAAATAAGACTTCTAACCCTTTTCTTGTTACTGGGTGATTGTCTGCTAACAAAATTTTGATCATAATATTTAAGCTTTTATACAATTAGGTTGAGATATAATTGTGTGAGAGACTAAGCTGATTGTAAAAGTAGTAAATTTTTGCTATTTATAATTAATAAAGAATAAATTTAACTTATTACGTATAAAATGAAGCTATGTAAGTATAATAATTTAAGAATAATTAAAAAAAATTCTATTTAGCAGAGGAGTTAATAAGGTTTTAGATGTTTTATTGTGAAAATTATTTTTATATTCTTCTTTTTAATAGGAAGTATTTTGCGTAAAAAAGGAAAAATTTCATATATTAAAAGTAATAAAAACTGAAATTTGTAGCTAAAAAGTACATAAAAAATTTCTGAGCTGTAATGGTTTTAAGTTTGCTTGAATGCTTTTGGAGTATCAGTCAAACCTCTATAATCAGGGTTCACTTTAGATTACTATAATAGATAAAATTTATCTTTACAGGCTTTTTTCATGAATAACTTATCAGTTTTTTAAGTGTAATAGTGTAATGTATAAAAGCCTAAACTCCTAAGTTTATATTGTTTTTATTATCCAAGGTATTTTACTTGCCAAAATCAAGTACATTATTTGGGAGAAATAAATAAAACAAAGTTTTAGAAACCGCTCCTAAGTAATGGTAGTTAATTAAAATTTGACCGTTGAGGTTTAATTTCTAGTTAGTGTAAGTGCCACTATTTTAATTCGCTAGGTATGTCACAAACAGGAATTGGTATCATTTTATGCTTATTAGCAGTATTAAAACGCTTGTAAATATTAAATACTTCTTGTTGTCTTCCTGTAAAATCGTCAGCAGTTTTACCTTCTTCGCTCATTTTCATAGCCCATTCTAGCTCTGGATAAGAAGCTCCAATTTGGTCTTCGTCAGTTCTATCATCTCCCCAAAGGCCATCGGTAGGTTGCGCGTCTATAATTTCTTGGTTAACACCTAGGTATTTTGCAATCTCGTAAACTTCAGTTTTAAGTAAATCGGCAATCGGACTTAAATCAACACCGCCATCACCATATTTAGTGTAAAAACCAACACCAAAATCTTCAACTTTATTTCCAGTACCAGCAACCAATAGCTTTTCTAAAGCTGCAAAATAATAAAGCGATGTCATGCGCAAACGAGCTCTGGTATTAGCTAAAGACATAAATCTATCTTCTTCATTATCTACAGCAGGTAAACTAGCCACCAAACTATCAAAAACAGGAGTTAAATTTACTTGTGTCATGCGCACATCATCAAAATTTTCTTGTAACCAATTTATATGATTTAAAGCCCTACTAACCTGCGATGGCGCTTGGTGTATAGGCATTTCTAAACATAAAAGTTGTAATCCAGTTTTAGCACAAAGTGTAGAGGTTACTGCAGAGTCTATGCCTCCAGAAATTCCTATAACAAAGCCTTTCACTCCTGCTTTTGTTGCGTAATCTTTTAACCAGTTTACTATGTAATCTACAACTTTTTCTGTTTGCATATTAAGTGAATTTAATTATGATAATAGTACCTTTGTAAACAAAAATAAACTTTACAATTAATTTATAAAAATTTATGATGTTTAAGTTTAATGCTAAAATTAAAATTGTTGTAGTACTTTTTTTAATCTTTTTATCTGCTTGTAAACATGAAGATAAATTAGAAACAGAAATAGCTAAAATTAATATAGGTATTGAGGTGGAACGTTTTGACCAGTTTTTTGCCAATGTAAATGCCCAAAAATTGCCTAAATTAAAACAGGCTTATCCGTTTATGTTTTCCGGGAAACTCAAAGATTCGTTTTGGTTAGCTAAAAAAAACGATACGTTGCAACAGGAACTTTTTACTGAAGTAAATAAAACATTTGGGAGTTTTTCTGAAACTAAAACCGATATAGAATCACTTTTCAATCATTTAAAATACTATTTCCCCGAATTTTACCCGCCACGCGTTATTACCACAACCAACGATGTAGATTACAGAAACAAAGTTATTGTTACCGATACCATTGCCGTTTTATCGTTAGATACTTATTTAGGCAGTGAACATGAGTTTTATGGCGGTATTCAAAAATTTATAAGAGCTAACTTTAATAAGGAGCAATTGGTTGTAGATATGGCCGAAAAATATGCACAAAAATACATTTACCACCCGCAACATCGTACTTTTTTAGATGAAATGATTTACTTTGGAAAAATACTTTATTTTAAAGATAAGGTGATTCCTTTTAAATCTGAAGCGCAACGTATTGGCTATACCCAAGAGCAATTAAATTGGGCTATTGCTAACGAAAGCTACATTTGGAGGTACTTTGTAGAAAAGGAATTATTGTTTAGTACCGACTCTAAACTACCAGGACGTTTTATTGTTGATGCACCTTTTAGTAAATTTTATTTAGAAGAAATTGATAGCAATTCACCAGGTAGAATAGGGCAGTACATTGGGTGGCAAATTGTACGTGCTTATATGGAACAAAATGACGTTACTTTTAGAGAAATGTTGATTAAAACTACCGAAGAAATTTATAATAACACAAAATTTAAACCCAGAAGATAATGGCAAATATAACCTCGAAAATAGAACTTAGTGTCGAGCTAGATGAAAATCGTGTACCAGAAAAATTAAATTGGACCGCACAAGATGGTGGCATAACAAACGAAGAAGCTAAAGCGATGATGCTTGCAGTGTGGGATCATAAGGCACAAGAAACCTTGCGTATAGATTTATGGACTAAAGATATGCCGGTAGATGAAATGAAAGTGTTTTTTCATCAAACCTTAGTCGCTATGAGTAATACTTTTAATAGAGCCACTCAGGATGAAAAAATGACGGCTACAATGAAAGATTTTTGCGATTATTTTGCAGAGAAACTCGACCTTAAAAAGCAGTAATACTACTTACGATACAAAAAGTAGTTATTTACCAAATCGATATAAATTTGTTTTGCCTTATCTTGAGTTATATTTTTAACTTGAAATAAGGCATTTGTTTTAAATGCATTAATTATGGCTTTTTTACTTTTTGGTCGGCCATAATCGTTGGTAGCCTTTTTGTAGTAAGCGTATAGCTTTAGTAGCGTATCGGCAGGAAACGGCTCTTTATGCTCGTTAACGCGCTTAACAGCTTCTTTAAATGCTATGTCAAGATCTTTTTTATTCATTAAGTTGGGCAATAATGCTTTCTCCACCACGAACTTTTTGGTTAAGGGCTACTTTAATGTTGGTATTTAAAGGTAAAAACAAATCTACTCTCGACCCAAATTTAATAAAACCCGATTCGCCACCTTGTACTGCTGCATCATCAACTTTGGCATAATTTACAATACGCTTCGCTAAGGCGCCAGCAATTTGCCTATGTAATACTTTGCCATAGGTATTGTTTTCAACAACCACAGTGGTGCGTTCGTTTTCTTCACTCGCCTTTGGGTGCCATGCAACTAAATATTTTCCAGGATGGTATTTACTAAACACAACCTTTCCACTAATAGGGTAACGCGTTACATGCACATTTATTGGAGACATAAACACACTTACTTGTAGGCGTTTTTCGTTAAAATATTCTTTTTCAAAAACTTCTTCAATTACCACTACTTTACCATCTACAGGCGATACTACTTGTTTGTCGTTTAAAACGGTGTTGCGCTTGGGATTTCTAAAAAATTGTAAAATCAATATTAAAAAGATAACTAACGCAATTAAAATTAAAGTACGTAGCCAGTAAATAGAAACAAAACTATCTACTAATAAACAGCCAGCAACAACGGCTACAAGGGTTATAAAAATTATTTTATGGCCTTCTTTATGAAACATAATTCAATATTCTTAAAAATAAATATATAAACGGGGCAGCAAAAATAATGCTGTCTAAACGATCTAACAAGCCACCATGACCTGGCATAATTTGGCCACTGTCTTTCACGTGGGCTTGTCTTTTAAATTTCGACTCAATTAAATCGCCAAAAGTGCCAAATACACTAATTATAATGCTTAAAATTAGCCAGTTGGTAAAATTTAATGTAAGTGTAAATGTAGCAATAAAATAGCTAATTACGCACGAAAAAAATAAGCCACCTAAAAAGCCTTCAACGGTTTTTTTAGGAGAAATTTTTTCGAATAGCTTTTGGCGTCCAAAGTTTTTACCAACTAAATAGGCAAAAGTATCGTTGCTCCAAACTAAAATAAAACAACCTAATAGAATACTAGAATTAAATGCTTTAAAATGATTTGCAATAAGCACTAAAAATACAAAAGCACTCGATAAATAAAAGGTTGTAAGTAAATAGCGTTTTGTAAAAAATAATGGTATTCGTTTTGCCGAAAACAAATCTTGAATAAGAAATAAATTAACGAAAATTGAAAATACCGTAATAATTTTTATCGCTTCATTTAAGCCTAAACCAGTATTTAAAATGTTTTGCCAATACCCAAATACACCGTAAAGTACTACAAATATAATATAAGGAATGAAACTTTTTAGCTGTATTAGTTTTTTAAACTCGGTTAAACATACTAAACCAAAAATAAAAAGTAACCCAATAAGTAAATGCTTAAATTGTAAACAGAAAATTAATAAGGCAACATATAGTAAACCAGAAAGTGAGCGCGTAAGTGTTTCTTTCATTACTATAAATCTTCTAACAGGAGAAGGTATAAATTTTTGGAACTACTACCGTAACTTAAAAAGTTTTTGTCCTCCTCTTCAGATTTAAAGTTTTTAATAGTAGTAATATTTGTTGGTATACTTTGTTTATTGTTGTTTTTAATACCGCGAAGACCTTCGCCTATGTTTTCAACAAACTGACTTGTGGTTGCAAAAACAATAAAGTTAAATGGTAATTCGTGAAGTTTTTTTTCGAAAATTTGTTTCGACGATATTAGTAAAGAGCCATCGTTGGCAATTAAATTTTCGCAGGTGGTTAAAAAATAGGTTGCTTCCGAAATTTTTAAAGTTGGTTTTAAACTGGTGTTTTTAAACTTTTTGCTTAAGTTTTTATCTAAAACTAAGGCTTTATCACCTTCCCAGTTGTTTTCAAGTATAATGTTTTCAAAATTATCGAATATCTCTGTTAAGTTCTCGCAATACAGGAACTTACCACCATTAGCTTTAAAGTTTATGGTAAACTTTTCATCTATTGGTAGCTTAATTTCAGGCATAAATTTGCCTCGATCATCCGATTTTATTTCTTCATCGGATGATTTCGGTTTTGAACCAAAAAATTTTCTAAAAAAACTCATTTAGTGGATTTGCTATTAATCTCAATTCCTTGGATGTTGCCCAAATATAAAAAATCTTAAATTAACCGTGTGATTAATTTAAGATTTTTACCAAAACGTTAGGAATAAATTACTATTCTTGTTTTTTGTCTATATCTTCGGCTGGTTTACTTGCTTCAGGTTCTTCTTTTTCAAAAGCGCGTTTTCCAAATATTTTTTCTAAATTATCTTTAAAAATAACTTCTTTTTCAAGTAAAACTTCGGCGAGTTCGGTTAATTTATCTTTATGTTCTTCAAGTAAATCAACAGCACGTTTGTATTGTTTTTCAATAATATCCGAAATCTCTTTATCAATAATTTCGGCCGTTTGCTCGCTATAAGGTTTTGAGAAACCGTATTCGCTTTGTCCAGACGAATCGTAATAAGTTAAATTACCAACTTTATCACTTAAACCATAAACGGTAACCATAGCTCTGGCTTGTTTGGTTACTTTTTCTAAATCACTTAATGCACCCGTAGAAATTTTATCGAAAATAACTTTTTCTGCAGCACGACCACCAAGAGCAGCACACATTTCGTCTAGCATTTGTTCTGGGCGAACAATTAAGCGCTCTTCTGGTAAATACCAAGCCGCACCTAACGAGCGACCACGTGGTACAATAGTTACTTTTACTAGTGGCGCAGCATGTTCAAGCATCCAACTAACAACCGCATGACCAGCTTCATGAAATGCAACCGCACGTTTTTCGCTTGGAGTAATTATTTTGTTCTTCTTTTCTAAACCACCAATAATTCTATCTACGGCATCAAGAAAATCTTGTTTGTCAACAGCTTTTTTGCCATTTCTTGCAGCAATTAATGCCGCTTCGTTACATACGTTGGCAATATCGGCACCAGAGAATCCTGGAGTTTGCTTCGATAGGAAATCTAAATCTAAGCCTTCGGCCTTTTTAAGTGGACGTAAATGCACTTCAAAAATTTCTTTACGCTCACGAACGTCTGGTAAATCAACATAAATTTGACGGTCGAAACGTCCAGCACGCATTAAAGCTTTATCTAAAATATCGGCGCGGTTTGTTGCTGCCAAAACAATAACGTTTGTATTGGTACCAAAACCATCCATTTCGGTTAGTAATTGGTTAAGTGTATTTTCGCGCTCGTCATTACTTCCAGACATGGCATTTTTTCCTCTAGCACGACCAATGGCGTCAATTTCATCAATAAAAATGATAGAAGGTGATTTTTCTTTGGCTTGCTTAAACAAATCGCGTACACGAGAAGCACCCACACCAACAAACATTTCTACAAAATCTGATCCAGACAAAGAGAAAAACGGTACTTTGGCTTCGCCAGCAACGGCTTTTGCTAATAAGGTTTTACCTGTTCCTGGAGGGCCAACTAATAAAGCACCTTTTGGAATTTTACCGCCTAAAGTAGTGTATTTTTCAGGGTATTTTAAAAAGTCTACAATTTCTTGCACCTCTTCTTTTGCGCCTTCTAAACCAGCAACATCTTTAAAGGTTGTTTTAACTTTGGTGTTCTGGTCGAAAAGTTTAGCTTTCGATTTTCCGATGTTAAAAATTTGCCCTCCAGCACCACCAGCAGCACCGCCAGACATTCTTCGCATAATAAAAAACCAAACGCCTATTAAAAGTACAAATGGTAAAATGCCAATTAAAAAATCTTGCCAATCGCTTTCTTCTGGATCAAATTTTACAATTGGTTTTGTTGTTAAGTTAGCCTTGGTTTCATCTAATTTTTTTTCAAAATTTTCTAGAGAACCATAATTAAATTTATAATTAGGTAAGGCTGTGGCCGATGGCAAAAAGCTTTGCGGAATAGCATTTTTATGAGCATCTTTTGCTTCTGCTTCTTTAGTTAAATAAACTTCAGCTCTTTCTCTATTTGTAACAACTACTACTTTAGCTACATCTCCGTCTTCTAAATATTTAAAAAAATCAGTAGGTGTAATTACACTTCCATTGTTGTAACTTCCACTGTTAAATATTTGGAATCCAATAAAAATAGCGATTAATATACCATAAATCCAGTACGGACTAAATTTAGGTTTCTTGTCTTTAGTGTTATTATTTTCGTTTGTCATTGTAGTGTTTTAGTAACTGGTTTCTATAACTGTTGTTTTTGCGTCGCCCCAAAGGCTTTCAATGTCATAAAACTCGCGAACGTGTTTTTGGAACACATGCACCACAACATTTACATAATCAATTAAAACCCATTCGGCATTATCGACACCTTCGGTATGCCACGGGTTGTCCTTTAATTCTTTACTTACTTTTTTTTGTACCGAGTTAACAATAGCGTTTACTTGTGTGTTTGAAGTACCTTCACAAATTATAAAGTAGTCGCAAACGGTATTTTCAATATCTCTTAAATCTAGAAGATTAATTTCTTTACCTTTAACATCTTCAATGCCACTTATTATTACAGATATGAGCTGGTCTGCGCTTATTTTTTCTTTCGCCATTAATTTTATTTAATTTATGCAAAGTTATTATTTTTTTAGTTCTTTACAGTTTAAAAATTCTTAAGATTTTTCACTTAAAATAATAATCTTTATATGTCTATTATCAAACTTAATGCCATCGACTCTACAAATTCGTTTTTAAGAGAGCTGATTGCTAGTGAGCAGATAGCAGATTATACTGTGGTTGTAACCCAAAACCAAACCCAAGGCCGCGGACAAATGGGGACGGTTTGGAACTCTCAAGCGAGTAAAAACCTTATATTTAGTATGTTTAAGGACTTGAGTGTGCACCATGTGGCCTTTCCGTTTTATATAAGTATGGCGGTCTCGATGGCTATTTTGCAAGCTTTAAAGACTTTAAATGTGCCTAATTTAGCTATAAAATGGCCAAACGACATTTTGTCAGCTAACCATAAGATTTGTGGTGTTTTAATTGAAAATGTCATAAAAAACAAACTCAACTCAACAATTATTGGTGTGGGGTTAAATGTAAATCAGGTGGATTTTGATGGATTGCCTAAAGCCAGTTCGTTAAAAAATATTACAGGGATTCATTATGATTTAGACGACATTTTAAATGAAATAATTAAGCAAATTAAGTATTACTCTGAAATGCTTCAGGCTGAAAAATACCAAGAAGTAAAAACGGCCTATGAAGCCAATTTGTTTAGAAAAAATAAACCTTCAACATTTAAAAATGCTGAAGGCGTTATGTTTCCTGGTTTTATAAAAGGCGTCACTAAATACGGTAAATTAATGGTATTGCTTGAAGACGAAAATATTAAGAAATTCGACTTAAAGGAAGTTTCCCTTATGTATTAAACCGCTTTTGGCATATTGGTGGCTAAAGTTTCTAAAAACTTAGTAATTGGGCTTTTAATCATCATGGCCATCATAGGGTTAAAATCGCCACTAAATTGTAATTGTACTTCGCTAGAGTTAGCATCAACTTCGGTAATATTTCCAATTAAAGAGAAATCTATTTTACCTCCAGCGGCACCTAAAATTATTTTGTTAGGTGGTATAACTTCTTTCTTTTTTAATACAATTTCTGGCATGCCTTTAAGAGCGAAAAGAAACTTGTCGTCGTCTAAAACTTCAAATTTACTAATGTTTTCGGGCATTAAAGATTCAAAATTTTTAATATCTGATAAAAAATTAAAAACAGCTTCAGGCGATTTTGAAACACTAACCTTTGGGGATTCTAAATTCATTTTATGTTTATTTTTTATGTTTTAAAGTCGAGTAAAAATAACTTAACTACATGTTTATAATCAAATAGCGTTCCATTCGCTAGGGTTGGCATTCCACGCCGATAAAGTTTGTAGTTCTTTTTCGGTAATATAATTGGTTTCTAAGGCTTTTTCTAGTAAAGTGTCGTAGTTACCTAAGGTACGTAAAAATACGTTTTCGTTTTCAAAATTCTCGGTAGCAACTTTAAATCCGTAGGTAAAAATAGCAACCATACCTTTTACTTTAACGCCGGCATCACGTAAGGCTTTTACGGCGTTAAGGCTACTTTTTCCTGTGCTAATTAAATCTTCAACCACAACTACATTTTGGCCACTTTCAATAAAACCTTCAATTTGGTTTTTGCGTCCGTGTCCTTTAGCATCGGGGCGCACATAAATAAATGGCAAACCTAAATATTCGGCTACAAGCATGCCAATGCCTATGGCTCCTGTTGCTACACCCGCAATTGCGTCGGGTTTTCCGTACTGCTCTTCAATATGTTTAGCCATAGTTTCACGAACATAATTTCGAATAGTTGGAAACGATAAAATAATACGGTTGTCGCAATAAATAGGTGATTTCCATCCTGATGCCCAGGTAAATGGCTCTTGAGGGCTAAGTTTTATTGCTTTTACTTGCAGTAAAACTTCAGCAGTTTTTTTGGCGGTATTTTTGTTAAAAATCATGTGGGTAAAATTACACATAAATTTAATTTTATCTAATAGTTAATTGTCGATAAAAAATATAGTTTTCAACAAACTTGTAATTAAAAAATGATATTTTTACCCTAATTATAACTTAACACATAGCCCATATGTATAAAGCTTTTGTTGGCGATAAACCTATTATTATAACTACTAATAAAGAAAAAGTAGCTGGTTTTGAGAATTATAAATTAAGAACCGTTAATATAAAAAAGGTTATTAAAAAGCTTCAATCTAACCCCGATTTAAAAGGTGTGCATTTAGTTTATAAAAAGGAAGAGAAGCTTTTAAAGAAATTTTTAAAGAAGTTACCCAACGTAGTTGCTGGTGGTGGAAAGGTTTATAACGAAAATAGAGAGGTGCTTTTTATTTACAGAAATGATAAATGGGATTTACCTAAAGGAAAAAAAGAGCGTAAAGAATCGATTGAAGCTAGTGCTATTCGCGAAGTAGAAGAAGAAACAGGAGTTAAGGATTTAGAAATTGTAAAACCATTAGAAACCACTTACCATATTTTTAAGCGCAATGGCCAATTCCGTATAAAAGTAACCTATTGGTTTGAGATGAAAACCAATTATACAGGTAAATTACAAGCTCAAGAAAACGAAGGCATTACAAAAGTAAAATGGCTTAGCCCAAAGCAAATTGAAAAGGCTTTAAAAAATTCGTATGCTAATATTAAGTTATTAGTTTAATTTTCGGCATTAAAAAACACTTTGTAATAGTGCATTTTTTTCTCATCGTCGTAACCGCGTTCTAGGTATTCGGTAGATGCGTCTGGCGCATCAATATCTAGTTTTATTTGTATGTTGGTGTCTAGGTTTATATCGGTTTTAATTTTGCGTTTCTCTTTATTTACAACAGCTTCGGCAACATCAAAACGGTTTCGCATTACAATATTCTGTTCGTCTTCGAAGGTTTTTTTGTAGCTGTCGAATTCGCGTTTATATTTGTCTTCTTCAAACAATTCCTCTTTAAATTCTTCAATATTTACGGTTTCGTGCTCTTTAAAAAAGTCGATGGTTTTTGCTAAAAAGGTATTTTGTTCTTGCTTGCCATAACTGGTGTTTATTATGTCGTCGGCAAAATCTTTACATAACTCAATATATTGTTGGGTGTGGTTGTTGGCATCATCGGCATATTTTATATTTAAAAAATGATTAATCCAGTATTGCGCATCGTAATTATTATTGTCGATACTAAAAACAATTGGACCTTCTTCATCCTTCTGATTTAAAATTAAACACCCTTTATCAACCTTTTTAGAGCTAATTCCTTTTTGTACCAAAACGTCGTAGCTATTGTTTTCTAAATAGGTTTGAAAAAAGTTAATTTTGCTTTCAATTTTAAAAATACCAATGGCATTGGTGGTTATGTCTCTAAACTCAATGCCTTCAAACTCAACCACCATAACATCGCCAGTTTTTATGTTTGCGGAGTTTGATTGCTCGTATAAATGCGTAACCATGTGTTTAGAGGTTTCAATAAAAGCATCATCCTCATCAAAAATTTTATTGCTGTAGCTGTTAATTTCGTTTAGAGCAATACTGGCATGGTGGCTAAAGCGGTAACTTTGCACAACGCTACCAAACGGACGTAGTAAAAACGGCAACATTAGGTTGTAACTGGCTTCATCAAAATCGACTAATTTTTCTGAAAAAGCATTTTTTGTGTCGTTAAATTTGTTGCCCACTTTGTGGATTATAAATTTTGAAATGGATGCGTTTTTACGTGAAATCATAGCGGCGTGTTTTAAGATTGCAATACTATTAAATATTGTTTACATTTTAGGTAAAAAAGAACGCCAAAGCATAAATACTTTGGCGCTCAAAAAAAGATTCGAGGACTTGCGATTTTAATCGGTTGGTATAATGTTTTTATCGAAAATAAAAGTAATTGAGAGAATGTAAGAGCTTTTCATTTATAGGTAAACTAATTAAATAGCTATTTGTCGATTTTGTTTGATAAATATAGAAATTAGTTTCTACATACAAAAGCTTATAAATAAAATATTAATTTATTTGATAAATTATTATTGAGTTGCTTTCGCCTTTAGTTACAAATTCTAAGTTTTTATCATTATCAATATTATCTAAGGCGATACTTGAGTTTCCGTAAACTGGAAAGTTCGCTAATAATTTCGATTGGCTATCAAATAAATACACTTTGTGCGCTTGTAAATCGGTTACCGAAATATAAATTTTATCGTTTAAGTAAAAGAATTTGCAGCTGGTATATTCGCCAAAATCTAACTCAGTAGTTTTATTTTTTATAGTAAGTAAGTTTTCGCTAAGGGTTACCAAAGTTTTACTGCTGGCATCAATAAAATGGTTTGCGCCTAAATTTAAAGGTGTTTCGGCTACATTACCTTTGGTGTCTACTGTGTACAAATTTCCTGAGGCTGTTGTTGTGGTAAAATTATCGCGATACAAAAATACAGGTGTATTGGCGTAATTTTCTTGTACTTTAGGGCTTACTCTTGTTTTACCACGACGATCTAGTATATACAGTTTGTTTTTGGTTTTAAAAGTAATGTAATCTTTTCGGCCTAACCTAAAATGTTTGGGTTGCGAAATAATAGGATTGTTAGCATTTGTAAAATTAAAGCCTTTTACAATTTTTGCTTGTACATTATATAGCAATACATGTTTGCCTTGTGTAACTAAAAGACGGTAATTTTTGTTTTTATTGTAATCGAAAACCGAAAGTGGTTGTGTAATATCGTCGTTAAATTTAGCTGGGAATGGGCCAACATCGTTTCCGTTTCTATCTACAACATAAACGCGTTTTGGTGTTGTAAAGGCCAGTTGAAGTCTACCGTTTTTATAAATGTCAATTTGTTCTATATTTCCTAAAATAGGACCTTGTAAGGCTTTTTTCCAAAGAATTTTTCCTTGGTTAGAAATTAAATATAGGTTATTGTTTATGTCTTGAACCACAATTTCTTTTTCTTCAGTAATATGATTTTTTACCAATTGAGGTTCGTTTAAGATATCTTTATCTAGTTTTATATTAAACGATTCTGAAATCGAATTTTGATGCACAATACTTTTACTCTTTTTAATAATAGCATGTACATGTGCAAAATTATTATCGTACACAAACTGTAGCGCTGTGGCGTCGTATTTATTTAAGTTTAAACTTGATGATTTGGACTCGTTTTTATTAATTATTTTTTGGAGCGTAGCAGAATTAATAACTTGAAGAAAAGATGATGCTTTGCTAAGTTTTTCGTTAACCGATTTAAAGTAATGCGTGTCGTTTATGGTTGTTTTATTTTGGTAGCTCGCAATTATATTTTGAAGCGTTTCAAGATTGTTGCTAAAAACAAAAAAGTTGTCTATTGTGCAGTAAAGCGAAATGTTTTCGGCAGAAACAAAGGGTGTTAAATTGTTTTTAAAAATTTTAGGTTCGGTAAAGTTAAAAATATCAATCCCTCGATAGGAATCTAATGTGTTTTGCTTATCGATTATGGCATCATTGGTTGCAATAACATCAATTGAGTTTAAAATGATAGCTCGGTTTTCGGCTTCGTAAATAACGCCTATTTCAACAATATCATTAAAAAGATTGCTGTTGTAAATAGAATCTTTGGTTTTGTATTTAGAAAGATTTTTATTGAAGGTTTTAAAGCTATCAAATGTAATACTTATAAAACCATCGCAATTTGATGGCGCAATATGTTTTGTTAAGTTTTCTTGCGGAA
Source organism: Neotamlana nanhaiensis (assembly GCF_000943555.1). GTDB lineage: Bacteria > Bacteroidota > Bacteroidia > Flavobacteriales > Flavobacteriaceae > Neotamlana > Neotamlana nanhaiensis. The sequence goes on along the minus strand of NZ_JTDV01000020.1, from coordinate 3,948 downwards.
TGGTATTTTTAAATACATTAATTAAACTGCTGGTAGAATCGGAAGCAGAGGAAATTCCATTTACCAAAATAGCATCTTGAGTAACATCAAAATCTGCTGCAATATAATGGCTGAAGTTTTTTAAAGATAACGCGTCGTTAATAAATAAGGTTTTATTATTAAAAGCTTTGGTATTAACTAAAACAGAAAATGCGTTATCCTTGTCTAGGGCATTATAAGCTTTTAAAAAGTTAAGGTTTGCAGGTTTGTTTAAAACTGCTTCGGTGGTTTTTTTCGACGACGATGCATAAAATGTACTATCAATTATAGTGCTAAAAAATGTAGCGTCGTTAATGGTTGATTTTATAATGGTTTTGTTGTTGTATTTTAAGCTTTCTTCGCTGTAATTTGGTAGTGAATCGGTAACAAAAAAGTCGGTGTTTAGTTTTGTAATAATGCTGTACTGTAGGCTGTCCGTAGCATCGTTAAATAAACAAATTAAAACTTCGTTTTTAGGGGTTAAATAGCCAATGGTTTTTAGTTTGTTTTCTAATTTTTTATAATCATAGCTTATTGCGAGTTCTTGCAAAAATTCGTTGTTTTTAATGCTGTTTTTTAAGCCTTCAATATTCGACGATTTTATAGTTACCGAAGCATTTTCAGGAACAAAGTCGATAAGTTGTGTACGCTCGGAATTGTTATAATTACAGCTTACAAAAAATAAAGCAGCTAGGGCTACAAAAAGAAATCTCATATTAAATGAATGAATTTTTACAAATATAAAAACTTATAAATCTAACTTTAATTGTTCGGGTAATAATCTAAACGATTTTCGGTGATATTTTGTAATACCGTATTTTTTTATGGCTTCACGGTGTTCTTTAGTAGGATATCCTTTATTTTTTTTCCAGTTGTACATGGGGAATTCTTCGTGAATTTTATTCATATACAAATCACGATGTGTTTTCGCTAATACCGATGCAGCCGCAATACTTAAATATTTACCGTCGCCTTTTATAATGGTGTCGTGCGGTACATTATTATATGGTTTAAATCTATTACCATCAACAATAATAAATTCGGGTTGCTCTTTTAATTGTTCAATAGCTTTGTGCATGGCTAAAATAGAAGCATTTAAAATGTTAATATCATCTATTTCGTCTTCATAAATGTGAGAAACGCCAAAATGCAAGGCTTCTTCCTCAATAATAGGTTTTAAAATATCGCGCTTTTTTTCGCTTAGTTGTTTAGAGTCGGTTAGTATTTTGTTTTTAAAATTTTCAGGTAAAATTACAGCAGCTGCGGTTACAGGACCAGCTAAACAACCACGGCCAGCTTCGTCGGTGCCACATTCTAAATTAAAATGAGTATGCTTTAGTTTTAACATGAGGCTAAAATATCGATAAATTTAAAATTGAAACCATTATGATTGAATTTAACACCCCTAAACAATACATTCCAATATTTAAAATATTTATCCACACTTTGCGTTCAAATAATTACTTTTGCCTCGGAAATTTACATCAATGAATAAATTAAGTGTTCTCTTATTGTTTTTAGGCACATTTTGTGTGTTGCAAGCTCAAAATAAATCTCTGGGTAATATTAGTAAGCAAAAAACAATAGCATCGGCTCCAGCAACAACTCAAGATTCAACGGCTATACGTAGGGAAACCTCTCAATCGGGAACCAATAAGCCTTCAGATAAAAATTTAAAAGCCAATATAAAAGACTACCTAATTATTTCTCAAAACAGAGATACAACCTATGTCGATACCACGTTAACCATTCAAAAAGAATATAAGTTCAATTATTTACGAAAAGACAATTTCGGGTTGCTTCGTTTTTCAAACCTCGGGCAAACCTATAACAGTTTAACTTATAATTTTGGAAATACCAGTTTAATGCCAGGTTTTGGTGCAAGAGCAAAACATTTTAATTATACAGAAATAAGCGATGTAAACTATTATCGCGTACCAACACCGTTAACCGAGTTGTTTTTTAAAACCGCATTCGAGCAAGGGCAATTAGCCGATTCCTTTTTTACAATCAATACATCGCCTCAATTAAATTTTTCGGTCGAGTATAAAGGACTACGGTCTTTAGGTAAATATCAAAATATTTTGGCTAGTACAGGTAATTTTACATTTACAACAAATTATCAAACAAAAAATAAAAAGTACAATATGCGTGGGCACATAACCATGCAAGATTTATTGAATCAAGAAAACGGCGGAATTATAGATGATAACATCGACGAATTCGAAAACGGCGATCCAGAATTTCTCGATCGTTCCATCTTCGAAGTCAATTTCCAAAATGCCGAAAGTATGTTAAAAGGAAAACGCTTTCACCTAGAACACGATTATAAACTTATAAATAAAGCCGATTCATTATCACTTAACAAACTTAGTTTTGGACATATCATCTCATTCGAAGATAAATTTTATCAATTTGATCAAACAGCTGCCGATACCGATTATTTTGGTGAAGCATTCGTGTCAAGGGTTCAAGAACGTGCTACGCTCGAAAACTTTTACAACCAATTGCAATTAAATTATAGTAATAATATAATTGGCGATGTACAATTCAACATCAGTCATAATAATTATAATTACGGTTATAATAAAATAATTGTATTAAATGGTAATAGCATAACCAACCGTTTAAAAGGAAATATTTATGCGGCGGGAGCAAAATATAACAAACAATATAAAGGATTCAATTTAAACGGAGAAGCAGGTATAAATTTTGCTGGTAATTTCGAGGGTAATTTTATAAAAGCGCAAGCCTCCTTTAATTTAAATAACGATATCGCGGCAAGTGCCTCGTTAAATCATAGTTCGAAAGCCCCAAACTATAACACATTGCTATATCATAGCGATTATATAAATTACAACTGGCAAAACAATTTTAGCAATACCCAAACGCAGCAACTAGCATTTAATGCAAAATATAAAAAGTGGGCTAACATAACGGTCGATTATTCCACAATAACCAATTACGTATACTTTAAGCAAAACGAAACCACCCAGCAGATCAATCCGTTTCAAAATAGTGCCACCATAACCTATTTGCGAGCCAAACTCGAAAATGAAATTAAGGTAGGCAAGTTTGCCTTAAATAATACCATCATGTACCAAAACGTGCAAGATCCAAATAACAGTTTAAATGTGCCCGAGTTTAATACCCGTAACACCTTGTACTACTCAAATCATTTATTCAAAAAAGCGCTATATCTACAAACTGGGCTAACAGTAAATTATTTTACCAAGTATTATATGAATGCTTACAATCCTTTATTGGCCGAGTTCTATGTACAAAATCAAACCCAATATGGCGATTTCCCATTAATCGATTTCTTTCTAAATGCCAAAATACGTCAGGCCCGTATATTCTTTAAAACCGAGCATTTCAACTCATCCTTTACTGGCTACAACTTTTATTCGGCACCAAATTATCCGTATCGCGATTTTATAATCCGTTTCGGTGTAGTGTGGAATTTCTTTATGTAGGTGTGTTTTTGGGCGTTCCCATTCCTTTAGGTCGTGGTCGGGCTTCCGGTAGTCGCTGCCTTCTAAGGTCGGCGAGCTCCAACAATACCTCAATCCCTAACGCGGGCATACAAACTAAGGCAAGTTATTAAGTAATAGCGTAGAGGTGTTTATTAAAAAGGAAGTTTAAGCAATACCATTTATATCCTAATCCCAATTCCAAACCAGTCTATATTCTATTCTATTCTATTCTATTCGCGCCGCGGTCTATTATCTCAACCTACGTAAACCTAAAGTCTAAAGCAGTCACCCAAGCCCGTTACTGTATTCAAAACAGTCTAGGTTCTATATTTTATCAGCGCAGCGGTCTAAAATCTTTACCATTATAAATTCAATCCTAGAAAAAATCATCATGTAACTATCGGGTAATAAGGGTGTTTAGTGTTTAGGTTAAAAAAACACAAAAAAAAGGTTA
>NZ_JTDV01000019.1 GCF_000943555.1 Neotamlana nanhaiensis | reverse complement strand
GGTTCTGTTACCGATGCAGCAGCAGCGTCATTGTACATGGCTTTAGGAGCGAACTTTATTGTAACACCAGTGTTACGCGAAGATATCGCTGTGGTTTGTAACCGTCGTAAAGTATTATGGTCTCCAGGATGTGGTAGCTTAACCGAAATTGCTAAAGCAGAAGAATTAGGTTGCGAAATCGTGAAGTTATTCCCAGGAGGTATTTACGGACCGAACTTTGTAAAAGGTGTAAAAGGCCCACAACCTTGGACGAGCATTATGCCAACAGGTGGTGTATCGCCAACTGAAGAAAATTTAAAAGGCTGGTTTGATGCTGGTGTAACTTGTGTAGGTATGGGGTCTCAATTAATTTCAAAAGATATTATTGCCAACAAAGACTTCGATAAGTTAACTCAAAGTGTTGCCAACGCTTTAAGTATCATAAAAAAATTAAGAAGTTAAAATTCCAATAAAACTAGACTAAAATGCGAAACCTGATAGTATTAATAATAACCATTTGTTTGTTTACAAGTTGTAATCAGCTTAGTGAAACACGTATCATAAAATTGGCACATGGCTTGGATGTAAACCATTCGGTACATAAAGCTATGGTTAAAATGGGTGAAGATTTAGCTGAAATATCAGGTGGTAAAATGCAAATTGAAATTTACCCGAGTCAACAATTAGGTACCGAGCGTGAGTGTATCGAGCTACTTCAAATAGGAAGCTTAGACATGACTAAAGTATCGGTTGGGGTAATGGAAAATTTTGCACCACGCATGAAAGTTTTTGGTTTACCGTTTTTGTTTCGAGATAAAGCGCATTCATTTCAGATATTAGATGGATCTATTGGTCAAGAGTTACTTGATGAAGGTACTAAATATTGGATTAAAGGTTTGGCGTATTACGATGCCGGTAGCCGTAGTTTTTATACTAAAGATAAACCCGTTAAAGCACCATCAGATTTAAAAGGGTTAAAAATAAGAGTGATGGAAAGTGTTACTGCCATGAACATGGTAAACAGCTTAGGCGGCTCTGCAACACCAATTTCTTGGGGTGAATTATACACCTCATTACAACAAGGTGTGGTAGATGGTGCAGAAAACAACCCGCCAAGTTTCTACCTTTCCAGACACTACGAAGTTTGTAAATATTACACCTTAGATGAGCACACTGTACTTCCTGATGTACTTATTATAGGAACGCACATCTGGAACGATTTAAACGATCAAGAGAAAAAATGGTTGCAAGCAGCTGTAGATAAATCTGTAGTATACCAACGTAAACTTTGGGACGAAGCCGAACAAGAAGCACTAACCGAAGTACAAAAGGCAGGTGTAGAAATTATTCGTCCAGACAAAACATCATTTGCCGATAAAGTGGAAGATGTTTACACCGCTGTTAAGGAAGATAAAGACATGTACGATTTAGTACAAAGAATACAAAACACTAAATAAGATGGAACTTAGAAAAAAAATTGATAAAATTCTGGGTAATGCCTTGATAGTCATCATGAGTGTGATGGTTGTTAATGTATTATGGCAGGTTTTTACAAGGTTTGTTGTTGGTACCCCAAGCTCTTTTACCGATGAGCTTGCGAGGTATTTAATGATATGGTTAGGTATACTTGGTGCGGCTTATGTTTCAGGACGAAACATGCACGTGGCTATAGATGTGTTACCATTGCGTTCTAGCAGCAAAACTCAGAAAAAAATTAAGCTTTTAGTTTATAGTTTAATTATAGTATTTGCCTTTTTAGCCATGGTTATTGGCGGTATACGTTTGGTGTATATTACTTACATTTTAGAGCAATACTCGCCAGCGTTACAGGTGCCATTGGCTATAGTTTATGCAGCTATTCCGCTAAGTGGTTTATTAATTATTTACTATAAAGTTTCAGATATTATAAAGATTAAATAGCTATGGAATATATCCCAATAATCGTATTAGTTTTAAGTTTTGTAGGGTTACTAGCCATAGGTATGCCAGTAGCATGGAGTATAGCAATATCTTCAGTACTAACTATGTTGGTTAGTATTCCTGCACTTCCAGCCTTTACCACCATTTCGCAACGTATGGGTACAGGTCTAGATAGTTTTGCGTTGCTTGCCATACCGTTCTTTGTTCTCTCGGGGCAACTCATGAATAAAGGTGGGATCGCAAATCGTTTAATAGCATTTGCAAAAACATTAGTAGGATCACTTCCAGGTGGTTTAGCATTAATAAATGTTATAGGCGCCATGTTAATGGGGGCAATTGCAGGTTCTGCAATGGCATCAGCTTCTGCGATGGGTAGTATTTTAGGTCCAGAAATGGAAAAGGAAGGCTACTCAAAAGAATTTGGTGCAGCCGTAAATATTACTTCCGCAACTACAGGATTAATTATTCCACCAAGTAACGTGTTAATTGTTTATTCATTAGCTAGTGGTGGTGTATCTATCGCAGCTTTATTTTTAGCAGGTTACGTTCCTGGAATTTTAACCGGACTATTTTTAATGATAGTAGCCATGTTTTGGGCTAAAAAGAAAAAATATAAGTTAGGTGAGCGCAGTACTTTAAAGCAAGTTTTTAAAACTTTTATTGATGCGTTACCAAGTTTGTTTTTATTAGTTATTGTAATTGGTGGTATTATCACCGGTATTTTTACTGCTACCGAAGCTTCTGCAATTGCGGTGCTTTATACTTTGGTGTTAGGTTTCATTTACAAAGAGATTTCATTTAAATCCTTACCAGAAATCTTATTAGAATCTTCAGCAACAACAGCAATTGTAATGTTGTTAATTGGAGCTTCAATGAGTATGTCTTGGGTGATGTCTTACGAAAATATTCCGCAGGATATTAGTACCTTACTTTTAGGTATTAGCGATAACAAAATTGTTATTCTATTAATCATCAATTTACTGTTATTATTCGTGGGTATTTTTATGGATATGACGCCAGCAGTATTAATTTTTACACCAATATTTTTACCAGTAGTAACCGAGTTAGGTATGGATCCTATTCACTTTGGTATCATCATGGTATTAAACTTATGTATTGGTTTATGTACGCCACCAGTAGGTTCGGTATTGTTTGTTGGGGTTGGTGTCGCACAGACATCTATCGAGAAAGTAATAAAACCATTGGTACCGCTATTTTTAGCCATGATTTTCGCCTTATTTTTAGTAACCTATTTCCCGCAGTTAACCTTATGGTTACCAGGATTATTTGATTTATAATTTTAGATAAAAATGTCAGATTCAACACAAAATAAAAGAGCCTTAAACAGAGCAAATGTAGGCTTACAAGATAAACGCCCAATTAAAGTAGTACAATTTGGCGAAGGAAACTTTTTAAGAGCTTTTGTTGGTTACGCCATTCAAGAGTTAAATAAGAACACCGATTTTAATGCAGGTATCGCTGTAGTACAACCTATTGATAGAGGTTTAGTAAAAATGCTAAACGATCAAGATGGTTTGTACACGCTTTTTATGAAAGGTGTTAAAAAAGGAGAAGAGATTCAAGAAATTGAGCTTATCGATAACATTGTAAAAGGGGTAGATCCTTATGCTAATTTTGCCGATTATATTAGTCTTGCAAAAGAGGAAAGCTTAGAGTTTATAATCTCTAACACAACCGAAGCTGGTATTGCTTATGTAGAAAGTGATACGGCAACAATGCAACCACCTAGCTCGTTTCCTGCAAAACTAACCGTGTTATTACACGAGCGTTTTAAACATTTTAATGGTGATAGCAGCAAAGGTTTAACAATTATTCCTTGTGAGCTTATCAACCATAATTCTGAAACTTTAAAAGATATTATTTTAAAATACATCGCCGATTGGAATTTAGGTGATGATTTTAAAGACTGGATTTTAAACAGCAACGCCTTCCATAGTACGTTAGTAGACAGAATTGTTCCTGGATATCCAAAAGATGAAATTGAAGCTTACAATGCACAATTAGATTACAAGGACAATTTAATTGTTTCAGCAGAAGCTTTCTTACTTTGGGTTATTGAAGGTGGCGACGATTTAAAAGCAAAATTACCATTCGATAAAACCAGTTTAGATGTTAAAATAGTTGACGACATGCAACCGTACCGTACCAGAAAAGTACGTATCTTAAACGGTGCGCATACGGCTATGGTGCCTTTTTCATATTTATATGGAAACCGTACTGTAAAGCAATCTGTAGATAACGAATTTACAGGTGCGTTTATTAACGAAGCTGTTTTTAGCGAAATTATCGATACTTTAGATATGGATAAGGATGAGTTGAACAGTTTCGCTGAAGAAATTTTCGACCGTTTTAGAAATCCGTTTATTATTCATAATTTATCAAGCATCGCGCTTAATTCTATCTCAAAATTTAAAGTGCGTGTGTTACCAAGTTTATTAGGTTATGTTAAGGTTCATGGAAAAATGCCGACTAACTTAACGTTTGCCTTTGCGAGTTTAATTCGTTTTTACAAAGGAACTTGGAATGGCGAAAGTTTACCAGTTCAAGATAGCGACGATATCGTGGCTAACCTTGCAAAAATATGGGAATCGAACGATTACAATAAAGTAGCAACTGATGTGTTATCGACTACCGAATATTGGGATGAAGATTTAACTAAAGTTGAAAACTTAACTGAAGCTGTAGCTGTGGCTTTAAAAGAAATAGAAGCCAATGGTATTGAAGCTGGGTATGCCAATTACAGCAAGCAGTTTTAATAAGTAACATTAACTATTACAATTTTAAGCATGCAAAAGAAGATTATAAAAGTAAATGCAACCGATAATGTTTTGGTGGCATTGGTGAATTTGAAGGCAGGGGAAGTAATTTCTTTTGAAGGAGAAGATATAAAAGTACTTTCCGATACTAAATCGAAGCATAAAATAGCCTTACAGAAGTTCGAGTCTGGCGATAGTATTTATATGTACGGTGTTTTGGTAGGTTCTGCAAATGGTGTTATTGAAAAAGGTGATGTGTTAACTACCGATAATGTGAAGCATCAAAGTGCAAAAGTAACTGGTAGAACAGATACGTTTACTTGGTCGGCACCCAATGTAGATAAATGGAAAGATAGAACCTTTATGGGCTATCACCGTGAAGATGGGCAAGTAGGTACCGAAAACGTATGGTTATTTTTCCCGTTAGTATTTTGCGAAAACAGAAATATTGAAATTCTAAAAGATATTTTTGAGCGTGAATTACTGAAGCAAAAAGTTAATCCACATCAAATGTTATTACGCTCGTTAGTTAGCGGTAACAGTGAAACGGCAGTGGCAGAACAATCAACCGATGTGTTTGAAAATATCGATGTAAAATTCATCACGCATCCAGGTGGGTGTGGTGGTATCCGTCAAGATTCAGAAAGTTTAGCAAAACTACTAGCAGGTTATGTAAACAACCCAAATGTGGCGGGTGCAACCGTATTAAGTTTAGGTTGTCAAAACCTTCAAATAAGTGTGTTTAAAGACGCTTTAAATGCGATTAATCCTAATTTAAACAAGCCAGTTTTAATATACGAACAACAACAAATGGGAACGGTTGACGAAATGTTAACGGCTATTGTAAAAGATTCGTTCGAGGCTATTAAAAAGGCGAATAATATTGAACGTAAGCCAGCGCCATTATCTAAACTTCGTGTAGGTTTAGAGTGTGGTGGATCGGATGGATTCTCAGGAATATCTGCCAACCCAACATTAGGAGCAGTATCCGATTTATTAACAGCACTTAACGGAACGGCTGTTTTAGCTGAATTCCCAGAGTTATGTGGTGTGGAGCAAGAATTAGTAAACCGTTGTGTTGAAGATGAAAATGCCGAAAAGTTTTTACATTTAATGAAAGCTTACGAAAAATCGGTGGTTGATGCTGGTTCTGGTTTCGATATGAATCCGTCTCCAGGAAACATTAAAGATGGTTTAATTACCGATGCTATGAAATCTGCTGGAGCGGCTAAAAAAGGAGGTACATCACCTGTTCAAGACGTTTTAGATTATGGTGAATATATAAGTAAATCAGGTTTAAATTTATTATGTACTCCTGGTAACGATGTAGAAAGTACAACTGGATTGGTAGGTTCTGGAGCTAATGTAGTTTTATTTACTACAGGTTTAGGAACACCAACAGGTAACCCAATTGCTCCAATAATTAAAGTGTCGTCTAACACAGAGTTAATGCAAAAAATGCCAGATATCATCGATTTTGAAACTGGTGCTGTAATTCGCGGTGAAAAAACCATTGATGAAATGGCTGATGAGCTACTTGAGTTTATAATAGACGTAGCAAGCGGAACAATACAAAGTAAAGCTAAGTTGTTAAATCAAAACGATTTTATTCCTTGGCGTAGAGGTGTATCTTTATAAGATATACCTTAAAGATATTATGGTGTTAGAACCTGAGTTTTTAATGAAGAATTTCTGATTATTAATTGAGGGTCTAACACTACTTTTTTCTCCATTTTTACGTGGCTTTCGTTGTTACTTTGTTCTAAAAATACCTTGGCAGCCATTTTACCCATTTCAAAAGGTGATTGATCTATTGTGCTAATAGGTAATTCCATAAACTTTGTAAACGGTTCGTTACTAAAACCGACTACCGATATATCCTGAGGAATATTCAGTTTTTGAGCGCGTATTTCTTGAATAGCACCCAATGCGGCAAAATCACTCGCCGAAAAAATAGCATCTGGTCTTGGGTTTAATTGAAGTAACGTTTTTGTTGCTTCAATACCGTCTGTACGATTACTTTTTGTTTTAATAACCCAGTCTTCATTAAATGGTAATCCAGCATCAATAATAGCTTGTTTATAGCCGGAAAAACGCTCTCTGAATATTTCCAATGAAAAATTTCCCGACAGATGAGCTATCTTTGTGCAGCCTTCGTCAATGAGGTGTTTAGTCGCTTTGTAAGCACCTTCAAAGTCATTAATTACTACCGAACTCACACCTTGCATGTCTTTACGTCTATCAAAAAATATTAAAGGTATATTTTTAGCTAAAATGCGCTTTAAAGGTTCTTTTTTTGAGTTTGAAGTTGTTGAAACAAGTACACCGTCTACCTGAGCATTTAGTAATGTATCTATTTTTTTTCCTTCCGTTTTAGGATCTTCGTAACTTTGGCAAATAATAACATGGTATCCCTGCGGATTTAGTTCTTCCTCTATACCTCTAATAACCGAACCGAAAAAATTACTATCTACTCTGGGTACAATAACACCAACGTTATAGCTTTTACCACTTTTTAGCGCTTGAGCAAGTTTGTTTTGCTCATAGTTCATTTCGGCCGCTTTTTGTAGTACGAGCTCGCGCGTAGTATCGCTAATTTTAGGGTTGTTGTTTAAGGCTCTAGAAACTGTTGCGGCAGTTATATCTAGGGCTTTTGCTATATCATAAATAGTTGTCTTTTTGCTCATTGTTAGGGAGAAGGTTGGTTAGTTTGTTGGTAATTAACGTTTTAAATTTAAACAATTATTGTGTAATAGCGTAATCGATTGCAAATTTAATATTATTATCGACAATGAAATAAATAAAAAAGAGGCTATTGAAAATTAGTTTTAAAGGGATGTTTAAAAAGTTAAGTCATTTTTTGTCAACTTTGGAATGTCTAAACCAAATTTATGTTTGGTGCTTCGACAATAATTTACAATGACAAAGGATTAGCTTTTTAAAGAGCCTTTCCTAAAATTCAATTAGCCTCTTTTTAAAGGTTTGTTAGTTCGATTCAAAAGCTCCTAAATCTGGAGCAGAACCATTATATGTTAATCCAACATCAACACCAGCATCAATAAGATGGCTACCAGAAACAAGTTTCATAAAATCGATGTTTGGTAAGCTTCCATCAGTAAGTCTTGGTGCACTTAATAAATCGATATCTAAGCTTTCAAAATCACTTGAATCGGCTGATAGCCCACCTTGCCAACTATTGTTTGTTATATCTGTATTGGTTGCATTAAAACTGTCTGAACTATTACTGTCAACACTAACCGTATTTTTTATGGTTAATGAATTTGCAATGTTAGTACTGCTAAAGCTAATATTACGGCCGTTGCTATACGCTGCACAATTATACATTGTAATATCACCTCGGTTACTGTTATGGTCGAAACCATCGTAAACATTTCCAGCTGCAATACAGTTTGTGTAAATGGCGTTGTGCGAAAGTAATTTATCGTCACTACCACCAGTTTTAAATCCGTTACCATCACCAGCGCCTACGCTACCATCTTTTAAAATACCATTGTTGAATGCCCAACAGTTTTCATAGGTTGTTGTAATGTTATCGTTACCACGCATGTAACCGTCCCAACCATCATCAAGGTTTTGCCATGCTCTACAACCAATAAATTTATTACCAGTTCCGGCATCTAGTTTACAAGCAAATCCGTCTGCATTTTCTAAAGAAGAATCGGCGTTGTAAAACGAGTCACAATTTAAAATAGTATTGTTAGCACCGCCATTACCAATTTGTAAACCAGAATCGGCATTTTCGCTAAAGGTACAGAACTCAATAAGGTTGCCGTTACCACTAATAAACATACCATTATCCTCAGCACCTAAAACATCAATGCCTTTAATATGCCAATTTGCACCATTTAATTGAATTCCGCGATTCGATGAATCTTCACTCATCGATGAGAAATTAAATGTTGGTCTTATACCATCGGCAGTATAAGCTTGTAAAGTAATTGGTGTACCGTTAAGGCCACTTGTGTTAATTTCAATAGTGCTTGCAAATGTATATTCACCACCACGTACATGAATGATGTCGCCAGCAGCGGCACTGTTTATTGCGCTAATTATTTCTTCACTTGTACTTACAATTATGCCATCAGGTGTTCCTGTTTCGAATGTGTAGGTTTGACTTATTGAAGTGTTTACGCCATCGGTAGTTTCAACATGCCAATAATAAATGGTATCATCTAAAACATCAACAGTTAAACTTGTTTCGGTTAAGTTTTTCCATTCTTCAAGAGGTTCTTGTTTACCGTCAACGGTATCTACAAAAAGTGTATAAGTTACATCGTCGCCATCAGGATCGCCACCTTCCCATTCGAAAGTAATTTTTCCATCTAAAGGAGCAATAGTAGTTCCAGATAATGGCTTTAATAGGGTTGCTGGAAACGGAACATTATTCGATTCGGCATCGCCAGCTAGATAAAACTTCCAAGTTTCAGAATCGGTAGTTGTATCACCAGAATTTCTCGATGTTACTGTCCAAGAATACGCGTAACCTCTTGTTAAAGTAACTACTGTTGAGTTAGTTTCTAAACCAACATTAAGGGTTTGGTTTTGCGTTGTTAAATTGGTAATTGTAAGGTTGTAATTTTCGGTAGCATTGGCAGCATCCCAATTAAAGGTTACTGTTGCTTTATCGTCAATTATCTCACCAATTTCGCACTCTTCATTGTTTAAAGGCAGCGTTAAATTTGCTGCACCTGGCGTAGTGGTGTACATCGTTTTCATGGTGTCGTCGTCCGAACAGCCTACAAAAACTACACCCGCTAAAATAGCTATAAGGGTTTTATAGTATAAATTATATAATGCCGTTTTCATAATTTAATTTTTTACAATTTTAATTGATTGGTTAACAGTACTAGAGTTAAGCTTTAAGAAGTAAACCCCATTTTTATAGTTTGAAATATCCATATTTAAAACTCTACTAGACGTGAGGTTTTCAAGCTTGTTTTCGTACAATCTACCTTGAAGGTCTAATACCGAAAGTTGCACAGTCGCATCGCTACCATTTACATAAATTTGTAAACGACCAGTTGTTGGGTTAGGGAACACGGCAACTTCTTCAGATAAGAAGATGCTTTCGTTTAATTTACCTTGACAACTTACATCGGTTGAAATAGTAATGTCGTTAATTCCAGGAACCAAGTTTACAACTATAGATTGTTGTGCGGTTGTACTAATATTTCCATTATGATTTATGGTATAGTTGCTAGAACCTGAAACTTCAAATGTTGCTGTTTTATCTTTACGATTAACTCTTGAAGTAGAGCTTAATGGTGTTGGACCATCGATAGTAATGTTGAAACATTGCATGTAGTTCGATTTACCATCAATAGAAATACAAACGGCATATGTACCAGCCGTAAGTTCGGTTATTGTAGTATCAGAAGTGAAAGTTCCTGCGTTAGCACCATCAATAGTAACAACATAAGTGTAGCTCGAATTGTTTGCAGTGATGCTTAAATAGCCATCATTTGTGTTACTACAACTTACTGCCGTTGCTAAAATATTGAAGTTATCTGAAGGCAATTTGAATACCTCACAACCAAATACATCAATTACTACACCTGCTTCTGATTCTGGACAACTATCTTCGCTGTCTATAATACCATCACCATCGCTATCTTCACAAACATCACCAATACCATCATTGTCAAAATCGGCTTGATCTGGGTTGTATGTTGATGGACAATTATCAGCCGTATCAACTACACCATCGTAATCTGAATCTTCTTCAGCGTTTAACATCGGGATTGGATCCCAATCGTCGATTCCTTTAGTAAAGTTAAAGGTTGTAATTTCTGTACCTTCTGTTAACGTTTCAGAAGTTAAAACAGTAGACCAAGACGCTCTGTTTCCAGAATTGTCTTCACCTGAAAGCTCAATAGTGCCGTACTCGTACATCATTGGCGATTCACCACCAAGTGAGCTCGTCCATCCTTCTGGGCTAATTAACGATTGCCCTTCGTATCCTGGGAATGTTGAAGCATCTACAGTCGTGTTATAAAATACAACTTCACTAGTATTCGGGCTCCATGGGCGACCAAAATAACCTGGTTTTGCACCGTAAGTTGATGCTGTTTCTACACCTGGAATAGGTGATGTTACATGACATTCGTACATTAAGTAACCGCGAGTTCCAGATTGTTGTGCAGCGGTAATATAAGCTGCATCGCTAGAAGTGTCGCTGGTGTTAAACATGAATTGTGTTTGGTAGAACACAGCATTCATAGCACCAAAAATATAATCAACAGCACCCATCATAATACCTTTATAAACTACAACTCTGGCAGGAGCTGCACCGTAAAATGAATCTTGACGACCAATAACACGACAATTATTAAGGACTACTTTATCTGCACTTGCAGCAACACCAAGGGCAGCCGCTTGCGTTACGTAACCAGCACCTCTGTTTTGTACAGCAGTATTTCCGTAGTCTGTTGGACGTGTTGGCTCAGAATCTGGGTTTTTTGCCATAACTACATCTTCCGATTCTTTTTTAGAAATGTATTGGTTAAACGAGTTTTCTAAAATAATATCTTCTACAATTAAACCTGTAGCTTCAACTACTACGGTTGCGTTCCAGTACGACGATCCGCCACCAGTACCTTCACGGTTTTCATATTCGGTATAACCGTTTGCTTTATTTACAGCTAATGCTTCGGCACTCCATTTGTTATCTACACCTTGGCTAAAGAAGTTGTATTTCTGACCGTAATACGATGTGATTCTTACACCATTAGCATCAATATCTACACCTTCATTTAAAATAGCAATTGAAGGCATTGTAGCTGCATTTTTAAGTGTTACATTATCGCTTTTAATAACTAACATTTCTTCGTAATTACCAGCATCAATTAAAACGGTTACACGCTCGTTATTTGGTCTATCCATTTTAGAAATAGCATCAAGAGCGCCGTTAATGGTTTGGTAATCTTTATCTTCTCCTACGGTAATTGTAGCAGTGTAAGGTGTAATTGAAACCGTAACAATTGAAACGAAATAAGATGTTCCTCCAACGGCAATAGTAACTGTTCCGTCTGTAGTTCCTGGATATACATATTCTGTTACTACGTTTACGCTTGTACTGTTTGAGGTGTTCGCGATAGTTTCGCCGCCAACAACTGTATAGTTTGAAGCGTAATAATCGGTAATAATAACTTTATCGCCAACTTTTACAGGAATATCGATGGTAGCTCCAGAACCTGCATTTAAATCGCCATTCCCACCACGTACATTTACGCTGCCTGTAAATTGTAAGCCTTTGTAAGCTGTAGCTCCAGAAATGGTTTTATCGTTAAAGTACCAAGCTGTAACAGGGTTGAAGCTTAAATCTTTTGAAGTATCGGCACCAGCAACCGTTAGGTTAGAGGTTAATGCCATTTCAATAGGGTAGTTGTCTATGCCATCGTAAGCAATAGCATAAACACCATCACGAAGTGCAATAGTTGACACATCGGTAAATGTATAGCTATAACCATCTTCGTTAAGATTTGTAAAAGTTAAACTTAATTCGCTTAACTGCGTCGCATCTAGATCTGAAGCATTTATAGTTACGCTATGCGTTGGTTTTAAACCAAAAGCAATATCACTAGTTTCATCGGCAGCACCAATCGTAATAGTGTTTGAAGGAATTTCGTAATCGTTTACACCTTCAGCTGAAATCGTATATTCAACATCAGCTTCAATATTAACAGAATACGTACCAGCATCGGTATCGAAATTAACTATAGGGCTGTAAACCGTATCGGCATTTGGGTCTGGAGTAAAAGTTAATCCGCTTAAAGCAGAAGCATCAGCTAAACCAGTAATATTTCCGCTAAGGTTGTATAGGTTTACTTGAACAAGTACCACATCGTGCATCATATCATCTTCAACCGAAATATTTAAATCGTTGGCTACTAAATAACCGTTTGCACCACTTACGCTAAGATCGTAAGTGTAACCTTTTGGAAGATTAATGCTGTAAGTACCACCAGAAACTATTGCCGAAAACGTTTTACCAGCTTCGTTAGTAAAGTCGATAGCATAACCATCTGGAAGTCCAGGAGTATTTGTTTCATCTACATTTCCAGTAACGATAGCGTATTTTGCATCTGCTCTTATAATTCGGTAAACGCTCATTTTGTCGTTTGAAGAAAATAATTTGTAAGTTCCTGCTGCTTTGGCAACAAATTTAGCTTCAACTACATCGGTGCCAATAGAAATAATATCGTCTTGAAGCGCAGGATCTGCAACATTTTGGAATTGAATGTTGTTTGCGCTACCATCTTGAGTAGCTACGGCAACGGTAACTTCATCATCTTCATTTAAAGTTAAGGTGAAGTTTCTACTATCTGAACGACTGTTACTGTAAATTCTACCCGTATATTCTGGGTTGGTTGTGCCAACGTTTTCGTCGTAGCGTGTTAGGTTGGTGTTCGATGTTCTTAAACGATCGCTTGTGCTACTAGAACTAGTCCATGTTAAAATACCTTCAGTAAACGAAGTCGGTGTGTTTTGACCAGAAGTTCCTGGTGTAACACCATCGTACCAAGCGTTTATTTTATCTTCGGTTAGCATGTTGTTGTATAGCACAGCGTCAAGTTGTTGTGCTCCAAAATCCCAAGCATCAGCTTTTGCGAATGTAACCGCAAGATTTGTTACATCGATAGCAGGGGTGTAAGCGTTACTACCACTAAAAGTAAAGTATAGTGTTGTTGGGCCACCAACGTAATTAAATTCGTAGTAACCTGTGCGGTCTTCAGCAACTTTTACATCGGCTGTACCAAGTTCGCTTCCGCCCATAGTTGTACCACCGCTCATTGTACCTGAGCTGTAAACCGATCCGTAGAAACGAACCGTTGTATTGGTACCTTCAACATCAATTTCTAAAGAATTTCCATCTTTAAAAGCAATACCGTAATTGGCGCTATGCCATTGCGATGTTGCAGCTTGCGTGCGTAATTTACCGTCTGGACTTGTGGTTGTTGTAACAGGATCCCATTGTGTTCCAGTGTTTTCGAATGTTGAACCATCGGCTAAATTATAGCTTGTTGGTAAACCAAATGTTCCGTTTAAAACACCTTCAATCTTAACATTTGCAAGACCAAATTGCTTTGTTTCTTGTAAACTGTATAAATATAATTTTAAGGTGTTTACCCCAGAACCTGCCGTGATACCTAAACCACTAACATCGAAACTTAAAGCCGAAAATTCACCGGTGTTGTCTCTTGCTGTGGCTTGAGCTGTCACCACGCTAGTGGTGCCATTTTCGTTAACCCACTCTATATCTAATAAACCATTTCCGGTTCCAAATCTTTGGGCATCTAGAGTGATTAGGGTTGGTGTAAATGTTAGCCCGTCGATGGGTTGAATACTAAAATCAACCGCACTTTCAGGTCCAGAGGTATCAATTTTACCATTGGTTTCCCAACAGGTAAATGTGCCACCGTTGGCTGTTCTTATTCCTGCTGGATCACCTCCAGAGTAGAATATGAGATTGGTTCCAGCTGAAACAGTCGCAGGCATAAAAAAATCGTCTGTTCCTGTTTGATAAGTTTCTGATTGTGCAGCAGAACCTTCATCTAACGCCCAAGTAATACTTGTGGCTGTGTCGGTTAGTGTTGTTTGTCCCTGCGCCAAAAATGTAAATAGTAACAAAGGAACCATGAAAACAAAGGAAAGTTTTTTCATTGTCTTAGTTTAATTTAGTTATTAGTTTTGTTGAACCTAGTTACATTAATTATCCTTTTTTTAATGTAACTATGCTGTTTGTTCTATAAATACAACCTTGATTACTGTTTTTATAGTGGTAATTATAAAATTGTAATCGATTACATAAAAGTATTAAAAAATCTTTTTTAAGCAAAAAATTAAGCTGGTTTTGCGTAAATATTATTTTCTTTCGTAAGGTTTTATAAGAAAATTAGCCAAATCTAACTCTTGCTTTAGAATATCATTTAATACAATTTCCGCCATTTTTCTGGCTCCAAAATCTGTAAAATGTGTGTCGTCTGGATAGCCATTTGGAAATTTGAAAAATTCACCTTCATTAAAATACATGAACAAATAGCGTGAGGCATCTTTACCCATGGAGTTTAATAATTCACGACTTTTTTGGTCTAAATCAATTAACGGAATATTGTTTTCTATGGCTACCTCTTTAGCCGCGTTCGAATATGGAGTATGGCAAGCTTGCGCTTTGTCATGATTATTAAATCTCCAACGCGTTACTGGAGTAATTATAATGGGTTTTGCTTTTCTTGACTGACTCTCAGTAATATATTTTTTAAGATAGGTTTTGTATTCGTTTGGTGTGGTTTTTCTATCGGGATGATCTTTTGAGTTCTGCGCATCGTTGTGCCCAAACTGAATTAAAACATAATCGCCTGCTTGAAGACTATCAACAATTGGTTGCCAACGGTTTTCTTCTATAAACGATCGAGAGCTACGTCCGCCCTTGGCATGGTTTTCAATTTTAGCCGAAGCATTAAAAAAATTAGCAAACGGCATGCCCCAACCTTCTTGCGGGAATCGGCTATCGTCGTACAAGCACATGGTTGAATCACCAACGAGATAAATAGTAGTTTTTTTGTTTTGAGCTAATAAAGTAAAGGTGCTTAATAAGGCAATAAAGACAGTGGCTTGAAACGATTTTTTCATAGTTTAAAGATAGCGGTTTGCCACTACAATTCAAACCAAAAAAAATATTACCGCATGCTTTTACCACTTTAAAAGCATGGGTAATATTCAGAAAATATAAACTAACTTTTAATATCCGTTTGAACCGAAGGTATCGGCATTACCAATAGCATCTAAAAATGCTTGTGGAATTGGTCTTACTTCGTGTTTGCCATCAACAAAACCTGTAATATCTGGGTTGGTTTGGTTTAGGTAAGTATTGTTGAGTTTCCCAAAACGTTTTAGATCTTCCCAACGTACTTGCTCGCCCGTAAGTTCGCGGGCACGTTCTGCCAAGATAAAATCAAGATCTACTTCTCCAGCGCTAACGGTCATTTCTGAAGCACGGCTAGAAATGGCTGCTCTTTCACGCACAGCATTAACATACATTGCAGCAGTAGCCTGATCGTTATTAGCACGAAGTGCTGCTTCGGCAGCCAGAAGATATACATCTCCTAATCGAAGAATTGGAATATCACCTAACCAACGTTGGTTGTTGTAGATCCAATGTAAAGATGAAAATTTATTAAAGGAAGGGTACATACGCATATACTTGTCGCTTAATGTACCATACGATTCGTCAACCCATTGGCCGTTTGGTTGGAACATTTCATCTGGTGTTACAACTAAGAAAGGTAAATCTCTTTTTTCTGCCGCTGTCATAGGGTAATTAGGGGTAAATACCGAAATACCGTCTAGATAACCATCGTTATTATCATCAACCATGTTTACATTTCCAGAAGCATTAACACGGCGGTTTACTGTTCTTCCATCATAATAAACTTCTCCAGGTTCATAAGTGGCTGCTGTGTTTTTGATAACATGGCCTATCAGATTTTGGTTTTTGTTGTAAGTGTTTACTAAACCTTCAGAAATGGTAAAATCAGACCATCTAGAGTTATAGTATTCAGTAAAGAAGGTGTTTTCAAATCTAGTATCAGCTGGGTCTTTCTCTGGTGTAAACACCTCTGTCAATAAGTATTTTGTTGGTTTTATACCATTACTGTTTGCTCTGCCATACCACGCACAATTCTTTTCTGTTGTTCCCCATTCGGCACCAACATTTTTTAAATCGGCTTCGTAGTATTGTCGCGTACGGCCACGGTTGGCACCTTCAGGGTTGTTTAATGTCTCGTCGTTGGCATCGATATATTGAGAGAATAAAAACTCTTTATTGTTTTTATTATTTAGGCCAGCCCATAACTGCTCGTAGCCAGACTCGGTTGCTGTGCTAGTCCAAAGTCCACAGCCATAAGCGGCTTGGTTGTCAATCAGTTCTTTAGCAGTAGCTAAAGCTTTTGTTGCATAAGTAGCTTCATCTCCTAATCGGGTTCTTTGAAGGTATGCTTTAGTAAGCATGCCTAAAGCAGCTTTACGAGATGCTCGGCCTGTTTCTGGCCCTTGATCAATAGGAAGGTATTCAACAGCAAATTCTAAATCGCTAATAATGAGATCATAGAATTCTTCTTCAGAACTTCTTTCAGGGAAATTATCACTTTCTTGACTTACTACAGAGGGTAGTGTACGTAATACCACACCGCCATATTGTTCTACAATTTGCAGATTGCTCCAGCCTCTAATAAAATAGGCCTCAGCCACTTTTTTATTTTTTTGTTCTTCGGTATAATCATCTACTTGATCTGCATAATATATAGCAAGGTTAGCATAGTTTACAGCGGCGTACATACCTTGAAAAAATACAGCGTTTTGGCCTTGGTCTGTTCCTAATATATCGCCATATTGAGCAAAATGCTGGAGACGGTTAAGCGACCACCATAGGTCGGTACCCAGTTCTTGGTTACCTATACCATCTAACTTACCGTACATGAAGTATAAGCTGTTATAGCCAAAGTTTATAAGAGCTTCATAGCCTTCAGGGTCACTATAAACTAACTCTGTATCGTTAATTGTATAATTAACTTCATCTAGATTACAAGATGTCATTACCATCAGTACAACTAATACTGACGACCATGTTCTTTTAAATTTCATAATATTTTTCATTTTTTCTAATTTTTTTAAAATGATACATTAATACCAAATACCGCTTGCCTGTATAGCGGGAACGCGTCAGAAGCACTAGTTTCAGGATCTAAGTCTTTTAATAAATGACTTTTAGTGATAATTAGTGAATTGTAGATTGTACCATAAACCCTTAAGTTGTTTAGTCCAATCTTATTTGTAAAACTATCAGGAATGGAATAACCCAAGGTTATGTTTTTAATTTTAAAATATGAACCATCAACAAATCTTAGGGCTTCAGTAGGGTGCGAAACACTAGAACGTGTTATGTAAGGTCTTGGAAAATCATTTGTCGGGTTATCAGGTGTCCAATAATTATAGTTTTCTGGAAGGTTAGGAGTGTTGTATCTAAAGTATCCTAATAAATCTGCATCAATAGTTTGTCCATATCTTGCAGTAGCAAATACGCTTAAATCGAAATTTTTATAGGTAAACGTATTTTGGAAACCAGCTGTCCATTTTGGAGCCGCCTGTCCAATAATCTTTCTATCGTCATTTCTATTGATTGTGTATGGGTTAGAAGCATTATATACTTCTACAGTTTCAACTCCATTTTCGTCTGTAACTGTTCTGGTCCACACACCATCAGATTGTTTGGTTAAACTAGTTTCAATTTTAACATCTCCAGGGGCCAAACCAAAAACTTCAGCATCGGCTTCTTCTCCTAATTGCCAAATACCTATTTTCTTATAATCATAGAAAACATCTTTAGGTCGTCCAATAAAAAGCCCAAGGTTTATTAAATCATCTACCTCTACATTCCCTAAATCTACTTTTACAACTTCTTCCCAGTTACGAGCGAAAGTAAAAGTTGTAGTCCAAGAAAAATCTTTTGTTTCAACATTTCTGGTATTTAAGGTTACTTCAATACCGTGGTTGTTCATCTCTGCTAAGTTTTCAAACTGAACATATGGATCTTTTGGGCTCCAACCTCCTACAGAGAAGTTAAGAGGTCTATCATAAATTACGTCTCTCGTATTTGTATCGTAGTATTCTATAGAACCAATAATTTTGTTTTTAAACAATCCAAAATCAAGCCCGACGTTAAGGTTGTATGATTTTTCCCAAGATAGGTTGTCGTTTCCAATGGTTATGGTAGGTATAATAATAGGTACTAATCCACCTCCTAAATCCATCTCTGGGTTTCTAGATTGGCTACTTACCCCATCAAGTGATGCATAAGCTCTAATATTGGCATTACCACCAACACCGTAACCAGCACGTACTTTTAAGTCACTCAACCAATTAGCGCCACTCATAAAATCTTCACTAGAAATTCTCCAAGCAATAGCTCCTGCTGGAAAGACATCCCACTCTTTAGCATCTGAAAGTTGCGACCAACCATCGGCTCTTATCGATCCGGTTAATAAGTATTTTCCTTTATAATTATAGTTTAATCTACCGGCGTACGACATACGCTTAGTGTGTGAATATCCAGTATTTACACCAAAATTGCTACCGTCTCTTAAATTGAAATATAATGAGTTGTTTGTTAAAAAATCTTCACTATACGAATCGGAGTTCTCACTTTGGTTGTGTGCATAAGAGGTAATGAAGGTTGCACCAATTTCATGGTTTTCATTAAGTGTAGTACTATAGTTTAGGATATTTTCCCAATTGTAACTATAACCTAAATCAGTATTGTAACTTGCTGTACTGATAGGGTTACTACTACCTGTTAATTTCAAATAAGTCTGGTCACTTTCAAATTGGCCGCTTCGGCTACTAGACAAAGACACCCCTAAAATAGACCTTAATGTTAGCCCTTTTGCCAAGTTGAGATCTATGTATGGGTTTGCAGTTATATTTAAAGATTTATTATTTACATCGTAAACGCCAGGAATGTTATTAGCTAATAT
Source organism: Neotamlana nanhaiensis (assembly GCF_000943555.1). Lineage (GTDB taxonomy): Bacteria > Bacteroidota > Bacteroidia > Flavobacteriales > Flavobacteriaceae > Neotamlana > Neotamlana nanhaiensis. Next base: position 69,191 of record NZ_JTDV01000019.1, on the reverse strand, counting down.
ACTAGGTTCAGCTTCATCCTCAATTGGGAAACGGTTTATCATACCATTTTCGTCGTAAACATCACCAAGAGGAACAAGTCCATAGGCTCTATTAACACGGCTTCTATTTGATTGATTATCTCTAAAGTTTAAACCTGTTGTAATCCCAAATTTAACCCAGTTTGTAGCTTGTATATTTAAATCACTACGCATGGTATAAACGTTAATATGATCATTCACATAAATTCCTTCAGTTCTGTTGTGACCTAGAGAAAAACTAGCTTGTAGTTTTTCTGTGCCTCCTCTAATAGATAGTGTATTATTGGTTTGGATACCTGTTTTGAATGTTTCGTCAACCCAGTTCACATATTTAGAACTATCTAAATATGGGTTGTGAGTGGTAGGGCTTAAACTCCAGGCAGAAAGTAGGGCATCTCGATCAGGAGAGGCTGCTCCGTGGGTAGCTATATAACCATCCTCTAAATAATCAAACCAAGATTGACCTTGTAATGCACTTGGGTAAGAAGGATTAGCATTGATACTTACATAAGAGTCTATATCAACTTGCATTTTTCCTTCTTTGGCTTTTTTGGTAGTAATAATAATAACACCATTTGCACCAGCTGAACCATAAATAGAAGTTGAGGACGCATCTTTTAAAACATCAATGGATTCGATATCGTTAGGGTTTAAGAAATTAGGGTTTCCCTGAATACCATCGATAATATAAATAGGCTCACTACCAGCCGTTAAAGACCGATTACCCCTAAGCAAAATGCTCATGCTAGAGCCAGCACGGCCATCGTTACGGGCGATGTCCAATCCAGCTACCCGTCCTTGAATGGCTTCGATAGGACTAACCACTGGAGCTAGTTTAATCTCTTCACTGCCAACAGAAGAAACCGCTCCGGTTAAATCACGTTTTTTTACAGTTCCGTATCCAATAACAACTACTTCATCCAATTCATCCAAACTTTCCTGTAAAACCACGTTTACCGTAGTTTGGTTGCCAATGGCTATTTCTTTGGAGGCATAACCAATGTATGAAAACACCAAAACATCGTTGGCGTTTTGTGTGGTTATAGAGTAGTTCCCATCAAAATCAGATTGCGTTCCAACGTTGGTTCCCTTTACTATAATATTAACTCCAGGTAACGGCACACCATTTTGGTCCTTTATAGTACCCGTAATCTGTATGCCCTGAACTACTTCGTTGGTGGGAGTTTCGATTACTATGGTATTGTTTTCCGAAAGCTTGTAGCGTACTTTACTAACCGCTAAAGTTTGGTTTAGCAAAGTGCCCAATTCTATTTCGCCTGCTTTTAATTTAACGTTTGGTGCTTGGGAAAACATATCTTCCGGATACAAGAACCTGTACTCTGTTTGGTTTTTTATAATCCGGAAAACTTCATCAACAGATACCTCTTTGTCGGTATCGATAGTTATTTTTTCTTGCGAAAAGGTATTTACCGAAGTAAAACCAAATGCGGTGGTGCACAATAAAAAAATAAAAAATTTCATAATAGTTAGTTGTAGCTGTTTGGTGTGGTGTAAAACAGCTTTAGTTGGTTTAATTTTCATAAATTTGTTTTAGTGTTGGTTAAACAATAATTGATGCTAAAAGGACGAGGCAAGAGACGTCCAAATTTCAAAACCTCGTTCTTTCTTTTATTCTAGTTCTATGGTTTTATCATATAAATTGTAGTTTTTAATTATTCCTGATGCTTGTATAGATTTTAAAATATCTTCAATGTTTTGCTCTCTGCCCAAAACCCCTATAAACTTTTCGTTTTCTAAGGCTTTTGTTTTAAATATTACCTTAAAATCGTACCAGCGTGATAGTACTTTCATAATATCTTTAAGCGATTTTCTCTCGAAGCTAAATACACCATCTTTCCAAGAAATTTCGTTGTAAACATCAACGCTATAGATGTCAACTTGATTTGAAATTGTGTTGAGGTTAGCTTGTTGTCCAGGTACTAGTTTTTTAGTAACGGTAGTGTTGTTTAAAGCTATGCTACCTTCAACCAGTGTGGTGTAAATGTTGGTTTCGTCTTTATAGGCTTTTACGTTAAATTCGGTACCAAAAACTTCGATGTCTTGGTTGGCATGTAATACTTTAAATTTGTCGCCATTGTGTGCTGTACTTGGTGAAACATCAAAATAAGCTTCACCATAAACTAATTCTACGCTACGGGTTTGTCCCTTGGTGAAATTTACGGGGTATTTTAATTGCGATTCGGAGTTTAACCAAACCATGGTGCCATCGGCAAGTTTAACCGAAAACTCACCACCTCGAGGTACAGTTATATAGTTGTAAGCAATATTACTTTTGTTTGAATTTTTATTACTGTAAACGATTTCTTCTCCGTTACTCTTAAGCTTTTGTGTGCTAAAGTTTTTTCCTTTTTGTAAAACCACTTCGGCACCGTTTTCTAAAGTTAATATGGCTCTTTGAGTACCAGGTTCTATATTTTTTACAGTAGAAATTTGTGGCGTTAAAGGTTCAGTTTTATAAAAAAAACTGTCTTTATAAAAATAGGCCGAAGCCATTAAACCTATAACAAGAATGGCCGCAGCATATTTCGTATACGTTTTAAAACGTTTCATTTTTATAACCTGTTTTTCTTCGTCAATAATGGCGTTAAGTTTTTCTTTAACACGATTTTTGTTAAACGTTTTATAATTATAGTCCATGCCGTATTTAATTTTTACGTAGGTATTAAATACCACTTTATTTTCGGGTTGCTCTAACCATTGTTCTAAAGTATCCAATTCGGTTGCCGAAGCTTGATTACAAAGAAATTTGGTGATTAAATTTTCTATGTTTTCAGAAATCATTTAAATGCATTTATTGTTTGTAATACGTTTGGTTTTTAAGTAACCCTAACTATTTTCTAACTTTTTTTATACATTGCGAAAATATTTTTACTATTTATTGTGAATTTTATATGCAAGAACGTTTTGATGATAATAGCATTTTAATAGAATCTCTAAAAAAAGGAGAGGCGCAAGCCTATAATTTTTTAGTAGATAGCTACCATCGTAAACTTTGTGTTTACGCATATAACTTAACAAATGATTACGATTTAGCCGAAGATATTGTGCAAAATGTATTCATTAAAACTTGGAAAAAACGCCATAAACTAAAGCCACCATTTTCTATAAAAGGATTTTTATATCGTTTGGTATACAATGAATTTATAGACCAATACCGAAAGCAAAAAATGGTGCTGCCATTAGAAAAAAAGTACATTGATGCTTTGAGTGCTTTTGTAGAGGAAGAAGATGAAGGTTCGATAGAAAAGTTGATTAAATTAGTAAAAAAGGAAGTTGAAAAACTACCGCCTAAATGCAAGCAAACCTTTTTATTAAGTAAAGAAGAAGGACTGACAAATATTGAAATTGCTGAATATTTAAATATTTCTTTAAAATCGGTTGAAGCTCATATAACCAAAGCTTTTTCTACCATTAGAAAATCGCTTGGAGATAAAGCTCATGGTATCTTTTTACTACTTTTTGGTTTTAAAAAAGGCCTGCGATAAGCTGTTTTAATTTTTAAAAACCTTATTCAAAAAGTTTACGGTAAAATTCAAAGTACTTTCAAACCATGGATGCATCAACCAAAACGAATGTGGGCTACCTTCAAGCGTGTGTGTTTCGTTGTAAATATTATGGCTATCAAGTATTTTTAGCATATCGTCTCTACCTGCGTGAAATCTGGGTTGCGAGCTGTTTATAAAAAGGGTTGGTGGTGTGTTGGAATCTACATATTCTAACGGAGAAGCTTCCTTCCAAGCTTTAAAATTTTCATTTATTTCGCCATTAAGCCAAATGCCTGCCATAGATTTTTTTCCTGGTTTCGATTCTGCTGATGCTTCAGGATGAATAAACGATACAACGCCATCAACATTCACAATGGCTTGAACTTGATTAGATGTTTTTTTGTGAACATTATAAATAGGCAAGGCTGGAGTTACACCAAGTAAAGTTGCCAATTGTGCACCTGCCGATGCTCCCAAAACGGCAATTTTATCTGGATTGATATGATACTTTTTAGCGTGTTTTTTTACCCAAACAATAGCATCTTTTAAATCGTTAACACCTGCAGGATACGTGGCTTCAAAGCCTAATCTGTACGCCACAGGAATTCCAACATAACCATTTAAAGCAAGATGCTGAGCTAGAACACGTTCGTTTTCTTTACTACCAACTAACCAACCACCACCGTGAATGAGCAATACGGCAGGATAGGTTTGTTTTTTGTTTTTTGTTTTTGGAGCGTAAACATCTAATTTTAGTTTACTGGTACTTGTTTTTTTATAAGTGAGATCTTCGTTGTAACATATTTTGTCGGAAACTAAAGGTGTGATTGGGGTAATATCTGGGTGATATTTTTTTAGCTTTTCGTAAGTATTAGCAATGGTATAAGGTTTATAATCTGCTTTTGTTTGTGCATGTGTTGCACTTATCAGGATACCAAATAGTATCAGTAATAATCTATTTTTCATTTATTTTTTAGCTTTAAATTGATAAACGCCACCTTTTTCAGTTTCAATATTATAAATATAATATTCAGGAAGATTTAAGGTATCAACCTGAGCTTCACTTGAAATTAAAGGTGATTTTATTTCAGCTTGTTTGTACAAATTATTTGTGTTTTTTATTGAAGACTGTTTAAGCGTGTTGCCGTTTTTATCAAATAAAATAGTGCGACTTCGTAAGGTTAAAGTACCACCAATTTCCGAAGTAATTTTTACAGTTTCAATGGTGTTATTTTGCCATTTTAAATCAACTTCAAATCCGCCACGGGCTTTTAAACCCGTAATTTCTCCAGCATTCCAAGTATCTGGTAATGCAGGTAAAATATGTATGGCGCCATCGTGCGATTGTAAAAGCATTTCGGCAATTCCTGCTGTACACCCAAAGTTACCATCAATTTGAAAAGGCGGATGTGCATCAAATAAATTAGGATATGTACCGCCAGAATCGGCGTCGTCTTCAACTAAAGTAAGTTGCGTTTTTATAAGTTTGTAAGCACGATTGCCGTTAAGCATACGCGCCCAAAAATTAACTTTCCAGCCCATAGACCAACCTGTTGAAACGTCGCCGCGATACTCTAGGGTATTTTCGGCTGCTTTAAAAAGTTCAGGATTTTTAAATGGTGAAATTTGATTGGAAGGATATAAACCATACAAATGTGAAATATGGCGGTGTTTGTCGCCAGTTTTATCCCAATCTTTTATCCATTCTTGCAATTGCCCATGTTGGCCTATTTGCATTGGCGGTAAACGTTTTTTTAGGGTTTGTAAGGTGTCGGCGAATTTTGAATCGATTTGTAATGCCTTTGAAGCTTCAATAGCATTGCTAAAAACATCAAAAACCAATTGATTATCCATGGTTGTGCCATAGCTTAACCCAACGCCGTTATGTTTGTTTTCTGGCGACATTGATGGTGCTACAACCATCCAATTATGTTCGGGTTCTTCCTGTAAAACATCAACGTAAAATTGCGCCGAAGATTTTAGAATAGGGTAGTACTTCGCTAAAAATTCGGTATCGCCGGTAAATAAATAATGTTGCCATAAATGCTGACTTAACCATGCGCCACCCATAGGCCAAAATCCGTAAAATCCGCCATCAATTATACCTGCAACGCGCCAAATATCGGTGTTATGGTGAATGTTCCAACCACGAGCATGATACATTTTTTGTGCACTTTCTTGTCCAGTTACAGATAAATCTTCAAGCATTGAAAAAAGCGGTTCGTGTAATTCGGAAAGATTGGTAACCTCGGCAGGCCAATAATTCATTTCGGTATTAATATTTACCGTGTATTTGCTGTCCCAAGGCGGCGAAAGTCTATGATTCCAAATGCCTTGTAAATTGGCTGGTTGACCACCAGATCTAGAACTAGAAATTAGTAGATAGCGCCCAAATTGAAAGTATAGCGATACTAAGGATAAATCTTCGTTTTTAGCAAAATTAGCTAACCTTTCGTTAGTTGGTAAACTATCATTTACTTGCTTAGATAGCTTAAAAGATACTCTTTTGAACAAGGATTGATAATCGGAAATGTGATTGCTTTTTAAAACATCGTAGGTTTTTAATTGGCCGGCATCAAGATAGTTTTTAGCAATATCTTCAGCCGAATTGCTTAAATCTTTGTAGTTTTTAAAGTTCGTGCCAATACTTACAAAAAGCAGCACTTCATTAGCATTGGTTATAGAAATTGAAGATTCGTTTGCTGTAGTTTCACCACCAATTACTTTCGGGTATACTAATGTTTCAAATTTAATTTTACCAATTTTATTTTCATGGTTACCACTGGTGCCTGTTAGTTTTAAAATGCCATTTTCAACAGTTACGTTGTGTTTTAGTTGAGGTGAATCGATAGCAACGTCCAAACTTAATTGATTGTTTTTATCCGCCGAAAGGCGAATTATCATCATTTGGTCGGGGTAGGACACGAAATATTCACGTTTAAAATTAACGCTGTTAATGGTGTAATTTACCGTAGAAATGGCGTTTTCAATATCTAGATCGCGTTTGTAATTTGTTGGATTGTCGTGATTTTTAAACCCCAGTTTTAAATTGCCAACGGTTTGATAAGGCACACCGTAATTGTTGTCTTCTGGTGTGCTTTTAGGAAATGTTTCAAGTGCAAGTTGTTGCGCTTCTTCATATTTTTCGGCGAAAAGTAAAGTTCTTAAATTTTCAATATCATCAAAATAATCTTTGGTGATATTATTTCCAGGTTCTCCAGCCCAAACGGTTTCTTCATTTAGTTGAATGTTGTCGTTTTCAACACCGCCAAAAAGCATGCCGCCAATGCGTCCATTGCCAATGGGTAAGGCTTCGTTCCAGTTATTTGCTGGTTGATTGTACCAAAGTAAATTGTTGTTTGTTTTATTTATTACATCATCTTTTTTGCAGTTAAAAACAGTGATTAATAGTGCTAAAATGAAAAATTTTATTAAATATTTTTTTTTAAAAAAATGCATGGTTTAGTTAATTTTAATAGCTTTTTTAGGCAATTCTTTGCCTGTTTCAATGGTGTCCAAATCATCTATATCCGATTTTTTAAATTGAATATTAGCGCTTTTTGCACCTAAAACTCGGATAGAATTTTTGCTTTCTGAAAATTTAAAACCATCAGTGGAAACATTTTTACTATTGTAAACTGTAAGTGCATAATCGTTTGATGCTTCAACAGAAATATTTTCAAGAATTAAACCATCTGTATCAATGGCTGTAATGCCTTTTTTAGTTTGAAACTTTGCGTTTTTAAGTGAAACGTTTTTTAAACTCATCTCGGGTAATCCCATAAAAAACGCAGCAGTTTCGGAGTTTGAAACGTTAATGTTTTCCATGAAAATGTTTTTAAATGCAGGTGTTTCTTCGGTTACCAGCACAACGGTTTCATCACGTTTTTCGCTGTCGGCACTTTGTCCTTCTTCAAGCACTGGTGCGTTTCCGCCGTAAAACATATTAAAACGAATGGCTTCGGTTGGGATGTTAATCATATCGATATTCGAGATATAAATATTTTCTACAATACCGCCACGACCACGCGTGCTTTTAAAACGTAAGCCCACATCGGTGCCTAAAAACGTGCAGTTTGATACATGAACATTTTTAACACCGCCCGACATTTCGCTACCAATTACAAAACCACCATGAGCATGATAGACTATATTATTTTTAACGATTACATTTTCTGTTGGCATGCCGCGTTTTCTGCCGTCTTCGTTTTTACCAGATTTAAAACAAATGGCATCGTCGCCCACATCAAACGTGTTGTTGTAGATAAGTACATTTTTGCAAGATTCTAAATCTAGACCATCTCCGTTCTGTGAATACCAAGGGTTACGGACGCTTAAATTTCTAATAATGATATCTTCACTCATTAATGGATGAATGTTCCATGCAGGTGAATTTTGAAACGTTGGGCCATCCAACAGAATGCGTTTACAGTTAACCAAACTTACCATTACAGGACGCAAATAATCTTTAACCGATTGTAGTTCGGCATCACTAACTAAATCAGGAACGTTGAAATTAGTTGTACTTTCGTAACCTTTTTTCGCACCAGCAGATGGAAACCAAATTTTACTATCGGTTGATAATACACCACCAGAATTAACGAGTTTTTTCCATTGGCCATCGGTCATTTTTGATTTTTTCACAGGACGCCACGCATCGCCATTACCATCAATAATACCTTTACCTGTTATGGCAATGTTTTCAACATTATTAGCATTAATAGGTGAGGTGTTTCTTATGGTATTGAGCCCTTCAAAACTGGTTTTAATAAGAGGATAATCATTAAAATTATCACTAAAAAGTATTAATGAACCTGCTTCTAAATGTAAATTTACGTTACTTTTTAGTGTTATGGGGCCGGTAAGCCAAACGCCACGAGGCACAATAACTTTGCCGCCACCTTTAGAGTTTATGTGGTTTATAGCTTGTTCGAATGCAACTGTGTTTTTTATAATACCACCACTTTTTGCTCCAAAAGCGGTAATGTTTACTTCGTAATTTGGGAAGTTGGTATTTTGTACTTTGGGCATGTTAAATTCAATGCCCTGGTAAACTGCTGTTTCGTTTAAAGATTTTTCTTGCGCCGTTAAATTTTTAGCAAAAAAAAGGGTTAATAATATTAACCCTAAATATTGTTTTAAATGTTTAGTCATTTTTAGATATTTTAAAATAATCTACATCGGCATAACCACCGCGTTTATCTTCAATGGTGCTTACGCTAAATAAGCCCACTTTAGCACCAATCCATTTACCTTCTTTAGCTTTAAACGGTTTGCCAATTTTTTTGAATTTTTTACCGTTTTCGGAATAGAAGAATTGACACATGGCATCGGGTGCTGTAACTTCAACTTTAAAATATGCTGAATTAGATTTTAGTTTTACCGATTCGTTCACCACTTCTGGAGCGCCATCAATGGCTTTTATAGCTTCTGTTTGATTTATGTAAAAACCGTTTTCATTATGCGATATGCTTAAAGTAGCATAATCCATTCCCATAATAATTAATCCTGCAGTTTTTCCTTTAGTTGCTTCTTCAGGATGTAATGTGATTTTTGTTGATGCCGTAAAACTTGGCGCAGGAAACTTTTGCAACAATAAATTAGGCATTAACCACAAGTTTGGTAAAGCTTCGGTTGGTTTAATAGAAAACAACCTTAAATGATTTTTACCGCGTAGTTTAGCATGCCATAATACGTTAGGATTCGCGTTCCATTGCCATTGTAATCCTATGTTGTCACCATCAAAAATATCGGTTTCGACAGGTGTTTCAATGGGGTAGGTTTTTCCAATGTTTGGTTTTTTGTGCTTCGCAACCGGTTCGCCAATACCGTTACCATCAAAATCTTCGCCCATAACTGGCCAATCGTTCTTCCAACTCATGGGTTGCAAGTGTACAATTCTTCCGTAGGCATCAACATCTTGAAAATGGTAAAACCACGATTCGGCGTTTGGGGTTTCTACCCAAGCACCTTGATGCGGTCCGTTTATTTTTGTAGAACCTTGTTCTAAAACAACTTTTTCTTCATAAGGTCCGTAAATATCTTTTGAGCGTAAAATAAGTTGCCAACCCGTTGCTACACCACCCGCAGGTGCGAAAATATAGTAGTAGCCGTTACGCTTGTAAAATTTTGAACCTTCAACCGTTTCATGATCCTCATGACCATCAAAAACATGTACGCCTTTGTCGATAACTTTGGTGCCTTCAGGATTCATTTTATTAACGCTTAATAAACTTTTTACACCGGCTCTACTTCCCGCGTAAGCGTGCACTAAATAAGCATTTCCGTCGTCATCGAATAACGGACAAGGATCAATTAATCCTTTACCTTCCATAACCAACACAGGATGGTCCCATTTACCAAACGGATCTTTCGTTTTTACCATGTAAATACCAAAATCTGGATCGCCCCAATAAATGTAAAGTTCGTTATTATGATAGCGGATAGCAGGCGCCCAAACACCGTTACCATGTTGCGGAATATTAAAAGTTTCAACAGGAATTTGCTCTGGTAAAGCATGGTTGATAAGTTTCCAGTTAATCATGTCTTTAGAGTGCAAAATAGGTAACCCAGGCGCAGCATTAAAGCTCGAAGCCGTCATGAAGTAATCGTCGCCAACGCGAGCTACGTCAGGATCGGAATAATCGGAATAAATAATCGGGTTGCTGTAAGTGCCATTGCCATTATCGCCTACCCAAACATCAGAAATGTAGGGCTTGTTTTGAGCAAATAATGTGGTAGCAAAAAATAATGCAGTTATTACTGTTGAAAGTTTCATATGGTTTATGTTGGTAAAAGTGACGGGTTTTTATTTATCTAATTCTAAACTAGCCATAATGAAAGGACCAGTACCTTTAGGGTCGTTGCTACGAATTTTTTCACCGATATAATATTCGTAAGAACCATCTCTATAGGGGTTGCCACCTAAACCAGCAACGGCACAACATTGGTTAAGATTAACTACACCGTTTTCTTCAACTGTTATTAAATTGTCTAACAAGGCTTGATACGCTTTATTAGCGACGTTTAAATATTTGCCATCTAAATAACCTTTACGAACACCTTTTGCGAAGGTGTATGTAAACATGCTTGTTCCTGTAGCTTCTAGGTAATTGCCTTCTCTGTCTCCTTGATCTAAAACTTGCCACCATAAACCAGATTCGTCTTGCACTTTTGTAACGGCTTCTGCGTACAGATTTAGGTAGGTAATAATACGTTCTCTTCCTGGGTGATCTTCAGGTAAAAAATCTAAAACATCTACCATAGCCATTCCGTACCAACCCATGCCACGAGACCAAAAATGTTGTGAATTACCAGTCTCTTTGTTGGCCCAACGTTGTTCTTTGCTTTCATCCCAACCATGGTAAAGTAAGCCGCTTTCTTCATCGCGACTGTGTTTTTGTATTAAATCGAATTGTAATACAGCATGGTCGAAAATTTCTTGTTTTTTAGCTTCGTCTTCAATATAATCTTTTGCATAACGTGTGTGGAAAGGTTCTGCCATGTATAAACCATCTAACCACATTTGGAACGGATATATTTTTTTGTGCCAGTAACCACCATCAGAAGTTGTTGGTTGCGACTCCAATTGCTTGTCTAAAGTTTGCATTGCTATTAAAAAGCGCTCTTCCTTAGTTTTTGGATATAAATACAACAACACATCGCCAGATTTAATCATGTCTAGATTTTGATTTTCTAACTTGTAAGTGTCGATGGTGCCTGTGCTATCAATTAAGGTGTTGGCGTAATCGTAAATGTAATCGTAGTATTTTTGATTGTTTGTTTTTTCGTAAACGCGTGAACAAGCACTTAATACTAATCCTGGAGTGTAAGTCCAACGTGCTCTGGTTGCAAAATCGAGCTTTGTAGGCTCAGGAAAACGCTCTATTTCAGACAGCATCATTCGCTCCGACCATTTTAAATCTTCTGGAACAACCTTTTCGGTTTCGGGTTGCGCTGCAGTTTCTGTGTTTTCTTTCTTGTTTTTACATGACGCAAGAAATAAGCATAATGCCACTGCTAAAAGCGACATATGTTTTGTTGAAGTTTTCATTATAGTTTGATGTTTAATTTTAGTTGATTTATTAATGTTTAAATGTGGCCTCTTAAAAGGTTGTAAAAAATTAAATTTAAGGGTTACACCATTTAAATTTTTATTCTTTTTTTATTGAAAAGTGACTTTTATTCTAAAGCACCATTAGCTTCTAAAGTACTTAGTTTGCTGTTTATGTCGCTTAAAAAATCAGCTTCATTGGTAATACCTTTAAGTTCTTTTTCCCAAGCTGCTAAAAAGTAATACGTAACTGTTTCTGTAGTAGGTTTAAAAATAACTAAGTGGTCGTCTTTACCTAATTTTTGAGTTTCAACTTCATCAACTTTATAAAATAAAGCCATTCCTAATTTATCGGCAGGATGGTTTAAGGTTTGCACGCCATAAGTCGCGATATAAGCCCATTTAGAACCTACTTTTTTATGAAGCGCTACATCGTGGTTAACAATACCTGTACATAAGCCTGTTATCGCTTTTGATGGTGTTAATTCTGCTTTTGTAAATCTATCGGAAGGAAAAATAGATAGTTTTGATGTTAAGTCGATTGTGTCTTCACCCGATTCCCAACCGGTATATTCAATATTTACTGATGATACTGCTGAAGCATTTTCTACACTAGCAAACGTACTTTTTACGTTTTGAAAATGTACAACGGTATCTGCAACCACACGACCGTAGCCACCAATACCCATTGATTTTCCTGCTTTTAAAATATCCATTCCCCATGGCGACGAATCGTGGTAAGAATCGAAACCATTTTGTCCTACTTGTGGTAAAACCAAAGTATCTACTTTTTTACCAAAAATATCGATAGCATTTCGCCAATCTAAATACAAACGATAACCTACTTGTGCATTTTCCCAACCTGGACCTTCGTAGCGTAAGTACCAAGAGTGGTCGGTATGCTCTTCAGGAACGGTTAAAGAATCAATGTTTTGAAAAGTACCGTTTAAATATTCTTTGTGACCTCTAGGGCCATCTGCCCATTCGCCACCTACAGCTTTAGAAAGTTCTGCGTAAGTAATTTGTTTACTGCTTTCAACTTCTGCAACAGGAGCAGTTTCGGGGTTGTTTGATGCTTTGTTTTTACACGCAAAAAGTGCTAAGGCAGCACAAGATAGAATGGCTAATTTTTTCATGAATTTTAATATTGTTTTCCGTTAATGGTTGTGTTTTTAAATACTATTGGATCTGAGTGTTCCACAGACAAAGGTGTTTTTGCACCTTTAATAGTAACATTGGTTAAAGTTACGTTTTTTACTGGGTTTTGCTCGCGTCCTTTTATTAAAATAGCATATTTACCACTGTTTTCTACGGTTACATTTTCTAAATGAATATTTTTTATTTCAGGAATGTAGTTGCCCTCTTGATTCGCATAAATACCATAATGCGTGTTTATTTTTAAAACAGCCTCTTTTACTTGACCAACTTTTATGTTTTTTACAAAAACGTTTTCAACAAAACCACCTCTAAGCGTGTTTGTTTTTATACGAATGGCACGATCTAGGTTTGGACTATCCATATTACAATTTCTAACATAAACGTTTCTAATACCCGCAGAAAGCTCGCTTCCCATTACAACGCCACCGTGGCCATCTTTCATATAGCAATTTTCTACTACAATGTTTTCACTTGGAATGTTAACGCGTCTACCTTCATCGTTTCTTCCAGATTTAATGGCAATACAATCATCACCAGTATCGAAAGTACAATTGTTAATGTGCACGTATTTTGAATATTCGGGATCGCAACCATCATTATTTGGTCCATGACTGCTAACGGTAACACCATCAACTCTCACATAATTACATTTTATAGGATGCATTACCCAAAACGGTGCATTAGTAAAAGTAACACCTTCAACCAGCACGTTATCGCACTCGAAAGGTTGGAAAAACAATGGACGCAATTGGTGTCCTTCACCAAAAATACGTTCTGCAACAGGCGTTGCATTTTCGTTCATGGTTCTTAAGCGTGGTAAATTGTGTTCGTCTTTTTGTTGTGGTTCACCATCTAAATGTCCATAACGCTCAGCACCACACCAAGGCCACCAGTTTTCTTTATCGGCTTGACCGTTAAAAGTACCTTTGCCAGTCACCGCAAAATTGTTTTGTTTGTAAGCATAGATTAGCGGTGAATAATTCATTAATTCTACGGCTTCGTAAGAGGTGTGAACCACAGGAAGGTAAGCCGATTTGTCTGTTGTAAATAAAACATTTGCGCCAGTTTCTAAATGTAAATTTACATTGCTTTTTAAATGAATTGGGCCTGTTAAAAAGTTGCCTGCAGGAATTAGCACTTTACCACCGCCAGAAGCATTACAAGAATCTATTGCTTTTTTAATGGCGTCGGTGTTTAATGTAGATCCATCTGCCACAGCTCCAAAGTCTAATATATTAAAAGTTTTGTCGGGAAAAGTTAAAGGTTTTATAGATGCAATGATAGAATCAGCTTTAGCAAATACGTCAACAGGTGTTTGCGTTTCCTTTTTTTTGTTTTTACAAGATGCCAAAATAAGACTGCTTAAAATAAACAGAAACAGGTACTTAGTGTGAAATAGTTTTTTCATGATTTTATTTAGTGTAATCGATTGTACTAAAATACAAAAGAAGTTGTAGTTTGTTTAATTTTTTAAGAATGAATTTAAGTTAGAACTCAGAATTCCAATCGTCATCGCCTCCTAAAACATTTTTAATGCTAAAGTTTTCTAAATCTTTTTTGGTTATTTTTTTTGCCCACTTTACTCGTTTTTTAGAAGCGCCTGCACCGGTAGATTTATATTCGGCGTAAAAGGTGGTTACTTCTGCATGAGGTTTTCCCCAATTGTGCCAACCTTCAGGTTTTATTAAGTTGCCCATGTCGCAGTTTATAAAAACAGTTTTCGCATAATCACGCCAAGGTCTGCCAAGGTAAAAGCTATGCTCTTCGGCACTTCCTGTAATTTTACAATCTTTAAATACAAAGCCAAATTTGGTGTTTTCGTTGGTTGATGCTGCCGTAACGTAGCCTTTGTTTTTACAGTAAATTTCGCAGTTTTCGAAATAGCCTGTGGACCATCCGAAGATAAAATCTACCGTACCCTCAATATAACAATCTTTATAATATTGGCGGCTATCGTTACCATGTAAATACAAGGTGTCTTGGTTGCCTAAAAAACGACAATTAACAAACACAGCCTTGTCCCCATCTACACGCACCGCCACGGCTTGACCAACGGTACCCGCACTATTTTCGAAAGTGATGTTTTTTGCTTTAAAATTATCACCAAAAATAAAAAACGAGGTTGAGCCTGTGGTGCCCATTTCTTCCCCAAAACTATTTAGTTTTTTTGCGTAATCGTCGTGGGTAATGATGGTTTTTAATTTATCTTCTCCAACAAAAGTGATATTGGTTTTTGAGGTTGGAAGTACTAATTTCTCTTTGTAAACGCCATTCTTTATGTAGAACTTGGTTTCGTTTTTTCTAAAATCTGGTACGGCGTTAATAGCTTCTTGAACAGTAGTGAAGTCGCCATTCCCTTCAGCATCAATTATAAAATGAAACTTTTCGCCGTTAATTTCTTTTTCTTGCGGAAGTACTTTAGTTAAACTGTTTGCATACAATTCAATATTTGTGTAATCGGCGTTTAAACTATTTAAGTTACTGTCGTTGGCGCTAGGGTTGAGGTTATTTTGTGTTTCCCAATCATCGGGAATACCATCGTTATCGGTATCTGTTTTTGCTTCGGAAGATTTTAATTCTGGCCATCCGCCAACATCTTTTTGCGAATCGATGATGCCATTTTTTATGCTAGCTGAACCTTCTTCAACGGCATGAATAATTCTAATATCAACTTTATCGCGAGCAACACTAGCGCCAGCTTGTTTTAAAACCATTTTGTATGCGGTTTTAGAATCTGAAGTTTCAATATTGCCTTCAATAAAAATAGGATCATTTAGTTTTGTTTCTAATGGGTTGTCGCATTGCACACCGCCATTCCAATTGTTTGTAGTGATGTTTGGGTAGCCGTCTACATAATTACCATTTACATAAAATTTACCGTATGGTTTATTCGGACTTACAATTCTATCTAATTTTGAAGACGTTGTTGCGGGTCCTGATTTGAAGTAATTATTAACCAGATTATAAGTGCCTTTTTCGCCACCATAAATATTGTTTTCGCCCCAGTTGTAAATGACGTTATTTCTAAAATCGACAAATTCGTTTTCTGAATTTTCGGTAGTTTTCGAACCACTAAAACGGGGGTTTCTACTATTGTTTGACGCTAAAAGGTTATGGTGAAACGACACATTAACGCCTCCCCAAATACCACCGTAACCGTGGGCACCTTTACTATGTACGGAACGATTTAATGCCTCGGAAATGATGCACCATTGCAAAGTGAAATTTTTGTTGTTGTAAAATGAAGCGTTTTCGTCTGTTCCCCAGCTAATAGAACAGTGGTCGATAATAACGTTTTGGGCATCGCGACAGCCTAAAGCGTCTCCTTCAATATTAGCTTCGTCTCCCATTCTAAATCGAAAATAGCGTACAATAACATTATCTGCTTTTATAGTAAACGGATAGTTTTTTAGCGTTATGCCATCTCCAGGTGCAGTTTGCCCCAAGATGGTTAAATCACCGCGGTTAACATCGAGTTTAGATTTTAGTTCAATAGTTCCAGCTACTGAAAAAACAATAGTTCGAGGGCCTTTTTTTAAAATACCTTTTCTAAAACTACCTTCACCATCATCGTTTAGGTTAGTTACGGTATACACCAATCCGCCACGACCACCCGAAGCATATTTACCAAAACCCTCCGCCGTTGGGAAAGCTAAATTTTGCCCGTAGCTATGGCTGCAAACAAATAGTATTACTGTTATTAAAATGGTTTTAGAAAAAGTTGTCATAATGAAACTATTAATTTATAAAAAAAGAGGTACACGTTAACATATTGTGTACCTCTTTACTTTAATTAAAATATATGAAATTTAGTGGTAATACTTTTTATTGTCTCCAACGAGGGTCACCAATTTGATTGTCGATAATAGTTTGGTTAGTTATAGTAAAATCACCATTAGCGGCATTGGCAAAACCTGGATCTAAATCTGATCCTGAACCGTCGAATATATATTGATTAGAGTCAGAAAAACCAGGAGCATTAAAGTAGTTGTTATTACTGAAAGTTGGCGTTTCATCAATACCAGAACGGTCGGCATAACCTTCAGAATCCGTTTCAGCAATTAACGTATTTCTAACGGTAACGTCGTTAGTAACAAAACGAACATATAAAATTCTACGGCTATCAGAATTAGAACAACCATATAAGGTACAACTATCAATTAAAATGTTACAGTTGCTATTTCCGTTTGAAACACCCGAAGCATCAAGTCTTAAGAAATCACGACCAGGTGCACAGTTGTTAAAAGTACTTGTTGTAATGTTAACGTTTAATACATCCGAACTTCTAAAGTCAATAAAGTCACCAGCGGCAGTTAACACATTACTAACTATACTGTTTTCTATGGTTAAAGTTTGAAGAACAGAACCACTAGTACTACCTCTTACGAAAGAACGATCGAAATCGTGGATGTTACAACCACTTATTAGCATAGAGTTGAAGTTACCTACATCGGAATAACTTACCATATCAATAAGTTCTGAAGCTGAATCTCCTGCAATATCTAAATCTATTAAACTAACATCTTCTGCTCCAGCAGCAATGGAAAATCCTATTTTTAAAAGTGGTTTAAAATCGGTTCTTAACCCTTGAATTGTTATTGATTTATCTAAAGTAACACTACCTACTTGTGAGGTATAGTCACCTTGCTCTAGTAGTAAGATATCTCCTGACTCAGCATCGGCAATCATTTGGAATAAGTCGTCGCTTGGTAACACTAAGGTGTTGTCTCCAATATCGATTCCTGTTTTAAAAGTAGAAGTACCTCTAATTTTAGCATTGTTGTAAAGGGTACCTTGGTAATCAGTATCAGCCATTAAATCTGGTATCGTTGCTACACCAGCTGCAATTTCTTGAGCTGAAAGATCGTAACGAACATCACCAGGCTGTAAAATGAAATGCGTAACATTTAACCCCGCTTCCCAACGTAAAGTTGCTTGTAATGCTTGAATGTCACCTGGTTGAGAAGGTAACATAATTTGCTCGGTTAACGTTTCTGCTTCTGCAATAACCCAAGACGAATCATTTAATCCGCGATTACTAACAGCTTTAATACGAATAGCATAAAGCGTTTCGCCTTCTAAACGAATTTGAATAGGTAATTCGCTAGCATCAATTTGTTGCGAAAGGTAGATGGTTGAAAACGTTGGGTCGTCTGCGCTAAACTCAGCGACATAATAATCGATGTTATCATCGGTAACCCAATTTAATTCAACATTAGTTTGATTTCTTATAAAAACTGATAAATCAGTTGGTGCAAATTCACGACTAATAGAAAGTTCTTCTATTACATCTTCGTTATACCCACAACCTGTAACCAAAATGGCTAAAAGCAGTACTGGTATTATTTTGAATATATATATTGTCTTCATAATTGTAATACTTTTAAATTATTAATTCTAGTAACCGTAATCGTTAACTAATTTTCCATTACTAGCAGCAATAAAAGTTTGCCAAATAGGCCAAAATTGTCTGGTATCTGGATCTACACCTTCAAGGAAAAGCGAATTAATTTCATTTTCAGGAAGGTTAGTCCAGTCTTGTGCAATATAGTCGCCTCCAGGGTTTACAGTTTCACCACGGTTTAATCCATAAATTACTATGGTTTCATCATCTTCATCAAGTTCGGTGTAATCGTTGTCTAAATAACGATAATATAGTGTTGTTGGGACATCGGCATACTCGCCAGTGCGGTCGCGTAAGTTGCGCATTTTTTCTTTGGCTTCTCTTAGTTTTTCTCCAAGTAAATTCCAACGAATTAAGGCTTGTTTACGTTCCATTTCTCCTGTAAATTCAAATTTATGTTCATCTACAATAGCGTTAAACATGGCTTGTTTACTAGATAGTGCATTTACATAATCGTCTACTTTTTCGGCATGAAGTTCAGCAGGGAAAGCGCGTCGTCTTAATTCTTTTAAGTACACAGCACCAGCAGCAGGACCTTCTAGTTCATTAGCAGCTTCGGCAGCCATTAACAGTATTTCGGCATAGCGCATGTAAAGTCTGTTAATACCGTCATCATTATCAGAGGTTACATACCTGTTCATCCACTCGTAGCGGTATTTTCCAAAATACCATCTGTTTAAACCGGCTAAAGTTTGTTGCGTAAAGGCAACGTTGCTATCTTTTGTTGGGTCTGGTGACGGTACTTCGCCAATTTGAGTACTCCATTCATATGGAACAGCTGTAATGTCTCTTCGTGTATCATCTTCATCAAAATCGTAAAAAACAGTCGGTAATGGACCTGCAATTCCACCTCGAGCTTGTCCTGTATTTTGATCGACCATACGATGACGAACAGCAAACGAGAAATTAACACGCCCACGACCATCAGAAAATGGCATTTCCCATAACGATTCGCCTCCTACAATTATATTTTCTTCGTTTAATTTTCTCCAAACACCTTCAAAGGTAGGTTCTAATCCTACGGTTCCGCTGTTTATTACATCGCGACATTCATCTAAAGCAATTTTATACATTTTTTGAACAGAAAGATCTGGGTCGTTACTTCTGCGAACCCCATCGTTAGGGTATTGTTGGTAGCCACAAGCAGACAATGCAATGCGAGCACGAAGTCCTTTTACGAATGCTTTGTTGATGCGTTCTACGGTTGTAGTTTTGCTATCTTCGTTTGGCCAAGGTACAAGGTCTGAAGCTATTTTTAAATCGGCAATAATTTGTTTGTAAATGGTATCGCGACTTGTTTTTGCTATGTATAAAGTTTCAGAATTTATAGGCTCGAAACGTGCTGGAACATCACCCCAAGCTTTAATTAAGTCGCTATAAAATACGGCACGATAGGTTAAGGCTACACCAAGTAAGCGACCAAGTTCGGTACCTGGTTCTTCGGTGCCGAATGTACGAATTCCTTCAATACACTTGTTTGCACGCTCTATCCCAATGTAAATTTCGTTCCAAGAACTATTGTCTCTGTCCATTTGCCCGTTATTAGGCTTGGCATCATAAATCACTAATTCACCAGAAGAGTTACCTACAGATGAAGAGTTATAGTTCCATTCTACATCGGTATTAAAACCATAAAAAGGAATATGACGACCACGGTACGAGTTGGTATGTGCAATAATTTCGATTACACCATCTACAGCACCTTGAGCTAAATCTGGGTTTGCAAATATTACGTTATCGGCAATGGTTGAAATAGCAGGTCCTTCTAAGTAATCGTCTTCAAATTCTTGGCAAGAATTGAAAGTAGCGATAGCAACCATGCTAAGCGTTAATGTTTTTATTAAGTTTTTCATTTTTCTTTAGAATTTTTTGATTAAAAGTTAAGATTTAAACCGAAAACGATTTGTCTACTTCTAGGATAAGGCGAGTAATCTACACCCGGTGTAAGTGGTGTGTTTCGTCTTGTTGAAACTTCAGGGTCTAAGCCTGAGTAATTAGTAACGATGAAAACGTTGCTAGCGGTGGCATAAAATCTTAAATTAGAAATGTGTAGCATCTCTGTAAACTCTTCAGGAATGGTGTAACCTAATGTTAAGGTGTTTAATCTTAAAAACGATCCGTCTTCAACAGCCCAATCACTAAAAACGTAATCAGACATATAGGGGGACCACATGGTTGTATTGGCGTTTAAAGCATCTAATTGTATAGGATCGGTTACTAATTGGCCTGTAGCCGGATCTAGGTTAGTCCAACGGTTACCATCACTCATAATAGTACTTAAATTCCTATATTGATTGTTTTCGTTTGCTGTTGTAAACTCAATTTTGTTCGCGTTATATACTTCACTACCTATGCTGTAACTAAAGGCTGCAGAAAAATCGAAACCATAGGCTGTAGCGTTCAGTACGATACCACCAGTAAAATCTGGGTTTGCATTTCCAATGATTTCTTGGTCATCGGCATCAATAATACCATCGTTGTTTAGGTCTTTAAGTTTCATCATACCTGGTTGTGCACCGCCTAACCATTCGTTATCTACTAAGCCTGATTTTAATGTGTATTCTTGTGAGGTTGCATCGTAATCGAAGTCTGATACTTCGTAACGTCCGTCGTTTCTAAATCCATACATTACACCTAGAGGTTGTCCTACAGTTACCAAATAATCAACACCAATTTGAGAAGATGCCCAATTAGTATTGGTTCTAAAATCTTCTAAACCTCCTAAAGCGGTTATTTCATTTTTGTTATAACTTCCGTTAAGTGCTAAGCTTAAAGAATAGTTTGGTTTTTCTAAAATAGATAAGTTTAAAGAGGCTTCGAGACCTTCATTTTGTACCTCACCTAAGTTTCTATATTGGTCGTCGTAACCAGAACCTGGTATTGGGAAGCGGATAAGTAAGTCTTTAGTAATGTTTTTGTAAGCTTCAAACGAACCGCTAACACGTCCTTTAAATATATCGAAATCTATACCAATGTTTTGTGTAATTGTAGTTTCCCATTTTAAATCTGGGTTTGCTAAAATACTAGAAGGTCTCCAATAATTACTAAAAGTATTTATTTGAGAAGTGGTTGTCGATTGATAGTTTTGAATAGTTTGTCCTGCTGGGATGTTGTTGTTACCCGATTGACCGTAACTAACTCTTAATTTTAAGTTGTTTAACCAGTTAGCATTGCTTAAAAATTCTTCTTCAGAAATTTTCCAAGCTAAGGCAGCAGAAGGGAAATAGCCCCAACGGTTGTTGCCTAAAAACTTGCTAGAACCATCGGCTCTGTACGTAGCTGTTAATAAATAGCGATCTTTTAAGTTGTAGTTTACACGCCCAAAGAATGATAATAGTTTATCATTAGGACTGTAAAAATCGTCTACTAAAAACGGAGTTGCCTGCGAGGTTAATGTTCTTGCTGTTTCAAAATCGAATAATTTTGGGAAACCGTGTAATGCAGAAGTTACTTCGTTGTTTTTAGTAAAAATAGATTCTTGACCAACTAAAAGTTTTAAATCGTGATTTTCGTTATTTAAAATATCCTTAAAATCGTAATTTAAAGTGTTGGCAGTTCTAAAACGCACACGCTTTTCGTCTTTGTTAACCAACGCAGGAGCACCTTGATTGTCTCCAGAAGGGACGTTGCCTGAGTAGTAGGTAGAACGGCCATAAAAACGATAATCTAAATCGTTACGGTTATCTAAACCTAAATCCATTTTGTATTGTAGGTTTTTAAATATTTTCCAAGAAAAGCTACCTACCATATTGAAGTTTTTTCTTAAACGCTTACGTTGGTTATCATCTACTGCTACAAAAGGGTTTACTAAATAACTCGATAAAGCTTCGTCGGTATTTGCTGTGGTAAGACCTGCAATTGGAATAGGCGAGTACCCAACACTGTGTCTTAAACGAGCATCGGCTGATGATACTTCATTTTGTTCGTTAGCACCACCACCGTTAACTTCGGTTTCAGAATAGCGTAAAGTGAACGATAAATCCACTTTGTCGTTTACTTTGCTTTTTAAACCTACAGAAAAGTTATTACGCTTAAAGTTAGAACCAACCATTATTGCTTTTTCATCGTAAAGTGCGTAATTAAGGTTGAAGTTAATTTTTTCGGTACCACCTCTCACAGATAAATCGCGACTTTCAACTTCACCCATTCGTCCGTAAATTTGTTTTTGCCAGTTGGTGCCTTTTTGACCAAGGTATTGATCGTAATCTTGCCATAAACCAAAAAGACTTTCGTAAGATTCCATTTCTTCTGGATTATCTAAAAGTGCATATTCGTATTGCCATTTAACAAAATCTTCTGGACTTAAAACATCGATAGTATTAGCAATTTTTTTAACACCGTAAAACATGTTAAAGTTTGCTGAAATTTTACCTTCTTTACCACTTTTTGTTGTGATAATAACAACACCGTTTGCGCCACGAGAACCGTAAATCGCGGTTGAAGAGGCGTCTTTTAAAACAGTAATATTTTCAATATCTGAAGACGATACGTCACTAATACTGTTTACAGGGAAACCATCAACAATAACTAATGGCGAACTGTTTTGCGTGATAGACCCACCACCACGAATTCGAATGCTAATATCGGCATCGGGAGAACCTTCAGTTGAGTTAATTTGTACACCTGCTAAACGACCTGTAAGTGCCTCGGCAACGTTTGGTATAGGTTGTTCTTTTAAGTCTGAACCTGAAATAGCAACAACCGAACCTGTTAAGTCCGATTTTTTAGCTGTTCCATATCCAATAACCACAACTTCGTTAAGTGCAGCAACATCTGGAGCTAAATTAGCATTTACCGTAGATTTACCAGCAGCATTTAATTCTAAAGTTTTGTAACCAATGTAAGAGAAAACTAGAGTAGCGTTTTCGCTTGAAACGGAAAGAGAATAGTTTCCGTCAAAATCTGTAGCGGCACCGTTAGAAGTGCCTTTTTCAATCACGGTTACACCTAATAGCGGTTCTCCCGTATCGGCATCGGTTACCAATCCTTTTATGGTCTTATTTTGAGCAAACAATGAAATGCTACTTAGCAAAAATGCACCCAAAACTAAAACTGAAAAACTTTTTTTACAGAAAAGACTTTTTGTTCCTCTTTTGAAAGCATAGAGAAACAAACCATTTAAATAGTTTGTCATAAAATTAGTTTAGTTGTTAACTTGTTTAGTTATTACATTCATATTGAATAATAAATGTAATCGATTGCACAAATATATAAGTTTTTATTTAATAATCAAACGAAATAAAGTTAGTTTAGATGATAAATTTTGACGCTGTTTTTTTGTTAATACCATAAAGTAATCTATTAATTAGCTTCATAAAGCTATAAAGATGAGCTATATTTGTAATCGATTACCTTAAAATTAAAATTAAAATTACCAACTACTATGTTTATTTATCACCGAATTTTACTTTGTTGCTTTATCCTTATTTTTTTTAATACGTCTCACGGGCAAGTTCATGATCCATCTTGGAGACGAATTATTAATAAACAGGACAAGGAATGGTTTGCATCTGATGAAGCCCAAACAATCGCCGATAATGTGTTATTATATCAAAGAGATATTGGCGGTTGGCCTAAAAACACGCAAATGCAAAAGCTGCTTTCTCCAGAGGAAAAGGAAAAGTTAAAAGCCTTAAAGCAAAGCACCGATGATGTTACAACCGATAATGGCGCCACCATTCAAGAACTCTTGTTTTTATCAAAAATGTATCGAGCCACAAAAAATGCAACTTATAAAGAGGCGTGGATAAAAGGTTTGCATTACATTTTTGAAGCCCAATATGAAAATGGTGGTTGGCCACAGTTTTATCCGTTACGAAAAGGGTATTACAGTCATATTACTTATAATGATAATTCCATGGTTAACATTTTGAAACTGTTGCAACAGGTGAAAAATAAAACCGATTATTATGCTGTTCCAGTTTCTGATGCTGATGTAAAACGTGCAGAAGAAGCTTTTAATAAAGGTATTGAATGCATTGTTAAAACCCAATACAAGCAAAATGGTGCGCTTACCGCTTGGTGTGCACAACACGATGTAAAAACACTTGCACCTGCAAAAGCAAGAAGTTACGAATTGCCATCGTTAAGCGGCGCCGAATCTGCTGAAATCGTTTGGTTATTAATGTCTATTGAAAATCCTTCGGAAGCGGTTAAGAATGCTATTGTGCATGCCGTGTCTTGGTTTAAAAAGGTGAAAATTGAAGGTTTAAAAGTGGAGCGAAAATTTGATGAAACTATACAAAAGAGAAATACCATAGTGGTTGAAGATGATGATGCGACACCCGTTTGGGCGCGTTTTATGGAACTCGATGATAATACACCGTTTTTTTGCGATAGAGACGGAATTAAAAAAGCAACACTTGCCGAAATAGGTTACGAACGCCGAAACGGTTACGCGTGGTATACTCAAAATCCGCAAAAAGTAATTGATAAATTTCCAGAATGGAAGGCAAAACATTACGAAAAGCCCTCTAAAAAAGTAAAAGACGCTTATAATGTTACTGTGGCCAAAGACGGAAGCGGTGATTATACGAGCATTCAAGAAGCTATTTATGCATCAAAAGCATTTCCGTACCAAAGGGTGATTATTAATATTAAAGATGGTGTTTACAACGAAAAAGTTCACGTATTTTCATGGAATACGCATGTGAGTTTTTTGGGTGAAAGTAAAGAAAATACCATTATTACGTTTGATGACTATTTTAGTAAGATAGATTTAGGGCGAAATAGCACCTTTTTAACATCAACCGTTTTAATTGAAGGTGACTATTTTCTGGCCAAAAACTTAACCATTCAAAATACTGCAGGTCCTGTTGGGCAAGCTGTAGCTTTATCGGTAAATGCGAATAATTGTTTTTTTGAAAATTGTAACTTAAAAGGTTATCAAGATACGGTTTACACAGCAGGCGAAGGTTTTAAACAATATTTTAAAAATTGTTTTATTGAAGGTAGTACCGATTTTATTTTTGGTGAAGCCACAGTGCTTTTCGACGATTGTGTAATAAATAATAAAACCAACTCTTACATCACCGCAGCATCAACAGCTAAAAATGAAACTTTTGGTTATGTGTTTAAAAATTGTAAACTTACAGCTGATGTTGGTGTAAATGAAGTTTATTTAGGCCGGCCATGGCGAAAATATGCCAAAACCGTTTTTATAAACTGCGATATGGGCAATCATATTTTACCAGTAGGATGGCATAATTGGAAGAATAAGGAAGCAGAATCGACCTCGTTTTATGCCGAGTATAACAATACGGGAATAGGTTTTAAACCAAATGAACGTGTTAGCTGGTCGCATCAACTCGCAAAAAAACAGGCAAAAAAATATACCATCAACAACATACTAGGAAATCAATTTTTTGAAAATTTAAATCAACATGACTAAGCATTTCATTTTTATCATTTCATTGGCGTTTACATTAAGTTGTTCGGCGCAAAAAACAACCATTTATTTAATTGGCGATTCTACCATGGCCAACAAAAAGAATCCAGAACACAACCCAGAACATGGTTGGGGGCAAGTGCTTCAAGATTATTTTACAAATGATGCTGTAATCGATAACAGAGCAGTTAACGGACGAAGCTCAAAAAGTTTTATCGGTGAAGGACGCTGGGACTCTGTTTTAGAAACATTAAAAAAAGATGATTATGTGTTCATTCAATTTGGGCATAACGACCAAAAGTTTAAATCGCCCGATCGTTACACAAATCCGCATACAACTTACAGACATAACCTCATTAAATATGTAAATGAAACACGAGAAAAAGGTGCTATTCCAGTTTTGTTTTCATCTATAACCCGACGAAATTTTAACGAACACGGCGTATTGGTTGATACTCATGGCGAATACCCGTTGGAAGTACGCTTGGTTGCGCAAGAGTATAATGTGCCTTTTATTGATTTGCAATATTTAACCGAAGTTTTAGAGCTTTCGTACGGCGAAGAAGCTTCAAAAAAATTACATCTGCATTTTGCTCCAGGTGAACACCCGTATTATAAAAAGGGAAAGGAAGATAATACACATTTATCAAACTTAGGAGCTAATGAGGTTGCTAAATTGGCTATTGTTTCATTAAAAGAAAAAGTGGCATCAATTAAAAAATACATTAAAGACTAAATTTTAAAATGAAATTGAAGTCAATTAAAGCTTATGTGCTTTTACTAATCCTTTTCACCGTTCAATTTACATTTGGGCAATGGAGTGCAAAACAAGATTCGGCGGTAACTGCAATTCAGCAACGAATAAAATTACCTAATATCCCTAATTTTTCGGTTAATGTTTCTCAGTTTGGAGCCATTGGCGATGGTAAAAAAGATTGCAAAAAGGCATTCGATAAGGCTATGAAAGCCTGTGCAAAAAGAAACGGTGGAACTATTGTAGTTTCAAAAGGTGTTTACAAAATTAATGGACCTATTCATTTTAAAAGTCATGTGAAATTGCATTTAGAAGCGGGTTCAAAATTGGTTTTTGGTTCCAATCCAGACGACTATCCTTTAGTGCTTACCAGTTGGGAAGGAACAGCTGTTTACAATTACAGTCCGATGATTTACGGTATCAATGTGCAGGATGTAGCGATTACTGGCGAAGGAACAATTGATGGCGAAGGTCATGGTGTTTGGGCAACTTGGAAACCTTTAGAGCAAAAAGGAAAACAATTAAGCCGAGATATGAATCATGAGCAAACGCCTGTTGAAAAGCGCATATTAGGCGATGGCTATTATCTGCGCCCGCAACTTATACAATTTATCAATAGCGAATCTATTTTAATTGAAGGTGTTAAAGTTGAAGATGCGCCGTTTTGGTGTGTGCATTTATTAAGAAGTAAAAGTATAACGCTACGAGGGATTCGTTACGATGCGCACAATAAAAATAATGATGGTTTAGATATTGAACAATCGAGTGATGTGCTTATTGAAAATATTACCTTTAATAATGCAGATGATAACGTAGCCATTAAAGCTGGACGAGACGATGATGGTAGAAATAGCGCGATGCCTTCGGAAAATATTATCGTGAAAAACTGCAAGTTTAAAGGTTTGCATGCTCTGGTGATAGGCAGCGAAATGTCGGCAGGAGTTAAAAATGTATTTGCTTTTAACAATGAAGCAAGCGGTTATTTAAAACGTGGCATTTATTTAAAAACGAATTCTGATAGAGGCGGATATATTAAAAATGTATTTATTGATAATATTGATTTTGGTAATGTTGAAGATGCGATTTACATGACCTCAAATTATCACGGTGAAGGAAGTGGATTGCATCCATCAAAAATTTCTAATATTAATATTTCTAATGTCAACTTTAAAACGGTTTCCAATGCCGCGATTGTTATTGAGGGTTATCCTGGTTTTGAGGTTGAAAATGTGACCTTAGACCATTTAAATATTGAAAAAGCCACCAACGGAATGACTTTAAGCAATACTAAAAATATTCAGTTTAACGAAGTGGTTATTGGCGAAAAACAAGGTGTTCCAAGTTCTGTGAAATAAAAATGATTTCGTTGTTCCCTTGAGCGAAGTCGAAAGGTGCTTTAGATAAAAAAAATAATGAGGTTTCGACTGCGCTCAACCTGACAAACAGAGATTATCTCTTATGATTTTTAGTAAAATGATATAACGCTAAACACTTTAAATTTCTAATAACAATCGCTTTTAATTTGTTGCTTATTTTGGTAATAACTTAAGGGTTTGTTATTGTATTTGGTAACAATATCTTCCAAGGTTGCTAACACACTTTTGTACATGGCAAGCGAGCCGCAAATCATAATAACACCATCACTGTAAAGCGTTTGGGCAATGTTTTGTGCATTTTCATCTAGTTTATCTTGAACGTATTGTTTTTCGTTTTCGCGGGATAATGCCAAATGAAATTTGCTCAGTTTTTTAGATGCTATATAATCGTCAATTTGATTTTTATATAAGTTGAAAGAAGCCGCGGTACGCAAACCTAAATACAATTGGGTTTCAGAATTTTTATTTTGACTCAGCATACCTAAAAACGGCGCAATACCCGTACCGTTCGCAATCATAATCACAGATTTTGACTTTTTTGGTAGATGGAAGGCTGAATTTTTCACCAATCGCGCTTTAAAAGCGGTGTTATTTTGAAGGTTATGTAAAAACCCAGAACCTATGCCGTTTTCATGAAGCTTCACACTTAAATGAATGTTACCATCTACTTTTCCAATTGAATATAAGCGTTCGCGGTAATCGTTTTTCGGGTAAATAGCCAGCAAATCGCCCGAAGTAAATTGATGATGTTTTTTAGGTTTTAAAGTGATTAAAAACGTTTCGTCAATATTATTTTCGGTTTTACTTAATACTTTAAGCTTTTTAAGCTGTTTTGGAGCAATAGCGAGCGCTTTTTCAGGAATTGAAACGTTTATGTTTGTCGCTTCGCACCATTGTTGTACCCATTGGTTAAAAGCTTCAACGGACTTGTCGTTTATGGTAAAAATAGGCAACAAGCTTTTAAATTTTTGTTGCAATGCCAAATCAACGTCAAAGGCAAACTGACAAAAATCGGGGTATGCCAACGAACCAAAACCAACTACCGAAAATTGTAATTCGTTATGGTTTGCTTCGTTGTTTAAACGTTGTATAAACTTATTGGCGTTTGTGGTTGCTTCACCTTGCCCATAAGTAGCGGTCATTACAATTAAATGTTTTGCTTTCGGGTAATTGGTGTAGCTGTTCAATTGATTTATAAATGCTTTTTTGCCTGCAGCGATAAGTTGTTTATAAAAGGCATTGGCGTAGGTGAGTGTGCTTCCGTTTTCCGATCCAACTAAAATGATGTATTCAGCTTCGTCTTTTTTGTATTTGTTTTTTAGTCTGGCTTTGCGTCTCGCAAAAGTCATAGCAAACCCAGAATAAATAAAGAACAGAATATTTGCGGTAGCAACAGCTAAAATAAGTGCCCAAATAATGCTGCCTTTTCCTGTGTGTAGATTGAGGCTTAGTCTGGTGAAAATAGTAACTAAAGGCGTTTCAATACTACTTAAAATATCGCCCGTAATTTGGTTGACAACAAGTTCTTTGCTTTTTAATGTTAAAGTGAAATAGTCTTCAACATCTTCCGAAAAGGGAAACTCTATAGTTTTAACTTCAGAAAGTTTGGTGTTTTTAAATATTGCAATTTCAGAAATGGATTGTTTTGGGGTTTCAGAAATAGCATCAAAATCTATTTGATGGTCGGTTGTGGTTTCTGGCAGTAAGTTGAATTTTTCAAAAGACAAATACACACCCGTTGCGGTAATGATTAAAATAGGAATTAACGACAATCGGCCCAATACCACATGCCAATATTGGTTGAAGTTTTCGTTTACAATTTTCGCAAAAAACTTTTTAATACCACGTTGACGCTTTAGTATTAAAATGGTTCCGGTAATGGTGATTAAAAACAATAAAAACGAACATAACCCAACAAAAAAACGTCCAACACTTTTTAAAAATAACGACCTATGTAAGCTAGTAACCCATTGAAAAAATTTTGACGTTTCAATTTCTTCGCCTAAATATTGCGCTGTTTTTGGGTTGAAATAGCCTTCCAGATTATCGCCTTCTTCAGTAAAAACCGATGCGATTACAAAATCGTTGTCATCAACTTTTATATCGATAATTTCTGGATAGGTTGCTTTAAAAACGGTGATGGTTTCAGCAACGGAAATGTTATTTAGGTTTTCAACGTGGTAAGGTTCTAGTTGTTCTGAAATAGGTTGAAATGCCAGAATTATTCCGGTAACCGATGCTAGTAGTATAAAAACAAAAGAAGATACAGCCAGTGCGAGGTGACTGTATCTCCAAATGGAAATGGTCATGTGTTATGTTGTTTTTGAGACGTTTTGAGCGGTGATCAGGCTTATAACAAAGAGATTACTTCGTCGAGCCTCCGCGTAATGCCAGGTACTTGAACTTCTATATTCAAACCACTTGCTTTACTGCTTCAAAAAGTCTCAGCTTTTCCTAATTAGGCATCATACGTACGTAACGTATAAAACCAGTACCTTCTTTTTTACTTTTTACAGTTTCTGATGTTAAAGGGAACTCCACGTCTTTTGTAAAGTATTTGTCATCTTCAACGGCAGTTTCAAAACGAATGCTATAACCAGCATCAATTTTAGAATCGTCTATACTTAAAACGCTAATGGTACGCTCACCACCAGCAATAGTTTCACCTGTAATAGCATCAATATTATTGCGTTTTTTTCCATAGAAATCCCACCAAGATTCTAAGGTGTTAAACCACTCGTCGTCGTCGCCTTGCATGTAAAGTGTTTCTTCGTATTTGCCATCAGGATTAATAAGCGAAATAACCACGTATGCACCATGACCTGTATAGTTTGTCATTTGTATCATGCATTTGTATTTACTGGCTTTGGTGAAGTTGGTAAACGATGCTAAACCTAGCACTGCGATTCCTAAAAGGGTTAAAAATTTTAATTTCATTTGTTTTGTTTATTTTTAATTAGCTGTAAGTATTGAAAAGTTGTTGAGATTCTTCACTGCGTTCTGAATGACACAAATTAACATTTTAACAGCCTTTGTAAACTTAGTATTATTTTAAAAATTCGATTGAAATGTTATTCTTTTTTAATAATTCGTTTTCTGAAGCTAAATCGTATGCAGTTTCTTCAAAATCGGTTTTAGCATCTTTTTTTGCGCCTTTATCAAGTAAGAATTTAAGAATATCTTGATCCTTTGCTTTCATGGCAGCAATGTGTAACGCGGTGTTACCGTCGCTGTTTTTAGCATTAACATCGGCTTTTGTTTTTGCGGCAATGTTTAATAAATCGGTGCTGTTTTTTTCAACGGCTAAATGGTATAATGTATTTCCGCTTTTTTGAGGTGCAGCAATATCTAAGCCTTTACTTTTTAAAAGGTCTAACTTTTTGTTGAAATCGTCTTTACTTCTAGGCGATAATCCGCTAACTAAAGCATAAGTGGCGTTATTTCCAGCGGCATCGGTAACCTCTAAATCGGCACCATTATCTAATAAAAATTCAACAACCTCTGGTTTATTAGAGCGAATCGCTAAAAGTAGGGCAGTTTCACCTTTTTTATTCGCGTGGTTTATGTCTTTAGTCTCTTTCAACAAGGCTTTTAAAATACTTAAATCGTTTCTTGAAGCCGCACTTAAAAAGGCTGTGTTGCCATCGTTATCTTCGGCGTTGGCATTTAACCCTTTTTCTAATAAATAGTTTAAAATTTCGGTGTCTTTGCTACGTGCTGCAATAATATGTAGAGGCGTTTGGCCGTCTTCGTTAGTTACTTTCGGACTTAAACCAACGCTTTCTAAATAGTTGTAAACCTCTAATCCGTTAG
Source organism: Neotamlana nanhaiensis (assembly GCF_000943555.1). Taxonomy (GTDB): domain Bacteria; phylum Bacteroidota; class Bacteroidia; order Flavobacteriales; family Flavobacteriaceae; genus Neotamlana; species Neotamlana nanhaiensis. Next base: position 37,722 of record NZ_JTDV01000019.1, on the reverse strand, counting down.
AAGTACCGCGACCACCTTGAGACGCAAATAAGAAGGCTTGATTGTTTCCTTTAACACCTTTTTTAATTAAGGTATTCATTAAATCGATATTTCCAGTTCTGGCTACATAATTAAACGCGCCATTACCGTGCATGTCTTTACTATCAATGCTTAAACCTTTAGACTCGAAATACTCGGTAAGTTTAAAATCTTTGTCTTTTGAAATTGCAATAAGTAACGCGTTTGCACCATCATGGTTTACGTCTTCTTTTAAATTTGCACCATTAGCAATAAGTAAATCGTAAACTTTTAAATTGGTGTTACCAGCATTGGCCGCAAAATTTAAAGGCGTGTAATCGTGATCGTCTCTAACATCGGTTTTTGCGCCATTTTTTATTAAGTATTCTACCAATTTAGCGTTGCCTTTGTAGCCTGCCCAAAAGATGTATGTACGTCCGTCGTGAGTAGGTTTGTTAACGTCGTTACCAGGTTTTGAAATCATATGTAAAATAGATTCGTAAGGCGCATTAGAGTTAATGGCAAGGGTTACACCATCAAAGTTAGCACCGTTAGCTTCAGCAGGATCGTTACCAGCTTTTATTTTAGCATCGATAATTTCTGGTGTTGGGTTTGAACCCCAAAAGTCACGGCTTAAAAATATGTTATCAGGTTCTGGAAAACTTGGTCGCTGTGGTTGAGCGAAACAAGTCATACTTACAAAAAGAGTAATTACAGCAAGTTGTATTTGTGTTTTCATGGTTTTATTTTACAAATGATTCAATTAATGGATTAATTTCTTCGGCAGTTTGGTACTTTTCTTCATCAAAAAGGTATTTGTAAAGTACTTTGTTATCTACTTTTTCTTCTAATTCTAAATTTTTATGTCTTGCAAACACATCGTCCCACTTAGCACGAACAATTGCCCATTTAGGTGCGTTGGTTTTCCAGTAATCTTGCGCTGCTTTACACTTGCTGTCGGCTACTTTTACATAGGTATTATAACCTTTTTCTTGAGCAAGTAGCACATCTTCTTTTCCGTCTTCGCGGATGACTTTATCGTTGTCTTGATCGTGAATCCATCCATTTTCAACAATTTGATGACGATTACTGCGTACCGTTACGTTATAATCGCTACGTTTTGTGTATTCGCGACGTGGTAATGGTGCCGATGTGGTGCTTTCCCAGTAACTTTTACCATCAACATGTACCCATGTTGCAGTACCTTCGTAACGTGGGCTATCATCAACTTGAAAGACTTTCTGTGTCCATTGGCCTTTAACATCGGATTTAGGTAAGCTTACATAAGTCCATTTGTTATCGTGATTAAACTCGTATAAATCGGTATTTTCGTATTCCCAGTCTTGTCTCCAGTGTTTTACAATATAAGGATGCGCAGGAGGACCTACGATTAGCAAATGCTGCATCGATATTTTGTTTTTATCGTCTTCAACTAATTGTACCCACTCTAGACCTTTATCGTGTTTCGTTTCTGATGGTACGTATGTTGAATCTCCCGAGTATTCGAAAGTTTCAGCAAAATTAAAGGTTACTTCGTAACAACCACACATCTTTTTAATGGCTGCTTGGTCTTGGGCTTTTTTGTTTTGCGCCACAGAAGCAAACGGTAAAGCTAGAGTTAGTAAAGCAATTACAGCTAAGTGTTTCATTTTTAGTATGAATTATTTTAATTAAAATTTAACTACTCTTATTTAGATTAAATAAAAATAAGTTATCTATATTTGCAGCAAATTTAAATAGAATGAATCTAAATAAAAATAATTTCTCTCTTTATTTTATGCTTTTAACAAACCTTTTAATGTTTTCTCAGGTTGTTAAGCAAGATTCTACTAAAATAGAACAATTAAGTGAGGTTGTTGTTACCGGTCAGTTAAAACCACAATCAATTAAAAAGTCGGTTTTTGAGGTAAAAGTGATTACCCGAGAAGATATTGATAATAGAGCAGGAAACAACTTAGCCGATTTATTAAATCAAACCCTAAATATTGATGTTTTTCAGAACGCATCCAACGGTCGGTCGGAAATTAACGTGTTAGGTTTAGGTGCGCGTTATTTTAAGGTTTTAATTGATAATATTCCTGTAATTAATGAAGAAGGCTTTGGTAATTCAACCGATTTAACACTTATCAATTTAAATGATGTGGAGCGCATCGAGTTGGTGCAAGGTGCCATGGGTGTGCAATACGGTGCCAATGCCATGTCTGGAGTGTTAAACATTATAACCAAAAAGAAATCTAAAAACGATTGGGAAATAAACACTTTTATACAGGAAGAAACCGTTGGTGATGAGTATGAGTTGTTCGATAAAGGACGCCATATTCAGTCGGTTAGTGTAGGACATCAAATAACAGACAAAAATTTTATAAGCGCGACATATAACCGTAACGATTTTGCGGGTTTTTACGATAATTTTCAAGGCGAATATTACGATGCGAACGATAGCTTGCGTGGTTACCGTTGGTTGCCTAAAACCCAAAACTTTGGTAAGTTTTTAATTAGCCATAAAGGTGAAAATTTTACGGCTTTTTATAAGTTCGATTATTTACACGAAGATATTTTTAAGCACGATTCTATTGTTGCTCAAAATTACAATTCGGCGACCGATACCAGAAATCCTTCCGCTTTAGATGAAACTTTTAATAATCAACGTTTTCTGCATCATTTAAATGTTTCGGGTCGCTTAGGTGAAGTACCTTATAGTATTTCGGCATCTTATCAAAAACAAGAAAATAAGCGCGAAAGTTATACGTATTACATTCACGAAGACAGAAAGGACAACGTAAGCAATACTACCTATTTATCGAAAGACGTGTTGTTTTCTCGTGGTACGTTTAGCAATCTTATTAATCAAGATAAATTTAAGCTTCAAGCAGGTTACGAATACAATCGAGAAATGGGATTTGGTTCGTCGTTTAGCGTTAATCTTGCGCCAGGAGAAGAAGGCGTATCTAAAACCTTAAATAATTTAGATGTATTTACGTCTGCCGAAATAGATTTTAACAAAGACTTTTCGGTAAAACCAGGAATTCGAGCATCGTTTAACGATAAGTTTAATACTCAGTACTACTATTCGCTAAGTGCGCGACATTTGTTTAAAAACAATTGGGAAGCCCGAGGTGTTCTAGGTTTTGGAACGCGTACACCAACTTTCGATGAGCTTTACAGATATTTTGTAGATGTGAATCATGACGTTCAGGGTAACGAAAACCTAAATCCTGAGGAAGGTCTTTCGGCATTTTTCCACCTCAAAAAACAATCGCGATTAGCTGAAAATGTAATGATGAATAATAAGTTAACCTTTTCATACATCGATGTAAAAGATAGAATTGATATGGTGGTTGTTAATGATAGTCCGTTACAATTTCAATTTAATAACATCGACGATTTTTCATCATTAAACCTGTCGCTTGAAAATAGTTTTTATTTCAATAACCTGTCTCTTGGTTTTGGTGCGAGTTATTTTGGTATTAATCGAACGATTGATTACGACACAAACGAAACTTCTGATCGACAAGATAATTTTCAGGTAAATGCCAATGCAACCTACACCATTCCTAAAGCCGATGCGATTGTTACAGCATATTTTAAGCATATTGGTGAAACTAATAGGTTTGTACAAAATGGTGATGGTTCATTTCAAACGCAAACCATCAATCCATATAGTTGGTTAGATGTTAACCTGCGCAAATTTTTCTGTAAAAAACAGTTTGAAGCCACTTTTGGAGTGCGCAATTTACTTGATACAGCAACGGTAAATACCAATGCGGTAAGCGGTGGTGCGCATTCAGGAACGTCGAGTAATATCACATTAGGTTATGGCAGATCGTACTTTTTAAAACTAGCCTACAATTTAAATATCTAAACCATGAAGAGATTATACGTTTTACTTATTGCAATCATTTTTAGCGCATGTAGTGAAGAAACCACGTTTGTGCAAGATCCGTTTGTGGTGGCTTTCGAGAGTTTATCTCAAAACTTAATGGATATTGAAAATGAAGCTGAAATTGCTTTAGTATACTCTAAAACAGCTTTAGAAAATGGATCGGTAACTATTCAAATAACTTCAGAAAATGCTATTTACGGAACCGATTTTACAACAACACCTGAAGCTTCTAGTGGTGTAATTACGTTAGATATAACTTCCGGACAAAGTACCGATACCATCGCTTTTAACAAGTTAAATCCGTTTTTAGATGAAACTACCGAAATTACATTCGCGGTTGCTTCAATAAACTACATCGATGCTAATGTTCAAGGAAACACTCAGTTTAAACTTAACGCTTCGGCCGCTTTAGGTGGCAGTATGCAACCCGAAGTAGGTGGTCCAAATCAAGGCAATCAAGTATTTGTAGATTTAAGTAGCGCTGCGAGCACTTTTGTACAACGCGATTCGTGGGATTTAGGATTTTACAGTGGCGACGCCTTTAGAGTTGCCATAAACGGATCAATTTATATGGCCGCAGGTGCGCTAGAATTTACCGATATAGATGCGGTTACCGAGAGTGATGTGTCTAGCTATAAAAGTCAGATTGCTGTTGGTACTTTTAATGCCGATAACGCCGCGTATGTTGATGCGCCAAATGGCAATATTTTAGAAACCGCTATTGCCGAAGTGTCCGATACCGCTTCAGAAAACAAAGTGTATTTGTTAAACTTAGGTTACGAGGTTGGAACAGCTACGCCAAATTCAGGAAGTGTAGCAGTAGCAGGCGATCATCGTGGTTGGAAAAAAATTAGAATTCTAAAAAATGGAGACGATTATGTGCTTCAATATGCCGATTTAGATGCTACTTCACATCAAGAAGTTACTATAAGTAAAGCCAGTGGTTATAACTTTTCATTCTTCAGTTTAACAAACAATCAATTAGTCGATGTTGAGCCAGAGCAAGACCGTTGGGACATCAGTTTTACAGTATTTACAAATATTATTGATGGTGCTGGCAGTTATGGTTATTCCGATTTTGTAACCCATAATACTAAAGGTGGCGCTGAAGCATATATGGTTGAAACCAGTAGCAGCAATTACGATGCATTTACACTAGATAATGTAGACCTAAATCTTCTCAATACAGACCAAACTACAATTGGGGCAAATTGGCGCGATGTGTTTTCTAGCATGCCGTTTGAAGACCGCTTTTTTGTAATAAAAGATCCTAATGACAACATCTATAAAATACGATTTTTAGCCATGGTAAACGATGGTGGAGAACGTGGCTATCCTGAATTTGAATACGAACTTTTACAAGCAGAATAATAACTAATAATAAATTTAATCCTTTTAAAATATGAAAACAAAATTACATTTTTCATTATTAATGCTTTTAAGCATTTTTATGACTCAAGCACAAGAAACAACAGTAGATTTAAGCATGACAGCTAGTTACGCAAACGATGTGTTTTATAAATTAAGCGATGGTACAACAAACGCATACGATAGAAGTACTTGGGATATAGCCTTTTTAAGAACAAGTTCAATGAGTTTTTCTTTAAGAGTAAACGATGGCGCTGGCATTCAGGTTTTCGATGTGTCTAACGATCCAAACGACTGGGAAAACGTAGATGTTGCCAACGAAGCATCATGGACCGAATTACACAACCTTGAAACTAGTTGGAATACTGGTGCTTTCGATACGGGTTCTGCCGATGGTACGTATGCATACGGTTGGGGTAATTATAACTTTGCAACACACCATATTGAAGGTGATGTGGTATTTGTTTTAAAATATGCTGACGGTTCTTACATTAAATTCTTCTGTGAAGATTATTATGGTGGTTATACCTTTAAATATGCTTCTTGGGATGGAAGTAATTGGAGTACGGATGAAACCGCTACGGTATCGAACACCAATAACCCAAACAACAAATTTAATTATTACTCATTACAAAATGACGCTGAGGTTGTTGCAGAACCTGGGATTGGTAATTGGGATTTAAAATTCACTAAATATATTGCCGATTTAGATGGTGCAGGTACGTATTATTTAGTAACAGGAGTTTTACATAGCGATGATGTAACTGTGGCACAAAACGAAGAAACTTCGGGTATGCCAGCAAATCCTTCGTTAACGTATTCAGAAGAGATAAACACCATTGGTTACGATTGGAAATCGTTCAACATGAGTACATTTACTTATGATGTTGATGCTACTCAAGCTTATTACGTAAAATATGCCGATGGAACTGTTTATCGCTTGTATTTTACTGCGTTTGAAGGCACCAGTACAGGAAATATCACGTTTAAACAACAAGATGTTACTGCTACTTTAGGTATTGAAGCGATTAATGATGCTGTTTCTTTTGGCGTGTATCCAAATCCATCAACAGATAAAAATATAAACTTAGTTTACGATGTAAATCAATTAGGTTCTGGGAAAAATGAAGTCGCTATTTACTCTGTTTCTGGTGCCAAAGTATTTGAATCTGAACTTAAGAAAAATTCTGGGTTTTATAACAAATCTTTAAATTTATCGAACTTACAAAGCGGTGTTTATGTTCTTAAGTTTACTTCAGGAAATAATAGTGCTACAAAAAAATTAATTCTCAACTAAAAGGAGAGGGGTAATTCCTTATAAGCCACTTTATTAAAGTGGCTTTTTTTATTTTATTAAGTAGTTAACATTTAATTTAAGAGTCGCATAAAAGTAATTTTGTAAATTACGCCACTTAAACGTGTTTATATGGTTACACTCAAACAACTGGCTAAAGAGTTAAATGTTTCAATTTCAACAGTTTCTAAAGCTTTAAATAACAGTGAAGAAATAGGAGAAACTACGGTAAGACGAGTAAAGGAACTTGCCGAATTATATAATTACAAACCTAATAAAGTAGCCTTAAGTTTAAAGAATAATAAAACTAAAACTATAGGTGTTATAATTCCTAATATATTAAATAGGTTTTTAGCCAAAGTGCTTTTTGGTATAGAGCGTGAAGCCAATAAACAAGGTTATAATATTATTACCTGTATATCTAACGAATCCTTAGATAAGGAAAAGGAAAGTTTGCAGCTTTTAGCCAATGGAAGTGTCGATGGATTTATTCTATCGGTGGCCGAAGAAACTCAAATAAGTAATGAAATTGAACACTTTAAAAAAACCATAAGTCAAGGTTTGCCAATAGTAATGTTCGATAGGGTGGCGCACGATGTGTTATGTGATAAAGTTATAGTTGATGATTTTGATGCTACCTACAATGCTACGCAATTATTAACTAGTGAAAACCGAAAAAAAATAGCCTTTATAAGTAATATTAACGATTTAAGTGTTGGTAAATTACGAGAGCGGGGTTACAATAAAGCTATTTTAGAGCAAAAACAGCAAGAACCGCTGGTTTTAAAAATTAAAAAGAAAGACGATCATCAAAAGAAAATAAAATCTTTTTTTAAGAAAAACCCAGGTATCGATGCAGTTTTAGCAGCCGATAGTTCTTCGGGAATAATAGCTTTAAATACAGCAGTAAATTTAGGACTTAAAGTGCCAAAAGATGTATCGGTAATTGCCTTTGCCAGTAAATCCGATTCTAATCATACCTTACCTAAATTAACAACTATTAGGCAGCATGCCAAGACCATTGGTGAAAATGCAGCGCAATTGCTAATTAATCGCATGCTTAATACTAATAAAGAGGAAGATGTAAAAACCAATATTGTAAAAACAAGTTTGGTTAAAACCAAGTCTATATTGTAATATAATACTTTCTTTATCGATAAAATACATCATTTTGGCTTGTTTTAGGTGTTTTTTATCTAATATTTATTAAATTATTGGTTTTGTTGATATATATTAGCCTTAGCTAAGTTGAGCGCTCCCGTTTTCCCTAAGTTCAGTTTACTAAAAAATTAATCCAAATAGGCAGTTTGTGCCAATTCCCTCATCAAAAAAACTTATATAATCGTAGGCTGTTTGTGCTTATCGGTTTAAGGTTAATTATTCCATTTATCCCTCAAAAAGCAAGACTTTAATTTAAGTCTTTTGAAACGTGTTTTTTAATAAATGAAATAAATAATAGTTAAACCTTAAAAATCGAAATTAATATGAAAGCCTTAAGAATTACTCTAATTTTAGCATCACTTTTTTTAACCGTAGCCTCTTGTACAAAACAAGATTTAAACGAGGACGATGTTTTACAATCTCCTGAGACCGAAGAGATGCCTTATACTGGTGGTAGTGGTTCAGACTAAGAAACAATTACATTTAATATTTTATAAAAAAGCTTCAGCTATTATAGTTGAAGCTTTTTTTATGGAAATAAATAAAAATTAAATACATTTGAGGGTAAATGTTTTAATAGTAGTTGAAAGTTTTAGCCCATATTTGTTTTGTGTTTTTTTTAAACATAATTGTGTTGAATGCACAAGATTCTAGGGTTTTTCAAAAAATAGATTCTGTTAAAGCCGAATTAAAAACACTTCCTAAAAACGATTCTGTTGCGATTGCAGAGGTGCAATATAAAATTGGAGAATTATTTAGAAAATCACTATTTAGCGATAGCGCATTAGTATACTTCCAAAAGGCCGAAAAGGTTTTTCAATCTCATAATTTAACCTTTAACGTTGCTATAACTCGCTATGGCATTGCTGTTTGCCAGCTTTACCAAAAAGATTACACAGGTAGCGAATCGCTTTCTATTGAAGTTTTAACTTTACTAAATGGTTTAAATCAAACCAACAGCGTTAGGCAGTATAAAGCCTATACTTACAATAATTTAGGAATTGTTTTTGATGAGTTAGAACAACACGAACAATCTATTACATATTTTGAAAAGGCGTTAGAAATTAAAAATGATTTAAAAGGCAATTACGTGCGTAGCAAAGGGTTAACTTTAAATAATATGCTTAAAGTTTATAGGCGCTCAGGACAGTTCGATAAGGCTTTTAATAAATATCAGGAAATTTATAACAACAAAAAATTAATAACACAATATCCCGATGTTTATGGTTTAGCTTTGGGTAATTATGCGAATGCCCTTTATTTAGCGAATAAACATAAAGAATTACCAGGACTTTATTTAAAGGCCTTAAAAATTTTCGACAGTATAAACGATTCTTATAATTCTATAATTATTCATCAACATTTAGCCGAATTTTATAACGATATCAACCAAAAGGATTCGGCTCGATTTTATGCCTATAAAGCCAAAAATATTTCGGAGAAGTACAATAATGACGATTTGCTTAAATCGCTCTATATTATTGCTAAGATAGAAAAAGGCGAAACTGCTAATAAATATTTAAATGAATACATAGTGTTAAGCGATAGTTTACAAAAAATAGAACGCCTTAACCGCGATAAATTTGCAAGAATACGCTACGAAACCGACCAAATTGAGCAAGAAAATAAACGCATTGCTAAAGAGCGCCAATGGCTATTTATAATTTCAATAATTATTATGTTGGCAGCCTTACTTCTATATTTATTTTTAACCCAACGCGCAAAAAATAAAGCACTCGAATTTAAACAATCGCAGCAAGAAAGTAACGAAGAAATTTATAACCTAATGCTTTCGCAAAACGAAAGTATTGAGGAAGCAAGGGCTCAAGAAAAAACTAGAATTTCGCAAGAACTACACGACGGTGTTTTGGGACGCTTGTTTGGAACGCGTTTAAGTTTAGATAGCTTAAATATGAATACTAGTGAGCAGGCAATAAAGGCACGAGAACAGTATATTAATGAGTTGCAAGATATTGAACACGATATTCGTAAAGTATCGCACGAGTTAAATACCGATTTTGTGTCAGGTTCTGGTTTTATCGATATTATTAAAACTTTAGTTGAGACCCAAACTTTAAGTTATAATTTGAAACATACTTTTATGGCAGATTCTAACATAAACTGGGATCTTGTTAGCAATAAAACTAAAATTCATATATACCGCATTATACAAGAAGCCTTACACAACATTAATAAGCATGCCAATGCAAGCCTTGTAAAAATTAGCTTTAAATTAAAAAAAGATGTAATTTGCATAACGATGGTAGATGACGGCGGAGGATTTGATGTTAATAAAGCAAAATCTGGAATTGGTTTAAAAAACATGAATTCTAGAGTAAAAGAAATTAACGGAAATATAACTATAACATCCCAGAAACAACAAGGTACAACCTTAATTTTAGAAGCTCCAATTACATAATAACCTAACATGACCGAAAACATAAAAATATTAATGATTGATGATCATCCTATGATTATTGAAGGATATCAAAACACATTATTATTTACAAAAAAAGAACATCAAAATTTAAAAATTGATATCGCAAATAATTGCGATCAGGCTGTAGAATTAATTAATAAATCGGTAAACGAAACGCCTTACGATGTACTGTTTGTCGATATAAGTTTACCACCGTCAACCGATGGTGTTATGAGTTCTGGCGAAGACATAGCCGAATATGCCAAAAAAGTACTTCCAAATGCTAAAATTGTGGTGTTAACCATGTTTAACGAATCGTTTAGAATACATAATATTATTAAAACCATCGATCCAGAAGGTTTTTTAATTAAAAGTGATTTAACATCAAGTGAATTGGCAAGTGCTTTTCAAGCGGTTTTAAATAATCCGCCATTTTATAGCGGTACCGTAAATCAGCATATTAGAAAATCGTTAACCACAGATATTGTAATCGACGAGAAAAACCGAAAAATACTTTACTTATTATCGCAAGGGATAAAAACCAAAAATTTAGCGCAACATTTAGATATTTCTTTAAGCGCTATAGAAAAACGTAAAAAACAATTACGAGAAATTTTTGAGGTAGAAGATGGGCAAGATGAAACTTTAATAAACGAAGCTCGTAGCAAAGGGTTTATATAAAATTTATGATTTTTTACAGTTTTTTTCTGCTTAAAACCCTTGTATTCATTGAGTTCTGTAAGTTAACCGTAAGTTAATTACGGGTTTCCCACATCTAAAATTAGAAATTTATAGGTATATTTGTATATACAACGCTTCAAAAAAATTAATTAATCCCTCATTTTTTTGTTGATAATAGCAATTTACACAAAAACCCTGTGGAGGTGAGAGACCCACAGGGTTTCTTCTTTTTTTAGATTAAAATTAAAATAAGATGTCTCTATTTTCCCAAACTATACCAATAAAAAGTCCGGTATAAATTATAGCCACAATAAACTTTATAAAAGTTGAGGTAATAAAGCCTAAAAACGATCCAAATGCTGCGCGTGTAGCTGTTTTTGTATCACTTTTATTTAATAATTCGCCTATTAGAGCCCCTAAAAATGGACCAATAATTATACCGCCAGGTATTGGAGCAAAAATGCCAACAATTAGCCCAATGGTTGTGCCAATAACCCCATACTTACTTCCGCCAAATCGCTTGGTGCCAATAGCAGGAATTATATAATCGAGTATGTAAATAAATAAGGCAATTAATCCTGTTATCACTAAAAATGATGTTTCTAAAGTTATGGTTTTAGTAAAATGTAAAATCAAAAAACCAAGCCAACTGGTTACAGGTCCAGGTAAAATGGGTAAAAAACTACCAATAATGCCTAAAAACATTAAAAAGCAAGCAATAATAAATAAAGTAATATCCATGGGTTAAGTGATTTTGTTCTTGATTATTAGACTAAAAATTAGGTCACGTGTTACATTTTAAACTAAAATTATAGTTTTAACTAATTTTTTAGTTATATTAGCGGTATGAAATTTTTTCATTGTCATCAATGAATTGGTTTCAGAAACTTTAAAAATAGAAACAAAAAATTACTTAAATAAAAAAATATGGTACAACTTACAAAAGCAGAAGAGGATATAATGAAAATACTTTGGCAACTAAAAAAGGCCAATGTTAAAGCCATAATTGAAGAATTCCCTGATCCAAAACCAGCTTACAATACGGTTTCAACTATTGTTAGAATTTTAGAAGGTAAAGGTGTTGTAGATTACGAAAAACAGGGAAAAGGGCATATTTATTTTCCTGTTTTAAAACAACAAGATTACAGTAATCAATCTATAAATAAGTTGGTAGATGGGTACTTTCAAGGGTCGTTTAAAAGCATGGTATCTTTCTTTATGAAGAAAAACGACATTAGTGTAAACGAGTTAGAATCGGTGTTAAAAGAAATTAATAAAAACGAGTAATCATGTGGCATTATCTACTTCAAACTGTAACGTTTCAGTTGTTTTTTCTTTTGGTTTACGATACATTTTTAAAACGCGAAACCTTTTTTAATTGGAATAGAGCATACCTTTTATTCACAGCATGGTTGTCGTTGGTATTGCCCTTTATAAAAATTGAAAGTTTTAAAAAAGCAGTGCCAGAGCAGTTTGTTGTAGCTTTACCCGAAGTATTTTTAGGGCAAACAAATAAAACCATACAACTCGATCCAGTTGTTATTCAATCTCAAAGCGCATCAATTATAATGCTTTTTACATGGCAAAATTTATTTTATCTGGGCGTTGTCATAACCTTAATTTTATTTGTTGTAAAGTTATTTAAAGTACTGGTTTTAATAAAAAATAGTCCTAAAATCAACAACGGAAAACTGTGTTTAGTTACCTTATTAAAAAGCACCAACGCCTTTTCATTTTTTAATTATGTGTTTTTAGGCGAACGGTTAAGCGAACCAGAAAAGCATACCATTTTACAACACGAAATGGTTCATGTTAAACAAAAACATACACTCGATTTATTGTTTTTCGAGGTGCTTCGTATTGTGTTTTGGTTTAACCCGTTGGTATACATTTATCAAAATAAAATGATAACGCTACACGAATTTATAGCCGATTCGCAAGCAGTAAAACATCAAAACAAAAAAGATTACTATCAAAATTTATTGGCGCAAGTGTTTCAAACCAAGCGCATATCATTCATCAATCCATTTTACAAACAATCATTAATCAAAAAACGAATCGTTATGTTACAAAAATCAAAATCGAAACAAATTTATTTATTAAAATATGCACTCTTAATTCCGTTGGTTTTTGGGATGCTAATTTATACTTCGACCGAGGCTCAGGATATAAAATTGACAAGTCAGAGTTCAGGAAATCAAGAATTACCAGACGAAGAGATAAAGGAAAAGTTAGAAAAAGAATATGATGAATTAGTAAAAAACGGAGCGGATTTTCAAGCGATTTACAAAGCATTTTTCGTTAAGTCTCATAAATATGTTCTTTCAAAAGAAGAGTACTATAGGCAGAATATTTACTTTGAAAAATTACTTGGTGATAAAAAGAAAGATTTACTTAAATCAAAGATAATTGGTAGAAATTATAAAGAATATTTGGAATGGAAAAGAACGGATGAGGCAAAAGAAATTTGGGAAAATAGTACAAGTGATGGCGTTTTGAAACTTGTAGTTGACAATATGAAAAGCTTGACAGAAGCAGAGGATAAGCGCAGGAAAGAAAAAATTGATTTTATAATGAGAGATGAGTTTTTTCATTCGTTGGTAATGACAGATGGTGAAATTATTACCACATTACTAATTAATGAACCGTCAAAAGAAATGAACGACTTGAAAATATATGAAAGTGAAAATATTGAAGTTCCATTTTCAGTTATAGAAAAGGTTCCATTGTTTCCAGGTTGTGAAGATTTAACAACCAACAAAGAACAGAGTGATTGTATGTCCAGAAGTATTTCGCAATTTGTTAACAAAAATTTCAACACCAAAATAGCCGATAGTTTACAATTAAAAGGCAGACAACGTATCAATGTTATTTTTAAGATAGATACCAAAGGAAATATTATAGATATACGCTCAAGAGCCCCGCATCCAGCTTTAGAAGAAGAAGCAATACGAGTAATTAGTAGCTTGCCAAGAATGATACCCGGCGAACATCAAGGTAAAAAGGTAAATGTGCCTTATAGTTTACCTATAATTTTTCAGGTTGCCGATGTAGAATTAGAAAAAGTATCGGAGACATCAGAAGACATAATTGCTGATGATATTGAAGTGCCCTTTTCAGTAGTTGAAAATGCTCCCGTATTCCCAGGTTGCGAAAACTTACAAACCAATGAGGAACGTAAAAAGTGTATGTCTGAAAAAATTAGTGAATTTGTAGCTCAAAAATTTAATACAGATTTAGGAAACGAATTAGGTTTAACAGGTAGGCAACGTATAAGTGTTATTTTTAAAATTGATGAATTTGGAAGCGTAACTACCGATGACATTAAGGCAAGAGCGCCACATAAAGTATTGGAAGAAGAAGCCATTCGCGTTATTAGTGAACTTCCTAAAATGACTCCTGGAACCCAAAAAGGAAAAACTGTAAAAGTACCATACAGCTTGCCAATTATTTTTGAAGTAGAAGAAACTAAAACTAATGATTAGAATTTCAATTCTATTTTTAGTATTCATATTTAAAACCGAAGCACAAACTTCGGTTTTAAATGCTGCAGATAGTCTGTTTGTTCTGGGAAATTATTCAAATGCAATTCGCGTTTACAAATCGCATTCAAATCAACCCGAAGTTTATGATAAGTTAGCCAAGTCTTACACGGCTATTGGTAATTACGATGAGGCTTTAAAGTATTATGAATTGGGAGTAGAAACCAATCCGACTAATATGTTGTTAAAATACGATTATGCAAAATTATTATCAGCTACAAAAAAGTTTAAAGAAGCTAAAAGTATATTTAGTAGTTTGATAAAAACCGATAGTTTAAACCCGAATTTCCATTACGAATTAGGTTTGGTACTTGAAAAATTAAACGATTCCACAGCAATAAATGCTTTTAAAACAACCTATAGTTTAGACGAAACACACCAAAAAGCCATTTACGAAATTGCAAAAACACATTTGCAAAAACGTGAGTATGCTCTGGTAGATAAATATGTTGATAAAGGTTTGGAAAGTTACCAAAACAACGCAAAACTAATAAGTCTTAAAGCGCAAAATTACTTTTGGTCTCAAAATTATCGTGAAGCGATAGCTTGGTTTGAAAAACTTATCGATTTGGGAGAAAAATCAGCATTCGTTTATGAAAAAATAAGCTTAAGTTATGCTAAGCATTTTAATTATGAAAAAGCGATAGAATACCGATTAAAAGCTTTAAAGTTTAATCCTCATGATGCCACAGCACGTTACGTCATTGGAACCTATTATTTAAATACAAATGATTTTGAAAACGCAGAAAAGTTTATTAAAGATGCACTGTTTCTTTTAGACCAACCGCTTGATAAAGAATATATGAAGTTAGCAACGGTATTTAACCGACAGAAAAAATATAAAGAAGCCGTTGAAACTTTAAAAATAGCCATAAAAGAAGCTCCTGATAATTACTTGGCGCATTTTCAAATGGCTGTAACACTGGACAGCTATTATAAAGACTACGATGCAAGAATTAAAGTATTCGAAAACTTACTTGAAAAATTTCCCGATAAAGGCATGAATGCTTTCATAGAAGACAGAATATCAAAACTAAAACAAGAAAAATTTATTAAAGAAGGTGAAAAGAAAGATTGAAAACCGAAAAAAATTGTAAATTTCGGTTTCAGTTGAAATCTATGAGGTTTATTTTTACTCTGTTATTCTTTTTTTTACTCATTTCCTGCGACTTTTTTAAGGTGAAGAAAACGTCGTCTCAAGATATTTTAAACGAAGAATTAAAAGCATTTAATTGGACCGATGTAGATGAATATCCAAGCTTTTCGAGCTGCGATTCTATTGCTGTGAAACAAGATAGAAAAAATTGTTTTCAAAACAGTTTAGCACTTCATATTTGGGAATTTTTAAAACAAGAACAAATAACTGTTACACAAGATATTACAGATACTATTGTTTTGAAATTTAACTTATCGAAAGATGGTATTTTAAAGCTTGTAGATACTAAAATGACTATTACAACACGCAATGAAATTCCTAATATCGAAGCTTTAATAACCCAAAGTTTAGATTCGCTTCCTCAAGTTTATCCAGCTATAAAACGAGGGCAACATGTAAACGCTGCTTTTAGTTTGCCAATAATTATTAATGTAGACTAAAACCTGATAGATAGCTTACGCATTAGTCTTAAAATTTCGGCGTAAAGCCAAACTAAAGTGACTAGTAATCCCCAAGTTGCTAACCATTCTTTATATTTTGGAGCTTTGTTTTTATAGCGCTCAATATAATCGAAATCTAATAGAAGAGACAAGGCAGCAAAAATGGCCGCGACTATGTTAAAAATAATAGCAGGCCAAGAAATCCCCCAAATAAAGACTTTTACCCCAAAAAAACTCAATATCCATGAGATGAGATAAATTACAAAAATACTGGTGCAAACCGTAATAATAACACTGCGTAATTTTTTTGTAACTACTATAATACGAGTTTGGTACAACAGTAAAACGACAATAAAAGTAACAACCGTAATGCCGATAGCTTGGTACGGTAAATTTGGAAATTGATTATGCGCATAAATACTTAAACTCGATAAAAACAAACCCTTTGCAACGGCGTAAAGCGGTACTAAAATATGTGCCCAATGTTGCCTAACCGAAATAACAATGCTAATGACGATGGCCGCAAGCATGCCGCCTAAACTCAGCCATTTTATAGTGTAACCCAAGCTGTAAAGTTTATAAACGCCAAAAGCAACCGCAATAATTATGGCTATTGAGAAAAGCGATTTTATAAAAATACCAGTAACAGTCATTGTTTTGGTGCTACGGTTTTCGTCGTCAAAAAAGTAATTGGTAAAAGCAGGATTCGATGTTTTGTTTAAAAGCTTCATGTTACTAAAATAACCAGTTTTAGTTTTATGCTGAAATTATACAGATTGCATTAATTGAATTCGCAAAATGATCTAGATTTAGGCTTTAAACGAGCGTCCTTTCCAAGTATATCCAGTAAACATAGATTTTACTGCAACAAAAACACTAAAAAACGAATACACAAAAAAGCCCAAAGCAAAATGTTTTAATACCTGTTTTTGATTAAAAAAAGAAGCCGTTTTACTTAATAAAATTAAATCTATAAGTGCTTTAGCGATAACAACTCCAAGAAATGTAAACGGATTTATAAAACCTAAAATAGTAAGTAAAATACCAGTTACAATAAACGCATTCATTAGTAAAACAAAGAGTCCAGTAATTTTGCCAAACATATTGTTGTATTTACTTGTTTTGGCTGCCCAACGTATATGTTGCGCAATTAAATCGCGCCAATTGTCTTGGGTTTTGGTTTTTACTATGGCGTGTTTGCTTTTAACGTAGCCAATGGTTTTATTTTGTTTTATTAATTTTTCGAGGAAGAATACATCGTCGCCACTCGCTATGTTTTGGTTACCTTTAAATCCTTTTAGGCTTTTAAAAACCGACTTTTTATAGGAAAAATTAGCGCCATTGCACATAAAAGGTTTGTTTAAACCAAAACCGCCTATTGTGGCACCTTGTAAACTAAGGCTATCTAATATTTGAAATTGGTTTAAAAATGAGTTTTTATTAGTGTAGTTTATTGGCGCTACCAATGCATCAACATTGTGATTTTGTATGTAGGCATCAAAAGTGTCGAGCCAATATTTAGGAAGTTCGCAATCGGCATCGGTAGTTATAATCCATTCGTGTTTTGCAAAATCCATGGCTGTTGTAATCGCATCTTTTTTTGGCGATTTGGTTTTACGCTTATTCGGAATTAAGATAGCATCGCTACCACTTTTTACTATAACTTCAACCGAGTTGTCTTCCGAGGCATCGTCAACCAAAAATACTTCAAAAAGTAGTTTGTGATAGTTAAGATTTTCAATCGATTTTAAAAGTCGCGGTAAATTTTCAGCTTCATTTCTAAACGGAATAATAATTGAAAACCGCGTTTTAGGAGGTAGTTTTTTCAGCTTAAAATCTTCAACTTTATTAAACCCAATAATAAAACTTCCTATTAAAATTAGGTAAATTAAAGTTATTAAAAGGCTTAATATCATCATGTAATGCTGTTTGTTTTGGGAAGTTTAAACTTTAGTACATAAAAACTGCCTATTAGGCTTGGAATAACAAAGTTAAAAATCCACATTAAAGAAACAATGCTTAGCACCGTTAACTCGTTAATTTGAGCAAACGAAAATAGATAAACGGCAATACTTCCCTTTACAATCACATCAAAAATAAAAATAGACGGGATTACCGAACTCAATAAATATAAGGTTGAAATAATTATCATGGCATCCAAAAAGCTAAGATTGACACTAAAAATTTGAAGCAAAACAAAAAACTGAAATGAAAACGTAGCATAACGAATTAGGCTGTAAAAACTACCTAAAATAACCTTTTGTTTGGGGAAGTTGATAAAGAATTTTTGAAGCTTATCCAGTCGAAAACCACCAATTTTCAGCTTACTATTTTTTATTCCGAAGATGAAAAGCACACCAACAACCAAAATTGCTATGGCAAACCGACTAATTTTAAAGTAGTTGATGTTGGGTTGATAGGTTTTTACAAAAAGATAAAAGCCAATAAGACCTAAAACGGTTGTAACCAGCATTTGTAGGCTGTTGTGAAGCAAATTAACAAGTAGTACTTTTTTACGAAGGTTGCCAACAAAGTACATGGCTTTTGCGCCATATTCACCAATTCTATTGGGTGTAACAAGCGATGCAGTTAAGCTGCCCAAGCTTTGTTCGAGCGCATGTTTAAAACTGATTTTCGTTACGGCACTAACTAAAGTCTGCCATTTTAAAATTTCGAAAAACCAGTTAAAAGTGCTTAAAAACAAAAGCAAAACACCATTTTTTAAGCTGAAAACGTCATTTTTTTGTAATAAACTAACAAATTCCAAAAAACTCAAAGTGCTATTATTTGTGAGTTTTTGGTAAATAAAATAAAAAGCACCAACAACAATGCTTAACTTAATAAGTACAAAAAAGAATTGCTTAGTTTTGTAGGGCAGTTGGCGCATATCGTTTGCAAATTACGCAATAAAATGCCGTTTAAAAACTTACCTTTTTAAGTTGTTGATATTTAAGTAGAATGAAAGAACGAATTATTTTAGGCATAGACCCAGGAACAACTATTATGGGTTTCGGACTCATAAAAGTAGTGGGGAAAACCATGCAATTTTTACAACTTAATGAGCTCGATTTAAAAAAATACGACGACCATTACCTAAAACTCAAACTTATTTTTGAGCGCACCATAGAACTTATCGATACCCACAACCCAGACGAAATTGCTATTGAAGCGCCGTTTTTTGGTAAAAATGTACAAAGTATGTTAAAGCTTGGGCGTGCACAAGGTGTAGCTATGGCGGCAGGTTTGAGTAGAGAAATACCCATAACCGAGTATTTACCCAAAAAAATAAAAATGGCCATAACAGGAAATGGTAACGCGAGTAAAGAACAAGTTGCCAAAATGCTTCAAGGTATGTTAGGCTTAAAAACACTACCTAAAAACCTCGATGCTACCGATGGTTTAGCCGCGGCAGTTTGTCATTTTTACAATTCGGGTCGTGTTGAGGTAGGTAAAAGCTATTCGGGTTGGGATGCTTTTGTAAAACAAAATCAAGATAGAGTTAAAAAATAATGGCCGGAATTTACATCCATATTCCGTTTTGCAAGCAAGCTTGTTATTATTGCGATTTTCATTTTTCAACCTCATTAAAAAAGAAAGACGAACTTATTGACGCGTTAATACACGAAATTGAACTACGTCATGACATTTTAAAAAATCAAACTGTCGAAACGATTTACTTCGGTGGTGGCACGCCATCGTTGTTAAGTAATGCCGAATTACAGAAAATTATTGATACGGTTTACCAAAAGTTTCACGTGTGTGAGCATCTGGAAATCACTTTGGAAGCCAATCCAGATGACTTGTCGGTGGAGCGCATTAAAACCTTATCGGAATCTAAAATTAACCGATTGAGTATTGGTATTCAGTCGTTTTTTGATCACGATTTAAAACGTATGAATCGGGCGCACGATGCCAATGAAGCTAAAATTTGTTTAGAGGAAGCCACCAAATATTTCAATAATATTACCATCGATTTAATTTATGGTATTCCAGAAATGAGCCTTGAAAAATGGAACCAAAATTTACAAAAGGCATTTAACTTTGGAATTAATCATATTTCGAGTTACGCCTTAACGGTAGAACCAAAAACGGCCTTAGATACTTTAATTGCAAAAGGAGCTTATCCGCCAATAGATGAAGATTTAGCGCTTCAGCATTTTAATCATTTGGTAGAGCAAACCCAAAAAGAAGGTTTTGTACATTATGAAATTTCTAACTTTGGGAAACCTCATTTTTTCTCGAAACACAACACAAGTTATTGGCATGGGAAATCGTATTTAGGCATTGGGCCATCGGCGCATTCGTTTTACAATAATCAGCGTAGTTGGAATGTTTCAAACAATACCAAGTACATTAAAAGTATCATGAAAAATGAGTTGCCTTCTTCAACAGAAAATCTCACCAAAGAAGATGCTTTTAATGAATATGTCATGACGGGTTTACGAACCATTTGGGGTGTTTCGCTACAAAAAGTTACAGCCGAATTTGGAGGTGACTTTCTTCAGCATTTAAAACAATCCGCTAAAAAATACATTCATCAAGAATTGTTGTATATTGAAGATGATACGTTGCGAACTACACAAAAAGGAAAGTTTTTATGCGATGGCATCGCTTCGGAGTTATTTTATTTATAAAAGAGTTTTAAGTTTCAGGTAATTTTTTATTTTAAAACAGAAAAGCCCTTAGTTAAATTTTATGCTTGCAACAATTCAATACAATTCAAGAAAATTAAAAATAAATTTATCCAATCCTCTCGATATTTCTATTCCTATTCGCAATGGCGACAAAAATGTTAATGCGTGGTATATTGGTCCGCCAAAAATAACGCCACATGTAGAAGACGATTGGGTGGCGAGTGTAGAAGAAGGCGCGAGTGTTAATTTTAATAACATTCAGTTTAATCCGCATGCACACGGTACACACACCGAAACGGTTGGACACATCACTAAAAAAGTACATTCTATTAATCAGAATTTAAAGCAGTTTTTCTTTTTAGCTGAAGTAATTACCGTAGCGCCAGAAACCTTTAACGACGATAGAGTGATTTCGAAAAAGCAAATACAATTCGCTTTAGGAAACAAAAAACGCGATGCTTTGGTAATTAGAACCATACCAAACACCAAGGAAAAATTAACACGACAATACTCCAATACCAATTGGCCATATTTACAAGCCGAGGCGGTAGATTATTTGGTGAAAAAGGGTGTTAAGCATTTGCTTATCGATTTACCGAGTATTGATCGAGAAAAAGATGCCGGTGCGTTGCGCGGACACAATGCTTTTTGGAATACCAAAGGAAAGTTACGATTAGATGCCACGATAACCGAGTTTATTTATGTACCAAATACCATTGAAGATGGTGAGTATTTTGTTAATTTGCAAATAGCACCGTTCGAAAACGACGCCACACCAAGCAAACCCGTTTTGTATAAAACTGTACCGTAAATGAAAACCATTTTAAAGTTCGAAGAATTACTCATGTTCATGTTAGGTATGTACTTGTTCTCGCAACTACAACTTAGTTGGTGGTGGTTTGTAGGTTTGCTATTAACGCCCGATGTTGGTATGCTGGGTTATATTGTAAACACTAAAGTTGGTGCGTATTCATACAATCTGTTCCACCATAAAGGACTAGCAATTTTAATTTATTTTCTAGGGCTATATTTGCAACAAGATGTTTTAAAATTAATAGGTGTTATTTTGTTTTCGCATGCTAGTTTCGATCGCGTTTTTGGTTACGGATTAAAATACGTCGATCATTTTAAAAACACCCATTTAGGTAAACTTTAAAAGAAATATGGAAGCTTTTTTAGGCATAATTATAGGCGTTTTAGTTACGTTAGGAATCGTAACTTTCGTAAAATCTTTTAAAAAGAAAAGTTTAGTAAACTCGCAATCCACTATTTTAATCGATAAAATTAAAAAGGTTTGTAAGTTTATAACTGTTGAAGGTGATTTTGCTGAAATTTACCATTACGAAGATGTCAAAGAGCGCTTTTTAAAATTAATTACCAGCAAGAAAAAAGCCTTGGTAGTAATAAATGCGAAAGCGCATGTGGGTTACGACTTATCCAAGATTGAAATAAAAGCTGAAAATGATAACAAGAAGATAGTTTTAGAACATTTTCCGCAACCTGAAGTCCTTTCTATTGAAACCAATTTGAATTACTACGATAAAAAAGATGGCTATTTCAATAAGTTTGAAGCCACCGATTTAACAGGGTTGCACAACGAGGCGAAACGTCATATTCAAGAAAAAATTCCAGAAAGCGGACTCATAGAAATTGCTCAAAAAGAAGCGCTTGATACCATTTTGCTTATAGAAACGATAGTCGAAACCATTGGTTGGCAGTTAGATTATTCCGCTTTAAAAATAGAAGATGAAACCCCTAAAAAGTTGAATTAATGCTAGAAATATCGACCGACAAAAGTAAACTCGATGTATCGCTGATTCATCAGTTTTTAAGTCAAACCTATTGGGCTAAGGGTAGGACTTTAGCGCAAGTAAAAACAACTATTGATAATTGCTTGTGTTTCGGTGTTTATTTAAATAAGGCGCAAATTGGTTTTGCTCGTGTAGCAACAGATTATGCCGTTTTTGCTTATATAATGGATGTTTTTATATTGCCAGAACATCGCGGTAATGGTTATTCAAAAAAACTCATGGATGCCGTCACAACAAATAAGACTTTACAGGATTGTAAAGTTTGGATGCTAAAAACAAAAGATGCTCACGGTTTGTACAAACAATATGGTTTTACCAATTTAAGTCATCCTGAAAAACTCATGGAAAAACTATTGTAGTTTATGAATATAGAAGATTACCGCAACTACTGTTTAAGTAAAAAAGCAGTGACCGAGCATTTTCCGTTCGATGAAGATACTTTGGTGTTTAAAGTGTTAGGGAAAATGTTTGCTTTATCCTCATTGCGTGGTTGGGAAGCTGGTACACCTTCGGTTAATTTAAAGTGCGATCCAGATTATGCTTTGGAATTGCGTGGAGAATACGAAGCGATATTTCCAGGGTTTCATATGAGTAAAAAGCACTGGAATACGGTGAATCTGCATTCAAACGAATTACAACCAAATTTTATAAAGGAACTTATTGATCATTCATACAACATGGTGGTTAGAGGTATGCCTAAGAAACTTCAAGCCCAATTAAACGATTAATATCTAATTAAAATATAATGAGTGTACTACAAACACTAAAAGAACGCAGTGGCGAGAGCTGCGAGTTATGTAAATCTACCCAAGATTTAAGTCAATATACTATTCCGCCATCGTTAAACGAAAATGTTGATAACGACGTTTTGGTTTGTAAAGTGTGTTTAGATCAAATTGAAGGCAACACCGAAATGGATGTAAACCACTGGCGTTGTTTAAACGACAGTATGTGGAGCGAATTTGTTGCGGTACAAATTATGTCGTGGCGTATGCTACAAAGGTTGCGTAACGAAGGTTGGCCAAAAGATTTACTAGATATGATGTATTTAGACGATGAAGCTTTGGCATTGGCAAGAGCTACGGGTGAAGATAAGGACGAGAGCGAAAAAATAATTCATCGCGATAGTAATGGTGTTATTTTGGCTAACGGCGATTCGGTTGTACTGATAAAAGATTTAAAAGTTAAAGGCAGCAGTATGGTAGCAAAACAAGGTACTGCGGTTAGAAATATTAGATTAGATCATGAAAATGCCAAATACATTGAAGGTAAAGTAGATGGACAACACATTGTGATTATTACCGATTATGTAAAGAAAACTTAATGGTCGTTTTTCTTTTTAAATATGTTAAGCCCTAACGGAAACATAAACACTAAAAACAAATATTTTCCGGTCGCCAAACCGTAAATGGTTATGGCGGCTAGAATAACCATAAGTATAACTTTGTAGCTGTATTTCATTAAAAAAGAGAGGCGTGTACCGTACAAGTATTACGAAGACGTATCGGCAATAATCTTCCATTCCCCGTTAATTTTCTTAAAAACGAGCATAAAAAATCCGTCGGCATTACCAACTTCGCGCTTTAAATGGTATTCACCTAAAACATAATACGCGTTGGTTTCAATTTTGTTAACAGCGTTAATTTTAAAGCTTAAAGTTCCTGTGTGGTCTTCGGTTGGGTAACCTTGTTTGTAGCGATCTAAAGTAGCCTGCCAACCATTTACAACACCATTGGCTCCGTAAAAAGTAAGCGAGTCACTTTTCCAGTAACCTTCCATAAATTCTTCAAGATTGTTTTTGGACCATGCTAAGCGTTGTTTTTTAAGTACTTTTTGAATGGCTTTTTTATCGTCTTCTTCGGTTTGAGAAAACCCATAAAAAGCTGTAAATAGACAAAAAATTAAAAGAAATTTTTTCATAAATGCGATTTGTTGTTACGTTTTATATTGGTAAAAATAGAAAAATTTAGTTGGTTACTCATCGATAAAATCGACAGAAAAGTTTTATTCATCTAAAGTAAATTTCTATTTATCGATAAAATACGGCTAGTAGTTGTTTTTGTTTCTATATTTATTTCAAAGTCAGTGACTTGGTCTCCCTCAAATTTATTATTAACATTAAAACCACCTAATTATGGAATTAAAAATTTCTGGCTACAACAACTTCTATAAAGTTAAAGGTCACTTAAACAAAAAAAACGCTTATACTTTTAAAGCGGAATTTAAAAACATTTTTAATAAAGTAGATGCTGTAACTATTAGCATACAAGATGTTGAAAGTATGGATAAATATGGTGTAGCAGCTATTTCTCAACTACATTTTGATGCGTTAAAGCAAAATAAAAAGTTATCGATTATTGGCTACGGTTGTAAAGATTTATACGAACATTTTAGTTCTAATTCTGCCGCGTAACTACAAAATATTTTTCTGTTTTTTATAAAAAGCATCGGCTTGTAATTGCATAAGTTCGCGTGCTTTTTTGCGTTTGTAATTATAGAGTTCGTCTTCGTTTTTAATATCGTTGTAAATGCGGTCGTTTACGGCTGTATCTGTTTCTAACATAATCTCTCGCTGATTTTTATTTTGTAGTACATGCGTTTTTAATGCGGTTTCTTCGTCTTCAAGTTTATAATCGTAAGCACCTCTTGGAGAAAGTAACTTAGCGAAAATAGGCGATGTTTCTATGGCTAAAAACAATAGGAAAATAAAAAATGAAGGTAACCACGGTAGTTTGTTTAAGGCGTTTACACGAGCCATTAAACCATCAAAATTATCAATTATAGGTTGCGAACTGGTTACTTGGTTGGTGTAATCGGTTTCCGCTTGAGTAATTTTAGCTTCTAGAGCTTCAATTTTTGCTTTATTATCGGTTTTTAATTGCTGTAGTTCTGCAAGAGCAGCATCGTGCTTATCGCGTTTTTCTTTGTAAACAGGTCCTTTTCCTAAAAGTTTGGTGCCAGCAGTTCCTTCGGCTTCATTAATGTAAACGTCGTAAAGGGCATTGACTTCGGCTTCTTTATTGTTTATGTCACTTTGTAAGGAATCTATTTTTGTGTTAAAAGCTTCAATTTTTGGCGTGAATTGTTCAGCTATTTGCGTTTTGTTATCCAAAGTCATGTTGTTTTTTTCGGTTAGCAAGACTTGGTTTATTTCCTTTTCAAAAATTTTAAGTTCTATAGGTTTCGAAATTACAATGGCAATAATTACGGCTAGAAGCAGTCGTGGTGATGCTTGAATAAGTTCGTCTACAATATTTCCTGTTTTTTTAATGGTTGATACAATGTAGCGATCTAAATTAAAAATGAGTAATCCCCAAACCAATCCAAAAAATACGGATGTATATAAGTTATCGAACACCGTATAAAGGGCATAACTCGCCGCAATGGTTGCCATAACAGCGGTAAAAAACACTGTAGCGCCTATACCTGCGTATTTATTTTGTTCGCCGTTACTACAGGTGTCTAGAATATCGGTGTCGGCGCCAGAGCAAAGAATAAAGAATTTTTTTAACATAACTTGATGGTTTTTTGATTTACTGCCTAAAGCAGAGTGATGATTGTTTATTAGAACGCTAAAACGCATCATTTGTTACAATTAAAAAGAAAAACCTGTTTGTTAAAACACAAAACAGGCTTTATAATAATGTTTAACTTGTTATTTTATTAATCTGTTGAAAGTTTTACAAAGATTTCATTATTTATTTTATGAATATCAATACCTAAATAGGTAATGTGTTTTTTTTGAATAATTTTTTTAGCCTTTTCGAAAGAAATTTTTTCGTTTTTGTAATAAAACATGGCTCCTTTTTTCTCCAAATCTTTTATGCGCTCTAATGACGACTTTGACTCAGGAGGTGTTGGAATGTTCTCGACATTGCCTAATGTTTTTGAAGGGGGTAGTGGAGATGGCGGTGGAATAATTGGTATAATTTTTTCTTTTTTGGATTTTTTTGAATATTGAATATACAGCTTCATTACAGAATTAAATTGTTCATTTAGTTCTGCTCGGGTACCTTTATTTTCTTTTAAATAGAGTTGTATTGCCTTGCTGTATTGTTTTGATTCTTTTTCGTAATCAGTTTTTAATTTTAACAATTCTGGAGACAGCGTATTATTTGTAGTTGAGGGAACAGTTGGTGGCGGTGGCGGAGGTGGGAACTTAGGAAAAGGTTCTGCACTGGCTTTTTGGGCTTTACTCATTAAACCATACAAATATTCCATACGCTCTAAATCGTTGAATTTATAAATACGCATGTTGTCGGTTTGGTTGTTGTGCTTTGAGGCGATTTTGTTGTACTCAGCTATTTGCTCTGGGGTTGCTTTTTGTTACTCAGACTTAGGTGGTGGAGGCGGAAAATATGGAAACGGTTTAGCATTAGCCTTTTGTGCTTTGTTCATTAAGCTATACAAATATTTTATATGGACAACATCCTTCATTTTGTAAATACGTTTTTCTACTGTGAGATTGTTGTATTTCGTTGCAAGCTTATTGTATTCCGATATTTGTTCTGGGGTTGCTTTTTCCTGATTCGGATTGACAGGTACAGGCATTACTGTATTAAAATTTGGAAATATTTCACTATTTCTCTTTTGTTCAAAGGTCATTAAATTATAAATCTCCTCTAAGCGGTTTTTATCTTTAATTGTAATTATCCGACTGCCTGCGGGTAAAGAATTAAATTTTTTAACCAGCTTGTTATACTGGGCTATTTGCTCTGGCGTTGCTTTTTGTTGAGTTGTATTTACTTCTTGTTTCGTATTTATTTTTAAAAGGTTATGTTTTCTTAAAATAATGTTTACTGTTTTTAAGGTTTTATTGTCATTAGGACCATGAACAATAAAAGAAGTGAGCTTTTCTTTTTGTTCTGGAGGTAGGGGTTTAAGGAAATTCTTTAAATGATTATCAAAGTTTTGTAAACTGTATTTCTTACCGTTTAAAGAAATAGTTTCATCGTCAATTATTGTTATAAAGCACGTTGGAGTTCGGTTTAAGCTATCACTTTTAAATAAATGATTTGGAGTTTCTGATTGATTGGGTTGAGGTAAAACAATTTTATCACTAAAGCTATAAATAAGCATAGCGAGTAATGGAAAAACGATAAGACCTCGAATCCATAAATTTACTTTTGATGTTTTTGTTTTCATAACTGTAAAACGTTTTTTGATTAATGAATAATTAATGGCATTTGCCAAAGGCGTATCAGCTGCATGTGATGAGTATGCTAATAGTAATTGCTGATAATGTTTTGTGTTGTAACCTTGATTTATAACGGACTGATCGGCTAAAAATTCGTGGTTAAGTTTTATATCTTTCTTTAGTAAATAAAGTATTGGATTAAACCAAAATATAATTTGAAGCAGTTCAATGAATAAAATATCTATGCCGTGTTTTTGTTTGGCGTGTGTTTGTTCGTGTAATAAAACTTCGGTTGGTATTTGATGATTTTCAAATTTATTTCGATTAATAAATATGTAATTAAAAAACGTGTGCGGGTGGAGTAAATCCATCACCAAAACATTTATAAACGATGCATTTTTGTACTTAGGATTTGCTTTTATCGTCTCAAAAATATCGAACAAGTTCTTTATAAATCGAACCATAAAAACAGCCACACCTAGCAAATAAATACCCCAGAATAATTTTGGAGAATAGGCTTCCCAAAAGGTTGGTTCGTGTATGATAATTGATAAATCGGTTTCAATATAAGGCTGAGTAAAGGTGTTTTCAACTTCGACATAGGAGGTAAACGTTATAAAGGGAATAGCAACCGACACTAGAACTATGGCTAACAAATAAAACCGTTTAAAGTGGTGTGCGCTTGTTTTTTCTAAACAGAGTTTATAAAACAGCATTAAAATAGCTAAACAGGCGCTCGATTTTATTAAGTAAATTAGCATAATTACTTGTTTTTAATTTCGTTATCGATAATTGCTTTTAAATCTTCTAACTCTTTTTTAGTGAGGTTGGTTTCTTTGGTAAAAAACGACGCAAACTGCGATGCGCTATCATTAAAAAAGTTTTTAATCAATCCGTTTACGTGCTTCGAGAAATAGTCTTTCTTTTTTACAAGCGGGTAATACTCTCTCGATTTTCCATAAAGTTTATAAGCAATAAAACCTTTATCGGTCATACGCTTTAAAAGTGTAGCTACGGTTGTAGTAGCAGGTTTGGGTTCTGGATAAGCTTCGAGTAAATCTTTCATAAAAGCTTTTTCGAGTTTCCAGAGGTGGTTCATTAAATCTTCTTCGGTTTTTGATAGTTGCATTTTCTACAAGATTAGAATGTTTTCTACAAATGTAGAATAAAAATATGTTTTCTACAAGTGTAGAGTTGTTTTTTCTATTGTTTTTTAGAGCGAATACTCTCTACAATAACCGTTATCAAAATTAAACCGCCACCAATAAAAGTGTTTTGGTTGGGTGTTTCGTTTAAAAAGAAATAGGCGATCACAATGCCAAAAACCGGTTGAATACCGTTTATAATGCTAGCAGTACTTACCGAAAAGTGTTTAAACGAGCGAATAAGTAAAGTGTGCCCAATAGCGGTTGTTAAAATAGCTAACATTAAAATATAAGGATATTGTGTGCTAATATTACTAGTGCCTAACGTGAATAAAAATGGTGATAAAATGATACTTAGTATAGCTAGCTGATAAAAATTAAGCACAACACCATTGTATTTTTTTACTTCGTTTTTCATAATCAGGTTGCGAATGGCATAACACAAAGCTGAAGCTATCCCAAACAGAATACCTTTAAAATAGCTGTTTTCGAAATTAAAATCGGGCGCTAAAATATACAGGCCAATAAGTACCAAAACACCTAAGAATACATGAACAACATTGAGTTTGGTTTTGCTAAAAATGGGTTCTAACAAAGCTGTAATTACAGGAAATGTAAAAAGCGACAACATACCTAAAGCAACGTTAGATAATTTTAAAGCGTAGAAATAGGTAATTAAATGTCCGCCAAATAATAAGGCACTAACGCCAATGGTGGTATAATCTTTTTTTGAGTTTAGGGCTAAATTAAATTTTTGGTATTTGCACAACACGAACAAAACTAGGGCTGCAATAGCAACGCGCCACCAAATAATAACAGGAACGGGTAAGTCGATAAATTTTCCGAGTGGCCCTGAGGTACTTATTAAAAAAGTAGCTAACAGTAGTATTAATAAGTTTTGCGAGTTGGTATTTTTCATTGAAGTTGTGCGTTGCGTTAGCGATAGTAACGGTTAGCTTTTGGCGAGCGGCCGCTTTGAGCCAAAACTAGTAGTGTATAGCACGACCCCGCCATGAGAAGCGGGGTAACGCCCAATATTTATTGATTTAACGCTGTGAAATATTTGTAAAACCACGGAATAGTTTCGATGCCTTTTAGATAATTCCAAATGCCAAAATGCTCGTTTGGCGAGTGTATGGCGTCGCTGTCGAGACCAAAGCCCATTAAAATGGTTTTGCTTTTAAGTTCCTGCTCGAAAAGTGACACGATAGGAATGCTACCACCACTGCGTTGCGGTATCGGAGTTTTGCCAAAGGTTTGTTGGTAGGCCTTACTTGCGGCTTGGTAACCAAGGCTGTCTATGGGTGTTACATAACCTTGTCCGCCGTGGTGTGGCATTATTTTTACCTTTACGGCATCGGGCGCAATAGTTTCGAAATGTGTTTTAAATAGTTGCGTAATTTCTTCCCAATCTTGGTTTGGTACCAATCGCATTGATATTTTAGCATAGGCTTTACTGGCAATTACGGTTTTGGCACCTTCGCCAGTGTAACCGCCCCAAATACCATTTACATCGAGGGTTGGACGAATAGCATTACGTTCGTTAGTGCTGTAACCTGTTTCGCCGTAAACAGCGTTAATATCGAGTGCTTTTTTATAGTTTTCGAGAGAAAAAGGGGCTTTTGCCATTTCTGCACGTTCGGCATCGCTTAGGTTTTCCACCTTGTCGTAAAATCCAGGAATGGTTATGTGATTGTTTTCATCGTGTAACGACGCAATCATTTTACTCAATACATTTATAGGGTTTGCCACGGCACCGCCGTATAAGCCAGAATGTAAATCGCGATTTGGTCCGGTAACTTCCACTTCAACGTAGCTCAAGCCGCGTAATCCGGTGGTTATGGATGGCACATCGTTGGCAATCATACCCGTATCGGAAATTAAAATAACATCGTTTTTTAACTTCTCCTGGTTGTTTTTTACAAAGGTGGCGAGGTTTGCACTGCCTACTTCTTCTTCACCTTCAATCATAAATTTTACGTTGCACGGTAGCTCGTTATTCGCCGTCATGTACTCTAAAGCTTTTACATGCATGTACATTTGACCTTTATCGTCGCAGGCACCACGCGCGAAAATGGCGCCTTCGGGGTGGCGTTCGGTAGTTTTTATAACAGGCTCGAATGGAGGTGAGTTCCACAGGTTTAAAGGATCTGGCGGTTGCACATCGTAATGCCCGTAAACTAAAACGGTTGGTAAGTTTTTGTCAATTAATTTTTCGCCATACACAATTGGGTAGCCCGCGGTTTCGCAAATTTCTACCGCATCGCAACCTGCGTTTTCAAGGCTTGTTTTTATGGCTTCGGCAGTTTTTAAAACGTCGTTTTTATAAGCAGAATCGGCACTTATAGATGGTATTTTTAGTAGTTCGATAAGCTCGTTTAAAAAACGATCTTTGTGTTCTTGTATGTAAGATTGTATGTTTTGCATAATAAGATTAAGAGGATTGATTTCAAAAGTATTAAAAAAAGTATGTTTTTAATGATTATAAGTTTGCAATTTAAAAATCTTGATTATATTTGCATCCCGATTCTTGATAGCAATCGGGATTACATAATGCGGGCGTGGTGGAATTGGTAGACACGCTAGACTTAGGATCTAGTGCCGCGAGGTGTGAGAGTTCGAGTCTCTCCGCCCGCACACAAGCCGAAGATTTTCTTCGGCTTTTTTATTTAAAATTTATTATAAAATTTTAGATGGGTACAACATAGGTACAGCATTTTACTATTTTAATTGACTTAATTTTGAATAGTGAGATTTAAATATATTTAATGTTAAAAACAATCTAGTAGGAAATTTATTAACAAATCTTTATTAATAAATTGTTTTTTTAAAACTAATTTCTGTTTCTATATTAGAGATTGTAATTGCTTTGTAGTATTAATAATATGATATAATTTTTGGTAATTTTCTCTCATTTTTTTATTTTAATTGGTTATTAATCGATAAATATGTATTTTTAATCTTGGATAAGATTAAAAATATCAATTTTTATTTTAGACAATTAATATATCAACTATAATAAATTATAAATGAATAATTTCTACCCTAGTAACAAAACAAGTCTTTCTTGTATTTATACTTTTGTTCTGCTTGTATTATTATTTAGTGCTAACTCATTAAATGCCCAATCGTGTACTATAAATGCTGGAATTGATCAAACAATTTGTTCTAATGACCTTTTTCAATTAAATGGAAATTCCCCTGACACTTATGCTGAAGGACCTACATGGGCACAAATTGGAGGGCCATCTGTAGTTATAAGTGATCCAACAATTGATAATCCAATAATTACCGGTTTTTCTGGAGGCAACACCTATGTTTTTCAATTATCTGCTGTTTGCCCAAATGGAGATACACCTTCGCAAACAGTTACATTTACTGTGGAGCCCATTACTGTTGCTGATGCAGGCTTAGATGTTGCTTCTTGCCCAGATAGTTCAGGTTCATTAGTAATAAATGCTAACGTTCCGGGTAATCCAGGAGAAATAGGTGTGTGGTCTGTAAATGGAAGTAATGATGCTGGAGTTGTAATTAACCAACCTAATTCGGCAACATCTACAATTACTTTGCCAGAAAGTAGTGCTGGAACAACAACCTTAAGGTGGACTATTACTGGTCCTGAATATGCTTCTGGGCGATTTTGTGAATCCTTTGATGAAATTACAGTTACCAACTATGGAGGTGAAGCGCCAGTTGATGCTGGTGGAGATCAAACCTTGTCAAATTGTTATACAATAAGTCAAAATACTAATTTAAATGGGAGCTTTGCTGGTAATAATATAAATGGTCAATTAGGTACTTGGACATTTGTTAGCGGGCCATCAAACCCAAATATAGTTAGCCCTAACTCAAGTAACACTAGTGTGAATAGTTTGGTTGAAGGAGTGTATGTGTTTAGGTGGGATGTTGTAGGTCCTTGTGTCTCTGGTAGTGATACAGTTACAGTTACGGTACCGCCTGCAACCCAAGATGTAACACAAGCTAGTATTTCAGATGATAATCAACGTTTTTGTGATCCCTCTATCACCGAAACTACTTTAGTAGGAAATTCGCCAGATTTCACCAATGAAACAGTGCTTTGGGAGCAAATTAGTGGTCCAGCAGCTACAATAGTAGATCCGACAAGTGCTACAACTCAGGTTACAGGTTTATCTTCTCCAAGTGCTTATCAATTTAGATATACTATTACAAATTCGGTTACTTTATGTACATCAACAGATATTGTTAATGTTAGGTATAATGTAAACCCAATAAGTATAAGTGCAAATTCTGGTAACGATATTATTGGAGATTGTGGAGATACATCAATTTCTGTGCCATACACATCTACTAGTGGAAATAGAACTGAGTATAGTATTGTTAGTGGGCCAGCATTCAGGGTTAACATTTCCTACTACTTATACAAACTTAGGAAGCGGAAATAGTGGTACAGCTAATATTAATGTTTTTGATGTTGCTGGTACTTATACTGTAAACTTTAGAAGAAGAAGAATTGGTAATCTTTTGCTAAGTTGCGATACAGCTAATGATGCCATTAATATATTTATTTCAACTCCAATATCTGGCGCTAATGCTGGCTCACCTCAAACTTTTGTTTGTGGTCAAGTTGGAGGTACAATAGCAGGTAGTGCTATTCTACCAGGGGAAACTTCGGTTTGGTCTCAAGTATCTGGACCAGATGCAGCTACCATTGCTGATGTTTATGCCAGAACAACTACTATATCTGGACTTGTTCCTGGAGAATATGTGTTTAGATATACTGTGACTGCTGGACCAAATTGTACACCACCTCAAGTATCAGATACGAGTGTTTTTGTTTCTCCTTTGGATAATTCACCAGTTGAAGCTGGTGCAAATCAAACAGTTTGCTTTAACGCACCAGTGCAGTTAGCCGCAGATCCAGGAACAGATAGCCAAACGGGGACATGGACAGCATCAGACCCTAGTGTTGTTTTTTCTGATGTAAATGACCCTAATGCTATAGCTACTGGTTTTGTATTGCCATCAACAGCATACACATTAACATGGTCGCTTTTAAACGATTATTTAAACTGTGGGCCAGCAGCAACTGATGATGTGATTATAACAACATCTGCAGATGAATCTCCAACAATTGCTGATGCTGGCACAGATTTTTGTTTTGGCCCTGGAGTAACAACAATACCAAATCTTAGTGGGAATGCACCAGATATTGATGAAACTGGAACTTGGACACAAATTTCAGGTCCATCAACAGTAACATTTACAAATCCAAATAGTGAAACTTCTGAAGTAACAGGTTTGATTGATGGGCAATATGAGTTTCAATGGGAAATAGCTTACTCAGCACCACCTCCAAATGCATGCCCTTCAACATTAGATACAGTAGAAGTTGTTGTAGCAGATACGAACATAACTATTGATGCTGGTCCAGATCAATTGCAATTATGCTTAGATCCAGTATTATTATCGTTTACTATGAATGCAACTCCTGCACCAGATGGAGGGCAAGGAACTTGGAATTTAGTATCTGGTTTAGGAGGTTACACTGTAGATGACGTTAACAGTCCAACTGCAACCTTCTCAGATCTATTAGATGGAACTTATGTTTTTGAATGGGTAATAGATTACGGGAATTGTGTAGCTTCCGCTACACCTGATCAAGTTACAATAGAGGTAGGAATTCCACCTACGCAAGCAGTTATACAAGGAGGTAATCAAGTGATATGTGCTGCTACAAATACAAATATCACAGCAGATCCTTTAGTTAACCCAGATGCTGAAAACGGAACTTGGACTGTAGTTTCAGGACCAAATACACCAACTATAGATAATCCAGGGGATAATTCGATAAACGTAACAAATCTTGAAACGGGTTCTTATGTGTTTAGATGGACAACTGTTGGAAGTTCGCCATTTTGTCCAAATTCTTCTGATGACGTTACGGTAGATGTTTTTGCTCCTGCAGCACCTATGGCAGATCAAGAACTTTGTTTAGTTAGCAGCGTTTTTCTTGAAGCTACGCAAGGTACTACAGGTATTTGGAGTATAGTTTCTGTGGATGGAGATACAACTCCTGGGGTAATTGCACCTTATTCTCCAACACAATCACCAAGTAATAGTAACACAGCAAATGCACCTGTTGATGCAGGCTCTGTTTATGTATTTGAATATACAACTGATTATGCTGGATCAGGAGCAGCATGTAATAATACAGAACAAGTAACTGTGACCGTTAGTGATGGTCCAAGTGAAGATGCTGATGCAGGTTTAGATCAAGATATTTGTATTGCTGATACAACAACGGCTTCTTTAACTGCAGGAAATATTGCAATTCCTGGGGATGTAACATCAGAATGGAGATTATTATCCCAACCAGGAGGAGCAACGGTTGGTTTTACTACACCAAATAATAGTACAACAACAGATGTAACAGGGTTAACAGTTCCTGGTATTTATATTGTAGAGTTAAATTTTGTTACAGGTTTTTGTACCGATAATGCTGATATAGTTAGAATTGAAGTTTTTGAGGCTCCAACGCCTGTCGAAGCTGGTCCAAACCAACCATTAGCATGTCAACAAAATACGCAGCTAAATGCAACAACACCAACTGTAGGCATAGGACAATGGACATTTGAAAATCCAGGAGATGATCCTTCAGGTGGAATTGTAATAATAGATAGCCCAAACAACCCGCAAACTACATTATCAAATATACCAGATGATATTGGAAATGATGGAGTTGATGATGTTTATGTTTTAACGTGGACAGTAACAAGTGGGCCATTAACATCAGGAGCATGTGCACCTCAATCTGATACCGTTACTTTAACCTATACAGGTGCACCACCTTCACAAGCTATTGCAGGTCCAGATCAAGAATATTGCGATAATACTCAAGCTTTTCTTGATGCTACACCTCTAGCAGTTGGCACAGGAACATGGACACAGACGGCAGGGGCTCCAGCAACAATTACTGCCCCCAATAATCCAAAAAGTTTAGTGCTTGGCTTATCTGCAGGCACTTATCAATTTACTTGGACAGCAGTTGGCGGAGGATGTACTTCCGTTGATACGATGGAAATTCTTATATATTCTGATCCTATAACTGCGGAAGCTGGTCCAGATCAATCATTACCACAATTTTCAGCAGTTACTTTAGATGCTACCCCAGCTACATCTGGAATTGGAACTTGGACTCAAGTTTCTGGTCCTTCTACTGTTAATTTTATAAATGAAAACGATCCTACAACAACAGTTGCTGGAACAACAGTTGGAACATATGTTTTTAGATGGACTGTTTCCAATGGAACATGTAGTGATGCTTCAGATGATGTAACTATTACTATTAATCCAATTTCAGATTTAGAATTAACAAAAACAGTTTCAAATTCAAATGTAAATGTAGGGGATATTGTAACATTTACGGTTTCCATTTTTAATAATGATGCAAATGCCACAAACGCTGATGCAACAGGTGTTAATGTTGAAGACGTTTTGCCTTTAGGCTTTTCTCTAGTGTCTGGAACAGTTTCTAATAGTGGAACTTTTGATTTAGGGACACAAACCATCACTTGGACAAACTTAAGTATAGCAAATGGGGATACTTTAAACTTAACTTTTGATGCAACAGTTAACGCTACAGGATCCTATGTGAATTCTGCTCAAATCACTGCCAGTGATAACTTAGACCCAGATAGTGATCCTAATACTGATGCTACGGTAGATGAAGATAATGCTGATGGAGATGATAATCCAAATACAGGTGGTGACGACGATGATGAGGATACAGCATCAGTTACTATTCAATCAGCAGATTTGTCACTTCAAAAAACAGTGTTGCCTACAAG
The DNA here is from genome assembly GCF_000943555.1 of Neotamlana nanhaiensis. Lineage (GTDB taxonomy): Bacteria > Bacteroidota > Bacteroidia > Flavobacteriales > Flavobacteriaceae > Neotamlana > Neotamlana nanhaiensis. The sequence continues at coordinate 1,225 of NZ_JTDV01000019.1, read as the reverse complement.
TGTAAGCGTTGGAGATACAGTCGTATTTACCATAACAGTTTCTAATGGAGGTGCAGATACAGCTACAAATGTAGAGGTGGTAGATCAATTACCTAGCGGATATGCCTATCAAAGTGATGATGCTTCTGGTAATTATAACCCTGCTACAGGAGTTTGGACTACAGGTTCAGTAACTGCGGCGTTAGATCAGGTATTGAATATCACAGCAATAGTTAATGCACCATCTGGTACTTTAAATGAGTATTTAAATATAGCTGAAATTACAAATAGCGATCAAGCAGACCCAAATAGTACTCCGAATAATGATAATGGCGACCAAAGTGAAGATGACGAAGATAACGCAGAAATAACATTAGAATTAGCCGATTTACAAATAACAAAATCAGTTTTACCACTGTCAGGTTCAGTAGGGGACACAGTTACATTCTCAATATTTTTAGAGAATTTTGGTCCAGGAGATGCTACAGGTGTTGCCATTGAAGATTTACTACCATCTGGATTTGATGTAGTTCCAGGTACAATTTCTAACTCAGGAGTATTTATTTTAGGAAATAAATCTATAGTTTGGAGTAATTTAGATTTAGGAAATGGTTTATCAAGAACACTTACTTATGATGCTATTGTGAATGACTCAGGAAATTATACTAATAATGTTCAAATTACTGCAAGTGATTTAGATGATCCAGACAGTGATCCAACAACAGATGCTACAGTAGATGAGGATAATGCCGATGGAGATAATGACCCAACAACAGGTGGTGATGATGATGATGAGGATACGGTAACTTTTATAATTGAAGAAGCCGATTTGAATTTGGCAAAAACCGTAATGCCTTCTAACGCAACCGTTGGGGATACAGTAACATTTACTATAATTGTTGATAATGATGGAGCTAATGATGCCACTAATGTAGAAGTTGTAGATCAGTTACCAGCAGGTTTTACCTATGTTGGTGATGATTCTTCAGGTGACTATGATTCAGCTACAGGCCTTTGGACTATAGCTACTATTACAAATGGTAGCTCAGCAACGTTAAATATTACAGCTACGGTAAATGCGCCAACGGGAGCAGCAGGCGAGTACAATAATATAGCCGAAATTACTGCCAGCGATCAGGTAGATCCCGATAGTGATGTTAATAATGATGATGGTGACCAGAGTGAAGATGATGAGGATAATGCAGAACTTACACTTGATACTTCCGACCTAAGCATCAGCAAAGCG
>NZ_JTDV01000018.1 GCF_000943555.1 Neotamlana nanhaiensis | reverse complement strand
GGGTTTTTTGTTTTAAATTTGTTGAATTTAATGTTGAATAAGGATGCGTTTATTTACATTATTCTTTTTAGAATATAGTTTTATAAGATAGTAACCTTCACTTAATTGGCTTGTATTTATGGTATTATTATCTACGCTTACCTTTAGTTTTTTTGCTGAAATATCATAAACTTCAACCTTTGTTAGCCTTATAAATCCTCGCGTTTGGATGTGGAGTTCCTGGTTAGCTGGGTTAGGGTATAGTTGTACGTTGTTGTCGTTTAATAAGTTATGTGTTTTTAATACTAATGCACTCGTAAGATTGTTATAAGTAAATCCATCTCCATTTCCGCCATGATATATTGCTATTATACTACCTGTTAAATAGTTGTTTAAATTAATATTATAATTAAATCCGTCACCTATTCCTCCGTGGTAAATTGATGCGTCTGAACCATTAAGTATGGTAGTTATGGTGTTATGGTTATAGCCATCTCCTTGATTTCCTATGTATAGTACAGCGATGTTGGCATTTTTTAAATTTAATTGACTGTTTTTGCTAGTATAACCATCGCCAATAAAGCCTTTATATATTACCGTAATGTTGGTATTATTTAAAGCGGCTAGTGTGTTGTTTGAATCAAATCCGTGGTTACTTCCACCTTTGTAAATATTGAAATTGATATGCGATAATGTGATTTGTTTATTTAATGAATGAAAACCATTACCTTGATTACTAGTAAATAATACTTTAAATGATGCTATTTTACCTGTAATTTTACTTCCAATAAGGTTTGTTGAATTAAACCCATCCGCATCTCCACCTTTAAATTGAGCATAAGCAAAGGTAGTACTCCAAATTAAAATTGGTATTATAAATCGGTAATACATAGTTTAATTAATTTGATGCACTACGTACGCCTCTAAATCCAATACGCGCGTTGCTTCCCGAAAAGTCATTGCTGGCATCATTTCGGTCGGAAACTCTTAAATATTCGCTTTGGTTTGTATAGCTTCCGCCTTTAAAGCCCCAACCTTCGTTTGTCGTTGGCCATGTGTTTACATTTGCTAAACCAGTGTTAGAAATATTTCCATCCCCATTTTCAGCTGTAAAAATTCTGCCTTGTGGAATACCTACCGTAATACAGCGTTCATATACATTACCGCTTAGTTCCATAATTCCGTAATAACTGCCTCCAGATTCTTCTCGAGTATTATTTATAGAACTTGCCGCAAGAATACCGCAACGTTTAGGACCAATTAAGGTGCCATTAGTGTCTAAATAGTTACAATTACCATTACCAGGCTCGATATTTGTAATGAGTTCGTTTGGTTCGCCTTGGTTAATTATATTGTATGGTGTAATGCTAATATTTGCACTTCCCCAAGCAAATTCGTTGGCTTTTGGAGTTATAGGACCTCTACAGGCTTTTTCGAATTCTAGTTCTGTCATGGGGCGTAATCCTGCCCAATCTAAATAGGCTAAACTTTTGGTGTTAGAAACATAATTTAAGGGGAGATCGTTAAAAGCGGTTGTTGCATTTAAGGCGCCATCGGGCCATGAAATACCATTTCTTATAATTTCGGCATCAGTGTTTTTACCAGTATTTCCAGTAACATCATTTTCTGTTTTTTGTGAGGCTGTTAGTGTATTAAAAAAGCTTACCCATTGACTTTGGCTAACTTCATATTTCATACAATAAAAAGCATCATATCCTTTAGGGAAATTTGTTGGAATTGGCCCCATTTGATCTCCACCATTTCCGTTAGTATTGTTATAATAAAGGTTATTTGGTGTATTTGAAACCGTAATACTATTTTCTGATGTAATTTGGTACGGTATATTTGTAGTTGCCAAACCTCCTGTATAGAATTTATTGTTTTCTGTTCCGTTTGTGCCTCCTACGTAAAATGCGTCCTGTGGCACATAAACCATTTCGATAGCAAATATTTGAACATCTAAAACGTCGTTTGTATCAATTAAACCTCCATAATCCCAACGTAACCTTATATTTTCGAGATTTAAGAAGCCACTTCCTTCGCTATCACGATATATAAATGCACCCATACCATCGGCAGTAACATCTACAGTGCTACCAGGTGCAGCCACATAATTGGCCGTATTAAGTGTAGCGTGCTGCCAGTCGCCACTATTAGAACGATACTTAATAAATACCCAAGCGGCATCCCAATTTGATGGGCCCGCATTTATACGCCAAGAGTTTTCCCAACTTAAATCGAATTCAACTTGTACCCAGTTATTCGGCTCGTTTAAATTTGTTAAAGAAATATTACTAACCTTTATATTATTGGCTTGTAACATTAAGCTAAAAAGTATTGCAAATACACCTGTAGTTTTTGTTCTCATTTTTGTAAGTTTTAGTGCTTACTAAGCTATACTACTTATTTAAATGAGATTGTTACAAATGTTTCAAAATGTGCAACATATGTGTATTTTTTAGATGTTTTTTTTTGACCACATTAGGAGTGTAATTATTTTTCATAATCACATTTAAAAAGTCCAAAAAACAAAAAATCCCGTAAACTATACAGTTTCGGGATTTTTTTGTGGTACCTCCAGGAATCGAACCAGGGACACAAGGATTTTCAGTCCTTTGCTCTACCAACTGAGCTAAGGTACCTCGCCAAAGCGGATGCAAATATATATTCAATTTTATTATTTGCCAAAATAAAATCGTAAAAAATTTAATTTAATTTTCACCTATTTCATATTGTTTTGAAATTTAACAATTTATGTTAAAAACACGGAGTATTACTTTTGCGTTTTATAAATTTAGCGCCAATTTAAAGCTTATGACCTTAGTAATTGATGTTGGAAATACCTTTATAAAACTGGCCGTTTTTAATAATGATGCCTTGTTACTTAAAAAAGTGGTATCCGAAAATGCGGTAATTCATGGTGTTGAAGACATTAAAAACAGGTATCCTAAGTTAAATACAGCTATAATTTCGTCGGTTGGTAGTCTTAAAAATGAAACCATCCATTTTTTACAAAGTCAATTTAAATTGCATGAGTTATCGTCGCAGGTAAGGCTTCCGTTTGAAAATTTATACGAAACACCACATACTTTAGGAGTAGATAGAATGGCCTTAGTTGCTGCTTCGGTAAAACAATTTCCAAAAAAAAATGTTTTAATTATTGATGCAGGAAGCTGTATAACATTCGATTTTATAAATCGGGATAACGAATATTTGGGTGGTGCCATTTCTCCAGGTATTCAAATGCGATACAATGCATTGCATAATTTTACCGCGAAATTACCGTTGTTAAAATCAGAGGAGCCAATTAATTTAATAGGTACATCAACAAATCAAGCTATACATTCTGGGGTAGTAAACGGTGTTTTAAACGAAATAGATGGAGTAATTAATAAATATAAGTTAAATTATTCTGATTTAACGGTTATTTTAACAGGTGGAGATGCTAAATTTTTGTCAAAACAATTAAAAAGTAGCATATTTGCGCTTCCTGATTTTTTATTAGAGGGATTAAACTATATTTTACAATATAATTCAAACGAATGATTAAAAAGCTAGTATTAGTTTTTATAGCTGTTGTTTCAATTTACAGTTACGGACAAGAAGGTTCTGCATCGCCATATTCTTTTTACGGTATAGGAAATATTAAATTTAAAGGTACAGCAGAAAATCGCAGTATGGGAGGTTTAAGTGTGTACACCGATAGTGTTCATGTTAATTTACGAAATCCGGCATCGTATGCCAGCGATCGAGTAGGTGTGTACCCTTTTAACGGCGAGTCTAGTCCTGTAAAGTTTGCAGTAGGTGGAAACTACTCGAGCATAAACTTGAAAAGTGAAACGGGTAACGATAAAACGTCGTCGGCCACGTTCGATTATTTAGCTATAGCCGTACCCGTTGGTAAATTTGGTATTGGTTTTGGCTTATTACCATATTCTTCGGTTGGTTATCGTTTAGACTCTTATTCTGGTGATGATGACGATAATATTCAAAACAGATTTAGAGGTGAAGGCGGTTTAAACAAAGTATTTGCAGGTGTTGCTTATCAGGTTATGAGAGGCTTATCGATAGGTGTTGATTTTCAGTATAGCTTCGGAAACATTAAAAACAGCAGTATAGCGTTTTTATATGATTCAGATGGTACTCCAATTCAATATCAATCAAGAGAAGATAACCGCTCAGATTTAAGCGGATTAAACCTAAACTTTGGAGCTACCTATAAAACAACTATTTTAAACGATTTACAACTTTCTACCGCGGTAACCTATGCGCCAGAAAGTTTGTTAGGCTCTAAAAACGAGCGTTCTTTTTCAACTATTGCAATGGGATCTAACGATTCCGAAATTGTATATAACACCATTGATGTAGATTTAGATGCTTTAGGTTTACAAGAAACCGATTTAATTTTACCATCGCGTTTTTCGGCAGGTTTTGGTATAGGAAAACCAAGAAAATGGTTTGTTGGTACCGAATATGTGTTTAGAAATACCAGTAATTTAAGAAGTTCGGTAACAAATAGCAGTAATCCTACCAATTACGAAGATGCAACAGCTATTTCGTTTGGGGGTTTTTACATACCGCAGTATAATGCTTTTAATAACTTTTTTAAACGCGTGGTTTACCGTGCAGGTATGCGTTACGAAAAAACAGGTATTGTTTTAAATAACGAATCTATAAAAGAGTTTGGCATATCTTTTGGAGTAGGAATACCTGTAGGAGATTCTAGACTATTATCGAATGCAAATTTAGGCGCCGAGTTTGGTAAAAGGGGAACAACTAACAATAGTTTAATACAAGAGAATTTTGTTAATGTTCAATTAAGCTTATCTTTGAACGATAGATGGTTTGAGAAGAGAAAATACGACTAACAGTATAATTTATTAATTAATATCATGAAGAAACAAATTACATTATTATTAACTATTTTATTTTTTGGGTTAAATTTTGGTTTTGCTCAACAAAATGAAGAATGCATGACGAAGCTTTCTATATTTCATGAGTATGTAAAAGCTAAAAATTATGATGCCGCTTACGAGCCTTGGATGGCTGTTAGAAATGCATGCCCAAAGTTTAATAACGCTATTTATGTAGATGGAGAGAAAATTTTAGATCATAAAATTGATAATTCAACAGGCACCGAAAAAGTGGCTTTTATAAATGATTTATTAAAATTATGGGAACAACGTGCCGAACATTTTTCTAGTAAAACGCCAACTGGCGAATATGCAGCAAAAGCGGCGCAGTTAATGTACGATAATCGTGAAGAATTAGGTAAAACTAAAGAAGAATTATACACGGTTTTTGATGCGGCTTACCAAGCAGATAAAGACACCTTTAAAAACCCAAAAAGTTTATATACTTACTTTTCTTTAATGGTAGATTTATATGATGCTAAAAAGAAAACAGCTGCCGATTTATTTAATAAATATGATGATGTTGTTGAGAAAGTTGAAAGCGAAGTACAAAACTATTCTGAGTCTTTAAACAAACTTATCGCTAAAGATTCTACAGGAAAAACTTACACAAGTAAAGAGAAAAATTACAAGAGATATTACGAAAGCTATTTAAAAGCTTACGATCAAGTTTCAGGAAGTATTGATAGTAAATTAGGTGATAGAGCAAACTGTGAAAACTTAATTCCGTTATACGAAAAAGATTTTGAAGCCAATAAAGGTAATGCGGTTTGGTTACAACGTGCCGCTGGTAAAATGAGTGAAAAAGATTGTACCGACGATCCGTTATTCTTTAAGTTAGTAAATGCTTACCATGAGTTAAGTCCTTCTGCAAATTCTGCTTACTACTTAGGTATCTTAAAAGATAAAGATGGTGATGCAAATGGCGCTATTACTTTCTATAAGCAAGCTATCGATTTAGAAACCGATGACTTTAAGAAAGCAAAACTTAACAAACGTATTGGATTAAAATTAAAAGGAAAAGGACGTTACGGTCAAGCACGTAGCTTCTTCCGTCAAGCATTAAAATTAAACCCATCTGATGGAAGTCCGTATTTATCAATTGCGGCTATGTATGCCGCTAGTGCAAACAGTTGTGGTGAAACTGCTTTCGATAAAAGAGCCGTATATTGGTTAGCAGCAAATGAAGCTCAAAGAGCGGCAAATGTTGATCCAACCATGAAAAAACGTGCTGCACAATCTGTAGCCAACTATAAAGCTAAGGCGCCTTCAAAATCTGAGATTTTTAGTTCTGGGCGTTCTGGCGAAACCATTAAAATTGGATGTTGGATAGGTTCATCGGTAACGGTTCCAAAAATTTAATGACAGGTATAAAAACATATTTTATTAAAAACATAGTCATAGCTATTGCTGTGGCTATGTTTTTTTCATGTAATAATAGTTTACAAAAGGTTCAAAAAATAGGAATTTCGGAAAACGAACCTATTGGAGTTGAGTATAACTCTAACCTAAAATATACCGATTCGGGGAAATTAAAAGCTAATTTGGTCAGTGCTAAATTGTTCGATTATTCCAATCGCGATTTTCCATTTCATGAGTTTACCGATGGCGCAACCCTTTATGTTTACGATGACGAAAATCGTAAAAGCACCATTGTTGCCGATTATGCTTATGTGTATACCGATACTGATTTAATCGACATGCGTAGCAATGTGGTAATAACAACTCACGATAACCAAGTTTTAAAAACCGACCAGTTGTATTACGACCAAGGTAAAGATTGGTTGTACACCAATAAACCCGTGTCGTTTAAAACCGAACAAGACCTCATAAACGGAAACGGTTTCGATTCCAATTCAAAATTCACCAATGCCGAAGTACTTGAAGTTACTGGTATTATTACGCTGGAAGAAGATTAAAATCTTTCGCGTAGCATGCTTCAAATTTAAGTATCTTTACAATTCATAATTTATTTGTTTTAATACAATGAAATATTATAAAATTTTTCAATACGCCTACTTGGTATTTGCGGTTTTATTTCTTTATGATGCCTTCACCAAATGGGGTAATAATACTACTGGTGCCTATTTGTCTTTAGGTTTAGCTGCATTAGCTGTGTTTATGTTTTTCTTCCGAAGAAAATTCAGTAAAAAATTCGATAACAGAGATAACTCAAAGTAAATGAGTGCTTTTGTTGTTATTATAATTGTTTCTTTAATACTGTCGGCCTTTTTTTCGGGCATGGAAATTGCCTATGTGTCTTCAAATAAAATTCACATCGAAATCGAAAAAAAACAAGATGGTATATTAGCTAAAGCCCTAAGTAAAATAACGGCTAAACCATCAAAATTTATAACTACTATGCTTATTGGTAATAATATTGCATTAGTTATTTATGGTTTTTTTATGGGCGATTTATTGGTAAGCTGGTTTCAGTCTATGTTGCCCACAAATAGCGAATTTTTAAATTATTTACTTACCGATTTAAGTTTATTATCGCAAACAATAATTTCAACTTTAGTTATTTTAATTACTGCCGAATTTTTGCCCAAAGTTTTCTTTCAAATTTATGCCAATACTTTAATAAAGGCCTTGGCAATTCCGGCGTATTTATTTTACATTTTATTTACTTTAATTTCAGAATTTGTTATTTGGATTTCCGATATCATTTTAAAATACCTTTTTAAAACCGAAGGCGATCAAATACAAATGGCGTTTACCAAAGTAGAATTGGGTAACTATATTAGCGAGCAATTAGAATCGGTTGAAGCTTCGGATGATATGGATTCCGAAATTCAAATTTTTCAAAATGCCTTAGAATTTTCCGATGTAAAAGCACGCGAAGTTATGGTACCGCGTACCGAAATTATTGCGGTTGAAATTAACGATTCTATAAAAAATTTAAGTGCACTTTTTACCGAAACAGGCTGCACTAAAATTTTGGTTTATAAAGACACCATCGACGATATTTTAGGTTATGTACACTCCTTCGAGCTATTTAAAAAACCTAAAAGCATTAAGGCTATGATGCTGCCTGTTGAATATGTGCCAGAAACCGTTTTAATAAAAGATGTACTTAGCGTGCTTACCAAAAAGCGCAAAAGTATTGCTGTTATTTTAGATGAATATGGTGGTACTTCGGGAATTATGACGGTTGAAGATATTGTTGAAGAATTATTTGGCGAAATTGAAGACGAACACGATTCTATCGATTTAATTGAAGATGTTGTAAACGACGATACTTTTACCTTTTCGGCACGATTGGAAGTGGATTATATTAATGAAACTTACAAGCTAAATTTACCCGAAAGTGAAAACTACGAAACTCTTGGTGGCTTAATTGTAAACCACACCGAAGAAATACCTGCACAAAACGAAATTGTAAAAATAGAGCAGTTTCAATTTACTATTCTTGAGGTGTCTAACACTAAAATAGACCTTGTAGAAGTTAAAGTTTTACAAGACGATTAAAATACTTCCTTACACTTTTATTATTGGATAGAAAATGGTATTTTCGCGCACGATATTTTTGCTATATCCAATATTTAGCAAACAACTTAATAAGTAATCCTCAATAAAACAGGGTTTTAAAAATTAATTTTTCTAATGGCAGTTTTAAATAAGATAAGACAACGCTCACTAATTTTAATACTAATTATTGCATTAGCGTTATTTTCTTTTGTATTAGCAGATTTGTTTAAAAACAGTGATGCATTAACTTCAAAATCGCAAAATATTGTTGCGACAATTAACGGTAAAGATATTTCGCGTGAAGATTTTCTTCAAAAGGTAGAAGATTTACAACGTCGTATGGGACCAAACGCTACCAATACTCAGGTTATGAACCAAGTTTGGAACCAAGAAGTACGTCAAGCCGTTATGGAAACGCAGTACGATGCTTTAGGTATTACGGTTGAGAAGGACCAAATGCGCGATTTATTAAAAACTGCTTTAGCAACAAGCCCAGAGTTTTTAAACGAGGCAGGTTTATTTGACGAGAATAAGTTAAACGAATACATTGCTAATTTAAAAGAAACTTCTGAAGCGGGTTACCAAAGTTGGATTAACTACGAAAAGCAAGTGGCAAACAACGCGCTTCAACAAAACTATTTTAACTTGGTTAAAGCTGGATTAACTGGTACTTTAAACGAAGGTGAGTTAGAGCATAAATTAGAAGGCAACAAAGTAGATATTAAATATGTACAAGTACCATTTAGCAAAATTCCAGATAGCACAGTTTCTGTAACTAAATCTGAAATTTCAAGCTATATAAACGATCACAAAAAACAATTTGAAGTTGAAGCTTCAAGAGATATTCGTTTTGTTGAGTTTAAAGAAGTTGCTTCGGTACAAGATGAAACTAATATTATTAAAGAATTAACATCTTACTTAAACGGAAGATTAGTTGATGAAACTGGAAGAAAAGATACTATTGTAGCTTTTTCAAAAGTTAAAAATAATGCCGATTATGTAAATCATACAGCAGCATCTGATATTAAATTTGATGAGCGTTTTGTATTTAAAAATAGCTTGCCAACTGCGGTTGCAGATAGTATTTACAAATTAAACGAAGGTGGTGTTTACGGGCCGTATAAAGATAATGGTTACTTTAAATTATCGAAAGTGGTTGCTGTAAAACAAATACCAGATTCTGCTAAAGTACGTCATATTTTAATTCCTTTTATTGGAGCACAAAGTGCAACGCCTGAGGTTACACAAACTGATGCGCAAGCTAAGGCAACTGCCGATAGTTTATTAGCGGTTTTAAAAACTGATAAATCTAAATTCTCTGAGTTTGTAACTGAGTTTTCTTCAGATCAAGGAAGTGTAACTAACGAAGGACGCTACGATTGGCACCCATACAACACTATGGTTCCAGAATTTAACGCTTTTGAGTTTGAAGGTAAAGTAGGTGATTTAGGTGTTGTTAAAACGGTTTTTGGTTATCACATTATAGAAATTGAAGGTCAGAAAAACAAAAGTAAAGCTGTTCAAGTAGCGACTATTGCAAGAGAAATTGAACCATCTGAAGAAACAACAGATAAGGTATTTAGAGAAGCTTCAAACTTCGAAATTAATGCAGGTAAAGGTGATTTTGAAGCTTTAGCTACCGAAAATAAATATGCGGTTAAACCTGTAAACGGGATGAAAGCTTTAGATGAAGCGATTCCAGGAATAGGTAATCAACGTTCTATTGTACGTTGGGCATTTGAAGAAGAAGCAGAAGTAGGCGATATTAAACGTTTTAACATTACTGGAGGTTATGTAATTGCGCAGTTAGTGGCTAAGCATGAAAAAGGATTGATGTCGGTTGAAGAAGCTACCGCAACAGTACTTCCTAAAATTAGAAAAGAAAAGAAAGCTGAAATGATTCGTGAGCGCGTTTCTGCAACAAATCTTGACGATTTAGCTAAAGCTGAAAATACAAGTGTTAGAACTGCAACTGGTATTAACATGAAAACGCCAACCATTTCTGGAGCAGGTCGTGAGCCATTAGTTGTAGGTACAGCGTTTGGATTAAGCGAAGGCGAAACGTCAGGACTTATCGATGGAACAAATGGTGTTTATATGGTACAAGTTACCAAAGTAACTCCAGCGGTAGAAATTGACAATTACCAAGCAGCGGCTAATCGCGTAGCACAACAAAAAACTGGAGCGGTAGCAAGTAAGTTATATAACGCTTTAAAAGAATCGGCAGAGATTGAAGATAATCGTGCTAAAATTCAAATTCAATAATATATTTTATTGTCATACTGAACTAGTTTCGGTATCTTGAAATAAAAATTTATATAAAGCCTCGTTTATCGGGGCTTTTTTTATAGCTTTTTGTTATTAATTTATAAGAAGTGTTTATAACTTAGCTGTAAGGTTTCTATCAAAAAAACTACTTTTGTAATAGTTAAAAAGAAATTCAATATGTCAGATACAATAGAACACGTAAAGTGCTTAATAATAGGTTCGGGACCAGCAGGATATACAGCTGCAATTTATGCCGCTAGAGCTAATATGAGTCCGGTGTTATACCAAGGGACACAACCAGGAGGGCAATTAACAACGACCAACGAAGTTGAAAATTTTCCAGGCTATCCTGATGGTATTACAGGTCCAGAAATGATGATGGAGTTACAAGCGCAAGCCAGACGTTTTGAGGCAGATATTCGTGATGGATGGATTACTAAGGTTGATTTTTCAGGCGATGTGCATAAAGTTTGGGTGAATGATAGTAAAGAAATTCATTGTGATACTGTAATTATTTCAACTGGAGCTTCTGCTAAATATTTAGGTTTAGATTCTGAACAGAAATACTTAAAATTAGGTGGAGGTGTTTCGGCATGTGCTGTTTGTGATGGTTTCTTTTACAGAAACCAAGAGGTTGTAATAGTTGGTGCTGGTGATTCGGCGTGTGAAGAGGCACATTATTTATCTAAACTTTGTAAAAAAGTGACCATGTTAGTGCGTCGTGATGAATTTAGAGCGTCTAAAATCATGGCTCAAAGGGTAATTAATACCGAAAACATAGAAATACTATACAATACAGAAACTGATGAGGTTGTTGGTGACGGACAAGTAGTAACGGGTGTAAAGGTATTTAATAACAAAACCAATGAAAAGCATGAAATACCAGCAACTGGATTTTTTGTAGCCATTGGACATAAACCTAACACCGATATTTTTAAAGACTTTTTAAATTTAGACGAAACGGGTTATATAATTAATAAACCAGGAACTTCAAAAACCAATGTAGACGGCGTATTTGTTTCTGGTGATGCAGCCGATCATGTATACAGACAAGCAATTACAGCTGCTGGGACAGGGTGTATGGCGGCTTTAGATGCAGAACGTTACTTAGCAGCTAAAGATGCTTCGTTTGAAGTCTCTACATCAACTTACAATTAAGTTATTTATAAATTAAATATATTTTGAGGTTGTTTTATTCATTTAAAACAGCCTCATTTTTGTTTTGTTAGTTTTAAAAAAAGTATTTTCTTTGAAAGCTTTTTAAATAAATTCGGGATGTGGTCCTTCAACTATGCTTAGGATAAACTGCACCACAGTTAAAACTTAGTTTGTTAAGAAACAAGATCCTTTTTTTTTAAACAGTAACATATAATTTAATTCGGGATGTGGCGCAGTCCGGTTAGCGTACACGGCTGGGGGCCGTGTGGTCGCAGGTTCGAATCCTGTCATCCCGACTTTTAAGGGTTTTAAACAAATCCAAAAACAATCAAAAAAATAGCCAAATACCTTATAAATAAAGGGATTGGCTGTTTTTACCAAACAAACCCACTTAAAACAAAAGTGAGTTAATAGGTGAGTGATTCGGTGTGCTCACCAAGACATAAGAATTTTTTGAAAGTGATTTGATTTTCGTGTTACGAGTCAATCGTTCAACCAAAACACTTTCAAAATGAAAACACAAACCACCTTTGGTGTGACTTTCTTCACACGCCTCAATTCCAAAAAGACAGACAATGCTTTAATATTTGTCCGAATTACGGTTAACGGTAAGCGTTCCGAACTCAGTTTAAAAAGAAATGTATCCCAAAAACTATGGGATAAAAACAAAGGCAAAGTAAAAGGCAATTCCCAAGAAGCACGAGCTTTAAACAATTACATTCAGCAAGTACGTAATAGGCTTTACGATAGCTACAGCGAACTTCAAAAAGAGGGCAGGCTAATCACGGTCGCCACGGTAAAATCACGATATCTAGGCACGGACGAACAGCACAAAACCCTTCTGCAACTGGTAAGTTATCATAACAAGACAATGCAAACGGTTCTTAAACTAGGGACTCTCAAAAACTACAAGACAACAGAACGCTATTTGAAAAAGTTCGTAAAGAAAGTTTATAAAGTGGATGATATTCAATTAAAGCAACTCAATTACGGTTTTGTTATCCACTATGAACAGTATTTACACAAACTTAAAAATCTTAACAATAATGACTTGATGAAGCATATAGAGCGTTTTAAAAAGCTTTGTAAATTTGGTTTGAAATTAGAATGGTTGGAAAAAGACCCTGCTATAAACTTTCAATTACATTTTGATGAAGTGGAACGGGATTACCTAACCGAAGAAGAACTTAATATTTTAGAAACGGCAATTTTAGAAAGGCAATCCCACAAAGTAGCAAGGGATATATTTGTGTTTTCGTGTTATACAGGGTTGGCATATTGTGATGTTTATGCCCTTGCCCAAGAACACATTGTTTTAGGTATTGATGGTAACCAATGGATAAGCACCCAACGGGAAAAGACGGCCACAAAAGTTCGAGTGCCTTTGCTGGACAAAGCGCTTACAATCATCAAAAAGTATAAAAGCTGTCCAAAGTGCATCCAATCAGGAAAGCTGCTTCCAGTATATTCTAACCAAAAGATGAACCAATACATTAAAAAAGTTGCTAAAAAACTGAAAATAAAAAAGAACCTTTCGTTCCTCATAGCCCGACACACTTTCGCAACAACAGTAACGTTAAGTAATGGTGTTCCGATTGAAACGGTTTCAAAATTATTGGGGCATACTAAAATTTCAACAACTCAAATTTATGCGAGGGTTATTAAGCAGAAGGTAAGTGACGATATGTTAATGCTTAAACAAAAAATCAACAACCGAGACAACTTTAAAATGCAAAAATCCAATTAAGGAACTTACATTTTAAAACTAATGTAATACAAATTGTTATAATTTACCTAACCTTGATGTTTATTTAACATAGTAATTCTTATCATTTTGTTTAATTTGCACCTAATTGAACCTAAATCGATTAATGGTAGTAGAGGAAAATATAATCGGTAAAAGTGACTTAAGGCAAATTTTCGACACATATTACGAAGCACTCGTACAATATGCCAGTCGGTTTTTGTTTCCGCTTAGCGAATGTGAAGATTTGGTTCAAGACGTGTTTGTCGGGCTTTTGGAAAAAGAAAATACCTTTTCCGATGAAGTATCATTAAAAGTATATTTATACAAAACCGTTCGCAATAAGTGCTACAATTTAATAAAACACAATAAGGTTAAAAATAAATATGCCGAAAACGCTGTGCAGTCGTTGGAAGATGATAATTTATTTTTAAGGCAAATTCTTGAAGAAGAAATTGTCCGTCAATTATATCAAGCTATTGAATGTCTTCCAGATAGAAAAAAGCAAATCATTGCACTGAGCCTAAAAGGCCTCAAAAATGCTGAAATAGCTGAACGATTGGAAATAAAACTACAAACGGTCAAAACCTTAAAATCCCAATCCTACAAAATACTTAGGGAGCAGTTCCAAGATTTAGACACCGTTATTTACTTTCTGTTGGTTTAAAGATTTAATAATCAATAGTTTTATAGATTCTTATCCATTATTTATTGATTATTTTAATGTGTTATCAAATTGCTATTTTATCAATTTGAAACAGTAAACTTTATATTTATCATAAAAAAATCACTTTTTAAATAGTACCTTATTAAAATTCAGTTGTTCTATATATAAATGCGTAAGATAATGAACGATATTTTTTATATATCAAAACTAATCATCAAGAAAAAAATAAAGGTGTTAACTGATGCCGAAAAACCGCAATTGAAACAATTTAAAAAAGAGTTTCCGTTTATAAAGGAGGTTGAAATAGAAGAATTAATAGGCGGGCTTGATAGCTATTCGGCTATTGATAAGGAAAAAGCTTGGAAAGCTATTGAGAAAAAATACAAACAACGAAACCAAAAACCGGTTTTTAGGCTTTTCAAAAAATCATGGCATAAGTTTGTAGCGGCAGCTATTTTAGTAGGTGTTTTAGCAACCACTTTTTATTTTAACGACGGTTTATTTAATACCTCCATTGAAACCACGCCTACCATTGTAAACACCAATGCTATTGAACCTGGAACAGATAAAGCTACTCTTACCTTGGGCGATGGCTCTGTGGTAGAACTAGAAAAAGGAAGCACAGTCGCAACCCAAAATGCCAATAGTAACGGCGAACAAATAGTTTATACTTCAGATGGTGAAAGCAAGTCGAAAACCGAATACAACTATTTAACGATTCCACGGGGTGGACAGTTCCATGTGGTTCTGTCAGATGGCACTGAGGTTTGGCTAAATTCCGAAACCCAATTAAAATACCCGGTAGCTTTTGTTGAAGGCCAAACAAGGCAAGTGGAACTTGTTTACGGCGAAGCCTATTTTGATGTGTCACCAAGTACAAAACACAAAGGCACTAAGTTTATGGTTATTAACCAATCTCAAAATGTTGAAGTATTGGGTACTGAATTCAATATAAAGGCTTATAAAGACGAAGAAAACATCTATACTACTTTAGTAGAAGGTAAGGTATCTGTTAATACTAAAAACAGCCATAAAGTCTTAAATCCTTCCGAACAATCCAATCTCAATCTTTTAAATGATGGAATCACGGTATCACAAGTAAATGTTTATAATGAGATTTCGTGGAAAGACGGCATATTCTCTTTTGAACAAAAACCGTTGGAAGAAATTACAAAGGTGCTTTCGAGATGGTATGATGTCGATTTCGTCATTGAAAACAAAAGCCTTAAAGACGCCACTTTTACAGGAGTTTTGGGTAAAAATCAAAGCATAGAAAAAATTCTGTCGAACATTAAAACTTTAAGTATAATCGAAAACTATGAAATAAATTATAAAACAATAACATTAAAATAACCGAACATCAAATCTCGACTATGGAGAAAAAAATTAGGGAACAAAGTTTAGACCTGGTAAGTATAAGACTTTATCCCCTTTCTAAATTATTAATCAATTAAATGTTTAACTAACCAATAACAAGGCAAATTTATGGAAATTAAATTAAACCAAACGCTTTCCCTCTTTAGGGAGCGGCTACTAATTATCATTATGAGAACTTTTATTTTTTTATGCTGTTTTACTGCTTTCGGATTCAATTCCAATAATGTTTTATCGCAAAATTCTAAAGTAAAGATTGATGCTAATAAAACCTTAACGGTTGAAGAAGTATTCAAACTCATAAAAGAGCAAACCGACTACAAATTTATCTACCAAGATGGTATTTTTAAGGGTTTCCCGAAAGTGGAAGTTAAGAAGGGAACCATGTTGGCCAATGAACTATTGTCACAAAGCCTTTCGGCTGGAAATTTTGTAATAACGGTATCTGATGACAATACCATTCTGGTAAAGAAAAAAGAAAAAATTTCAACTATTGCCACCGTTAACCAGAGTTTTACAATCTCAGGAACAGTAATAGATGCAGCAGGAATGCCATTGCCCGGCGCCAACGTAATAGAAAAGGGCACTACCAATGGGGCGCAAACCGATTTTGATGGTAATTTTTCGTTGGAATTGAACGATAAAAATGCCATTTTGGTCATTTCTTATGTTGGTTATAAAACTCAAGAGGTTTCAGTTAATGGCAAAACAACATTAATCATTACAATGCAGGAAGATGCGGCTTCGCTCGATGAGGTTATGGTGGTTGGTTATGGAACAGTCAAAAAAGAAAATTTGACTGGAGCTGTTGAATCGATTAGAGCAAAAGACTTTGAAAATAATTTAGGTCCCAATACCAGTCAATTGTTACAAGGTGTAGCCCCTAACTTAAATGTTACTTTAGATAGTGGAGGTATTGATGAAGAAGCCAATATTAGCATTCGGGGAATTGGCTCATTAAATGGAGGCAATCCGTTAATTTTAGTAGATGGTGTAGAAGGTAATTTAAATAGAATAAATCCTAGAGACATAGAATCTATTTCAGTTTTGAAAGATGCGGCATCTGCTTCTATTTACGGAGCAAGAGCTGCTTTTGGAGTTATTCTTATTACCACTAAAAGCGCGAAAGAAGGCAACGTAAAGGTAAATTACAACACAAATTTAGGTTGGAGTTCTCCAACTATTAGAACAGATAATTTCATTACTGATGGTTTGGAATGGACAAGACTAAGTGACAAGCTTAGTTTGTTAGAAAATTCCAGCACCTATTTAGGGTATACTGAAGAAGATTATGCCTATTTAGAGGCAAGAAAACAAGATCCAACGTTACCATCAGTATTGATAAAAACGGTTGATGGTGTAGAGCGTTATATCCATTATGGGAATACCGATTGGTGGAAAACACTTTTTAATGATTCGCAAGCCTCTCAAGAACATAATTTAAGTTTAACAGGAGGAACTGATAAAATCAACGCCTATTTGTCAGGACGCTATTATACACGAGATGGAATTTATAAAAAGCACAAAGATGTATTGGATAATTATAGCTTAAGAGCCAAAATTAAAGCAAAACCTTACTCATGGTTAGAGGTTGAAAATGCAACAAACGTGTTCAATAAAGACTATTCGCAACCTGCAACCAATGCCCGAAACGTTAGTGGTTCGAGCAATAGCGAGGATTGGCGGAAATACACATACCATGCAGCACCATTGTATTTACCGACCAACCCAGACGGCTCGTTTATCATTAAGGGGGCATACACACCTAATAGAGATATAGCCGATGGTACTTTCGCGGACTTGTTAAATGGAAAAAGTCGAGCTTATGAAAAAGATTTTGAAGTTTTCAATACATCAAGGTTTGTTATAAAGCCTATTAATGGTTTGGAAATTAAAGGGGATTATAGTTTTAGAAGAAGAAATCAACAAGAAAATGTTCGCATAATTGCTACGCCCCATACCAACCAGCCAAATGGAGAAGGTATATCGCTATACAAACCCAATACTGAAATATATAAGGAACTCACAAGGGATTATTTATACCAAGCTATAAATGCTTATGCCGATTATTCTTTTAATCCATTAGAAAACCACACCATGTCCGCCCTATTGGGTTTTAACCAAGAATGGAATTCCTTTAAAAGAAACATAGCCAGCAGAAATGGGAATTTATCCGAGAACCTAAATTCGTTCAACTTGGCAACTGGAGATAATATCTTTTTAACGTCTTTGGAAGAGGAATGGGCCATAAGGGCAGCATTTTACAGGGTTAAGTACAACATAAACGATAAATATTTAATTGAATTCAATGGTAGGTTCGATTCATCGTCAAGATTCCCTAAAAATGACAGATTGGGTATTTTTACCTCAACATCGGTAGCATGGAGAGTAAGCAATGAATCGTTTTGGGAAAAAATCCAGCCTTACATTGGCAGCTTTAAGTTAAGGGCTTCTTACGGTTCTTTGGGAAACCAAAATGTTGGACCTTACGATTATATTTCAACAATGTCTGTTAACCAAAGTAATTATATTTCAAACGGAAGCTTAACAAATTATTTAACCACGCCAGCTTCGGTGTCATCCAATTTTACTTGGGAATCATCTTCAACCCTGGATTTTGGTTTCGATTTATCGACATTTAATAGCAGGTTCAGCACAACTTTCGATTGGTATCAACGCGATATTAGCGATATGCTTACACAAGGTAAACAACTACCATCGGTTTTTGGAGCAGAAGAACCTTTGGAAAACGCGGCCGATTTGAGAACCAAAGGCTTTGAACTTTCCATTAATTGGAGAGATGAATTTAAAATAGCTGATAAACCTTTTGGTTATAACGTAGGCTTTATTCTTGGGGACAGCAGAACCCATATTACAAAATTCGACAACCCCAACGGCGATATCCAACAATATTATGTAGGGCAGGAATTGGGTGAAGTATGGGGATATACGGTTGAAGGTTTTTTTCAAACTGATGATGAATACCTGAACCATGCCGACCAAACTTTGGTAAACCAGCGCATCCAAAACAATTATTTAATAAACCATCCTGTGGCGGGTGACATTCGGTTTGCCGATTTGGATGGCGATGGTGAGATTACCCCGGGCGACAGAACCTTGGCCGACCATGGCGATTTAAAACGAATAGGTAATACCAATCCAAGATACAATTACGGTATTACGTTGGGGGCAAACTTTGGCGGTTTCGATTTAAATGTTTTTGCTCAGGGAATCATGCAACGCGACTGGAATCCCGGTACCGACAATGGTTTCTTTTGGGGGGCTTTTTCAAGACAGTACCAGAATTTTTACCCGAAAAGTATCGAAAGCATGTCATGGTCTCTAGAAAACCCCAATGCCTATTACCCAAGGCTGGCGGTTTACGCCGATAGAGGCGGGCCATACGAAGGTGGCCAACTGGGTGTCAATTCAGATAAGTACTTGCAAAATGCGGCTTACTTAAGAATTAAAAACATTACGCTGGGCTACACCTTACCCGAAAAATGGGTTAAAGCAATACATGTCGATAATTTAAGGGTTTATGCTACGGGGATGAACCTATTTACATTCTCCCCACTGTACAAAAATAATCCTGACAGAACAATAGACCCTGAACAATTGGGCAATGGAAACGATTACCCATTTACTAAAACCATGGCAGTCGGTCTTGATGTTAAATTTTAAAAAATAATGAAGATGAAAAATACATTTATATATATAACAGTTTTAATGTTCATTACATCTTGTAGTGATGATTTTTTGGACCGTTACCCACTATCGGAAATTACCCCTGAAAACTCCTTTAGTACGGCATCGGATTTGGAATTGTTTACCAATAGTTTTTACAACGATTTGCCGGGAAGGGGCGGTATTATCGATAGGGATTTACTTTCTGATAACATATTGTATAACGGTGTTCCATTAGAGCAGACGGGTGAGCGCCTTATTCCCGGTGAAGCTGGCAGCAGCGGCTGGAACTGGGATGATTTAAGGAAGATAAATACGTTTTTTGAATATTATGAGCAATGTCCGGACGAAGCGGCAAAAAAAGAGTATAGCGGTGTGGCATCTTTTTTTCGTGCTTATTTTTATTACAATAAGTTAAAACGTTTTGGAGGTGTGCCTTGGTACGACCAAGTTATTGGTAGCCAAAACACCGAATTGTTGATGAAATCAAGGGACACCCGAGAGTTTATTACTACTAAAATTATTGAAGATTTAGACAGGGCTATTGATAACTTAAATACCGATAAATCATCCGATAGGGTAAACCGTTGGACGGCATTGGCCCTTAAATCTCGTGTTTGCCTTTTTGAAGGAACATTTAGAAAATATCACGGATTATCGGGCGCAGAAGGTTTGTTGACTCAAGCTTACCAATCGGCCTTAAGCGTAATTACCGATGGCCCATATTCGGTTTATTCTACGGGAAGTGCCAATACGGATTATCGCGATTTGTTCGCTTCCAACGATTTGATTGAAGACGAAGTGATTTTGGGAAGAAGGTATAGTCAAGAATTAAACGTTGTAAACAACATAAACTATTACTTGCTTTCGCCCACGCAACAGGATATAGGCTTAACAAAATCCATTGTAAATACCTATTTAATGAATACAGGAACGGCTTTTACAAACCAAGCGGATTACGAAACCATTGAGTTTCTTCAGGAAACTGATGACAGAGACCCTCGTTTGGCACAAACCATTCGCACTCCTGGTTATACAAGAATTGGAGGGGATGGCACTGCTTTGTTACCCGATTTTTCAGCAGGAATAAGCGGTTACCAAATAATCAAATACGTTGCCGATATAAGTCAAGACGGTGATGCCGCCGGGTATCAAGATTTACCAATAATCCGCTTTGGAGAAGTATTGTTGAACTATGCCGAGGCCAAAGCTGAACTGGGCAACCTAACTCAAGCAGATTTGGATATTTCCATTAACCAACTTAGAGACCGTGTTAGGATGCCTAGCATGAGTTTAGCTACAGCAAATGCTAACATAGACCCAATTTTAATAGAAAGGTATGGCAATGTTTCAGGACTCAATACGGGTGTTATTCTGGAAATACGCAGAGAGCGCCGGGTAGAATTGGTATTGGAAGGTTTCCGGTATGACGATTTAATGCGGTGGAAGAATGGCGAACTATTGGAAATCCATTTTAAAGGCATGTATTTTCCAAGCCTTGGAGCATTCGATTTAGATGGTAACGGTTCGTTGGATGTGGAGTTATATACGGGTACTGCAACCACGGCAGCTCTACAAAAAGTTGAGATTGGGGGCGTAATAACCCTTTCAGATGGTACAAGCGGAAACCTGGTGCCATTTGCCGACCGAACAAAAGCGTTTGATGAAAGCAGGGATTATTTGTATCCCATTCCTTCGGGCGATATTCAACTTAATCCAAATTTAAAACAAAACCCAAATTGGGAATAATTTGAAACGGTTTTGTTATGAAGTATTTAAATAAAACAATCATTTGCAGTTTAATTGCACTTTTACTGTTCAATGCCTGTTCTAAAGACGATAATGGTGGTGCGCAATCCGCTACATTAAACGCCGTGTTTTCTTTAAGTGTAGAGGAAGCTTTGGTTGGCGAAACCATTAAATTTACCAATCAATCAACAGGTACGGTAAATAGTGCTTTATGGGATTTTGGCGATGGCACAACAGCAACGACCAATAACCCAGCACACACATTTTCTAAATTAGGGAATTATACGGTAAGCCTTACGGTAAAAAACGATTCACAAGAAAAATCTACTTCAAAAGAAATAGTTATTTCCTTGTCGGAAACCATCAGTGGGCGACAAGCTTTACTTGAAAAACTAAACGGTTTAAATGGTAAAATGTTGGTTTGTGCACACCGAGGCTTAATGGACGATGCACCCGAAAATTCGCTGAAAGCAATACAAGATGCCATTGACAAGAACATGGCAATGGTTGAAATTGATGTTAGGCAAACCAAAGATGGCGAATTAGTGGTTATGCACGATGCAACTATAGACCGTACAACCAATGGTGCAGGAAAAGTATCCGATTATTTGTTGGCGGAGTTGCAACAATTCAACCTGTATAAATCTAACGGCGTGTTAAGTACCGAAAAAATACCAACACTAAACCAAGCTTTGGAATTGGCAAGAGGTAATGTTTATATCGATTTAGATATTGATAAACGTACAGCTTTCAATAAAGTTCATCCGCTTGTTAAACAATATGGCATGGTCTCTCAAGTTCTGTTTTGTTCTTCCGAATTATCAGAAATAAAGGAAATGGTTAAAGTGGATAATGTTTTGGCATTGCCCATTGTTAGGAACAATAATTTTTCCGAATACGCATCACTTAATTTAAGCATAGTTCAGTTTAATGTTGACAACGATGCCGTAGCGCAAAGTATTCAAAACAAAAACTGGAAAATATTTAGGTTGGCTTATGTGAATACCAACACAACGCCAACCAATGATAACTATGGGCAATTAAATGAAATTATAGACCTTAAAGGGAGTGTTGTGCA
Source organism: Neotamlana nanhaiensis (assembly GCF_000943555.1). Lineage (GTDB taxonomy): Bacteria > Bacteroidota > Bacteroidia > Flavobacteriales > Flavobacteriaceae > Neotamlana > Neotamlana nanhaiensis. The sequence continues at coordinate 4,727 of NZ_JTDV01000018.1, read as the reverse complement.
AACTGACCATCCCTTGGAAATAAAATCAAAGTTACAATCATTAAACTTAAACAATTAAAAATGAAAAATATTAATAAAATAATGAAATTGGGATGCTTAATCATTACTTTGATTATGACATCCTGTTATGACGATGAGTCTATAATCGATACCAAGCCAGTTGGTGCTTTTAAAGTGAACTCTGACCTTATTGAGTTAGGAAGCCCCGCTATATTTACTGACTTGTCTTTCGACCAAAATGGAGAAATTGTTGCATGGGAATGGAATTTCGGAGATGGAAATACCTCTGACGAGCAATCACCAACACATATATATGACATAGGTGAATATACCATAACATTGAAGGTTACAGACAATGCAGAGAACCAAAATGTGAATGAGTTTTCTAAAACAGTTACTGTATTGGAACCATCAACAGCAACAAAAGAACCTACGGTATTATGGTCTTACGAGGTGCCATTTTACTCTACTCATGCATCGGTTGCCGTTAATGAAGGTATGGCATATGTAACAACCGATGGTAAATCATCAGACCCAACACGTGGTGATAATGTTCTGGCAATAAAAGGAGGTGATTTGGTTTGGAGCGATTTAACCGATGAGGTTATGCGTATGTCGCCTTCGGTTGATGCTAATGGCACCGTATATGTTGGTGATTATTTTGCAGTATTTAATGCATATCTGGCCGATGGTTCATTAAAATGGAGTGTCGATTTAGGTAATCGTATTCAATATTCATCGCCAGCTTTTGCCGAAGATGGTACTATTTATTTAGGCATGGAAAACGATGATGTATTACACGCTATCTATCCTGATGATGGCTCCATAAAATGGACCTTTCCTGTTGGGCATGATATTCGTGCAACCCCAGCTGTAGATGCGAGTGGAACCATTTATGTAGCGTCTTCTGATGATTATTTTTATGCCATAAACCCCGATGGTACAGAGAAGTGGAAAGTGTTTTATGGAGACTATACAGCCGGGGCACCCGCCATTTCAGAATCGAAACAAGCGGTTTATCTAAGTTGTAAAACATCGGACGATACGGGGCACTTAATAGCCTTTAATATGGCCGATGGCTCGATAATCTGGGACAATGCTTCCCGTCCAAACGCCAAATTGGAACAAGGAGGGCCTTCAATAGCTGCTGATGGTACTGTTTATGTAGGAGGAGAAGATAATAAAATGGTAGCTTATAACCCTAATGACGGTTCTATAAAATGGGAATATGAAACAACCGGGGCCATTTTGGCGGCACCCGCCCTTGATAACGATGGCAACCTTTACTTTGGCGACAGGGCTGGATATTTTTATGTGGTTGACCCCAATGGCGAAAATAAATGGGCAAAAACCCAATTGGATGAGGAAATCAATTCTTCAGCAGCCATAGACGGAAATGGGGTAATTTATATTCTTACAAGAAATAATACCGACAGGAAGGGCAAAGTGTACGCCTTAAAAACTAATGCCACAGGCATAATGGATAGTGAATGGCCAATGCTTTCAAAAGATGCGAAACATACAGGACGGTAAAACCCTTGGTGAGCAAATGTGAAATTATAAAATAGATGAAACACCCATGATTATGTTTTAATCACGCAATAAATGTTAATTGGGTGTTCTATGTGACAATTGAAAAACATAAAAATAAAACATGAAAAATAAATCAGGCTTGATGTTGTTGCTTTTACTGTTGACTTTGGGATGCAAAAAAGAGTGCCCATGCGAAACTAAAGAAGAAGTTATTACAGAAATTAAAACAACTTCAACAATTCAGGATAAAATAAATAATCTAAACAATTCCAAGAACAAAGAAGTCATTGTCGTAGCCCATAGAGCCGATTGGAGGAATGCGCCAGAAAACTCCTTGCAGGCCATTCAAAATTGTATTGATATGGGGGTGGATATGGTTGAAATAGATGTAAGAGAAACAAAAGATGGTGAGTTAGTTTTAATGCACGATAGCACTATTGATAGAACTACAAACGGTAAAGGAATGGTGAAAGAATGGACCTTAGACTCCTTAAAAACCCTTCAGTTGTTAGACGGACTACAGGTCCCAACACCACATAAAATACCCACTTTAAGGGAGGTATTGTTATTAACCAAGGATAAGATACTGGTTAATTTGGATAAAAGCTATGAGATTTTTAATAAATGTTATAAAATTATTCAAGAAACAGGGACACAGGATCAAGTTGTAATTAAGGGAGCTAAGAGTAAATTGGAAGTACAGAATGAATTTGGAGAATATTTGGATAAAGTCCTGTTTATGCCGGTCGTTAGGCTTCATGAGCCTAGGGCCTCTGAAATAGTAGATGAATATATGAAGAGTAATCCACCTGAGGCGATTGAGTTTACGGCTAAATATGATTCTCTTAGTGGAATAAAGCGATTTAAGGAGTTAAGAGAAGCAGGTACAAGTGTTTGGGTGAATTCTTTGTGGCCTCAACATAACGGAGGACACGATGATGAAAAGGCCGCCATTGATATAGATGTTTACCAGTGGTATATAGATAACCATGTGGATATAATCCAAACTGATCGTCCCAAATTATTGTTAGATTATTTAAGAAAAAAGGGTCTGCACCAATAACTGTTTAGTAGCTTGTTTGTTTGAGTTGGTAAGGGCGTAGCTTTAATGGTCTGCGCCTTTATTTTCTAAGGTTGTCCCTTGCCTTTATTTTCTACTTAAAAATAAAAAAAAGATGTTAGAATTTTTCAAAAAATCTGTTCCTGTTCCTGTTACGGGCAGTGAGCAGGAACAAAAAGCACTATATAAAAAATTAAAGTGGCAGGTGTTCATTTCGGCTACTTTGGGCTATGGCATTTATTATGTCTGCCGATTGAGCCTAAATGTAGTGAAAAAGCCAATTGTTGATGCAGGCGTATTGACTGAATCAGAACTTGGATTGATTGGTTCGGCTTTGTTCTTTACATATGCCATAGGAAAACTTACCAATGGTTTTTTGGCAGACCATAGTAATATAAGACGCTTCATGTCTACAGGGCTACTTATTTCTGCTATGGCTAATTTAATAATGGGGTTTACAGGTGTATTTTGGTTATTTGTTGGGGTGTAAACGGTTGGGTACAGTCCATGGGTGCCCCATCAAGCGTTGTGTCATTGTCCCGTTGGTACAAGGATAAAGAAAGAGGAAGTTTTTATGGGTTTTGGAGTACAAGCCATAATATAGGAGAAGCCTTGACTTATATATTAACGGCAGTAGTAGTATCTTATTTTGGTTGGCAGTGGGGCTTTCGGGCGGCGGCAATAGTGGCACTTCTTGGGGTATTAGTTATATCCGTGTTCTTTCACGATTCTCCTGAAAGTAAAGGTTTGCTCCCAGTGAACGAAGATTTCAGAAAGGAAAAAAAATCTACATGGCAAGAACAAAAAGGAGTGTTAAAAAATCCCAATGTGTGGATATTGGCCTTGGCCAGTGCCTTTATGTATATATCAAGATACGCCGTAAATAGTTGGGGGCCATACTATTTTGAAACTGCTAAAGGATATAGTCTAACACAAGCGAATAGTTTAGTAGCCGTAAGTGCGGTTTGTGGAATTATCGGGACAGCATCATCTGGATTTGTATCAGACAAATTTTTTAAAGGTCGTAGAAATGCACCGGCTCTCATATTTGGTCTAATGAATGTATTAGGGCTGTCTTTATTCTTATTGGGGCCAAAAAATGTTTGGTGGCTAGATGCTATAAGTATGGTGATATTTGGTTTGGCGATAGGAGCACTTATTTGCTATTTAGGAGGATTAATGGCTGTGGACATAGCTTCAAAACAGGCGTCGGGTGCAGCTTTGGGAATAGTGGGAGTTATGAGTTATGCTGCTGCTGGTATTCAGGATATTGCCAGTGGATATCTTATTGAAAGTAATAAATCTGTGCTCAATGGAGAAGTTGTTTACAACTTTGATTCCATATCTCTTTTTTGGATTTCAGCAGCTGTGATTTCTATGATGTTGGCCTTATTGACCTGGAAGAAAACATAAAAAAATAAGTATGAATAAAATAAAAAACATAGTTTTTGATTTAGGAGGTGTCATCATGAACCTTAATGTGTCAAAAACCATAACGGAATTTGAAAGATTAGGAATTACAGATATTGTAAATAACACAGGCCATCACTATACAGATCCTATATGTTCTGATTTAGAAACATGTAAACTGTCAGAAGATGTATTTATAGAAAAAATTATAAGTATGTCTCATTTAAATCCATCACCAGATGAAATCGTAAATGTTTGGAATACTATGATTTTGGATATGCCTGAAGAGAGGATTAATATACTTTCAAACTTAAAGGAAAAATACAATATTTATCTTTTGAGTAACACAAATAGTATAGATCAAAGAAAATTTTTAAAGGAGGTTAATGCCGATAATGATTTTTCATTTAATGAGTTGTTTTAAAAAGCATATTATTCGTTCGAAGTAGGTTGTATTATACTGATATAGGTTGACTCTTTTTTGATAGGTATATTTTAATATTTATATGTGGAGTTGGTGTAAATTTACATTATTTTTTCGATAGGATTTGTATTCGATGTTCGGATTAAGATGAACTTCCGCCGGTTTTCTTCAGTTTCATAACTAAAATGCGCTTTAAATACATCGATTATCTCAATGTTTTTTGTAAATACAAAGTCGTCTCCAAAATTCCTGTTCCAATTCTTGTAGGCTTGTAATTGATAGTGCCCCGATTTTACACCA
>NZ_JTDV01000002.1 GCF_000943555.1 Neotamlana nanhaiensis | reverse complement strand
CAAAAAAAGGATTCTTAATGGTAACTATGTTTGCTACCATGTTAAGTTTCGCAAACGAATCTACTTTTTTAACGGTTGCTAGAGATGCTAAAAAAACTGTTTTAACTTTAAACAGTGTTAAAGAAGGTAATTTATTGACAATTATTGACGCTAACGGCGTTGTTTTATATAAAGAAGAAATTAAAGAAGCTGGTAACTACCAAAAAGCTTTCGATTTATCTTCTTTACCAGATGGTAATTACATTTTTGAATTAGAAAAAGATTTAGAAGTTGATACTATTCCTTTTACAGTAAATTCAAGTGAAGTTGCTTTTGATAGAGCTCACGAAAAAGTTACTTATAAGCCTTACGCTAGAGTTGAAGATGGTGTAGTTTACGTATCAAAATTATCGTTAAACGAATCGCCATTAAAAGTAGATATTTACTATGGTAATTCGGTTGAAGCTAACTTAGTTTACTCTGAAACTATTAAGCACACCAAAAACATTCAAAAAGCTTATAAACTTAACGGTTTTGCTAAAGGAAATTACAGAATTGTATTTAAAACCGATGGCAAAATTTATTCTCAGAATATTTAGTCCCTTTAAATAAATTGGTAAAAGCCGCATTGTAACATTACAGTGCGGCTTTTTTTGTTTAAAATGCAATAATAATATTAAGCGTTATCCTCAGTATTTTCTGGTTTAAAATGCTCAAAAATATTTCGCAAATCTTTTTTGTAAGGTAAATGGTCGGCACGTCCTTTTTTAAAGATATCGTTGCTATTGCCTTGGCCTTTACGTAATTCTTTTTGTTCTTCGTAAGGCAAACGGTTTATTTCCATACAAGATGTAGAACAACAATTTTCCATTTCTTCTTGACATTTTGGACATTGAATAAACAATAAATGACAAGCTTCGTTTGCACAATTGGTATGCACATCGAACGGTTCGCCACATTGGTGACAATTCGCAATAACATCGTCACTAATGCGCTCTGCACGACGATCGTCGAACACAAAATTCTGTCCTAAAAATTTATTCTCTAAGTTTTGCTCTTTTACTTGTCGTGTATATTCAATAATACCACCTTCAAGCTGATACACATTTTTAAAACCTTTATGCTTAAAATAGGCACTGGCTTTTTCGCAGCGAATACCACCAGTACAATACATAACCAGGTTTTTATCTTCTTTATGCGCTTTTAAATCGTCTTCAATAATATCTAACGATTCTCTAAAGGTATCCACATCGGGCGTTACGGCATTTTTAAAATGACCTATTTCGCTTTCGTAGTGGTTACGCATATCAACCAAAACGGTATTTTCGTCTTCAATAAGTTCGTTAAACTCATTAGCGGCAACGTGAATACCTTTGTTTGTAACATCGAATGTATCGTCGTTTAAACCATCGGCTACAATTTTTTTGCGCACTTTAACTTTTAGTTTTAAAAACGACATATTGTCTTGCTCTACGGCAATATTAAGTCTAATATCTTTTAAAAAATCAATAGTGTCTAAATGGGTTTTAAACGTTTCAAAATTTTCGGCTGGTAACGATAATTGCCCATTAATGCCTTCGGTAGCAACATATATTCTACCTAACACATCGAGTTTATCCCAAACGACAAACAATTGATTTCTAAATTCTTGTGGATTTGTAATTTTAGCGTACTGATAAAAAGAAAGTGTTAATCGATCTTTTCCTGCTTTTTCGATTAACTCTGCTCTTTCTTTTGCGCTTAATTTGTTGTACAGTTGCATGCTATACTATTTTTTAAGGTTAAAAAAGAAATATTTTATGCTGCAAAACTACAATTTTAGTGGGTTTTCGCAACTAATACGCACAAAAAAAGCACTTTAAACAATTATTAAAGTGCTTTTTAATTGACTAATTCCGTTATTAAATACTTTTATAGATAATAAAAAGTAGAACGGATTTAGCCACCATCGGCTTTACAGTTGCCATTAACCAAAATAGCAACTGAAACACCAATAGAGTTAGTTAGAATAGTTTTCGTGAAAAATTTCATAGTCTTTTCATAGCAATTTTTTCCACTACTATTTAGTAGATGCAAAAACTATAAAAAGGTTGCGTGTTAAAATTAATTTAGAGCTAATGACAAGTTAAAAACGTTGAAATATTCAGGATAAATTTTAATTGATGTGCTTTATTTTTTAATTACCAAGGTGTAATTTATCTGTACGATTTCATAAAAAATTGGTTTTATCATTTATTTATTATTTCAATCGCTTTTTCTAATAATTCATCTCTACCTTCTTTTATCCCTTTAATAGTTGGGCTAATCTCAATATCTGGAACTATTCCGACTCTTTGAGTTTCTGTGCCATCGGGGTAATAAACTCCTATTCCAGACATGCGAGTTCTTAATCCTCCAGGTAATAATATTGTTATAACATTACCATCTGCTCCAGCTGTTGTGCTACCAATAATAGTTGTATTGTTTCCTGCTCTAAATGCCATGGCGGTATATTCAGATTGGCTTTGCGAAAACTCATTAACTAAAACAACTAATTTCCCTTTGTAGGTTTCGGTTGGCTTAGGAATCTCATCACCATTTTCAAAAATAAATTCACCTGGATTATTAATATTTCCAACTGAAAATTTCACAAACGGCGTGTTATCTGTAACAAAATAAGTACCTAACAAAAATGGAACAAATGCTGAAGGATAGTTCCTTATGTCAATAATAATTCCTTTAGTATTTTTAAACGTTTCTTTAATAATCGGAATATCTTCTTTTTTAATAAACTCTAAAGTCACATACCCTATGTTATTTTTTAAAAATTTGAAAGATTTCCCCTTCCAATTATGCCAATTAATATTTAAACTATCCTTTTTATAAAGAGGTATGGAGTGTTCTTCTTTTTTATCTCCTGAAATAAATTCTATAGTAATTTCATTTTTTGGTGAGCGCAAAATATCTTGAGAAATATCTCTTAATCTCGCTACTTCGTTAGATGCGGGATAATATGGCTTTATACTATCTAATATTGATTCGACAGATTTTTTATTAATCGATGTTATTATATCTCCAGATTCAACTTTAGCTGCATTCTTTAATTCAGGATTATAATGATCTACAACTACTAGTTTATTATCGATAAACTTAACTTGAAAAGATGGAAAAAATTCCCCTTTTTTATCATTAACTTTATTAAAACCGAATGAATAAGACACATGAGTATCGTTTATATCTCCCATTAATTGAATAAAAGTTAATTCATATTCTAATTCGTTTTTAGCATTTATAATCTTTGGGATATATTCTCTTAAAATGTCATTCCAGTTTTTGTCTATTAAATATTTATAAGGAAAAAAGTAATGAATCATATTCCAATACCTGTAAAGTGCTAACAGCCTATAGCCTTTATCAGGATAGGGCATCATTATGTACCTATTTTCATTTAAAAAAACTAAACGATTATAATTATTATAACCAACATAAAAGGATTCACCTTGTCCTCTATTTTGATAGATGTATTTTAACTCATTTTTTAATTTTAAACTCAAGTTGAAATTATCAAACCAAGACATATCAGGTTTTATGAAAGCTCCTTCTGTTACACTTTCACATTTAAAACACTTATCAATATCTCCAATTTGTTTTATCCATTCCAAAAGGATATCGTCCCTTTCTTCAGTAGTTTTACTCTCTAAATATTCTGGAAGAAAACGAAACAATTCATAATCCCAATTATAATTTCCCTTTCTAATTTCTGGATGATGATATTTTAAAAAGCCCCATACTTTTCCCAATAAATCTAAATTTCCAATTAAGCGGTTGTTAAGCTCTGGAAAATCAACCTTAGATCCAAGATCAAACTCTTTATCTAAATTTGCTTTATAAATAGGTTTCTCTATTTCTTTAAGTGTTTGAATATCCTTGCCGTCTATTGTTAAAACAAAGTCATCAAACCATGCTTCTCCTGAACCCGTCATTATTCCTGCAACAAAAATTGTTTCAGCATTCTTAGGGTATGGTAGTGAAATGGAATATTTCTGCCAGTCTTTAGTGCCATGAATATTTTGGCTTTGCATATTTTCGAACGCCAATACTTCATTGTTTTTATCAACTATTCTAAGCAATAGTCCACTAAAACCGTTCTGGATATTTTCAATTTTCATAAAACCATCTAAACGAATAGACTTTCCTTCATAATTAGCAGGAATTGAATATACTATACTACCAAAGGAGTTATGTGCATTTTTAGAACTTATTTTTCCTGAAGCCTTTCCTTGTTTAACATGAACAGTATCGATTTCTAAATCGTAATTCCCCCACTTAAACCAACCTCTGGGAAGTTTATCGTTCACAGAGTATTCTTCAAAATCTAAATTGAATTTCTTTTCTGTTTGAGAAGTACAATTAATACTTAAAAGGAATAATAATACTACGATTACGTTTTTCATAATTCAGAATTTTAAGTCCTATAATACACATATACAAAACATTAACAATGGTTGCGTGATAAAATTATTTTGAAGCTAAAGACAGGTTAAAAACATTGAAATATTCAGGATAAATTTTGTTTGGTTTGCAACATTTTTAAAATTCATTTTCCTTTTTTACTTTTCCATTATCGTAATATTTTATCCATTTACCAATTTTCTTTGTATCCGCTCTTAGCCCTTCTTCGTATAAAAAATAAGATTCACTATTTTTTGAATATTTATAAATCTGGCAGAACGTTTTATAAACAATATGGTCGTTAGATTCAAAAAAGTCATCTAGTGATTTCGCGTTTGAGTCTATTTCTGTAGTTACATACTCTTCAAGCTTATTTCCTTTTCGGTCAAAGATTTTCATTCTCATCAAATTTCCATAATTATCCAAAAAATACTCTTGGGCAATTTGTCCATTTTTATAAAACTCTATCATTTTACCAGTTCTGGCCCAAAATTTTTCGGAATTATACTTGTAATTCGTCGAACACATAACCCTCTTTATAGTTCCATTTTTGTAAAACATCGTATCCTTTTTACAGCTAACTTGCTCTAAATCTTTTACAAGTTTTACAAACCTATCTGTATGCTGAGCATTAGAAGAGTAGCCTATTAAAGCTAATATTATGACTATTAAAATGCTTTTCATGAAATGTTATACAGCGGTCAAGTACTGGAATAAAGTTAATGATTTTTAATTAAGCATTAGTATTTCCGAGATTCGCTTAAGACTTTATTAAACACAATCAAAGGGTTGTCGAATCTTCGGTAATTGCGGTTATAAATTGTTGTGCATAGTTTTTTATTGTTCTCCAAATTCATTTACAACTTCGTTTTGAAGAGCATATAAAAACTCTTTAAAAATTCTACTCATCGATGAATCTTCCATATTCAGAAATGTCTCACTCATAGTTGTTAGTGAAACCGTCATATATTGGACTGGGTCTAAAAACCCATAATCATTTGCTCCAGTTAAAAGAAAGTTTTCTTGCTCTTCTCTCAAGCCCAATCTTTTATTAATTCCTGAAACTCCCGAATGAACATTTTCACTCGCCCAAGTGTAAACAACACGATGATGGTCCTGTTTTACAAGTTTTTCCATTTCACGTATATTTCTCCTTCCTTTTGGCAAAATTTCCATTGTCCAACCATAACTCTGTCCAAACTCTTTACCGTATTCTTCTAAAACATCTTTTCTCTCTGATTCGATAAATTCCATTTCTTCTTTTGAGAACTTATCCATATCTAAAAACTCACAGTTTTCTTGATATTCTTTCGCTTTCTTCCATCTTTCAATAACGTGATAATCTTGGTACATTTCTGTTATTTTTGTGTCATTATCATACAAAAACAAAAATGTTACGCAAAGTTCGTGCAGTGTTCTCCAACGCGACATCGCTCCGTCTGCGTATCCATTAGATACTAAAACTCGTATTTCGTTAGCAATTTGACAAGCTCTTACGTGCAGAGAAATCAAAGTATCAAGTTTTAATTGGTCTTCGTAAGTGTCAAAAATCTTTATGTATTTGTCATAAGTTGAGATACTAACTTGGCAGTTCATTTCTATGAATGACTCAAGCAGCAATATACCATTTCCATAATTCTTATTTATCTTCTCGTTAATTTCCTTCTGATGCTTTCGTAAGTCATTTTCTTTATCGAAACTATATTCGTAAAGTCCATCCCAAATTCCTTGAAGTAGTTTTTCTATAATTTTTGGCAGTTTTTCATTGATATATTCGTCAAATTCAGATTCAGTTCCTTTAAAAACTTTTCTGTTTTCAGAAATTAACCTTTGAATACCTTTTTCTATGAAATATGGTTCACTCAATTTTGTTCAAATTATGCCCAACTAGTTTTAACAATACCCCAACCATTAAACTTAATATGATCAAAGCTTTCATTCTACGATTCACATCAAAAAACTAACACTAAAAATAGTATAAAAGTTTAGTTTTTCATAATTCAAAATTTTTAGCCCTATAATACACGGATACAAAATGTTAACAAAGGTTGCATTTTAAAATTGTAAGATGCCAAAAGTTGTAGTATTTTAGCATACAATTTTTTAGAAAAAAAACGAAACGATGAGTAGCGAAAAAGAAGCAAAATTAAAAGCACTAAAACTTACTTTAGATAAACTAGACAAAGCCTACGGAAAAGGTACCGTAATGAAAATGAGCGATTCTGCAATTGTTGATGTAGAAGCTATTTCGTCAGGATCTTTAGGTTTAGATATTGCCTTAGGCGTTGGCGGTTACCCGCGCGGACGTGTTATAGAAATTTACGGTCCAGAATCGTCGGGTAAAACCACTTTAACATTGCACGCTATTGCCGAAGCACAAAAATCGAGCGGTATTGCTGCTTTTATTGATGCCGAACATGCTTTTGATAGATTTTATGCCGAAAAATTAAACGTCGATATAGACAACCTAATTATTTCGCAACCAGATAACGGTGAGCAAGCCTTAGAAATTGCCGACAACCTTATTCGTTCTGGTGCTATCGATATTGTAGTAGTAGATTCTGTTGCTGCTTTAACACCAAAAAGTGAAATTGAAGGCGAAATGGGCGACTCTAAAATGGGATTACATGCCCGTTTAATGTCGCAAGCCCTTCGTAAGCTTACAGCATCAATTAGCAAAACCAATTGTACCGTAATATTTATTAACCAATTACGCGAAAAAATTGGAGTTATGTTTGGTAACCCTGAAACCACAACCGGTGGTAACGCCTTAAAGTTTTACGCGTCGGTTAGGTTAGATATTCGTCGTTCTACACAAATAAAAGATACAAATGGCGAAGTTTCGGGTAACAAAACCCGTGTAAAAGTGGTTAAAAATAAAGTAGCACCACCATTTAAAACTGCCGAATTCGACATTATGTATGGCGAAGGTGTTAGCAAAGTAGGCGAAATTTTAGATTTAGCCGTAGACTACGAAATTGTTAAGAAAAGCGGTTCGTGGTTTAGTTACGACGATACAAAACTTGGCCAAGGTAGAGACTCGGTTAAAGCATTAATAAAAGACAACCCAGAGCTTATGGACGAGCTTGAAGCCAAAGTAAGGCAAGCCGTTACCGATGCCAAAGCATAAAACTTATCTTAAAATCCCGTTAAAAAACGGGATTTTTTTATTTTACTACGCAACCTTTTACAAAACATTGCATCTAAAGGGCAAAACATGTATTAAATCCCTAATTTTAAAGCAATGAAAAAGTTTATTGCACTATGTTTACTAATTTTTAGCGTAGCATCTTGTAGTATTGATGACGACCCTAGTTATTATTTCGAGGTTTTACCTGTGGAAAGCGTAGATATCCCTGATGAATTTACCATGGGAGAAACCTACCCAATTACCATTTATTATTACAGGCCAACCTCGTGCCACAGTTTCAGAGATTTTTATTATAATAAAGATAATAACGAGCGTACCGTGGCACCAATAACTTATGTTTTTGAAGATAATGACTGTGACACTTTAACCGACGAATTGGTTGAAGCCACTTTTAATTTTCATGTTACAAGCAATGGGTCGTATATATTTAAATTTTGGCAAGGTGAAAATGATGCAGACGAAGACACCTATTTAACTATTGAAGTACCTGTTACCGAATAAGAATAAAACTAATTATAAACCAATACATGTTTTAATTTGAGTTTAAAACAACTCATAGAAAATTGTAAAACTAATGATACCAAAGCACAAAGCGAATTATACAAACTCTTTTCGGGTAAGTTATTCGCCACCTGCTTAAAGTATTCGCGTAATTATGCCGAAGCCGAAGATAATTTGCAAGACGCATTTTTAACAATTTTCAATAAAATTGAACAGTATAAACACAAAGGCTCTTTCGAGGGTTGGTTAAAACGCATTACCGTAAACACCGCATTACAGCGTTACCGAAACGAAAAGGTTTTTGATATTGTAAACGAAAATAACATTGAAGACGAACAAGTAGAGATTGACGAGAGCGCGGTTTCTATTGATTATCTTCTAAAAATAATTCAAGAATTACCCGACAGGTACCGTTTGGTGTTTAACCTTTACGTGCTGGACGGGTATTCGCATAAAGAAATTGCTGGTTTGCTAAACATTAATGTTGGCACATCAAAATCGAACTTAGCGAGAGCAAGACAAATTTTGATTCAAACCATTGAAGCATATAAAGCGCGACCGCAGTCGCAAACCTTATAATGAGTGATAAAAAGCACATAGATCGATTATTTCAGGAAGGCTTTAAAGATTTTGAAGCTACACCTAGTGATGCCGTTTGGAAACGTATTGAAGCCGAACTTAACCAGAAAAAGAAAAAACGTCGTGTTATACCTATTTGGTGGCGTTACGCTGGTGTTGCTGCTGTTTTATTGTTATTATTAACTATTGGTTTTAATTATTTTGATGGTGAAACGCCAGAGGAAACAATTAAAGTTGTTAATTCTGAAAACGCACCAAATACTCCAATAAACACTAATAAAAATAATGTAACTGAAGATAAAAAAGATGTAAACAGCAATAGTATCAATAGCAATACCGTTGCCAATAATAATGATGAAAACACTACTGAAGCTACAACGTTAACTGAAGCTGCTTCAAACACCAAAACAGCTTCAACTGTTGTAAAAGCTTCAGATGAAACAGTAATTAAAAAACCGTTTAATACGAATACAAAAACAGCTAATAAAACTAAAAACAATTCGCATCTGGCCCAAAATCCGGGTTTAACCCAAAACAAAAACACGCTTCAAAACATTGCTAAAAACGAAAGCAAGTCGGTTTTAAACAAGCACAACGCCACCGAAACTAAGATTACAACGCCAAACGCAACCGAAAACTCAAATGTTTTAATTGATAAAAACCAAGCCAAGGAACTTATTACCCAAGCAAATAACAATAATACGGCTATTGCAAAAACCACAACAAGCAACGAAAACAATAACACCGAAGAAGACAATACAAACGCCACTTTAACCATTGAAGAAGCGCTTGAAAACAATAAAACAACCATTGAAGAAGAAAAAGAAAACCCAAAAAACAGGTGGAGCGTTGCCCCAAATGCTGCGCCTGTTTATTTTAACACCATGGGTAATGGTTCTTCTATCGATCCGCAATTTAATAGCAACTCCAAAACTGGGAACATAAATATGAGTTATGGTATTTCGGCAAGTTATGCTATTAACAATAAAATTACCATTCGTTCGGGTGTTAACCGTGTTAATTTAGGTTATAACACCAACGATGTGCTGGTGTTTCAATCGGCTGGTGTAAGTAATAGAGAGGCTTTGCAAAACTTAACCATTAACAATAATATTAGTAATAGCAGTGCTTTGGTTGCAAACGATGCCAGCAGTGGCAATACTAATATTAGTTTTGAGAGTGCTAAAGCAGCATCGGCTATCCCGAATTCGTTTGAAACCTCTAACACCTCGCTAAACCAATCGTTAGGCTACATTGAAGTGCCTATAGAAATACAATACGCTGTAGTAGATAAAAAAATTGGCGTAAACGTAATTGGCGGATTTAGTTCGTTGTTTTTAAATAATAACGAAATTTATTCTGAAGCTTCAAATGGTAACCGCACCCTTTTAGGAGAAGCCAACAATATTAACGACTTTAGTTACAGTGCCAATTTAGGACTTGGCTTAAATTATAAAATGACAAACACAATTGATTTGAATTTAGAACCTATGTTTAAATATCAAATTAATACGTTTAAAAATACTTCTGGTAATTTCACTCCATTTTTTATTGGCGTGTATACCGGATTCGCTATTAAATTTTAGGTTTTTGGTTAGATCTGGATGTGTGCTTTTTTTAACTGAAAAAAGTGCATGTCTAAAAAAACTGCTCGTTCCCCCGAGCAGTTTTTTATTTTTTATAAGTCTGCAGTTTATTTAAAATAACCATTCTTGCTTGTTCGTTAAGCACTTTTGTTTCTTGTATAGTTAAGCCCTCGGTTTTTATAAATTTATGGATATAAGCTCGCATTTTACCCGGACTTCCGCTAAAGAAAGTAAATGAAAATCGTTTTTTATTATCGGCAAAAGTAATAGGCACTATTGGAATTTGATGATTTATAGCCAACCTAAACGCGCCATCCTTAAAGCTATCTAGAAACACATCTTCTTCTGGCACACCACCTTCGGGGAAAATACAAATACTTAAACCCGATTTTAAACGACGTTGGGCTCTTAAAAACACCGCTTTTCGACTTTTTTCCGAGCTTCTATCAACCAAAATGCAAGTGCGCTTATAAAAAAAACCGAACAGAGGTATTTTTGCTAATTCTGCTTTACCAACAAACACAAACGGATTTTTTACAGTCGCAAGCATAAGCATAATATCGGTCATAGACGTATGGTTAGCAATAAACATGTAACTTTTGTTTTTGTCGGGTGTTTGTTCGCGCTTGATACTATAAGTGAAACCCATACCTATTAAAATGAATTTTGCCCAAAATCGGGCAAGTTTAAAAAAATATGGATACCAAGATTCCTTTGAAATTGAAACGAGTAAAAATGGAAACAAAATAAAAATAGGCAGCGCTACAAGCACGTAAAACCAAATACGGTACAAGGTCCAAAAAATATATTTAAAAGCTTTCATGGATTTCAAAAATACAGAATTGTATTGAGCAATTCTATTAAAAAATATACCTTTGCTTTTTGTTTAACAATTTAAAAAGATTTCTGCTTTCGCAGGAAGTATTATGGCAAGAGTTTTAACCGGAATACAAAGTACAGGAACACCACATTTAGGCAATATTTTAGGTGCTATTTTACCTGCAATAAAAATGGCTGAACAGCCAGAAAACGAATCGTATTTATTTATTGCAAACCTACATACCTTAACCCAAATTAAAGATGCCGAAACCTTACGAAATAACACGTACTCGGTAGCTGCTACATGGTTAGCTTTTGGATTAGATATTGAAAAAACAGTGTTTTACAGACAAAGTGATGTGCCACAAGTTACCGAACTATCATGGTATTTAAGTTGCTTTTTTCCGTATCAACGTTTAACGCTTGCGCATAGTTTTAAAGATAAAGCTGATCGATTAGAAGATGTAAACACAGGTTTATTTACTTACCCAATGCTTATGGCTGCCGATATTTTGGCCTACGATGCCGAAATTATTCCGGTTGGTAAAGACCAATTACAACATATTGAAATGACCCGCGATGTGGCTTCACGCTTTCACGCTAAATTAGGTGATGAAACATTTGTGATTCCTGAAGGGAAAATTCAAGAAAATACCATGCTTATTCCTGGCACCGATGGTGAAAAAATGAGTAAAAGCCGTAATAACACTATCAATATCTTTTTAAACGACAAAAAGTTACGTAAGCAAATTATGGGTATTCAAACCGATAGTACGCCACTTGAAGAACCTAAAGATTGGAGCACCTGTAATTGTTTTGCAATTTATAGTTTATTAGCCAACGACGACCAAATTGCCACCATGAAAGCCAATTACGAAAACGGTAATTATGGTTACGGACACGCCAAACAAGCACTTTTTGAACTTATTGTTGAAACCTTTGCAACCCAACGCGAAAAATACCATTACTACATGGATAACCTTGAGGAGTTAGATAAAGCGCTTCAATTTGGTGCAGCTAAAGCATCAACCGTTGCTAATGCTGTTATTGAGCGTGTTCGAGAGAAGGTTGGGTATTAAAAAAATTTATGCTAGAAGAATTTGAAAAACAATTAAATTTTAACAAAAACCCTTCAAATTTAATTAATTTGATAGGAGCTGGTGGGTTTTCAATTTATTCTGTTTTCGAAATAGGTAACTTATTTAGTTTTATACTTCTGCATGTTTTAATTGTTTTAAAATTTGATATTGAAACCATCATTCTTGCACCAGAAATCGTTGGTTTTTTTCTGTTTTGTGTTTTGTTTATTTCTGGATTTAATTTTTTATTTAAATCTCACCAACCTGATTCGCAAAAGCTTTTAATTTATTCAATATCCTTGTTTTTTATTGTTATTACCATACAATTCTTATTCAGCTTTTATATGGTTCAATACTTATATGAAAACCATAGCGAGAATTATGAAATTTATTACGATAACAGAAATGGCTTTTATGAATATCAAACAATAATTTCTTTAATACCAATTATAGAATACGCTATAATGGCTTACTTCTTTCTTTCAAAAAGAAAACTTGTTCTCTTTAAATAACCTCAAACAACTTACCTGGTAATGGGCGCACAACGCCCTTCAACTCCATATTCAATAATATACTACTGACTTTAAACACGGGTAAATTGCAGTGTATTGCAATGATATCGAGTTGTTCTTTATCGTGATTTTTTAAGTAATTATAAATTATTTTTTCATCAGGATCCAGTTCAACAAACAACTGCTTTTGTATGGTTGGTGGTGCTTTTTCTTCCAATTGCCAATTTAATAGATAAGGCACATCTAAAGGCGTACTTAACAAATGCGCTTTTTGCTGTTTTATTAAATTATTACATCCCACGCTTTGGCTATCGGTTGTTCGTCCTGGAACTGCAAAAACATCACGGTTGTATGAGTTCGCAATATCAGCAGTAACCAAACTTCCTCCCTTTTCGGCCGATTCTATTACAATAGTAGCTTCACTTATTCCTGCAATAACTCGGTTTCGTTTTAAAAAGTTATTTCTATCAAACTTTGCCGAACTCCAAAAATCGGTTAAAAAACCACCATGGTTTTCAACATCCACCATATATTTTTTATGCACTTTTGGATAAATAGTATTTAGCCCATGTGCTAAGCAACCTATAGTTTGCAATTTATTTTTAATAGCTGCTTTGTGAGCAGTAATATCGGTGCCATAAGCAAAACCAGAGACAATAACTGGTTTATACACAGCAAGTGTTTCAATTAAATTTTCGCAAAAAGCAATACCCGAATTGGTTATTTTACGCGTACCAACAATACTAATGATGCGTTGATTTTGTAAACTGACCTTTCCCGATTGAAATAACAAAATAGGACCGTCGATACAATGCTTTAATTTTTTAGGATAATTGTTAGCTTCAAAATAAAGCGTTTTTATGTGGTTTTCTTTTATAAAACGAAGCTCCTTTTCAGCTTCAACTACATGCGAAGCCTCATGTAAATGTTTAATGGTAATTTTACCAATTCCATCAATTTTTAAAAGATTTGATGGCTTTTCTTTTAACACCGCTTCTGCCGATCCACAATGATTAATCAATCGTTTTGCTATAATATCGCCAATATTTGGCACGTGTTGTAGGGCCAAAATGTAAATTAAATCCTGCTCGTTCACTTAGTAATTAGTTGATATAGAAACTAAAATAAGGTAATTTTTATAGGCGCTAAAAAATAGTTTCTCAAATTTTTATCTGAAACCAAAAAATTTTAACTTTGTAAATATGCAATTAGAAACCTACATAAGCGATTTACTATACCGATATGAGTGCGTAACTGTACCAGATTTTGGTTCATTTTTAACTCAAAATGCGTCGGCTACAATCGATGATGCATCGAACACCTTTTTTGCTCCAAAGAAAATTATGTCGTTTAACGAGCAAATTCAAAACAACGATGGTTTGTTAGCGCATTATATTGCCGATGTAGAAAAAATACCTTTTGAAACGGCAAATCAAAAAATTGCAAATCGTGTTAAAAATTTAAAATCATATTTAACACAAGGCGAAACATTAACCTTTAACAATATAGGCGATATTTCGCTTAATGGTGAAGGTAAATTACAGTTTGAGCCAACGTATCATTTAAACTATTTAACCGAAGCCTTTGGTTTATCGCAGTTTACTTCTCCTAAAATTGATAGAGAAATTTACAAAGAAGAAGCTGAAGCCATTGAAAAAGTAGTACCAATTGCAGTTACAAATAATAAGCGTAAGGCCTTACCTTTTTTAAAGTATGCCTCTATTGCGTTAATTGCCTTAACACTTGGCGGTTATGTAGCTTCCAATTACTATTCAACCGAAGTTGAAGCTCACAACCAAGTAGCTCAAGAAGAAGCAACAAAACAGTTAGATACTAAAATTCAGCAAGCTACTTTTAATTTAAATCCGTTACCAGCGATTACTTTAAGTGTAAATAAAACCGAAAAAGTACAAGGAAACTTCCATATTGTAGCAGGAGCATTTAGAGTTGAAGCTAATGGTGATACTAAAGTTAAAGAGCTTAAAGCACTAGGTTACGATGCCAGAAAAATTGGCTTAAACGAATACGGTTTACACCAAGTAGTTTATGGTACTTACAAAACAGGTAGCGAAGCATTAGCTGCTGTAAAAAGCATTAGAAAAAACCACAATAAAGATGCTTGGATTTTAGTAAAAGAGTTAAACTAGTTTCTTACCTAATAAATCAAGAATAATTTTACCTTTGCCAAATCATAAAAATCTACTATGGAGGCAAAAACACCCGAAGCATCAAAAACCGTATTAACCGATGTGGTTTTACCAGGCGAAACCAATGCCCTTAATAACCTTTTTGGAGGCGAACTTTTAGCCCGTATGGATCGTGCTGCAAGTATTGCTGCTGGCAGACATAGTCGCAGAATAACTGTAACAGCTTCGGTAAACCACGTAGCTTTTACAAAAGCGGTACCTTTAGGAAGTGTTGTAACCGTTGAAGCTAAAGTGTCGCGTGCTTTTAGAACCTCGATGGAAGTTTGTATTGATGTTTGGATTGAAGACCGCCAATCGGGTGAGCGTACCAAAGTAAATGAAGCTATTTATACTTTTGTAGCGGTTGATGAAACTGGAAAACCAACAACAATTCCTGAAGTCATCCCTGAAACCGAACTCGAAAAACAACGTTACGCTGCTGCTTTACGTAGAAAACAACTTAGTTTACTTCTTGCTGGAAAAATAAAGCCACAAGATGCTACCGAATTAAAAGCGTTGTTTGATTAAAAAGTAGAGAATATTATAGTCCAAATTACTTCTCGATACAATTAATTGCTTCTATAAAGTTTTAATCCAAATTTTAGTATAAAATAATCCACAACACCTAAAACAATTGTTATTACTAATTCAGCCGTAAAGCTGCCCCAATCAGAATTAAGGTTGGTATTTACAGCATTACTAAATGAATTTATCAGGCTTGAAATATTCGGAATCAATTTTATTAATAATCCTATTCCAATGAAGAGCATTAAAATACCTAAAAAATTTTTTATCATATTTAAAATCTAGAGTGTTCCTTAATGGTTGGCAACAAATTTATATCGAGAAGTAATTTGGACTCTAATTATTCTCAAAACCATTAACAATACTACATTTTATACAACCAACTCGCAGGGTTTTGAGTATTGCTGTCCTTTGAAATAATAAAGCTTAAAATAGTTTCGCCATTACTTGGGTTAGTAAACACCTCACCAATGGCCTGCTTTGTGGAAACCTTATCACCTACTTTTACATAAACCTTACTTAAATTTTTGTAAATGCTTAGGTAGTTACCATGCCTAATCATAACAATAGGATTTACATTTCGCATTTTTAAAATTTCACTGACTTCACCATTAAAAATTGCTCGAACTTGGGCGCCTTTTTGAGTCGTAATTCTAACACCGTTACTTTTTATGGTTAAACTTTTATCAATTGGATGGCGCTGTGTACCATAACCTAAACTCACATAACCATTATCAACAGGCCACGGTAATTTACCTCGATTGGAGGTAAAATTTGAAGCTAAAACCTTTTCTTCGGGTGTTAAGGCAAAACTTTTTGAGCTGGAACTTTTACCCGCTTTGGTGTTCGATTTTGCAATAGCTGCCTTAATAATTTTATCTATTTCGGCATCAATTCTATTTACTTCGCGTTGTTTTTGCCTAATTTGAGATGTGTAAGCCGATAAATTCTTTTGTATAGATTGCATTAAGGCCTCGTGCTCTTTTCTATCTGCTTGCAATGTTTTTTGTACTTGTCTATTTTCGGCAATCAAGGTATTTTTTTCCTTTTGCTGATTGAGCAACTTGGTGTTTGTTGCCTGCAATTCTAAGGTTTTAGCTTTAATACTTTCACCTTGCTTTTTTTGATGATCAGCATATTGCTGAATGTATTGCAAACGCTTATAAGCTTGCTTAAAGTTATTAGAAGACAGTAAAAACATTATTCTGCTTTGTCTGTTTTTACTTTTATAAGCCTTGACCACCATCGCAGCGTAATCATCTTTTAAATCGGCTAATTCTTTGCGTAAATTGGTTATTTTATTCTGATTGCTGTTAATTTCGCGAGTAAGTAAATTAGCTTGCTGATTAGTCACTTTAATTAAATTTGAAAGCACACTAATTTTATGATTTACACCTTCAACTAAACTTAACTGCGACTTCTGTTTGGTTTTGTTATCGGCGCGTAATTTATTTAATTGCTCAATTTCGTTACGTAATTCTTGGCGTCGTGTTTCTAGTTCTTGTTGCTTATTATTTTGCGAAAAAGTTATGGTACTTGCCAAAATAAGAACAAGCACAACACCTCTTTTAAAATATGATTTCTTTGTAAAATTCATTAAAGTTCAATGGCTTTAAAACCAGAAGGTATTTTAAACGGAAACCTTAAATCTTCGTTTAGCACAACATTTTTAAACTCCAAATTTACAATTAACTCTTCAGTTTCTTCAACCGCAACTACCTTTATTTCTTCAGGTAAACTTTGGTTGTTAATATTTTGATGACTTAAATAATTAATTTGCAGATCACGTTGTTCCAAGTGTTGCATGATGCGTTGTGATTTTACCTTTAACATACCTGGATCGATTAAAAAGAAAATATCAAACAAATTGCGTTGCTGCTTAGGTTGTACCATATAACTACCATTGGCAACTTCGGCTTTATATTCGCTCGTATTTAAACCATAAATAGCTTCACCAAGAAGTAAGTTTTGAACTTTATTAAAATCGAGTTCGGTACCCAATAAGTCGCTTAAATACTTGTAATCGCCATCAAAATAAGTGTTATCTAACTTATTATAAAAACTCACCTTTTGAGGTGTTATCATGGCGCGTATTACCGAAAATGGCGCGTTAATCCAGATAACTTCATCTTTTTTAGTTCTGTAAGTTACCGTGTACGATTGCGTTTTACCCTTTTGCATTAGCGTTAATTTCAACTTAGATTGCAAGGTACTGTAAGTCGCTGCACGCTTTGCATTTTCCTTAAATAATTGCTTTGTGTTTAAGTTTAAATTAGCTTCACCATTAGTAACTGTTTTAGCCGTTTTACAACCAAAAACCAAGACAACTAAACATACTAGAAAGCTGTATTTAATATATTTTATCATTAATTTGAAGATTCTAATTTTTGTGCTTTATCACTAAACGTTTTTGCCTTTTGCGTATTGTTTAACAAGGTATAAGCTTTACTTAATTGTTTGTAGAAATCAGATTCCATTTTGTTATCATCAATAATAAAATCTAATCCCATTTCTAAAGATTCTATAGCTTTTTTAGGCGCATTCAACTCGTTTGAAGCTACGCCATTTACAAGATAAAATAAGGGTTGCGCTGGGTATTCTTCTAACGCAGCGCTACTTTTTTCTTGCGCTAACTTATATTGTTTTAAATCGATATACAACAGCATTACCGTGCGTAATACGTTAAAATTATCGGGTTCTAATTGAAGAGCTGTTTCAAAATATTCTAAAGCCTTTGTTTTATCGTTTTTAGATAAATGATATTGCCCAAGTTCGATTAATGTTTTGCTGTTATTAGTGTTACTTACCAAAGTTGTCGCTTCCACTAAATCTTGTTCATACTCTGGATTTTCGCTTACAAATTGCACAAAATCAGTTAATACTTTAAGTTTAGCTTCGGGTTTAATTTCAGTACTTTTCACCACAATTTTCATCGATTCGATGGCCTTTTCAGCTTCATTTTCATCTAAATAAAACTTGTAAAGTGCCAGGTGAACCAACTGCGACTCTGGGTTCATTTTAAGCAACTCCTTCGCTGTTTTAAACGCTTTTTCTTTTTCGTTATTTTCGCTGTAGCGGAAAATGAGCGCTAAGTAATTCGATTCTTTTTCTGGGTTATTCTCTACCCGATCTTGCAAGTTTTTAATTTGATCTTTTTTACGTCCTGTAACCTCATAAATTCTGTTACGCATTAAATCGCGCGATACCGAAACACCATGTTTGGCATCCATTTGATCTAAAACTTCTAAAGCATCATCATATTTTTCGGTTTTCATGTAAAGTGATGCCAAATCTTCCTCGTAATCGGGATGATATTTTACCAATTGTTTAACCGTTTTTATGGCGTTTTTATAATCGTTTTGTGAGGCGTAATAACTATACAATTCATCGAGAAACCATTCGTTATCTGGATCTTTACTTACTGCTTCTTTTAAAGCATCTTCGGCAGCTCCAAAATTTTTAAGTTGCACATAATTTTTACCTAATTCGAAATATAATACGGGTACCGATTTATCTATTTCAATACAAGCCAAAAGTGCTTCAGCCGAACGATCGTAGTTTTCAATGCTTTTTTGTTTCAAAGCCTCATAAAACAACTCTTGAAACTTATCGTCGTTGTCACCTAAATCGTCATTTTGGGCAAAGCCAAACTTAGGAACTAAAATAATTCCGAAAAGGTAAATTAATATGTAGATGTTTTTATTCATAATTTTGAAATTCTACCCAAAAACACTTCAACCTCGCTAAGCGTGACCTCAATTAATAAAAAATATGACTTATTCTAACACCGAATAATCGCCAATACTAATGCTTGTAAAATTACCATCGTATGTTACATGATTACCAATCATGGCATGATCTAAATTCGCGTTTTTTATACTGGTTTCGGTTTGTATTAAACTGTTTTTTATAGTTGAATTTTCGATAACACAACCTTTACCAATCGATACATTAGGGCCAACTGTTGTATCTTTTAACACTACGTTTTCACCAATAAAACAAGGTTCTATAATTTTTGAATTTTCAAGTGTTACCGATGCGTTAACCAACGTTTCTTGGGCATCTGTTTGTAAAAACCCTAACATTTTTCCATTAGTTTCAACGGTTATGGCTTTATTTCCGCAATCCATCCATTCATCAACGGTTCCAGTTTTAAAAATTTTGCCTTCGGCCATCATGCGTTTTATACCATCGTTAATTTGGTACTCGCCTCCGTTCATAACGTTTTCATCAAGAACTTCTTGTAATTTATCTTTTAAAATAGCAACATCTTTAAAATAATAAATACCAATTACAGCTTGATTGCTTACAAATTCTTGAGGTTTTTCAACTAACTCAACAATCTCATCGTCTGCATTTAGCTTCACAACACCGTATGCTTCGGGATTATCGACGGCTTTCGTCCAAATGACGCTATCGGCTTCTGGGTCTAAATCGAATTCTGCACGAATCAATGTATCCGCGTAAGCGATAACCGCAGGACCAGAAAGTGATGGTTTTGCGCACATAATGGCATGACCTGTACCTAGCGGTTTATCTTGACGGTAAATTGATGCTTTGGCTCCTAAACTTGCAGCTAATTCGGTTAAACTTTGTACCACATCGTCGCCAAACCATGCTGGATCACCTAAAACAAAGGCAACTTCTTCAATAGGTTGTTTTAATACTTTAGCAATATCGCTTACCAAACGATGCACAATTGGTTTTCCTGCTACTGGAATTAGCGGTTTTGGTACGGTTAAACTATGCGGACGTAATCGAGAGCCTCGACCCGCCATTGGGACTATTATTTTCATATCTCATGCCCACGAAAGCGGGTATCTTTTATTTTAATTTATTTCCTAATTTTATTGTAATTCAAGTTCCAGTTGGCACTTAAATCTGACCAACTTGGATTCATTTCCTCAATTAATTCAATTTTCCAATCACGTTTCCATTTTTTGAACTGCCTTTCCCTTCTCTCTGCAATTTTTCCTTCACTAAATTCTTCAAAATAAATCAGTTTATCACAATTATATTTTGCCGTAAATGACTTTGGGTAAACTTTTAACTTATGCTCTTTTACTCTTTCATCCAAATTATCAGTTACACCAATGTACAAGACACCATTGGGCTTGTTTGCCATGATATAGACATACCAAAGTTTCATGATGGCTTTATTTTGAGATTCCTGCTTTCGCAGGAATTGGTTACTTAACCCCTGTACTTCCAAAACCACCTTCGCCTCTAGCAGTTTCTGAGAGTGCTTCAACGATTTCCCATTCGGCACGCTCGTGTTTTGCAATAACTAATTGCGCAATGCGCTCGCCGTTGTTAATTTCGAAATCATCGTTGGATAAATTTACCAAAATTACGCCTATTTCTCCTCTGTAATCGGCATCGATAGTTCCAGGAGCGTTTAGTACGGTAATACCTTTTTTGGCCGCTAAACCACTTCTTGGGCGCACTTGAGCCTCAAAACCTACTGGTAACTCCATGTATAAGCCTGTACCGACTATGGTGCGCTCTAAAGGCTTTAAAATGCGCGATTCGGATAGGTTTGCTCGTAAATCCATTCCTGCCGATGCCAAAGTTTCGTAATGTGGCAACTCGTGATTGGATTTGTTTACTATTTTTATTTTCATATTATTTTTTTAATAATTGTTTTATGGTGTTTTTCTCTAAGGCGTAAACGATAGCCAAAAATACAATTAACATAGAAACTCCTACCACATAATTGCCTCTAAATTGATAAAACGATATCAACGAAAACAAAATTGAACCTGATAAATACAGTGTTATTTTTTTAATGTTATAAGGAATTGGATAATATTTTTTTCCGAACAAATACGATGCCAACATCATACTTGCATAAGCCGTTAATGTTGCTATTGCTGATCCTTTGTAACTCATAATTGGTATTAACCAAAAATTTAATAATAGGGTTAACAACGCGCCAAAAACCGAAATGTATGCGCCAAATTTTGTTCTATCGGTTATTTTGTACCACACCGAAAGATTGTGGTATATTCCTAAACAAAAATTTGCTAACAAAATAATAGGTACAATCCACATGGCTTTCCAATAGGCTTCATCACCTATAAAAATTACTTTTAAAACATCGGCAAACACTACAACGCCTAAAAAAATTACAGAACCAAAAATTACAAAATACTCTAAAATTCTGGCATAGTTTTTTTGAGGGTTTTCCGTTTTTGCATGACTAAAAAAGAAAGGTTCAATACCTAAACGATATGCTGTCGCAAAAAGTGTCATGAACAATGCCAATTTATAGCATGCCGAATACATCCCAATTTCGGTTTTGGCGATGTTTTCTGGTAAGAGTTTATCAAGTAAAATTCTATCGAAAGTTTCATTAATCGAAAATGCAACACCTGCAATTAAAACAGGAAAGGCATATTGCATCATTTGTTTCCAAAGTGCCTTATTGAACGTGTATTTTATTTTAAAATAAAAAGAAAGCATCAACAAAAGTGTAACAGCGCTCGCAACCAAGTTTGCTATGAAAATGTAATTAATTTCGAAGTTTGGCTTGTAAATAGTGTTTAAAATGGTGCTTTCTTCGGCTAAATCTTTCAACCACAATAACAAAAAGAGGTTTAATCCTAGATTTATTATTACGTTTAAAATTTTAATAACAGCGTATTTTATTGGTCTCGCATTAGCGCGTAACCAAGCAAACGGAATAATAACGAGGGCATCCAGTAATAAAATCCAAATAACCAGATTTATATAGGTTTCTTTTAAATCGGTTAACGCAGCAATCTGACTTTTAAAAAGAAGCGCAAGTGCAAAAAACATGAAAGAAGAAACTATTAAGGAAATAGCTGATGTTCCAACGACTTTAGATTTATCATCTTCTTTATTAAAAAACCGAAAAAAAGCAGTTTCCATGCCGTAGGCTAAAATAACATTAAAGAGTACGAAGTATGAAAAAATGAGTGATACATCACCGTAATCGGCCACCGAGCTTAAAACACTTTCGTCGGTATGAAGACGTACCAGTAAAAAGCTTAACATTCTAGGTAAAACAGTAGCTAAACCGTAAATAAATGTTTGCTTGAATAATGTTTTGAGTCCGCTCAATTAATAAATTCTTTGATGGTTAAAAATAAGCTTTTAGTTTTCTTAAAGCAAAATATAGGTTAGGCTTATTGTGGTTTTACCGAAGGTATAGGTCGAGATTTTTTAAAAACAACATCGTCTACCTTAAAATACTTTTTAGTTCCGTTTTCTAGGTAACTTATAACACATTCATTTTCTTCAAGTTCGAAAGGTATTTTAGGCGTATACGTTAACCTATTTTGACCATATTCGGCATACGGTTCATTACTCATAATAATATCTTGTTTCGGCCTATTAGCTTCAGTTTTAAAACGTCCTACAGCCAATTGCTGGTTGATCAGTTCTAATTTAGTGCCTTTACCTTGAAAATAAACAGAATCTAAAACAGATTTATTTGTGTTTGATTGAATAGGAAGAAACAAATTAACACCAGAACCACCGCCTTTTACACCTGCTACCCAAGTTTCGTAATATACTTGCTTAAGTGTTACACTTGGGTTCTTTTCTAATGTATTGATACTTGCACACTGCGAAAAACTCATGGTTATTAGCATTAAAATTACAGCAGAGATAGTTTGCTTTAAAAGATTCATAACGCTTATTTTAGATTTATAAATATAACGTTTACAAAATGGATGCCATAAAAAAAGCCTCATTTAATGCAATGAGACTTTTCTAGTTTGTTCAGTTTTATTTGTTTTAGTACTGAGACTAAATATTTTTAATTGTTCAGCGCTTAGCTAATTTGACTATCGTCCAATTAGTTGTTCAACGCTTCCGCTCTTTTTATAATTTAACTCGCTTTTGGCTCGTTTAATTATTCAACGCTTCCGCTCCACCAACAATTTCTAAGATTTCGTTGGTAATAGCTGCTTGACGCGCTTTGTTGTATGTTAATTTAAGCTGATCTCTTAACTCTTTAGCGTTATCGGTTGCTTTATGCATCGCCGTCATACGTGCACCGTGCTCTGATGCAAACGAATCGCGAATACCTTTGTACAACTGGATTTTTAATGACTTTGGAATTAACTCTTCAACGATTTCTGCTTTCGAAGGTTCGAAAATATAATCGGCGTTTACGTTAGCTTCAGCTTCAACAGGAATTAATGGTAAAAACTGCTCGGTCATTACTATTTGAGTCGCCGCATTTTTAAACTTGTTGTAAACTATTTCAATTTTATCAAAATCACCTGCAACAAACTTATCCATTAAGCCTTGCGCAATTGCAGCCACGTTTTCAAAAGTTAAATCATCAAAAACATCACTATTATTGGCAATTACCTTATTGCTTTTCTTAAAGGCATCGTTCGCTTTTTTACCAATAGCAATATAAGATACTTCTTGGTTTGCGTAAGTTTCGTTTGTAAGCTTGTTAACTTCTTTTATAATGTTAGAGTTAAAAGCACCTGCTAAACCTCTGTTTGAAGTTATAGCTACAATTAAAACCTTTTTTACCTCGCGTTGCGTTGCAAAAACACTACCAGAATCATCATTTAACGTTGCGCTTAACGTTTGTAAAAGCTCGGTAAGTTTATCTGCATACGGACGCATAGCAGTAATGGCGTCTTGCGCCTTCTTTAGCTTTGCAGCCGATACCATTTTCATGGCACTGGTAATCTGCATGGTTGAAGACACCGATGATATTCTACTACGTATTTCTTTTAGATTTGCCATATTTCAAATTATGAATTATGAATTATGAATTACAGATTATGAATTTTTTATAATTGAAACTAAAAGTTTAATTAGTGTTTCACAATCTTCCCTTAAACTTGAAGGAACATTAAAAATTTTTGTTTCTTCTATAACGTCCAACCAAAAGGATGTTTCGTCAGCTTCCTTAAGAGCAATTCCTAATTTATTTTTAAAATCTTTTTTACTAACGCCTCTTTGTGATTCTCTCACATTAGCACCTATACTAGTACCAGACTTTAGTAATTGATTTGCTATTTCAAAATAACGTTTTTCTTTTAGTTTTTCAGCATAAATTACAATATCACAAGCAAAGTAAAAACTTCTATCAACAATAGCATTACCACTTGCCTTGTAACTCATAATTCTGAATTCCTAATTCAAAATTATTTATATTTCGCCGATAATTCGTTTGCTACCGCTACTAAAGTATCAGTTGCTTCGTCGGTTAATTTACCTGATTTTAAAGTATCTAAAACACCACGGTGTTTAGCGTTTAAAAACTCGATGTAATTAGCTTCAAATTCTTTTACTTTATCTACTGGTACGTCTCTTAATAAGTTTTTAGATCCTGCATAAATAATTGCAATTTGATCTTCAACTGTAAACGGATCGTTTTGTGCTTGCTTTAAGATTTCAACATTACGTTTACCTTTTTCAATTACGTTTAAAGTAGCTGCATCTAAATCTGAACCAAACTTCGCGAAAGCTTCTAACTCACGGAACTGTGCTTGGTCTAATTTTAAAGTACCAGATACCTTTTTCATTGATTTAATTTGTGCATTACCACCAACACGAGATACCGAAATACCTACGTTAATTGCTGGACGAACACCAGAGTTAAATAAATCTGACTCTAAGAAAATCTGTCCGTCGGTAATAGAAATTACGTTCGTTGGGATATAAGCCGAAACGTCGCCCGCTTGTGTTTCAATAATTGGTAAAGCTGTTAACGAACCACCACCTTTTACAATTGGCTTAAGGCTTTCTGGTAAATCGTTCATTTCTTTAGCAATGTTATCGTCGTTAATAACTTTAGCCGAACGCTCTAATAAACGCGAGTGTAAGTAGAAAACGTCACCTGGATACGCCTCACGTCCTGGTGGACGACGTAATAATAACGATACCTCACGGTATGCTACTGCTTGCTTTGATAAATCATCGTAAATAATTAAAGCAGGACGACCAGTATCTCTAAAATACTCACCAATTGCAGCACCTGCCATTGGCGCGTAAACTTGCATTGGAGCAGGATCTGATGCGTTTGCAGCAACAATAGTTGTGTATGCTAAAGCGCCTTTATCTTCTAAAGTTTTAGCAATGTTTGCAACCGTTGAAGCTTTTTGCCCAACAGCAACATATATACAATATACTGGCTCACCAGCATCGTAAAATTCCTTTTGATTTAAGATGGTATCGATACAAACTGTAGTTTTACCAGTTTGACGGTCACCAATAACAAGCTCACGTTGACCACGACCAACAGGAATCATTGCATCGATAGACTTAATACCAGTTTGTAATGGCTCGGTTACAGGCTCACGATAAATAACACCAGGCGCTTTACGCTCTAATGGCATTTGGTAAGTTTCGCCAGCGATAGGTCCTTTACCATCTATTGGGTTACCTAAAGTATCAACCACACGACCAACAATACCTTCACCTACATTAATAGAAGCAATTACACCTTTTCTTTTTACTGTAGAACCTTCTTTTACACCTTTTGAAGCACCTAATAATACGATACCTACGTTATCCTCTTCAAGGTTAAGTACGATACCTTCTAAGCCGCCTTCAAATTCTACTAGCTCACCGTATTGTGAGTTCGATAATCCGTAAGCACGTACAATACCATCACCTACAGTTAATACAGTTCCTACCTCATCTAACGAAGCACTTGCTTCGAAACCTGATAGTTGTTGTTTTAAGATTGCTGATATTTCAGCTGGTTTTACTTCTGCCATCTTTATTAAATTTTGAATTCAGAATACTGAATTCTGAATTCTGAATTATTTTAATTTATTGTAAATTCTTGTTTTAGTTTATTTAGTTGGTTTGCTACACTTGCGTTGTATTGTACATCGCCAATGCGTAAAATGAAACCGCCTAAAATAGTGTCGTCAATAACGTTTTTAATTTCAACTGTTTTCCCAGTAAGTTCTTTAGCTTTTGCTAAAACTTTAGCTTCAATAGCAGGAGTAATTGCTACAGCTGTGGTAACTGTTGCCAACTCAATACCTTTCGAAGCATCGAAAAGTTGATTAAATTTTACCGCTACATCATTTAAAATAGCGATACGGTTATTGCTTATTAATGTATTTATTAAACTTAAAGTTGATTTGTCTGTACCTTTAAAAACTTCGTTTAACACCGATTGTTTTACGGTTGAAGTAATTACTGGACTTTGAAGCATATCACTTAAGTCTTTGCTTTCTGCTATGGTGTTTGCAATTAGCTTCATATCATTATTTACAACCTCGGTTGTGTTTTGATCTGATGCTAAACTAAACACGGCTTTAGCGTAACGTATGGCTGCTCTTGCTCCAGACATCTTGTATTAGTTTAATTGTTTATCTTCTAACATAGACTCTACTAATTGTAATTGTTTGTCTTTGTTAGATAATTCTGTACGTACTACTTTTTCTGCGATTTCTAAAGAAATACCAGCCACTTGACTTTTAAGTTCTGCCATAGCTGCTTTCTTTTCGCTTTCGATAGATGCTTGAGCTTGAGCAATCATTTTATTAGCTTGCTCTTGTGCTTCAGTTTTAGCATCATCAATCATTTTATCTTTAAGCTCACGTGCTTCTTTAAGCATCGCTTCACGTTCTGCTCTAGCTTCTTTTAAAAGTCTGTCGTTATCTGCTTGAAGATTTTGCATTTCTAACTTTGCATTTTCAGCAGATTCTAAGGCATTTTTAATACCATCTTCACGATCTTGTAACGAACTTAAAATAGGTTTCCATGCAAATTTGCGCATTAATAATATTAAAATTATTAAAATGATGGCTTGCATGAAAAACAAACCTGGTGAAAAATCGTTTAATAACTGATCCATGTTTTTTTATTAAATGGGTTATTTATTGTTTAATTGTTTTAAAAACCAGAACCTGCAACCAACCGTTACAGGTGTTCTGGATTTTTGTGTTTAATGCGGAAATAAATTATTTTCCTAAGATTAATGCACCGAAAGCTAAACCTTCTAATAATGCACCGATGATGATCATCGCAGTTTGGATTTTACCAGCTGCTTCAGGTTGACGAGCAATACCTTCCATTGCTTTACCACCAATTTGACCTAAACCGATACCTCCACCGATTACGATTAATCCTGCTCCAATTAAATTGTACATACTAATTGATTTTAAATATATTAATTAAACAAATTTATATTTAGTGATGCTCGTGTTCTTCAACAGCCATCCCTATAAATAACGATGATAACATCGTAAAAATAAACGCTTGTAAAAAAGCTACCAATATTTCGATAACCGATATAAATAATGCTAACACTAACGACATTCCTGTTGACGCTACTGGACCAAAGGCTTCTTTCATAGTAATCATTAAAGCAATTAAGCTCATTACCACAAAGTGACCTGCCGTCATGTTTGCAAATAAACGAACTAATAACGAGAATGGTTTAATTAACACAAAACCAACCAATTCAATTACTGCCAATATAGGACGTAAAAGCACTGGTACACCTGGCATCCATAAAGTATGCGCCCAAAAATCTTTACTACCGCTAAACATATAAATTAACATGGTAAAAATAGCTAAACATACGGTTACTGCTATTTGCCCCGTTACATTAAATCCTAGTGGCGTTAATCCTAATAAGTTTAATATCCAGATAAAGAAAAACACGGTTAATAAAAAGCCCATGAATTTTCTGTATTTTTTCTCACCAATATTTGGCTTCGCTATTTCGTCGCGAACATAAATCACTAGCGGCTCTAAGAAACGACCAATACCAGTTGGCACATGACCTTTTTTATACCCTCTAGCTAAAGCACCAAATCCTAAAAGCATTAGTAAACCAGCTAACAACATACCGAACACACTTTTAGTGATAGAAAAATCTAACACTTTGTGTGCGTTTGTTGCATGGTGATGATCGTCCAATGTCACTTCGTGCGCACCTGCTTCTAATTCGTAAATTTTACTGTGAATTTTAGTTAATTTTACACCATCCTTTTCAACAATAACATGACCAGCATCGTCGTGGTGAAATTCTGAAGACATAAATGTTTTTAACCCTTCGCTAGTCCAAACAATTACTGGCAACGGAAAACCAAAATGCGACCCCGTAGCATTGTTGGTATAAAAATGAAAATCGTGAGAATCTTTTAAGTGATGCGCAATGTACTCGTTAATTTCTTCTTGAGTATCGATTTGGTTTCCTTCAGCGTGTTGGTTTTCATGGTCGCCTCCATTAGCAAATACTGCAAATGAAGCTGTTAATATGAACAATACGACTAAAAACTTGATAGATTGTTTTGCTATCATAATTTCTTTTCTAAATAATAACATTTAGGCTTTGTAAAATTTTGTGCAAATGTAAACAATAATTTAAAAAACCAAGCCCTTTTTTTGTTTAGTTTTCTTTAACAGTTAGAATTTACGTTTTTTCGACCTAAAAGCTTAATTTATTTACTATTAAGCAGTCGTGCTACTGCAATTGCTTCAATAATTAAAAATAAGAATAATGGCACAACCAATGCTACCGACTCTACTTTAAGCAAATGCTCTTTTGCAAATACAGATTCTTGAAAAATTAAAACAAAGGCGCCAATTTTAAAAAACATCAGCATTAAATACGCATAACCCGCCTGATTTGGAAGTTTTTCGGCGGTAATTTCAACACATAAATACACCAAAAATGCTGCTATAATATGGAACAAATAAACCTGCCATAACTTAAACGACAATGCCGTTGAAATTAAATAATTATGTAAAAAATAAGATGAAAAAAATACGCCAATTAGCACAAGCGCAAAAACAAGTATACGTTTAATCAAATCTAATCGTTTTTATTGGTAATATTTAAAACCTGCCTAATTACAGCATACATGGCTATAAATACAGCTAAAAGTGTTACCACTTTATAGTATAATTGGTTGGTATTGTTAAACTTGGCATCGAGCCATTCCCCCAGCAAACTACCTAAATAAATAGTCGCTCCCATTTGTATAGCCATGGTAGTAAACCTTATGTATTTACTAAATTGCTTTTGCGGTTTTTGTGTCACTTTTACCAACTTGTTTTACCGAACCTTGCATACTGCACGTTACATTAAAGGTTGCTCCAGGCTCTACGGCAAGTTTACCTGCAACCACCTCTCCTTCAACTACTGCCGAAGCTTTTAATGTTAGTGTACCAGATAACGTCAATTTACCAGAAAATTGTCCTTCAAAATACGCATCAGTACCATTTAAAGTTCCAGTTATAGCGCCCGATTTTCCTAAAACAATTTTACCTTTTGTATTTACATTGCCTTCAATAGTACCGTCAATTCTAAAATCGCCATCACTTGTAATATCGCCAACCAGTTTAGTGCCTTTAGCTATTATATTTTGACTTGAACTTGCGTCTGCCATATGTCGTTCTTTTTTATTATCTGAAAACATAACTTGTACGTTTTAATTGTTGTTTAGGTTTAAAAATATATTTAAATATTTATGCACTTGTATAATTTGATAATTCTCTGAAGATACCGTAAAATATGGTTCTTTTATCTTTTTTTGATCTTCGTCGGTAAACAACTGTGTAAAGGTTTTAGCCACTGTTTCCGATTTTATACCATGCACCACAATAAAGGTTGTTTCGGTATCGTATACATCTTGTGACGATGACAAATTATAATATCTTACATGCTCTAAAACCTCATCTAAAGCGGTTTTAAAAGCGTCTATTTTTTCGTGATTATCACTTTTAAACTGAAATACAACTTTATAATTTCCGCTTGTGTTGGTATTCGCATCGGTAATAAAATCGGCATTTGCTAATCGCGGCAAAACATTAGTTTCAATATGTTGCGCCTGTTTACCTTCGGGTGTATTGGCATAGGTTAGCGCCACATTATTTATAGCTTCTTTGTAAGCATCATAACCATACAATCTACCCGTTGCCATAGCTTTTAAAAGCGCAAATTTAGGCACCAACACATCACCTTCATAATCGTTTATAAAAGCTTCGCTAGTTTTAATAACATCGGCATACTCTTGATTTTCATGCTTTGCAAATAGGCTTGCATATAGACTTTCTGGACTATTTTCATCCTTTTCGGAAACCGCATCGGGGTTGGTTAATATTTTAGCATAGCGCGATTCTGGGAAACTCGAAATAATATCAACTTTTAGCTTCGCAGCTTCAGGCTCTTCACCTAACAATTCGTATAACTTATACAAATTGTATTTTGATGGTAAAATAAAACGTTCTTCTGGATTGCTATCGAGTAAATTTAAAAATCGATTTTTCGATAATTCATATTCCTTAAAACGCTCTTTGTAAATTAAACCCAATTGGTAATAGGCAAAATTTCTATCTTTTTTAATGCTGTCTATTTCTTTTTCTGATGAAGGAATTTGCGCTAAATAAAACTCTGGGTCGTAACGTTCATCTTCGGTAGCTAAAGCTTCAACTTTAGTTTCAGAAGCATTTGAAGCACCCGAAACACCCGCCACATTTGATGACCAACGCCAATTATCTTCTAACGGACGATTACCCCACACTTTAACAAATTCATTTTTACCATAAGCTAAAGTTGTTGGGTTATAAAAATAAAATAAGGCGGCTTGACCTTGCTGTAAATTAATTGGCGGCCCAAAACCAGTTCGTTGAGGACCCGCTGTAGCTAATCCTGTACTATTACTGTTATCGCTTGCAGCTTCGGCTTGTTCTTTTGCAGCTTCATCTTTAGCTTTTAGGTCTTCTATATAACGCTCGAAGTAGGACAAACGTAAAGCTTCAGGTAAATTTATTAAAGTTAAAATACTGTCGTTTGTTTTTGCAATCGATTCATATTGAATTACATCATCTAAATTATCGCGTTTACGCTTCATAACCCGATAAGGTTTCGAGTTAAGTTTTTGGTTTAACATAGTGCTATCGTAATATTTACCAGCTTCGGCATACACGGTAGCATCAAAATTCATATCACCTAAAATTTCGTAAGTTTTAGCTTTTAGCACTTTATCTACCGTATTGGCGCGCAAAGATTTATTGTAATACGCCACCGCTAAAGAATCGTGATTGTTTTTTAAATGAAACGTGCCGATTTGATGATAAATTTTATCTAAAAAGAGTCGGTTTTCACGATTTTCTTCAAGCTCTGTAAGTAATTCTTGTGCCGCTAGCTTATCACCATTTTCGTAATCGAAATTCTTAATTTTCTCTAAATGTGCCGAGATTAAATAGATTCTTGGAATACGACGATTAAGTTCTATAACTCTATCAAACGCATAATTGGCACTGTCTTTTATGCCTAACTCATTATACAATTGCCCTTGAATAAAACGATATCGCCCACGCTCGTCACTACTTTTAGTTGCATTCGACGCAACTTCTAATAGTGTTATGGCGGTATCGATAACCTTAGTGTTTAAATAGGCTTGCGCCAAAATTGAAGTGGCATCGGCCAAATCTTGCCCCTCTAATTCCTCTTGTTTTAAAAGGCGTTTTAAATTTTTAATTGCCAACTCGTTATTATCTAAACGCATGTTGGTTTTTTCGCGCCATACTTTGGCTTGATTAATTTTATCGCTCGCTGGATATTTGTAAAGAATATAGTTGAAGGCTTCTAAGGCTGGAATAAAACGCTGATCGAAATAACGCGATTTCCCTAACAGCAAGTAAGCCTCATCTATTTGCGGATTTTTTTCTTTGCCATCAATATTCATGCTGTGCTTTTGAATGGCCTTTACAGCTTTTTCTTCGGCACGTGTAAATTGCTCGTTTTTAGATTGCCCTGGCAGCACAATTTCATCGAAAACCTGCATGCGCTCAATGGGTAACACCTCCCAATAATTATCGAAATAAGCATCGTTTAGTGCTTGTCGACCTTCATCGAAAGCGATTTGCCCATTGTAAAGTATGTTGAATTCGGCCGTAACCGCATGAAAACTTCTGCTTAAAAATTTATCCTTTTTTCTGGAGCAACTTGCCACAAAAAAAACAGCAGTTAAAACGACTATATATTTTACAGATTTACTTAACAAGGCTAATATTTTACCATAATAATAACTTTAAAGGCTTGCCATTATTATATTTAATGGTAAAAATAAGCATCTTTTTGAATTTAGCTAGATAAAGCCATTACTTTTAGGCAAAATTCTAGTTGGCAAAATGCGCTTCTAATTCTTTTAATGTGGCTTCGCTAGTTTGTAAATCTTTTACAATTTCGCCTTTTTCTAGCACTACAATACGTTCGCAAACATCGGTAACATGCAGTAAATCGTGACTAGAAATTAACACGGTAATACCTTTGGTTTCGGCTAAATCTTTAACAATAGCTTTTAATCTAATTTGTGTGGTTGGGTCGAGGTTTGCAAAAGGTTCGTCTAAAATTACCACTTCAGGGTTTCCTATTAACGCCGCGACAATGCCCGCTTTTTTTTGATTTCCTTTGCTTAAATCGCGCAAGTACTTTTTTTGCCCTAATATTTCGCCGTGGAAAAAATCTTCAAATTGCCCGACTAAAGCATCAACATCGGCTTTATTTTGATTGCGTAATTCGCCAATAAAATAGAAGTATTCTTCAGGCGTTAAGTATCCAATTAAAAAGCTTTCATCTATAAACGCCGAAGTAAATGGTTTCCAATCTTCACTTTCATTTACTTGAATATTGTTATTCGTAATATGTCCTGTGGTTGGTTTTATTAAATCTAACAACAAACTAAAATAGGTGGTTTTTCCAGCCCCGTTATTACCGACTAACCCAAAACTTTGTCCTTTTGGGATTTCTAAAGTTTCAATATTTAAAACCTGATTGCCAGCGTATTTTTTCGATAAATTAGAAGTTAATATCATAATTATAGGTTGTTAGTTATCTTGATCGAACGCATCAATCATTTTATATTTTGAATCTAAATATTTTGCCGTTATGGCTTTCATAAAAGGTTTGTGTAAAACTGCGCCAACAATTCCTAAACCAGCAATTATTGCGCATGCCATTTCGAAATTAACAAGGTAGTAAAACAAGGCAAACAGCCCCATTGGCAACAATAGCAACGGAATACCAATTAACCATTGTACGGCTCCTGTACCTTGATAATTAAACGCTGCTTTTTGCGATAAATCTATCTTTTTACGGTTAAACGAGCCACCTAATAAAATAACATGGGTGTTTACGCCAACATTATAAATGGCAGCAGCAAAATGTGCCACTAAAATTTTCCAACCAAAAAACACATACGGAATACCAAGCACAAATAAAATACCTACACTTATAGCCATTAATGTAAATTTAGATTTTAAATATTGCTCGTATTTTAAATTCTGACTCATTAGCAACTTGTAATAAGCGCTATCCCAGGCTGGAATAAACTGTCCGAAATTAATTAAGAAAATTCCTGTTGAAAATATACCTACAAAAATGAAAATGATTTCGAGGTTTTTAAACTGAGGGTTCGGATAAAAAAACAAACCATAAAACAAACCCATTGCCAACATTAACACTGAAGATTTTGTGCGTTTATTTCGCCAAATAAGTTTTAAATCGAGTTTTAAAAATGGGGCAATATCTCCAAAATTTTTAGTCCATTCTAAATTTGAAGCTTTTACCTCTTTCACTTTAGTTTTTAAGCCGCTATCTAAAAACAACTTTTGTGTTAATAATTTTTTATTAAACAGATATAACCCAACCAAAATAAATAACGGTATTAAAACATAAACAGGATTTTCGTAAATCGCATTAAAACCACTACCAACAATAGTGTTAAACGACACTAAGTTAAAATGATTTAAAGCGTACAAGCTACCTGTAAACGCTATTATTGGTAAAAATGAAAACTCGGTTTCGGCCGAAAAACTTTCAATAATAAAATTTAAAAAATTAATTATTAAAGTGGTTAAAACAACTGCTAGCATCCAACTTAAAACTGAAGCAACCGGATAATTTTTCACTAAAAGCATTACACCAAAGGGCACAATGGCAAATAAAGGCAAAAAATTAAAAAAGGATAAAGCCGATTTTCCTAAAACATAATTCACCACCTTACTTCGTTTTACAGGCAAGATTAGCAAAGGCTTTACAGCCATAACAGGTAGTTTTTGGAAGAAAAACCGAAATACTAAATCGATTAGAATCCAATAAAAAAGAACACTATTTAAAATATACAATGGTTCTTGATCTGGAAATTGTTTTTTTAAGCCAGGATACAGCACCAAACCAGCCCCCAAAAACATGACAATAAAATATAAGGCAAATAACCCCATAAAAATTTTAATCCCAATGCTTTTTCCAAAGCTCGCCGACCTAAAAAAGGCTTTCCATTCAAGTTTTATAAATTGACTAACCATTTTACATATGCTTTTGCGAAATGGCGTGTACTTCCATTCCCCAAGTTTGACCAAAAGCCATAGCTTTTTGAGTTAAGTCTAATTGCTTATGAGCTAATTTTTTTCCTAAATCGGTATTATAAAACGTAACGAGCTCTTTTATTTCGTCTTGCGTAAATTCGGCCATGTATAATTCTGCCATTTTTCCGTAAAGCCCATCAATTGTACCCATAGCTTCCTGCTTATATGCTTCTTTATTTGCTTCCGGAACAGCCACTCCTATTTGATCTATAGCTTTTACAAATGCATCACCTGCACCTGTTAGTTTTAAAAATTCAATAGTTTCGACTTTAAAAGCGGCATCGTCTTGCGCTTGAATTTGTGTAGTTAACCCTAAAACGAATAAGCAAATTAAAAATGATTTTTTCATGAAGAATGATAGTTTATTGTTAATTGAATTATTTGTAGTTAAAAGTATGTAAATGTTACACCTAAACAAACTTATATTCTGGAAACTGTTTTTGTGCCTCTAAACGTAATTTAGGAGTTACAATGTTTACAGCAACATAAAGCATGATAAAATAAAGCACCACCGCTACAGAAAATATAATTTGAAAAGTGAATGACCACGGGTCGTTTTCTGAAAAAATATTCGGCACATAAATACCCAAATTAAGAACATGTACCAAGCCACCTAACTGCGCCGTTACATGTTGAAACAACCAATTTTTACCTGTATCTTTTTTAATTTTTTTACGCTTTTTATGCTCTGTAACCAAGAAGTACAACTGAAAACCAAATAGTAAAACAAACACAGGAACCGCGACGTAATTTTTGTTTTCAACTACGTTTACTATTTTAAACAAAGCCCACATGCTAAATAAAGTAAGTACAATTTTAGGAAGCTTGAAGTATTGTTTGGTGTATTTATAAACTTGCTTACGGTAGTGTTTGGCTAAGGCTTTGCTTTTTTCTTCTAAAATATCTGAAAATCCAAAAATGCCAAATTTTTTAAACTCAAGTCTCAGTGCCTCCTCAAACTTTAACTTCGGGTTTTCTTGCCATTGCTGTTCTATACCATTGGCTAAATGATCGACCAATTCTGTTTGCACATCATAAAACTCAACATAGTGTAACGCTGTGAATTTGTACAATTGTTGTATTTGACTTTCTGTTATTTTCATAATTATTTATTACGCCAATTTACCAACCAAAGCTTGCATGGTCTTTATATAGTTTTGCAACTCCTCTAATTTGTTAACGGTTTCTTTGGTGCCGCTTTCGGTAAGTTTGTAATATTTACGTAGTCTGTTTTCAACCTTTACCACCTCAACATCCAACATTCCATCGGCTTCTAATTTGTGTAATGACGGGTAAAGCGCTCCTTCGGTTATATTCAGTTCACCTTTCGTAAGCTCTTTAACCTTCTGGGTAATTTCGTACCCATACATCTTATCATGCTCATTTAAAAGCTTCAAAATGATTGTGGTTAAACTTCCTTTATACAATTTCGAGTTTGGCATAAATCAAATATACAGAAAAATACTATACATAAGAATTTTAGGTATTAATTTTTTTAGAAAAACAGGGTAAACAATTTAGGCTTCCTTATTTTTGCTAAAAATTTATTTTCATGGCGTCATTTTACAACCTTTCTATAAAAAACATCACTCGTTTAACAGACAAAGCAGTTAGCATAACCTTTAATTTACCAGAAACCTTAAAGGATACTTTTAATTACAAAGCTGGTCAATACATTACTTTAAAAACAACTATTGATGGTAACGAAGTGCGCAGAGATTATTCACTTTGCGATGCGCCAAACAGTGGCAATTTAACCGTAGCCGTAAAAGCCGTTGAAGATGGTACGTTCTCAGTTTACGCAAATAACACCCTGCAAGTAGGCGACACTATTGAAGTTGCTCCACCAAAGGGTCGTTTTACATTTACACCAAAAGATAACAAAACCAAAAACATTGCCCTTTTTGCTGCTGGTAGTGGTATTACGCCAATTCTTGGCATTATAAAAACCGCCTTAACCGAAGAAAGCAATAGTAAAATTGTGTTGGTATATGGTAATAAAACTACTGCCGATACCATGTTTTTAAACGAACTGTTAGAACTTCAAAATGAGTATAACGAACGTTTTTCAATTCAGTTTGTGTTTAGCCAACAAGACGAAGCCGATGCTGTATTTGGTCGTATTGAAAAAAGCACCATTAACTATGTTGTAAAAAATAAATACAAGCATATTGAGGCCAATGCTTACTACATTTGTGGACCAGAAGGCATGATTCATACTGTAAAAGATGTGTTGACAGAACATGGCATTGCCGAAGATTTAATACATTTTGAACTATTTAAAGCCTCAAAGGCAGAAACCGAGGTTAAAAATGCAGCAATTGCTACAAACGGAAAAACCAACATTACCGTTACCGTTGATGATGAAACCACAAGCTTTGAAATGGATGCGAAACAAACCATTCTTGAAGCCGCACTTGATGAAGATTTAGACGCACCCTACTCGTGCCAAGGCGGCATTTGCAGTAGCTGTTTAGCTCGTGTTACTGAAGGCGAAGCAACGATGAGACAAAATAATATTTTAACTGAAGCTGAAGTTGCTGAAGGTTTAATTTTAACTTGTCAAGCACATCCAACAACCCCAAGTATTACGGTTGATTTTGATGATGTGTAGGCCCCCTCTGTCCTACGGACATCTCCCCCAAAGGGTGAGAACTCATGAGAAGAACTATTTATAAAATCGACATTATTTTCCCAACAACAGTTTCAGGAGCAATGCTACCAGCAGCTTCTTTGTAATGTTCAGGGTATGTATTACCGTAAATTGAAGTTGGTATTAACGGAAATTTATCACGGTTAGCAAGTAATGCATAATCTTCAGGTTGATTAAAAGGTGCAAATCCCGCATACGGATGCGTTACACCCCAAATAGTAACAACTTTTACACCTAACATAGCCGCTAAATGGCCGTTACCAGAATCCATAGAAAGCATTAGGTTTAAGTTGGAAATTAAGTTTAATTCTTCGCTAAGCGATAATTTTCCTGCAACACTAACAACATTATCAAACCGTTTTTCAATGCCTTTTAAAACTTTTATTTCGTGAGCACCGCCACCAAATAAAATCACTTTATAATGTTTAGAAAGCGATTTTATTACCGTTTTCATTTGCTCAATTGGGTACATTTTTCCTTCATGTGCTGCAAATGGTGCAATGCCAATTAAATTATCGGTTTTAGTACCAATTAGTCGTAGAATAGCATCATTTAAAACAGCCCTTTCGGGGAAGGTTGGCTGGTCTAAATTCAACTTAAAACCTAAAGCTTCAAAAACATCGGCATACCGTTGATACGTTGTTTTAAGTGGCTTAAAAATCTCGCCTTTAGTGAGCTGCTTTTTTTCCTTTCGGCCTTTATCGATTGTTGCTATTAACTTGCATTTTAAAAAACGCTTTAAAATTTTACTTCTTAAAACATTGTGCAAATCGGCAATAGCATCAAAACCGTTGGTTTTATTGAGCTGTTTGGCTAATTTGTAAATTCCTAAAACACCTTTGTGATCACCTTTTACATCGGCCACAGCCACAGTTACCTGTTTTAAATCTTTAAAAAAAGGCGCAAAAAAAGCCCGAGTTAAAACCGTAATTTTAACCTCGGGATATTGTATGGTTAATGCTCGCAACACAGGCACCGTCATTGCTACATCGCCCATGGCCGATAAGCGAATAACGAGTATGTGTTTTGGTAATTTAGACATCACTTTAAACTATGTCATATAATGTTGATCGAAAAATCTTCTGTAATTAAGATTCTTCGCTTCGCTCTGAATGACAACTCTACTTCTGCGAACGTAACACTGGGTTTAATTCGTCGTCGTTGTACATTTTCATTTGCTTGTACACTTTCATGTATTTATCGCCGTTTTCAATATCATTTAAAAGCGTATCGATAGCTGTTGATAAATCCACACGTTGCTCTAATAAAATATCAAGTTTCTTTTGGCATGCTTCGCGGTGTGCATCAGAGGCATCTTCACGCGTCGCTTCCTCATTCATGTGATAAATTTTTAATGCTAAAATTGATAATCTATCAATACCCCAAGCAGGACTTTCGGTGTTTATAGTGGCATCATCTTTTGCGGTTACATCTTTATATTTTTCTAGCAAATAACTATCGATGTACTCCACCATATCGGTTCTATCTTGGTTTGATGCATCAATTTGACGCTTCAATTTTAAAGCTGCTACAGGATCAATTTGCGGATCGCGAATAATATCTTCGTAATGCCATTGTACCGTATCAATCCAACATTTTCTGTATAATAAATGCTCTATTAAATCGCTTTTTGGATAAGCGTTTTCAAAAGGCTGATCTACAGTGTTAATAATGTGATATTTTTCAATGACGTCTTGAAATATTTTGTTGGCTTTACTTGTAAACATGTTCTAAAAATTTGATGTGCAAAATTACATAATTTATATAAGATTACACTATTAATAAATTAATGTCGTTTTTTTTATTCTTTTAAATCGAAATCACCTATTTGATATTTAATAATTAACTTTACTTACCATATTAATTCACTACCCATGCATATTCACAACATTTCTACAGAAAACTCAATTTTAAACCAATTTATTGCTGAAATTCGAGATAAAACCATTCAAAAAGATAGTATGCGCTTTCGCAGAAATATTGAACGTATTGGTGAAATTTTAGGGTATGAAATAAGTAAAAGCCTAAGCTATAAAAGTACTTCAGTTGAAACACCTCTAGGAACAAGCACAACATTTTTACCTGATAGCGAGATTGTATTATGCTCCATTCTACGTGCTGGTGTGCCTTTGCATAACGGACTATTAAATTATTTTGACAATGCCGAAAATGCCTTTATATCGGCCTATCGCCACCACAAAGAAAACCCCGAAACCTTTGAAATTGTTGTTGAATATTTAGCTTGCCCAAGCTTAGAAGGAAAAACTCTTATTCTAGCCGATCCTATGCTTGCCACTGGACAATCAATGCTAGCTACTTTTGAAGCATTAAAACCATTTGGAACACCTAAAGAAGTACATTTAATAAGTGTTATTGGCGCACAAGAAGGTGTAGATTTTGTAAACAAAAATTTTGATGACAACACACATTTGTGGATTGCAGCCGTAGACAAAAACCTCAATGATAAAGGCTATATTATACCAGGTTTAGGTGATGCTGGAGATTTAGCTTTTGGTGAAAAGTTACAGCATTAAAAGTATAAAAGGCGCAAAGATTAAGACCCCTAAAAAAATTTCTTTAAACCATTTTTCGTGAATAACTTCAATGTAATTGGTTATAATAATTGCTAAGGGTGCGAATAGGAATAAAAACTCGCTTCCGTTTTTACTTGGCACGATTATAACCAATAAAAAGGCAATAATGGCTGCAAAAATAATAGTAGTAAACGACGCGCGAAACGCCTTTTTCTTCTTTTTAATATTATT
The DNA here is from genome assembly GCF_000943555.1 of Neotamlana nanhaiensis. Classification (GTDB taxonomy): domain Bacteria; phylum Bacteroidota; class Bacteroidia; order Flavobacteriales; family Flavobacteriaceae; genus Neotamlana; species Neotamlana nanhaiensis. The sequence continues at coordinate 465,293 of NZ_JTDV01000002.1, read as the reverse complement.
TAAATAAAACATAGAAGACCATGCACCAAAAGAAAACAACAGCGTTATTGCAATAATATAACTTAAAGAATTGTATGTACTAAAATCGAAACTTACAGAAAAAGATTGATCGATAAACTGAAAGTAATTATCATAAAAAATAATTGATACCGCTACCGATAACACAAAAACCGTTAGTATACCTAAAAATGGAATAATCCAATGCCTTAAATTTCCATCGGAAAACAAAATAAGCGATAAAATTATAAGCGCAAAAAACAAGACCGACCAAAAGTAAAATAGTGCCGCAATACCAATCCAAAAAGCAGCATCAAACAACTTCTCTTTCGTGTTCTTTGGTGTTCTTAAACTTATTAATCGCCTTAATGCCAGTAAAATAAACAAATTTGAGATTAAAACATTGGTATGTTGGGTAGTTGGCGTAATGAGTAATAAAAACAGACTAAAAAGCAACATTTCGTAATTGTCCTTTTGCGATAAACTGTTTTTATTTACTATAAAATTAAGCAGCAAAATAGAGCCAAAAACAATCGCGACCAAACCTGCCAATTTTACAAAAAAATTAAAATCTAAAGTGCTATTTATAACACCCAATTTACCAATTAACAAGGCTAATAAGGCAATAAAAAATACGATGATAAAATTTATTGATTTAGATTTTTTAAAAAAACTTGTTATCATTAACTGTTTTTGTATTTTTGCTATGTAAATATACTAACAATTACGAGTTAGAAAACACAATTACACTATGAAAGATTTCTTTTACGCTATACAAGACTTATTTGTAAATGTTCTTTTTGCTCCAATGGATGGGATAAAAAAACTAGAACTAGAAAACTGGTGGGCAGCCAACACCATTTCTTGGATTTTCATCATTATTTGTATGGCCGCCATAGTTTACTGGTTAAAACAATTACAGATATTTAATAAAACCGAAGCTGAAGACAAAAGCGTTTCTTCGCATTCGTTTCTATAAATCGAAACCAATATCTTTACGGTAATACATCTTATCAAAATGTAGTTTTTCTATACTTTGGTAAGATTTTTTTATGGCCTCTTGGTACGTCTCTCCATAAGAGGTTATCGAAATTACACGTCCGCCAGAAGTTACAACTTTACCATCTTTTAATTGTGCACCTGCATGAAATGGAATAGATTCGGTGATATTCTCAACACCTGTAATTTCTTTTCCTTTTTCGTAAGCTTCAGGATAACCACCCGAAACAACCATTATGGTTGTAGCAGCACGCTCATCAATTTCAATATTAACTTTATCAAGCGTTTGGTTTGCCATAGCATCTAAAACCTCAACTAAATCGTTTTTAAGTCTTGGGAAAACCACTTCGGTTTCTGGATCGCCCATACGCACGTTATACTCAATAACCTTTGGGTCATCGTTTTCAACTTTTATCAAACCAATAAACACAAAACCGACATAAGGTAATTTATCTTTTGCAAAACCATCAATAGTTGGTTTTACAATGCGCTCTTCAATTTTATTTAAAAATTCTGGCGTTGCAAATGGCACCGGAGAAACGGCACCCATTCCGCCTGTATTTAAACCAGTATCGCCTTCGCCAATACGCTTATAATCTTTAGCAGTTGGCAGGATTTTGTAGTTTTTACCATCGGTAAGTACAAAACAACTTAGCTCGATACCATCTAAAAACTCTTCAATAACCACTTTGGCACTAGCATCGCCAAATTTAGCATCCACAAGCATGCTTTTTAATTCGGCTTTAGCTTCATCAATATCATTTAAAATCACCACACCTTTACCCGCTGCTAATCCATCAGCTTTTAAAACATAAGGTGGTTTTAAACTTTCTAAAAAGGCGTAACCTGCTTCAACATTATCTTTTGTAAAACTCTCATAAGCAGCCGTTGGTATGTTGTGTCTGCTCATAAATTCTTTGGCAAACTCTTTACTACCTTCAAGTTCGGCAGCTACTTTTTGTGGCCCAATAACCGATACGTGTTTTAAATCAGAATCATTTAAAAAGTAATCGTGAACGCCTTTTACAAGTGGTGCTTCTGGCCCAACAACAACCAAATCTATGGCTTCTTTTAACACTAAGGCTTTAATGGCATCAAAGTCGGTTTCGCTAATGTTTACATTGGTTGCAACCTCGGCAGTTCCCGAATTTCCTGGTGCTACAAATAAGTTTTTGCATTTATCGCTTTGTGCTATTTTCCAAGCAAAGGTGTGCTCTCTTCCGCCAGAGCCAAGTATTAAAATGTTCATGAGTTTTGTTGTTTGCACAAAAATAAACTAATGCTTTAAATACACGAATTATTTTTAGTTACTTTACCTAATAATTTTCTTTACGTTGAACGTATTCGATTTTTCTTTAAAACTAAACGGCTTTCCTATTGCGAAGGCTAAACGCGTTTTAAAAAATATTCAAAGTAAAACCGAAAACGATTTTAACGCTTTCGCGGAAGTGCAAAAACGTGCTATTGTAGCTTATCATTTAGAGCATAATCCGTTTTACAAATCCTTCGGAAAACAAATCGATTTAAACGATTGGAACAGCATTCCTGTAATGACCAAAGCCGATTTACAGCAACCGCTAGAACAACGTTTAAGTGAAGGTTTTACAAGAAAAAATATTTACATTAACAAAACTTCGGGTTCGTCTGGGCATCCGTTTCTTTTTGCAAAAGATAAGTTTTGTCATGCCTTAACTTGGGCGGTTATTCAAAACCGATTTGGTTGGTATAACATTAATTTTAATAGCTCCAAACAAGCCCGATTTTATGGTATCCCGTTGGACAAAGCAGGTTATTATAAAGAACGTTTTAAAGATTTTTTGAGTCACCGTTATCGGTTTTCGGTGTTTGATTTAAGTGACGAGGCTTTTGAAGCTACTTTACAAAAATTTAAAACCACTACATTCCATTACATAAATGGTTATACTAGCGCCATAGTACAGTTTGGGAAGTTTCTTCAGCAAAAAAACGTTATTTTAAAATCGGTTTGCCCAAGTTTGAATGTTTGCGTGGTGACTTCCGAAATGCTTTTTGAAGTCGACAAAACACTATTAGAAACTCAATTTGGAATTCCTATAGTAAACGAATATGGCGCATCCGAGCTTGATTTAATCGCCTTTCAAAACCCAAACGGAAACTGGCAGCTTAATAGTGAAACCTTATTTATTGAAATTCTTGATGAACATAATAACGTGCTACCACATGGTGAAACAGGTCGCATTGTAATTACTTCTCTTTACAACAAAGCGCACCCGTTTATTCGCTACGACATTGGCGATATTGGTGTAATTAGTAAAAAAAGTACACCTAAAACACCAATTTTAGAAAATCTAACAGGAAGAACAAACGATATTGTAATTTTGCCTAGCGGAAAAAAAGCTGCAGGTTTAACCTTTTATTACATTACCAAAAGCATTATAGAAAACGATGGCATCGTTAAAGAATTTGTAATTGAACAACTAAAACTTGATACTTTTAAGATTATTTATGTTGGAAACGAAAGGCTTTCCGAAGCAAAAAAGCAAACCATAAACCAAGAAATTGAACATTATCTTGAAAGCGGATTGCAAATTATTTACGAAAAACAAAACAACCTAAACCGACAAAAAAGTGGTAAATTGAAACAATTTACCTCGCATTTAAATCAAAACTAATGAATATTACCATAGTTGCAGGCGCACGACCTAATTTTATGAAAATAGCCCCAATTATTGACGCTATTAAACAAAAGCAAACCGAAGGTTATAACATGAATTTTAGGTTGGTTCACACTGGGCAACACTACGATAAAAATTTAAGCGGTACTTTTTTTGAAGAGCTTAATATTCCGCTTCCTGATGTAAACTTAGATGTAAAAAGCGGCACCCAAGCCGAACAAACCGCAGGTATCATGATTGGTTTTGAAAACGAACTCGCCAAAAACCCGTGTGATTTAGTATTGGTTGTAGGCGATGTAACCTCAACCATGGCTTGTACCATTGTGGGAAAAAAAGCAGGCATAGATGTGGCGCATGTTGAAGCGGGAATTCGCTCTGGCGACATGCGTATGCCCGAAGAAATTAATCGTATTGTAACCGATAGTTTAACCGATTATTTTTTTACAACATCAACCATTGCGAACAAAAACTTACAGGATTTAGGTGTAAAACCTGAGCAAATTTATTTTGTGGGGAATGTGATGATTGACACCTTAAGAAAAAATGAACCAAGACTAAAACAACCAAAAATTTGGAAAACTTTAAATCTAAAACAAAAGCACTATTTAGTAATAACTTTGCATAGACCAAGTAATGTAGATGAAGAACAGCAACTCAAATCGCTAATTACTAAAATTGTTACTTTGGGTAAAGATTTACCCATTATTTTCCCAGTGCATCCACGCACAAAAAAACTGCTTGAAGGGCTGGATTTAAGTTTTGAAAATTTACATTATACCAATCCGCTAGGGTATTTAGAGTTTAATTATTTAGTAAAACATGCGCTTGGTGTTTTAACAGATTCTGGTGGCATCACTGAAGAAACCACGGTTATGAACGTGCCTTGTATTACACTTCGCGAAAACACCGAACGCCCTGAAACCTGCGATATTGGGACAAATATTTTAGTAGGAAGCGATAGCAAAAAAATTGAATCTGCCTTTAAAAATTTATTGGCAAACAACTGGAAACAAGGTCATATTCCAGAATTATGGGACGGACATGCCGCAGAACGAATTGCTAATCACCTAGTTGAAATTTACGAGTTATAGTGAACGATATTTTAATAATAACCAACTACTTTCCTCCTGAAACAGGAGCTGCATCGAACCGTATTTTTCATTTAGCTGAAGGTTTACAAAAACACAACTTTAAGGTTTCGGTTATCACACCTTTACCTAACTATCCAAAAGGTAAAATTTTTGATGGTTACCGTGGTACTTTCAAAAAAACATCAATCGAAAACAATATCACTATTCACCGTTTATGGATTTACGCGAGCAACTCTAAAAATAGACTGAAACGCCTTATCGCTATGTTATCCTATAGCTTTAGTTTGATTTGGTTTTTCATGTGGAACAAACTTCCTGAGAAAGTTATCGTGCAATCGCCACCGCTTTTAGTAGCTTTTACTTGTATGTTTTTTATAAGAAATAAGAAACGTAAACTTATTTTAAATGTAAGCGACTTATGGCCTATTGCGGGTTTAGAGCTTGGTGCATTTAAAAAGAATTTTAGCTACAAACTTTTAGAACGCATAGAGCGATTTAATTACAAAAAAGCCGATTTAGTATTAGGACAAAGTGAAGAAATTTTAACGCATATAACATCCCTTTTCCCTAAAAAAGAAACTTTTTTATATCGAAATTTTCCCGATTTCGAGCCGCCAAAACTCATTGAAAAACCTAATGAAACCGGTAAAATTAAAATGGTATATGCTGGTTTATTAGGCATTGCGCAAGGCATTTACAAGCTTTGTACAGAGCTAGATTATAACAAGGTTCAATTTCATATTTATGGGGCTGGCGCCGAAAAAGATAAAATTGAAAACCTAATTAATACAAATTCCGACTTTGACATTGTTTATCATGGTGAAATTGCTCGTTCAGAACTTCATAAAGCACTCTTACAATACGATTTAACGATAATTCCACTACTTAATAGAATTTATGGTTCTGTACCTTCAAAAATATTTGAATACGGTAAATTAGGGTTTCCAATGTTATATTTTGGCGGTGGTGAAGGCGAAAACATTATTGAAACTTATAATTTAGGATGGGTTGCACCTCCTACCAATTATGAAGCTTTGAACCTTCAGCTTTCAAAGCTAAATAACGCAGATTTAAGTTTTGAATTTAAAACGCAGATACAAAAAACTGCCTTACTAAATTTTAATTTTGAAAGGCAGTTGAAAGATTTAATAGAATATCTTTAATATGCTTTTTCTTCTCCTTTTATAATATTAAAAAGTGTTTGAAAAATAATATTTATATCTAATACCAACGACCAGTTTTCAATATAAAAATTATCATATTTAATTCGATTTATAATATCGGTGTCAAGTTCAACTTCCCCTCTATAACCGCTCACTTGAGCCAAACCTGTAATTCCAGGTTTTATATGATGCCTGTAAATAAAATTGTACTTATCTACTTTTTTAGAATATTCATCGGTATAAGTTAACATATGTGGTCTTGGGCCAACAACACTCATATCTCCACGTAATACATTAATAAATTGCGGTAATTCATCAAGGTTTGTTCGTCTTAAAAACTTTCCGACTTTTGTTAATCTGTCATCATTTTGTTTTACATAGGTTCCTTTAACTTCCTGTGTTGTTTTTAACGATCTAAACTTATAACAATAAAATTCTTTATAATTAATACCATTACGCTTATGCCTGTAAAACAATGGTCCTTTTGAGTCTATTTTTATAATAATAAATAAAATTATTGACACCCAAGAAAACAAAAAAACTAACACAAAAATAGAGAAAACAACATCGAAAGTTCGTTTTAAAAATTTATTAAATCCATTATTAAGTGGGCCTTCCTGAATTGAGAATACAGGGAGAAAAGCATAATAATCTGCTCTGAGGCGCTTTTTAAATAATTTGGAGGTTTTAGGAATAAACTTTATATTACTTTTATTAATATTTGCGAGTTTAACTAATTCGTTTACCTCTTTTTCTGCTAATTCATCAATGGCGCAAAAAATTTCATCGACAACTATATTATTAATTAAATACTCTAGTCCTTCTTTAATTGTGCCTGTTCTATTTAAATAATTTTTATCACTAAAAAAGGCATTAATATTATATCCTAATTCCTTTTGTTTTGTGAAAATTGAAATTAATTCATCGATATTTTCACCTTCACCAAAAACAACAATATTTCTAATATTTCCTTTAAAGTATACGCGAAAAGCTTTTAAAATTAAATACGATACTATTTTTAACGTACCAATTGCTAAAAAAACAACACTTACATACTTTATTACAATAAAAGCTTGAATGTTAACACTTCTAAAAAAACCAATAAATGCAAAAACACCAATTAAAAAAACAACATATTGCTTAATAAGTAATATTGTTATTTTTAAAAAAGACGAATACCTATAAACCTCGTAAAATCTAATTAATGATGCAGAAAACAACCAAAATAAAGAAGAGTAAACGATAAAAAAATACTGCTGATTATTTATTCTATCGAATGCAAAAAAATATAAATCTTGCTCATTAAATTGTAAAAAATAATGAGCAAGAATATTTATGAATAATAAATCTAATGCAATTAGTATAGGTCGTAATAACCACGAAAATCTTCCGCGTTTATATTCCATACACTAATTATTTAATAAAACCTGTAAAGTCTTTATGTTCACTCTTATAAAGTTCTTCTTCGGTTAAGCTTTTAAAATAATCGAAGGTAATTTTCATACCTTCCGCACGATCTACTTTTGGTTCCCAACCTAAAATTTTCTTTGCTAACGTAATATCTGGTTGTCTTTGCATAGGGTCGTTTACAGGCAAATCTTTGTATATTATTTTTTGAGTTGTTCCTGTAAGTTTTATAATTTCTTCTGCAAAATCTTTAATCGTAATTTCATGCGGATTTCCAATATTTATAGGATGTGCATAATCGCTTAAAAGTAAACGATAAACACCCTCAACTTGGTCTTCTACATAACAGAATGAACGTGTTTGAGAACCATCGCCAAAAACCGTTAAATCTTCACCGCGTAAAGCTTGCCCCATAAAAGCAGGTATTACGCGTCCGTCATTTAGTCGCATTCTTGGACCATAAGTATTAAATATACGCACAATTCTAGTTTCTACACCATGAAACGTATGATAAGCCATGGTTATAGATTCTTGGAAACGCTTAGCTTCATCGTAAACTCCACGAGGTCCAATGGTATTTACATTTCCATAATAATCTTCGGTTTGTGGGTGCACTAAAGGATCACCATAAATTTCAGAAGTTGATGCTATTAAAATTCTCGCTTTTTTGGCTTTTGCTAAACCCAATAAATTATGGGTTCCTAAAGAGCCTACTTTTAAGGTTTGAATAGGAATTTTTAAATAATCGATAGGACTTGCTGGCGATGCAAAATGAAGAATGTAATCTAAATCACCTTCAAAATCGATATATTTGGTAACGTCATGATCAATAAACTCGAAATCAGGGTTATTAGCTAAATGGCTTATGTTTTTAGAATCGCCAGTAATAAAATTATCCATTCCAAAAACCTTATATCCTTCTTTAAGAAAGCGATCGCATAAATGAGAGCCTAAAAAACCTGCCGCTCCAGTAATTAATATTTTTTTCATGAGTGTTATTGTTGTGTTTAAACCTATGTATTTGTTTAATAGCGATTAAATCTAAAACTTAAATCCCAAACTAGTACTTTAATTTTTAAACAAATTTTTATTTTTTAGATATAAAGTCAATTATTACAGATTTTATGTAATCTTTATCTTTGTTTGATAAATTTGAACCTGATGGTAAACACAAACCTGATTTAAATAATTGCTCGCTAATCGCGTTTCCATAATAAGGATAATTACTAAAAACCGGTTGTAAATGTAACGGTTTCCATAAAAATCGGGTTTCTATATGGTGTTTTTCTAATTCCTTTTTAAACGCCTCGTTGGTAAAGCCCGTTTTTTCTGAATCGATTAAAATACAGGTTAACCAATGGTTGGAATAAAAACTATTATTTGGTTCCTTAAAAACAGTTATACCTTCTATATTTTTAAAAGTTTCAGTGTAAAACTTATGCATTTCTCGTCGGGACAAAATACGCTCATCTAACACTTCCATTTGGGCTCTACCAATACCTGCAACAATATTACTCATACTATAATTGTACCCTAATTCTTCGTGATGGTAATATGGTTTATTCGCTTTAGCTTGAGTTGCTAATACATTAGCACGGTGTTGTTGCTCTTCCATCTTGCAAATTAAAGCACCTCCACCCGATGTTGTAATAATTTTATTTCCATTGAATGAAATAACACCAAATTCGTCAAATGTACCACAGTGTTTATTGTTAAAAGTGCTTCCAAACGCCCCTGCAGCATCTTCAATAATAGGAATGCTATATTTTTCTGAAATTTTAACTATTTCATCCATTTTAGCCGGCATGCCATAACTATGTACTACAATTATTGCTTTGGGTTTGTGTCCTAATTTAAGTCTATTATCTATGGCCCTTTCAAGATGAGCGGGACATATATTCCATGTTTCTGGTTCACTATCAATAAATATTGGAATCGCTTTTTGATAACATATTGGGTTCGCTGAGGCAGAAAAAGTAAAACTTTGGCATAATACCTCATCGTTTTCATTTATACCTAACTGAATTAATGCTAAGTGTATTGCCGCTGTACCAGAATTTGTTAAAACAATTTTATTGGGTTTAGAAAAGTACGTTTCTAATTGTTGTTTAAATATATTTAAATTGTTGCCGTAATTTGAAATCTCGTTATTTTTAATAGCCTCCTTAACGTAAGTTAATTCGTTAATTGCTTTTTGAGCTTCTGATAGCTTAATTATTTTCAATTCCAGCAATTTTAATAGGCTTTGTCTTCTCCTTTAAATACGTTAACCACAGTTTGAATTATGATGTTTATATCTAAAAGTATTGACCAGTTTTCAACATAAAAAATATCGTACTTAGTTCGGTTAATGATATCTTCTTTAGTTTCAATTTCACCTCGATATCCTCTTACTTGAGCTAAACCAGTTACGCCTGGTTTTACATAATGCCTTACCATATATTTTGGTACCTTGGTTCCGTACATTTCGTTTTGGCGCCATAAATGGGGACGCGGACCAACAACAGACATGGATCCAAACAATACATTGAAAAATTGCGGTAATTCGTCGATACTGGTTCTTCTAATAAATTTTCCCACTTTTGTAACTCTTGCATCGTTTCTGGTTGCAGAAACTTCAGAAGTTGTATTTACCGCCATAGACCTAAACTTATAACAACCAAAACCTTCTTCTTTTATACCTGGACGATCTTGCCTAAAGAATATAGGACCTTTACTTTCTAAAACTATTATTATACCTAGAATAGGAATTAACCAAGACAATACAAAAATTATAATTAAGGATGAAAAAATGATATCGAATAAGCGTTTTACTAAACTATTAATTGAATCTTCTAAAGGAATTTTTCTTAAAGATAAAATGGGGGTTATATCTAAATAATTAAGATATAAATTCTTTGTAAATAACTCTTTATTATCAGGAATAAACTTTAAAGATTTCATGTTTACGTCACAAAAATCAATAAACTCTTTTATTTGTTTGTTAGAGAGTTCTTTTACAGAACAGTAAATTTCTTCAATTTCATTTTTTATAATAAATTCTAAGCTTTCTGAAATACTTCCTCTTTTTACGATATTTTTATCATCGGAAAAAAAACCAAAAAATTTATATCCAAATTCTGGATTATTATTAAAAAAATATTCAAGTTTTATGGTGGCGTTGTTTATACCTATAATAATTACTTTTTTGTAATTACTTCCTGTTACTATTCTATACTTTCTTAAAAGATAAAAAAGAACCACTCTAAATATACCCATTAACGCATACAACATTAAAAAAAAGCGTATCCCTGAGAGCGCCTTGATATCTGAATTTTTTAAGAACAAAATAGCAAATACCACAATTATAAATAAAAACACGTGTTTACTTAACAAAGATATTACCTCGGTAATTTTTGTAAATCTATAAACTTTGTAAAACGAAGTAAAAAAAGAAAGAACATACCATATTACAACAAATAGCACTATATTATTTACTTTTTGAGTTAATAAATAATACGACATTGTAGCTATTATTAGTAAATCTACAATATAAATAAATGGTTTTATAATTATTGAATATCCTCCTTTTCCCATTTAAAAAATCTTATTGTTTGTCCTTCCATTTTTTATAGAGCTTTTCAACTGTTTCTTTAAATTCGTTTTCAAAACGCTCTACACTAAATTTTTCAACATTTTCTCTTATAATTCTTTTATCGAATAACCCCTCGTTATTTTCAAAAAATTCAATAGCTTCTTGAATAGAACTAACTGATTGTTCTTTAAAAAAAACACCTGTATGTTTATTACTAATATTATCATTAGAAAAAACACCATTTACTGTTTCTAAAGCGCCTCCCTTGCCATATGCTATTACTGGAATTCCACTAGCTTGAGCTTCTACAGGAGAAATACCAAAATCCTCCTCGGCCGCAAAAATAAATGCCTTAGCTTTTCTTAACAATTCAATTTTTTTAGAATTACTAACATGACCTAACATTTCAACATTTGATGTTTTTATTTTTTTTATTTTTTTAAAATCTGGTCCATCTCCTATTACAATCAATTTTTTGTTAGAATTAGAAAAAGCCTTAACTATTAAATCAATTTTTTTATAAGGAACCATTCTAGAAAACGTTATAAAATAGTTTTCTTTTTCTTCAGCTAAGATAAAAGATTTTGTATTAACAGGTGGATATATAACAAGCGCTTCTTTATTGTAAATTTTTTTAATCCGGGCAGCTACGTATTTAGAATTCGCAATATAAAAATCTGGTCTATTAAGCGTTGAAAAATCCCATTGTCTGATTTTATATAAAAAATATCTTGCCAATATGCCTTTAAAGCCCTTGTTTAGCCCACTCTCTTCTAAATATTCAAAATATAAATCCCAAGCATACCTTATTGGTGAGTGTACATAAGATATATGTAATTGATTGGGTTTAGTTAAAACACCTTTTGCTATTGAAGATGACGACGAAATTATTAATTCGTACTTACGTAAATCAAATTGCTCTATAGCCAGAGGAAACAAAGGCAATAGCGATCTATATTTTTTTTTACCAAAAGGCAACTTTTGTATAAATGAAGTTTTGGTTTGTTTTCCTTTTAAAACTATCTGTCGTTGCTCATCTGTTAAGTTGTCTACAAGCGTAAAATGATCAAAATCATCCCATACATTTGTTAGGCTTTCAATACACCTTTCTGCACCGCCATATTGTGTATACCAATCGTGAATTAAAGCTTTTTTCATAATTTCACCTAAAATTTTACTTATCCTTTATTTCGTAACTAGAAAAACCAAATTTAACTAGCTTGCTGTCTTCTAAACTCCTCGTTAAAACAACGTTTGGCCCAACAACAGAATTGTTACCAATATGTATGTCGCCAAAAAGTTTAGCCCCACTCCCTAAAATAACATTATTCCCTATTTGCGGGTAACCATCATTAACTCCAGATCCTTTCTCTCCTAGAGTTACTTGATGATATATTATTGTTCCTTTTTTTACTTCTACACCCTTACCTATTACTAAACCAACACCATGAATTATAATTACACCTCCTTCAATTTTACACTTAAAGTCTATATCTATAGCATAAATCACATGTATTATTCTAGTTAAAATCATTGATATTATTGGAATTTTTATTTTCCAAAAAAAATGACTTAACCTATATACAAATAAGGCGTGCCAACCCCTATTAGACAAAATAGCTACAATAAATGGGATATTGTAAACTGTCTTTAATGCAATTAAATCTTCTTTACTTTTTCTAAACATTTTTATTTAATTCTTCCTTTAAAACTTCTAAAATAATATTTGAAGAATTTTTCCAATTATATTTCATTAAAATTTTAGATTTAATATCTATTAATTCCTTTTCACTTTTTGGATTTTCTAATTGATAATCTATACTATCTACTATCGACGAAATAGATTCTGGATTAAAGTATGAAGCATTATCTTTAAATAACTCCCTAAAAACAGGAATATCAGAAATAGCACATTGTGTTTTTAAACTCATTGCTTCAATTATTGGAATTCCGAAACCTTCATACAGGCTTGGATAAACAAATAACTCGGCATTTTCATAATAATTTAATAAATCATCATCACTTACACCCTTCAACAAAACAATTCTGTTATTTAATTCTTCATTTAATATTTGATCATTTTTTGAGAAATGAGATACAACATTACCAACAACATATAATTTTATATTAGTGTTCTTTATTTTTTTAAAAGCTTTTATTAAATTTTTGAAATTTTTCCTTGGGTGATGTGAAGAAACAGTCAATATGTATTTCTCTTTATTTTTATTTATTGATGTGTTGTCCTTAAAAAATGATTTTCCAATTGCATTATGAGTTACTTTTATTTTTTCTGAAATCACATTAAAGTCTGAAATAATTTCAGATTTTGAAACTTCGCTAACAGTAAAAATGCAAATAGAATTTTTAATTATTTTGGGTATTAAAAACCCATAAACAATTCTAAAAGACTTGGAAAACCACTTTGGATATTTTAGATAACTTAAATCATGGATAGTAACAAATTGTTTTTTGTAAAATATAGGAGCCGTATTACAAAATGAAAGTAGAACACTTTGTTTTCTTAAAACGTAAATAAACAAGACTATTTGCTCCCAAAAGTGCCCTTTAAAAAAACCATTACCTATAACGCTCACATTAAATTCTTTAGCCAAATCTTTATGAATTATATTTTTTGGGGCCACAAATACAATATTTAAATCAGACTTTAACAGCTCTCTAGAAATTTCAATTGCATAACGCTGTACACCAGTAATTGGCTGAGTTAAAAACCTACTATTAATAACAATATTATTTTTACTATTCATAGGTTTCTTTTAAAATTAACACTCGATACCCCATTAAACAATTAAATAAATTAAACAAAATAATACCTGTATTTCTTGCTAAAATATTTTCAGTTAAAAATGCAATGTAAAAAAATATTAAAAAATTTAAATAAAATCTATTATTAGCTTTTAAAGCTATTTTCAAATATTGAAAATATACAAAAAGCATAATAAACAAGCCTACAAATCCAAATGAAAGTAAATAATCAAGGTATTGATTATGTGTATTATAAGATTTTTTCTGAAATGCTACAGTATCGAATTGTTTGTAACATTCATTTAATTTTACTTGTGTATCTCCTGGTGAAAACCCAAAAAGCCCAGCATCATCAATTAATGAAAATGAACAACTATAAATAGCATTACGAATATTAACTGAATTATAATGTATTCCTGTAGGATAAAAATGTTTGTTTTTAAAAAACGATTCGATTCGAACTTTTAATGGTGAAAAATAACCTAAAAGGGAAATTCCGACAAGGAAAACAACTGTAACTAAACTAGATCTTTTGACATTTTTATTCTTTTGAAAAATAACACAAATTGACACCAAAATAAGTGCTAATATTACGCCTTTTGAGCTTGCCAATAATAACCCTAGTACAAAAAAAACGTAAAGCAATATATTTAATATAATACTCTTAAATCTATTGTAATAAAGAAGCAATAAACCAACCCCAACTAATAAGGAATAATAAATTGTATGTTCCCCAATTATAGGTACAAGATCTAAAGACTCTCTAAGTTTAACGACTGATTGGTAATTGTTATTATTAGTATTATTTACAACAATATTTGAAACATTAACAAGAACGTAAATAATTGAAAATACAACCATTGCAAAACACGACAGAATATACACCTGTATAAATCGAATAAATTGACTATTCCTATAAAAAGGCTTAAGAAAAAAAAATACTACAGGAAAAATTATTATCGCTAAATTTTTTTCGAGAATTTTTAAAGAAATTTGATAATTATTAGTGTATAATAAAGCTAAAATATTTAAGAAAAAAGGTGCAGCAAAAAGAAGAATATATTTATAGTTGATCGACTCCAATTTTTCTTTTCTATGAAAAAAATTAAATAACGCAGTAACTAAAAAAATTATTATAGAAATACTCACCATTTTTAAAGAAAACAGAGGTAACATAGCTACTAGGTAAAGTAAACTATTAATGTGTTGTAACTTAATTTGAGTTTTATTTAACATCATATTAACTCATTATTCTTAGTGGCTTGCATAGCGATAGGAATGGCAAAAAACACCCAAACAAACAACATTATAAAAGAAGGGAATGCATTAAACGAAATAAAAATGCCTATTAAACTTCCTGTTATCAAATCAGATTTATTTTTGAATGCAACCTGTAAAATTTTAAGTAAAATACAAACAAATATTATAAACCCAACTATGCCATATTCGGCCAAAACTTCAATGTAAACATTATTTGGTATGGCACGTTTATTTTTTCTTTGGTAAAACTCTAATGACCATTCATTATTATTTAAAAAATATTCTTCAAAATCGTTATATTCATCATAGTGCAATCCATAATTATAGGGTCCAACTCCAAAAAAAGGATTATTAATACCTTGAAAATAACCAATTCTAGCTGTAAGTGTTCTATCGTTTTTAGAAAAACTTTCGGATGTTAAAACATTTGATGGAGAACTTAACTTCGAGTCTATGTATTTTTCATAGTACGATGAATTAATAAATACTAGAAAACAAATGAAAACTATGGGTATAAGAAGTAATATTTTATAAAAAACAGACTTTCTAAAAAACTTCCTTCGTTGCGTAAAAATTAAAAAAACAAAAGCACTAAATATACTTATAGTAGAAAAAGTTGTTATAATTGTGAGTAATAGAAAAATGCCTGTTTTGTTCTTTTTTAAATAAAAAGAAATAGCCCCAGAAAGCAATAAAAATAACCCAAAATAATTCCCTTCTCTAAATGTTCCACATCGTATTATTCCATTTAAATTTTGAGGTGATTCTTGCATTCCATAAAGCTTAAAATAAGGTAAGTTTAAACTGGAAGATATAAATAAATACCATGCATAAATACTTGCTAAAATCGCACCATAAACCCAATATTTTAGCAAATATGACCTGTTTTTAAAAAAATGAACACTTATAAAAAAAGCTAAAAAATTTAAAACAATGTAAAACACCCTTAATAAACTGTCTCCAAGAGCATTAATTCTAAAAGGAAACTCCTTTAAAGGATAATCATACTTCCAGGCTATATTAATTACAAAAGAAAGAATAGCCCAAATCAAAAATAAAACAATTAATAAACTTATTCTATTAACATTTTTAAAGGCAGATAATTTTACTTTTTTACCTAAAAAAATAAAAATCAAACCAAATAAAAATAATTCTGACATCTTTAAAGGAAAACCAACATTCAACGTAAGTGCCTGAGTAAATGGAAGGAAAAAAATAAACAAGGAGAAAATTACTATAACCTTAATTTTCATTTTTAATTGATTTTATTTGACACTATCCGGTAAAACGTGTAAGTTATAAATCGTGGGTTTAGCTTTTTTAAAGTTGAAACTTTTTTCAAATATAGTTAAAAACTAGTTTAAAATAATACCCCAATTCCTAATAGGCATCGACCATTTTTTGGTAGCCTCTCTAAGGGCTAAAAAAGTGGTCTTCATAACAGATTCATATATTGGAAATTAGAGCTTGTTTTTAGTGTGTTTTCTAATTTTCCATTAAGGTTATTAATAAGATTCTTAGTGTAAATGATTTTTCTAATTTCAACAGGAAATTCATAAAAAGCGATAAGCTCCTCCAGTTGTCTCTCCTGCTTTTAATAGCCTAAGAGTACTTTGTTTCCATTTCTGAGCAAAGTCTTCTAGAGCGGCTTATGCTGCGCTTTTGGTGGGTACATCAAAATCGCAGACTCACGGATTTGTTCTTTGATATCAGCGTTACTCTTGCCCTTGGCATAAAGGCTGATAATGACGTTATACCAACAACCATGTTTTTTGGAACCAATATAGGGCTAAAAGAAACTTCTCGGTCTCTGGGACCTTTAATATTAGTCTCTCACAATGCTGTTTTTATCTTTTATACCCATAGCCGTTACAGGTATTGCTTTTATCGAATTATTGGTGCTTCTCATAGTCTAAATGAGCGTCAAGTTTCCCTTGCAGTCTTCTCAATACCTCGCTTTTAAATGGGTTTTAAAAAGGAGGTCCGTTCGTTCCCTGTTTTGAACTGTTTTAAAAAATCGTCGTTTAGAAAATCTTCTTTCTTCAGAAGTGTACGAATTTTAAAATTAAACAAAAAATACCGAGGGTTACACCCCTTGGTATTTATACTTTACACTCTTTGTGAGATACTGCCTTCTACAAATATTTTATTATAAATAGCACTGTTTTTTATTATAGTTTTTTATTTTAGCTGACCTATTTTAATTTAATGATTAGCATGACAAAAAATTCAGATTATATTGAGCATATTGATTTTTTAAGAGCAATCTCAGTAATTTTTGTGATATTATTTCACCTAGGGAATCCTTTAATACCTGGAGGCTTTCTAGGAGTCGATGTGTTTTTTGTAATTAGTGGTTTTTTAATAACCCGAAATATAAATAAAGAACTTTTACATACAGGTAAATTCAATTTAAAAAACTTCTACATAAGAAGGATAAGAAGATTAATTCCTTCATTGTTTTTAATGTTTTTGTTTACATTCATTCTTGGGTTTTTAATTTTTCCCCCTTCATTGTTTACCGGACTTATAGAGTCAATGTTTTTTTCATCTTTTGCGGCTTCTAATTTCTATTTTTTAAGCCAAACTAATTATTTTGATGTTAGTGCAAATCTAAAACCATTATTACATACTTGGTCTTTAGCAATAGAAGAACAATTCTATTTGTTTTATCCACTAACGTTTTTGTTATTATTTAAAATATTAAAGAAAGCTAAATACATTATTTTCGCTTTAGTTACAATATTTTTATTGAGCTTAATTTTTAATTTTATTTCTTCTGAAGGCTATATTTCCGAAAAATTTATAGGTTATTTTATAAGTGACCCCAATTTTTCTGATAGCTTAATATCTCTACAATTTTTTTTCTTACCTTTTAGAGTTTTTGAGTTTGTAATAGGTGGTTTATTAGTTTTCATATCCTTTAAAGGAAAAATTTTAAAAAATTATTTAAACTTATTAGGGTTAGTTATTATAATAATATCTGTATTTTGTTTTAGTTCTGAGACAGAGTATATGAGTACTCTTAATTTATTTCCTTGTATAGGCGCTGCACTTTTTATATGCAATGAGCCAAATGAGTTTATTTCTAAAATTTATAATTTAAATATATTTAAAATTACAGGAAAAATAAGTTATACACTCTATTTGTTTCATTGGCCAATAATAGTCTTCTATTCCTTTATTTATGGTTTTGAATTCACGGTAATAGAAAATATTCTATTATTGTTAGCTATGTTTCTAATTTCTTACATTGTTTATAATTATTTTGAGACTCCATTAAGAGCATATAAAAATAAACCTTTACTAATTTCTAATCATGGATTAATAAGTTTAATACTCTTATGTATCATAATCATTTCTAATATTAAAACTAGTGTAATTAATAGTGATGGATGGGTTTGGAGAGTTGATAATAAAAAAATCGAAAATTTAAAATTGTTTGAAGACCCTAAAAAATATCAAATAAAAAATTGGGGAGCAGCGGGTTATGAAAAATATGGTTTTTTAGGGAAATTAGAAAAAAGAAATTCTATAGATATGATATGGATGGGAGATAGTCACGCTGGTCATTATAGCTTTGGATTAGATTCTATTATGGTTAAAAAACATAAAAAGAAGACCTTTATGAGTTATAAAATATCTACTCTACACTTACCAGATATAATTCATAAACGGATCGATTCTACTAAAACTAAAAGTCACTTAAATAGCCTAATTAGATTAATAAATAGTAATCCTAAAACGCCTGTGTTTATAAGTCATTTTTGGAATGGTGAAATGGCGAGTACAAAGGTGAAAAATAGTAAAACAAATAGCTATGAAAATTTTAAAATTGATTCAACTGGATATAAAGAACTTTGTGAAAAAATAGTGCAATTTAGTAAAATATTAAGTAAAAGAGATATTATAATTATTGGAGAAAATCCCTTTAAAAGTAAACATGATTTAAGTTATGTTGACAACTTATTAGTGCCGAAATATTTTTCTAATATGAATCCACAATCGTATTTTACTCCTTCAGCACACTCATTTGCTATAAATTCATATTTTAGAGATTATTTTAATAAATTTACTAATATTCATTTTATTAATCCTTCGGATGTTTTTTGTGAAGATAATATGTGTATTGAACAAGAAAATGGGGAAATTTATTTTTCAGACAAAGACCATTTGTCGAAATTAGGATCATTAAAAGTAATTAAGTCAATTGAAAAAAAATTATTGAAATTTATTAATAAATCTGCTACTAATTCTACAGGTAATAATATTAATATAGTTGATATTGATACTAATAATTCCTCAGAATCAAATTTTATAGAACCTAATCAAATTATTAATCACAATTCTAAAAAATTAAAATTCAAAAATTGGTATGGCCCAGAGGCAAAGCACAGATGGAGTTGCGATAATTATTCAGAACTAATTTTTAATATAAAAGATAAGAAAAAGTTTAAAGGAACAATTGAAATAAATCATGATGTTTTAGGTAAACAAGTAGTCAAAATTTTATTAAACGATTCTATAATTTATAATAACAATATATCAGGAAGAAATAAAAAACTTACTCTATATTTTACACCTAAAAGTTTGAATAATATGACTAAGAATACTTTAAGATTTGAATATTCTAATCCTATGCAGCCTCGAAATAGTAAAGATAGGAGGGTTTTAGCATTAGCTTTTAAAAATATTATTATAAATTAATGTGATTTTGATATAATTAGAAAGCTAAATATAGCTGATTTAGAATTGGTGAATAAAAAATAATTAATATTATTGATCCTAAATCAATTTCTAATAGGCATCGCCCTTTTTTTGGTAGCCTCTCTAAGGTCTAAAAAAGTGGACTTCATAACAGATTCATATGTTGGAAATTAGATCTTGTTTTTAGTGTGTTTTCTAATTTTACATTAAAGGTTTTCAATAAGATTCAGGGGAAGCTTACAAGCGTCAAGTTTCCCTTCGAGAATCTTCTTTCTTAAAAGCGTGTAAAGTATATACTACCTTTTAATTTTAAAACTTTTTAAAGTACTTATTAATTTTAGTTGAAAAATTTACTCCTAAAATTCGTTTTGCAAAAGCTACGTATTTTATTCTTAAAAAATGATTATAATAAAGCATATTAGCATAAAATATAGAAAATCCTCCTGTTTCAATTCTAGCTCTTTTTAACTCTAATAAAGTTTTCTTTACAAATTTAGGGTTATTACTAATACCTCCTATTTCCATTTCGGTTGTAAAATAATCAAAAGAATACACTTTTAATTGCGTTTTGGGTCTTAGCAAGAGCTCATAATCTCCAACAATTTTATACTCTTCATTAAAATGGCCTACACTTTTAAAGAGCTTTGAATTATGAAAAGAACCTACGTGTGGTAAACTTTTTATCATGCCATTTCTTTTACAATATGCAATAACATAAGCAGATATAGGTATATTATTGTCTACTATTTTCACTTTAGAGCAATAATAATCATAATTTAAATTAGTACTAATTTTTTGATGGTACAAGCTAAGCGCATCTGGTAAGAACCTATCATCTGACCCTATAAAAGCGATGTAACTTCCAGAGGTCATTTTTAACCCCTTATTCCAGGCATTATAAACTCCAGTATCTGGCTCGCTTATCCATTTAAAATTTATGTTTTTTTCCTTAAACTTTGACTCATAATTTTTTATAATATCAATTGTAGAGTCTTGAGAATTACCATCTATCACAATGTATTCAAAAACATCAGTATAGGTTTGATTTAACAATGAGTCAAAAGTTCCTTTTACGGTTTTTTGCGAGTTGTAAGTAGCTGTAATAACAGAAAAAAACATATTCTAATTTTAATTAAGGAATTTTTTATTAGTCCATTTTAAAGTTTTAGCAAAAAATAAGTTCAATTTAAACCTTCTTACTAAATAACTAAAAATCAAATCTTTAAAATCCAAAACTATTCCTTTTAAATTCACCTTAATGGACTTTATCTCGGTTAAAAGTTGTGCTTTATTATAACCTTGAATATTTAAAGTTTCAGAAGATATACTATTTATTGTTTTTAGAAGGTGTCTTTTTCGAACAGGGTTATTAAAAGTTTTTTTCCATTTATCAATACTTTTTGAGGAGATTTGGTTATACTCTTTAACACCTGTAGGGTCTCCAAATCGACCTTTTGTATTTTGCGAACTAAAATTGCTTAAAACGTCGAAATCTGGGGTTAACTCTAAATATTCAAAAATTTTACTTAATTCAACTTCCGAATTTTCAGTTAAACTTTCATAATTTACAAAAATAGCATTTTGCTTATGCCTGTTATAACCTTCACTTAATAATTCCATCCCATCAATAACATCCTCTTGAGTATTAAAATATTGAAGTTTATTATCGGCGAAAGTATTTATAATTGAAGCGTAAACTTGAACTGGGTTTCTAAAAAGAAATATAAATTTTGCATCTGGAAACAATTCAACTATCTCATTTATAACAAGATAATAACGAGGAGTTTTATCTAAAAAATAAACTTCATTCTTTCTACATTGCTTTTCATATAACTCTAAAACAAAATTTCTTAAAGCCCCCTTATAATCCTTCTCTGAATTAGGTAAATTATTAATAAAATCTGAAACTCCAGTATACGAATTAATACTTGAATATTCTGATATCACACCGTGTTGTTTTGTTGAATAAATATATGGCAAGAGAATCCAAGGTTCTGACACACTGCTAATTGACTTATGTGCCATTAAAAGTCTTTGTAGCAAGGTTGATCCGCTTCTAGGTAAAGAAAAAATAAATATTGGCGATTTCATTATTATAATTTACTAATTAATTTAAACCATATACTTTTTTGTGTTATACACCCAATTCCAGGAATAATTATTCTAGGAAATTTACTTTTATTTACTTTTTTTGCCCATTTATACATGTTTTTTCTTCTATCATGTAAAATTTTAACGGTACCTTCAACATATGTATAAAACAACGAACGGCAATTATACTCTGGCGTAAGTGTAGCTAATTTTAATTTTGAGTAATAAATCGCTTCTCGAAAAACAATTTGATCTGGCAACTTTAATTTTCCGTTTTCTGAATAACTATTATAAAGCTCTTGGCAATGTTTCATCATCGCTTTAAAATGAGCGCCATTTTTATACAAAATAACACCTGTGTTAAACTCTGGATAAGCACGTGTAATTTTTTGCTGATTTAAATGGCTTAAAATCGGTTTATAATCTTGGGCTAATCTCATTGGGGCATGAGCAAGAGCTATATCGAAATGGTTTAATAAAAAAAACAACTCATCAATATTATCACATACAAAGGTATCTGTATCAAGAAAAAGAGTGCGTTCATAAGGCGACTTTTCTAAGTAATAAACTTTATCTCTATACCCTGGGTTTTCAATTAATATTTGTTTGTCAAAATATTCTGTTCCAACCTTTTTATTTGAAAATAACGTAACAGATAAGTTAGAGTTATGCTGTTTTAAACTTTTTGCAGATGCTATGGCTTCATTAATAAATTTATCACCATTTGCTATATAAATCACACCTTGTGTTATCATAATTTACGACTTAAATTGGCAAAGTATATACTCCTGTTTTATGTTTTGCAAAGATAAGCTTTGCTATATTACCAATTGCTAAAGTTATTGTTGTTGCTATTGCTGCACCAGTAACATCAAAAGAAATGATAAAAAAATAGTTTAAAATAGTATTTAAAAAAATAACACCCATTGAAATATATGCTTGTATTTTCTCGAAGCCACACATTACTAAAGTTAAACCTGCAGCTCCCGTTCCTATATTAAATAATTGACCAATACTCAAAATTATTAGCGGCCAATAGGCGTATCTAAACTCTTCTCCCCATAATACTAATAAATACTCTCCAAAAAAAACAAATATTATTAAAGGAATTAAAGCCACAAACCACAAGCCTAACGTAACATTTTGTACCATTTTGTTCAACTCTTTAAGTTTATTATTTGCATACATTTCTGCTATTTTTGGAGAAAGTGCTGCATTGGTAATATTTAGAAAAAAAACAGATAAAAATGCCAATCTAAAAGCGATAGCATAAAGACCTACATTTTTTGCTGTAGACAACCACCCTAGCATTATACTATCTATATTCGAAGCAATAATTCCAGTAGCTGCCAATAATAAAAATGGCAAACTTTTTTTAACTAGTTTAAAATCAAAATTTAAATTATATGATTTGTTTAAAAATATATTTTTCCAATAAATACTAGCACAAATTAAAACGATTATTCTACTAATCGCATAAATAATAGCTGTAGCTACAATATCAATATTTATTTTAAAAACATAAAATGCTAATAGAAGTACTCCAATTAATACGAGGCTTAATGTTTGGTCAATTAAGCTTCCTTGCCATATTCTTTTTAAGCCAATAATTCCTGATGACAAAATTTGAGAAACAACCTGAAACACCATTACTATTGAACCAATAACCAAAGGGGTTCTTAATTCTGAAATGCTAAATGCAGTAGAAATAAAAGATGCTGAAAACACCAAAATTAGGGCTACAACAAAAGTTATGGTTCCACTAATAATTATAGATGTATAAATAAAATAACCTATGCGTTCCCAGTTATCTTTAAGATATGAAATGGCAACTTCTTTAATAATAAGTTGACGAACACCTAACAAACAAAAAACAATAACAATTGCAGTTATTTTGTTCATCAACTCTATTACTCCTAAGCCATCAGCTCCTAAAACATTTGCTAAATATAAACTTATAAGAAAACCAAATACAACACCTCCAACTTTAACCATAGTTGTAGGTATAAACTTTTTAAAAACATCTATAGTATTTTCATCTAAATGCTTTAGTTTATTTTTTAGCTGCTTTATCATTTAACTAAAATCAAACCACCATGCCAGCAGCCACCGTTTCATTAGTGGCATCATCAACCAAAATAATGCTTCCAGTTGTTCTGTTTTCTCGATAAGAATCTATCATTAATGGCTTAGTCGTACGTATTTTAACCTTTGCGATCTCGTTCATTTTTAATTCACCATCATCCTCTTTACGCTGCAAAGTATTAATATCAATTTTATAAACGATATCCTTTATCATAGCTTTTTGCTGATTTGATGTATGGAAAACACTATACTTAGCTCTAGGCTTTGAAGCTGTATTGTTTAACCAACAAAGCATAACTTCAACATCTTGAGAAGGCTCTGGCTTATTATTAGATCGTACTAACATATCACCACGACTAATATCTATATCATCTTCTAGAGTTATAGATACCGACATTGGCGCAAAAGCTTCATCAAGTTCCTTTGTATCAAAATCTATTGTTTTTATTTTACTTGTAAATCCAGAAGGCATTACAGTAACCTCATCGCCTCTTCTAAACACACCACTTGCAATTCTACCAGCATATCCTCTATAATCTATAAAACCTTCTCTTTGCGGCCTTAAAACGGTTTGAACAGGGAAACGCGCATCTACTTTATTTACATCACTACTAATATGCATGGTTTCTAAAGTGTGCAATAATGGCGCACCTTGATACCAACTCATGTTTTCGCTGCGGTTTACAACATTATCTCCTAATAGCGCGCTCATTGGTATAAAACGCACATCTTTTACCAATAATTTAGATGAAAACTCCTCAAACTGACTTAACACATTGTTATAAGCTTCTTCACTAAAATCGACTAAATCCATTTTGTTTACACAAACAATAATGTGAGGGATTTGTAATAATGAAGCAATAAAAGCATGACGTCTGGTTTGCTCGATTACACCATGGCGTGCATCCACCAAAATTAATGCAGCGTTTGCTGTTGAAGCTCCTGTTACCATGTTTCTGGTATATTGAATATGCCCAGGAGTATCGGCTATGATAAACTTTCGTTTTGGTGTTGTAAAGTAACGGTAGGCTACGTCAATGGTGATTCCTTGTTCGCGTTCATCGCGTAAACCATCAGTAAACAACGCTAAATCTACACCTTCGTGTCCTTTTTGTTTACTTGTATTTTCAATTGATTCTAATTGATCTTCAAAAATAGATTTAGAATCATATAACAAACGACCAATTAAGGTACTTTTTCCATCATCTACACTTCCTGCGGTTGTAAAACGTAATAATTGATTATTATCTAACATGTTTATTCGCTTATTTTTTAAAATGACCTTTCGACTGCGCTCAAGGTGACACTTTCAATTTTTATTTATAATTTTTTAAAAATACCCTTGACGTTTGCGGTCTTCCATAGCCGATTCTGAGCGTTTATCGTCACTACGGTTTCCGCGTTCGGTTTGACGCATAGTTGAAACCTCATCTGCAATTTTTTCTAACGTATCGGCATCAGATTCTATACCACCAGTAATCGTAATATCACCTAAAGTCCTAAATCTTATTTTTTTGGTTACGACCTCTTCATGATCTTCTAAAACTAAAAACTCAGAGTTTGGTATCCATGAATTTTGTCTCCAAACCACTTCACGTTCGTGAGCAAAATATAACGATGGAATGGCAAGGTTTTCACGCTTTATGTAGTTCCAAACATCCATTTCGGTCCAGTTACTAATTGGAAAAGCTCTAAAGTGCTCACCTTCGAAATATTTACCGTTAAAGATGTTCCATAATTCTGGACGTTGGTTTTTTGGATCCCATTGCCCAAAATCGTCACGGTGCGAAAAGAAACGTTCTTTGGCTCTTGCCTTTTCTTCATCGCGACGGCCACCGCCTATTGCACAATCTACTTTATTGGCTTCAATAGCATCAAGAAGTGTCGTGATTTGTAAAGCGTTACGGGTTGCGTTTTTTCCTTTTTCTTCAGCTACACGCCCTTCATCAATTGATTCTTGTACCGAACCTACAATTAAGTTCGCACCTAATTCTTTTATTAAATCATCTCTAAACTGAATCGTTTCAGGAAAGTTATGTCCCGTGTCGACATGCATTAAAGAAAATGGTATTTTAGAAGGATAAAACGCCTTTTTTGCTAAATGCGTTACTACAATTGAATCCTTTCCTCCTGAAAATAATATTACTGGGTTTTGAAACTGTGCCCAAACTTCTCTTAAAACGAAAATCGCTTCAGATTCTAATTCGTCTAAATAGTTTAAATAATATTTACTCATTACTCTTTAATTTCTAATTTATTTTTAATGGCTTGAAAAATAATTTCAACCGATTCTTCTATTGTATTTAAATGCGACACCTCAACTGTTGGATTTTGCGGCGCTTCGTAAGGGGCAGAAATACCCGTCATATTCTTAATTTCTCCCGCTCTCGCCTTCTTATATAAGCCTTTTACGTCTCTTCGTTCGCATTCTTCTAAACTTGTGTTTACAAAAACCTCAACAAAGTTATCAGATTTTACGGTATCTTCTATGTTTTTTCTGTCTTTTTCGTACGGTGCTACAAATGCAGCTAAGGTTACAACTCCTGCATCGATAAATAACTTAGCTGTTTCACCTATACGTCTTATGTTTTCGGTACGATCTTCGGGTGTAAAACTTAAATCTTTATTTAATCCAAAACGCATATTATCACCATCGAGCGTGTAAGTGTGTACACTTAGTTTATTTAGTTTTTCTTCAAGAGCATTTGCAATTGTAGACTTTCCCGAACCTGATAATCCAGTAAAAAATATTAAAAAAGAATTATGCTTTTTTAACAGTTGGCGCTCTAATTTCCCGATTTTATACTCGTGTTTTTTGATGTTTTTTTCCATCGTTTTAATCGTCTTCGTTTATCTAATCCAAAATCAATTTTGTACCATGCACGCTCGTGTAAATAATATAAGCCCATTTTAGTTAAAACTTCGGCAAGCCCAATACTTAAGCCTGTTAAAGGGTTTCCTGATATTATCCAAGCTAAAATCATGGTATCGATTGTACCAATTAATCGCCACGTAACCGTTTTAATAAGATGGCGTTTTTTGCTTTCTTCAATTTTAATTTTAAACCAAACTTGTTCGTGGCAGTAATACAAAATCATTTTAGTTACCACCTCAAAAGCTCCTATTTTTAAACCCGTAAGTGGATTACCAGAAATAATCCAAGAAAGTACAATGGTATCAATAGTGCCTACTAAACGCCATGTAATTGCCTTTGCTATATGTCTTTTATAAACACTTTTAGCCATTATTTGTAACTAAAAAATAGTTATTTAATAAATTTTCTCTGTTGTAAGTCATTGGCTGTTTAGTTGTTTGGTCTATCACTGTTAATCCAACAGCTTCGCAAATCGCTTGTCCTGCGGCAGTGTCCCACTCCATGGTTGGCGCAAATCTTGGATACACATGTGCTTTTCCTTCTGCTACCAAACAGAATTTTAAAGAGCTGCCCTTTGATACAATTTCAACAGATTGTCCTTCAGTTTTTAAGCTTTCAACAAAATCTAGAGTATCATCGTTCATATGGGAGCGACTACCAACTACTTTAATATTTGAAGCATTTTGTTCGGCTTTATTTATTTCATCTTCAGCTTTAAAAAGCAAGGGTTCTACAGGTAAATCTTGAGTCGAAATTATAGTTTTGTATGCTTTAGTTTGGTCTTCATTAGTGTAATAAAGCTCTTTAGTAACGGGTACATAAATAACACCTAGTTTTGTTTTTCCATTTTCAACCAAAGCTATATTTACGGTAAACTCACCATTCTTTTTTATGAATTCTTTAGTGCCATCAATAGGATCGACAATCCAACATTGCGACCAAGTTTTTCTGGTTTCAAAATCAATTGTTTTATTTTCTTCGCTAATTATTGGAATGTTAGTTTCCTTAAGCTTTTTAACTATTATTTCGTTTGAAACTAAATCGGCTTCCGTTAAAGGTGACTTATCATCTTTGAATTCTATATTAAAATCTTTATTATAAATTTTTAAGATTTCTTCACCTGCTTTTAGGGAAGATTCAATAGCAAGGAGTAGGTTTTTTAACATGTTAGAAAAATGTTCTTTTATTTAGTAATTTTTATTCCTACTAATTTCATAGGAATTAATCTCTGCAAAAATAACATAATTAGTAACTTTAACAACGTTTTATAATTTTATTTGTTTGCTAAATACCATTTTAAAGATTGTTTCAACCCTGTTTGTAAATTAAACTGGGGTTTGTAGTTTATGTCTTTTTCTGCCTTATTTATGTTTGCAAGTGAGTTTTTTACATCGCCCACTCTGGTTGGTCCATATTCTGGGTTAATAGTAGAATTGGTTAATTCTTTAATCGTTTCCCATAGGTTGTTTATGCTTATTCTTTCGCCATATGCTACATTGTAAACCTCATGCGTTTCTTCTTCTGAAAATAATGCTTTTATATTAGCTTGAACAACATTTTCAATATACGTAAAATCTCTGGTTTGCTCGCCATCTCCATTTATTTTTACAGCCGTGTTGTTTAAAGCGCCTTTAAAAAACAAGGGAATAACTGCCGCATATGCCCCATTTGGTTGTTGTTTTGGACCAAAAACATTAAAATACCTTAAGCCTGCAATTTGCAAATCGTAAGTTTTGTTAAACACATCAGCATAAAGTTCGTTAACATACTTAGTGACCGCGTAAGGCGACAACGGATTCCCAATTTTATCTTCTACTTTTGGCAAACCTGGATGATCGCCATACGTACTAGAAGACGCAGCATATACCATTTTTAATAAAGACGATGATGAAATAGCCGCCATTAACATATTTAAAAAACCAGTAACATTTACTTCGTTAGTTTTTATAGGATTTTTTATGGAACGCGGTACCGAACCTAATGCTGCCTGATGCAGAATAAAATCGACTCCATTTACAGCGTTTTGACAGGTTTCTAAATCACGTATATCGCCTTCAATAAAACTACAGTTATCTTGTTTTATGAAGTTTTCGATATTTGATAGTAACCCTGTTTCAAGATTATCGAGAATTACTACCTTTTTTGCATTATATTTTAACAAATACTCTACGAGGTTAGAACCAATAAATCCGGCACCACCAGTTACTAAAAACGTATATTGACTTAATTCTTGTTCGTGATATTTGTTTTCGTACATTCTTAAAGCCGCTTAAAGTCGTTTGTCAATTACATTAACATCTAAAGTACCTTTAACATCGTAAAACACCGAGTTTTTACTTCTAATTTCTGAAAAATTCAAGGTTTCAAAATCACTATGAGATACACAATGTACAATAATATTGTATGTTTTATTGATGCTTTTAATTAATTCGATGCCGTATTCGGCCTTAACTTCTTCGAATGATGCTCTTGGGTCGTAAACATCTACATTCATATTAAAATCGTTTAAAGCACGATATACATCAATTGCTTTTGTGTTTCTTATATCGGGGCAATTCTCTTTAAATGTGATACCCAACATAAGCACTTTAGCTGTATTAATTTCAATATTATTTTTTACGGCAAGCTTTAATACTTCGGTAGCAACAAACTCGCCCATACTATCGTTTAATCGGCGTCCAGCCAAAATTATTTCGGGATGATAACCTACCTCTAGAGCTTTTTGCGCCAAATAAAACGGGTCGACACCAATGCAATGGCCACCAACTAAACCTGGTTTATAATGTAAAAAATTCCATTTTGTAGCCGCAGCTTCTAATACATCATGTGTATCAATATTTAAAAGGTTAAATATTTTAGCCAGTTCGTTTACAAAGGCAATGTTTATATCACGTTGCGCATTTTCAATAACCTTGGCTGCTTCAGCAACCTTTATGCTCGGGGCTAAATGTGTTCCAGCTTCTATAATAGACTTATAAAGTGCATCAACTGTTTTACCAATTTCGGGCGTAGATCCAGAAGTTACCTTAGTAATTTTGGTAACAGTTCGTGTTTTATCTCCCGGATTTATACGTTCGGGCGAATAGCCACAGAAAAAACCTTTGTTAAAGGTTAATTTACTTTCTTCTTCTAAAACTGGCACACAAACTTCTTCGGTTGCACCAGGATATACCGTAGATTCGTAAATTACAATATCGTTCTGTCTTAAAACGCTTCCTACCACTTTAGAAGACTTTAATAACGGTGTAAAATCGGGCTTATTATTTTTATCAACAGGTGTTGGTACGGTTACAATGTAAATATTGCAATCTTTTATATGATCTGGATTTGTAGTTAATATTAACCCGTTTTCATTATCACTTAAAACCTCTTTTAAATTACTTTCTTCAACTTCCAAGGTGCTATCGTTAGCATTTTTTAGTGCGTTTATTCGGTTTTCACTAATATCGAAACCAACAACCTTATATTTTTTAGCAAATTCTACGGCTAGTGGTAATCCTACATATCCTAAACCTATTATTGCTATGCTATAACTCATAATTTACACATTTTGTAAGCAGTTTTCTAAACTCGATCTCCAATGCGGAATAGAAATGCTAAAGATATGTTTTACTTTTTGCTTATCAAAAACACTGTAACTTGGTCGTGTTGCAGGTGTTGGGTATTGCTCAGAGCGAATGGGTAATACTTTTGTTTTTAAATTTTTTAAGTTGAAAATTTCCGTTGCGAAATCGTACCAGCTCGCAACACCTTCGTTACTGTAATGATATACTCCAAAAGCATCATTATCTTTTTGAATTATAGCAATAATTAAAGCCGCCAAGTCTTTTGCATAGGTAGGTGTACCTACCTGATCGAAAACCACACCTAGTTCTGGCCTTGTTTCGGATAAGCGCAACATGGTTTTTAAAAAATTATTGCCAAACTCGGAATACAACCAAGAGGTTCGCACAATATAATAGGCTTCGTATGTGTTTTGTATAGCTTGTTCGCCTAATAATTTGGTGTTGCCGTAAACGCCTAAAGGATTGGTTTTATCTGTTTCCCTATAAGGTGTTGACTGAGTGCCATCGAAAACAAAATCGGTTGAAACATGAATTAACTTTACACTATGTTTGTTACATGCATGTGCCAAATTATAAACGGCTTGATAATTTATTGCTTCGGCTGAAGCTTTATTGGTTTCACTAGCATCAACATTTGTAAAAGCAGCGCAGTTTATACAAAATGAATAATTTTCGGCTTGAAAAACAGCATCAACTTGAATTGCATTGGTAATATCGAAATCATCTTTAGAATAAAACGAAAATTGATACCCTTCAAAACTATTGGCTAATACCTTTAAACATTGTGCTAACTGTCCATTACCTCCAGTAACCAAAATTTTTCTCATAATTTTGCCATTTGAAGCGTTGGAAGTTGTAAATCTTTCTCTGAAATTATAAAATCGTCTGCATTTAGCTTCCAATCGATATTTAGATTTTTATCGTTGTATATAATTCCTCCTTCGGATGCTTTATTATAAAAATTATCACATTTATATGAAAACAATGCTGTTTCGCTTAACACAATAAATCCATGTGCAAAACCACGCGGAACAAAGAGTTGCTTTTTATTTTCTTCTGATAATTCAACCGAAACATGCTCGCCGTAGGTTGGAGAATCTGTTCTTAAATCGACTACTATGTCTAAAACCATTCCTTTTACAGCTCTAACTAATTTAGCTTGAGCAAAGTCTCCTTTTTGGTAATGTAACCCTCGCAAAACACCTTTTGTAGATAAGGATTCGTTATCTTGAACAAAGTTTACCGATACGCCTGTTTTCTTTTCAAAAGTATTTTGATTAAAACTTTCTAAAAAATAACCTCTACTATCATTAAAAACCTTTGGTTCTATAATAAAACAACCTTTTAATTTGGTTTCCGTTACAATCATTTTTTGTTTTTGAGTAATCCGAGTAAATTTTTACCATAACCACTTTTAAGTAGTGGTTGTGCCAATGCTTTAAATTCTGATTCGTTTATAAAGCCCATTTCGAACGCAGCAGCTTCTGGAGATCCAATTTTTAAACCTTGACGCTCCTCGATAACCTCAACAAATTGCGAGGCTTGCATAAGTGATTGAAATGTACCAGTATCTAACCAAGCTGTGCCTCTATCGAGCACACTTACATTTAGATTTCCTTGTTTTAAATAGGTTTTATTAATATCGGTTATTTCAAGTTCTCCTCGCTTACTAGGTGTTATATTTCTTGCTATGTCTACTACCGAATTATCGTAAAAATATATACCCGGAACCGCGTAATTAGATTTTGGTTTTTCTGGTTTTTCTTCAATAGATACGGCTTGTCCTTCAGCATTAAACTCTACAACACCATAACGCTCTGGGTCGTGAACTCGATAGGCGTAAATAATCCCACCTTCGGGATCGTTATTGGCTTGTAACAATTTACTTAACCCTGTTCCGTAAAAAATATTATCACCTAAAATAAGGGCAACTTTATCGTTTCCTATAAAATCTGCTCCAATAATAAAAGCTTCGGCAAGTCCATTTGGAGCCTCCTGAACAGCATATTCAAAACGGCAGCCGTATTTTTTACCATCACCTAATAAATCTTTAAAAAGTGGTAAATCTTTAGGCGTTGAAATAATTAAAATTTCATTTATGCCCGAATATATCAAGGTTGAAAGCGGATAATAAATCATAGGTTTATCGTAAACTGGCATGAGTTGCTTACTAACACTAAGTGTTAATGGATGCAATCTCGTGCCCGATCCGCCTGCTAAAATTATCCCTTTCATAAATGATTAACTATACTGTTTTTCGTAATAATTTTGATATGCACCAGAAGTCACATTTTTTAACCATTCGGTATTCGATAAATACCAGTCGATGGTTATTTTTAAACCTTCTTCAAATGTTACCGAAGGACTCCAACCTAATTCTTTATTAATTTTTGAAGCATCAATAGCATAACGCAAATCGTGACCTGGGCGATCTTTTACAAACGTAATTAATTGCTCCGATGTACCTTCAAGCTGCCCTAATTTAGCATCCATTTGCTTACATAATTCTTTAACCAAATCGATATTTTTCCATTCGTTAAACCCGCCAATATTATACGTTTCAGCATTTTTCCCTTTGCGAAAAACCAAATCTATGGCTAAGGCATGATCAACAACATACAACCAATCTCTAGTATAATTACCATCACCATAAACTGGCAACGACTTTTTACTAATTATGTTGTTAATAAACAAGGGAATTAACTTTTCTGGAAACTGATTTTGCCCATAATTATTGGAACAATTCGTAATTACATAAGGTAATCCGTAAGTTTCGCCATAAGCACGAACAAAATGATCGGAACTTGCTTTTGAAGCTGAATAAGGGGAATTTGGATCGTAAGATGTGGTTTCGGTAAATAAGCCAGTTTCTCCTAACGTTCCATAAACCTCATCTGTACTTATATGATAAAAGCGCTTGCCTTTAAAATTTTCATTCCAAAGATTTTTAAAAGCATTTAACAAATTTAGCGTACCAATAACATTTGTTTTCACAAAGGCTAAAGGATCTGTAATTGAACGATCTACATGCGACTCTGCCGCAAGATGAATTACAGCATCGAACTTATACGTTTTAAAAAGTCCATTAATAGTTTCCTCGTCTGTTATATCGGCTTTTAGGAACGAATAATTTGGTTCGTCTTCAACATCCTTTAAATTTTCTAAATTTCCAGCGTATGTAAGTGCATCAAGATTGTAAATTTGGTAATTAGGGTACTTCTTTACAAATAACCTAACTACATGTGAACCTATAAATCCTGCACCGCCAGTTATTAGAATTTTCATTTAACAACGAATTAAATTGATAAATTTTTACTTTCAGAATCTAGATATTTCTTTAATCCGAAAAGAAGGAAAAATAAAAATGTTGCTACAAAAAACATTATTGGTAGTGTAAATTTCTTTTTCTGATGCCAAACACTAATATCATAACCAGACTTTGGAAAACCAGCTAAGACATTCACCACAGACTGTTGTTCTACTTTACTAACATTTATTTGTCGGCGTTCTTGCTCTAAATCTAACTTCTTTTCAAGAATACTTGCTTCATTAACAACTAAATTATTATTATTATTATCAGGTGCACCCATATAAAGGTTAGTACTTGAATCAGCCATGGCTTCCTTATTCGATTGGTTAATCCTAATTTTTAAATATTCATTAACCAATGAATCTGTTTTACTAATTTGTTCTTTTAAAGTTTTATCCTTTTTACCTAAATTGTCTCGGTTAACAGATAAAAGTTGCTTTAAATATTCATTTCCCGAAAGTTCTTTAGTAAAACTAGCTTCAATTTTTTGATATAGATATTTATCTACACTTGCAACCCCAATACGATGAATTACAAAATTATAAGGCGTTAGCGATTGCTTATATAATTCGTAATTCATTTCAACTTTTGAAATTGAATCCAGATGCTTATAAAAGTCCGAATACATTTTCGCCATTACGTTTTCGTCTAAATCCGGTTCTATATAAAACCCTTTTATTTTAGCAGCGTCACTAACCGAAATATTTAAAATTTTAGCTAATTCAAGAGAATCCTTATCTTCCTCTGCTAACTGATTAAATTGTTTTATATTTTCATAAACTTGTCTTGCTGACTTAAAATTAGTTTCAACATACATATTGGCACCATATACTTTTTCAGAATTAAAATCAATAAAACCTCCAATTATAAGTCCCAAAATTAAAGATCCAATATACCAAAATATACGTTTATAAATGTGTAATAATAAAAGTAAAATTATTTTGTATACACCCTTAAAAATTGAGACTATAAAACCAATAAACCGATTAAAAACATTACCAATCACTGTAAACAACTGCCCTAAATCGACTTCTTCAGATTTTTGCGATGATGGTTGTAAATCTTTGCTCATTTTAAATATTATTTAGTATTTGTTTTAAAATTGTTCTTGTTATTAAATATGTTGGTCTTACTCCAGAGGTTCCTAAACCTCCCGAAGCAAGAGTTGCTCCTGTTTCTAATGGGTTGTCACTAGCATAATAGGCATAACGTACTTTTACGTCTGGTCCAATACTGCCGCGTACTTTAGCCGCTGCTTGAATAGCCTTTTGGTAATGCGCACCTTCCATTTCTAACCCAATAACTTGCCAAGTTGAATTGTAAAAAAACTTTAAAATATCTTTGTTCTGTAACGAGGTTCCTAAAACGGTTATCATTGAACCTTCGTATACATCGACACCCTGCCCTTCTAAATCTTCTTTTTTAAGTTCGTTTTCAAAAGGGTAATTATCGGCTGTTCCTTCAAAAATATGTGCTGAAGGAATCATAATATCGCCTTTACCGCCTTCTAAAATACCTGCTTTCCCCATTATGGAAACAGATTCCACATTTAAATGCACTTTTTTGCCTTTGGTTTGATAGGGTTTTAACAGCTCGTCAATAGTTTCGTAAGCCTGTTCACCAAACGCATAATCCATTACTAAAATAACAGGTTGAGTTTGATTTAAAACTGTTTCTGAAACCTCTAAGTCTATTTTTGAGGCATCAAGTTTTGCGGTATCGAAAATTTGAACATCAATAT
Source organism: Neotamlana nanhaiensis (assembly GCF_000943555.1). GTDB lineage: Bacteria > Bacteroidota > Bacteroidia > Flavobacteriales > Flavobacteriaceae > Neotamlana > Neotamlana nanhaiensis. Next base: position 430,010 of record NZ_JTDV01000002.1, on the reverse strand, counting down.
TTGCGCCCGATTTGTCATCAATATAAATCATGCCTTTTTGCAAGGCTTCTTTGGTTATTTTATTTCGTAACGTAGCATTTTCACTTTTGCTTAACGCTTCATAAACTTGAAAAGCATCCTTTTTATTGAATTCTGTTTTTAAAGCACTAAAAGCAAACAACGTATTCATTACACTATGCATATTTGCACTAATGATATGAATAGGGCGATTTAACAATCCATTTTTATAAAGCGTTTCCTTTACGGTATCGGCCCAAATTTCACCATGAATGTGATGCCCAATACGTTCTCTTAAAACTGGTGTAAAAGTAACAGTACGCTTATTGTTATTTACCTGTTCTTCAATAGCCAATTTACCCAACCAATATACAATATGCAGTAATCGTTCGGGTTGCTTTGGTGTTGCAAAACTATGGTAAACAGCAGTAATTTCTTTAAACGTTCTTCCTAAAATATTTGCCGCATGAGTTATGGCTATTTCGCGTTCTTCTTGGGTTAATTTCTTTTTATTTAAAACAACTTTTTCAAGTTTTTCCCAATCGCGCGTAGTATTACCTTCTTCGTTAATTATAACACGATTACTTATTTTATGAGACTCAATAAATAAGAAAGTTAGATGCGTTAAAATATCATAAATTTCTGATCGCCCTCGTGTAATTTCAATATTCATTTGTTCATTATCTATACGATAACAATTACGACGACGTTTTTCAGGAATTATAGGTTTAAAATGTGAGTTCGAGTAACCTTCATCACTGGTTAAATTAATAAAAGTACATTCTTCTATTCCCGCAGGAAGTCTATCAATAACGTAAAGTAAACCCTCAAGTTCGGCTTTTTCATCGGCTACCGACCCATAAATTTCAGGACGCAATAACAATAACGCTTGCCTTAAAGTTTCACCCGAAATACCCATAGGTTTATAAAACCCACGATTAAATAAATGTCGCATGGTAATGTACATGCGCTCTATAGCGTTTGAGCTTTCTTGAGCTCTGGTTCTTCCTTGATGCTTTTTACTATTCATAAGTAGATTTCGATCGGATACAAATATAGTACTATTTAACTTAACTGGTTTGAGGAAATTGGTCTACAATTTTTCGGTCGTTTGCAAGTCGTGGTAATTTGTTTTGTCCGCCCAATTTACCAATAGATTTCATATAGGCCTGAAAACCACCTTTTTTAACAGGTGTTATTTTTAAAGTTTGAAGCACGTTTCCTTGAATTAAATCGAAATAATACGTGTTTTGTTTTTGAAGGGATTCATCTATTTTTTTTGCTAATTCTGAAAGATTATCGGGTTCGTTTTCAAACTCAACAAACCATTCATGGTATGGCAAGCCTTCGTTAGGATTAATTTGAGGTGCCACCGTAAACTCTGAAACTTGAATATTTGTACCAGAAATAGCATCTTGCATAGCCTGTTCTACTTCTTTACCAATAACATGCTCGCCAAAGGCCGAAATAAAATGTTTTATGCGACCAGAAACAATAACACGATAAGGTTTTGTTGATGTAAACTGCACCGTATCGCCAATATTGTAAGCCCATAACCCCGCATTTGTAGATATTAACATAACATAATTAACACCAATAACAACATCTTTAATCGTAATACGTTCAGAGTTTTCTGTAAAAAATTCATCGGCTTTAATAAACTCGTAAAATATGCCCGAATTTAATTGCAGCAACATGCCTTTTTCGTTTTGCTTATCTTGAAAAGCAAAAAAACCTTCACTAGCAGGGTAGAGCTCTATGCTATCAACCTTTCTGCCAATAAGCTTCTCGAATTTAGCACGGTAAGGCTCATAATTTACGCCTCCAAAAATGAAGAGGTTAAAGTTTTTAAACACCTCTCCTACTGGTTTTCCTGTTTTAGTAATTAGTTTCTCGAAATACATTTGCACCCACGACGGAATTCCAGAAATAACTGTCATGTTTTCTGGTAAGGTTTCTTCAACAATAGCATCAACTTTTGTTTCCCAATCGTCAATACAATTGGTTTCCCACGACGGTAATCTGTTTTTTTGCAGATATTTAGGCACATAATGCGCTACAATACCAGATAATCGCCCTAATTGAATTCCGTTTTGCTCCTTTAAAATGGGACTTCCTTGTAAAAAAATCATTTTACCATTTACAAACTTCGCATTACCCGTTTCTTTAATATACATCAAAATAGCATTTCTAGCCGCTTCAACATGTGTTGGCATACTAGCTTTGGTAATTGGAATATATTTTGAGCCCGAAGTAGTTCCTGAAGTTTTAGCAAAATAAATGGGTTTGCCTTCCCATAAAATATCGGGTTCGCCTGCAACCATACGCTCTACATAAGATTTTAACCCTTCGTAATCGCGAACAGGAACACGCTTAACAAAATCGGCATGATTATTAATGCTTACAAAATCGTGATCTTGACCAAAAACTGTTTTTGTAGCCGTGGCAATTAAATCTTGAAACACTTTTTCTTGTGTTTCAATAGGGTTATTAGCCCATTTTTGTATGCTTTTATATACACGTTTGGCAAATGGTTTTGCTAACGCCGATTTTAATGATATCATTTATTTAAAATCTATAAAGTTTGTTGGGTTAATTGGGTAGCCATCGTTCCATAATTCGAAATGCAAATGCGGACCAGTACTTAATTCGCCAGTATTTCCTGCTGTTGCAATTACTTCTCCCGCTTTTACAAGCTCGCCTTGCGACTTGGTTAACGAGCCATTATGCTTATAAATTGATATTAAACCATGGCTATGCTCTAAAATAATAACATGACCTGTGTTGGCTGTCCATTCGGCAAAAATAACAATACCATCGGCGGTGGCTTTTACAGGTGTGTCTTTTGCAACCACAATATCTACGGCATAATGCTTTTCTTTAGCATTGTAAGCAGAACTAATGGTGCCATTTACCGGTGGAAATAACACAAAGTTTGTTGCCGATATAGCCGATTCGAATAAGTTATATTTATCTTCTTTATCTACTTTTTCACGTAATAAGGAATCTTCGGAGTTTGGATTTAAATTAACTTCGGATGCTTCAATTTTTATGGCATTTACAATAGAATCTTTATTAAAATCTTCGGCACTTATATCGCCTTTTAATACTTTTTTTATGGAAGTATAATATGTCTCGTTCATAGCAATAACTTGCTGTAACGAGTCGGTTTTATAATTAAGCTCGGTCGCCCTCTTTTTTAAAGCTGTTGAAGAATACCCAGGAATATACTCGCGCAAAGGTGTAAACGCAATAATTAAATAGGTTAAAGCTATTAAAAACACCGATACCAAAGAGCCTAAAACAAACACATTTAAACGCGTAAGCTTAAACGATAAACGCTCTTCGAAAGTAACCTCGTTAAGTATAAGCAAGCGGTACTTATCGAGTAATTTCTTTTTAATTTTTTTTGGTTTCTTTTTTTTAGTAGCCATAGTTGAACAAAAATAATAGAAATTATTAAAAGCCATACGCTTTTAAGTAAAGTATAACGTGATAAAAAGGTTTTAAATATAAGGCTATGCTAAAATTATGTTTAAACCAACTTTAGTTAAAGTTTAATTAGTAACTTTGTGCTTTAAAATTTAATATTATGAGCTTATATATGTTACCATTAGCAATTGGCCCATGGCAAATAGCCCTAATTGTGGTAGTTGTTTTACTATTATTTGGAGGTAAAAAAATACCTGAATTGATGAGAGGCCTTGGTAGCGGCATTAAAGAATTTAAAGATGCTAGCAAAGAGGAAGAAACCGATGCATCGAAAAAAGAATAATTTTACTTTTTCTTTATAATAAAAAAACCAGCAGATTTGCTGGTTTTTTTGTTTGTATTAAACTGAAACAACTGATCATTCAATTTTAACCGATTTGATAATAGCTTCGAGTTCTAACATATAATTTCTTTTTTCAACTGAAGGAGCAAAAGCAAAACCTTCAATAATTACCCAGCGGTTGTTTGTTTTATCTTCAATAGCATAATCTATAAATGGGCCACCCATAAAATCGTTGGTTAGTTCCCAAATGCCTTTTGTTTCTAAAGCTGGTTTATTATCTACAATGGTTTCTTTTAAATAAGGTGCATAAGCCGACTCTGTTACCATAAACGACGATATGGTTTGCCCATTAGCATCTAAATTACCATCTAGCCTACCACGAAAGTATTTTTCTCCAATAGAATCTCTTAATTTTATTATTTGTAACACCGTACTATCATTTCTTTTAATGCCATCATGTGGTAAGTCGTACATCATTAAATGCATGTGCCCAATGGTAATACTTTTTCTAAACCAGAAAAAATTATCACTTTCTTTCGCAACCGAATAAATGGATGGAAATTGAATGGTTAATCCCAATTTTTCTTTAATTTGAGTATAACTATGGGGTGATTTTTCCATTTGTGCTAACCTCGCAGCCAGCTCTACATTTCTAAAAACATCAACAATTTTTACTTCATTTTCTATAATCAAATCAATAATTTCTTGCTTTGTTTTTCCCGATATTACAATTACTTTTTGCGGTTTAGCATAGGCATCGTCTAACACTTTTAGGTCAGCTTCTTTGCCTGTTTCAATTTTTAAAACGGTTCTGTTTTTAGTGACAAAACCCGAAAAAACAGCTGGCGGAATTTGACTAATAGTAAACGTTGGTTCGTCTTGAGGTAAGCCATAAATAGGTTTTGCTAACACGCTTCTTACAGCTTCACCAACGCTACCATCCCACAAATCGTTTTCCATAACCACCGATACATTGTTTATGGCACCCGTGGCATCGGCTATGTAAATATCTTTATCTGATTTCTTTTTATTTCCGCAAGACACTAAAAAAAACAGTGTAAATGCCGATAAAATAACGTAACGTATCATTTTGTTTTTGGTTTTTAAAAGAAGTTAGCTTTTCCCAATTTTAAGCTTCATTCCTGGTTTTAATTTATTACCACTAATACCGTTCCATTCTTTAATATTTTGAACAGAAACTCCAGAAAATTTTTGTGAAATACTCCAAAGCGAATCTCCAGACTGTACTGTATAAATGGTAACCTCGCCAGAAATAGGTTTAGGTTTTATAGTTTGCGTTGTTGTTGAAGCGGTTTTTTGCGGCGTTGAAACATGCGGTTTTCTTGGAAAAATGGTTAATCTTTGCCCAATACTTAAATCGTTATTTCGTAAACCATTCCAACGTTTTATATCGCTAACACGAACCCCGTACATTCTTGATATTTTTCCTAAATAATCGCCCGATTTTACACGATACCGTATTTTCTCATCGGCATTAAAAAATTGTGGCAGTGGCTTTTCACGTTTGTCAAATTCGGCTTTAGCAAAAGCATAAATAGAATCTTCGTTAGTTACAAAAGCACCCATAACTTCGCGAGGTAATCTTAACGTGTATTTTTCTTCTTTTATAAACGGAATAATATCTAATTTATACGACGGATTTAAAAATTGAAGCGCCTCAATTGGCGTACCCGTTACTTCTGAAACTTGATCGAGCGTTATCATCTGCTTAACTCTTACAGTATCGGTTTCAAAATAGGCGGTTTCTGGTTTTATTTTTTTAAAACCGTGTTGTTCGGCATATTCAAAAATATACATGTTAGCTAAAAATGCTGGTAAATAACCTGCTGTTTCTCTTGGTAAATTATGTCTGATATTCCAATAATTTTGATAACCTCCAGAACGACGAATCGCTTTTGAAACGTTTCCTGGACCAGAATTATAGGCTGCTAAAGCCAAATCCCAATCGCCAAATATTTCATAGAGTTTAGCTAAATATTTTGCTGCGGCTTCGGTAGATTTTATAGGATCGCTACGCTCATCAACATAACTACTTACATCGAGTCCGTACATTTTACCTGTGCTAAACATAAATTGCCATAAACCAGTTGCTCCTACTCTAGATCGTGCTCTAGGTTTTAACGCCGATTCTACAATGGCTAGATATTTAACTTCCAAAGGAATATCATACAAATCGAGCTCGCGTTCAAACATTGGGAAATAATACGCGCTTAAGCTAATTAATTTTTGAATGGAATTTCTACGATGTTTCAAGTACGATTTTATAACACTTTCTAACGACGGATTATACTCCACATTAAACGGTGTTCTGGCATCGAGTTCTTTTAATCGTGCTTTTAAGGTATCGGTTGGTAATTCTGGAAAATCAACATCTTTAAAATCGAGTTCGGTAACCGATTTGTAAATGGTATCGAACAAGGCGTTGCTATACAATTCTTCGAGCCATTTTTCATCTATTTGCGCAGCAAATTCGTTATCTACAAATTCTTTTACTTGGGTAGAATCTGGTTGTACTTCTATTGTTTTGATGGTATTTTTAGTACCATCAATAATAGAATCGGTGGTTTGAGAAAATCCTAAACCACACACAAACAAAGCGATATAAAAACGAATAGCCATAAAATCGGTTAACATGTTAATCAACGACATTATGGCTAAATTCGTATTTTTTAAGGGAATTAAAAAACTTAAATTTAATTTTTTATGTTTGATTAGTAATCGCCTGAATTAAAGCGATTATAAAATCACACAAACAACCCTTAATTTATTTTGAAGCGTATTTTATTCTAAAATTGCAGCAATACCTGGTAATGTTTTACCTTCTAAACTTTCAAGCATAGCGCCTCCACCAGTACTTACATAACTTACTTTATCATCGAAACCAAACTGTTTAACAGCAGCAACAGAATCGCCACCACCAACTAATGAAAACGCGCCATTTTTAGTAGCTTCGGCAATAGAGTTTCCTAATTCGATAGTACCTCCAGCAAAACTTTCCATTTCAAAAACGCCTAACGGACCATTCCATAAAATGGTTTTACATTGCATAACAACATCGTGGAAAATTTCTCTCGATTTTGGCCCCGCATCAACACCTTCCCAACCATCTGGAATAGCATTAATATCTACAGTTTGTGTATTGGCATCGTTACTAAAATCATCGGCAGCAATAGTATCAACAGGGATGTGTACTTTTACGTTTTTAGCTTCAGCTTGTTTTAAAATCTCTAAAGCCAACTCCATTTTATCATCTTCACAAATAGAATTTCCTATTTTTCCGCCTTGCGCTTTAACAAAAGTAAAGGCCATACCTCCACCAATAATTAAATGATCTACAGCATCTAAAATATTCTCGATAATAGTAATTTTTGAAGATACTTTTGCTCCTCCTAAAATACCTAAAACTGGTTTTTCCCCTGTTTCTAATACTTTTTTAATACTTTCAATTTCTTGAGCTAATAAACTACCAAAGCATTTTTTATCTTCGAAAAACTGAGCTACAATAGTTGTTGAAGCATGTGCACGGTGTGCGGTACCAAAAGCATCATTTACGTAAATATCACCTAATTTAGATAGTTGTTCTGCAAAGGCAACATCGCCCGCAGTTTCTTCAGCATGAAAACGTAAATTTTCTAACAATAAAATTTGTCCTGGTTGTAATTTTGCCGCAGCTTCTTCGGCAGTTTCGCCAACACAAGCCTTAACAAAAGTAACTTCTACTCCTAAAATATCTTTAACGGTTTCAACGATATGACCTAACGAAAACTCATCTTGCACACCTTTTGGACGCCCTAAATGCGACATTAAAATACAGCTACCACCATCTTCTAAAATTTTAATAATAGTTGGTTTTGCTGAAACAATTCTTGTGGTATCTGTTACCTCAAATTTATCGTTTAAAGGCACGTTAAAATCTACACGAATAAGTGCTTTTTTATTTTCGAAATTAAAATCGTTAATCGTTTTCATTGTTTTGTATTTACTATTTAGTCCTACAAATGTAACTAATAAATAGCCTAATTAAAATGCGATTTTACACGAAAACGATATAGCTGATAAAGATTTTTTTTATTCTTAAACTTTTAGTCCGTTTTTTATACGTTACTTAATTAAAATTAAAACAAAAAAATATGTAGGTTTGCCTATGCTATTTAATGAAATTATAGGACAAGAACATATAAAAAAGCACTTAACCCAAAGTGCCGATAATGGTCGCATACCACACGCACAGCTATTTGTTGGCAACGAAGGTTGTGGCACTTTACCCATGGCCTTAGCTTATGCGCAATACATTTTGTGTAAAAATACTAATGCCGAAAACACTGGTGGTAACGATGCTTGTAACCTAAAATTTAAGAATTTTTCGCATCCCGATTTGCACTTTGCATTTCCTGTAACTACCAGCGATAAAGTAAAAAAACACCCTGTTTCTAGTCATTATTTAGAAGAATGGCGCCAACTTTTAAACGAACAACCTTACGGAAATTTATTCGACTGGTACAAACTACTTGGAGTAGATAACAAGCAAGGTCAAATAGGTGTAGATGAAGCTCAAGATATCGTAAAATCACTATCACTAAAAGCTTATGAAGGTGGCTATAAAATTCTTTTGGTTTGGATGGCCGAAAAAATGAATACTGCCGCGGCAAACAAACTTTTAAAACTGATTGAAGAACCGCCTGCAAAAACGATTTTTTTATTAATTGCTGAAGACGAAGAGCAAATTATTAACACCATTCGCTCACGCTGCCAAGTGTTACACTTTCCGCCGCTGGCCGAAAACGACGTAAAAGAAGCTTTAATTAAACAATTTAATATCGCTGAAGCTGATGCTACCAAAATTGCGCACCAAGCTAATGGCAATTACAATAAAGCTTGCGATTTGGTTTATAGTGATAGTGAAGATTTACAATTTGAAAAATGGTTTGTGTTTTGGGTACGCACCGCGTTTAAAGCAAAAGGCAATAAAGCTGCCATTCACGATTTAATTTCATGGAGCGAAGAGGTTGCTAAAACAGGTAGAGAAACCCAAAAACAGTTTTTAAATTTTTGTTTAGACTTTTTTAGACAAGCCTTACTACTAAATTATAACGCCAACGATTTGGTGTTTTTTGAACCTAAAAGCGAAGCTTTTAACTTGGCTAAATTTGCGCCTTTTATACATGGCAATAACATTATGGATATTAGCAACGAATTACAAGATGCTATTTATCATATTGAACGCAACGGTAACTCTAAAATCATTCTAACCGATTTGAGTATTAAACTCACGCGTTTATTGCATAAAAAGGAGAATTAAGGGTTGGTTGGCATAAATTTATGAGTCATTTATTTGTAATTTAACTGATTTAAAATAAACAAATTAAATCTTTAAATAGCGCTCTGAAAGCTATTAATTCTTTTAAAAAAAAAGACCTGTCAGGTTTTTGAAACCTGACAGGTCTGATTCTATTAAAACCTTTTTTTACTCGAAAGTATAAGTAGCCACATCAACCTCGGTGACTCTAAAATACCCAAAAGCATAATTATCGGGGTTTGTTGGGTTTATACAATTGCCTTTTATGAGCGCAGCTGTAGATGAAAACGGATTGCCTCCACTGTAATACTGTTCTATTAACAATCTCATGTAATTATAGTATGATTCCGAAATACCATAAAGCTCAATATCTACCGTGTCTCCGGCTTGAAATGGCGCTTGGTTATTGTCTTCGTCATCTTCTTTTTCAAAGAAATAATACACTTCATTTCCGTTTACAAATTCATCCGAAACATCGGCAAAAAAGGAAAACAAATCACCTGTTTCATAAAAATTTAATAAGTAATAATTTTCTTCATCAACAGGATCATCAAAATACACATTAACTTCAAGTAATTCGTCATCAAATCCGCCTTCAATACTTTGGTTTATCTCCTTAATTTCCGGAACTGCCATTAAAGTTTCGGTAGCTTCATACGTCTCTCCATTATAACTCACTTGTAAGCTATATGTATTACCAATTATAGGCTCGAAACTGTTTGTAGTATAGCTGCCATCATTTTCATCTGTAAAGTTAAAAATATCGCCCGTATTCATGTTTGTAACCACTACATTTGCTCCCGTTACTACGGTAATATCCTGTGTATTAAAATAAGGTGACGATAGGCTTAATTTTATGGTTTGATTGTTTCCGGTTGTTCCTTTTTCCCAATCTAAAGAAGCTTCAATTACTAAGCGCGTTTCAGCGGTATCAACATCAACATCAATAACATCTTCGCAGGCCGAAAAAATAATGCTGGTTAAAACAAATAGGGTTTTTATATAGTTTTTCATCGTTTTAAAATTTAAAATTATAAGATACCGACGGAATTGCTCCAAAAATTGAAATTCGCGTGGCTTCGTTTAAACCTGTTTGGTTGTTTTGGCTAAAACCAACCGAGGCTGCATTTCTGCGATTATAAGCGTTGTAAATACTAAATACCCACTCGCCTTTCCAGCGTTTATCTGGGTTTCTATTTGGAGTTAAGGTTGCCGATAAATCTAATCTGTGATACGTTGGTAAGCGGTTCTCGTTTCGATTGGCATAGGTTGCTACCGACAAGCCTTCGTAGTTGTATTGTCCGTTTGGATAGGTAACTGGTCGCCCTGTTTGAAACACAAAATTAGAACTAAAACGCCATTTATCATTTAATTTATAAGAACCTGTTAGTGAAATATCGTGTGTTCTATCATAAGCCGTTTTGTACCAATCGCCATTGTTAATTCCAGGTCCGCCGGCATTTCCGCCTAAGGCGCGCTGCTCCGATTTCGATAAAGTATAGGCTAACCACCCCGTGAAATCGCCTTTATTTTTACGAAGCAGTAATTCCATACCATAAGCTCGGGCTTCGCCATTTAAAATTTCGGTTTCAATGTTGTTGTTACCAATTAAATCTGATCCGTCAATGTAATCAATACGATTATCAACATGTTTATAATAACTTTCTAACTCTAAAGTATAAGCGTTATCATTAAAATTCCTGTAATAACCCACCGCATATTGGTTGGAAATTTGCGGCTTAATGTACTGTCCGCTTGGTGTCCAAACATCCAAAGGCGTCACCGAAGCAGTATTGGATAATAAGTGTAAATATTGTGTCGATTTTGTATAACTCGATTTAACTGAAGAAGCATCATTTAACTGATACGACACCCCAAAACGAGGCTCGAAATACCCAAATGTTTTAATACTTTCGTTTTTACTATAACTCGTTTCACTTTCGGCTTCACCACGCTCATAAATTCCTAAATCGCTATTGTAAACTACCGGTTGATTATTAACATAATTCGTAATGCTTTGGCCGCCTAAACGCGAAAATGTACTGTATCGTAGCCCATAATTAAGTGCCAATTTATCGGTAATTTGATGTTCGGCACTAGCATAAACAGCACCTTCGAAAGCGCGTTTTTCATCTAATTTTAAAGGATTAATTGATGATGTTTCGGTTGAAGGTTTTACTTCACCAGGATTTACATTATAGATTAATCCGCTTACACCAAAATCGAGGGTTAAATTATTGTTGACATAATAGCCTAAATCGTATTTAAGATTATAATTGGTAATATCAGCATCCCAATCGAGCTCAATAAAGTCAAGCACAATGTTATAATCGTATTTACTGTAAATGAAGGATAAATTTGAAAATAATTTGTCGTTTATAACATGGTTCCAACGTAAATTTCCAGTGGCATTACCGTAATTATTAGTAATTAAACCCGATAAATCGAAAGCGTCTCGTCCAAAATAACCCGACAAATACAATTTATTGTTTTTATTAATCTCGAAATTAGTTTTTAAGTTAAGATCGTAAAACGATATTTTATCATCTTTTACATCCTCAATAAGCGGCATAAATAGATGCACATATGAGGTTCGTCCCGCAATTAAAAACGAGCCTTTATCCTTAAAAAATGGCGATTCTGCGGTTAATCTGCTTGAAATAAGTCCAACACCGCCATTTAAAGCAAATTTCTTGCTATTTCCGTCCTTTTGACGCACATCGAGTACAGATGATACTCTTCCGCCAAATTTAGCTGGAATATCGCCTTTATAAAGCTTTATATTTTTAATAGCATCGGCATTAAATACAGAGAAAAAACCAAATAAATGCGAGGTGTTATAAATAATAGCTTCATCGAGTAAAACTAGGTTTTGATCGGCGGCTCCACCACGCACATGAAATCCTGCTGAACCCTCGCCATTATTGGTAACTCCGGGTAACATTTGAATGGATTTTATAACATCTACTTCGCCTAAAACCGCAGGCATTTCTTTAATAGTTTGCGCATTAAGTTTAGACACGCTCATTTGTGGTTTTTTAATGCTAACAGTTTCCGATTCTTCGGCCACTATAATAACCTCATCGAGAGATGTAGCCGATTCTTGCAACTCGAAATCGAGTTTTTGATCGCCGTTTAATGTAATTTCTTGTGAATACGTGTTATAACCCACATACGAAATAATTAACGTGTAACTGCCTTTTGGTGCGGTTAACGAGAAAAAACCATACTCGTTGGTTGAGGCCCCAAAATTGGTGTTTTTTAAATACACGGTTGCTCCTAAAAGCGTTTCTCCGTTGGTGGTATCGGTTATGGTACCACTAATACTGAATTTTTCTTGAGACAAGCATAACAAGCTCGTAAACAAGAAGATGACTAAACATAATTGCTTCATTAGTAACTGTTCTGTTTTTTATGATTTGATAAATTTAAGATTTGTTTGTAATAAAAAATCGATTTTTACTTTATGGCTTTGTTAACGCAAAATAATTTTAAATATTGACGAACCTTGTAATGAAGACGATCGTTTGGAGTGAATTGTTACATATATGGAGTGAAAAAATAAACTACATAGAAACAACCACATCAAAAGTACTTATAAATGAATTTGAAACAGGTATTTTTTGCATTTCAAAATCGGCTTTAAATACTAAAAAAGCTTTACCATTTTTACGTAATAAATGCTCAATATGCATCATATTTACAGCAAACGATCGGTGACATTGCTTTATAGGATATTGTTGCATTTGCTGTATAATATTCTTCAATCGGTTACGCACAATATGCTTTTTTATCACATTATTTTTAATAAAGTAAATTAAAACATATTGGTTACTCGACTCTAAATACATTAAATTATTTACAGGAATTGAGATATCTATTTGATTATTTTCATCACGTAATTCTACGCAATCTTCACTCGAATTTTGAGCGTATTTATGCTTAAAAAAATGCAGTTGTTCGTCTAATGTTTTTACTTCAGATTTTAACCGTTTTATAGCAATAAAAATTACCGTTCCAAAAAAAGGAAATATTAAAATAAGTAATAATTTAGGATACATTTTTATTTGAAACCACAGGTTTAATTCTTCTTCAAAATCGTTTCCTAAATCTGGAATAATAAACGCCATTCCAAAATTAACAATCTGTAAAAGCAGCGCTTCAAAAAGTAACCAACCCAAATATTTTTTACTACTAACGTTAGTAATATGAAACCATTTTCTGAGAACAAATTGTGAAAGTGATAAGGCCACAAATGTGGTTAATGCGATAGAAAAAAAGAACAAAAACTTATTTAAAGTACTATTTTCAGGGTTCGACATTTCTTCAGAAATACCATAAGGCTGAAAAATTATTAAGAATAAATGCGAAAAAACGATGGCAGAAATAATGTAAATCCTCTTCGATTTATCGTCGTTAAAATAATCGAAAGGTTGTTTTAAATAGTCTCGTACTTTCATGTAACAGTAATTAAATAAAAAAAGCCAGAGCATAAATAAAATACTCTGGCTTTTAAAACGTACTAAACGTTATATTATTTCTTTGAATAGACGTCGTTAAGAGCTGCTAAAATAGTTTCGGTTAAATCGTTTTCTTCAGCACCATACATTACTGTTGCCGCAGCATCACTTGTTCCTAAAATATAGGTGTAGCCATTCGTTTTACCATAATCTTTTACAAAATCTTTCACTTTCCCAATTACAGAATCTATTTCAGCTTGAAATTCTTGTGTTAACTGTTGTTGCTCAATTTGCATTTGTTGTTGCAATTGTTGTTGCTTTTGTTGCAAACCTGCCATTAATTCTTGCGCTTTACGTTGCGACGATTTTTGAGCCGTTGCTTGAGTAGATTGCACTTCGGCTTGAAATGCTTGCCCAATACTATCGGCTTTTTTTCTAAAAGCTTCATCTTTTAATTGAAACTTCGCCTCTACATCTTTTTTCTCTTGATATTCGTTAATAACTTCTCCATTATCAACAAAAGCAATTTTCTTTTCTTGTTGACATGCTGTTAATGCCAAAACTGCCAAAGCAGTAAAAAATAATTTTTTCATGGTTTTATGAAAATTAGTTAGATCTTTTTTTTAAATCAAACAAATGTAATAAAGTAAGTTTTAGAATAACCGAAATTTATTCTGTTTTTAACAAATAAAGAAAACTTATAACAAAAACAGGCCAAAATAAAAATTACCTATAAAAAACGACTCGTTTTAAAGCGTTTTAAGCACATTTCACAAAAAAGACATATTAGCGCCTATCACCCTTAAAAATGCTTTAAAATAAATTCTTAAAATAAATATTTTGGTTTTTAAGACTGAAAAATGAGCTCAAAACTTAAACTTTTGAATATTTTTAATAAAAAAGACATTTATGAAGCTCTTTTTAAAAACAAGAAGAAAAAAACGGAAATTACTATTCGTTCTTTTTAATAATATAAATTAGAGACGATGTTTCTTTTGAAGCTATTGCTTTTACATTTGAAACTAAACCAATAAAAAATCCTTTTAAAAAATTCATTTTGCCAGTTTTATATTTTTCAGATAACAAACTCACATAAAACGCATCGAACCACATTGGTTTTGTTTTAATAAGATTAAAACCAAAACGCTCAACTAAATTTTTAATAGATGTTTTATTAAAATGCCAAAGATGCCTAGGCACATCGTAAGCTGCCCAAAAGTTTTTATAATGTTTCGCATCATAACTTTTATAATTAGGAACAGCAATTATTAAAACACCATTAGGCCTTAATAGTTTTTTAAACACTTTTATATGATCTTCAAGATTTGGCAAATGCTCTAAAACATGCCAAAGTGTAATAACATTAAACGAAGCTTCTTTAAACTCTAAAAGCTTTTCAATATTAAAAACAGCGTTATTTGTTTTTTTATTAGCTATTTCTCGAGCCTGTTCGTTTGGCTCTACCCCACTCACCTGCCATCCATTTTTTTTCGCTGTACTTAAAAAATCACCCGTACCACAACCAACATCTAAAACATGTTTGCTTGACGACACATAACTATTTATTAAAGCTACTTTTTTATTTAAAGCATAAACACGAACTAAATGATACACTTTTTCAAATAAGTTTCTCTTGGCGTCGGTATGCGAAATATAATCTTCGCTTTTATAATATTCTGGTAATTTTTCATTTGAAGGCTGCGGATGCGTTTCTAAAAAACCATAGGTTTCGTTTTCTAACAACTGAAAATCTTCGCCAGAAACCGAATAATCCTTTACTTTTAAAATGATGCTTTTAGTTTGTTTTATCGTCACGAATTCACAAATGTTTTAAAAAAACACTTTTATTGAGTGTTTTAACTACTGTTCCACGTGGAACTACTTTAATTTATTATACAATTTGACTCCTAACAAGTCGGATAATTGAACTCCGAGAGTCAAAACATCTTCTTTATTTTCGCTTCTGAAAACAGTTTGATTTCTATTAGAACTAAAAAACTTAATAGTGTACTCCTTCCACTTAGATTGACCAAACTCTAAAAACCCAAAAGCATTTGTCTGCTTATAAGACTGAGGAAATAATGAAATATAGTCTGGATTCAAAAAAGTTTTCTTTAAATAAATCAACTTAAAACCAAAAACAGTAATCACCATTTTATGTTTAAAATCACTTCTAAAAAGATAAGAATAACCCACAAACATCAGACAAATAGAAACTAATGCCAAAGGAAAAAAAATTAAATTAATATAAGATATAGCACAACAAAAAACAACAAGAGGAATGCCAAATTGTGCCTTAATTTGAAAAGAAACCTTCTGTTTTAACTCAACAACCTTCATCATCTACCCATATAAACCAATAACACCGAAATATCATTTGGCGAAACACCACTAATTCTTGATGCTTGCGAAACAGTTGTTGGTTGTATTTTTTTCAGCTTTTCGCGCGCTTCAAAACTCATGGATTTTATTTTAGAATAATCAAAATCAGCTGGAATTTTCACATATTCCAATCGACTTAACTTATCAGCATTATTTTTTTCTTTAGCAATATAACCAGAATACTTAACCTGAATTTCGGTTTGCTCTATCACCTCTCGATCTAAATTATGCTCTTGAATATAAGCTTCAACACTTTCAACTTTTCTAACATCATCCATTTCAATATTAGGACGCGCAAAAATTTTAAACAATTTACCAGATTGATTAACCGGCGAAGATTTTTTAGACTCTAAAATAGGATTGATTTCTTCTGGCTTAACACTTGTGTTTTCGAAAAAAGACACAAATTCTTTAGCCGACTCATGCTTTTGCTCCATACGTTTTAATCGTTTTTCTGAAGCTAAACCTAATTCAAAACCTTTCGGCGTTAAACGCAAATCTGCATTATCTTGACGCAATAAGGTTCTATATTCTGCACGCGAAGTAAACATTCTATACGGCTCTTCTGTCCCTTTTGTAATTAAATCATCGATTAAAACACCTATATAAGCCTCATCACGTTTTAATATGAACGGTTCATTTTCTTGAACTTTTAAACTCGCATTTATACCAGCCATTAAGCCTTGTGAAGCCGCTTCTTCGTAACCCGTAGTTCCATTAATTTGACCCGCAAAATACAAACCACTAACCAACTTAGTTTCCAAGGTGTGTTTTAATTGTGTTGGCGGAAAATAATCATATTCTATAGCATAACCTGGACGGAAAAACTTCACGTTTTCAAAACCAGCAACCGAACGCAACGCTTTAAATTGAACATCCTCTGGCAGCGACGTAGAAAATCCGTTTATATAATACTCAACCGTATTCCAACCTTCTGGCTCTACAAATAATTGATGACGATCTTTATCTGCAAAACGATTTATTTTATCTTCAATAGACGGACAATAACGAGGTCCTAAACTTTTAATTCTACCATTAAACATTGGCGACCTATCAAACCCTTCACGAAGCAAATCGTGAACCAAAGGACTCGTATAAGACATATGACAAGAACGCTGATCCTTTAATGGTTTTGTAACATCTAAATATGAGAATTTCTCAGGATTTTCATCCCCAGGCTGCTCAACCATTTTAGAAAAATCTAAACTTCTACCATCCACTCTTGGCGGCGTTCCTGTTTTCATTCTACCAGAATCGAAACCTAAATCAACCAACTGCTCGGTAATTCCAGTAGCTGCTTTTTCACCTGCTCTACCCCCACCAAAATTTTTATCTCCAATATGAATTAAGCCATTTAAAAAAGTACCATTAGTTAACACTACAGATTTACCTCGAACCTCAACACCTAAAGATGTTTTTACACCTACAACTTTATCACCTTCAACAAGCAAACCAGACACCATTTCTTGATAAAAATCTAAGTTCTTTGTCTGCTCTAAAAGCATGCGCCAATCTTCAGCAAAGCGCATTCTATCACTCTGTACTCTCGGACTCCACATAGCTGGCCCTTTAGACTTATTAAGCATTTTAAACTGAATTGCCGAGGTATCAGACACAATACCACTATAACCTCCAAGCGCATCAATTTCGCGCACTATTTGCCCTTTAGCAATACCACCCATAGCTGGATTACAAGACATTTGTGCAATGTTTTGAAGATTCATAGTAACCAACAAGGTCTTACTTCCCATATTGGCAGCAGCTGCTGCTGCTTCGCTACCAGCATGTCCTGCACCAACTACTATAACATCATATACTTCGTTAAACATATCGTGGAAATTTGTAGCGTTCCACGTGGAACACTAATTAAATTTTGTAAAATTCTTAAATAAACTTCTGATTATAAAGCGCTAAGTAGAAATCTTCTTTGTCTCGCATTAGTTTAGCATCAGCATCTGTTTTGTCTTTATAACCACAGTAATGCAATACACCATGAATAATAACGCGCTTTAATTCCGCATTAAACGAAACATCAAAATCTTTAGCGTTATCCGCTACTCTTTCAACAGAAATAAAAATATCACCTGCAACGCGTTTACCAACACAATAATCGAAACTAATAATATCGGTTAAAGTGTCATGATTGAGAAATTCAACATTCAATTTATGTAAATAGTCATCATTACAAAACACATAATTTACTTCTTCTAAAATATGGTTTTCTTGCTCAATCGTTTCCTTAATCCAAGCAGAAATTGCATCCTCAGAAGACAGCTTAAAATCGGTTTCGTAATTAAATTCAATCATTAGCCTTATTAAAATATTGTTGTACTTTAACTTTATAAACAGGCTGCAAAGGTAATGCTTGTTTGTTTAATATTTCAGTGGTATTAAAATATTGTTTCGCTGTTGGAATTTGATTATTCGTGCTATTATTAAACTGATTAGAATTTGATTGTGACTCACGCTTATTATCCTGTTGTTGTTGCAATGTGGCATTCTCTAATTTTAATAATTGATGCTTTAATTGCATCATTTTTTGAAGCGTTTGTTTTGTAAAACCTTTGTTTAATAATTCTAATTCTACATTCTCCATTTGGCGCACTAAGCTTCGAGCATTGCCTTTTAATCCTTCTTTAGCAATTCGCTCTTCAAGGGCATTTCTAAGCTTTTGTTGTTCTTGGTAAATTTGAAACAACAACCCATTTAAATCTTCATTTGTACCTTCTCCATCTCCTGCTTCTTTTTGTCCTTCTTTACCGCTTTTGCCCTTACCTTTTTGGTCACTATCTCCTTCTTGGTTACCAGATTTTCCATTTGAATCTTCACCAGATTTACTTCCTTCTCCTTGCTTTTCACCATCACCTTGTTCCCCTTCACTAGGTTTACCCTCTCCTTTTTGCATACCTTCCTGCATCATTTTATTAAGCTGCTCCTGACTCATAATAATATCGGGCAACTGCATGTCACCAGAACTTCCTTGACCTTGAGACATACTTAAACTCTCCTGCATGTTATCTAGCACATCACTTAAAACATCGGCTAAATTATTGCTTGCAGTAATTGTGAATTGCTGATTTGAAATACCTTGATACACTCGATTATCGGCAAAGTTTTCCAAACTCTTTTCCATGTTATAATACACCTCCGAAATCTCATTATTAACCTGTTCGGAAAGTTTAGGGTTACGAAGCGATAAGGCAAACAAACTATCGTCTACATGCTCGAAATGCTCTAACAAATTATTTTGCTTTTTTAAGTTTGAAGCAAAACTATTATCGTTAGTTTCTGAAGTTTTAAACTGATTCATTAAGTCTTCTTGATCGAAAGAAAACAACACCAAGTTGTCTAAAATTTGACGCAGCGTTTCAGCATCTTCTTGCATCTGATCACCACCAGAAGCTTGCATAGCTTGTTGCATGCTTTGGCTCATTTCCATCATTTTTTTAGCCGCCTTCTTCTGACTTTTTTGAGCGTTTTTTAAGTTTTGCTCTAAACTATTCTCTTGCTTATTCTTCTCTTCAGAAGCATTCTCTTGGTCCTTCTTTTGCAACTCCTCAGAGGCTGTATTTTGTTCTTTATCTATTTCATTTTCTTCTAGCTTATCTCTAGGGATTCCGATTGGCTTTTTTAAAGACTTGCTCTCTTCTTCTAATTTAGAAATTTGCTTCTTGTATTCTTCAAACCTTTCGTTTAATGCATCCTGCTTTTCAACTGTGTTATCTTCTTTAGTGTCATTTGAAAGTTTTTCTTGCTCAATAGCCAGCTTCATTAAATCCTCTTTTAATTGCTCTAACTTCTTCTCAATATAATAGCGTTTAGTCAACTCTAACAACTGCTCTAAACTGCGCTTTTTATTCTTGTTTTGTTTGGCTAATTCTTCAAGCTTTTCTGTTAATTGTTCTTTGCTAATTTTATCTTGCATACGCTCCAACTCTTTTAGTAAACGTTCGTCTTTTTCAAGGCGTTTTTCGTTTTCATCTAAGCGTTGTTTTAAAGCTTCTTTAAACGGATCTTCTTTCTCTTCTTTTTGAAACTCATCAATATTATTATGCAGTTTATTATTAAAATGTTTCATCATCTCATCCTGTTCTTTTTGACGTTGGATAAATGATTTTAACTTCTTTTTATCATTAAAATTTAAATCGCTTTTTTCCTTTTGAAGCTGTGTAAGTTCTTCAAGTTTCTTCTCCTGCGAATTAAACTTCTCAAACGACTTTTGTAAATCGTTTATCGTTTTCCCTTGTTCTTCTAAATTGCGCTGCTCTTCCTCTTCTTGAGTTCGCTTTCTAAAAGAAAAAACAGAACTCTTAGCGCTTTTAAAACTATGAACAGCATCATTATCGAACACCTCGAAATAAATACTATAGGCTATACCAGGTTTAATATTTAATTGGTTTGGAAAGGCCGATATAAATTCGGCAAAATTAGTTTTAGAAATTCCTAAATCTACTACCTGCTTATCTTGAATATCATTAGATGGATAATACACCATTTGAGCTTTTTGTAAACCGTAATCGTCATTTAACTTTCCATAAAAATAAAGCGATTGGTTATCTAAACTATCTTGCTTTACATCCACCTTAATTTCAGGATAGGCATCTTTTATAACATTAATACTGAAGTTTAAATTCTCATAATTCTGCAACTTACTATTACTAGTACTTAATGTGTAATTGAAGTTACTAAAAACACGTTTGGACGCTTTAAAAGTTGTTTCGTTTTCACTAGAAAATTGAATGGTATCTTTTGAAAACAAAGTAATCGCATTGGTTGATTGAGCATCCAACACCCAAGTTATTTTGGTGCCTTCTGGAACCAAAGCACTACCAGAACTTTTTAAAACTTCGTCGGCCTTTTTAGTGTAACTCGGATAATTTAAATGCATTTGAAAATCGACAATACTTGGTGTTTTTACAACATCAATTTCGTAAGGTTTCGAGGTAACTTGGTTAGCTGTTAATTTAAAAGCGATTGCTGTTTTTGGCTTGTTAAAAACATATTCAAACTCTCCATTACCTTTCTGTTTTAAAAAATAGGTTTCGTTGTTGTAATTAATTTCAACCGTTTCAGGAATTACCTCACCAGCAGTACGAACTTGTAAGGTAAAATCTTTATTCTCTACGGCCGTTAAATTTTCGTTTACCACAAAAAACTCAAAAGGTGCCGGCGGTGTGTAAGCGGTTTTATAATGCACTACCCTATTGTAGCTATCGTTAAACCAATTAAAATTTCCAGACAACAGTGACAACAAAATAATTACAACCGGAATGGCAGCATATTTTAAATACTTAATATTCTTTTTAAAATTTACTGCCAGTTTAAACGGAATGGGTTTTAATTCTACAGATTTCTGTTCGATGCTTGCCAATAGCAATTCCGATTTTTCAGCATTATTTTCCAACTGAAAAACATTCAATAATTTATCGTTTACTTCAGGAAAATGCTGACCAATAATTTTTGATGCATCTAAATGGTTTATGCCTTTTTTAAGCTTAAATAATTTAGCCAAGGGCAACGCAATAAATTTTAATAGTAAGCCAAATTCTACAGCAATAAAAAGCCAGAATAAAACAGTACGTGCTGTTGTTCCTAACCAAAGTACATGTTCTATAAAAAGCGTGAACAAAAAATACAGCAATCCAATGGCAAAAAATAGAATAATGCCTTTAAGTAATTCGTTGGTATAATACCTTTTAATAAAAGCTTCAACCTTGTTTTGTATGTCTGTAAAATTTGTCATGATTTGGGTAAAACGCTATAAACTACTAAACTACAATTTTATTTTTTACACGCATCATAATTACACGTTAATTGTATCTTTGCAGAATATTTGTAAGCGTTAAAAAATCAACTTTAAACATGACAAAAAATGTTCGCGTGCGTTTTGCACCAAGCCCAACTGGACCATTACATATTGGCGGTGTTCGTACTGCTTTATTTAATTATTTATTTGCCAAAAAACACAACGGAACCTTTGTGTTACGCATAGAAGATACCGACCAAAACCGTTACGTAGAAGGTGCCGAACAATATATTATCGACGCCTTAAATTGGTGTGGTTTTCCTTTTGATGAAGGGCCGAATAAAGCCGAAAAATTTGGACCATACAGACAAAGTGAACGCAAACATTTGTACAAACAATATGCCGATGAACTTATAGCCTCGGGTAACGCCTATTACGCTTTCGATACCGCTGAAGCGTTAGATGCTCACAGAAAAGACCACGAAGCCAAAGGCAAAACATTTATTTACAATTGGCATAACCGCTTAAAGCTTAATAATTCGTTATCGCTTAGCGCGGAAGATGTGCAACAAAAACTTGACGCTGGCGAAGATTATGTTATTCGCTTTAAAAGTCCGCAAGACGAAGCACTTCATTTAAAAGATATAATTCGTGGCGATATAAAAATTGACACTAACGTTTTAGACGATAAAGTATTGTTTAAAAGCGATGGTATGCCAACTTACCATTTAGCAAATATTGTAGATGACCATTTAATGGAAATATCGCACGTTATTCGTGGTGAAGAATGGCTGCCAAGTTTAGCCTTACACGTTCTACTCTATCGTGCTTTTAATTGGGAAGCTCCAGAATTTGCACATTTACCATTAATTTTAAAACCAACAGGAAAAGGAAAATTAAGCAAACGCGATGGCGATAAATTAGGATTTCCTGTATTTCCTTTAGAATGGAAATCCCCAGAAGGCGATATTTCTAGAGGTTACAAAGAAGATGGTTATTTCCCTGAAGCTGTTGTAAACTTTTTAGCATTTTTAGGATGGAACCCAGGAACAGAACAAGAAATTTTTAGTTTAGAAGAATTAATTCAAGCTTTCGATTTAAGTAAAGTAAACAAATCTGGTGCGCGTTTCGATCCAGATAAAACCAAATGGTTTAATCATCATTACATGCAAGAACAACTCGACTTGCATTTAGCAGAACAATTTAAACCTATTCTTGATGAAAAATTAAATAGTAACGAGAGCGACATCGATGTAAATTATATTGCTTTAGTAATTGGCTTAATAAAAGAGCGCGCCACATTTATAAGCGATTTCTGGGACTTAACACACTTTTTCTTTGCAACACCAACAAGTTACGACGAAAAGGCCACAAAAAAGGCCTTTAAAGACGATACGGCCGAGGTTTTAACCAAAGTAAAAAGCATAATAACACACATTGATGATTTTACTGTAAATGCATTACAAACTGATATAAAAGGATGGATAACCGAAAATAATATTGGCTTTGGTAAAGTTATGATGCCTTTACGAATTGCACTTGTTGGTGCCTTACAAGGACCAGATGTTTTCGAAATTATGTTTTTAATAGGAAAGAATGAAACGATTAAACGTATTGATAAAGTAATTTCGATGCTATAATATATGATATCGGTTTTGGGAATTTTTTGGAATTTGTATATAACCTATTTTCAGATTTATTTCTGAACAGATTTCAATTTTATGAGATCCTGAAACGAGTTCAGGATGACAAATAAAGAGATTCCTAAAACCGATTTTTAATTTTTTAAAACTCTACAATAGCACCAAGCATTAATAAACTTTGGTTTCCTTTAAAATTGGCTTCGCCTCCAGAAGTATCTAAGTTTTTCTTCTGCAATTTATTAAGCATATTGGTAAACCCATACATGTATTGCGCACGCAATTTAAAATGCTTAATCCCTAACGATGCACCAATTGCTCCATTTAAATTAAACTGAGAAATATCAGTAATATCACTCGCCTGTAAATTATCGTAATTATTTACATAAAAGCTTTCTTGATCTTTATCCTTAAACTCAAACTTACTATTGTATTGCACTATTGGACCAACATCTATTGTAAAATATTTAGGAATAACCTTAATGTTTAACAACATAGCCAATTGTACAGTAAACAACTTGTATTCAATAAAAGTTTCATCAGTTGTTATAGCCAATGTTTCACGCCCTGAAATTTTCACAGGGTTTTCAGAAAACTGCATCCCAAAACCTACATTATACCATTTTAAAGGTAAATCTACAGTTGCTAAAAAACCTCCTAAAAACCCATTTCCTTCTTCTACTTCAAAATTATCGGTTAAAATATTAAACTGCGTTATGCCTCCGGTTAAACCAAAGCCGTTATTAATTCTATAATTTTGAGCTTCACTTTTTGTAACAAAACTTATACAACAAGCGACAAACAATAAAAGACGATTATATTTCATAAGTTGAGAACATCTGTCGTCAAATATAACATTAATTTCGTATCTTAATTTTTTAACCATCATTTAAACTAATTTATTATGGACTATATTTTTATTCCCATTCTTTTTCTCGGAATCGTAATTCTAATTTCTTCAATTTTTATTGTTAAACAACAAACTGCCGCCATAATTGAACGCTTTGGTAAATTTCACAGCATTCGCCAATCGGGTTTAAAATTTAAAATTCCTTTAGTTGATAAAATTGCTGGTAAATTAAGCTTAAAAATTCAGCAGTTAGATGTAATTGTTGAAACCAAAACTTTAGATGATGTTTTTGTGCGCTTAAAAGTATCTGTACAATACCGTGTACTTAACCAAAAAGTTTATGATGCATTTTACAAACTCGACTATCCGCATGAGCAAATAACTAGTTATGTATTTGATGTAGTTCGTGCAGAAGTACCAAAAATGAAACTTGATGACGTTTTTGTTAAGAAAGATGATATTGCTTTAGCTGTAAAGGCAGAACTTAACGATGCCATGCTAGAATACGGTTTCGATATTATTAAAACGCTTGTAACCGACATTGATCCAGATGCCCAAGTAAAAGCTGCTATGAACAGAATTAACGCCGCAGAACGCGAAAAAACGGCTGCACAATACGAAGGTGACGCGCAGCGTATTTTAATTGTTGAAAAAGCCAAAGCTGAAGCCGAAAGCAAACGTTTACAAGGTCAAGGTATTGCAGACCAACGTCGTGAAATTGCGCGTGGTTTAGAAGAATCTGTAGAAGTTTTAAATCGTGTTGGTATTAACTCTCAAGAAGCCTCTGCCCTAATTGTAGTAACACAACATTACGACACACTACAATCTATTGGTGAAGAAACAAATAGTAATCTTATTTTATTACCTAATTCGCCACAAGCAGGTAGCGACATGTTAAATAATATGGTAGCAAGTTTTACAGCTAGTAACCAAATTGGTGAAGCTATGAAAAACGCTAAGAAAAAGAAAGATGATGAAAATGATGCCTAAATAGTTTAGCTTGTACTAATACTAAAGCGGTTTTAAAAATTTAAAACCGCTTTTCTCTTAAGAAACAATTTACTCAAAAAACTAATTAACTAAAATTATTTTTGAAGATAAATATTGTAGTTTTTGAGTGCCCCTTTTCCTGAAGTGATAGGGTAATTTGGGGTGTATCGAAAAATATCTATAAATCCAAAATTCTATCAATTTCCATACATTACAATAACAGTAACACTCAAACTAACAAATATATTTTTAGAACATTAAGAGTCTTTATTTTCTTGCTCTTTGTGCATCCAAGCTTTATAATTCTTGTAAGCAGGTCCTTTTAATTTCGATCGTTTTGTGCCAATAGTAATTACTTTATAAGCTTCTGTATTGTCTTTTTCCCAAACTTTTTGGTTTTTATATTCTGGCCCTGTTAGGTTTTCCTTTTCTACAACCGTATAAACCACAGTAGGTTCAACATCGTGTTGCCAAGGTTTGTAGTTTTTGTATGCTGGCCCTTTAAATTCATTTCTCTTTTGTGCAAAAGCACTAGCAGTAAACACTAATGCAATGGCTATTATAGCTACTTTTTTCATGTCATATTCCTTTTTTAATTTACATGTAAAATTAAGTCCAGAATAGACAGTGTACATATCTATGAAACTACCGAAACGGCATCCGTATTTATACTGATTTTTTTTAATTTTTCGGTAGAAGTCGATGTCATTTTGAGTTCTGTCAAAACCTAATTTTAGTAACTCTTAGACCTTTCGACTGCGCTCAAAGTAGACTTAAAATAGTATTCAATTAATAATTAGTTTCTAGAAATTTAGCCACATTTTATCTTTCTAAAACAGAACCAATAGTTATTATATTAAATTAATTTCAGTGGCCTTCTTAATAAGTTCGGCAGTGTTTTTTGCTTCCAGCTTTTTAATAATATTGGCACGATGTGTCTCAATAGTTCGGCTACTTACAAACAATTGTTTAGCGATTTCTTTGGTGGTTAAACCTTTAGCAATTAAACCTAATACTTCTTTCTCTTTATTAGATAATAAATTTTCACTAACCGATTGTTCCGACATATAGTTTATCATTTTTTCGGCTATCTGCGGATGAAAATATTTTTTACCATCATTCACTATTCTAATGGTTTTTATCAGCTCTTCTTGATCGGTGTTTTTTAACAAATAACTATAAGCTCCGTTTTTAGCGCAACTTGCTATATAATTACCTTCGTCGTGCATTGAAATAACAATAGGCTTAACCTGAGAATTTCTATTTTTTAAAGTATTTAAAACCTCAAAACCATCCATATTTGGCATGGTAATATCGAGCAAAACCATAGCAACATCAGTATGTTTTTCAAGCTCTTGAAATAACACATTACCATCTTCAACAAGGGCAACAACCTGCACATCGTCGTACTTTTTTAAAAGTTCGTTTAAACCATTTCTAAACAGTTCGTGGTCGTCGGCTATTATAAGTTTAATTGGAGTCATGATCGATGGGTAATTCAATTTCAAAAGTGGTACTTCCTGCTTGCGAATTTATGTTAACTTCGCCGTTACAAATATCAACACGTTCCTTAATATTTGAAATTCCAGAACCTAAAGTTACGTGGTTTAAGTTAAAACCTATACCATCATCAAAATAAAAAAGCGAGATAAAATCGTCAAATTCCGATAAGGTAATTCTAATGGTTTTAGCTGTAGCGTGTTTTAAGGTATTGTTTATTAATTCTTGAGTAATTCTAAAAATATTAATCTGCTGATTTTTAGTTATTTTACTATCCTTTTGTTTAGTTAAATCTTCGAAAACAATTTTGGTTTCGGTAGAATTTTTTATGCTTTCAATGAAGTTTAAAATGGCTGTACCAACACCAAAATCATCAATACTCGAAGGCATTAAAGCGTTAGACATCACCCGGATTTCTGCTATGGTTTCATCTAAAATGGTTTTCATATCAACACGCTGCGCTTCACTTTCAATTTTATTATCGATATAAAATTTTAATGAAGTTAATAACGGACCTAAACCATCGTGAAGTTCGCGCGCTAAACGGCGGCGTTGGTTTTCTAAACCATCAACCAACTGGCGTTTGGTGTTTAATCTGTTTTTGTTTTCGTTATTACGGAATTCAATAAGTTTATCGCGCATTTTTACCAAACTTTTACCCAAAACATCGTTGGTACTTTTTGGTGTGTATTGTGCATTTAAATTCATTTTTCCTATGTCTTCCGAAAAACTTACAGCACCTTGCAACGACTTTTTCAATTGCCCAAGTGCATCAAACATTTCACTTATTTCGGTGGAATTTTTATGAAACTGCTCAGTCCCTGAATAATCGCCATTCGCCATAATTTTTAAGCTACTTTTCATGTTCTCGACAGGCTTCGTGATAATCCGCGTTAAAAACAGCGACAGAATTATAGCCAAAACCGTAACCAAAACAATTAAACCAAAAAGCCGTAAGCGCAAATCTTTTAATGGCGCATTCACTTCGCTTTCGTCAATCTCGGATACTATGGCGAGTTTTAAATTTTCAACCTCTATAACATCGTAAACGCCATACACGTCAATACCGCGATAATCGGGATAAATGCCTCTACCCGACTTTCCTAAAAACGCTTGTGTTACGCCAACTGTTTTTGCTAAAATAGATGCAGGTATTTTTTGGGTTAAAAAGCGCGATTGCGAACGTAAATGAAAGTCTTGACCAACCAAATATGACTCGCCAGATTCACCCATTCCGGTGCGTTCTAAAAGGATGTTTTTAATCTTATTATAATCAATAACTTTCATTTTTGTTTGATTGCTATCGCGCAAAACCAAAGCTATTGATGTTTTTTTACCTGAATGAAATTTGGTTAAATCGTAAACTCCCGAGGATGAAAAGATCTGTTTTGAATTTACAATTTTTAAGCTGTCGCTGAAGGGTGCCGTTTCCGGATTGTTTTTAAAATTTTCCCATTCGGAAGCTATTAAACGCTCAATTTGTATTTGTTTAAGCGTTTTAATCGAGTTAAGCTGAAGCAGAATTCTA
The DNA here is from genome assembly GCF_000943555.1 of Neotamlana nanhaiensis. GTDB lineage: Bacteria > Bacteroidota > Bacteroidia > Flavobacteriales > Flavobacteriaceae > Neotamlana > Neotamlana nanhaiensis. The sequence goes on along the minus strand of NZ_JTDV01000002.1, from coordinate 401,825 downwards.
TCGTCTAAAACCTTTGAAAACTGATTGTAAAACGTAATAGACAGCAATACAATTACCAAAAACACAAGGCTATTTATAATAATTAGTATTAGCGATCGTAAGCTCATTTTGGTAGTTGGTTTGCTTTGTAAATATCGTGAATTTTTAATTCTTGGTAAGAACTAATTCTTGTTTTTAAATGATTCTCGATATAATTCTTCGTGCCTTAGAATCACTCGAATTGACAGTAGATTTTAAAAACAACTAGTAGCAATTCTGAAAAACGGTTCGTTACTTCGCGTGGATTTGCGAAGCGCAACGGAGCAAATTTGTATCGAGAACTAATTAAAACTTACATTTTAAACGGATGCCGTTCTTCCCAATCTTGCTTAGGATTCATCAACTTGAAAATAGGATTCAACAAGGCATTAATCAAAACATTGGTATGTTTCATGTACACCAACATAGGTTTTGCCTTTGCACCAACCGAACTCTTTATAGCCATAGCGGTACGGGCATAAACCACGGTTTTAAACTGATGTTCGATACCAAATTTTAGCATGTCGTAAAGCATGTTTAAATACAACTTATTTATGTATTGATGTTCCACGTGGTAGCCTAAAAAATAGGTTTCTAAACTATCATTATTTAAAATTAACGTGTAAAAACCAACCAATTCGTCCTTTAAAAAATAGCCAAAAACCTTAAAGTTTTCTTGTAAGGCTTCTTTTAAATTATAAAAATGATTTTCAGGTAAAATAAAGGTGTTAAACTTCGCATTGTTCGATACATTTAAGTAATAACTATGTAAGGTGTTTTGATGCTCTTGAATAGCTTCAAGCGTTAATTCTCTAGTTTGAATGCCGTTTAACTTCTTACGAGCACGCTTATACCTATCGCGATATTTCTTGGTAAGATCTGCAATGTAATCATCGAATTGATGCCAATGCTTTGGTACCGAAAGCAACATATTGGGCTGTACTTTTACTTGATATAAATTCGCTTTTTTAAAAACAGCAGTCTCTTTATGAATTGGGTTAGTTTCAAAAAAATCTTTGAGCATAACCGCTCTTATTTTCTTGTGGTCTGTTTTTTTAATGGACACTTTAATAGCATCAACCGCCTTTAAAAGTGTTTTTAAAAAGGCCGAATAAGTTAATTCCCTTTCATCAAAATACATGGCATGCTGACCTGTTTGCATTAAATTACCAACTACTAAAATATTTCCTCTTAATATTTTAGCAATCCAATCTTGAAACAGTGTTTTTAAGCAGCGGTCTTTTTCATCACGAAAAATATCTTTTAAATACAACTCCACACGCTGCGTTACAGCCACTCCAACCAAAGTCTCATTTTTAAATACCCCTACAAAAAACCAACTAATATTTTCTGGCGAAGCCTTTTTAATAGCTTTAAAATAAGCGCTTTGTAAAAACGCATCATGAGCTACAAAACTATCCCATAATTTGGGAAGTTCGTTTGGGGAAGTATAGATTTTAAAGTGTATCAATTACGCTGAAATAAAAAAGACTGAAAAATACAATTCTCAGTCTCTATTTATGTTAAATCCTTACAAAAATTCTTAATTCCAACCGCAAATAATAGCACCCATAACACCGAGTGTTACAATCCAATATCCTGCATTTATAAAAATGTATTTAGCACTTTTTCGTTCAAATAAGGCATTAGTTCCTATAATTGGTAATGCAATAAAAATACCTGAAAGCACACCGTGAAAAGCGCCATGTTTAAAGGTTCTAAAGGCACTTCCGTAGTCGCTCATAATGGCTTCGTACGATGGTAACGCATTTGCAGGATCGCCTCCAACCAAGCTAAAAACGCCCATTTGGTGTACCACAATACCTGGTAAAGCACTTGCTAAAAGAAAAGCAAATAACAACGCTAAACCAAAAATTTTGGCCATGTTACCTCCTTTAATTTTTTCGTCGGTCATGTCGGCAGCTTTCATCCAAGCGGTACCAAAAACCTTAGGGTTATACCAAATAAATCCGATAACCAAAGCCGAAACTGCTGCAACTACAATTGCAAAAGGGTTTATAAAATCCATAATGTTAATTAGTTAATGTTAGTATTTAAAGATAACTAAAAAATGAATATTACATAAAAAAAAGTTCCTGCTCGAACTATTCTCGATACAATTCCTCGTGCCTCGGAATCACTCGAATTGACGGTGGATTTTAAAAAACAACTAATAGCTATTCCGAATAACGTTTTGTCACTTCGAGTAGATTTGCGAAGCGCAACGGAGCAAATCTGTATCGAGAAGGTTTTGAAACTTTACGCTAAAAAATTCTCGATACAATGCTTCGTAATCTCAGAATTACTCGAATTGACAAAAAAAATTAAGCTATCTCTTTTGCTTCAGCTACTAGCAATTCGCTTTTATCATCCAGAGCCTTTTCAATAAAACTATTAATAGCTTCGTTACGCTCTTGACCTTCACTTAATTTGACTTGCAACACCAACATAGCTGCTATACGTGTTCCTACTTTTTTAACTGCGGTGTTAAAAAGAGGTTCTAACTCGTCGTAGCTAACATCTTTGGCAAGTTCTAATATTTCAGCTTTAACTTTTTCTTGCTTTTCTGGCGGATAATTGGTGTATTTTTTACCCAATTGTTGCACCACATTTATAGCCTTGCGTTGTTGCTGTGGCTTGTTTTGTTGCGGTTGTGGCGCGTTATTTTGCTTCGGCGCTTGTTTTGCCCAACTATCGCGTAAACCAACAGTTTTATTAAAAACTAACGCTTCTGGTTTAGAATCGTCATCTACATTAAAATAACCTAAACGTTGAAACTGAAACTGCTCGCCTATTTTAGCTTCAGCTAAACTTGGCTCTACAAAAGCTTCAATAACTTTTAAAGAATTTGGATTTAAAAACGCCATAAAATCTTTTCCGTCGTGGCTATCTGGTGCTTCATCCATAAACAAACGATCGTATTCTCTAACTTCGGCTTTTACAGCATGTTTAATAGATACCCAATGCAAGGTACCTTTCACTTTTTTAGAGGTATCGGTATCGTAAGTACAATGCACTTCAGTTATGTTTCCGTTGGCATCTTTAATCACGTTTTCAGCTTTTATAATATAGGCATTTTTCAACCTCACTTCTCCACCTAATTTTAGTCTGAAGAATTTACTACTTGCCTCCTCTTTAAAATCGGTTTGCTCGATGTAAATTTCTTTTGAAAACGGTACTTTTCTTGATCCTGCACTTTCATCCTCTGGATTATTTTCCGCGTCAAGCCACTCCTCTTTTCCGTCAGGATAATTGGTTATAACAACTTTTAACGGATTTAAAACCGCCATAACGCGCGGAGCTGTTTTGTTTAAATCTTCACGAACGCAGAATTCTAAAAGCGCTACATCAATCACATTTTCGCGTTTAGCCACACCAACGGTATCAACAAATTTTCGCAACGATGCTGGTGTGTAACCACGACGACGCAACCCAGAAATGGTTGGCATACGCGGGTCGTCCCATCCAGAAACCACCTTATCTTCAACCAATTTTAGTAGCTTTCGCTTACTCATTATAGTATAACTTAGGTTTAAACGAGCAAACTCACGTTGCTTTGGTAACATGGGGTATTCGGCTTTCGAGTAATCGTAAACCTGCTCTTTAAACCAATCGTAAAGCTCGCGGTGTGGTTTAAATTCTAATGAACATAAACTGTGTGAAATTTGCTCTATGTAATCACTCTCACCATGCGTCCAATCGTACATTGGGTATATACACCAATCGTTTCCTGTACGGTGATGATGCTTTTTAATAACCCGATACATAATAGGGTCGCGCATAAGCATGTTGGTATGTTGCATGTCTATTTTGGCACGCAAAATATGTTCACCTTCTTCAAACTCACCATTTTTCATGCGTGTAAAAAGGTCTAAGTTTTCTTCAACCGTTCTGTTTCTGTAAGGACCATCTACACCGGGTTGTGTTGGTGTGCCTTTTTGTTCTGCCATAGCTTCACTCGATTGCGAATCTACATAGGCTTTACCATCTTTTATTAACTGAACCGCCCAATCGTACAATTGCTGGAAATAATCTGAAGAGTATAATTCGTTTTCCCATTGGTAACCTAACCAAGCGATATCCTTTTTAATAGCATCGACATATTCCTGTTCTTCTTTTGCAGGATTAGTGTCGTCGAACCTTAAATTTACAGGCGCGTTGTACTTTAATCCTAAGCCAAAACTAATACCAATAGCCTTGGTGTGCCCAATGTGTAAATAGCCGTTTGGCTCTGGCGGAAAACGAAAACGTAGTTTATCTTTAGCTAATCCGTTAGCTAAATCTTCTTCAATAATATGCTCGATAAAGTTGAGCGATTTTGTTTCTTCAGACATATATAAACTGTACTTAAAATAGGGTATAAAATTAATGAAATTCGTAACAAAACGCAGAAAGATTGTACTAATAGTGTGTAAATATTAATTTAAACCTTTTTTGAAATGAATTACAGCTGTCCGAAATGCGGAAATACCACTTACGAACTTGATGAAATGCGTGCTACTGGCGGAAGGTTCTCGAAAATTTTTGACGTACAAAACAAAAAATTCTCTTCGGTTACTTGTAAACGCTGTACGTATACCGAGTTTTACAAATCGAAAACCAGTGCTTTGGGTAATATTTTCGACTTTTTTACAAACTAACTTCTTGATACAAATTTCTTGTAGAAATCCACTCGAAGTGACAAATCCTGTATTATTTTTGTAGTATGGGAATTATAAAAGTTGAAAATATTCGTGTGTTTGCCTACCACGGATGTTTAAAAGAAGAAACTAAAATTGGTAGCGATTACCGCGTAGATTTAGAAGTTGAAGCGAATTTACAACCATCGGCAAAAACCGATAATTTAGCCGATACCGTAGATTATGTTTTTTTAAATAGAATTATAAAAGAAGAAATGGCAAAAGCGTCGCATCTGCTTGAAACCGTAGCACGCCGCATTTTAGACCGCATTTTTAAAGAAGATAAATTAGTTACAAAAGCAACGGTTTGGGTAAGCAAATTAAACCCTCCAATTGGTGGTGATGTAGCTAAAGTGACCATAAAAATGACTGATAAGCGTAAAAAATAAAACTAAGATGTAATAAACTCTTATTTTTTTTTACATTTGCAGTCCGATTACGGCGTCTTGACCGAGTGGCTAGGTAGAGGTCTGCAAAACCTTGTACAGCGGTTCGAATCCGCTAGACGCCTCAAAACAAAAAGCTTCCAGAGTTTCTGGGAGCTTTTTTTATAGTGTAAATTTTATTTTTTGATGCTATTGCTATCCACCAATTGGGTTAATTTGCTCGAACTTTTCTTTAATAAGTTCCTTTTCTTTTGGGAAAAACCCTTGAACCAACAATAAAATACCAAACCCTAAAATAACCAATGCTATTATTTTTTTAGTTTTAAAAATAGCTCGCGGGGTAAGCTTATTTTTTAGCTTTTTAGCAATTACTATTTTTATTAAATCGACTAATAAATACACGATTAAAATGGTTGAAAGAAACACAACCACGCCGTTTTTAGAACTTGTTAAACTGTTTGCTAATACAATAAAAGCCACCCAACCTAACAACACACCAATATTTATAAAATTAAGCAGAAAACCTTTTAAAAATAGCTTACCATAGCCCTTTTTAATTTCTACTTTATGATACTCTCTAACAATTTCTCTAAACGATTTTGAAGTTTTTATAAACGTAATAATACCATAGGCTGTAAGTAAAACACCTCCAAATACTAAAAAATTAGGATCGTCTTTTATTTTATCTAAAAGTTTATTGGTACTAAAAAAAGCTACAAAAATAAAGATGATATCGGCAAGAATAACCCCAGAATCGAAAATTAAAGCACTCTTAATACCCTTTGTGGCGCTGGTTTCGAGTAGAACAAAAAATACAGGTCCAATAGTAAACGATAAAATTATACCAAAAGGAATTGCCGCTAAAATATCATCAAACATAAATGCTGTGGTGGTTTCTCTACAAAATAACGCTTTTTTTTAATTTTTAAGAAGGTATTTAGCTTTCATTTTGTAAAACAAAGCGAGGTTGCCATAAAATAACAACCTCGCATAACAACCACAAACAAACTTAACTAAATAAATTTTATGCTATTAAAAAATGGCTTAGGGTTTATTTGTAAACCTTTATATAATCTATAATATACTGCTGCGGAAACACTGTGTCATCTACCTCTGGACCTCCAAAATTGCCACCAATAGCTAAATTTACTAGGATGTAAAACGGTTGGTTAAAAGGCCAAATCGTTTCATCGTTTAACGCTTCTGGGGCGAACGTGTACAGTAATTTATCATCTATAAAAAATTCAATTTTTGTCTCTGTCCAATGCGCTTTATACACATGAAAACCGTCTTCTATACCTTCAATTTTTGTCTTTTTAGTATTGATAGTTTCTCCGTGACTGTCTTGCGTGTGTAGTGAAGTAAACACCATACTTGGTTCTTTACCAACATATTCTAAAATATCTATTTCGCCACATTTAGGCCATCCAACGGTATCAATATTGCTACCTAACATCCAAAAAGCAGGCCACAAACCTTGACCAACGGGTAATTTCGCTCGGGCTTCTATAGTGCCATATTTAAACTGAAATTTATTCTTGGTCGTAATTCGAGTTGATGTATACACCGAATCTTTCAAGTTCGCCGTAATGGTTAGCATACCATTTTCTAACTTATGATTGGTTTTTGTATATATTTGGCGTTCGTTATTACCCCAACCACAAAGGTTAGGGCAACCATTACCGAGCTCGAAATTCCAGTGGGCTTCATTGAGTGCGTTACCATCAAAATTTTCTTCCCAAATGAGTTTTTTGCCTTCTTCTTTACAAGAAAAAAACAACAACACAAGCCATAAAAAAACAGTCGGTTTCATAAACTATAATTTAAATTTTTTTTCTAAAACAGTATTCGAACTTCCGCCAACAAAAACCATGAAATCACCTGGTTCTACAACAAACTCACCAGTATTATTGTAAAATCCTAATTCATCTTCCGTTAAGGTTATGGTAATTTGTTTGGTCTCTCCAGATTCTAACGCCACTAACTCAAAACCTTTTAGTTCTTTCACAGGACGTGTGACACTCGCAAACAAATCGCGGATATAAAGCTGTGCAACCTCTTTTCCTTTTGCGCTTCCTGTATTTTTTAAGCTGAAAGAGACCTCAACGGTATTCGTATTTACAACATTTACATGTAAATTAGAATATTGGAAAGTTGTGTAACTTAACCCATGACCAAACGGATACAGCGGTGTATTACTTTCGTCGGTATAATGCGACCAAAACACACTATTCGGTTCGTTGGCTGATGGTCTTCCTGTATTTTTAAAATTGTAATAAATAGGAAGTTGTCCTACGCTTCTTGGAAACGTCATAGGTAATTTTCCACTTGGGTTATAATCACCATACAACACTTGCGCAATGGCATTACCGCTTTGTGTGCCTAAATGCCACGCTTCAACAATAGCAGGAATATGTGCATCTGCCCACGGAATAGTTAACGGACGACCATTATTCAATACCAAAACAATGTTTTTATTTACGGCGTAAACGGCTTCTAACAATTCTTGCTGAACACCTGGTAAACCTAATAGCGCTCTACTTCTAGCCTCACCACTTTGAAATGCGTGTTCCCCTAGAACCATAACTACAACATCGGCATTTTTTGCAGTGTTTATGGCTTTAGAAAATTCCGATTTATCGTTTGTATTGATATTTAATTCAAACGGAAAAGACGCACCACCAGTAATCACATTCGCGCCTTTTGCAAAGGTTAATTGATTGTTCTTGTATTGTTGCATGCCTTCTAAAACCGAAATGGCTGTACCATCTTCCGCACCAATACGCCAGCTTCCTAACGGACTCGTTTTATCGTCTGCCAATGCGCCTATTAAAGCTATTTTTTGTCCTTCTTTTTTAAGCGGAAGTGTATTGTTTTCATTTTTTAAAAGCACAATAGATTTTTTTGCCATTTCTAAAACGGCATCATGAATTTCTTGACTTCCTGTAACTTCTTTTTCGCGAGAAGCATCGCAGTATTTATAGGGATCGTCGAATAATCCTAACTCAAATTTTACGCGTAAAATACGCTTAACGGCATCGTTAATGTGTGCTTCGGAAACTTTGCCTTCGTTTACTAAATTTGCTAATTCTGCAACATAAGCATAGGATTCCATATCCATATCCGATCCAGCATTTGCCGATAATTCTGCGGCATGCTTTTTATTTTCGGCGTAACCATGAGCAATCATTTCTGACATTGAACCCCAATCAGACACCACAAAACCATCAAATTCCCAACTCCCTTTTAAAACATAGCGTTGTAAATAAGCATTTCCTGTAGCAGGAATACCATTGAGTTCGTTAAACGAATTCATAAACGTGCGCACGCCAGCATCAACCGTTGCTTTAAACGGCGGAAAAATGATGTTATTTAAAGTTGATGTACCCACATCTACGGTGTTGTAATCTTTACCAGATTCGGCAAAACCATAACCAGCCCAATGTTTAGCGCAAGCCGCTATAGTGTTGTGTGTGCTTAAATCGTCGCCTTGAAAACCTTCAACTCTTGCCACAGCGATTTTAGAACCTAAGAACGTATCTTCGCCAGCACCTTCCATTACACGTCCCCAACGGGCATCACGAGAAATATCCACCATCGGTGCAAACGTCCAATTTATACCTGCCGCTGAGGCTTCTAAGGCAGCAACTTCAGCAGATTTTTTAATAGCTTGTAAATCCCAACTTGCTGCTTCTGCCAGTGGTATTGGACTCAACGTTTTATAGCCATGAATAACATCGAAACCGATAATTAACGGAATACCTAAACGCGTTTCTTCAACGGCAATTTTTTGTACTGTGCGTACATTTTCTACACCTGTAACATTAAGCATGGAACCCACATAGCCTTTGCGTAAATGTTCATATTTCTTGGCTGCATCCCCATTTTCTGGGGTTGGTCCAGTAACGTCCCAAAACCCGTTATACTGGTTCATTTGCCCAATTTTTTCTTCAAGCGTCATTATAGAAAGTAAGGAATCAACCTTATTTTCTATGCTTATATCCTCTGAAATATTTGTAGGGTTTGCTTGGTCTTGCTGCTTGCAACCCAAGGTAACAAGCAGCAAAACTAGCCCTATTAGTTTTGCTGTTTTCATGTTTTACTGATAAACTCTTACATATTCAATTTCCATAGTATCTTGAATAAATGCAGGATCGATTGTTCCTCCTAATGTTCCGCCCATAGCGACATTTAAAATTATAAAGAAATCGGCATTAAAGGCTGTATCTGGCGTGTTCGCCCAACTTAAAAATACCGTATCGTCAACCAAAATTTTAATAGCGGTTGACGTCCACTCTACTGAATAATTATGAAATTCGGAAGTCGAGGTCGCATTTGGTGTTTCATTAAAAATGGCATCACCACCAGAATTACCAGGCATATGTAAAGCTGCCGATGTTATAGATTTATCCCAACCTGTTTGCTCCATAATATCTATTTCTCCACAAGCTGGCCAGTCTACAACATCAAAATTGGCACCAAGCATCCAAATTGCAGGCCATGTACCTTGTGCAGATGGTAACTTAGCTCGCACCTCAACACGACCGTAAGTGAACTCTTGTAAATCTTGAGATTTTAATCGCGCCGATGTATAACCTCCAGAACCATCTGCCACAGCTGTAATTTTTAACATGCCATCTTCAACAATAACATTTTCGGCATTATTGGTATAGGTTTGTACTTCGTTATTTCCCCAGCCGCCTGCACCTAAATCATAGGTCCATTTTGCAGCGTCTGGAGCTCCTGGAGTATCAAACTCATCAGACCATACTAAGGTGTTAAATACACTTTGGAAAGTATCTTCGGCCGGACTTGTTTGGAATTTTAAATACCATGCTAATCCTGGATCGTTTCCATCTAAGGTACGTACATGTAATTCGGTATCGGTGATGGAAATAATTTCGTAAGTTGATGAACCAATGTAATAGCTCATAAAAGCATCGTTTGAAAAATTCATAACTGTACCACGTACCTCAAAATCTGGATCTGGTAATAAAGACCAATCGGTTGATGTTGGTGCTAATGACACAATACTTGTTCCTGAAGTATCGAAAGCAAAACAAGCATCTTCTCCGGCATTTTCACCAATTACAGATTGATGTCCGGCATTGAAAAAAGTGAATCCGTTGTTGTTTAACTCGTAAGTTAATTGACCATTTGCATCTAAATTAAACGTAAGCTCATCATCACAAAAACAAGCACTAATTTCTACACCACATTTCTCAAAAGGTTGTGCCGCATACCATTTTGGATACCAATAGCCTTCTGCATCGATACTTGCATTTCCTGGACCAACACCTAAATGCTCACTATCGGCAGCCGCTAAATACCATGTTCTGCTAGAACCACCGCTTAATAATTGTTTTGCTTCAGGATCATCAAAATCACTTCTAACGGTTACTTCAATAGCCGTACTAGACGATAAACCACCTGTACCAACAGCGTTTACCACCACGGTATAAGTGTTTACACCAACTTTTGTAAAACGATGCATTACCTCGCCCGAAGGAGCTACTTCGCTTAAACCATCACCAAAATCGAATTTATAACTTACCGCATTATTTGCGGTAGCAATTAAGTTTACAAATCCGCTACCATCACCATCTGGATTATCAGTATCTGCACCAACAATTTCAGCCGAAATTTCAACCGTATTTGGCGCTATAATTTCTCCAATTGTAGCATCATCTTCTTGACAACTTAAAACTAGTAATACCAATGAAAGGATGATTGCTATATTATATTTTAAATATTTCATTTTTCTTAGATTTTTAAATTCTTACTAGTTTGTATTGCCAGAACACGCCATCGCCAGCTTCTACATAAACCGACATCGTATTATTATCTATAAACATGACGTTATAAGTAATTGCAGCAGGTGTATCAGCTGGATTACTTAGTTCGCTGCCATTAACCGCTTTCGCTAAGCCAATAAATGAACCTGTACCATTTACAGTTAGGGTGCCTGCAGCAGCATCGTACGTATACGTTGCAGGATTAGAACCATCATGTGGTGCTATTGGTGTACCACAAGAATCTCCACCACCTTGCCAACCTTCTGTCCAAGTTTCGCTACCTAAATTATTTGCAAATGAACCATCGGTACCAAAAACGTAAGTATCGTCGTAATAACATGCTCTTAAACCAACACAATCGGCATCACAATTCCACCAACTTGTGTCTCCAACGGCAGGACCAACACCTAAAGCTCCAGCTTCTTCGGCAAGTTTCCAAGTACCAGCTACTGGAGAAACTACAGCGCCATCTCTAACCAGTTTGTACTGCCAGAATACGCCATCGCCAGCTTCTACATAAACCGAAATGGTATTAGGATCTATAAAATTGATATTATAAGTTACCGAAGCAGGTGTATCGGCAGGATTACTTAATTCGCTACCATTAACGGCTTTTGAAAGACCTATATATGCACCTGTACCGTTTAAGGTTACTGTACCAGCAGCTTCATCGTACACATAAGTTGCCGCGTTAGAACCATCGTGCGGTGCTATTGGCGTACCACAAGAATCGCCGCCACCTTGCCAACCTTCTGTCCAAGTTTCACCACCTAAATTGTTTGTGAATGAACCATCGGTACCAAACACATAGGTATCATCGTAATAACATGCTCTTAAATCGACACAATCGGCATCGCAATTCCACCAACTAATATCTCCAACGGCAGGACCAACACCTAAAGCTCCAACTTCTTGTGCCAGTTTCCAAGTACCAGCTAATCCTGTTGAAGGATTTGAAGGCGCTTTATAGAAATAAATATTATCTATAAACACTGTACCTGAAGCCCAAGGATCGCCTACGAATTTTAATTGGAAAATTTCGGTAACGGTAAGTCCTTGATCGGTATAATCTGAAATTGGGATTTCAATGCTTGTCCACTCGCCTGCTGTTAATGCTGAAACTACAGGAGCTTCGGTAACTGTACCACCGGCATTGTTAATAAGTGAGGTTTCGATAGTGTTTATACCTTCGGCCATCCAAACATCAAGATGAAGATATTCCATACCTGAAACATCAACTGAAGTACCATCTGCTAATGCAATACCTTGGTAACTTAAATTAATGTATTGTAACATGGTATCGCCATTTAAATCGAATTCTGCCCATCCGCTACCTTGTCCTGCTTGTCCCCAATCTGGGAAATAGTTAGTACCTTCAACATTCGTGTATGCACCGCTGTAAATTGAAATAACATCTTCAGGATTACGCGACATTGGCGTTGGTGCTGCATTTAAAGGCTGAAGAATTGCGGTAACCTCAAATTCCTCAGAATACTCTGTAGTTGCAATAGCAGCACTCATTGATACCACACGAATGGTATACGTTCCTGCTTCTTGATAGGTGTAAGATACTGTATCTCCATTGTTTCCAGCAACTGGCTCATCGTTACCTGGTTCGCCAAAATACACTTCGTAAGACAATGCATAATCGGCACTTGCTTTTACGTTAACTTGTTTAGAAACCGCAGCATCATTTTCAATAGTAACTAATAAATTTTCAGGCGCTTTAAACGACACTAAAATAGGTTGTGTTGCCGTTGTTTTAAGTCCGTTTAAACCTGTTGCTGTAATGGTAGCATCATAACTACCTTCGCTGTACGTATGTTGCGTGCTTTGTCCTGGTTTTATAGCTTCTGATTCTCCAGAACCATCGCCATAATTAATTGTAAAAGTAACCGCACCTTCACCAAGAGGTGTAATAGTTACAAGTCCCGTATTATCTTGTGTAACACTAACAGCTGCCGAAATGTTTGATGGTGCAGCGATACTATCTACAAAATCGGTATTATCGTCTTCCTGTACACAACTCACTACGAATAATGCAATCAGACAAAATTTTAATATATGTTTTAATGAATTCATAGTCTTATTTTTTAGTAGTTTGGATTTTGTTCCCAGTTGCCATTTGAAAACTGAATTTCTTCAAAAGGAATAGGGAATACTTCATTTTTACCAGCGGTAAACCCATCAATTTCTTGTGCAGCTTTACCCGTTCTAACTAAATCGAAAAAACGATGCCCCTCGCCTACTAATTCTACACGACGTTCGTTAGCAATAGCATCGGTTAAGGCTACTCCCGTTGAAGTAACATTGTGATTTGTATCACCAAAAGCTCTGGCACGAACACGATTTAAAAATTGTTGTGCTTTAGTATCGTCAATATTGCCGCGGTTATAAGCTTCGGCTGCCATTAACAATACATCGGCAAAACGAATTGACCTATAATTATTTGGATTTGTAAGGTTTTGATCTCCAGTATTTAAATCGCCTTTACGCGCAATATATTTTCTGTTGTAATACCCTGTGTGTTCATAACCTGTACCAAAAGTAGCACCATTTAAAGCAGCCCAATTTTCAATATCTAAAATGGCTACATCTTTACGTAAATCATCAGCTTCAAAAGCATCAACGACTTCTTGAGTAGGAACATTAAAGCTGAATCCAGAATCGAATAATGGTCCATTATAGTTACGAATACCGTTAAAACCGACTGCCACATTACCTTCGCTACATTGTAAACATTCAAAACCAGCACCTTCAGCATCAGAATATTGTACTTCAAATACAGATTCTATGTTGTTTTCATTGTCATTTTCAAAAATAGTATCGTAATCGCTTACCAAATCGTAAGGGCCGTTTACAATTAAATTGTTTAAAACCGTAGCTGCTTCAGAAAATTTATCTTGGTATAAATAGGCTTTTCCTAAAAGCGCTTGTGCGGCACCTTTGGTAACACGCCCAACTTCTGGTGCCGTATAATTTAAATTATCGACTGCATATTTTAAATCGGCTTCAATTAAAGCATACACATCGCTTACCGAAGCACGTGGTAAACTGGTTTCATCACCTAACTGAAAACGCGTTTCCTTTAATGGAATTGGTCCAAACCATTTTACTAACTCGAAATAATAATACGCTCTTAAAAAACGGGCTTCACCAATAATAATTTCTCTACCTTCAAAATCGGTTTTATCTTGAAATTCAAGAATAAAATTAGCACGATTTACACCGGCGTACATCCAATCCCAAAGTTTTCTAAGTTCACTATTTACGGGTGTATGAATCATATCATCAACTTGTTGCCAGCCAACTACATCGGTTGCACTTTCGCCACCGCATAAGGTATTATCGGAAGCTATTTCACCTAAAATAACATTAACATAGGTTGCTTGTAACAAATCGTAAGCCCCAATAAGCGCTTGGTAATAATCGTCTTCGGAATTAAAATAATTTTCGGAATCTATACTGTACCGATCAACATCTTCTAAATAAGAATCGCCGCAAGAATTAGCACCAAAAAGCACTAAAACAACAAGTATACTTTTAACTGTTTTATTTATATATTTTTTCATGATGCTTGTATTAAATTGATAAGTTTAAACCTAAAATAAACTGTCTGGAAATAGGATAAAACCCATAATCGATACTACCACCAATTGCATTGCCATTGGTTGCAGCAGGATCGTAACCATTGTATTTTGTAAATGTGAATGCGTTGTTTACTGAAGCGTAAAAACGACATTTGCTCATACCTAATTTTTCGATTACAGCATTAGGTAACGAATAGCCTAATTGAATGTTTTGAATTCTTAAGAATGAAGAATCTTCAACATAAAAATCGGAAAATAACTTATTTGAAGTACCTGCAGTTGTAGCACGAGGTACAGTATTGCTTGTGCCCTCGCCTGTCCATCTATTTAAATACAGATTTAAACGATTTACATTAGGCTGATCGCGCTCGTAGTTACGCACGGTTTCTTTACCTAATTCGGCATACATATAAGCACCAAAATCGAGGTTTTTATAATTGAAACTTAAGTTAAGTCCCATAATGTAATCAGCTATGGGTTTACCTAAATAGGTTCTATCGTCGATAGTAATTTCGCCATCGCCATTAACGTCAACAAAACGAATATCGCCAGGAGCAGCATCGGCACCTAAACCAGATTGAGAAGGATGTGCATCCACTTCAGCTTGATTTTGAAAAATACCATAGGTTTTTAAACCGTAGAAATAGCCTATCGGTTGGCCAATTTCCATTCTAGCAATAGCAGGTTGCCCAACACTAAACGAGCCACCTTCTGGAATATTACCACCATTTATTGCAGTAACTTCACTCTCTATTTTTGTTACATTATAACTGATGTTAAACGAAACATCGTCTGCAATAAATTGTTTATAATTTAAAAATAACTCGATACCTTTATTTCTGGTTGTACCAGCATTAACCGTAGGTAACCCAGCACCAGGAGCACCGGCACCTATAATTCCTGAGATTGGAAAACCACTAATTAATAAGTCGTTTCTATCTTCAACAAAATAATCGGCTACAATTTCAAATTTATTATCAAATAAGTTTAAATCTAAACCAATATCTAACTTTTCTGCTGTTTCCCATTTAGCATCGGGATTAGGAATTCTACCATTTGCTGTTCCAGTAACCAAAGCACCATTTAAAACATAAGTAGCTTCACCACTTAATAAGGCACGGTATAAATCTTGACCTACATTATTTCCTAAAGTACCGTAGCTAGCTCTAAGTTTTAAAAAGTTTATAACGTTTGAATCTTTTAAAAAGTTTTCATCGGAAATTTTCCAACCTGCAGTAGCTGAATAGAAATAATCGATTCGGTTTTCAGGCGCAAAGTCAGACGAACCATCGCGACGAATCATTGCAGAAAGTAAATATTTGCTATTGTAGTCGTACTGTAGCCTTCCAAAGTATGACGATAAACGCGTATCGTAAATATATGAACTTGTAGATTTTGCTTCGCTTAAACCATTGGCCAAAGAAATATCGGCAAATTCCCAAGAATTATTAGGCACATCAAAACCAGTAGCTTGTAAATTATCGCCCCAAGCACGTTGCGCACTCGTACCCAATGTAAATGAGGTATTGTGATTTTCGTCAAATACTTTATTGTATGTAGCAAAAGTATCCCAAGTATAGGAATTGTTCGTGTTTTTAGTTTGTGTTACACTACTTCTATCGGTATTAAACACTTTACCCGAACCGTAATTTACAATAGGTGCAAAAGTTTTACCAGTATCGTTATAGGCTTTTAAACCAATACGTGATGTAATGGTTAGTCCTTCAATAGGTTTGTAATCGGCTTGAAAAGTACCTTCAATTGAGCTTCCTTTATAATCGTTAAAGGTATTCGCTATTTGCGATAATGGATTTACCACTTCGTTACCTAAAAAACCACTAGTATCTTCTTGATTTAAACTATAAGTTGGTGCATAATTTAAAGCGTTGAATAATGGTGTTCCTAAGGCATTTTCGCCTATAGTTCCACGATTGTTAACAAAATAGTTGGCCGAAGTTGTAAATTTTAATTTCTCAGAAACATCAAAACTTAATTTAATCTTGGCATTAGCACGTTGAAAGTTTGATTTTTCACTCGCAATAATACCATCTTGTTCTAAAATAGAACCACCAAAATAATAGGTGCTTTTTTCGCCTCCACCAGTAACCGATAAACTATGGTTTGTAATTGGTGCGGTTTCAAAAAGTTGGTCTTGCCAATCTATTCCAGCTCCCAAACCACTAACATTTGGGAATGGTAATGCTTGCCCGTTGGCCGCGTAGCTTTCGTTTAAAATTAAAGCATATTCGGTGGCATTTAAATAAGGTAATTTTCTGGTGGTTTGTTGCATACCAGTATAACCTGTGTAATTAATTTTTGCTTTGGCATTATTTCTACCCGATTTTGTAGTAACTAATACCACGCCATTGGCTCCTTGAATACCATAAATAGCCGCTTGAGCATCTTTTAAAATGGTAAAAGTCTCAATATCGCTTGGGTTGATAGAGTTTAACTCACCTTTATACCCATCAATAATTACCAATGGTTCATTATTAAGGTTAGAACTAACGCCGCGAATTAATATATTAAAATTACCACCTGGAGAACCCGAAGGTGCTGTAACCGAAACCCCGGCAGAGGTACCTTGTAAGGCTTGCGCTGCATCTATTGGGCGTAAATCTTCAAGTGTTTCGGCCGATACTGTAGATACCGCTCCCGTAACATCTTTTTTCTTTTGTGTACCATAACCAACTACAACCACTTCGTCGAGTTGCGATACATCTTCTTGTAATGTAATAGTTAGGTTTTGGTTTGAAGTAATAACCACATCTTTTGTTATATAACCTATATAACTTACGGTTATGGTTGCACCAGTATTAACCTTATTTAGCGTAAAGTTACCATCAAAATCGGTGGTCGTTCCAGTGGTTGTTCCTTTAATAATAACATTGGCACCTGGAATAGGAAATCCAGTTTCATCTTGAACAATACCACTTACACTAGTAGTTTGTGCATGCGACCATATACATAAGAATAAGGCTAAACATTTAATTAGCGTGTGTCTCATAAAATTTAGTTTTAGTTTGAAATAAAATTACAAAACACAATTAAAGTATTTTTATAAAACACCTCAACAAAAAACATACATCGTAAAAAAAATATATTTTTATTAATGATTCTATAATTTTAGTTGATTATATGCCGAAAACAAAGGCTTTAAACTAAACCTTTAAATATGGTTAAAAATAGCTTTGTTGTGGTGTTGTATAGGTATAAATTCACTATGTATAGTAACTATACACTTAAAATATAATCGGTTAAACTGGCTTCGTGCTTTAAATTCATCTTTTTTCGCAATCGGTAACGTTTTACTTCGACACTTCGAGGAGAAATATTTAAAAGTGGAGCAATTTCTTTTGAAGCTAAATTTAAACGTAAATAGGCACATAAACGTAAATCGTTTGAAGTAAGCTCTGGATGCAGTTGCTTTATTTTTTTTAGGAAGTCTTTATCGGCATTATTAAATGCTTCTTCAAAGAGATGCCAATCGTCGGTATTATTAATATTCTTATCAATAATATTTATGACACGTTTAATAGATTTAACATCGTTTACGTTTTGTAATTCCTTTTTCAAATTATTTAAAAACTCATTTTTCTTAATTAAGTTCATGGTAGAAATACCCAACTCTCGGTTTTTATTTTCGATGTCTTGACGCAACTTATCATTATTAAACCGCGTTAATTGCGCTTTATTTTCGAGCTCTTTTAACTCTAATTCACGTTGCTTTTTAATAATAAGTTTCTTTTGTTGCTTTTTAAAACTTCGTTTATACTGATTATGCATAAACACAGAAAATAACAGTACCATCAAGCCATAACAACCCATCATAGCATTTGAAATATACCAAGGTCGTTTAATACTAAAACTAAAGGTTTCGGTATTTGTAGACAAAGTACTTCCTATTTTGGCACGTACTTTAAAAGTATAATTACCATGTGGTAAATTCTCAAAAAATTCTTCAGGTTTTTTAGTCCAATTACTCCAAGTGTTTTGAATCCCTTCTAATTGGTATTGGTACTCGGCTAGTGCAAATTTTTGATATTCGGGCACACTAAAGGTGAACCTAATATTATTATTAGCATAATCGAAGGTTTCATTTTTAAGGGTATTTACATAAATTAAAGCATGATTTGTATTTTTAAATGCACTATTAACAACCTGATTTAAATGTACTTTAAATGGCTTTTGTTTAACCTGCTGTAAATTAAAAATAATGTAACCTGTAGAATTTCCATAAAGAAATTTATTACCCTCTAAATGCGCTATATTTTCGTAACCAGCCACATCGTTTCTTGACAAACTTGGTAAAGCAATATGTGTAAATTTTGGCGTATTACTAAGCTTACTGGTAGCCATGTAAGTTAAACCAGAAACCGATGTTGCCCATAGTTTATTGGTTTGGCTATCTACAATTAATTTTCCTGAAATATATTCGTTTTTATTAAAAAGCTGACTAAAAACAGAATCGCGATCAAAAGTTTTATTAGCTTTATTATACTTATAAACACCACTTATTTGCGAATAATAAATATTGTTTTTGTACTTAATTAAGCTGGTTTTTAATCCGGTTTCAATGGCTTCTTGCGTAATAGCTACCGCTTCGGTTAATTCCTTATTTAAACTAATATTAAAAACACCTTTATACTCGTGGCTTACAAAAACGTTATTGTTATTTAACACTTCGAAATAGCGGCTAGAAATATTAAAACCTTTTATTTTATTTCGAAGTTTCCAGGAATTGTTAGTTTTTTCTAACAGGTAAAGTCCTGTATAATTTCCTTGTAAAAGTAAACGATCGTTAAGTTTTTTTATATTCCAAGTACCTTGAACATTTGCTACCAACTTAGCTTTATTATTATTCACCAAAAACGTACCAGAATTATGCCCGCAAAATAACTCATTATCAATTTTATTTAAACACCAAACTGCACCTTGAGTTCCCGATATAAATTTAAACTCGTCCTTACTATTATAAGCTTTATAAAATAAGCCTTGATTGGTACCAATATATAAATTGCCCTCATGTAATACCGAAGTATTTACGGCTCCAATATGGCCTTCGGTATCGTTATAAATACTAAACGGCGATTTAATATTTATGCAGTTAATGCCATTTTCTAAACCCAACCAAATGTTATTATCTACATCTTCAAAAACCGCTAAAACTGTGTTATTGCTTATTCCAGATTTCTGATTAATTTTATAAACAATATCGCCTTTAGCAGATAATAGTAAAATACCATCGGAAATACTTCCTAAAACAAAACTACCATCCTGCAATTGCTTACTGCTATAAATACGTAAATTATCTAGTGAAGTATTTGCTGGAATTTCCCATTTATCGAGCTGATTATTTTGTAAACTATAAAAACCATTATCCTCGGTTAAAAGCAAAAGTTTATTATGTTGAATAAATATATTTACAACTAAATTTTGTTGAATAATAGGATGATTTGATACTAAACGCGCTTTACCATTTACAATTTCGAACAAACCATTTGTTAATTTTTGAAAATAAATGGAATCGTTTACCTTAAACAAACGATAAATAGTTTCGGTTGAATTTATTATGGAATACGTTTCGGTTTTAGTATTGTAAATGTAAATTCGATTAAGCGATTGAAACAGAATATAATCGTCTATTCCAATAATATTCCATAATTCTTCATCTTCTAAAAAAGGAATATTTAATTGCTGCGATAACGATGTATAATTTAAATTCCCAATATTATCGCGTTGCCAAACACCAAATTCTCGAAAACTACCTGTATAAATCTTATTTTTTATAACTGCTACCGAGCGCAAAATAGTTTTATTTGGAGAGGCATAAACCCGCCATTTTGCGCCATTAAACTCTAAAAGTCCTTTATTATTAGCAATAAAAATAGACTTGTTTTCACCTTGGGAGATACCCCAATTTTGATTTTCGGCACCATACTGCGACGGTGTAAAAATTTGAATGGGTGGACGTTCTTGTGCTGTAACTATTAAAACACAATATATTACAGCAACAAAACTTAACAGTTTATTTAGCTTCAAGGTAAAATTTAGTTTGTTGTATAGCTAAATATAGTAAAAATAACCTTTACAAGCCCTTTTGTATAGGCTATGTAAAGCTTAAAAATTAATCTATACGCTTTATACTACCACCAAAAATTTTACTTTCGTTAACTTTATCTGGGTTACCATAAATAAAAATTTCACCTCCAGCTCTAACCTTAGCATCAACGGTTTTTGATGCCTTTACATAAGCAGAACCTGCCGCATTAATAGAAACTTTAGCTTTTTCTGAATCTAATTCTTTACCATGATATTCGCCACCTGTTAATAACGAAATATCTTGACTTTTTGAGGTTCCTAAAACTTCAATTACACCACCAGTTACTGCTTTTACATTGGTAAACGAAACATCTACGGGTATTTTAATTATTCCACCTTCTTGAGCATTTAAATCTATTTCAAACTGTTTTATGGTATCGTTTGAGGTTACAGTTGACCCTTCGTTTACATCAATAACATCTACTTTGGTGTAATACAATGTTACTTTAGTTTGGTTACCTTCAAACGATTCGCCTAGCTTCATTTTAATTTTTAAAGTACCATTTTTATTAACAATTACAACATCATCTTTATTATCGCCTGTAATTTCAACTTTATCTTCGCTCGCTTTAATAAGCTCTACATTAATTAAATCGTAAACTTTAAGTTCTTTAAATTCACCAACCGTTTTTTCAATAGTATTTTGCGAAAATAAGCTTGCAGTTATAAATAAAACAAGGGTTTTAACTAAGGTCTTCATTTTTAAATTTTATAATTTTTAATTGTACTTTTTATAATTTACGTAAAAGAATCAATAATTGTTCCAATACTTAAAAACTTTAGCAAAACATTATAAATTATTCAACCTTAACCGCAGTACCCGTAACCGAAATAAAAAAATAAGCTCCTCCTTCGGTTTCCATATCTACATTTATACCCACAACCGCGTTTGCTTTTAATTGGTTTGCGTTTGCTTTTAGTTTTTGAAAAGCTTCTTCTTTGGCTTTATTAATAGCTTCAGAAATAATATGCATTGTCTTTTCGGTTTTAAACGAAAACGACGTTTTAATATTGCTCGATACTCCTGTAACTATGCCTAAATAATCGGTAATTTTATGGCCTTCAATATTGTGTGTGGTCGTTAAAATCATAATTATATTTTTTGTTTCAACTAAATTAAAAAATTCACTGATTTTATGTATTTATTTTTTATAATTAAATCTATAAAACCTTAATTATGAACAACAATCACAAAGGTTGGCAACGCGTATTACTTATACTTATTCCGTATTTTATTATCGTTAGCATTTTTCAATTAATTGGATACTTACTGGCCGGATTTCATATAAAAGACATTGCTGCAGGCCAATATAACCCAAATACATATCAACAAATGATTATTACGCTTTGCGGACTATTTGGTACATTGATAGTTGTATGGATTTTTTTAAAATTTTTAGATAAAGAAACCTTTTTACAAATAGGCCTTAACTTAAAAAACCGATTAAAAGATTTAATAGTTGGTCTATTTTTAGGAAGCCTTATTATGATTCTCGCCTACTTTTTATTAATTACTTTAAACGAAATAGTCTTTATTAAAACGCTTTTCAAATTTAAAGAACTCTTGTACTCAACAGTAATTTTTAGTGCAGTTGCCATAGCCGAAGAAGTATTATTTCGAGGCTATATTTTAAAAAATTTAATGATTTCGTTTAACAAGTATTTCGCTTTGCTGCTCTCGTCATTATTATTTTCATTATTTCATGGTGCCAACCAAAACATTGATGCTTTTGCATTACTAAACCTATTATTTGCCGGAATATTACTCGGTATTTCGTACATACACACCAAAAACTTATGGTTTCCCATAGCGTTTCATTTAAGTTGGAATTTAAGCCAAACTTTAGTTGGATTTAATGTAAGCGGGAAAGATTTTTACTCCATAATAAATTTTGAAATTTTAAAAAACAACACCATAAATGGTGGAAATTTTGGTTTTGAAGGCTCCTTTTTTGCATTAATTACCATGATTATTTTAATTGTAATTATTGATGTATACTATAGAAGAAAATCAGCTTTAAATAAAAACATATAAATAAACCCGAATGTTTACCAATGGATTTTACAGGTCGCCCCATGAAAGGTTATATTTTTGTAACTCCAGAAGGTTTCGATTTAGATAGTGATTTAGAATATTGGATACAATTAACCTTAAATTTTAATCCGATTGCAAAGTCTAGTAAAAAGAAAAATTAATTAACATTTGTTAAGAAAAGTAAAATTTTATATGTATTTCATTTCTTTCAAATAACTAAAAATCAGTCGTTTTTAGTTGAAACGTTTTAAGTATATCCTTATTTTATGTAAATTACGCAGTTGATTTTTTTCATAAACTAAACATAAAAACACATGATACGGGACTTTTGGAAGGAAGAATGGAAGAATATAATTTTTGATGATGCTATTGCAGAAAACGAAAAATTTAAAATATCGAATTATGGTCGTATTATAAATTGTAAAGGTGAAAAAGAATTTTTAGTGAAAGAGTCATTTATAAACGGTTACAGAAACTTACCATTAAAACAAAGACTAAACGGAAAATCTACCAGTAGATATATTCACAAACTAGTTGCGCAGCATTTTTTAGAACAAAATGATGGCATTTACGTCATTCATTTAAATTACGATAAAACCGACAACCGTGTTGAAAATTTAAAATGGGCTACAAAACGCGAAAAAGAGGTGCATCAGTTTAGTAATCCAGAATATAAAAATAAACCTAGAAAACGTACTTACGCAAAACTTACCGAAAATAAAGTAAAACTTATTAAACGTAAAATTAACGACCCAAATAGAAGAACCCGTTTAAAAATGATTGCAAAACAATTTGGTATCTCCGAAATGCAATTATATCGCATAAAATCTGGTGAAAATTGGAGTTCGGTAACCGAATATTAATTTATTAAAACTAAAAAAATCCTAGAAATTAAATTCTAGGATTTTTTTATAAATTAACTTTTTTTGTCTGGTTGAGCGTAGTCGAAAGGCAAATGTCACTGTATCATCATTTAGCTTTTGATTATTATTTCATAATTTTCATATTGAACTAAGGTTAATTTATACTATTTAAAAACTTAAGCGGTAACAACGGAGGCATCTACTACTTTTTGTAAATCTTCTATACGCTTTTGTTCGTCTTTTGCAGCTTGCTCCTCTTGAGGTGAAAACTTTACGAGTAAACCAAGAAATCCAACAGCGGCTACCACAAAACCAAAGGCAAAGAATGCTTCTTGTAAACTAGAACCACTACGTAGTAAATACTGTGCATAAAGCACTGCACCTACATTACCACCAGCACCAACTATACCAGAAACTGCACCTAAAGCTTTACGATTAATAAACGGTACAACAGAATAAGTTGCACCTTCTGCCATTTGTACAAATAAGGAGAAGAACACCATACTTGCAACGGCAAATCCTAAAACATTCATTTGAGAGAATAACAATAAAGCTGCACCTTCAGCAATAACAACATAAACCAATATTTTTACACGACCATTAAGACCCGAATTTTTTCCAAATTTATCGGCAATCCAACCACCTGTTGAACGTGCAAACAAATTCATAGCTCCAAAGAAAAGCACTATAAAACCTGCCGATTCTTGACTTAAACCAAACTTTTCTTGATAATACGTAGATGCTTTCCCTGTAACAAACAATTCCATACCAAAACAACCCGCATACATTAAAAATAAAATCCAAACACGCTTATCTGAAGCTGCAGTTAAAAACAATCCTTTTTCTCCTTTCTTAACTTGTGGTCTTTCTTCTGGTAAATCGGTATAATTTCCTTTCGGACAATCTGTAGTGTATTTCCAATATAAAAAGGCTACAACCAACATAATTACTGCAGGAACATACATAGCAATTCGCCATTGCGTATTCGCTTCAGCTAAACCTAAAGCTAAAACACCTGAGGCAATTAACGGCATTACTGCATTTGTAACACCACCACCTAAATTACCCCAACCGGCTGTTGTTGCATTTGCAATACCAATAACATTAGGAGCAAACATCACCGAAGTGTGATATTGTGTAATTACAAACGAAGCACCTATAACACCTATGGCCAATCTTGAAATTAAATAGGTTTCCCAAGTATGTGCAAACGACGAACCTGCCACAGCAAACGCTCCAAATACTAATAAGTAAACATAACTTTTTCGAGGTCCTATTTTATCGCACAACGAACCAATTAACAAACGTGCAAAAATGGTAACACCAACCGATGCTATAAAGGCTAAAGTGGTTTGCGCTTTAGTTAATTCTAAATCTAATGCTATAGTTGATTTCATTAATGGTGCGTGAGAAAACCAACCAAAAAAGCATAAAAAGAAAGCAATCCAACTTAAATGAAATGTACGCATTTGTACAGTTTTAAAATCGGTAAGCTTAATTTTTGTGGCTTTACTTGTACTTAAATGATCCATGATAATAATGCGATTAAATTAAAATAATTAAGTAATAATACTTAGAAAATACTTATATATCGCAAACATACATGTTTTTTATCAATATAAAAACTGCATTAATACATATTTAAAATTTTTACAAATACCTTAAAATTAATGGATTTAAATGATTTTATATAAAATTTGAGTACACTTACTAAGTAAATAACTAAGTATTAATAAAAAATAATACTTAATTATTTACGTAAAATATTACTAAAGAAGTTGAAATTATAATATGGCTTAATAATTTATCTTATTCAACCTTTCCTATTAAAGTAAAATCGAGGTGTTTTTTAACTAAATCAGTGTTTTTAACTTTTACAACAACTTCGTCACCAAGCTGATAGATAATTTTATTACTACGACCAACCATAGCGTAAAGTTCTTGATCGAATGCATAATGATCGTCGGTCATATCACGCACACTTACCATACCTTCGCATTTATTCGAAATAATTTCAACATAAATTCCCCAATCGGTTACACCAGAAATAACACCTACAAAGTCTTCGTCTTTATGATCTTCCATAAAACGAATTTGCATGTATTTAATAGAATCGCGTTCGGCTTTTGTGGCTAAGTTTTCCATATCGCTAGAATGCTTACATTTTTCTTCGTACGCATCTTCATTAGCGCTTTTTCCGCCATCTAAATACCATTGAAGTAATCGATGTGCCATGACATCGGGATAACGGCGTATAGGCGATGTAAAGTGGCTGTAATAATCGAAAGCTAAACCATAATGCCCAATGTTTTGCGTAGAATATTCGGCCTTACTCATACTTCGTATCGCTAAAGTATCGACTAAATTTTGCTCTTTTTTACCAACAACCTCTTTTAATAAATTATTTAATGAAGCTGAAGTAGATTTTCTATCTTTAAAATCGAGTTTATAACCAAAACGTTTTACAACACCTTGTAAACTAGCTAGTTTACTTTCGTCTGGCTCGTCGTGAACACGATACACAAATGTTTTTTTAGGAGACTGTTTTCCAATAAATTCCGATACTTTTCGGTTTGCTAACAGCATAAATTCTTCAATAAGCTTATTAGCATCTTTACTGGTTTTAAAGAATACACCAACCGGATCGTTGTTTTCATCTAAATTGAATTTTACTTCAACTTTATCGAACGAAATAGCTCCCGAACGCATGCGAACACTACGCATTTTTTTAGCCAATTTATCGAGTACTAAAACCGCTTCGGCAATTTCGGGTTGTGTTTGATATGTTTTTCCTGTTAAAGAAACTTCTTCTGGAATTTCGGTATTTATTTTAGACGCTTCTACTGCGCTCAGCGCAACATTGCAATTATTTTCAATAATAGCTTGGGCTTCTTCGTAAGCAAAACGAGCATCACTGTAAGTTACAGTTCTACCAAACCATTGGTCTTTAATTTCGGCTTTTTCATTCAATGTAAACACTGCCGAAAAAGTATATTTTTCTTCATGTGGACGCAACGAACAAGCATTGTTAGACAATACTTCAGGAAGCATGGGCACTACTCTATCTACTAAATACACCGATGTAGCACGTTCGTAAGCTTCATCGTCTAAAACAGTACCTTCTTTAACGTAATGAGATACATCGGCAATGTGAATACCAACCTCAAATAAACCATTTTCAAGTTTTTTAAAAGATAAAGCATCATCAAAATCTTTAGCGTCTTTAGGATCTATTGTAAAGGTTAAATCCTTACGCATATCACGACGTTTAGCTATTTCGGCTTCAGTTATAGAGGTATCGAGCTCGTTAGCATAGTTTTCAACAGCTTCGGGAAACTCGTTCGGTAAACCATAATCGGCTAAAATAGCATGAATTTCGGTGTTATGTTCACCTGGTTTACCAAGTACTTTAATTACTTTTCCGTAAGGCGAATCGGCTTTTTCTGGCCAGTCTTCAAGCTTTACTAAAACTTTATCGCCATCTTCGGCATTAAAAGTTTTGTTAATAGGTACAAAAATATCTTTGTACATTTTTGTGCTATCGGCAATTACAAATGCATAATTACTATGTAACTGAATAACACCAACATACTCACTTTTATCACGTTTTAAAACTTGAGTAATTTCACCTTCCATTTTACCACGCTTACGGCGTTTGTACAGATAAAATTCTACTTCGTCACCATTTAATGCACGATTAATATTGTTTGAAGCAACAAAAATATCTTCTTCAAATTCGTCACAAATAATATATCCAGATCCACGAGAAGATAAATCTAAAATACCGGTATAATATTCGGTGTTAATAACAGCTTTAAATTTACCACGATCTACTTCTTGTATTTCTTGTTTCGCAGCAAGTTTAGCTAAGGTTTTTATAATTTGATTACGGCTACTGGCATCATTTACACCAAGTTTAGCCGCTATTTGTTTGTAGTTAAACGCCTGATTACGTTCTTTTTTTAAAATGCTTAAAATTGTATTTGTAAGGTTGGAAATACCGTTTTTTCTGGATTTTCCTTTTCTTTTTCTGCTCATATAATTTGAGTAATCTTTTAATTCCTAATAAAATAACAGTTAGGAAACCTGTTATAAAAATAGCTTAAAAAGGCGAAGTAATAGCTATTTGTTTACACAAAGCTACAATAATAAAATTTAAAACGATTTAATTAATGTTAAATTGAAGTTATCCACACTATATATTATAATATCTTTTTCTTTTAAAAATTTTAAAAAAATATTGATGATGATTATTGTTTGTTAATAGCGGTATAACTTTTTGAGGTTTTATTTTGAAAATTATGTTATTTAAAACTATTGATAGTTAATTAACAATTATAAACATGCGTAACTTATTAATTTTAAAGCTTTTTTAATTTGCTATTAACAGCTGTTAATAACAAAACTAACAGTTAATTTTTAATAAAATATTTAGTTAACATAGCTTATAACTGCACATTTTAGTGCTTATAAGTTAACTAAAAATTTACATTAACTTATTTGTATGTTACGTAAATGTTACGGATTGTAATTTTTTAGATAAAAACCAAATAAATGTTTTATAAACATATCAACAGTTATTAACAGGTAATGAAAAACTAATACACAGCTTTTGTAAAAAACATGAGGTTATTAACATGTTGAAATAAATGATAAGTTTTTTTATTGAATAGTTATCTAAATCCTAATTCGTTACCTTTGTAACTATATATTAAAGTATAAAAAAATGACAATTTCTATAGGAAACGACCACGCTGGTACCGATTATAAATATGCTATTGTAAAATATCTTGAAGATAAAGGTTATACTGTTATTAATCATGGTACCGATAATAAAGATAGTGTAGATTATGCCGATTTTGTACATCCTGTTGCTACCGATGTTGAAAATAAAACAGCCACTTATGGCATTTTAATTTGTGGTAGTGCTAATGGTGTGGCTATTACAGCTAATAAACATCAAGGTATTCGTGCAGGTTTAAGTTGGACCAAAGAAATTGTAGAACTTATTCGTGGTCATAATAATGCCAATGTAATTTGTATTCCAGCGCGTTTTACAGCTATTGAACAAGCGGTTGAAATGGTAGAAACCTTTTTAAATACCGAGTTTGAAGGTGGTCGTCACCAACGTCGCATCGATAAAATTCCATTATCTTGTTAATATGAATGGGACACAATCATTCGCATAACCATTCGCACCAACACCCCGATTTAAATGGGCGAAATTTGTTAATATCTATATTATTAAATGTAGTTATTACAGTAGCTCAAGTTATTGGCGGTTTAGTTTCTGGAAGCTTATCGTTATTAAGTGATGCTTTGCATAATTTTAGCGATGTTATATCGCTAGTAGTTAGTTATATCGCTAATAAATTAGCAAAAAAGGAAGCTTCGGAGCATCGAACTTTTGGTTACAAACGAGCAGAAATTTTAGCAGCTTTTATAAATGCATCTACCTTAATAATAGTTGCTGTTATTTTAATTAAAGAAGCTTTCGAGCGTTTTAAAAATCCGCAAACTATTGAATCTAATTTAGTTATTATTCTGGCTATTGTAGCTATTTTAGGTAATGGCTTTAGCGTGTATTTACTTAAAAAGCAATCGGGAAATAATATTAATATAAAATCGGCTTACATACACTTATTAACCGATATGTTAGCAAGTATTGCCGTTTTAGTTGGTGGCTTGCTTATGAAATATTTTCAGCTATTTTGGGTAGATAGTTTACTTACCTTTTTAATAGCCTTATATTTAATTTGGGTAGGATATTTTTTATTGAAATCTTCTACTAAAATGATTATGTTATTCACGCCCGAACATATTGATATTAAAGAAGTTGTAAATGAAGTTAACAAACTACCAAAAGTTAAAAAATTACATCATGTACACATCTGGAATTTAAGTGATGAAGAATTGCATTTAGAAGCACATTTAGATTTGAATGAAGATGTTAACATCACAGAATTTGATGCAATTTTAGTTACTATTGAAGCTTTGTTGCATGAAAAATTTGATATAAACCACGTGACCATTCAACCAGAATTTAACAAAGACGATATAAAAGATATTATAGTTCAGGATTGATTTAGTTTAACACGCCGGAACATTACTTTTAATGTCAGGTTGAGCGCAGTCGAAACCTTATTCTTTTTTTAAAACCTTTCGACTACGCTCAAGGTGACAATCATTAATTTTTAATAAAACTCATAGATGCTAACCATACAAACTAAAACCTTTAACCAACTTACTACCAGCGAACTTTATAATTTGCTTCAATTACGAAGCGAAGCATTTGTTGTAGAGCAAGATTGTGTGTACCAAGACATAGATTATAAAGACCAAAAAGCCATTCATATTTTAGGAATTAAAAATGAAAAAATAGTGGCTTATACACGCATTTTTAAACCTGGTGATTATTTTGAAAAAGCTAGCATTGGTAGGGTAGTAGTGGCACAAAACGAACGTAAACATAAATACGGTTACGATATAATGAAAGCTTCAATAGCTACTGTTAGTAATTATTTTAACGAAACTGAAATTAAAATTTCGGCACAATGTTATTTAAAAAAGTTCTATAATAATTTAGGATTCAACGAAATAGGAGAGGAGTACTTAGAAGATGGAATTCCGCATGTGGCGATGTTAAAAAACTAACGCTTCAATGAAAAATGCCCTCGTAACACTTCACCAGAATTAAAAACAAGTACAAACCAATAATCGTCGGTTGGTAAATAGTTACCATTAAAAGTGCCATCCCATTGTAAATTACCGGGAAGTAAGTGTTTTAAAAGCTTACCATATTTATTGTAAATACTAATGTTGTTAATGCTATTGGTATTATCTAAAATCTCCCATAAATCGTGATTACCATCGTTATTTGGGGTAAAATATTTAGGGATGTAATAATCGGCATCGGTAATTAAAACATTAAAATACGATTCGTTACTATCGCAAATCGTTTCGTTGTAAATATAAATTATTTGCGATGCTGTAATTGTTTCACCTGCAGTTAAAGGATTTCCTGCACCTCCAGATAAAGTAAAATAATTGCCATTAGTTAAATTGGGTAAGGTGAAACTTTTTCCAATAAAATTGTCGAGTTTATCAACAGGAACAAAAACACTGCAATCATCAACAGTGTTGGTATAGTTTGTAAAATTATTGGGTTGCCAATGGCTAAAATCGGCATTTTCATTATCTACAACAACGCAATTAATAAAATTGTTATCGCTAAAATTCAGGTATGTTATTGCCGAATTATTACCGTTTTTAAGGTTTAATGTACACAATGCATTAGATTGTACATCTACATAAGACAGACTATTATTAATAGAAAAATCTAGGGTTTTAAAGTTATTATTATTGCAAATTACAGTTTTTAATGCTGTGTTTTGGCTAGCATCGAGCGTTGTTAATTGGTTATTTTCGCAGGCTAAATAACTTAAATTAGTATTGTTTAATAGGTTTAAATTGTTTAATAAGTTGTTACCACATTGCAAGCGGTTTAAAGCTGAATTTTGAGAAATATCAAGATTTGTAAGATTATTTTCTTCGCAAACTAAAACGGTTAAAGCGGTATTATTGCTAACATTTAAGGTGGTTAAATTATTATTCCAACATACCAGCGAAATTAAGTTGGGATTATTATTTACTTGTAATTGATTTATATTATTACTGAAGCACCAAAATATTTTTAAAGCTGCTAAAGCAGAAACATCAATTGTGGTTAATTGATTGTCGTTTATGTATAATTCGGTTAAAAGTGTGTTTGCTGAAAGGTTTAAACTTGTAATTTGGTTTAACGAGCAATCTAAATTGGTTAAGTTTATAAAATCTTCAATACCTGTTAAATCGCTTATATTTTTTTCGGCAATATCTAAATTGGTAATACTGCTAATGTTTGCTGTTAGTACAAAGCTGTCTAAGGGCAACGTATCGTAACCTAAATCAATTAAAGCTTGTTCAAAATTAGGATCTGGAATATAAGTTTGCGCATAAATTTTTAACTGGAAACCAATTAAAATAAGGGTAAAATATAGAGTTTTTAAGCGCATAACATTTAGTTAGCGTTATCAACGTAGTTAATAACAATTTCAACACGACGGTCGAATTGAGGATCGCCACCTAGCGGAAATTTTCTGCGCATTCCCAAATGCCTCATACGTTTTTTATCGACGCCTTTTTTAGCAAAATAATCGTAAACATATTTAGCTCTAGCTTCCGATAGATTACGAAGTTTTGTTTTTCTATCAATAGCATCGCGCGAATATTTTGTACAACATACATGCCCTTGAATGGTAAAATAAATATCTGGTCTGCTTGCTAGGGCTTCAGCAATAGCGGTTAGGTTTTTTTTGGTTCCAGGAGTAACGGTTGCATATCCTGTTTTAAATAAAATGTCTTTAAAAATTATTTTATCGCCTTTTGCGCTTTCGTTTATCTTATCTATTACTGTTTTTTCTTTTGGTTTTTCAACCTTTTCAACCACTTTAACAACAGGTTTAGGCGGTTTAGGTTTAACAATAATTTCAACTTTTCTATTTAACCCACGAATTTTTAATAGGTTTTTTTCTTCAACTATTTTTAATAGAATTTCGCCTTTACCATCAACATTTGTAATTAACGATTCGCTAATTTCATTTTCTGAAAATATAGTTTTAATAGCATTGGCACGTTGTTGCGAGAGTCTTAAATTGTAAGTATCGGCACCTCTATCGTCGCAAAATCCAAAAATTGAAATCGATTCAATATTTACATCAGTTAATTTTGAAATAAATAAAAGTAGTCTATTTGTTTCTGTATTTGGTACAACATATTCATCGGTTTCAAAATACACTTCGTGCTTTAAATTTTCTTGCGAAAAACCTAAAGTAGCACCAAAAACAAATAGTATGTAGATTAAAAATTTATTCATATCAACCTTGGGATAAATATAATATTTTTAATTGAAAGCTTGATATTGTTACTATTACAACGTATTACAAAGGTATTTTAGTTTAAAAAGCTAGAATAGGTACTTAAGTTACTAAGTATTTCGGTGGCTTTTTTAATGTCTTTATCGTGTATTTTATAATACTCGTATAAACCTTCTCGGTAAGCATATTGCTTTACTATTTCTTCAGTAAGTTTATTAAGTAAATAGTCTTTATTCTCATCGATAACCGTTGATTTCGATTTGTTTAAGTTTGAAATTAAGGTATTATAATCGTTGTTTATATTATCGTTTAATTCTTCTTTTTTAGCAATTTCGAAGGCTTTTTTAAGTGCTTTTTCGGTATCGGTTTCAAATGAAAAATGATTTGCTTTTAAATAGTTTTTAAAATCTTTAAAATCGGTATCGTTAAGTTTTAAATTATTAATA
Source organism: Neotamlana nanhaiensis (assembly GCF_000943555.1). Lineage (GTDB taxonomy): Bacteria > Bacteroidota > Bacteroidia > Flavobacteriales > Flavobacteriaceae > Neotamlana > Neotamlana nanhaiensis. The sequence goes on along the minus strand of NZ_JTDV01000002.1, from coordinate 368,996 downwards.
TCGTTTATTTTGTGTTTGTAATGGTAGTTTGTAGCATAGTTAAATAGTAAATCGTTATTAACAATGGCAGTGGTAATAGGAGATGTTTTATAACTTCCCATAGGAACATCGGGAAAAACACCACCGCCATCAAACACTTTACGGCCATTTTTGGTTTTGAATTCGTTATAATTTTCTTGTTTAACACGAACGGCTTCTCCATTTTCGTTTCTATGCCAATAATCTAAGGCTTGAATACAACGACCAGATGGGGTGTAATAACGCGAAATAGTAATTTTTACTTGGGTGCCATAAGTAAGCTCTTTTGGGCGTTGCACAAGGCCTTTACCAAAGCTACGTGTGCCAACAATTACGGCACGATCTAAATCTTGCAACGATCCTGAAACAATTTCGCTAGCCGAAGCACTTTTACCATCAATTAAAATAACTAATGGAATTTCGGTATCAATAGGATCGGTTTGTGTATAGTAAGTACGATTGTATTTTTTTACCTTCGATTTTGTGGTAACAACCAACTGCCCTTTTGGTACAAATAAATTAACAATTTTTATGGCTTCGTTTACCAATCCGCCAGGGTTTCCGCGTAAATCAAGAATAATACGTTTAGCGCCTTGGGCTTTTAAATCGCGCAATGCATAATTGGTTTCGGTATGAGCTTTACGGCTAAATGCGCTTAAAACAATATAACCTGTGGTCGTATTTATCATTGAAAAATGAGGTACTGCTTTAATTTCAACTTCTGCACGTTTAATGGTTGTTGTTTGGGTTTTTCCTTGGCGGTTATAAGTTACTTCTACTTGCGATCCTGCCGTACCTGTAAGTAAATTTCCGGCATCGTCTTTATAATCTTTAACTGTAATATCACCTACTTTAATAATTTCGTCGCCCGCTTTAAGTCCTGCTTTATCGGCCGGATAATCTTTGTAAGGTTCTATAATTAATAGTTTATCTTTTAAAGTTTTAACTTTCGCGCCTATGCCCGTATAATCGCCAGTGTTGTTAATTCTAGCGGCTTCAACATCTTGTTCGTTCATAAAGTTGGTGTACGGATCTAAATCGGCAAGCATACTTTTTATGGCCGTATCCATGAGTTCACCAGGATTGGTATCATCAACATAATTCATGTTAATTTCCTTAAACAAAGTGGTGAAAATTTCAATTTGTTTAGCGATTTCAAAAAAGTCGTTTTTAAAAGCGGTTGTTGATATAAATATCACACAAAGTAACACGGGAATAATTACTTTTCTTTTTAATATTTTTTTCATGGACGATTTTTTTTAGGCTTCATTTTTATTCGAAAATTTATCGAATAATTGCTTCATTTTTTTATCAATTAAGGCGTAATCTGGTTTGTCTTTACCAATGTACAAAATCATAAACGCATGGGGCGTTGTTAAATTGTTAAAAATATTGGGTTTATTTAATCGGTAAGCTTCACGCATTAAGCGTTTTATACGGTTTCTGGCGACCGCAGTTTTAAAATTACGTTTACTTACCGAAACACCAGTTTTAGCCTTAACATTATCTTTAAAGCTGGTTGATAAATATACCAAACGCAAAGGATATGCCGAAACCGATTTACCCTGAGTAAATAGGTCGTCTATAAGAGTTTTGCTTTTTAATTTTTCGTTTTTAGGGTAGGTAAGCCGCAATTTTTATATTTTTTTCAAAGGTATGTAAAATATAAAAATGAGGATTATCTATTTGTTTATAAAACAAAACCCTTCTGTTTATACAAAAGGGTTTATTAAATTAAAGTAGGTTTTTTCTACTTTTTATTATTTTCTGGGTTAATATCTGCCATTAAACCGCTAGGATCTATTTGTATATTTTTAACCGCTTTTTCGGTATTAAAAGTATAGGTTGGGTATGCCCAAGCCCAATCTTTAATAATGGTTGCAGTGGTTGGTTTTTCGCCATGCATCATTTGTAATGGTATGTAATAATCTTGGGTGGTGCCATCGGTGTAAGTTACTGTAACATCTATAGGCATTGGCATTAAGCCGATGCGCTCTAAAGTTATGGTTTTGTCGTCAACAGATTTAATACCATAATCTATAGTATTAGTAGTTTGTCCAAAATCTATTAAATACCAGTCGAGCTCTAAACCAGACACTCTTTCGGCAGTGCGAACAATATCTAAAGGCTTTGGGTGCTTAAACGAAAAATCAGTAAAGTATTTTTTAATGGTTTTCTTTAAGTTATCTTCTCCAATAACATACCCTAATTGGGCTAAAAATACTTCACCTTTACTGTAAGCCGAAATACTATAAGCTTGGTTGTAATTGTATCTATCAGCATGTGTAGTAAGCGGTTGCTCTTTACCCGATTTTGCTAAGTAAATATAGTTTCTGTATGCGCCAGCAGTTGGGTTGTCGCTTTTAGAATCCATAATGTCATTCATCGCTAAATCGCTAATATAACTGGTAAAACCTTCATCCATCCACTCGTGCTTCGCTTCGTTACTTGCTAATAAAAACTGAAACCATGTATGCGCCATTTCGTGTGCGGTAACACCAACTAAGCTACCAAAACTGCGTTTACCAGTAATTAAAGTACACATGGCGTATTCCATACCACCATCGCCACCTTGAATTACCGAGTATTGCTCGTAAGGATATTTACCAACATGTTCTGAATAATATTCAATTAAAGCAGCAGCCTTGGGCTGAAATTCTTTCCAGAATTTTAAGTTTTCTTCAGGAAGTGTTTTTTTGTAATAAAAGTTAAGCAACGGTCCGTTTGGTACTTGAAGTGTATCATGAATATATTCAGGATCGGCAGCCCAAGTAAAATCGTGTACGTTAGGTGCTTTAAAATGCATGGTTTTTTTACCACCGCTTACTTTTGGTTCGCCTTGTAAATAACCAGAACCACCTACAACATAGTCTTTATCGATAGTTAAGGTCACATCAAAATCACCCCAAACACCGTGAAATTCACGACCAATATAAGGGTCGGCGTGCCAACCTTCAAAATCGTATTCGGCTAATTTTGGGTACCATTGCGTCATAGAAAGCGCCACACCTTCTTTGTTATTTCTACCTGAACGGCGAATTTGTACAGGTACTTGCGCATCAAAAACCATATCGAAAGTTACTTTTTCTCCTGGTTGTATAGGTTTTGCTAATTCAACCTCTAAAACGGTACCAACAGTTTCGTGTTTTAAAACGGTACCATTTTGTTTAAGCGAGCTTACATTTATATAACCAATTTCGTTTGGTTTAAGCTTGCTAATTCTATCTTCAACACGACGATCGGGATCGGCAATGGTGCGTGAGCGCACATCCATTTCGCTTCCTGGTTGAAAGGCATTAAAGTATAAATGATAAAATACCTTATTTAAAACATCGGGTGAATTATTTGTGTAAATCAGTTGTTGTTTACCTTGATATTGATAAGATTTAACGTCCATATCAATATCCATTTTGTAATCGACATGTTGTTGCCAATAACCAGGGTTTACAGTTGAAACTTGAGGTGTTTCGGGTGTATTTGGAGGTGTTGGCGTAATAGAAGCAGATCCTTTACTACTACCACATGATAATAAAAAGGAAAGGCTTAAAATTGATACAAAATAACGTTTCATGTAATTATTTGTTTTTATTGAGCGGCTACTTTTGAAGCCATGATTAATGCATTATAAGCATTTACTATTTTTCCTGATTTTGATAATTCGGCAAACGGACGAATATCGTTACTATCACCACCAACAATTACTCGTGGTTTAAGTGCTAAACCAGAATCCATAATAATTTGTTTTACTTGCGACGCTTTTAAACTTGGATAATATGAGCGAATTAAAGCTGCTACACCAGCAACTGCTGGAGCCGCCATTGAGGTGCCACCTTTGGTATCGTATTCGTTTTCTGGAGTAGTAGAATAAACGCTTGCTCCTGGTGCAAATACATCAACGTTTTTCTTACCGTAGTTAGAAAAACCAGCCACCATATTAGAGCCATATTTTGGAGCTAATGCGCCCACGCGAATGTATGTGTTCGATACTTCTTCGCCGTTAATATTATCATCTGGAAAGTTAGGTTCGGTATCTACATTTTTACTATCGTTACCAGCAGCGTGAACAAAAATCACATCTTTTTCGCTAGCGTATGCAATAGCATCGCGTACCCAATCGCTGTGTGGTGAAAAGCTTTTTCCAAAACTACCATTAATAATAGAAGCACCATTATCTACAGCGTAACGGATACCTAAGGCAACGTCTTTATCGTACTCATCGCCGTTAGGTACTACTCTAATACTCATAATTTCTACGTTGTTTGCTACACCATTGGCACCTAAACCATTGTTACGTTCGGCTGCAATAATTCCGGCAACATGGGTACCGTGGCTTTCGGTTTTTACAACTGGTTTTACATTGCCATCGCCATAGAATTTAGTAGATAAATCGTCTGGATTATCACCATTTACACGACCAGTAAACGATTTATTTAAATTATAATTTAAACGCTCGTTAATTTGATCTAAACCAGATTTTAATTCTTCTTTAGCTTCATCCATCGATTCCATACCATTGCTAAACATGTATTGCGCCATTTGTTTAGCTTGGTTTACTTTTTCATCGTTGCTTGTAATGGCATTTACATCGTCTTTGGTATATTTTTCTTTTCCAGTAGCTTTAGCTAAAATTTGGTCAGCAGCTAAAATTTGCTGATAAATTTGATCGTATTGCGTTTTACGGCCTAACCACGTTTGGTATTGTGAATCGTATTCGGCTTTTGCAGCAGCGTAATCAGGATTACTTGTGTCTCCTTTTGCTAAAATTCTAACATATTCTAATTGTTCGTTATAGCCTTCACCTAAAAAATTCCAACCATGAACATCATCAACGTAACCGTTATTATCGTCGTCTTTTCCGTTGTTAGGAATTTCATCTTTATTAGTCCAAATAATATCATTTAAATCTTCGTGATCGATATCGATACCAGAATCAATAACTGCTACAATAACCTTTTTTCCTTTTTTGTTCTTAATAATTTCAGCGTAAGCTTTATCTACACTCATACCAGGAATGGTATCGGCAATCATGTCTAAATGTCCCCAATTGTGTTTTTCGGCTTCAGTTAAATCTGAAACTTTAAGTGGCGAGGTATCAATATTTTCGGGAGGTGTAGATATGATACTTGCTCCGGTACCGCAGCCAAATAATACTGCTGAAAATAAAGCAGAAGTGAATAAGGGTTTAATAATTTTCATTGTATAATATTGAGTTAATTTTAATATTTAGTTAAAGATATCTGTAGTTGAAAATGTGTTGTTTAATCGAACACCTTTTTCGGTATGTTTTACTGTAATTATTTCGTTATGAGCGTCGTGTTCTAAAAATAGGTAATAATTATTATCTGCCGCTATGTTTAAAAACTTTTCTTTTTCGCTTAGTGTTAATAGTGGGCGGGTATCGTAACCCATAACGTAGGGTAGCGGTAAATGTCCAACTGTTGGTAATAAATCGGCCATAAAAGCTATGGTTTTACCTTGGTAATGAATTAAGGGAATCATTTGCTTATCGGTATGCCCATTTGCGAAAAAAATATCGAAACCAAGTGCCGAATTTTTAAGTAAATCGCCCTCTGGAATGTTGGTAAATTTTAGTTGACCGCTTTCTTGCATAGGCAAAATGTTTTCTTTTAAAAACGATGCTTTTTCGCGAGCGTTGGGTTGTGTTGCCCATTCCCAATGGTTTGCGTTGCTCCAAAAATGAGCATTTTTAAAGGCGGTTTCGTAACCCGTTTTGTCTTTGTTCCATTGTATGCTTCCGCCACAGTGGTCGAAGTGTAAATGGGTCATAAATACATCGGTAACATCATCACGATGAAATCCGTAGTGTTTTAACGAGCTATCTAAACTAAAATCGCCCCATTGGTGGTAATAACCAAAAAATTTATCAGATTGTTTATTACCCATACCATTATCAATTAAAATAAGGCGATTGCCTTCTTCAATAAGTAAACAACGTGCTGTTAAATCAATCATGTTATTAGCATCGGCAGGATTGGTACGTTGCCATAACGATTTTGGTACTACACCAAACATGGCACCACCATCGAGCTTAAAATTACCAGCATTAATAGGAAATAAATTCATAAGGATGTAAAATTAAGAAATCTACGACGATTGCATAAAAACCTTAAGAATTTATTAAGATATATAGCTTTTGAAGCCAATAAAAAATTAAAAAAGTATAACAAAGTATAATTAAAAACTTAAACTTATAAGATTTTTTTAAATTAGTGTTTTATAACATTAACATATGGTTGAATTAGGAGGTATTATTATTTTAGGAATATTAGCACAATGGGTAGCGTGGAAATTTAAAATTCCAGCCATTTTACCTTTAATTTTAATAGGCCTTTTGGTTGGGCCGTTTGCAGCCGAATATTTATCGTATGACGGTACTAAATGGATTGAACCCATTTGGAATGGTAAAGAAGGTTTATTTCCTGGTGAAAGTTTATTTTACTTTGTATCGTTGGCTATTAGTATTATACTTTTTGAAGGTGGCTTAACATTAAAATTTAACGAAATTAAAAATGTTGGTCCTATAATTACTAAGCTTATAACCTTAGGATCGGTGGTTACATTTTTTGGAGCAGCTGTTGCAGCACATTATGTGTTTTATTTAAACTGGGATGTATCATTTTTGTTTTCGGCTTTAATAATAGTAACCGGACCAACGGTAATTACACCTATTTTACGAAATATTCCATTAAAAAAAGATGTATCGGCAGTGTTAAAATGGGAAGGTATTTTAATAGATCCCATTGGGGCGCTGGTTGCAGTATTGGTATTTGAATTTATTAGTGTTGGTGCTGGTGGTGAGTTTACTAAAACTGCTTTAATTGAGTTTGGTAAAATTGTTTTATTTGGTTCAACCTTTGGTTTTACTTTTGCACATGCGTTAAATTTTGCAATTAATAAAAAATTAGTACCGCATTATTTACTTAATGTTTTTGCTTTAGCTGCAGTTTTAGGTGTTTTTATTTTATCTGATGTTTTTGCTCACGAGTCTGGTTTACTAGCAGTTGTAGTTATGGGTATGGTTTTGGGTAATTCTAAATCGCCCTATTTAAAAGAGCTACTTTACTTTAAGGAATCATTGAGTGTATTATTGATTTCAATTCTGTTTATTTTACTAGCTGCTAATATAAATTTTGAAGATTTACTACTTATTTACAACTGGAATGCTGTAATACTTTTTGCTTTGGTAGTGTTTATAATTCGTCCGTTAGGGGTGTTTTTAAGTACACAAGGCAGTAAATTACGTCTTAAAGAAAAATTGTTTATTAGTTGGGTTGGTCCACGTGGTATTGTAGCTGCTGGTATTGCCTCGTTATTTGGTTTAACACTTGCCGATAAAGGTGTTGCTGATGCTAAATACATAACGCCTTTGGTGTTTATGATTGTATTAGGAACCGTTTTACTTAACGCTACTACGGCGCGTTTATTTGCTAAATTGGTGGGTGTTTTTCTTGAAAAATCTGGAGGTATATTAATAGTTGGTGCCTCGAAAGTATCGCGATTACTCGGACATTACTTAGAAACTAATGGTCGCCATGTGGTTTTAATTGATAGTAATGAGCGTAATATTGAAAAAGCTCGAGAGCTAGGACTTGAAGCCATAACCACCAATATTTATTCGGATACGCTTATGGACAATATCGAGCTTAGTGATGTTGGGTATTTAATGGCTTTAACAGGAAATTCTGATATTAATAAGTATGCAATTGAAAAATTTGGAGGCCAATTTGGAGAAAATGGTTCGTTTAGATTAATTACTACGCAAGAAATGCTTGATCAAGATTTTAGTAATCACCCAAAAGAAGGGTTGTTTTCGCACCGCGACGATTTTAGTTCACTTTTAGAGCTTTCACGTCGTCACCCAAGCATACAAGAAATAGATTTAACCGATAAAGCGCATTACGAAAGCCTGATAGAAATTACGAATAACGACGACGATATAATCCCTTTATTTATAAAGGATTTAGAAGGCGAATTACACATTATTTCATCGTTTGGATTGGATATTGTTGAAAAAATAAAAGAAGGTTTTCAGTTGGTTTACCTTGGAAAACCTTTTGATGTTGAAAAAGTACCAACGGTTGAAAATAACTCGTTAGGGAAGGAGTAAATTATAACTCTAAAAAAATGGTATTGTCATCTTTAGCCCAATCGAAACTTAAGTTTAGATCTTTCGACTGGGCTAAAGATGACAATAGACGTTTCTTTATTTAACAACAAAAGCACATTTAGCACACTATTTTTCTGCAGTAATATTAAATTTCGATATTAAAAAGGACTCAATATTATGAGCTTCAAAACTGTCGTTGTAAACGGTTTCACCATCTTTATCTACTAATACATCATGAACCGAAGTGTTAAACTTAAAAAGTTGTCTTAAATAATTATAATCGTCTTGAGATATGCCAATAGCATTTGTAAATCCGTTTTCTTTTACACTCTCGTCATGTTTTTTCTTTGAAGTCCTGTTTCTATTAGCAATATTTAAAAATACGATGTCGTTATTGTTTTTATAATAGTTACGTCGTTCTTTTATTCTTTTTAGGTTTTCTCGTTTGTAATAGGAGTATGGATTCCAAAACTGAACAATAACTATTTTGCCCTTGTATGGTGCCATAAGCTTTTTAAAAATTTGCGCTCCTTTATCGTTTTCTGGTAATTTATAATGTTCGGGTTTGTTTAATTCTCTTTTATACAAATCGTCTCCAAGGGTTTTTAAATGCGGACTTTTAATATCGTTTTTAAGTTGCGACCAATACCAAGCTTTATCGGTATAAATACTAGATTCCATAATAAATTTTAATGTTCTAGATTTTATAATCTCATAAATTAAATTGTTTTTAACCCCTAAATTACTAGCTAGAGAATCTCTAATATGCCATGTTTTTTTAAAACTTTGTTTAGCTTGATCTTGAGATTTTTCTTTTTCAAGATTTAAATATTCCTTAAAATATGATTGGTGTTTTGTGTTAAATTCACCTATCTTTTTTAGAATATCTGGAGAGGTCTTTTCTTTATTTTTTAAAAATATTTCAGCAGTTTCTTTTTCTGCTTTACTCACTTTTATGTTTTTTCTTTCCAAAAATTTTATAAAATTTTCTTGTGAAAATCCATAAGTACGAATTGTTTTTTCTTTGTATTTTAAGGGGTCAGCATATTCTAATCGATTTATAAAACTAGAAAATTGACTGCTCACTAATAAAGATTGTTTGTGCAGTGGTAAATCTTTTATAAAGTCATAATAATCATTAGGAACAGTATCATTAATCTTATTTTCTTTGCGTTGTCCTGAACCGTAATATCCAAAAGAGTAATAATCAAAAAGAAAGTAATAGGCGGCAAGTATAATTTCGTTTTTTAATAATTCGCCTGTTTTTTTGTCTATATCGCCACTTTGTAAGTAAGCATTTATTTTATTTAAATGAAGGTCTTTAAATTCTAATACATCTTTTTTAAAAGGTGCGGGCTGCATGGTTGCTTCTTTTTTTTGGAAATCGCCATGCGAATAGTCTGGTTTATAATACAGTAAATCTCTATTTATATTCGATAAAGCACCTTGGTAAACCACATTTTTTAAAGGATAAGAAATGCGATTTGATTGTTTAATATCTTCCCAGTTTAGTATTACTGATAGATTTTGTCCTGGTTCTAAGTAAAAACTAATAACCTGTTTGTTTATTACAAAACAATCTTGTGTTGGGTATGCTAATGGTAGTTCTAACTCAAAGCGACCATCGGAATGAATTTCTATAACACGCGGGTTGTTTTCTCGTGTTAATTGATTATCGTAGTAGAATATACCTGTTTTTGCACCAACGGTTTTGTCGTAACCTTTTATATAACCAATTACTTTGGCTGTTTTGCTGGTGTAAAATTCAGGACTCTCGAAGTCTTCAAGTACTTTTGTGGTGGTATTTGCTAGTTCTTTGTCTAACCACTTTTGTACCTCTTTAGGTATCTCGCTATCATTAACTTTTGTTGTTATATTTAAGTTGTTAGCATTCCCTGTAAAGGTGATAACAGCTATAAATAACATAATTACAAGGTTTTTCATGATTTAGTTTTTTACGGATTAATGAATGATTTAATATTGTTTTTATAACTTCTTCCTGAAGTAATTATAGTTTTTTTACTATTATTTAAGTTTATAATATATCGGTTGTTAAAATACTTTTGAAAGTCTTTAACGTAATGTGTGTTAATTAAATAACTGCGGTGAACGCGTAAAAAATGTGATGGTAATTTGTTTTCTAATTGGGTTAACGATTGTTCTATAAGTTCGCAACCACTATTTGTAAATAGCGTAACATACTTTTCTGTGGCCTTAAAGTGGCTGATGTCTTCTAGTTTTACAAATACAATTTTATCGCCCTTTTTTACTGCTATTGAAGCTATGGTATTGTCTTTCTTTTTTAAAGCAATATTGCTTAGTGCTGTTAATACGTTTTCTTTCGAGAAGTTATCTTTTAACTGTTGTAATTTTAAAACGGTTTGTTCTAAACGTTTTTCTTTTACAGGTTTTATTAAATAGTCTATACTATTGCTTTCAAAAGCTTTTAGTGAGTAATCTTCAAAAGCTGTACAGAAAATAATTAATGGTATATGGTTTAGTTTTTTTAATAGCTCGAAACCTGTTAAACCTGGCATTTCTATATCTAAAAAAATAAGGTCTGGTTTTATATCGTCAATTAATTTTAAAGCCTCAATACCGTTTTTAGCTTCACCAACAAGAGTAAATGCTTCAGTAAATTTTTCAACAAGTTTTTTAAGGCGTAACCTTGCTAAGTGCTCGTCGTCAATTATTAAAACGGTGTATGGTTTATTCATTTTTATATGGTTGTAGGCATTATAATTGTAATTTGTTTAGGCGCGTTGGTCCAGTTTATTGAAGCTTTATTACCATAACTTAATCGTAATAAATCGTAAACAGACTGTAAGCCATAGCCGCCATATAAATCTGTTGGAAAATCGGCACCGTTATCATTAATTGTAATGACTAAATTGTTGCTACGTTGTTGTATTGTTAAGTTTATTTCTCCTGGCGTTTCTAATTTATTAATACCATGTTTTACTGCATTTTCAATTAATGGTTGCAAAATGTACATGGGTATTTGCTTTTCTAGCAGGTTTTCATCGACATTGAAAGTGAATTTTAAACGATCTCCAAACCTAATTTTTTCAATCCTTAAATAGTTTTCTACCATTAAAACTTCGTCTTCAATGGTGCTCATTTTTTTACCTTTTCTGTTTATAGAATAGCGAAATAGATCAGATAACGATATAATCATATCTTCGGCTTTATTCACGCTTTCATGCATTAAACTAGCAATGGAATTTAAGGCATTGTATAAAAAATGTGGGTCTATATGCGCATGAAGCGATTTTAGCTCATTTTTGGCATTTAAAGCTTTTAGCTGACTTAATTCTAAGTCTTTTTGTTGTATTAAAGTCTTCGAAAAATGGTTTAGATACATCAATAAACCGCGGCCAAGCGTTAAAACAATAGATATAAAAAATAGAGGAGTATAATTGGAAATAAATACATCTAATTGAAGGTTATTAATAAAAAAACCAATAATTATAGGTAATTGAATTATAGTAAAAGTAAATAATAGCTTTAAAAGAAATTGGTATGAAAAACTTAAAGAAATTATTTTTAGTTTTCTTTCAATAACAAATAAAATTGAAGCATTTACAAATGAAAATCCTAAGATATAAACAATGAGTAATACTATATTTTGAGTTGAAATACCTGGTTTTTCTATATCTACGAAGTAGTTGTAGTAACCGTTAATTATTATTAATCCTAAAAAAATGATAGTTAGTGCAAAGAAGTATCCCAAAAATGACGTGTCGTTTTTACCAAAGAAATTAAATGCTAATGTAAAAAGTACAATACAAAACAAACCTATGCATGTAAAAGTTAGTAGTTGTGTTTTTCTGGGATTAAGGTAAATGTTAGCATATCTCCAAGGATAAGTACTGTAGATGTAATTGGAAAATTCATCTTGAAAGTTATTTGAATACAATTTATTAACTAAAAATTTATCAATTGCTGTAAATTCCTTATTTAAAACGTTGTAAGTTGGTTCGTTAAATAGGGCGTCGGTAGGATATTTTAGATTTAGAAATAAGTTTTCATCTGGTTTTTTGTGTAAAAAACAGATTGTTTTTAGAATTTCAGATTGTAAATATTTTGTTCGTTCTTTTGTTGATGTGGTGTTCTTAAAACTAAAGTATAAGTCTAGTGTTTCGTAGCTGGAACCTTTTTTGTTAATGTAATCGTCTGTGTAAAAATTTAATTTTAAAGTAGACGAGATAATATTATGCCTTGAATAACCATTTAATTCTGTTTTTGTTGGGTTTGCGATAAACTCGGAAAAAGAAGTTTTGGTGTAGCTTTTAAAATAGTCAATCGTTTTATTTGGTATTACTTCTTTTAATTCTAATAGTATTTCGGTTAAGGCTAAACTATCGTTTTTGCTCGCGTTGTTAAGAGTAAATAGAATAGGACCATTAATTTTTCTAGCCACCGTTTTTCGAGTGATTAACTGGTTTCCAAAAACATTATCTTTTATGTATTCCCAATTTAAGTTTGTGTTTTGGTTATAAAGTGAATCATTTTCAACGTTTGTAACTAATGATTCTGATGAAGTATTTACAACTAGTAAACCTAGTGGTGCTAGAATAATTAATATGAGTAAGATTTTTTTCATCAGGAAATAGTTCTGGTACAAATAAAATTTAAAGCCTTGATTTTTAAAATGTTTTTCCGATGAACAGCATTTTTTAAAGTAATTAAGATAGATAGAAATAAAAAAAAGCTTCAAATTTTTGGTTTGAAGCTTTTAACCTTTTTGGTTTTAATATTTTATTTAAAATTTAAGCCATAATATGAAGCTCTGTAAATTCTTTATCTAAAACTAAAGTATTGCTTGTTGAAATTAAGTTTTTAATAGGTATTTCAACATTATCTACTTCAATTTTTTTAATTTTAAATGGTAACCCATGTAAATTAAGTTTAAATGTTTTATAGGTAGTAATGTATTTACCTGTTTTAAATTGTTGTATAATAAGCTCGTCTTCTTTACCAGTAAGTTTAAAGTCTCTTAGGCTGTAACGGCCTTTTATATAATCGTAGCCATCGCCAGCATCTTCGAAAACTTGCGAAGCTTCTTTACCTAATTTATAGTAAACATCTAACGTAAGTTCTTCAATTGTTTTTTCGCCAACGTATTGTTGTATTGGGTACTTTGGTATAATGGCGCCTTCGCTAACAAAAATAGGCATACTATCTAAATCGGCATCAACCCACATTTCTTGGCCACCAGTAACAATTTCGTCGGTCCATAAATTATACCATCTTCCATAAGGAAAATACATGCGTCGTCCTTTTTGGTTAGGAGCGTTTACAGGGCAAACTAGTATTTTTTCACCAAAAATAAATTCGTCGTTTCTATAATGGGTTTGGGTATCTTCTTGATCGTACAATACCAACGACTTTAAAATAGGAATACCATCGCTTACATGGCGCCAAAACGCGGTGTATAAGTAAGGTAATAATTGATAGCGTAGCTCAATAAATTTTTTAACCACGTTGGTTATAGTATCGCCAAAAGCCCAAGGTTCTTGGTCGCCATGATCGCCCGAAGAGTGCGTGCGGCAAAACGGATGAAAAATACCTAATTGTATCCATCTGGCATAAAGTTCGCCGTTTGGTTGTTCGGCAAAACCACCAATATCCGATCCTACAAACGAAAATCCAGACATGGCCATGCGCTGTGCTTGTAGGTTGGCAATATTTAAATGATCCCAAGTGGCTATATTATCGCCCGTCCAACTCGAAGTATAACGTTGTGTGCCCGAATAAGCGGCTCTGGTAATTACAAACGGACGTTTAGGATATGAGAATTTTTTTAAACCTTGGTAGGTGGCACGTGCCATTTGCATACCGTAAACGTTATGCGCTTTACGGTGGCTACAGTAGTTGCCATCGTAATTGTGTCTTACATCGTCGGGAAACGATTTTCCAGGAACATCCATTACGGCAGGTTCGTTCATATCGTTCCAAACGCCTTTTACACCAATATCTTCAATAAGTTCTTGAAATAAATCGGACCACCAATCGCGTACTTCTGGGTTGGTAAAATCTGGGAAATAACATTCTCCTGGCCAAACTTTACCTTTCATGTATGGGCCATCGGCACGTTTACAAAAATAATCATTGTCTAATCCTTCTTTAAACACCGAATAATCCATGTCTATTTTAATTCCAGGGTCAATAATTACAATGGTTTTAAAGCCATCGTCGGCGAGTTCTTTAACCATGCGTTTTGGGTCTGGAAAGTACTCTTTACTCCAAGTAAAGCATCGGAAACCTTCCATATAATCGATATCTAAATAAATAGCATCACAAGGTATTTCGAGTGCTCTAAATTTTGAGGTGATTTCTTTTACTTTCGATTCTGGATAGTAACTCCATTTGCATTGGTGATAACCTAATGCCCAAAGCGCTGGCATTTCGTGTGGTTTTCCTGTTAAATCGGTGTAGTTTGTAACAACTTCCGACATTTCTGGACCGTAAATAAAGTAATAATTCATTTCGCCACCATGAGCCCAAAAACTAGTTATGTTACGACGTTCGTGACAAAAATCGAAATATGAACGAAACGAATTATCGAAAAATATACCGTACGATTTTTTATTGTGCAGTGCCGTATAAAATGGTATCGATTTGTAGATAGGATCGGTATCACGGCCATAAGCATACGAATCGGTTACCCAGTTTTCAAAACGTTTGCCTTTTAGGTTATTATCAACTGGTTTATCGCCCAAACCATAGTAACATTCGCCAGCTTGCGCGGTTTTAGACATTTTTACTACATTACCACCATTGGCATAATTTTCTTCCCAATGGAAACCAAGTTCGTCTTCGCAAATTAATGTATTATCAATAGCATCGTAAAGCGAAATACGCATATCTACTTTTGCTACTTTACAAATTAATTTGGAGGTGGTAATTATGTAAGCATCGGTTTCTTCTTCAACTTCTAAATGATTATAACCTCTACTTGCATATTTGGTTATGGCATACGAAAAGTCGTTTTCAAAAATACCAGTAGTTGTATATCTAAAGCGAAGTATACTGTCTCTACGAACTGTAATTTGCATAACAACCCCATTATCGGCTGTAAAAGAAAGTACATTAATGTTTTTTTCGTAGTTTATTATCTTGGAAGGAAACAAGTTTCCTTTATATTCTAATTCTGTATTAAGTATCATAGCTTATACTTTATAAGGTTAAGTATCTAATTTAATAAAATAAAAAAACCTCTTGCGTTTCTTTTCGCTAAAAAAACACCTAATAAATTAATAAAGATTAAAAATTTAGGTGTTTAATTTTGCAATAACGCAAGAAGTTGAAAATATAAGCGTTTTTATACTTTTTATAAAAGTTTATTTGCAATTTCTTTTATAAAAATTCAAAAATTATAACCGATAATGGTGGTAAAGTTACTTTAGCAGAAAAGGACTTACCATTCCAAGGTTTTTTTACGGCTTTTATTGGTTTTTTGTTTGAAACACCACTACCTCCAAACTCGGTTGAATCGCTGTTAAAAACTTCGTTTATTTTACCATATACTGGCAATCCAATTCTATAATCTTCTCTTAAACTTGGGGTTAAATTACAAATTACAACTACGTTTTGTTCGGCATTATCGCCTTTACGGATATATGAGATGACACTATTTTCATGGTCGTCGTAACTTATCCATTCAAAACCTTCACCTTCAAAGGGTTTTTCATATAAAGCTGGTGTGTTTCTATAAAAAGTATTTAAAGCTTTATAGTATTTTTTTAAGTTTTGATGCGGAATAAAATCGAGTAAATTCCAGTCTAAGCTTTCTTGAAAATCCCATTCGTTGTACTGCCCAAATTCACTACCCATAAACAATAATTTGGTTCCTGGATGCGTGAACATGTAGCCATATAACAAACGTAAGTTCGCAAAACGTTGCCACTCATCACCAGGCATACGGCCTAAAATGGAGTTTTTACCGTAAACGACTTCATCATGTGATAGCGGAAGCATAAAATTTTCGGTAAAAGCGTAAGCTAAACTAAATGTTATTTCATTATGATGGTATTTTCTGTAAACAGGATCTTTTTGAAAGTATTCTAAAGTATCATGCATCCAGCCCATCATCCATTTCATGCCAAAACCTAAGCCGCCAATATCGGTTGGTTTCGATACCATTGGGAAAGCTGTAGACTCTTCGGCAATAGTTTGCACATCGGGGAACGAAGCGTAAACTTCTTTATTCAATTCTTTTAAAAAGCTAATTACAGCAAGGTTTTCGCGACCACCGTATATGTTTGGTTCCCACTCGCCATCTTCTCTCGAATAGTCTAAAAATAGCATGGATGCAACAGCGTCTACGCGTAAGCCATCGGCATGGTATTGGTCTAGCCAAAAAATGGCGTTACTTATTAAAAATGAACGTACTTCGTTGCGTTCGTAATTAAAAATTAGGCTTTTCCAGTCTTGGTGATAGCCTTTACGTTTATCGGGGTGTTCGTATAAATGCGATCCATCAAAAAAGCCTAAACCGTGGGCATCTTCGGGGAAATGCGAAGGCACCCAATCTAGAATAATACCAATATCGTTTTGGTGTAACTTATCGACTAAATATTTAAATTCTTCGGGATAACCATAGCGCGATGTTGGTGCAAAATATCCTGTTAATTGATAGCCCCACGAGGGGTCGAAAGGATATTCCATAATTGGCATAAGCTCAACATGGGTAAAATTCATGTCTTTTACGTATGTTACTAACTCGTCGGCAAGCTCGAAATACGACATAAAACGGTTTTCTTCAACCTTTTTTTTCCAGGAACCTAAGTGAACTTCGTAAACTGAATATGGTGCGTTTAAAGCATTGTGTTTTTTACGTTTTTTCATCCAATCGGTATCCTTCCAACCGTAATTGTCTTCCCAAACAATTGATGCTGTACTTGGCGGATGCTCACACCGGCGTGCATACGGATCGGATTTTTCGGTAACTACACCATGGTGATGGCTTACAATTTTGTATTTGTACAAATTGCCTTTACCAACAAAAGGTATAAAACCCTCCCAAATACCGCTAGAGTCCCAACGTACATTAAGTTGGTGTTCGTCACCAGTCCAATAATTAAAATCACCCACCACCGAAACTTCTTTAGCACTAGGCGCCCAAACTGCAAAGTAGGTGCCCTCTATACCATCGAGAGTAATAATGTGCGATCCAAATTTTTCGTATAGCCTAAAGTGTTTTCCGGCTTTAAAAAGATTTATATCAAATTCTGTAAATAAACTGTGTGCTTTAACGTGTGCCATATATTATAACTTGAAGCCTGACGGAATTGTGGCTCCTTTTTTTATTACTACTATGCCTTCTTTTATGGCGTACGTATCGGTTTCTGTATTTTCTAAATGAGGACCTCCTTCAATAGTTACGTCATCACCAATACGGCAATTTTTATCGAGAATGGCATTTTTTATAAAACAACGTTCGCCAATACCTTTTAAAATTTTAATTTGTTTTTCTTCAATTTCTAATAGCGTTTCATAAGCGTCTGTACCCATCATGTAGGTATTGCTAACCACAGACTCCTTACCAATTCTAGAACGAATACCAATTACTGAGCGCTCTATTTTTGAAGCTGAAATAATACAACCTTCAGATATCACCGCTTTGTCCAACTGAGTACCGGCAATTTTTGTTGTTGGTAGCATTCTGGCTCTGGTGTAAATGCGCTTTTTCTTATCGTAAAGATTAAATTTTGGAATATCGTCGGTTAAACCAATGTTTGCTTCAAAAAAGGAATCGATATTACCAATATCGGTCCAATAGCCTTCATACTGGTAACTTAACGTTATGTGTTCTGTTATGGTTTGTGGAATAATTTCTTTTCCAAAATCAATGGTTGTTTCATCTTCCATTAATTTAATTAACAGGTCTCTATTAAAAATATAAATACCCATTGAGGCAAGATAATTTCTGCCTTCGTTTTTCATTTCTTCACTAACTTCCGAAGTCCAATCTGGTAATAAACTAGCGTCTGGTTTTTCTATAAACGAGGTAACTACATTTTCATCGTTGGCTTTCATAATACCAAATGAGGTGGCATCTTTAGCGTTTACCGGAATGGTGGCAATAGAAATTTCGGCATTAGCAGCTTCGTGTGCAGCGATCATTTTATCGTAATCCATTTGATATAATTGATCGCCCGAAAGAATTAGTGCATATTCAAAATCATGACGCACAAAATGGTGCATACTTTGGCGAACTGCATCAGCTGTACCTTGAAACCATCCTTTGTTTTTAGGGGTTTGTTCTGCAGCTAAAACATCAACAAAAGCGCTACTAAAAAAGCTAAAATGATAGGTGTTTTTTATATGCCTATTTAATGAGGCTGAGTTAAATTGTGTTAACACAAAAATGCGTTTAATATCGGAATTTATACAGTTTGATATAGGAATATCTACCAAACGGTATTTCCCAGCAATAGGAACTGCTGGTTTAGAGCGTTCTTCGGTTAAAGGATGTAATCGAGAGCCTTGACCACCGCCAAGAATAATGGATAGCACTTTATTATTAATCATTTTTACTTAGTTTATAGAATTATATAGGTTGATGTATTGTTGTGCAGAGGCGTGCCATGAATGGTCAATTGTCATAATTTGTGTTCTTAATTTTTTGTATTTTGATGGTGTTGAATAAAGTTTAACTGCACGATTAATAGTTTCATTAATTTCTGCAACATTGGTGGTATCGTGACAAAAACCAAAACCATTGGTTTCTTCAATATCGATAACCGTATCTTTTAGACCGCCAATTTTAGTAACAATGGGTATGGTACCATACCGCAGAGAGTACATTTGGTTTAGTCCGCAAGGTTCTACTCGCGAAGGCATTAAAAGAAAATCGGCGCCAGCATAAATAATATGCGATAGTTTTTCGTCGTAGCCGATGTAGGTGTTATAATTACCTTCAAATTCTGTTTTTAAAGCGTTAAGGCTATCTTCTAAATAAGGATCGCCAGAGCCTAAAAGTAGAATGTTAAGATCGTTATTTTTAAGGGCATTTTTAAAAATTTCTGGAAACAAATCGGTGCCTTTTTGATGTACTAATCGACCAATAAAAGCGAAAAGCGGTTTGTTTTCGTCTAAATTAAAAGCATCACAAAGGTGTTTTTTATTTGCTTTAGCTCCTTTATTAACCGTATTTATGGTATAATTTTCAATAAGAAACTCATCGGTTTCTGGATTCCAAACATCGGTATCGATGCCATTTAAAATCCCAGAGCATTTTGCGCCTTCGGCGCTTAATAAACTTTCTAAACCATTGGCATTTTTTTTCAATTCTTCCATGTAGGTTGGCGAAACGGTGCTAACACGCCATGCGCATTTTATAGCTGCAGCTAATGGGTTTATGGTTCCGCCCCAATCTAAAAGGCCAACATTGTCGAAATTAAATGCTGGAATTAGGTGCACCTTATCGTGTGGAAACCAACCTTGATATTGCGCATTATGTATGGTTAAAATACTTGGTATATGCCTAAAATCTTCATATTTAAAACTCTCTTGAAGCATAAACGGAATTAACCCAGTATGATGATCGTGACAATGAATTACATCTGGATAATCGTGCCATGTTAATAACCAATCTAAAGTTGCTATTTGAAAGGCTAAAAAGCGTTCGGTATCTTCATAAGAATACACGTAATCTTTAAAAAGTAAATCCGGAATATCAACAAAAAACACATCAAAATCTAATGTTGAATCTTGAAGTACTAAAATATTAAATTTATAAGTGGTTTCACCTAAAAAAACTTCGGAAGAATAAATAGTATCAAAGTGGTTAGTTTTGGTAAATTTATTATCGTAAAAAGGCATAAAAACCTGTGAGTAAACTCCAGAATTATTAAGGTATTTAGGTAAAGCACCAACTACATCTGCAAGCCCTCCAACTTTAGCAACGGGATAGCATTCTGCACTAATGTGTATAATTTTCATTATTTATTTTTGGTTCTGTATAAACTTACAAAAATAAACGACAAAAATTAAAAACATTTTTTGTTTTTAAAGAAATTAATGCATTATTAATAATTTAAAAATGAATTAATAACAATAAGATATTTTTAAGCTTTAAAATTAATGATTTTCTAATCGTTAAGTTTTAAAACAGCCATAAATGCTTGCTGAGGTATTTCGACATTTCCTACTTGTCTCATACGCTTCTTACCCTTTTTCTGTTTTTCTAGCAGTTTACGCTTACGCGAGATGTCTCCGCCGTAACATTTTGCAGTTACATCTTTACGTAAAGCTTTTACGGTTTCACGAGCAATAATTTTGGCTCCAATGGCTGCTTGAATAGGAATATCGAATTGCTGACGCGGTATTAACTCCTTCAATTTCTCACACATTTTTTTACCAATGTTATGTGCGTTATCGGCGTGAATTAAAGCCGAAAGTGCATCAACCGATTGGGCGTTTAATAACACATCTAAACGAACCAATTTAGACTGCTTCATACCAATAGGATGATAATCGAACGACGCATAACCTTTAGAAACCGTTTTTAATCTATCGTAAAAATCGAAAACTATTTCCGCTAATGGCATATCAAAATTAAGCTCAACACGCTCGGTGGTTAAATAGGTTTGGTTTGTTATTTGTCCGCGTTTTTCAATACACAAGCTCATAACGTTACCAACAAAATCGGATTTGGTAATTATGGTTGCTTTAATGTATGGTTCTTCAACACGGTTTAATGTTGAAGGTTCTGGTAAGTCAGACGGGTTATTAACAATAATAACTTCGTCTGGATTTTTATTTGTAAAAGCGTGGTAGCTTACGTTGGGAACGGTTGTAATAACCGTCATATTAAACTCACGCTCTAAACGTTCTTGAATAATTTCCATATGAAGCATGCCTAAAAACCCACAACGGAAACCAAAACCTAGCGCTGCAGAACTTTCTGGAGCAAATACTAACGAGGCATCGTTAAGTTGCAGTTTTTCCATAGAGGCACGAAGTTCTTCGTAATCTTCGGTATCAACAGGATAAATACCTGCAAAAACCATGGGTTTAACATCTTCGAAACCACCAATGGCATTTTTTGTTGGGTTGGCCGAATCGGTAATAGTATCACCAACTTTTACCTCTTTAGCTTCTTTTATACCTGTAATAACGTAGCCAACATCGCCCGCTTTAATTTCTTGCTTTGGCTGTTGCTTTAATTTTAGGGTACCAACTTCGTCGGCACCATAAGTTTTACCAGTGGCAATAAATTTTATTTGCTGATTTTTTTTAATAGAACCATTTATAACTCTAAAGTAGGTTTCTACACCACGAAATGGGTTGTAAACCGAGTCGAAAATTAAGGCTTGTAGCGGTTCGTTAGGTTCACCAACAGGAGCAGGAATACGCTCAATAATGGCTTTTAAAATATTATCTACACCAAAACCAGTTTTTCCGCTGGCATGAATTACCTCTTCGGGGTCGCAACCTAATAAATCAACAATATCATCGGTTACTTCTTCTGGATTGGCACTAGGTAAATCTACTTTGTTTAAAACTGGAATGATTTCTAAATCGTTTTCTAAAGCTAAATACAGGTTAGAAATGGTTTGCGCCTGTATGCTTTGAGCGGCATCAACAATTAATAGCGCCCCTTCGCAGGCAGCGATTGATCGTGATACTTCGTAACTAAAATCTACGTGTCCAGGTGTGTCAATTAGGTTAAGCACATACTTTTCGCCTTCAAAAACATAATCCATTTGTATGGCGTGCGATTTAATGGTAATACCGCGTTCGCGCTCCAAATCCATGTTATCTAAAAGTTGGTCTTGTTTTTCACGTTCGGTTACCGAACCGGTGTAGTCTAATAAACGATCGGCAAGGGTACTTTTACCATGGTCAATATGTGCAATAATGCAAAAGTTTCTAATATTCTTCATATAGCTAACCTAAAAATAGATTTAGTTTGCAAATATATGTGTTTTTGCATGAGCTTAAAACATCGTAAGTGGCTAAAATTTGTATCGACTTTGTATAAAAGCTTCATTTTTTTTAAAATGTTGAAAAATTTAACTGAAAATTAAACCTTTCCACTTGGTTATAGTCTTACATTTATTGCTTATATCAACTAATAAACCACATGCTTCATCCATCAAAAAAAATTAAAAAACAGTATATAATTTATATGTTGTTAATGCTGTTTTTTGCCTTTAATCTTAGCGCTCAAAATCAAAAAAAGGTCCCCGATATTGAAAAAATTTATTTGCATACCGATCGGGATGCATATATGTTAGGCGAATCGCTTTGGTATAAGGCCTATGTGGTTTATGCATACAATAATTTACTGTTTGATAAAAGTAGCGTGTTGTATGTTGATTTAATTTCTGAAGATAACAAGGTTGTTTTAAGCAACAAAACCCGATTGGAGCAAGGTTTAGGAAATGGCGATTTTATTTTAACGGATTCTTTGGGGGTGCAAAAACCAGGTAAATATCAATTAAGAGCTTATACGAATTGGAACAGAAATTTTGAAGAATCTTTAATTTTTAAAAAGAATATTGAAATTCTAGATGTTTTTAATTACAACATGGTAGATAATGATAAGTCTAAAAAATCAGCTAAAAACAAATCAAGAAATAGTATTGAAAATTCTTATAGCGTTAATTTTTTTCCTGAAGGTGGTTCGCTGTTAGAAAATGTTGCGAGTGTTGTAGCTTTTAAAGCCGAAGATGCCTTTGGAAACCCAATAAAAGTACAAGGAGAACTGTTTGATGAAGCCGATAATTTAGTAACCTTATTTGTTAGTTTACACGATGGTATGGGTAAATTTCAGTTTAAACCTTTGCCTAATAAAACCTATTACGCAAAAATAAAAACATCAAACCAAACCGAAATTAAAATAGATTTACCAAAGCCTATACAACAAGGTTATGTGCTGGCATCACGTATGTTAAAAGATAAACATATAATTACTATAAAAACCAACAACAAAACGTTAAAAGAAACCGGTAATGCTCCTGTAACCTTAGTTTGTAATACACGTGGTATAGCGTATTTTGAGGGTTCTCAGCCATTAAATAGTAACAATACATCTTTTGAATTACCTACCGAGAATTTCCCCGAAGGTATTAGCCAGTTAACGCTTTACGATGCATCGCAAAAACCGCAAAGTGAACGTTTGGTATATATTGAAAAACCGCATGATTTAAATGTGTCTTTAAGCACAAACAAAACATCGTACCAACCCAACGAAGAAGTTGTAATACAAATGACTTCAAAAGATAGCCAAAACCAAACTGTTCCTGCGAGTTTTTCGCTTAGTGTTTCGGACCAAAACGGACGACAAGCAATTAATGATTATACAAGCAATATTTGTTCATATTTTTTAATGGAATCTGATATAAAAGGGCGTGTAAATAATCCTGGATTTTATTTTGATGCTAATAATAGCAAGCGTTTGGTGTTTTTAGATTTGTTATTATTAACTCAAGGATGGCGTGATTTTTTATGGAAACATGCAGCAAAAACACATGATAATTTAATTTTTAAAGCAGAAAAAGGACTTGAAATTTCCGGACATGTAAAACAGCTTTTTGGTAGTAAAAACAAACCCGATAGTAATGTAACCCTGTCGCTTTTAAATGATGATGGAATACAATTGTTTCATACGTTAACCGATTCGTTAGGCGCTTTTAATTTTAACGATTTGGTGTTTACTGGCAAAACTACCATGATGTTAAATACAAGTAACCAAAAAGGTAAAGGCCGAGGCATGTTTATTTTAGATTCGGTTCCAGAATTACCTGTAATGTTTGATTATAAGTTGGACGTTGAAGATACAACAAATCAAAATTCATTAAAAGAAGCCATTTATAAAAAATATATGATGTATGGTGTACCGCCAGAAAATGTTTTGGCGGCCGTAGAAATTACAGCCTCAAAAAAAGATGATGTACCACAAAGCATGTATGGTTTTGCCGATAATACTTTTGTTGTAGATGATAAAACTCTGGTTTACAGCGATATTTTTCAGTTTATTCAATTTAATGTGCCTGGGGTTTCTGTGATGAATAATCAATTAGGTTTTAGTCGATACGGCGGTCAACCCGCGCAAATATTGGTAGATGGTGTACAATGGGATCAAGAAAGTGTGCGTAATATGCAAGCCGTTGACGTTGCCAAAATAGAAGCTTTTAAAGGGCCAAATACCGCTATTTTTGGTGGGCAAGGTGGTAATGGTGTTATTGTAATTTATACTAAACGTGGCGAGGTTAACATACCAACAAAACCGTCATTACATTCTATTACTCAAATAATTGATGGCTATTACAATGCCCGTACTTTTTTTTCGCCTACACCCGATAAATTAAATGTTAGTACCGAAAACGATATTAGAAACACCCTATACTGGAATCCGTATGTATTTCCAGATGAAAACAAACCTACAACCCTAAAGTTTTATAACAGTAAAGTTGAAACCACAGTAAAAGTGGAATTACAAGGGTTAACGGGCTCTGGTATTCCTGTGGTTAAAACGGTTTATTATACGGTTGAGCAGTAGAATTTTATTTTAAAATTCGTCTTATTATCATCAATAGGTATGTTTACCCAAAATACTGTATTTTTGCCACAAAAATTGTATCGTGGTAAAAATAGGTAATATAGAACTTCCAGACTTTCCGCTGCTATTAGCTCCTATGGAAGATGTAAGCGATCCGCCATTTCGTAAATTGTGTAAAGAACAAGGCGCCGATGTGGTTTACACCGAGTTTGTTTCTAGCGAAGGGCTTATTCGTAATGCTGCTAAAAGTGTTATGAAGCTCGATATTTACGAAAAAGAGCGTCCTGTTGGTATTCAAATATTTGGTGCTAATTTAGATAGCATGTTGCAAACCATCGATATTGTATCAGAATCGAAACCAGATATTATCGATATAAATTTTGGTTGTCCGGTAAAAAAAGTAGTAAGTAAAGGCGCTGGCGCGGGTATTTTAAAAGATGTTTGCCTGATGGAAAAACTCACTGCCGAAATGGTTAAGCGCAGCAGTATTCCTATTACCGTAAAAACTCGATTGGGTTGGGATCACGACTCTATAAAAATTGTTGAAGTTGCCGAACGCTTGCAAGATGTAGGCTGTAAAGCCATTGCTATTCATGGGCGTACACGTGCGCAAATGTATAAAGGTAATGCCGATTGGAAACCAATTGCACAAGTAAAAAACAACCCACGCATGCATATTCCAGTATTTGGAAACGGCGATGTAAATACGCCAGAACGAGCCGTGGAAATGCGCGATGAATATGGGTTAGATGGTTGTATGATTGGTCGTGCTAGTATTGGTAATCCATGGTTTTTTAAACAAGTGAAACACTTTTTTACAACAGGTGAGCATTTGGCACCAATAAGTATGCAAGAACGTGTGGATGCTGCTCGCCGACATTTACAAATGAGTATCGATTGGAAAGGCGAAATTCTAGGTGTTCTGGAAACCAGACGACATTACACGAATTATTTTAAAGGCATTCCGCATTTTAAAGAATATCGTACCAAAATGGTAACTAGCGACGATGCAAAGGATGTTTTTGCAGCTTTTGATGAGGTAGAAGAAAAATTTGCCAATTATCAATTTACCGAATAATTAACGAGAAGCTTCTTTTATGATTATTAAAATTGAATAAAGCGTGTTTTGTCATCTTTAGGATAGACGAAAGGTTTTTGTATAGCAATTTTATATATTTCTAACAGGAATAAAAACGATGAAAACAACCGTTAAAATAACATACTGCACCCAATGTAAATGGTTATTACGCGCTACTTGGATGGCTCAAGAATTACTTTCAACGTTTAATGATGAGATTGATGAATTAATACTTGTACCAGGAACTGGTGGAATTTTTGAAGTTTATGCCAACGACGAAAAAATTTGGTCTAGAAAAGAGATGAAAGGTTTTCCTGAAATTACAACTTTAAAAATAAAAGTACGCGACGTCATTGCTCCAACTCGAGATTTAGGACATATTGATAGGAAAAAGTAGGTTTTTGGTGTCGTTGAGGGAAATATTTCTCGGTGAGTCGCTAAGGCGCAAAGAGGATTTTATAAGTAAAGAGTTTGTTAAATAGGTCACTGCGAGGTACGAAGCAGTCTTATAAAATTATCGTTTAAGGTTTGTGTGCTCGCAAAGTCGTTGAGGTACAAAGTTGTTATCAGATGATAGTGTTTAATACGAGTTCGATTTAATCTCACTTTTATTTATTTGAAAATAAGTAAACTAGTATCTTTTGTCAGGTTGAGCGTAGTCGAAACCAAATTGATATAGGATTATTAGGAGACCTTTCGGCTGCGCTCAAGGTGACAAATATCTGTTACATTGATTTTTTGACTATTCTTTTATATATTTAAAATCGAACTCACTTTAGTTTAGGTAGCTATTTTGTTAAGTCCGTTTCGGTTTTTAGTTATTTGTCAACCGTTGGAAAACTAAATATTCCTAACCATAGACTCCGTAATTCGGGTAGAAGCAATTTTACTAGCCACAATACCTAAAACCCAAATGGTAACCAAAACAATTACAACGTTTTCAAACTTTATAGTTACAGGATAAGGTAAGGTTGGTGTAATCATTACCAAATTAAATTGTTGCTGTATCAAGGTAATAATTAAGGCTAAAATAAGCCCGATAATGCCCCCAATAACACTCATTAAACTACCTTGAAGAAAAAATATTCGCTTTATATCTTTTACTGTTGCACCAATATTAAATAAGGTTTTTAAGCTATTTTTTTTGTCAAGAATCATCATTATTAATGAACCAATAATGTTAAAAAAGGCAATTATTAATACCAAAGTAAAAATTAAATACACGGCTAAATTTTCGGTATTAAGCATTTTGTAGAGCGCATCGTTTAATTGTGCGCGGTTTTTTATAGTAATCCGGTCGCCCAGAATGGCTTTTATTTTGTTTTTAACTTCAGCTTCGTTGGCATTTTCACTTAAAACAAATTCTATTGAAGACAGTTGATTGTCTTGGTAATTTAATAAATGCTTCACCAAATCTATTGGAGCAAAAATGTATTCATCATTTAAACTTTCATTTATAAAAAATACGCCAACATTTATGGTTCTTACAGAGTTAAATGCATTTTTAGTTGAGGTTATTTGCCCTGTTCCAGGTTTGGGTACATAAATGTTTATTGGTTTTGTAAAATCTAAAACGCCAAGCGAAAGGCTATTTGAAATACCCCAGCCTACAACTATTTGATTGGATTTTTGGTCAAACCAATCGCCGTAATCTAAAATAGAATCAACGCTGGCAATGTATTTGTAATTTGCATCAACACCTTTTATGGTTGCTAAGGCGTTTTTGTCGTCGGTACGAATGGCTACACGGTCTTCAATGACTTTAGAAAAATGCGTTATTTCCTTTATGTTTTCAAGCTGAGTAAGTTCGCTATTGGTAATTAAAAACGATTTTCCGCTAGCACTTTCGGCTTTTAAGTCGGGATCTAAAATACTAGAAAATTTAAGTGTAAAATCTTTTAAACCTGCAAAACCCGATAATACTATAAACAACGATGCTGCCCCTAAAATAACGCCAATTAGGGCAATATAAGTGATAAAATTTATAGCATTGTTGCTACTTTTAGAGTGTAAATAGCGTTTGGCTATGTAAAGCGAAAAATTCATGCTTTAAAGATAAGAAAGCTAAAACACAGATGGGTTTAGCGACTTACTTTTTTTTGCGTTTATCTAAAATTGAAGGATCTTTAATAGGGTTGTCTTCGCCTTTTAACGACTTGTTTATATTGTCGATATACTCCAAAGAGTCATCAATAAAAAACTCTAAATTAGGCATACGACGTAACTGATTTTTTGTGCGTTGCGCCAACTCATGTCTAATAAGTGGCGTGTTAGAGCGAATACCTTCTAAAAGTGGTTTTGTTTTATCGTTAGGGAAGATGCTTAAATACACTTTGGCAATACTTAAATCGACCGTAACACGTACTTTACTTACCGAAATTATAACCCCACGCATACCGCCATCGGTGGCTGCTCGTTGTAAAACATCTACCAAATCGTGTTGTAAAACCGATGCTATTTTTTTTTGTCTTTGACTTTCTTCCAAAATGTTATATGCTATTAAAGTGCAAAAATAAGATTATTTTTATTACCATAATTTGTATCTTCAGCAAATAACGCCTTTAAAATGAATAAAATTGAACATATTGGTATAGCTGTAAAAAGTTTAAAGGATTCTTGTGTTTTATTTGAAAAGCTTCTTGGTGCACCTCATTACAAAATTGAAGAAGTAGCTTTAGAGGCCGTAAACACTGCTTTTTTTAAAGCTGGCGATAATAAAGTAGAATTACTTGAAGCGACAAACCCTAATAGTGCCATTGCAAAGTTTATTGAAAAAAAGGGCGAAGGCGTACATCATATTGCTTTTGCTGTGAGTAATATTGAAACAGAAATTGAGCGTCTTAAAAATGAAGGCTTTACAGTTTTAAACGAACAGCCTAAACGAGGCGCCGATAACAAATTAGTGGCTTTTTTGCATCCAAAAACAACAAACGGTGTTTTAATTGAATTATGCCAAGATATAAAGGATTAATTTTTCTTGTAGAGTTATAAAATAAGTAGTAATATTGCACTCTCTTTTTAAAAAGAGTATTAGCTTTTGCTAATGGGTCCTATAACTCAGTTGGTTAGAGTATCTGACTCATAATCAGAAAGTCCCTGGTTCGAGCCCAGGTGGGACCACTTAATAGAAATCGCTTCATATATTTTGGAGCGGTTTTTTTATTTCTACATTTTAATAATATTAACGCAGTTATTCTAGTTTGTATTAAAGATTATGTTGTCCTGAAATGGTTTCGGTAAAATTTATAATACATGCTGTAATCTATTATTTTTCAGCTAAAAGCAGCATGATTTTACCAGAAAGCGTATAACAATCTGTTCTCAATTACAGGAAAATGGGAATAGATTTAGAGGTTTTAAAAGAAAGTCAAGACCATATTAAAGTTGAAATTTCTTAAAACAGGTTAATAAAATGGTAAAATCTGCCTTTTATTATTACTTTTAACCATAACCTAAATCAAGATTTAAGAGGCTTATTATAAAATGTTTATGAGATTTTTGTTTTTTTTGACTAAAACCGTAAAATTATGTCAAATTAAT
The DNA here is from genome assembly GCF_000943555.1 of Neotamlana nanhaiensis. Taxonomy (GTDB): domain Bacteria; phylum Bacteroidota; class Bacteroidia; order Flavobacteriales; family Flavobacteriaceae; genus Neotamlana; species Neotamlana nanhaiensis. The sequence continues at coordinate 339,713 of NZ_JTDV01000002.1, read as the reverse complement.
TATAATTTAACGTAACATAAATCGTTTATATTTTAGTTTTAACCGAAAAAACATATATTTGTTCCTTAAATAAAAAGCATAAGTTCATTGTAAATATTTTGTTCAAAATTGAAGCGAAAAAATGAATAAAAATGTATTTCGTCGATATTTTTATACAGTTTAAAGATAAAAAAAGATCATTAGATGTATATTTACTTTGCTAGCTCGCTTTTTTTCATACTTTTGTGACCCCATGACAATACAAAATAAAAGAATATTTGCCTCAATCTTATTTGTATTAATAAGTTTGGTGTGTGTTGCACAAAATAATCCTCCGCCACCAGGGCCACCACCACCGTATGGCTTACCTATTGATGGTGGTGTAATTGCGGGTGCAGTGGTTGCCTTATGTTATGGTGTAAAAAAATTGGTATTGGGTAAAAAATAATTAGCGTTTTACTGCTTTAGTTCTACAAGTCGCGCTACATATTTTCCTAAAACATCAAATTCTAAATTTACAATGGTGTCTTTTGTAAAGGTGTTAAAGTTGGTATGCTGGTAAGTATATGGTATAATGGCTACGCTAAAACTATCTTTTTTCGAATTAACAACCGTTAAACTTGTTCCGTTTACTGTAATCGAGCCTTTTTCAATAGTTATGTTATTTAATGCAGGGTTGTAGCTAAATGTAAAAATCCAACTTCCGTTTTCTTCGGTAACACTTTCACAAACTGCGGTTTGGTCTACATGGCCTTGTACAATATGGCCGTCAAGTCTGTCACCAAGTTTCATAGCGCGTTCTAAATTTACTTTATCGTTTACTTTTAAAGAACTTAAATTAGTTTTTACTAAGGTTTCTTTTATGGCTGTAACCGTATAAATATCGTTGTTTATATTAACAACCGTTAAGCAAACACCGTTATGAGCGACACTCTGGTCTATTTTTAATTCGTTTGTAATTGAGCTTTTAATTGAAATATGAAGATTATCTTTTTCGGTTTGTAATGCCGAAACCGTACCAATAGTTTCAATAATACCTGTAAACATTTTATTGTGGGTTTATTTAATTAAATTTGCAACATCAAAATTACAAACAAAAGTTATCATTTTTAAATGAAGGAAGCTGAAAATATAATAGTAGGAATATCAATAGGCGATTTAAATGGCATTGGCGGAGAAATTATTTTAAAAACATTTGATGATGCTCGAATGATGGAGTTTTGCACACCAGTTGTATTTGCATCAGCTAAAACTATAACTTTTTTAAAAAAGCATTTTAATTCCGAAATTAAGTTTCATGCTATAAATAATATTGAACAAATAGCGCTTGGTAAGTTTAATGTATTTAATTGTTGGAACGAACATGTAAAAATTGAATTTGGTAAAGAAGATCAAAAAATTGGAGAATATGCATTAAGATCGTTGCAAAAGGCCACCGAAGCTTTAAAAAACAATACCATTGATGCTTTAGTAACGGCACCAATAAACAAACATAACATACAAAGTAAAGACTTTAATTTTCCAGGGCATACCGATTATTTAGCCAAAGAACTTGGTGGCAAAAGCCTAATGTTTATGATTACAAATACATTACGTGTAGGTTTGTTTACCGATCATGTTCCGGTAAAAGATATTGCCAACCACATTACGCCAAAACTTATTGAAGATAAAATAAATACCTTGTACACATCGCTTAAACAAGATTTTAGAATACAAAAACCTAAAATAGCGGTGTTAGGTATAAATCCACATACTGGCGATAACGGTGTTATAGGTTCTGAAGACGACGAGGTTTTACGCCCAACACTAAAGGCTATTCAAGAAAAAGGTAAACTCGTTTATGGTCCTTATGCTGCCGATAGCTTTTTTGGTTCCAATACCTATAAAAGTTTCGATGCGGTAATTGCATCGTATCACGATCAAGGTTTGGTGCCTTTTAAAACACTATCGTTTGGCCAAGGCGTTAATTTTACAGCAGGTTTAAGTAAAGTACGTACTTCGCCCGATCATGGAACGGCCTATGAGATAGCAGGAAAAGGAATGGCGAACGAAAATTCGTTTAAAGAAGCCGTATTTAGTGCTATATCTATTTATAAAAATCGATCGGATTACGAAGATTTAACAGCAAATCCGTTAAAAAAAGCATCTAAAAAGTAATTATTTTTATCTTTATAAAAGTAATTAACAATGTTAATGCGCTATAAATTAAACGAGTAAACAAAAAAATGTTTATAAATATCGCTACGTAAATAAAAATTTATATATTTGCAGGCTCAAAATAGATACGATTAAAATGAAGCCATTAAAAGAGTTTACAATTCCTTTTGTGGGATTAAAAATTGGGAAGCATCATTTTGATTATGAAGTTGAGAAAGCGTTCTTTGAATATTTTGAGTTTGAAGATTTTAATGATGCTAACATAACTGTAAATGTTGAGTTAGAAAAAAAATCAACCTTATTAGAGTTGCATTTTAAAATCTTGGGATGGGTAAACGTAAATTGTGATTTAACAAACGAACCTTACAACCAAACCATTGAAAATGAGTTTAATTTGGTAGTAAAGTTTGGCGATGAGTATAACGACGATTATATAGATATACTTATAATACCACATGGCACATTCGAAATTAACATACAACAGTATGTGTACGAACTTATTGTGTTAGCGGTACCAGCAAAACGCGTGCATCCAGGAGTTGAAGACGGAAGTCTAGATTCCGAAATACTTAAAAAATTAGAAGAACTAAGCCCTAGCGAGCAAAAAGAACATAAAGACCAAAACGAGGACATTGATCCTCGCTGGAATAAATTAAAAAATCTATTAACGGATAAATAACATATAAAATGGCACATCCTAAACGTAAAATCTCGAAAACTAGAAGAGATAAAAGAAGAACACATTACAAAGCTACTGCGCCACAAATAGCAACTTGTCCTACAACAGGCGAGCCACATTTATATCACAGAGCGCACTGGCATGAAGGTAAACTTTATTACAGAGGTCAAGTATTAATTGACAATTCTGAAGTAGAAAACGTAGCATAAATTTATTATGCAAGCATATAGAAAAACGCTCTTTTTGGGCGTTTTTTTTATGAAAACGTTTTTTATACATCGCAAAAACTAGTAATTTGCATTCTATTACACCAAATTTCTGTAATTTCACTAAAATTTGGGCGTTTTTGTACGATTTGTAATAATTTTTAGTCCTATTTAACTATAAAGTTATGAGTAAAATTTCTGCAGCAATTACAGCTGTAGGCGCTTATGTGCCAGATTATGTATTAACCAACCAAATTTTGGAAACTATGGTTGATACTAATGACGAATGGATTACCACTAGAACTGGTATTAAAGAACGAAGAATACTAAAAGATGAAGACAAAGGCACTTCATTTCTTGCCATAAAAGCCGCACAAGACCTTATTAATAAAAAGGGTATCGACCCTAAAGATATCGAACTGGTTATTGTGGCTACTGCTACACCCGATTTAAAAGCCGCTTCAACAGCATCATATACTGCCTCAGAAATAGGAGCAACAAATGCATTTTCGTTCGATATGGACGCGGCATGTTCTAGCTTTTTATACGGCATGTCGGTAGCTTCAAGTTATATCGAGTCGGGGCGTTATAAAAATGTATTACTTATTGGCGCCGATAAAATGTCTTCTATAATTAATTATAAAGACCGCGCCACTTGTATTATTTTTGGCGATGGCGCAGGTGCCGTTTTATTCGAACCAAACACCGAAGGTTTAGGCTACCAAAACGAATATTTACGTAGCGATGGTACGGGTAGAGACTTTTTACAAGCACCTGCAGGTGGTTCGCTAAACCCAATAACACACGAAGCAATAGATGAAGGTAAACAGTACGCTTTTCAAGAAGGTAGAACTGTTTTTAAAAATGCCGTGTTTAATATGGCCGATGCGACCGTAAAAATATTAGAACGAAACAATTTAACTAAAGATAATGTAAATTGGTTGGCAGCACACCAAGCCAATAAACGTATTATTGATGCTACTGCCGAACGCATTAATTTAGAACCAGAAAAGGTAATGATGAATATTCATAAATATGGAAATACAACATCGGCAACCTTACCTTTATTACTACACGACTACGAGTCGCAACTTAAAAAAGGAGATAATATTATTTTTGCTGCCTTTGGTGGCGGATTTAATTGGGGCTCAATATATTTAAAATGGGCTTATAACGCTTAATACTTAAACCAAAAAACCCACTAATTCAATAAAACTATGGATTTAAAAGAGATTCAAAACTTAATCAAGTTTGTTGCCAAGTCTGGTGCAAGCGAGGTTAAATTAGAAATGGACGATGTAAAAATCACCATTAAAACCGGATCAGAATCAGATACAACTATTGTACATCAAATGCAAGCGCCTCAAATAGCGCAGCCTGCTCCTGTAGCGGCGGCACCTGTGGTTGAAACTCCAGCAACACCAGCGGCTCCAGCAGAAACTAAAGCTGCAGACGACTCAAAATATATTACTATTAAATCGCCAATTATTGGTACATTCTACAGAAAACCAGCTCCAGATAAACCTTTATTTGTTGAAGTAGGGCAAACTATTGCCGAAGGAGATGTGCTTTGTATTATCGAAGCTATGAAACTTTTTAACGAAATCGAATCAGAAGTATCTGGTAAAGTTGTTAAAATTTTAGTTGACGATTCTTCTCCTGTAGAATTCGATCAACCATTATTTTTAGTAGATCCATCATAACCAATTTTAAAATTCCAAAAAACAAATCCCAATTTGTTGGTATTTGGAATTTGAGATTTTAAATATTATTACGTTATGTTTAAAAAAATATTAATAGCAAACCGAGGCGAAATAGCACTACGTGTTATTAGAACTTGTAAAGAAATGGGAATTAAAACCGTTGCGGTTTATTCTAAAGTCGATGAAGAAAGTTTACACGTAAAGTTTGCCGATGAAGCCGTATGTATCGGACCAGCACCAAGTAGCGAGTCTTACTTAAAAATGTCTAACATTATAGCTGCTGCCGAAATAACAAACGCCGATGCTATTCACCCAGGTTACGGGTTTTTATCAGAAAATGCGAAATTTTCTAAAATTTGTGACGAACACGGTATAAAATTTATTGGTGCATCTCCAGAGATGATTGATAAAATGGGCGATAAAGCCAACGCAAAAGCAACCATGAAAGCTGCAGGTGTACCATGTGTACCTGGTAGCGATGGTGTTATCACATCGTACGAAGAATGCGAAAAAATTGCCAAAGAAACCGGTTATCCAGTAATGCTTAAAGCTTCTGCTGGTGGCGGTGGTAAAGGTATGCGTGCCGTTTGGAAACAAGAAGATTTAAAACCTGCTTGGGATTCTGCGCGTCAAGAAAGTAAAGCTGCTTTTGGTAATGACGATATGTATATGGAGAAACTTATTGAAGAGCCTCGCCATATCGAAATACAAATTGTTGGCGATTCTAGCGGTAAAGCTTGTCATTTATCAGAAAGAGATTGTTCTGTTCAAAGAAGACACCAAAAGTTAACTGAAGAAACACCTTCGCCATTCATGACCGATAAGTTGCGCGACGATATGGGTAAAGCCGCTGTTCGTGCTGCCGAATATATTAATTACGAAGGAGCCGGAACGGTTGAGTTCTTGGTAGATAAGCACCGTAATTTCTATTTCATGGAAATGAATACCCGTATTCAAGTAGAGCATCCAATTACAGAGCAAGTTATCGATTTCGATTTAATTCGTGAACAAATACTTGTCGCTGCAGGTGTGCCAATTTCGGGTAAAAATTACTTGCCAAAATTACATTCTATTGAGTGTCGTATCAATGCCGAAGATCCGTTTAATGGTTTCAGACCATCACCAGGTGTTATTACAACTTTACACGCGCCAGGTGGCCATGGTGTACGTTTAGATACGCATGTTTACGCAGGTTACGCTATTCCGCCAAACTACGATTCTATGATTGCTAAGTTAATCACAACAGCGCAAACCAGAGAAGAGGCTATAAATAAAATGAAACGTGCCTTAGACGAGTTCGTTATAGAAGGCATTAAAACAACCATTCCATTCCACAGACAATTAATGGATCATCCAGATTATATCGCAGGTAACTACACCACGAAATTTATGGAAGACTTTGTTATGAAAAAACAGGTTGAAGAATAATAAACTAAGAAACTCCGGAAGTAATTTTCGGAGTTTTTTTATGGTGTTCCTTTTGCCTTTTCGTGGGCAAAAGTCAGGCTATCCGTTATATCTTTTTTCTCATACTTCAAAAAAAGGATGCCACTACTATCCTTAACACAAAGCCAACAACAGTATTAAAAATTAAGTACATTTACATCACTTAAAAAATACTTTTTTTTGAACTTTAGTTACTGGGAAATAAAATCGTGGTTAACCAACATAGATTTCACTATTATTGGAAGTGGTATTGTTGGCTTAAATTGTGCATTGCAATTAAAAAAAATGTATCCCCAAGCCCATATTTTAATTTTTGAAAAAGGAATATTACCACAAGGCGCAAGTACTAAAAATGCAGGATTTGCTTGCTTTGGTAGCTTAAGTGAAATTTTAGACGATTTAAATACGCATACCGAAGCAGAGGTATTTGACTTAGTTGAAAAGCGTATTGAAGGCTTGCAATTACTACGACAAACCTTAGGCGATACAACCATAAATTATCAAGCTTTTGGTGGTTACGAATTATTTACCGAAAATGACAATTTATTTGAAAACTGCCTATCTAAAAAACAGCACATCAACAACCTATTAAAACCACTTTTTAAAGCTGAAGTTTTTAGCGTAAAAGACAATAGTTTCAATTTTAAAAACATAAAAAATCAATATATTTTTAATGCGTTTGAAGGTCAAATAGACACCGGAAAAATGATGTCTGCTTTACTACAAAAAGCACAATCTAAAGGGATAAAAATTTTAAATAATATAACTGTTGAAAGTTTTACTGAAGACCAAAATTCGGTAAAAATAAAGACGAATCAATTCGAGTTTTCAACATCAAAATTAATGATTGCAACAAACGGTTTTTCGTCGCAATTAAACATTCCAAATGTAAAACCAGCACGAGCGCAAGTACTCATTACAAAACCGATAAAAGATTTACATATAAAAGGTACATTTCATTTAGATCAAGGCTATTATTATTTCAGAAATATTGATAATCGCATCCTTTTTGGTGGCGGGCGACATCTTGATTTTAAAACCGAAGAAACTACCGAATTTGCCCAAACCAAGCTCATTCAAAATAAATTAGAAGCACTTTTAAAAACCACGATTTTACCCGAAACAGATTTTGAAATCGAACAGCGTTGGTCTGGTATTATGGGCGTTGGTAAACAAAAAAAGGCTATTGTAAAACAACTATCTAACAATGTATTTTGTGGTGTTAGACTTGGCGGAATGGGTGTAGCAATTGGCAGCTTAATTGGTAAGGAATTAGCAGAAATAACTCTAAATTAAATAATGAAAAGACTGTTTCGTTTTCTATTAAAATGTTGTTTTTGGTTTGTCGTAATTACAGTGTTATGGGTAGCATTGTATCGCTACATGCCTGTATATTATACCCCTTTAATGGCTATTCGTTCTTTTGAAAACACCGAAAAAACGTCAACTTTTAAACATAAATGGGTAAACATGGAAGCAATTTCAATGCATTTACAAAAAGCTGTGATTTGTAGTGAAGACCAGAAGTTTGTAATCCATAATGGTTTTGATATCGAAGCTATTGAAAAGGCTTACCAAAACAATAAAAAATCAAAACGTATTAAAGGCGCAAGTACTATAAGTCAGCAAACCGCAAAAAACGTGTTTTTATGGCCTAATAGAAGTTGGTTACGTAAAGGTTTAGAAACTTATTTTACGTTTTTAATCGAAAAATTATGGTCTAAAGAGCGCATTTTAGAAGTGTACCTTAACAGCATCGAAATGGGTAATGGTATTTACGGCGCAGAAGCAGCAGCTCAACATTGGTTTGGTATATCGGCTAACCGATTAAACATAAATCAAGCAGCTGCAATTGCAGCAATTTTGCCTAATCCAAGACGCTATAAAGCACAACCAGCAACCAGTTATATTTCGGCAAGAAAACAATGGATTATCAAACAAATGGGTTTTTACGGACCATTAAAATTTCCTAAGAAAAACGATGAAAAACCGAAGCATTAAAACCCAATTATTACAGCTTTGTAACCAAAGTTTAGAGACGCGTTTACAAAGTGTTTTGGCGGTTATTGAAGATATAAAACAAAGTCTGCAAAGCGAAACTAAAAGTAGCGCAGGCGATAAGCACGAAACGGGTCGCGCCATGTTGCAATTAGAACGCGAAAAAGCAGGACATCAATTAGCTGAAATTGAAAAAACGAAACAAATTCTGTCTAAAATTAACACCGAATCAACCTCTAAAAATATTGGTTTAGGTAGTGTTGTTTTCACTACAGCTTCCAATTATTTTATTAGTATTAGCGCTGGAGAACTTAAAGTTGAAAATGAAACCTTTTACGCCATTTCTGCAAGTACACCAATTGGTCAATTGCTTCTCGGAAAATTGGTTGGTGATAAAGTAACTTTTAGAAATTTGTCTTTTGAAATTACAGAGATTATATAAACAAAAAAGCAGACCAACATATGTTAGTCCACTTTCTTCCTTTCTAAGATTTATTTTTTCTTCTTTTCTCTCTTTTTACACGCCAAGGTGCATTTTTTTGCCAATCGCCTGCCATAATACAACCATAAGGTAAAACCTCGTCAATAACATTTCCTAAACCGTATTCCTCCATTTGGTTTCTAACGGTTTGAGCGTTTTTATAAGCGCTTGGTAATTCGGTAATATCAATTTCTTTAGAGAAAAACCGAACATCTAATCCGCGTGTTTCTTCCTTAAAAATTTGCATAATGCTTCCCGTTTTGCTCTTTCTATGCTGTGTACGGCTTACGTTTCTTCCAGCACCATGCGGCGCAAAACCTAAATTGGTTTTGGTAGTTACACCGTCAACAATTAAAACAGGTTCGCTCATGTTTAAAGGTATTAACCTTGGACCTGTAATATCTGGCATAAACTTAGTATCTAAAGGTGTTGCGCCTTTAGCGTGGTAAAATAAATCACCATCTTTAAACACAAAGTTATGCTCGTTCCAGTAACGGTTTTCAATAGCTATTTCTAAGCTTTCAGCAACCGAATTATGAATCACCTCATGATTGGTTTTTGTCCATTGTCTTATGGTCTGCAAGGCTTGCCAATAGTCTTTTCCTTCTTCGGTATCAAAAGGAATCCATGCGTTTTGTTTTAACGTTTCTGGTGATAATATTTTTCTAAAACGTTCGGCAATTTTCATCCCTTTAGTAAATAATCTAGCACCAGGACCACGTGATCCGTGATGCGTTACCAACATAGTGTTTCCTGTTTTTTTAGATGTACCAACAAACAAGAAATGGTTACCATCGCCTTGCGTTCCTAAATGTGCTCTTGCCGCTTGAATCATTTGTTGATCTTTTAAGAAATAATTGTTTTCAAAAGCTTCTAATAATTCCTTCGGAAATCTAAATTGCGTATTTCTATCGCGTCCGCCAGGACCAAAATGCGTATTAGCATGTGCTGCATCTAACACGTCTTTTGGGTCTGCTTTTCCAAAGTCTGTTAGCATGACTGAACAACAAATATCTGCACTATGCATACCAGGATGAATGGCATTTTTTGCTACTGCAACGCCACCAACAGGAATGGTTCCGTCTGGTCCCGTTGGGCAAGCATCTGGCATAATGGCACCATTGACTAATGTTGGTGTTTTCATTAAGGTTTGCATCGAGTTAATGACTTTAGAAACGTTATCTTCTTCTAGCTCGTTTTCTGCTTTTATGTTAATTGAAAAATCTACTGGTGTTTTATGCAATGGTAATGGATCTGGTAACTTGTATTGCTCTAAATAACTTTGTAAAGCATCGCCTTGTAATTGGTTTTCGTTGATGTAAACCAATGCTTCTTGCATCCATTTGCCTTGTCTGTAACCTAAATTGATTAAGTCTTTTCCGGTTATTTTTGTGTTTGTTTCCATTGTTTTATTTCCCACGTTAGTGGTAATGTTTTTTTCTTTTATCTTTCTCGTTAATGAGATTCTTCGCTTACGCTCTGAATGACATTACAAATATTATAGTGTATTGCGCAATGTTTTTGCGTATTATAAATTTTGGTCATTGCTGACTTCAAAAACACTTGTGGTTAGTCTCGTTCTTAACGGACTGCCCGCGTAAGCGATTGAAGTGGCATCCTTTTGCTTGCAAAAGATATAACGTAAAGCGCGACCACGCCACTAAAAGCGTGGTTACGCCCAAAAAATTACTTGTTTACTGAAAAAATATCTTTTAATTGCTCGATGACGTTTCCGGCTACGGTGATTTCGCCAATTTTATCGGCTATTTTTTCTACGTATTCCATTTCTTTTAATTTGAACAACATGCTGTTGTCTTCCATTAATTTTGCGGTATTTAACAAGCTACGTGTCGATGCGGTTTCTTCGCGTCTTGTAATTACGTTGGCTTGCGCTTTTTTCTGTGCAATTAATACTTGGTTCATGATGTCTTTCATGTCGCCTGGTAAAATTACATCGCGCATACCGGCATGTAATACGTTTACGCCTAACTTGCTGGCTTGCGCTTTTACGTCTTCTAGAACTGCTTTTGCTATTTGGTCTTTTTGCTCTAACAATTCGTCTAAGGTGTAAGCGCCAACGTATGCTCTTAAGGCTAATTGCAAGCTTGTGTACAATTGTTTTTCGTAATCTTTATTTTGCATTAATGCTGTTTCGATATCGATTACGTTGTACTGTGCGTAAAAGTTAATACGCACTGCTGCTTTGTCTTTGGTTAACAACTCTTGACCTGACACTTCTAATTGTAACTGACGTAAATCTGCTTTTGCGATTTTTATAGTTTGATTGTTTTTCCAGAAGTGGTATGTACCGTGATCTAGGATTTTATCGAACTTATCGTCTACAATCATAATGGCTTTTTCGTAAGCTGCTACTTCGAAAGCGCGTATGTACTGTCTTAATTGCATATTGGTGTATAACGACTTGCTAATGTTTTCTGTGATTTCGATTTTACTTAAATCTACAGTAACAAATTTATAGTCTACCAACGTGTTCCAAAAGGTGTATTGACCAGCGGTTAGCACTTGCTTAAAGTTGTTATATGTGTACACTAAAACAATTTGGTTGTCTTCTACATTTACAACGTGTAACATGTTGGCTAAAGCTTGGTCTTCTAGTAAGATTTCCAATGCTTTAGGCGCATTAAAAGCTGTAGTTAAGCTGTACTTTGCAACGGTTTCGTTAAAGCCTAACCAATGTGTACCACTTGTAATTACGCGTTTGTAATCACCGTTTTTAAATACTAAACCTACGTTTCCTGCATGAATTCTTACTCTCTTCATGATTTCTAATTATTATGTTCTGATTGCATTATTTTTTAAATATCAGAACGGTTATACATTTATAATAGGGTTTTCAAGCTTATGCTGAAAATGATCTATTCTTTGTTAAAGCAAAATAAAAGTTAACCATCTTTCTAACTACGGAAATACTATGGTTTTATAGCGCTTTACATAATGTTTAGTAGATGATTTTTAAATGTTTACACCGAAATAATTTCAATGATTTAATTTAAAAATGAATCTTTAAAAGATTACCCAAAGTGACTTTAAATACACTAGTATTTCAAGGTGTTGTCTAGACTGCTTTTTGTAAAAATTACATAAGCTTGCCAACTTATACTTTGCTTTTGTTTTTAGAGCCATTTTTTACGTGATGGCAACACCGGTGGTCGATTTTTACAAGTGACCTTCTTGATCAAAAAAGATGGATTAAAGTCCATTTTCAAAACTGTAACCTAAATATAGCGCGTTTGCCAATTTCGCCACAAGACCGTTAGATCTTGGTAGGATTCGAACCTACAATTTGAATCTATTGCTTAACCGCTAAGCTACTTCCCGTTAGAGAAGACAGGATTCGAACCTGTGTACATAGATGGATTATTTATTTGGTTAAATAACCGAAAACCTTCAAGTCAAGTTGAACATAAAAACCTAATGCGAAACCGCAAGGATTTATACAATAGTGCTATACAGAAACACACAACAAGACTTGCTTGATATTTTACACCTAAGTTTGATTACTGTTTTTATGGATACAATTGATTTCTTTTAATTTTTGAATTAACGAACAAAGAGAAATTCGATTGTTTGAGATTCTTCAGTCGTACCTCCTTCTGAACGACAAAATTCGCTTTATTACATTCCAAGAAATTTTGATTATCCATTATATGCAAATCAAACTATGGTTGTTTTTTAAATGTTTAAGAACTTTTAATAAGCTTCACCAGTTCCTGCGACTGGTGAAGCGCTGCTGTTACATTAAGCTTGATTCCACAAAGCTTATTGTTAATGACTCTGCAAATATTTTACGCTATTGCGCAATGTTTTTGCGTAGTTTGAAAAATTATTTTTTATTCTTCTTTTTCTTGTCTTTTTTGCTCTTTTTCTTCTTAGAGGCTTTTTTCTTTTTGGGTTTTATCTTGTCTTTTATTCTGGATATTTCGTTATCAATATGACTGATAAAACCATTGTTGTAACCAAATGCTTTTGCTGTTTTTAATGCTTTTATGGCTTTTTTATAGTCTTGCTGATTTTCAAAAAGCAATCCTTGACATTGCCAAATAACACCTTTGTCTATGCCTTTTACGGTTAACGCAAAGTCTATTAAGTTTTGCGCTGCTTCGTAATCGTCGTTCCAGATTAATACTAAAATGTATTTCTCATAAACCTTGTGAAACTCCATTTTACTTGCCAACGCTTCTGCATAAAATTGTTTGGCTTTTTCGTAATCGCCTAATTGTTCTGCTTGTAATCGTCCCATTAAATACAAAGCGTAAGCGTTGTTACTTTCGTAAGACAAGGCGTAGTTTAGGTTTTCTACGGTTTCTTCTAAATCGTATGGATAGGCATCTATAGCTTTAAGCACGTAGTTGTTTAACAAATTCGTGTCCATTGTTTTGTGTTTTTAATTCTGAATTTTATCCAGAATTTGATTTAATATTTTCGTTCTTGAAACACTTCGACTGCGCTCAGTGTGACATCGCGATTTTAAAATTCTTTAGTTTCGGGAAATGTTTAGCAGACTTGCTAATAGCTGAAAAAAAAAAATCCGAAACAGTTTAAAATTTGCTTCGGATTTTTCATTTTGTATGAGTTTACAAAAGTTTATCTACAATAATCACGAAGCGTCACAAAAGGCCATTTTCCTTTTGGCTTTGGTTGATATGTTATAAATAAACGCATTGTTCTTGTTTTTAATTTTACTTGTTTTGGCTGTTGTTAGTAAGCCAATTGCGCTGCAAAGATTTAGATTTATTTTTCAATTTTCAAAATTTATTTTTTGAATTTCAGGAAATTACAACCCTTAATACGTAGTATTAACTTTTTTTGAAAAAAGCAAGAATTTTTTGTTTTAAACCTAAAATTGCTCAAAAAATTGAAGTACGCAAATTAATTGCGCAGAAATTATTTACCTTTATTTCATTCGAAAAAATTGAGAAAAATGGCTGTAAATAAAAATGCATTAATTAGATATAAAACCATTGATAAATGTCTTCAAAACAATTATCGGGAATGGACACTTGACGACTTAATTACCGTTTGTTCTGATGCGCTTTATGAGTACGAAGGTAAAGACATTGATGTGAGCAAACGTACAGTGCAGTTAGATATACAAATGATGCGTAGTGATAAGCTTGGATATAATGCTCCAATAGTGGTTTATAACCGTAAATTTTATAAATATGACGATCCTGAATACAGCATTGTAAACATACCAGTAACCGATAAAGATATTAAGGTAATGAACGAAGCTATACAAGTGCTAAGGCAATTTAAAGACTTCTCGTTGTTTAAAGAAATGGATGGCGTTTTACAGCGTTTAGAAGATTCGGTTTATGCGTCGCAAAAGGACAATCGCGCTATTATTCATTTAGACAAAAACGAACAGCTAAAAGGTTTAGAGTTTATTGATGTTATTTATAACGCGATACAAAATAAAAAAGTGATTAAAGTATCATATCAATCGTTCTCTGCAAGAACTTCTAGCGTTATGCAAGTGCATCCTCAGTTGTTAAAAGAATTTAATAACCGTTGGTTTTTGCTGGCGTCTCACAAACAAAAAATGATGACTTTAGCTTTAGATAGAATATTAAACATCGATGTTGAAAACGGCGTAGATTATGTTGATTTACAAATTGATGGTGATACATACTACAAGGAAGTCATTGGCGTTACGGTAGCAAATTATAGAGCGCAACGCGTACAGTTTTGGGTTGATAAAAAAAACGCACCTTATGTAATTACAAAACCGTTTCACTCATCGCAACGAACCATTGAAATTAGAGATGACGGTACAATTTTCAATATTTTCGTTCAGCATAATTTTGAGTTAGAACGACTTATTTTAGGCTTTGGTGATAGTATTGAAGTTTTAAAACCAAAAAAATTAAGAGATCGCATTTTGAAGAAACTAAAGCAATCGGTTAAGAATTATTCCGAAATTGACAAGAAAACCTCTTGACCTTTTTCTATTGAAGTATCATGCTCAAAAAATACTTTTTCTTCTTTTAAATCAGCTTCAATTAAATAATGATAGCCTTTAAAATAACAGGTAATTACAGTTGCCTTTAGATTAGATTTATCAATGACTTTCAACTGATTTGCGTAAACAATTTGGTCATCAATCACATTAAATTCACTAAAAAACGAAGCAATTAATGGTGTTTTGGGATTGTTGTACAACGCTTCTGGTTTGCCTTGTTCTAAAATTTGTTGGTTTTCTAGTACAATCATCGTGTCGGCAAACCCTAAAACATCTTCTTTATCGTGAGTCGCCACAATACACGTAATATTTTTGTCTTTTAAATACTTAAACACATTACGTCGTAAGCTTTGTTTTTTAAAATTATCAATATGGCTAAAAGGCTCATCCAACAAGATAATTTCAGGTTGTTTTGCTAATGCTCTAGCTAAAGCGACGCGTTGTTTTTGTCCACCAGATAGCGTTTTTACTTTCACGTTTGCAAAAGCCTCTAATTCTACAACTTTTAGTAGTTCGTTGGTGCGTTTTTCGCTTTCTTCAGGATAAAATCGAGAGAGGTATTTCGAAATGTTTTCGGAAACACTTATGTATGGCATCAAATCGAATTCTTGGTGTACATATTTCATAAAATCGTAACCAATAACCAAGTTGTATTTAGGACCGAGAATTTCGGTGTCTTTCCAAAAGATTTGTCCTTGGTTTAAATCAAATTCACCATAAATAAGATTAAGCAACGTACTTTTTCCTGAGCCACTTTCACCAATAACAGCAAGATTTTCGCCTATATCAACCTTAAAAGAAATGTCTTTTAAAATAGGTGATTTTTGATATGAAAATGTTAGATTTTGTACGTTAAGCATAGTTGCAAAAATAAAAAGACCTCACAGGTTTTTAAAGCTTGTGAGGTCTAAATTTATATTAAGACGTTTTAATTTTTAAACTTTCAATTTTTTCTGGTAGTATATCAAAACCCATATTGAATAAGGTGAATCCATAAATATCTGCATATTGCTCTATGGTTTTGCTAACTGGTGTACCAGCACCGTGACCAGCATCGGTTTCTATTCTAATTAATACAGGATTGTCTCCAGATTGTTTTTCTTGTAATTCTGCTGCAAATTTAAAACTATGTGCAGGTACAACTCTATCATCATGATCACCAGTAGTTACCATAGTTGCAGGATATTTTACACCTTCTTTTACATTGTGTACTGGCGAATATCCTTTTAAATACTCAAACATATCTTTGCTGTCTTCTGCAGTACCATAATCGTATGCCCAACCTGCACCAGCAGTAAATGTATGATAACGTAACATATCTAAAACGCCAACAGCTGGAAGCGCTACTTTGGCGAGGTCTGGGCGCTGCGTCATTACAGCACCAACCAATAAACCACCATTTGAACCTCCACGTAAGGCTAAATTTTGAGACGTTGTATAGTTTGAAATAATAAGGTATTCCGCGGCAGCGATAAAATCATCAAACACATTTTGTTTTTGCATTTTAGTTCCTGCATCGTGCCATGCTTTACCATACTCGCCACCACCACGCAAATTCGGCACCGCCAAAACACCACCTTGCTCTAACCAAACCGCATTGGTAATGCTAAATGCTGGCGTTAAACTAATATTGAAACCGCCGTAACCATATAAAATGGTTGGGTTCTCACCATTTAATTGCAGATCCTTTTTGTGCGTGATTATCATTGGTATTTTAGTTCCATCTTTTGAAGTGTAAAACACCTGCTTACTTGTGTAATTTTTTGGGTTAAAATCGATTTTTGGTTGCCAATACAGTGTGTAACTTCCGGTTTCTAAATCTAATTTGTAAGTACTGGTTGGCGTGTAATAATTTGAAAACGAAAAATAGCACGTGGTGTCCTCTTTTTTACTGCTAAAACCATGGGCAGTACCCAAACCCGGTAAATTTATGTCGCGCACAAAACCGCCATTACAGGTGTATTGTTTTACCGCCGAAATCGCATCAACCATATAATGTGCAAACAAATAGCCGCCACTTTTTGCAATGGTTAAAACTTGATTAGTTTCTGGGATGAGATCTTCCCAATTTTCAGACTCAGGATTATTAAAACTAACCGAAACGACTTTTTTATTTGGTGCATTTAGGTTGGTTACTAAAAGAAGTTTATCGCCTTTATTATCTAGTAAATAAGTGTCCGAATCGGTATGATTTATAATTGGTTTTAATGTGCTGCTATCATCATTTAAATCTTTTATAAATAACTTATTTCCGGAGGTTGAAACCCTTGGCGTAAGAACTAAAAACCGATTATCTTCGGTAACATTAGCGTAAATATAGCGGTGTTTTTCTCCTGGCTTTCCGCCGTAAATTAAAGTATCTTTTTGTTGCGATGTGTTTAATTTATGATAAAATACCAAATGCTGATCGGTTTTTGCCGAAAGTTCGCTGCCATCTGGCTTTTGGTAACTTGAATAGTAAAAACCTTCGTCTTTGTACCACGATAATTGCGAAAATTTTACGTTTACCAAAGCATCTTCAACAATGGCTTTTGTGGTAACATTCATAATGTATACTTTACGCCAATCGCTACCACCTTCTGAAATGGTATAAGCTAAAAACTTTCCGCTTTTAGAAAAACTCAACGCGCCTAACGAAATGGTTCCATCTTGTGAAAATGTATTAGGATCTAGAAAAACCTCAGCTTTATCACTATCTTTTGACTTTCTATAAATAACATCTTGGTTTTGTAACCCGTTGTTTTTGCTAAAATATATGTAATCGCCTTCTTTAAATGGAGCACTTATTTTTTCGTAATTCCAAAGAGTTTCTAAACGGTTTTTTAACCGATTTCTATAGGGAATTTGATTTAAGTAATTATTTGTAACCAAGTTTTGAGCTTTTACCCAAGCTTTGGTTTCGTCGCTTCTATCGTCTTCTAACCATCTGTAAGGGTCTTTTACTTTGGTGTTAAAATAGGTGTCTACAACATTATATTTTTTAGTAAAAGGATATTTCACGTTACTGTTTTGAGGGGTTTTATTAGATAAATAAACTAAGAAGGGAGAAGTGCTATTTTTTATGCTAAGGTAAATAAAAAAGCTCCTTCGAACTAGGTTGAAGGAGCTTTAGTTTAAATGTTTAGTAGGTAAAAGTATTATACCAAATTATTAGTAACCAAATATTCAGCTATTTGAATAGTGTTTGTTGCAGCACCTTTACGAAGGTTATCGGCAACAATCCACATATTTAAAGAGTTTGGTTGCGTTTCGTCTCTACGAATGCGTCCTACAAAAACCTCATCTTTTTCATGTGCAAAAATTGGCATAGGATAAGAATTATTGGCTGTATCGTCTTGAACAACAACACCTGGTGTTTCACTTAAAAGTTGGCGTACTTCAGCTAAATCGAAATCATTTTCAAACTCAACGTTTACAGACTCACTGTGTCCGCCCGCAGTAGGAATTCTAACTGCTGTAGCCGAAACAGAAAACGTTTTATCGTCCATAATTTTTTGTGGCTCGCGCGCTAACTTCATTTCTTCTTTAGTGTATCCGTTTTCTAAAAACACATCACAATGCGGTAATGCATTTCTACCAATTGGGTAAGGATACGCCATTTCACCTTCTACACCTGCAATTTCGTTTTCTAATTGGCGAACAGCTTTTACACCAGTTCCTGAAACCGATTGGTAGGTTGAAACCACCACACGTTTCATTTTATATTTCTTATGTAACGGATTTAAAGCCATTACTAACTGAATAGTAGAACAGTTTGGGTTGGCAATAATTTTATCGTCTTTAGTTAAAACAGAAGCGTTAATTTCTGGAACAACTAATTTTTTTGAAGGATCCATTCTCCAAGCGGAAGAATTATCGACAACGGTTGTACCTGCTTCGGCAAATTTTGGAGCCCATTCTAAAGAGGTATCTCCACCAGCAGAAAATAAAGCGATATCTGGTTTCATTGAAACAGCTGTTTCTAAACCAACAACCGTATAATCTTCACCTTTATAATTTATTCTTTTTCCTACTGATCGCTCTGAAGCTACAGGAATTAATTCTGAAACTGGAAAATTGCGTTCTGCAAGAACTTTTAGCATCACCTCGCCAACCATACCAGTGGCGCCTACAACAGCTACTTTCATTTTTATAAATTTTAGTTTAAATGTGCTGGCAAAATTACATAAAAAAAGACCTTATTTGTATATAAATAAGGTCTTTTAACAACTTATAACAAGCTGTTTAATATTTAACTTTTTGTTATTTTTTTAACAAATCACGAATTTCAGCAAGTAAGTCTTCTTGACTTGGTCCTTTTGGAGCTTCTTCAGCTGGTTCTTCTTTCTTTTTCATTTTATTAATGCCTTTTACAATCATAAACATTACGAATGCTACAATAATAAAATCTATTACATTGGTTAAAAATTCACCCCAAAGTAACGCTACCTCACCTACTTTTTCACCTGCGTCGTTAAGCGTACCTTCGGTAAGAATAAGTTTTTGGTCTTTAAAATCTGATTTGAAAATTAACCCAATTAATGGAGATACAATGCCTCCTGTAAAAGATGTTACTACTTGTTTAAAAGCAGCACCCATTACAAAACCAACTGCAATGTCTACAAGGTTGCCCTTCATTGCAAATTCTTTAAACTCTTTTAACATGATAAAATATTTATAGTTAGTGAACACTAAGGTAAATAAAAAAATCAATAAAATATTAAAGTTTACTTTAAATACCTACGTTTAACGCGTTGTGAAATAGCTGTAATAATTTCGTACGAAATGGTTTTAGCACCTTCAGCAAGAGCTTCAGCAGTATGTGTTTGATCGAAAATTATAGCTTCATCTCCTTCGTTACAAGTAATATTTGTAACATCAACCATAATCATATCCATACAAACATTGCCAACAATTGGGGCTTTTTGGTTATTAATAACAACAAAACCCTTGCCTTTTCCGTATTGTCGACCAATACCATCGGCATGACCAATAGGTAAAGTTGCTGTTTTCATATCGGTAGCTGCAATATGCGCTCTATTATAACCCACCGACGCGCCTTTTTTAATGGTATGAATTTGAGAAATAACCGTTTTTAAAGTACCAATTGGTGTAAAATTTTGGTTTTCTTTTGCAGAATTTCCAAAGCCATACAACCCAATACCACTGCGAACCATATCGAAATGCGCTTCAGGATAATTTAAAATACCCGATGTATTACACAAATGAAATATTGGCTTATAACCCAATGCATCTATTACATTATGGGAAATACTTGTAAATTTTTTAATTTGATTTTGAGTAAATACCTTTTCGTTTAAATCTTCGCTGGCAACCAAATGCGAAAATGCCGATTTTACAACAACAGCATCATTATTTTCTAAAATTTTAGCAATGGCATTAATAGCTTCATCTGTAAAACCCAAACGGTTTAATCCCGTATTAAATTTAAGATGAATAGGATAATTTTGCATATTTTCGGCGGAAGTCAATGCTATAAACTCCTCTAAAATTTTAAGACTATATAAACTAGGTTCTAACCTGTATTCTAATAATGTTTTAAAATTTACCGCTTGTGGATGTAACACTAAAATAGGCGTTTTTATGCCAGCCTTTCTTAGCGCAATACCTTCGCTGGTGTAGGCTACGGCAAAATAATCGGCGCCAAGTGTTTCCAGGTGTTTGGCAATGGCTTCGGCATCGTTACCATATGCAAAAGCTTTTACAACCGCTAAAAATTTAGTGTTTGGTTGTAGTTTCGATTTTAGGTAATTATAGTTTTGTTGTAGTGCAGTTAAGTTTATTTCCAGCACCGTTTCATTGGCTTTCGGCATCGGGCTTGTTGGGTTTAGGTATTTCCTCTGGGTTATTTACCTTTATGTTATGCACTTTATCGCGCATCATAGCTTTGTAATATGCAGCTCTACTAAGCGGTTCGTATTCTTCAGTTTCACCTAAAAGCACCAATTTATCGTTTTGCGCTTTGCGGTAACTGTATTGCGCCAAATTTCCAGTTCTGGTACAAACGGCGTGTACTTTGGTAACGTATTCGGCCGTGGCCATTAAATTGGGCATTGGGCCAAAAGGATTGCCTTTAAAATCCATATCTAAACCAGCCACAATTACACGAATCCCTTTATTTGCTAGGTCGTTACAAATGCGTACAATTTCATCGTCGAAAAACTGGGCTTCATCAATACCAACAACATCGCAACCATCGGCCAAAATAGGAATATTGGCAGCGGCAGGCACGGGCGTCGATCGAATTTCGTTAGCATCATGCGACACCACCATTTCTTCGTCGTAACGCACATCTATCGCAGGTTTAAAAATTTCAACTTTCTGCTTTGCAAATTGGGCGCGTTTTAATCGGCGAATAAGCTCTTCGGTTTTACCAGAGAACATGGAGCCACAAATAACTTCAATCCAACCAAATTGTTCTTTATGATTTACTGTATTTTCAAGAAACATTTTGTAAATTTAACACTAAAACAAATCGAATTTTCGTTTGTATAAAGGTGGCGCAAATTTATTAAAAAACAAACGCCTGTTAATAACAATTAAAAAATAAAATAATGAAGAAGAAGTTAGAATCTGAACTCATTAGTATTGCACATAGAATTCTGAAACTTAAAGGAAAAGAAGATATTTTTAAAATGCACGCCGAAGTTGCCTTGTTGTTCGAGAAACTTTCTGTTTTAAAATTTGCCGAAGAAAACGCCGAAGCAGGCATGCCAAGTATTGGTAGCAACTCGTCTTTTTTTGGCATGCTCGACAGTGCTTTTAACAATAAAATTAGCGATAGTATTGAGGTAGAAGACAAGGTTTATATAAAACTTGAAGACGACAACGAAGAGGAAATCATGGAGCACGCCATACATAAAATTAAAGATATGGTAACGCTTATGCCCGAAAAAGTGGAGCAAGCGACGCCAGTAAAAACGCAGCAAAAACCCGATTTCGACGATATTACTGCCGGTTTTAAAGAAACACCAATTTTCGAACCAGTCACTAAAGTAAATCCGGTAGCAACCGAAAAAAAATCGCTTAACGACAAACTCAATATCAATAAGTTAAACATTGGCTTAAACGATAAAATTGCATTTATAAAGAACCTTTTTAATGGTAAAAGTGAAGATTACGACCGTGTTATTTCGCAATTAAACACCACGGAAACCTTTAGCGAAGCCCAACAATTTATAGGTAACATGATTAAGCCCGATTACAACAATTGGTTAGGAAAAGAAGAGTTTGAAGAACGCTTTTTAGAAATTATAGAAGCTAAATTCAATTAAGTTTTTGGGTGTTACCGCGCTAAAATAGCTATCGCAAGCGCGGTCGTGCTTTTCGTTATATCTTTTTTTATTATTTGTAATACATTTGCAATGTTAAAGCACTTCAACATGTAATAGGTTTTTTAAATTATTTTAAAGCCCGTTCAATAAAAAAAGGATGCCACTGCAATCACTAACACATGAGTAAACTCTACATTGTACCAACACCAATAGGCAATTTAAAAGACATAACCTTTCGTGCCATTGAGGTACTAAAGGAAGCGGATTTAATACTAGCCGAAGACACGCGAACATCGGGCAAGCTCCTCAAACACTTCGAAATTGCAACACCAATGCAGTCGCACCATATGCATAACGAGCACAAAACGGTTAACAGTATCATACAAAAATTAAAAGCAGGAACAACCATTGCTTTGGTAAGCGATGCTGGTACACCTGCTATTTCCGATCCAGGTTTTTTACTCTCAAGAGCTTGTATAGAAAACGAAATTGATATTGAATGTTTACCAGGTGCTACGGCATTTGTGCCTGCATTGGTAAACAGCGGTTTACCAAACGATAAGTTTATATTCGAAGGTTTTTTACCTGTAAAAAAAGGGCGTCAAACCCGATTAACATTACTCGCCGAAGAAACCCGCACCATGATTTTTTACGAAAGCCCACATAAATTAGTAAAAACCCTTGGGCATTTTTGCGAGTATTTTGGTGAAGACAGAGAGGTATCGGTTTCTCGTGAATTAACTAAAATGTTTGAAGAAACCATTCGAGGTACAGCCAAAGAGGTGTTAGATTATTACACCAACAAGCTGCCTAAAGGAGAAATTGTTATTATTGTAGGCGGAAAAAAATAAACTAACGCGTAAATAAAACATAAAATGACTATTGATACCTTCACAACCAAACTAAAAAACAACTCAAAAGCCATCGCGTTTTCAGAAACTATGGAAACCATTGAGGCGAACTACAATTTTACGCCAACAGCATTTACAAATGGCGATTTACATAATGAGGCGGGGCAAAATTCGGGTTCATGTAAATTGTTTGCCTTTGCTAAAAAGCAAAATTTTAGTAAAGCAGAAACGTTAGCTTGTTTTGGTCAGTTTTATTTCGATGAGGTTTTAAACGATCCTGATGGAACTGGACACCAAAACATAAGAAATTTTATGAAAACGGGCTTTGAAGGTTTAACCTTTGAAGGCGAGGTTTTAGTGGAGAAATAGCATTTTATTATCATTCAAAAAGCCAAACGACTGAAGAATCTTGTTTTTTAAATGAAACTCTTCGGTTTTTATACTGATAATATACTTTAAACGATATGTCATTCTGAACTTGATTCAGAATCTTTTTCAAAACTAAATCAATTTTTTTTAATGAAAAGCATTTGTGAATTTGTGGCAATAAAATGCGTTAAAACCTCAAAATCAATAGCGATTTATCTCTTATTTTAGTACCTTCACTACACACTAAAACCCAATGTTTATGGAGGTTATTTTAAAGCCTTATCAACTAAAACTAAAACATACATTTACCATTTCGCGCGAGTCGCACGATGTACAACCCTCATTAATTGTTCAATTGAATGATGATGGTTTTTTGGGTTTAGGTGAAGCCACTTCTAATCCGTATTACAATATCACGGTTGAAAAAATGCGAGATGCTATTTCGGCATTAATTCCAGAGATACAAGCACATAAAAACAAAACACCCGAAGCCTTTTGGGACGTATTTTATCCCAAACTTAAAAATAACATGTTTGCTCTTTGCGCATTAGATTTAGCTTTTACCGATTTATATTCCCAAAAACAAGGCAAAAAACTTTACGAACTTTGGGGTTACAAAACCGAGAACAATCCGTTAACCGATTATACTATTGGTATTGATACCGTTGAAAAAATGGTAGCCAAAATGAAAGAATTGCCATGGCCCATTTATAAAATTAAGTTAGGCACTAAAGAAGATATTAAAATTGTAACCGAACTTCGTAAACATACCGATGCCGTTTTTAGAATTGATGCCAATTGCGGTTGGACTGTAGATGAAACTATTAAAAATGCTATTGAATTAAAAAAACTGGGTGTTGAATTTTTAGAACAACCCTTAAAAGCCGATGATTGGGACGGCCATAAAAAAGTGTTTGAAACATCGGTTTTACCAATTATTGCCGACGAAAGCTGCCAAGTAGAAGGCGATATTAAACAATGCCACAACCACTTTCATGGCGTAAACGTTAAGCTGGTAAAATGTGGCGGATTAACACCGGCGCGTCGCATGCTTAATGAAGCTAAAAGCTTAGGCATGAAAACCATGGTGGGTTGTATGACGGAATCCTCGGTTGGTATTTCGGCCATTGCACATTTACTACCGCTACTCGATTATGTAGATATGGATGGGGCGCTTTTACTTTCCGAAGATATCGCAAACGGCGTAACCATAACAAACGGCGTTATAAACTACAGTACTAAAAATGGCGTTGGCGTTACTTTAATTTAAGAAAATGATTGTAAACCAATTTCCAGACAGAATAATTCAAATTGAAGGTGAAGATTATCTATATTTTGGAGGCACCGCCTATTTGGGCTTACCAACACACCTAACTTTTTTAGAACATTTATCCGAAGGTTTAAAAATTTGGGGTTCGTTTTACGGAAGCTCAAGAAACTCAAACATAAAACTATCTATTTTTGAGGAAGCCGAAGCGCTTTTTGCAGAACAAATTGGTGCTGAAGCTGTTGTTACTACCTCATCGGGAACTTTAGCAGGGAAATTGGTATTGGAACATTTTTCGAAAAAGAATTGTTCTTTTTATCATTACCCCAAAACGCATCCTGCTATTTTACAAAACAACAGTTTGCCCTTGTTTATTGATGGAAATTTACACCCAAAATTATTAAATAACACTGCAGAGGATGTTGTAATAACCGCCGATGCTATTTTAGGTTTAGAGGTTGAAGCGACTGATTTTAATTTACTTGAAACTATTTCAAAAGCTAAAAAAATCACTTTAATTGTTGATGAATCGCATAGTTTAGGCATTATGGGTAAACATGGGAATGGTGTTTTTAATAGTATACCCAACACCTGTTTACATCGAAAAATAATGGTGTCGTCGTTAGGGAAAGCTTTAGGGTTATCAGGAGGTATTATTGCTTCTGATGCCGATTTTATTGAAGATTTAAAAAGCGAAGCATTATTTGTATCATCGTCGTGCACAAATTCGGCGTATTTGTATGCCTATTTAAAATCTCAAGCAATTATTAAAACACAACAAGAGCAGCTTAAAGAAAACTTACAGTTTTTGTTTGATGATTTTAAACCTTCCGAAGCCTTAAAATTTCACAAGGATTATCCTGTTATTTATTCTGAAGACGAAACCTTGTACCCCAAACTACTCAAAGAACAAATTGTAATTACCAATTTTAAATACCCAACTTACAAAAACTTTATGAGTCGTATTGTTATTACAGCAAACCACACCAAAGACGATTTATTAAAACTGAAGAAAACCTTGAGTTGATAACAAAAAAAACCTCAGCATTTCTGCTAAGGTTTTTTACTCGCTATCAAAAAAATCAACTATTATTCAAAAAGCCAAATATTGGTAATTGAAGTAGTTTCGTCGTAGGTAATATTTTCGTTTGAATTTGTTTCTGTTGAAGGATAAATTGAGCGTCTAAACCATTGCCCTACATATTCACTTTCAGAATCTTCTTCCAATCGAAGCGCTAAATCTTTAAAAACATCCGACGAAAAATCGTAACGGCGCATATCGTTGTAAGTTTCAACATTATGAAAATTTGCTATGTATTTTTCTTTCATAATATGGTTAAGCATAAGTCCTGCTTCTCCAACTGCAACAGCTGTATCGGCGAGGTAATCTGTACCGCTAACTCCAATTTCATCCATGCTTGCTTCAATTCCTGCTAAGTAAGCATTGTAACCGGCGGTTGAGATTCCAGAGCTTGTAGTGGTACCGCCATTGGCTAAAAATTCGGCTTCAGCTTTAATAAACATGGCTTCAGCATAAGTCATTAAAATTAATGGAGCAGTGGCGCTGGTGTGATAACCACCATCTTTATAAAATGTATTTCCGTCTTCACCATCAGACGATTCACCAGTTCCGCCATTCATAAAACCTCTCCAAGGATCACCAGGTTCGCCTTCGTTTTCGAAAAATTCCGGAAGTCTTGGGTCAATTTCAACTACACCACTTTCAAAAGGGTACGTGGTACCATTCATCATGCTCACAATTTGGTCGTTTGGAGCGCGATAGAAATTCGAGGTGTTTCGAGCTAAAATATTGGTAGAGTAAAATGGATTTATTTCTCCTTCGGGAAACTCGAGCATAATATTGTCGCTATTTGATGTAAAACCATTATTTATTGAAGCTAAAACATCGCTAGCCGTTGCGCCACCTGTATTTATTAATTTTAATTGCATACGCGCTTTAAATGTGTATGCGGCTCGCAACCATTGGTCGAAATCGCCATCGTAAAATAAATCTTCGGCACCCATTAAAATTTGAGAGTTGTCCGCGCCTTCTAAATCTGAAATTGCTTCGTTAAGTATACTTAAGGCTTGTGCATAAACAGTTTCGCCATCATCTAATTTTGGGTAAGGAAAGGTGAAGGCATCTCCGGCTTCAGAATAGGGTACATCGCCCCAACATTCTACAGCTAAGCTTAAATTTACAGCTTCAAGTATTTTTACTACCGCTTTATAATGGACAGCACCTTGCTCGTCGGCTTTGGTTTTTAAAACTTCAATATTTGGTAAAGCTTCAGTGTAAATATTGGACCATGTAGATGAGGTACTGGTTAATCCGGCAGCGCCATAACCATACGATCCAAAATATTGCGTATAATTTCCATACGATAATTCGGCATAGTAAAAGGCGTATACGGTGTTAAACATTACTGGGCCAATAATGTCTTTCATATCTAAAGCTTCTTCGGTTTGTGCACTCGAAGGGGTGTTTACGTCTAAATAGTCTTCGCAACTATAAATTCCTGTAGTTAGTAAAACTAAAAGGAGTATGTTTTTTATTTTATTTTTCATAATGCTTTTTTTAAAATCCTACAGTTAAACCAAATGAGTAATTTTCGGTTAAAGGAATACCTCTACCTGTAAACCCGTATTTATTACTGCCTGCAGAGTAATCACTTCCTTCCGGATCGAACCCATCAAAAGGTGTCCACAGTAAAATGTTGTTTAGGTTTGCACTAAACTCGAAACGACTAAGGTGTAGTTTTTCTAAGATAGAAGGATTAATGCTATAACTAAAACCTAGACTTCTTATTTTTACCCAAGAGGCGTCTTGTAATAAATATTCGGCATTTCTTCGTCCATAAGCCGTCCAGTTAAACATTCTATAACCAGTAACCGATTCTGGAGAAAAATCGGCAACGGTGGTATTAGGTATATAGGTTCCAGGGTTATCTGGGTCTTCCATAACACCATCAAAGAGGTATTGGCCATCGCCTTCTCTAAACTGCATGGTAAATTGTGATTGTCCCATACGGTTTAAAATATAACGTTGCCAAGAGTATTTATCGCCACCTTTTTTCCATTCGAACATAAAATTAAAGGCAAAATTTTTCCATTTAATGTTACTTCCTAAACTCATAATGAAATCGGGAGTGGCATCGCCTACTATTTTAAGCGCATCATCGGTTACTGTTGTTGTTGGTAAACCAATGCTAGAATCTATAATAAGTTCGCCGTCTTCAGTTCTATCAAACTCATAACCATAAATAGCACCAATATTATCACCTTCTCTTGGTTGTAAATAAAGGTATGCTCCAGTAAGATCGGTAGAGAAGTTAATGTATGGTACTTCTTCGGGTAAGTCTACAATCTTTCCTTGGTTTTTCGCAAAATTATAAGTTAAAGAAACATTTAAATCTTTCGATTTTACAATATCTCCACTTATTAAAAGTTCGTGTCCGCTTGTTTCATACAATCCTGAATTTCTTTTTATTGAGGTAACCGATGTTGAAGGTGCTGTATTTGTTGAAAAAATAGCATCATGAACGTTGCTTTTAAAGTAAGCGTAATCTACCCTAAATCGGTTTTTAAAGAAACGTAAATCAGCACCATATTCCCAACCTTTGGTCATTTCTGCCTTAAGATTTGGGTCAGCAATGGTTTTGTCGGCAATATAACCGCCTGTGCCACCCCATGGGAAATTACCATCTGGGTAGAAGAAGTATCCGGTTTGACCAAAAGTAGTGTCGTTACCCACTTGCGCATAAGAAACTCTAAGTTTTCCAAAACTAAAAATATCGTTAGTTCCAAATAAACTTTGAATGTTGTATGCTAAACTAACCGATGGATAAAAATAGGAGTTGTTTTCTATTGGAAGTGTTGACGACCAGTCGTTTCTTCCTGTAACCGAAAGGAATAATTTATCGTCGTAATCGAGTTTTAATTCTCCAAAAACACCAATAGTTCTTGTTTGAGCCACATAATTTGAAACTGTAAAGTTTTCTTGGGCATTACTCATATGATTAAAATGAGGAATATTTAAATTTTGCCCATACATTCTATAAGATGTTCTTTTAAAATCTCTAACCGAGTTACCAACAAGTAGAGACGCCGAAAGTTTTTCGGAAATGTCTTTTGTGAAGGTTGCTAATAAGTTAGATTCTAGTCCCATAAAATCGTAAACTTGATCTATAATAAAGCCATTTACTTGAGAACCAGTATCTAATTCTGGTGGTACAAAACGATTAAGAAGCGTTGTATAATTATCAACCTGTGCGGTGTAATTAATATTAACCCATTCTTTAGGTGTCCAGTTTAAATTTAAGTTTCCTAACCAGCGGTTAGTATCTTCGGTTAAACCGCTAATGTAGGCGTTATATTTTGGGTTGTCTATCCATCCTGGGTATGGGTTTCTAGACGATCCGTCGGCGTTAAGAAAATCGTTAATTGGGAAGGTTGGCGACCAATATCCTAAGGCACTAATAATAGATTTATCACCACCAGTTGGTTTTCTAGAATCAGATTTGGTATACATTACCGAGGTATTTATTTTAAAACTTTCGGTAGCCTGAAAACCAGCTTTAAATCGTAAGGCTGTTTTAGCAAAATCGGTATAAGGAATTATACCATCGGTTTTCGAGTTTGCTGCCGAAAAGTAATAGTCTATTTTTTCGGTTGCTCCAGAAATATCAAAATTAATATTTTTATTTATGCCGGTATCGAACAGCTCGTCGTATGGGTCGTAAAACTTATCATTCGATAAATCGTAAGTTTCTCCATCTTGTAAAATGGAATTATCAGAATATCTTACTCCCCAATTATAAGGTCCCGAGCTTGATGTTCCAGAAATGTATTGGTATCCCGACTGTGTTTCGGGGAAGTACAAGGTGTTTGTTTCGCCGTAAAAACCTTGTCTAAATTCTTTTTGTAATTCGGGAGCTTTTGTAACATTACTAAGCGTTGTAGAAACACTTAAATTAATTTTTGGCTTCCCTTGTTTTCCCTTTTTAGTGGTAATTACAATTACGCCATTTGCGCCTGCGCTACCATAAAGCGCTGTTGCGGCGGCACCTTTAAGTACGTTAAAGCTATCAATATCTTCTGGATTTAAATCGCCAATTCTACTAGCAAACGAAAATTGCTCGTTACTACCAGAAGCATTACTACCTGCTGCCGGTAGAATACTACCAGTAAATGTATCGTTGTTTAAAGTAACACCGTCCATAATAATAAGCGGTTGGTTGTTTTGTGTGGGATCCATAGAAGACATCCCTCTAACCAAAATATCTACACCGCCACCAGCAGTACCAGAAGGGTTGCTAATTTGCAAACCTGCAACCTGACCTTGCAAAGCCAAAATAGGGTTGGTATTACCAGTTAAATTTAAATCTTCGGCTTTTACTTGCGTTACAGAATAACCAAGCGATTTTTCTTTCTTTTCAATACCAAAAGCGGTAACAACAACTTCATCGAGTGCATCGGTGCTTTCGGTTAAGCTTACATTTAAGGTTGAGCCTTCAACGCTAACTTCTTTGGTTTCAAAACCAATAAACGAAAAGGTTAGCACATCGCCAGTTTTTGCCGAAATGCTGTATACACCATCAAAATCGGTTGAGGTTCCTTGGTTTGTGTCTTTAATTTGAATATTCACACCAGGTAAAGGCACGCCAGAAGCGTCGGTTACCTTACCGCTTACAGTAATGTTTTGGGCAAACAATAAACTACAAGTGGTTGTGAAAAAAACAAGAAGAGCGAGGGTAGTTTTTTTCTTCATACGAATTAATTTTGAGTTAATAGTCACTCAAATATAAAAAAAGTAATGCGTTTTTTTGCGTGTTTGTGCATTTTTTTTGCAAAATAAATTTGAAAATTGCATATTTATAAAAAAATTCTCAACAAATATGTTAAAACAGGAGCGTCATAAATTAATTTTAGATATGCTTAAAACAAGTAAAAAAGTGTTGTCTAAAAATTTGAGTGACGAACTGCAAGTTTCCGAAGACACCATTCGACGTGATTTAAAAGAACTTGAATTACAAGATTTAATTTATAGAGTGCACGGTGGTGCCTTGCTTAAAGAAATACGAGTGCGTTCGTACGACGAGCGTAGTACTGCCGATATTGATGAAAAAAAGAAAATTGCTTTAAAAGCCGTGAAACTATTAAAAAGCGGACAAGTAATTATTATGAGTGGTAGTTCTACAAATTTAGAACTTGCCAAAATTATTCCGTCAGAAATTAACGCTACTATTTACACGTACAGTCTGCCAATTGCGGTAGAGTTATCGCATCACCCAGCCATCGAAGTTATTTTTATTGGCGGAAAATTAAATAAAGAAGCGCAAGTTACCGTAGGTATAGATGTAGTAAACCCCATTTATAATATAAGTGCCGATATTTGTTTTATGGGAACCGATGGTATTGATATCTCTCGCGGCTTAACAGAACCCAACTGGGAAGTGTCACGCATAAAAAACAGTATGATTCGCGCCTCAAATTACGTGGTGGTAATGTGTGTAAGTAGTCGCGTAAACTCGGTAAAACGACATTCTGTTGTGCCTATTACAGAAATTGATGCTATAGTTTCCGATATTAATCCGGACCACAGTATGTTTAGCGATTTTAAAGCCTTAGATTTAACCATCATCTAAAAAACTAAAAACATGATTAAAAGGATTGTTGTGTTAGTGCTTATTGTTTGTGCTTCGGCTTGCAAATCTGGTCGCATTACAAAACATATTTCTAGGCAGCTTGAAACGCCTTTTTACGACAATCAGTTTACGGGTTTTTTAGTGTATAATCCTAAAACAAACGATACTGTTTTTAGCTACAACGCCAACTGTTATTTTACACCAGCAAGCAACACTAAAATTTTCACATTATACAGCGCACTGGAATTGTTACCAAACAATATTCCTGCTTTTAAATATAAAACCGATGGAGACACCGTTACTATAAAAGGCACAGGAAACCCAACATTTTTACACCCATTTTTTAACGATAGTACAGCACTCAATCTGTGTAAAAATTACAGTCATGTAAAAGTAATTTGCAATAATTTAGAAGATGAAAAATTTGGCCCTGGTTGGGCTTGGGAAGATTACGACACTTACTTCAGTCCCGAGCGTAGCAGTTTCCCTATGTATGGCAATGTTGCAACCATTGGCAAAACAGATAGCTTACAAGTAATTCCTGAAGCTTTAGCGCAAAATGTAACCGAAGTTTTAACACGAAAACGCCGCAAATACAATCAAAATATTTTCTATTACAACAAAAAACAGCAAGATACCATTGAAGTGCCTTTGGTAATCGATTCGACTTTAATTAAACAACTTTGGCAAGCTATTTTACCTAATAAAGTGTCTTTTCAAAACACCAATAACGAATCCTTTGAGCAAGTTGC
Organism: Neotamlana nanhaiensis; assembly: GCF_000943555.1. Taxonomy (GTDB): domain Bacteria; phylum Bacteroidota; class Bacteroidia; order Flavobacteriales; family Flavobacteriaceae; genus Neotamlana; species Neotamlana nanhaiensis. The sequence goes on along the minus strand of NZ_JTDV01000002.1, from coordinate 307,921 downwards.
CTATGGCATCTCCTCAGATTCGTTATACAAACACATGATGGCCGTAAGCGATAACTTTCTTGCAGAACAAATGCTTATTATGGCATCGTCAACCTTGTCGGATACATTAAGTTCTCAACGTGTACGCACGCATATTTTAAAACATCAGTTAAATGATTTAAAGCAGCAACCACGCTGGGTAGATGGTTCTGGATTAAGCCGTTATAATTTATTTACACCAACATCGTTTGTGCAAGTATTAACCAAATTATACGGCGAAATTCCGCGAAAGCGACTTTTCAATTTATTTCCCGTTGGCGGAAAAACAGGCACACTAAAACGCTATTATCATGGTAACGATGCGCCGTACATTTATGCAAAATCGGGCACCGTTGGAAACAACTATTCGTTAAGTGGTTATTTAATAACTAATTCTGGCGACACCTTAATTTTTAGTTTTATGAACAACCATTACCGACAATCTACCATTGCAGTAAAACATCACATGGAAACCGTTTTCGAATGGCTTCGCGACAATTATTAAATTCGGTTTATATGTAGTATTTTTGATATTTATTGAAATTCTACAAAACATGACAAACAAGATAACAACAACCTGGTTGGGCGATATGAAATTTGAAAGCACCAACCCATCAGGACACAATTTATTTATAGATGCTGGCGAAGAAAATGGCGGTAAAAGTGAAGGCTACCGTCCAAAAGCACTAATGCTTTCTGGTTTAGCAGGCTGTTCGGGATTAGATGTGGCTTCTTTAATTAAAAAAATGAAGCTTGAAGTTGAAGATTTTAAAATTGAAATTGAAGCAAACCTAACCGAAGAACACCCAAAATACTACGATAAAGTTGGCATGCATTTTCATTTTACAGGCGCTAATTTAAATGAAAAGAAACTAAAAAAAGCAGTCGATTTATCGGTTGAAAAATACTGCGGTGTTATGGAAATGTTTCGTCAGTTTGCCGAATTAGATATTCAAACGCATTTTCATAATAATTAATTTGTTAGTTGGCACTTCGAGTAATTTTGAAGAAAACAACGAAGCTAATTTGTATCAAGAAGTAAAACTTAAAAACTTCAGACCTTAAAATGCGTTGGACGCTAAAACCCAAACCCGAAACACATACCGTTGAAGCTTTACAAAAAGCATTACATGTAGATGAAACCACGGCAACATTACTAGTGCAGCGTGGTATTACTACCTACGACGAAGCGAAGCGGTTTTTTCGCCCAAGTCTTGACGATTTACACGATCCGTTTTTAATGAAAGACATGGATAAAGCCGTAAATCGTATAGAGCAGGCTTTAGCAAATAACGAAAATATTTTGGTTTATGGCGATTACGATGTCGATGGCACAACATCGGTGGCACTAATGGCGTCGTATTTAAAGACGCGAACGCCTAATGTGGCGACTTACATTCCCGATCGTTACACCGAAGGTTATGGCGTTTCCATTCAAGGCATCGATTTTGCCCACGATAACGATTTTACACTCATTGTAGCGCTCGATTGTGGCATCAAAGCCATCGATAAAATTAGTTATGCCAAACAAAAAGGCATCGATTTTATAATTTGCGATCATCACCGCCCAGGAAACGACATTCCAGACGCAGCAGCTGTTTTAGATGCGAAACAAGCTGATTGTAATTATCCGTACAAAGAACTTTGTGGTTGCGGCGTTGGTTTTAAATTAATCCAAGCATTAGCCTCCAAAGAAGGCAAAACAATTACCGATTTATTACCGTATTTAGATTTGGTGGCCACTGCCATTGGTGCCGATATTGTTCCTATTGATGGCGAAAACAGAGTGCTGGCGTATCATGGTTTAGAAGTTATCAATACAAACCCAAGACCAGGTATAAAAGCCATCATTTCTCAGGTTAAAAAAGAGCAATTAACCATTACAGATGTGGTGTTCATCGTCGCTCCTAGAATTAATGCCGCTGGCCGAATGAAACATGGTGATTATGCTGTTTCGCTATTAACTGAAATGGATGTCGCTGAAGCGGAAAAAAACGCAGCCGAGATTGAAACTTTCAATTTAGATCGACGGGAAACCGACAAACAAATTACAGAAGAAGCCTTACAACAAATTGAAACCTTAAAGGAGCAAGAACGTTTCACAACCGTTGTTTTTAACGAAAGTTGGCACAAAGGGGTTATAGGTATTGTGGCGTCTAGATTAACCGAAACCTATTATCGCCCAACACTGGTATTCACTAAAAGCGGTGATAAACTGGCAGCATCGGCACGCTCTGTTTCTGGTTTTGATGTTTACAATGCCTTGGAAGCGTGCAGCGAACACATCGAACAATTTGGCGGACACAAATACGCTGCAGGATTAACGTTGCACGAAGCTAATTATGAAGCGTTTAAACAAGCCTTTGAAGATGTCGTTTCAAAAACCATAGATACCAAATTATTAACGCCGGAAATTAAAGTCGATCTTAAAATCGATTTGGAAGATATTACGCCCAAATTCTACCGCATTTTAAAACAGTTTGCGCCTTTTGGACCAAGTAATATGACACCCGTTTTTATGAGCGATAATTTAACCGATACAGGTTTTGCAAAATGCGTTGGCGAAGATAAAACGCATTTAAGACTCACGGTAAAACAGCGCAAATCTCTCAATCAGTTTGTGTGTATTGGTTTTGGTTTAGGTGATAAGCTTAACGTAGTTGCCAACAAAACACCATTTCAAGCGGTGTACACCATTGATGAAAACCACTGGCAAGGACAAACGAGCTTGCAATTAAAGCTTCGAGATGTGAAATAATCACTCTATTTAGATTTATTCTAAATAATTATTATATTTGTTGTATAAACAAGTATTATGCAGCAGGATATTTATAAAGTTTACCACAATGGTTTTGGCATTGCCTTTAAATGGAAAGACCCAATTACCAACCAAGTACAAGAGAAAATTCAAATTATTTTTAGAGATATGGGGTTTTATTTTACCCATAACGAAGTGAAGGATTTTTTTAACTGCGTAAATGCTGCAAAATGGAATTTACCTTGTAATCAATGCGATTTAGATTGCGATTCCAGAAATATTCTTCTAAAAACCCCTTGCAAACAAATTGATGTTGCATTAAACAGAAGCGAATTACATGCTGTAGAAGACTTAATAAAAGGCACTTTATTTCAACTAGAACTCGACGATTACGTTGAAGATTTGTGTAAAAATTAACTTTTTTAAAATATCCATTAGGGTGCTATTTTATACTTTAGTTGTTTTTTAGCTATGGCAAAAAACGACCCTTACGCCGCTTTAAAATACAAGGAATTTAATATTTTCTTGTTAATGCGTTTTCTTTTAATTTTTGGTTGGTCTATGCAATTTATTGTTATAGAATGGGAAGTGTACAGCCTTACCAAAGACCCATTAGCACTTGGTATTATTGGTTTAATGGAAATTATTCCTGCTTTTACCATGGCACTGTTTGCAGGACATATTGTAGACCAAAGCGAAAAACGAAATTTACTCGCACTTTGCATTGCCTTATTTTCATTTATTAGCTTAGGTTTATTTTGCCTGACTTGGGATGCCGTAGTTGCCAACTGGTCTACAAAAACGATTTTGTATGGCATTTACACTTTGGTATTTTTTGGTGGGTTTTTACGTTCGTTTTTTGGACCAACTATATTCTCACTAATTGCCTTAATTGTTCCTAAAAAGGTATATCCAAACGCAGCCACATGGAGCACTAGCACATGGAAAGCTGCTAATGTTTTAGGGGCGCTTTTTGGTGGGTTTTTTATTCATTGGATTGGTGTGGATAAAACTCTGTGCATCATTTTTGTGCTTGTGGTTTTATCCTTAATTTTTACATTTAGAATTAAAAAGAAACCTATTTTAAACCCTAAACGAGGTGAATCGGTAAAAGATAGTTTAGCTGTTGGTGTAAAATTTGTGTTTACAAATAAAGCCATTTTAGGTGCTTTAACTTTAGATATGATTGCGGTACTTTTTGGAGGCACCGTAGCTTTATTATCGGTTTTTGCACAAGATATCTTAAAGGTAGGCTCGCAAGGTTTTGGGGTACTTAATGCTTCTATTTCTTTAGGAAGTATTGCCAGTATGTTTTTAACAACCTATTTGCCAATTTCTAAAAATGCAGGTAAAAAGCTGTTAGTTTCCATCTTTATTTTTGGATTGTGTATTATAGCCTTCGGGCTATCATCTGTATTTTGGGTAAGCGTTGTGGCCTTGTTTTTAAGTGGTGCTGCCGATGGTATTTCGATGGTGATTAGGCAAACTATTTTACAATTAAAAACGCCTGATGAAATGCGTGGTCGTGTATCGTCGGTTAACTCGATGTTTGTAGGTTCTTCAAACGAGTTAGGCGCTTTCGAGAGTGGTTTGGCTGCTAAATTATTAGGTCCCGCAAAAGCTGTGGTTTTTGGTGGTACCATGACATTGCTTACTGTTGTTGGTTTGGGCTATAAAAACAAAGTACTTCGTGAGTTAGATTTAACTGAAGATTACGAGGCGCATGATAAAGACGATTAAGTTTTATACAGACCTGTTAGGTTTTTAAAACCTGATAGGTCTTAACTACTCATAGGTTTTTAACTCAAACGAATTTCCATCAAAAACACCATAGGTGAAATAAATAATCCAATCGCCGAGGTTAATGTATTTTGCGTTGGTTTCAATAGGAATTTCTAATGGCAAATGACGATGACCAAACACGTAATAATCGCGATGTTTTTGGCTTTCTTTACGCTTGCAATAGTGTACCAGCCATTCGTTGTCTTCGCCTAAAAATTTAGCATCCTCGTCGCCCGAAATCATTTTATTTTCAACCGAAAGGTATTGTGCTAGTTTTACGCCAATATCGGGATGCAACCAACGGAACAGCCATTTACAAAATTTGTTCGTGAATACCTTTTTCATGCGTTTATAGCCTTTGTCGCCAGGACCTAAACCATCACCATGACCAATAAAAAAAGAGGTGTTATTGAAGGTGAATTCTTGTGGTTTGTGGTACACAGGAATATTGAGTTCTTCCTCAAAATACCCATTCATCCATAAATCGTGGTTGCCAACAAAGTAATAAATAGGAATTCCGGAATCTGATATTTCGGCTAATTTACCTAAGGTTCGGGTAAAGCCTTTTGGCACAACTGTTTTATACTCGAACCAAAAATCGAATAAATCGCCAACCAGAAAAATGGCTGCTGCATCGTGCTTAATCTCGTCTAACCAAGCTACAAACTTTTTTTCGCGCGGGCGAGAGGCTTCTTTTGTTGGTGCGCCTAAGTGATTATCGGAAGCGAAATATATTTTTTTTCCTTCTGGAATTTGCATGTTGTAAATATAATAATTCCTGCTAAGGCAGTTTTCTCTTTTTTTACGGATTCGGTTTTTGCTTGTACAGGTGCAAATAAGCGGTAATTAAATTTTAAACACTTAACTACCAAATAGGTTTGCGTTAGGGATTGAGCGGCATGTTTGAGCTCTCGTGCCCAAAGCACGAAGCGAGTAGCGAAAGCCCGACCCTTGTGGTAACGCCCTAAATATTATCGTAAGCAAACCATTCGGCATACGAGGTGTCGGTTTCTTGTAGCTTTAGCGAGTGTAAGTTGATGTGTTTGGGTAAGCGCTTTTTTATTTTTTTGGCAAAATCGATAACCATCATTTCGCTGGTGGGTTGGTAATCTACCAACAGCACGTTGTGTCCACGATCTTTTAACTCTTTGGCGAGCTCGACGTGTGGGGTGTTTTTGTTAAAAACGGTGGCATGATCGAACACGTCAACAATTTCTTCTTTTACAATTTTTTTTAGGTCGCCAAAATCGATTACCATGCCATATTTTACATTATTAACATCGGAAATTGGCGTGCCAATAACCGTTACCGAGAGTTTATAACTGTGGCCGTGTACGTTTTTACACTTGCCGTCGTAGCCGTAAAGGGCGTGTCCTGTCTCGAAAGAAAACTGTTTTGTAATGCGAATATGGTTGCTCATAATTGCTGCTGAAAAAATTTTGCTACAAAGATATTCATTTTGTTTTACGAATTGATTTTTAGATTACATTTGCGCACTTTTATCCGCGGTGGATAGATTTTTATTTCTATTTGCTTATGAGCCATTTGTTTGAGGCCATTGATTTTGTTGAAAACGCGCTTTATGAAAAAATTATTGATGATTTAGCGCAACAACAATACAGTATTGTTGAGAATTTTTTCTCGGACAAGGAAGTTGAATTACTTAGAGATTCGCTTTTAAAACGAAAAGCTGATGACGATTTTAAAAAAGCTGCCATTGGAAACCGAACCAACGAAAACATTATAAAATCGATTCGTGGCGATTTAATTTTTTGGATTGATGAGCTGAGAGCTAATGCTGCCGAAAGCTTGTTTTTTACTAAAATTAATGATCTTGTTGGCTATTTAAACCGCACTTGTTTTTTAGGTGTATTGTTTAAAGAGTTCCATTACGCTATTTACCCGAAAGGCACGTTTTATAAACGCCATATTGATACGTTTCAAAATGATGACCGTAGAAAATTATCGTTTGTTTGTTACTTAAACGAAGATGGTTGGTTGCCTGAAAATGGTGGCGAATTGGTGCTTTACCTAAAAAATGAGGAAAAAGTTATTTATCCGTTTCCTGGTCGTGTTGTTATTTTTGAAAGTCAAATTATAGAACACGAGGTTAAGCCCGTAAATACGCAACGTTTTAGTATTACCGGTTGGTTAAAAACGCGATAGTTAGCGCTTACGAACGCGATTTACAATGTAAACTACAATTAAAATTAAGGCTAGAAGTAAGAATAAGCCACTACCGCTTAAAAAAGACATGATATCCATAGGTTTGGTGTTTTTTTGAGGTGTTAATTTGTGATTTTAAACGGCTAATTTACAGATTAAATTCTGTTATAGATTCATCGGTGTCAAAAATATGTGGGTAATGTTCTTTTATGTTTGCTTTCATAAAATCGAGGGGCACATCAGCGAAATGTCCGTAATCGTCTAAATATTCCATAAACAAATTGCCTTTGCTGTTGTATTGTTGCAGAAAAGAGTGGTTTTCACCATCAAAATCTAAAGGCGGTACGTTAAATTTTTTGCAAAGCGATTTGTTAAAAGCAGGCGATAGTTTTAGCCATTTGTCGTTTAAATATACATTTACCATGCCGTGCGGTGTGAGCTCGTTACTTCCAAATTTTTCGGTGAGTTTATCTACGGCAATATGATTTTTTACTTTACCAAGATGCAAACGCGCTGGAATATGTAATCCGCGTAAGCAAGCCACAAGCAGTACCGATTTTTCTATGCAATTACCCGATGGTTTTTCGGCAATAAAGCTCGCTTTGTAATGATCTTTTAACAAGGTAATATCATAGGGATTGTACAACCAATTATCGCGAACAAAGGTGTATAGTTTAATGGCTTTTTCTTTATCGGATAAACCACCATCATTAAATTTTGATGTGATTTTTTTAATGTTTTTATGATTAAAATCGAGGTAATACGAGGCTTGTAGATAATCCATAAATACAACGTTTAGTGGTAACGTAAATTTAGTGGTTTTTAGCAAGCGGTAAAAATAGTTGCCTGAATTTAACTATTAACGGTAGGCCGCGAGCGATAATCCAAATGGTTAAAGCGATAAAAATAGCATTGAGTTTATACCCAAAATAATCTAATGCTAGCAGTAACGGTACAAATACTACGAAGGTTGAAAATAGGAGGACGTTTCTAAGGTATTTCATTTTGCCTAAGCCTTTAAACATACCATCGAAAATAAAGGCGAGAGCACACAAGGGTTGCATGAGTAACACAACAAAGAAAATGGAATAAAAGGCTTCTAAAACTTCGGTTTCGTTGGTAAAAATTCTTCCGATAGGATAATAAAAAATAGTGCCAATAAGGGCTGTAGAAATGCCTAAAACCACGCCATATTTTATCAGTTTGTTGCTTAATTGAATGAGTAAATTGTACTGTTTTGCACCGTAAAGTTTTCCCGATAAAATATTTCCTGCACTGGCGTAACCATCAATTATAAAAGCGCCCAAAAACCATAAGTTTATAGCAATGGTATAAGCCGCAATATAATTTGCACCGTAACTGGTGGCATACGAACTCGCAAAATATAGGGTGACGTTTAATGCCAGCGTGCGCACAAAGAGATTTAAAATCATTAAAATGAATTTTTTAATTTCTTTATTAAACGGAAAACTCAACTTTAAAGGAATCGGTGTTTTTTTAAGTAAATAAAATGCCGACAATAAAGCCATAATAATTTGGGCAATGACGCTGGCGTACGCGGCACCTTTTATGTTCATTGCCGGTAATATGTCGGTGATGCCGTAAACCAAAATAAAGTCTAAAACAATATTTAAAGCAGCGCCAATTAAAGCTATTATCATGGGGTAAAAGGTGTTTTGTAAACCTCTAAATGCGCCAAAAACGGCTATGGTGAATAACGTAAACGGGAAACCAAAAACACGAATGCGGTAATAATCTACGCAGTAATCTAAAATTAAATGACTCGCGTTATATAGTTTAAAAATAGGTCGTGCAAACGGATAAGTGCCGAAAATAATAAGCAAGCTTAATGATGTTATTATAAAAATAGCTTGTGCTGGTAAGTTGGTGATTTCGTCTAACTTGTTCGCACCTACATATTGCGACACAATGGATGAAATGGCGCTACGTGTTTGCCCTAATACCCAAATAAGCATCGATAAAAAGGTGGTTACAATACCCACTGCTGCCAACGATTCGGTGGCATTTTGTGAGATGTTGCCAACCACAGCGGCATCGGTGAGTGATAAAATGGGCTCGGAAACACCGGCAATTAAAGCGGGAATGGCTAATTTGTTGATATGTTTAAAACTTATATCTGCGCTCAAAATACAAGTTCGTAACAGTGAAACGGGAATTCACTTTGTTTAGGAAAAAAGATATCACCCAAGCGCTTATAACCGCGAGTTTCATAAAATTTTACATTTCTTGGATTTTGCGAAAAGGTATCTAAACGCACGGAAGTAAACTGATTGGTTTTAGCGTAATTCTCAGCAAATGTCATTAATTGTTGCGCATAGCCTTTACCTTGAAGCTCTGGATGAACCGCCAAACGATGAATATAAATATTGTTTTCGCTTTTAGTAAGCCATTTTATAGGGATGTATTCTTCATCCATAAACGTGGAAATGGTAATGCAGCCCATAACGTTATTATCAACTTCTAACACATAAAGTTCGTCACGATTAAAATCGTTTAAAAAGGGTGTTTTGTTGGGATAGAACTCGTTCCACTGAAAAATATTTTGCGCAATCATGCTAGCGGCGCAGGCTTTGGTAATTTCTAATAGCCTATCAATATCTGAAACTTTTGCTTTTCTAATCATTAAAAATGTTTACATTTACGGCAAAGTTATTTTAATTTTCTTGTTGTTCAATTTGAATAAGAGAAAAATAACTTAAATATGGGGATGTAGCTCAGTTGGCTAGAGTGCTTGACTGGCAGTCAAGAGGTCACGGGTTCGAATCCCGTCTTCTCCACTAGCAATAACAAGCCTTGCAGAGATGTGAGGCTTTTTTATTTTTTGTTGGGTCAAACATAGGTCAAACATTTTACTTCTTGGATATTTAAAATTTATATATTTTTGGATATGCCTGAAACTAAAGATAATCCATTATACTATTTTATTAAATTAATTGAGTCAGATACTTTAAAAACTCAAAGAGATAAAGCTTTAAATGATTTTAAAGATTATGTAGGTGGTTATTTCAAGTCTATTGATTATGACAAAGGAATTATAGAATATTGGCAATTTGATAACTTCAATTCAATAGATGATAAAAAGATGGATTTAGGTACATATAGTTTCAAAGAAAGTTTCCCAAAAATCATTGATAAAGAATCTAAGTTAGCTAAAAAAAAGATTGATGATATAGTCCTTGAAATCAATAAGAATGGGAACAATGCTAACCAATTTCTTATAACTCAATTGAAGCATTTAAATATACTGGCTGAGAAATCTAAATTTGTATACCCTAAACTGAAGTTTATTGAAAGTGCTCTAGAATCCATAATATCCTATTTAGTAGACAGGTATTCTTTAAGAGAATCTTACAAAAAACGTAGTTCAGATTTTCCTACTAAATTTTCTTTTTTTGACATTAAACCATCTATTAAAAGTGTTTTAGTAGAAAGTCTTTATGATAGTTCTGTTGATTTAGAAATAATAGATGATGAAATAGTCTCAGAAGAAACTTTTATCAATGTACTCACAGGTAACCCAACAGCTTCTGATGAAGCTATTATTTTTAAATGTAACAACGAACTAGCAGCACATTTCATTAATTGCATTCAACCTTTATTTAATAACCTTTCAGTTGCTCAAATTGATAAAAGCAAATCTTTTATCAATAAAAATATGAAAGTCTTAAATCAGGCTGATTTGGATAATGCCAATAAAAGATTAAGAAAAAAAACTTCTCCTAAATTGGAAAGAATAACTTACCACATCACCAGAATGTTAGATTCTTAAATCTGGTCTAATACTTTATCTATCACTTTACCTAATACCTTGCTAACATTATTGTTAACAAGGATTTTTAATACTATTTCTTTGTGTTATTAATAATCTGAATGTGCGCACATTCCTTAATCATTCAGATAATGGAAATGACACAAAACAATGTATTTACTAATGAGCAGATACAACAAATTAGACAAGAATGGGCTGAACTATTAAAGCCTTTAAAAGAGTTTATGACAGTAGATGAAATAGCTGATTATTTAGGGCTATCAAAATCTGCTGTATACAAAATAACAAGTAATAAAGAAATCCCATTTTATAATCCTGGTGGAAAGAAGATTTACTTTAAAAGAGTAGAAGTAGATACTTGGATTGAGACTAGTAGGGTTGCTCCTGACTCTGAAATTATAAAGCAATTAGAACAGTCTTCCATTAACTTTAATTCTAATGGGTTATGGTAGATTTTATTAGGTTGTTTTACAGAGATAAAGACAAGTTTGAACACTTTGTATGTCAGCAAGAAAACTTTGAGGAGGTAGATACCATATTTGGATTGCATACAGGAGAAATCAAATATCCCTACAGAACTAGTTTTAATGGAATTGAAGTAAAAGTTACATCTAAACATGGCTATGTTTATAATTCTATCCATAAAGCTTATAATGACAGGTTTAGTCAAGAAGCACACAACCATGATGACTTTGGATATTGTAAACTCTGTTATATGGTGGATTACATTTCAAGTAAGTTAATAGATGTAGATAAAGTTAACCTTACCCAATTCGAGTTTGGATTTAATATAGAAACACCAGTTTCAGCACAACAAATCATAAGAAATAATGTGTTAATGCATAAACAAAATGGGGCTAACCATAATAGGGTTTTTAATGGTAAAGGTGAGTTAAAGCAATTTGATTATCACAACTTTGTAATTAAGATATATGATAAGGCTAGACAATATGGTTTACCTCGAAATATTTTAAGGTTTGAAATTAGATTTCTAAAGGCTAAGGAGTTTCAAAAATATGGTATATATAAAATCACAGACCTGAAGGATAAGCAAAAACTTAGAAAGCTGTTTGTAAACCTTAAACAAAGGTTTGATGAAATGACAATTGTAGATAGCTATGATGAGTCTATAATTCCAGAAAAAGACCTATGTAAGCTAATAAGATATAATAACTCCTCATACTGGGAAAGAGTTATCTCTAAAAAGTCAAATCAGACCAAAATGAGGCATATTAGAGCCTATCAAGAGTTACTTAACAAATATAATTTACTTCAAGTTAAATCCTTTCTAAAAGGTCTTTTACAAAAGAAGTATTTACAACTAATTAATTTTTAACCTAGAGTGATGTTTTCTCCACTTTTTATATAGGGAATACATCACTCTTACAATAAATACAAACAATGGCAAGTATTAATATACTACTTAGGAAGAAAGCCAATGCGCGAGGAGAGTATCCCATTGTTATGCGTATTGTAAAAGAAAGGAAATCTAAAACTATAACACTTGGTATTAGTTGCTATGAAAAAGATTGGGACTTTAATAATAAGAGATTCAAGAAATCACACCCTAATTGGAATCAAAGAAATAGAATATTACTAAAACTAGAACAAAGAGCATTAAAAATAGTAGATGACTTTTTAGCACAAAAATTAGATTTTACCCTAGCTCAATTTGAAGAAAAGTTCAGAGGTACTAAACTAACTAAAACCAGTAATGTGCTAGAGTTTTTTGATATGATAATAAAAGAAATGGTTGATGCAGATAGAATTAGTAATGCTAATGCATATAAAAGCACTAAAGATTCATTGTTAAAGTTCAAGGGCAATCATATTCCTTTTCAGAGTGTAACTCCAGAATTTTTAGAAAAATATGAAGCTTTCCTTAGAATAAATGGAAATCAGAATGGAGGTATTGCCTTTAAAATGAGAGAGCTGAGGTCTATTATTAATAAGGCTATCACAAGGAAGTTAATACCTCAAGAGATTTATCCCTTTAGAGATTATAAAATATCTAAGCTAAAATCTAAACCAACTAAGAGAGCACTAACTATTGATGAGTTTAGAAGTATAAGAGATATAGATTTAAGTGAACATCCTCATCTTATAGAAACCCACAATTACTTTATGTTCTCCATTTATACAAGAGGTATGAACTTTCAAGATATGATGCTTTTAAAGTGGTCTAATATTCAAAATGGTAGAATACATTATACAAGGTCTAAAACTAAAGGGAAGTTTAATCTTGAAGTAATTGATAAAGCACAAGAGATTTTAGACTACTATAAAACTCAAAATAGGTTTACTCAATATGTTTTTCCAATACTTTTAAAAGAAGATTTAACTGCGCAGCAAATACATTACAGGAAATGTAAAGTGCTTAGTATGTATAATAAAAGACTTAAAGAGCTTGGGCGGTTGGCTAACATAGAAAAGCCTTTAACTTCATATGTAGCTAGACATAGTTTTGCCACTATCCTAAAAATGAGTGGAACACCAATTGAAAAAATATCAGAAATGATGGGTCATGCAGATGTAAATATTACAATGTCATATTTAAAGGAGTTTGACAATGAAACTTTAGACAAAGAGAATAGGAAATTAATGGATTTATAGACAAACTAATAGGGTTTCTTTTTAAATCTTCCCATCCTAGAAAATGTTATTATTTTCAACGCAGGAACTCTGGACGAGGACTACTTTTAGTAGTAGTTTTTGTAGCTGTAAAGATGCACAAAGCTACTATTTTTTCTTTACATAGAAGTTCTAAAACCCAACAAATTTAAGGCTTAAAAGCATTTTATAGCTAATAGCCATTTCTTAAAAATCACATTATACAAAAGCATTTTACTAGTTCAGTAAGATGCTTTTTTCAGTTTAATCTGAATACTAATTAAGATACATATTAACCTTTAAAAAATTAAATTATGAACTTAAAACAGAGTCAAAGACAAAATGTAAAACTCAGATTAGGAATATCTGGAGCTAGTGGGTTTGGAAAAACTCATTCAGCTTTATTGTTAGCTTATGGCATGACAAATGATTGGAGCAAAGTAGCTGTAATAGATACAGAAAATAGCAGTGCTTCTTTATATTCAGACTTGGGGAACTTTAATGTATTAGACCTTAAAGCACCTTATAGTCCAGAAAGGTATGTTGAAGCCATAAAGGTGTGTGAGGAAGCAGATATTGAAGTAATTGTAATTGACAGTATTACCCATGAGTGGAATAGTACAGGAGGTTGCTTACAAATACACGAACAGCTTGGAGGAAGGTTTCAGGATTGGGGTCCAGTTAAAAAAAGACATCAAACTTTTATAGATAAGCTTTTGCAATCTAACTGCCATATTATCACTACTACAAGAAGAAAGATAGATTATTCTTTAGATGTTGGCACTAATGGTAAATCAAGAGTAGTTAAACATGGAACTAAAGAAGTGACATCTGAAGGTTTTGAATATGAGTTGACAGTAAACTTTGAATTAGTAAATGACCAACATTTATGTAAAGCTTCTAAAGATAGAACTGGACTGTTCATGAATAAGCCTGAATTTGTGATTACTTCTAAAACGGGAGAAAGACTCTTGAAATGGTGCTGTGCCAAACCTGTTGTAGCTCAAGATGTAATAGATAAGATAAACAGTGCATTATCTGTTTCAGAGTTATCCGAAATTTATAGAGAACATAAATCCTTTCAGCAAAGTCTCCAGACTCAATTTATTAACAAAAAGGAGCAACTTGAAAAATTGATTAACCCTAAAAATTTCAGTCAAAATGGACACACAAATCATGCCTAAGCCAAGGTTGGAACTTTTGCCAGTTACACCTGTAATTCAGCTAGAAAGTAGCTTAAACAAGCCTGTAACACTTGCATACAAGCATAACCCATTCATAGAGGCTAACACCAAAACTGTTAGCCTCTCTCATTTACAAAAGGATTGCATCATACCAGTCTTTTCAAAAGATAATGAGAAAACCATTGCACATCAAGAGTTTATTGAAGTGGTACTTAACTGTACTAGAAAATTGTTTTCACACCACAGTATAAGTACACCTGAAATAAGAATATCACATCAGATTAAAGGTAGAACACCAAGTGCCATACATAAGTCAGCTAAAGACTTATTAGAACATGAGAAAACTATCTATTATGAAAGAATGGCATTTATAATTCGTGTACCCAGTATAACTGAAAATATCAATGGAAATGAATTAGCCTTGACCATAGGAGGAGTACGTGCTTACAATAAAGAGAACCTTTATAGTAAAAAGTCTGTAGAGAAGTTTCAAGTATTTATAGGTTTTCAAAATATGGTTTGTTGCAATCTGTGTATTAGTACAGATGGTTTTTCTTCTGAAATGCGTGTAGGTAGCACCCATGAATTGGCTAGTAAAATAATGGAGCTTATAGAAAGTTATGACGCAGAGAAACACCTTTTGGAAATGAAACAACTAACAGAGTACAGCCTTACAGAACAGCAGTTTGCTCAATTGGTAGGTAAATCTAGGCTTTATGGGTTTTTACCCAAGGAACAGAAACTTGAAATCCCTAATTTACTTCTTAATGATGGGCAAATATCCACTATAGCAAAGGACTACTATCAAGATGAAAGGTTTTGTAAAAATCTAGATGGTACTATAAACCTGTGGAATGTATATAATCTCTTTACATCAGCAAATAAGAGCAGTTATATTGATACATTCTCAGATAGGAATGTAAATGCTTTTGAATTTACAAATGGACTTAAAAATACCCTGAATGGTGATTCTAATTATTCTTGGTTTTTGAGTTGATGATTACTGCCCCAATTAAATTGGGGCAGTTTTTTTATATTTGAATAAATAGAAAAATTATGGAGAACACCTACTATCACATATGTGCTTATGAAAATTCTAAAAATATTTTAAATGATGGTTTAATATTTTTTTGGATACAATAGAAGTGGCAGATATGGTAAATATTAATCAATTAGGTCATGATAAATATTCATTGATAGAGATAGACTCAAAAGGTATATATAATGAAATACAAAATGATAATGTTGCCGAATTTACAGCTAATAGTCAATTTTATATTCAACAGGATTTTATTCAGTCAAAATTTTTGAAAAGGCACTCAGATAAAGAAGCGAATGTGTATGAATTATCTCTTAGAGAGAACTTAAAAATGTTTAATGGACTTGATAAAGAGTTTAAAAATAAGTCCGAAAAGGAAAAATTAGAAGAGATTTATAATTTCATCTCAGAAATTAACCCAAAATTTAGTGCGTATATTTTGCAAAAAATAAATGAAACTAAATAGAAGGTGATTTTAACTTTCTAGTTTCAATAACTTAAGAACCCCGTATTTGTTATTTTCAGGCTAGCGTTGTATTGTAAAAGTCTGATAATACCAGAAGTTTATTTAAATCAGAACCGTAGTTTTTAGATATATTTTCTAAAGAGTAGCTTACGTCTTCCTCTAGATTAATTAACCACTTCCTGTATTTTTTTATAAAGAAAGCATAATTAGAGATGGCATCTATTTGTAATTGAATTATAAATATTTCAGATTTTAATAGCTCATTATTCTCATTATTTTCAAAGAAGGATTTAATTGTTTTAAGATTAAATTTATCTAGGTCAAAAGCTTGTTTTGAGAAAAGCTTACTTAAAAAATCTTTTACTTTAGAAACATTATCATTGATATTCTCCTCTAAATTGATAATTAACACATCAATATTTTTGTTATCAACCAAGTTGGTATAAATAAATTGTTTTATTTCATCTAAGTTGTTCTTAATATAATTTTTTAAGGAAGAGTTATTTTCATTTAAAATTTTAAAAAAAGAGACAACTTCAACAAGAGTAGGGAAAGTATAGTTTTGTTTGGCTAATATTTTTTTTAGCTGTACCAATGGATTATCAAGTTCATAAAAGAATTTTAGAAGAAATCTTATGTCCGTTAATAAATCATAAGAATTTAGTTTGTCACTTTCAAGACCGTTTAGTTCTCCATGCATAAATCTATTTCTCATTTCAGGGATGTGATATTGGTAATAATCTAAATAATTCAAAATATCAGATTTCCTAACCACATTTATTTTATCATAAATTCTTCTTTTAACTTTCCCATCCATAATCATGGACATATCAGCAAAAAGCCCTTCTATCTGAGTTAAGGTAATTCCATAAAAACTAACCCATTTTTGTTTATTAAATAAAAATTCAAGTTCTTGTATTACTTTTTTTCTTTGCTCAGTTATTGGCAGTACCTCTAGGTAATATTTGATGTCTTTAAAATATTGTTTAGTAGAATAGTTTTTAAAAAGTTTTGAGTAAAAAGAGCGTTTGTTATTGAAGTAAAGTTTTCTATAATTTTCATCTTCTTCATATATAGTTGTATCTATTAAGCGGTGATATACTTTTTCAATTAATTCATGATTAAAGTACCCTTCAGAATAAGCTCTTGCAGAGTAGTATGGGAAATCTAAAATTCCACCAAAATTCCAATCTGGAAAATTGAAAGGTAGTTTTGTAACTTTGGTAATAGCTCTCTCTTTAATTTTCTCCCCATATCTATAAGCCAGAATATCTTGTTGTTCACTTATGCATCTTTTGTAATAATCCAAAAGCATTCTTTCTATTTGGTTAGATGGTGGCTTTTCTTCTTTCAAATAATACTTGGAAATGTATGGGGTACTAGAGTATTTAGTTACCAACTTTGTAATTTCTAATAAATGATGCTCAGATTCTTCTTTTAAATAATTAAAATGTGCTTTCGGTAAATCTTTAAATCTAATAATCTCATTTAAATACTTTTCTTTTGAACTTAAGTTAGGTTCTTTTTTTGTTATATCTATATGCTCTCCATTATCTCCTATTTTGTGGATACGAGCCTTTAACCTACTATTAAATCCAAAGTGTTCTAAAACTTGAAAGGTTTTTTTTTGAATAGATGATTCATCATTTTTAAGGTTTCGATTTATTGGATATATAATTTTTAATGAGTTAAAAATAATTTCATCTAATGTTTTATACTTAAAAATACTATCACCAAGAGTAGATATTATGTCATTTCGAAAATCATCTAAATTACCAGTGCTTTTGTTTCTTTTTCTGAAAGTGTACTTATCTATATAAATATATTTGTTTTTATTCTTTAATGGCATAGTTCAGGGTATAGATGAATAAAGAGTTGAGCAAAATTTTTATCATTTTCTTGTTGAACATTTTGTTGATTGTTTAGTTTATTTTGGAATGTCCCTTTTTTATCTAATAAAATTACTGTTTCAAATAATTCCGTAGATTTTAGGGCGGTTTCTATATAGCTCCAGTATTCTGGATAATTATGGATAGCATAATTAAACAAGGCTATCCATCCTTTAAATTTGAAGCCTATTATTTTATTTTCTAGACAGCTTTTTACAATACAAAAAACTCTTTGAGATTTATATTCAAACAAAGTATCAATTAACCATTTAGGAGTATGATTTGCAAGTTGACAAACTAGAACTATTCTTTGTTGCTCATCAATAGAGCTGTAATGATTCTTTAATAATACTTCATCTTCTTTTAGAAATTTAAAGCCATTTTTAAAAAAGAGCTGTAAGTATTGTTCTTTTGAAGGAATTAGTTCATTATTAAATAGAGACCATAAAATACTATTACCGTTCTCATCTTTTTTATTAATGTTTTTATCAATTCTTGATGAAGACAGTAAAAACTCAAAAAACTCAAAGTCAGTATATTTCCCTTCTTTTAACCAATTGAATAATCTGCCTTTTTTGTCTATTGCTAATCTATCATTTAGCTCATCAAGTTCTTTTTCATTAAAAGAGTTTAGCTCTTTGATTAAAGCACTGAAATTAGAAAGGTATTTTTCTTTTTCAGTAGCTATACATTGAAAAAAATCATAAACTTTAGATGTTATTCTATCTCTCTCTCTTTCAAGTTTTCTTTCTTGTTTTTGTTGGTCTATTTTTGCTTGATTTCTTTTTTGTATTGAGAGTTTATCTTCTCTGTTTTTTAAAAAGTTATAAAAATAAACCTCATTGTTTTCTTCGTCAAAATTCAACTTATCTAAAGTTATATTGACTTCATTCCATTCATCATAAAATTGATTAATGGAGTTAAGATGGGTTTGTTTAAACTTACAATTCAATTCGAAAGAACTAGAAGTGTCTTTAAATCTAAAGTAATTCTGGTGCTGTGATAAATACTTGATGTCTAACTCCGTAGTTGTATTTCCCTCTAGTTCAAAGTTATCAAGAATCCACATCAAATAAATGCCTCTCTCCTTATAGAAATCATATCTTCCTAAAATATATTTTTGGGATAAGTTTGATAACTGTATTTCAAATACAATTTCTTTGTCTAAGTATTTACAATAAACATCTGGTCTTCTTTTTTTACCCTCTTTGTTGAAAACCCAATAATCATCTATTCTAACATTCGAAACATTTTTGGTCTCCTTTAAAAACTCTCCAATTTTATTTTTTAGGAAAATGTGTCTTGGGGATTCCTTTGCAATTAATATTTGACTGTAAACTTCTTGTTCTTCACTTGATAATGATTCTTCTTTTAATTCGCAGTATTCTGAATTGGGAAAATGTTTTAAATAAAAGGTACGTTTATTGCTTTTAGAAAGACTTAATTTTTGTTTACAACCTAAACAAAGAAAAGTGATGTTACCTCTATTATATTCAGTTCTTATTTCATCTCCTTTTTGTCTATTATTGAAATAATCATCAGATTGAATAATTTCCCCTGTTTCTTCAATTATGGCTGATTTTATACTTCTCTCAAAAGTCATCTTAAATATATCGCCTAAAAATCTTTTGTTCAAACTCAGATAAGTTTGAGATAATATTTGGGTTGTATAAGTATTTTAGTTTTACTTCTTCTAATGAATTGCAATCAGAAAACTTATTAGAAACTTTTCTAATAATATCATTAGGTAACCCAGCTTCTTTTAAAGCTATTTCATTTTCTTTAACAAATCCAAACTCAAGTAGGGTTATTAAATACTTGAGACTAATACCCCCATCGGGTTTATCATGATATTCTCTATAGACAAAATTGTATAAATTTTCAAAGGCTCTAAAGTACCTAGGAAATGCAAACTCGAAATAATGAGTTATTAATTTAAAAGCAGACCTTATTTTTGAATCTATATATTCACTGTTAGTCTGTTCATTAATTAATTGTTTAATTGATGGAGTATGGTATACATAGTATTTTAATAATCTGCTTAGTTCCCAATATCTGAACCCTTTATCATTGTAATCTCTTTCATTAAATAAATGCTCTCTTGAAAGGTTGAAAATTTCACTTAGTTGGTCTTTGTCAGGGTGTGTACCCTCAAAATAAGCTAGTACTAAATGAATAGGATTAGCCCTTAAGAAGTTAATTAAACCTATTTGTTTGTGGATAGGTATGTATTTGTTTTGCTTCAAAAGAGATAGGGGGACTTTATTTTTAGCCAATAAATCCTCTAGTCTTTCTCTTGTTTCTAGATTTTTATCTTTTAAGTCTTCTTTGTCAATCTGTATTACGTCTTCTGGGCTTAATTCTTCTTTATCGTAATAATCTATTAAAATAATGTCTCTATCATTTTCATTTACCTCATGAAAATAGAATACTCTTCCAATAAAGTGAACTCTAAACCTACCAGCTCTTCCTTTTATATTTTTAACTTCGAAACCAGTTAGAAGGTTATCTTTTTTGCCAAGTGCGTTGCTGTATAAAATAACATTTTTTGCTGAAGTGTTAACTCCTTCAGTTATGGTAGTAGTACAAACAATAATATCTATTTCTTTGCTGTTGAATGAATCAATTATTTCTGTTTGAATATATCTTGGAACTGAGCCATGATGAAAAGCTACTCCCTTTTTTAACGCTTTTACAAGAGACCATTCAGCAGATATTGATTCTGAAATATACTCTATTAAATCAGAGCTAGTTTCATCTTCATCAGGTTTATTTAAAATTGCAATTATATCTTTTGAAAGGCTTTCAACATAATCTTTTCTATAATTATAGACTATAGTTTGTCCATCTACAGATTTAATAATGTCTCTCAAATTTAATTTATGGTTTACTTTCTTTTTGAGAGTTTTGTTTCTGATAACATACTCTTCCCCTTTTTCCATTTTATAAAGGCTGTAAGTGTCTTTTTGCACAATTTCTGAACTAAATTTTTTAAAATAAGATTCAGTTTCTTTTCTGAAATTTGGGCTAAAATCATTGAAGTAAGGACCAATTAGGTAAAAATGATTATCCATTTTACTTAGCCTGTATAAGCAATTTGAGAATACACTTTTCCTGTCTACATCATCTTGGATTTTATAAATTTCATCCATAACAAAGAAATCAATTTTTAATTCAGGCTTTTCATCCAAAAGCATATCCATTTTTTCAGGAGTAAGAATGAATATATTTCGATTATTTTTTGCTATTGTATCTGCAAGTCCAAGTGAATTTATCAGATTATAGTTTTCTTTTATATGGCTGTTTACATTAAATCTAAGATATGTTTCACTCAATAAAGCTATTGTTGGAAGTATTATAGCAATATTGTGGTAATCATTATTTATTATTATTTCTTCTATAATTCTTGACTTCCCAAATGAAGTAGGTGCACTAATAATGATTTTTTTGTGCTCATTGAATAAGCTTAGAATTTTTTTCTGGTCTTTAGTAAGGATAGTACCAGTTTCTAATGTATAAAAGCTTTTTATATATAAGTCTAAAAAAGATTCTTTTACACCTTCTAGTATTGGTAACATTTCTTTATATAGAAAAATTCTTGAGGAAACAATGCAGTCATTTAGTATTTGAAGCAAAAAATTATCATTAGGTAAAAATTCACATACATGGCATATTGAATATAAGCCTAAATTATAAGAGTCTTCATCTTTTGAGTTTAATAGAGAATAAGTGCCTTCAAGTAATAGCTTATATTCTTGAAAATCAAGTTCATTTTCATTTCTTAATTTTTCAACTAATGCTATTACTTGTGGATTTAACTCAACAGAGTTTAAAACCAGAGATAAAGTGTTTTTGGAACTCATGTTCTTAGGGCGTTTTCAATGTTTTCCAATGAATCTTTCACATAGGATACTGCGTCAAATGGAAATAAAAAAAAGATGAAATCCACATTTCTTAAATCAGTTTGAATATCTTTAGTTTCTATAGTATTATATAAGTTGTCTATTTCTTCTCTTAGTTCTGTCTTAAATTTATCACTGATATCATCATTATTTTTAATGCATTTACTGTTATAGGTTAATAATACTGGAACTTTAAATTTTATTCTATCTATAGATTTACCCTTAAATAAGGATTGTAATTTAATAAAATCTTCATGCGAATTTTTGTTTATTTCTATATTTGGCTTCAGTATAGAAAGTTCATCTGTAGTAGATATTATATTACAGTGGTCATTTAATGAAGAAATTGATTTTGTAAGGGCAGAAGAAAAATCTTGATAAAATTTAGATTCACCAATCCATAGTACAGGCTCATCATTTTCTATGGTAAAATGGGCACAATCATAACCGTTTATTTGTAGATTCATGGAAGTCCTTAGACGAACTTTAGTAACTAGTTTAGGAGCATCATAATATATGAGTAGTATAAGGAATAAAAGTAGTTCTCCATAATCTCCTTTTTTATCCTTTCTTGCTTTGGAAATTCTAGACCAAGCAATTCTTGTTTGGTCTATAGATTCTAACTGTTCAAATTCTTCTTCAGTTAGGGCAAAATAGGGTACAGTATCTCTAATCAAACTTATTAAATCAGTTTCTCTGTATTTATTTTTAAGATAATCAAGGTGAAATGAATTTTTAATAAATTTTCCAGTTGAACTATATTCAAACTTAAAAATTTGATTTTCTGTATAGGTTTTTAATGATTCAATATTCATATATAAAAGGCAATGATTTATATGCAGTAAATACTATACTACAATAACTACAAGGGAGAGAGTATAAATCTACTGATATTATATTTTTTATGAAAAATTTCTGATAAAATTTTTAGACCTGACATTATGTGTGCTTGAATGTCCTTTAGAATATACCCCATCATGTTTTGAGTTACAAAAGTCCCCACCCCAATCTGACAAAACATTTATTTTTTTAGGCTAGATGTAAAAAAGTTAATTTTTTCAAGAGGTTTTAAATGTTAGTCTTAGTGAAGTTTTAAGATATCATCAAGTCAATCTTTTAAAGATTTCTTTTGTTAGAACTTAAAGATATTTAATGAATCTACTATGTAATCCAGCCCCTCACTCAAGCTCTGCACAGCCACAGCACTAAATACCCTCACCAATTTGTGCAGATGAATCCCATTTGTACCTGATAATATTTTAATGTTAATTCATTCAAGGTGATAGTTGTAATGATACTCTATTGGAATAGTTAGTTAGGTTATTTCACAACTCAAAAATTTATTTATTATGGTTAGAATCATTGGTTACAAACAACGAGAAAAAGAAGATGGAAACCCATTCTTCATTTTAGAATTACAAGGTGGTGTAGAGATGTTAATGTCAAAAGAGACAGGACAATTTTATGCTACAGCAAAAAAGGCATATGTGACTAGCACATTTGATGAGCCTACTTGTAAAGCTTTAATAGGAACTGAAATGCCAGGAGCTATTGTAAAGAAAGAAGTTGAACCTTATGCCTATGTTGTAAAGGAAACAGGAGAAGAATTGGTGCTAACTCATAGATGGGTATTTGTGCCAGAACATGAGGAAACTACTAAGCATGAAGAGGCAGTTGACCAGCTTATGGCAGATACTTCTGTATTCTCTCAAAATGGAGTTTCAGATTTAGCTGAACAGGCTATTTAGTATTTAACAAAAAATGTCCAGAACCCGTATGTATATATTATATACTTACTAAAACTGGACATTTTCACTTTTTCGTGATTTGGTATTTCTACTAAAGGGGTATTACACCAGATTACGAAAAACTTAAAATTTAAGTTATGGAGATTTCAGAAATAAAAGTTTCATACTCAAATAGTGGTGCTAGTAAAGTAAAGATAACTAATAGTAAAACTGCTTATGATTTAGTATTGTCTCATTGGAATTTGGAACTTATAGAATATCAAGAAGAAGTTAAATTATTGCTACTTAATAGAGATAACACAGTGCTAGGTATACATAAATTATCTAAGGGAGGTACGTCTGGATGTACTGTAGATATTAAAATGATTCTTGCAATTGCTTTGAAATGCAATGTACATGGAATAATCTTAATACATAACCATCCTTCAGGTAATTTAAAGCCCAGTGAAGCAGATAAGAGTTTAACATCAAAGATTAAAGAAGCTTGTAAAATAGTTGACATTAATATGCTGGACCATTTGATTATTTCAAAAGAAGGATATTATAGTTTTATTGATGAGAATAATTTATTGTAGTTGTATGAGCTACAAAATAATGGAAATTCTTAGGGAGTAGAAACAGCTTTGTTGTTTTGTTAAATAATGGAGTGAGCGTATGAATACTCTAAATCAGCATTATAACTCCTTTATTGCTCTAGTACAATAAAATCACTACATATTAATATAGCCAAAACTGTTACAGGTTGAGGGGAAATATTTTCAAAAATATGGGAATAGCACATATTACTTTACTAACCTAGCAAAATGGAGTAGTTTTAAGTAAAAACTGCCTAATAGCTAAAATTAGTTTTGCGTATTTTACTAAATTGCATAAAACCTTTGAATTTGGCATTTGTTACTAAAAGTGTATTTCATAAACTTATAACTTACATTAAGCTTAAAAATGATGTTGAGTTTATTAGTAGACCTTTTTTTGAAGAGAATATTTATCACAAAGGTCAACTTCATAAATTCTTTAATCAGTACGAGTTAAAAAGACTTTATGCTTATAAATTGCTATTAGAAGACCAAGATTCTCTTTCATATTTTACATTTAATGAGAAAAAGGAAGATGACTATAAATTTGTTTTTTATAAAGGAGGATACCTTAAATACCATTTGTACAAAGATTGTCAAGCTTTAAATAGTAATTTTAAGGATTATCATATTCCCTATGAAGTACAAGAAAGAGGTAAGGAGCTAGTAAATACTTATAGAGGCTGGTTTAAAACAATGAAGTTTAAAGAAAAATTTGAAAGGGGAGAAATTGATAACTTCCACATAGTTAATAAGTATAATAATCTTTTTAGAAAAACACATAACCTTGATAAGCTAAATATAGATTATACTATTGCTAAAGAAGTATTACAATCAGGTAAAGAGTATATAGACAAGGATTATGACGTAAAAATGTTTGAGGATAAATTAGAACAAATTATATCTTATAGAAATTCTTTGTGCCAAGGAGAAACTCTCAAGTTTTTAGCAAAAGTGAATTACTTAAGAGATAAGCATGATTTAGAAATCATATCTAAATTTAAAGAATTACATGAAGAACACCCTCGTTTGTTTAGTTCAGATTTCATTAAAAACTATGGTATTTCAAATGCAAAGACTTTTTGGAATCAACACTATTCTCTAAAGACAAGAGTAAGCACAATGCTGGAAGAATACTTTAGGTGGACATTTCAATTTCATAATATGAACTTTGATAAATTACAATTAGAAGATTTTGGATTGAGGTGCTGCAAATTTTGTTCTAATATTCAGCAAATTAAAGAAAACTAAACCTCACTTAGGTCAACATCTATCAAATCTTTCATTGGAACTTCAAGGGCTTTGCTAATCCTGTAAAGTGTAAACATGGTAAGATTACTTCTACCAGCTTCTAATCTTGAAATATTATTGGGGTCTGTGCTTATTTCCATTCTGGCTACAAGTTCAACTTGAGATAAGCCTTTAGATAACCTTATCTCTTTAATCTTTGCACCTATTTTACTCAGAACAAAATCTTTTTCCATCCTATCATGTTTGATTGGTAAGAAATGATTTATATTTGTTTCAATACATATCGTATATGATAGGTTGTTGGTTTTCAAATTATATTTAAGTGACTGAGATAATTGGGATAATTTTTATTGTGGGTTGTGTTGCCTTCTACTTTTATACTAAGTATGAAACTAAAGTTGAACATTTAGAGAATAAAATTAAAAAGCAAGAGAAAGATAAGTTTAGGTCTGAAACTAGAATTGATTCTCTTGAAAAGGAAATACAAAAAAGTAAGGAGCAGTTACAAAACGAGGAAGAATTTGAAGATTTTGGATATACTTCTGAAAGCCAATATAATGATGCAATAGATGTGATTGTAAAAAGTGTTAAGTATAGCCCACTAGCACGTATTTACTATGAAGCTCAACCTCCAGACCAGTTAAATAATGGGGTTAGTCTGAGAGATAAGACACAAGAACACTTGAGATATTTGGAGTCTAAAGGAGTGACCCATAATGATATTATTGTGGCTAAGGAAATCATTAGGATAAGAGAAGAAACTTTAGGAAAGAGATTGGATTTTGAAGCTTTTGTTATAGATACCATAAATCTAAAAGGTAAAGACATAGCTGATGAAATTTATCTTGGGTTAGTTAAAATATTTGAGGTTGCTGGCAGGAATATTTCTAGCTCAACTGATGTGTTGTACAATAGATTGTTCCTTGACTTGCCTTTTTAAAGTATACACTACATGACTGAAGATGATTATCAAAAAATAAATGTCTTATTGGATGAGCTTTATTTCAAAGTAAACAATTCACTAGAAGAATATATAAATGTAATAGAAGGACATGAGATACTGCCCAATAGTTATTTTGAGCTAAAGTATAGCTTATACAAATCAAATTTAACAGGGTTTAATTCTCTTTATGATAAAGCCTTCTTAAAGGAAACTATTTTACTTTTTTATAAGGACTTACTATGTGCAGTATACTATAAGTTCAAAGGAAATCAATTGGATTACTTTCATAATATACTGTCACAATACATGCCTAAAGAGCATATCCAAGATATAATTACTACAGATAGAAATTCAATAGTTTACAAATTTACAGAAGAGTTGCTTATTGAAGTTTTATTTACCGAGAATAACACAACAGGTATATGTGTTATGAACTCTTTTTATAGAAAAGACCAATTAAAGAGTGAGCCAGAAAAAGAATACGAAGTAATGCTCATTAAAAATAATATTTCAATTACAAATTAAAAAACCCAAATCTATTATGAAAACAATTTTAAAATTTAGCTTAACAGCATTGTTGTTAATCCTAGTAGCTTCTTGTAGTACAAGTGATGACAGTACAAATGAAATAGAAACCCAATTATTAGGAAAATGGCTTTTTGAAAACCCTAATAACAACCCATCTGTAAACAACTCGTTTACTTTTAATCCTAATGGGAATGTAACTTATTCTTATTGGACTGGCTCTGGAAATAACTATGATACTGAAACAGGTACTTTTAGTTTTAATGGAGATATTATGACAATGGATTTTCCAGAGAATGTGAATTTAACATATATACAAAAGGTGGTATTTCTTGGAGACAATGTAGTGGGGTTTCAACCTACAGGAATATCTGGAGAAAATGCTTATGAAGGAGATTATTTTAGGGAAGGAGCAGACAATTATGCCTATAACATGGATAAGTTAAACCTATTTTTAGATACAGGTAATGCATGGAGAACAGGTTGTGGAGGCTCTTATGAATCTAGCAATAAAATAAATATTAAGGTCTCATATTTTTCAGATGGTACAGAAGTAGATTCTAAAACCATATCTTCTGGTCAAGGCTTTCAAATTCATGAAGATATAGAATTGGATGGGGATATTATTTCTGTTAAAGTACAATTGGAAGATTTTAATGAAAATGCTCTAGATAAAGGTGTAATTCTCTATGATACGGGAGTTAGAATAGAGACTCTAGGCGAAACTATTTTAGTAAATGAATTATTGGGAGAATTGTTTATTTGTACAGATTCAAGATATGAAGTTACATTAATGTATAACAAGGTAGAAGACAAATTTACAATAGAAGACAAAACATATGGCTTTTAAAGTGTTTTCAGGCTTATTAAGATTTAACCACCTCTTGCAGGTGGTTTTTTATAACTAAACACTATGAAGATAGAAGATTTACCCTTTAAACTCGGTATGCATTTTGAAAATTGGGAGTTTGAGTTAGAACATGAAGATTCCTCTGAAACTTATGATATGTTTAGGTATGTTAAAGGAGATATAAAAGAAGTATTGGACTTTGAAGTTGCAGACATCTTTTTGTATTTTAACTTGGATGTTTTATTTCAAGTTGGAGTTTATTTGGAAAAAGGCAACTTAGTGTTTAAGGAATTTCAGAAGATTAGTAATGGGGTATTTATACGAGGTGTTATAGAACAACTATCAGGTTTTATTGAGATAACATATTGTATAAATGGAATATGGAGAGAATTGTAAATGTTTGACATTGGGTCAAACATAGGTCAAACATTTGGATATATTATAGGTTACTATCTGAAAACATATAAAACACAGCTTTTTAAAAACACCTGTATTTATAGGCTATTTGGTAACATTTGTTAAAAAAAGAAATATATTTTTTAGTAACTGGCAGTCAAGAGGTCACGGGTTCGAATCCCGTCTTCTCCACAGAATATCGAAAAGCTTCACAGTAATGTGAGGCTTTTTATGTTTTTATAAAACTTAAAACGGAGTTTATAACCTCTTGTAGTTGTGCTGGTATGTCTTGCTTTTGCCACGGATGGCTTGCTTCAAATACATGATTAGCATCGTCTATAATTTTTAGTTCGCTGTGTTTACACCAGTTTTTAAGGTTGTAAGCCTCTTCAATAGAAACACTGGTGTCGTTATTGCCATGGATAATTAAATAAGGTATAGAAAGGTTTTTTACAGCTCTACTTATGGTTAACCGCGCTTCATTTTCAATAAAATTGTGATAAAACTGAATGTAATGTGGCATTTTTTGTTTGGTTCGGCCGTTAATTACATATTTTACGCTCTCTTTTTGCCATTGATCTAAATCGCCAGTAGTTGAGCTACGTTTACCGTAATCTGATACTCCAGCAAGTGAAATGACTTTTGAAATTCTCGAATCTTCCTCGGCTTTAATGGTTACAATACCACCAGCTCTACTATGCCCGAGTAAGGTGATTTGGTTTAAATCAGCTTCATTTTCAAAATTTTCGTTTGTGAATAGCCAATCTATAACCGATTTTAAATCGTCTAATTCTTTGGTGTAGTTATTATTTCCAAAAGCTTCCAAATCTGGAAAATCTATGGGTTGCTCTAAAGTGCCTCCGTTATGCGAAAAATTAAACTTTATAAAAAACACATCTGCTTCAGCAAAAATTTCAGCCATATTATTCCACGCGCCCCAATCTTTAAAGCCTTTATAACCATGACAAAAAATGATTACTGGCTTTTTGGTGTGGTTTTCTTTGTAAAACACATCGGTTACAATGGGTTTGCCATGAATACCTTGTACATCAATGTTTTTAATTATTTTCATGTTTAAACTTCTTTTTCGGTAAAATCGACTTCAGGATTACAAATTTCTAAAATGAGATTTTTTAACTGTATTGAAAATGCCTTAAGAGTGTCTTCGGTAATTAAACTGTCTTTTTTCCTAGATCCTGGAGATGGTTTTGTTGCAAATTTTAAAAACCCAGCACTTAAATTTTTAAACGAAATTATACCCGCTTCTATCGGGAATTTTAGAGGTTGCGTTTTGGTCATCATATACGCATAGCACAACACTTGGAAGCTTTTGCTGTATTTTTTATAATCGGTATTTAAGTCGTCCCAATTCACAATTTCAACCTGGTTTTGTTCAACTTTCCCAGTTTTGTAATCTATAATGCGTAAAATACCGTTGCATTCGTCTACACGATCTACTTTTCCAGTGAGTTTTATTGGTTTTTTTAGTTCGGGGATATTAATTTCAACTTTATTATCAGCTTCAATGGCTATAATTTTTATGTTGTCGCCCGTTTTTAAAGCGTTCAGTTCTAAATCTAAAAAATTTGAAACATAGCGTTTGGCAATTTCATAAATAATAAGGTTTTTACCTTTGCTTATGTCGCCTTCTTTGTATTCATTTTTAAAATGAAATGTAACGCGTTCGTCTATATTTTTCTTTAGATTTTGAATAATCTCAACCGATAAAAACTGATTGATTAGCGGTTTGTAAAAATCTTCTAAAGTATTATGTACAACTGTACCAAGTGTATTGGCAGCTACGGTTTCTTCAACATCGTTATGTTCCTTAATTTTTAATATTTTTTGATAATAAAAATCGATAGGATTACGCATGTAATTGGTTAACGATGAGGGCGAAAATCCAGCTTCAGCAACTTTAAAAATTTCATTTAAAAGCGCCTCATTTTTTTTAATAACCGTTATGTTTTTAGGAATTACGGGGACATAGGGCGCCACAACTTGATGTTTTAGTCCGTGAATGTTTTCTAGCTCTAGCTGTGTTATTAATCTGCTTCTTTCACCGCCAGTTAACACATCTTGCTCGGTGTTGTAAAGTATGTAAACATTTTTAGCACGATGCAATAAATGGTAAAAGTGATAAGTGTAAACAGCATCCTTTTCTTTATAGGTTGGTAGTTTATTTTCAATGCGAACATCGAAAGGAATAAACGAATTATTTGTTTTTCCTGAAGGTAAAACGCCTTCGTTAACCGATGTAATTATTACGGTTTCAAAATCTAAAACTCGAGATTCAAGCATACCCATAACCTGTAAACCTTGTAGTGGTTCGCCTTGAAAATCGAGGGTATTGCTGCTTAAAAGTTCTTTATAAACACTGTAAAGCGCCGAAATATCTTTTATATGGCTGTAATTGGTATTTAAGCGTGTGAGTTCATTAAAAAGTTCGTTAAAGCGGAATAAGTATTCTAAACCTAAGGTGTTATCGGTTTTATTTGTGTTTAAATGATTTTTTATAAGATGAATTAACGCAGTGCAATTATTTAGAGCGTTAGTTGGATTATTTTGCCAATTGGAAAATAATAAATTAATGAGATGATTAAATTTTGAATCGGTAATTTCAATGAGGCGCTCTTTGTTTAAGAAGATGATGTTATTTCCATCGATAGTTTCAATTATTTTTGAAGCGTAATCTTTATCATCAGCATAAAATAAAGGTTTTATAAATTGATGCGATAGTATTTTTATCACTTCTTTATAATAAAAATCGCTTGTGGTGTTTTTATGTAAATGAAATAGGTTTTCAAATAATGATGCTAAAGGAATAGATTTTAAAGGGAAACCCATGGTAATGTTTAATTCCTTTAAGCTTTCTGGTAGAGCGTTTAAAACTGGGATAAGCAAATTTTCGTCACCTAAAACTACCGCCGTATTTTCTAAATTAGTATTGTCTTTTTGAAGAGTTTCAAGAATATTACCAACATATTTTGCTTGACCAATATTTTTAGGAACGGCGTAAAGTGATATGTTTTTTGATTGTGTGTAGTTGTTTTGTATCCAGTTAAACGGATTATCTCTAAAATACTTCCAGTTTTTTTTATGCTGATTTATAAAAAGTCCAGCATCATGGTTTTTTACGTTGATGAAAGTTTCCTCAGTGTCCCAATAAATTTTAGCTTGGTTTAGCTGCAGTAATTGTTGAATTAAGGTTTCTTCGGCAGTGTTTAAAGCGTTAAAGCCTAAAAACACATGTTGTTTGTTTGGGTTTTCTTGTAAATAAGTTTCAAAATTATTTACCGCTTCTCTATAAATTAAACCCTGATAACCAATGTTGTTTTTTATAAGCAGTTGCGTGTAATTTTGATAATAGAGATAAAGCTTGTTCCAAAAACTTATGTAATTTTTTATGAAATCGGTTTTATTCTCATCAATAGACCAATGATCGCTTTCAATCTCTTTTATGGCACCTAAATAGTTGAAGATGCGTTCTTGAGGTATTAAGTAACGATCTACTTCATTAAAGTCTTGTAGTAAAATTTGAGCCCACTTTGAAAAAGTTTCAAATGAATCGCGCTGTTTTTCTGGGGTTAGTTCGCAATAAGTGGTATAGAAGTTAAATAAAAGTTCGGTATTTGTTATGGTTTTTAAGCCCGATAAATTACCAACAAACTCTTCAATGCTAATAATTTCTGGCGAAAAAATGGTTTTACCAACAACCTTTGGTATTTGATGTTTCAAAAATAAACCAGCACGTTTACTAGGTAAAATAAATGTGGTGTTCGAAATATCGATAGCCTGTTTTTGCAAGTCGCTTAAAACATCAAAAATAAAAGTCGTCATAGCATAAAAATAAAAAACGCATCGGAAACCCGATGCGTTTTTATAAAACTTATTTTAAGAATTAATTCAGTAAAATTATTTTACTAAGTTAATTTCTACACGTCTGTTGTTTGCTCTACCAGCTCTTGTTTTGTTAGTGTCGATTGGTTTAGACTCACCGTAACCAAGAGACGATAATCTGAACGCATCGATACCATGGCTTACTAAGTATTCTTTTACAGAGTTAGCACGAGAATCAGATAATCTTTGGTTTAATTTTTCGCTACCTACACTATCAGTATGACCTTCAACTGTAAATTTAGCAGTTGGGTATTCTTTTAAGATATCGATGATATCACCTAATACAGCTTCAGATTGAGCTTTGATAGAAGATTTACCTGTATCGAATAAGATAGTTTTAGCGTACTCATTTAAAGTTTTTTGAACTTCTTCAGTTACTTCAGGACAACCAGCGTTAGCAACAGTACCTTTTACGTCTGGACACTTATCGTCTTTGTCTAATACACCGTCACCGTCAGTATCTGGCCATGGGCATCCTTTGTTAGCAGCAGGACCAGCAACTTCTGGACATTTATCGTCAGCATCGGTAACACCGTCACCGTCAGCATCAGGACAACCAGCTAAAGCTTTTAAACCAGCAACAGTAGGACAGTTATCATCTTTGTCAGCGATACCATCACCGTCAGAATCAGGACAACCGTTTAACTCAGCTAAACCAGCTTCGTTAGGGCAATCGTCTTTAGCATCTTCAATACCATCACCGTCAGTATCAGGACAACCGTTGAAAGCTTCTAAACCTGCAACTTCTGGACAAGCATCGTCTTTGTCGTAAATACCATCACCATCAGTATCAGTACCACCAAATTTAATAGAGATACCAGCAGTATGTTGGAAATGTGTTTGTAAGTAATCTTCGAAAGCGTGCTTATAAGCAGATTGAAGTGTTAAACCTACGTTCTCAGAGAACCATACGTTTAAACCAACAGTACCGTTAACAGTACCTGCTCCAATTTCATCAATCCAAGTGTAACCACCACCAACACCAATGTATGGGTCTAAAGTAGTTCCTTCTAAAAAGTTATATTTAATTGTACCGTCTACACCGTAGTAAGATAAATCGTCAACAGAGTTAATTTCTTCAGGATCTGAACCAGGAACATCACCCCAGTTTTCAATTTTGTTTAAAGAACCAGCAACACCTAAAGAGAAACCGTTTTTAATGTATCTAGATACCGAAATAGTTGATAAAGATGGTAAAATGTTCCAGTGATCGCTTACGTTAAAGTACTCATCGAAAATAGTTTCACCGAACTGAGCGTTACCTACAACACCATCTCCAGAAGGATAGGCATCAACTGCATTAGCTCCAATAGTAATTTGCCAAGGATTGTTTTCGTCTTGCGCATTAGCATTGCTATAACCAAGAATTAGCAACATAGCTAATAATAATCTGCTAAGATTTTTCATATTCAAAAAGTTTAATTTTTAAGTGTTAATTGTGAACAAAAGTAAGTTGTTAAATGTTATTAACAAAACAAATATAAAAAAAATAGTTCAAAACACTTAATTATGTGTGTTTAAGGGATGTTTTATATTATTTCTAGTGTTTTACCCACGTTTGTAAAGGCTTTTATGGCTTTATCGAGATGAATTTTTGTATGTGCGGCCGATAATTGTACTCTAATTCGTGCTTTTTCTTTAGGAACAACTGGGAAAAAGAAGCCAATTACGTAAATACCTTCTTTTAACAATAGGTTTGCCATAGTTTGCGATAATTTGGCATCGTATAACATCACAGGTACAATGGCCGAATCACCATCAATAATATCGAAACCTGCGGCTTTCATTCCTTTTTTAAAGTAATTGGTGTTCCATTCGAGCGTGTCGCGAAGTTCGGTATTGTTTTCCAACATATCGAAAACCTTTATAGATGCGCCTACAATAGCTGGAGCTAAAGAGTTAGAAAATAAATATGGTCTAGAACGTTGACGAAGCATTTCAATAATTTCTTTTTTACCTGTTGTGTATCCGCCCATAGCTCCACCAAGCGCCTTTCCTAAGGTTCCAGTTATGATATCGATACGGTTTAGCACATTTTTTTCTTCTAAAGTGCCACGGCCTGTTTTACCTATAAATCCAGCGGCATGACATTCGTCTATCATCACTAAAGCATCGTATTTATCGGCTAAATCGCAAATTTTATCAAGCGGAGCAACCAAGCCATCCATAGAAAAAACACCATCGGTAACAATTATTTTAAATCGTGCTCCGTTTTTATTGGCTTCAATAAGTTGGTTTTCTAAATCGGCCATATCGTTGTTTTTGTAGCGGTAACGGGCTGCTTTACATAAACGCACACCATCAATAATTGAGGCATGGTTTAACGAATCGGAAATAATAGCATCGTCTTTTGTTAATAGAGGTTCGAAAACACCACCGTTAGCATCAAAAGCAGCAGCGTATAAAATGGTGTCTTCGGTTTGGTAGAAATTGGCTATTTTTTGTTCTAATTCCTTGTGAATATTTTGTGTTCCACAAATAAATCTTACCGAACTCATACCAAAACCATGAGTGTCCATAGCATCTTTTGCTGCTTGAATTACTTCGGGGTGCGACGATAAACCTAAATAATTGTTGGCACAAAAGTTTAACACAGTTTCGCCAGTGTTTAAGGTAATTTCGGCTCCTTGAGCCGATGTAATAATGCGTTCTTCTTTAAAAAGACCGCTGTTTTTTATGTCTTTTAATTCTTCTTGTAAATACTCTTTAATTTTTCCGTACATGGTTTTTCTTTTAAATAACGGTTACGCTTATATCTGTGTTTATATAGACCAGAATTTTTTGTTTAACCGTAAAATTCATGTCTTCCAAAACATCTTGATATAATTGTAATTGTTGTTGATGTTTTTTGTTTTCAGCTCCCGTTTTATAGTCGATTATGGTTGCTTCATTTTGCGAATTTATAATTATTCTATCGGGTCTTAAAATGCTTCCTTTTTTATTTATAATATCACGTTCGTTATATACGGTTGCATTTGAGGTGAAATATGATGATAATTGTGGATGATTGACAATGTTTAAAACATCGGTTTTTAACAGTTTAGCTTGGTTTTCGGTGATGGTTGAAGCTTTTATGAACTCGTTTAATACGGTATCAACATCATCTACTGTTTCAATTTTAGCCATAATATCGTGAACTAAATTACCCTTTTCTATAGCTTCTTGTTGATTGGTGTCCCAGAGTAAGCCTGATTTGGTAACTACTTTTATGTTATGGTCTTCTTTTGCTGTTGAAATAAAGCGTTGTTCAATAGTTGTTTCTGTTTCGGTTTTGGCTTTTTTAGCTTTGGTTTTTTCGCCAAAACTATAAAGTAATTGCGAATCGTTCCACTGGCCTAAATGCTGTAAATAGCTAATAAATAATCCAGAATGATTTTTGATATTTACTTCGCCTTTTGAGTTGAAATCTTTTTTTGAAATAATGTAAAGCTGCTCAACGGGTCTTGTTAGGGTTACATACAATAAATTGATGCTGTCGAGTTCTAATTCGGCTTGATGTTGTTGGTATATGTCTTGACCTTCATCGCCAAAATACTCAAAATCTTTATTGTAATTTAGCAAAGTGTGTGTAAAACCGCTGTATTTTTTAGCATCGAGTTTAAACCATTCTTTAGGTTCGATATCTTCATAAATATTTAAATCGGCATATGGAAAAATGACCACTGGAAATTCTAAACCTTTCGATTTGTGAATGGTCATAATTTGAATGGCATTTTGTCCTTTGGGCGATACCACACTTAAACTATCTTTTTTCTTGTCGAAATACTCTAAAAATGCTGAAATATCCGAGCCTTTTTTCTGAGAAAAGTCTAAAACCACATCGAGATAAAACTGAATGTAAGCATTCGATGTTTCAACTAAACTGAAGCTTCTTACAATGGTTTCAGCTAAATCGTAAAGTGGCAATTCAATAAGTTGTTTGCTGTTAATATAAACGCCAAAATTTTCTAAACTTAAAAATAACTCCGAAAGCTCGAGATTAATATGATTTGAGAAAAAATCATGCTTATTTTCAATATTAAAATGATCGCTTAAAAAGTTTAAAATCGCAATTTTAATTTCTTTGTTTTTAGGCTGAATTAAAAGCGAAAGCACATTATTTACAAAACCAACTTCTGGAGCGTTATTAATAAGTAAACCGTCGGCCGAAATAATTTTAAGGTTTTCTTGCGTTGCTAAAAATTTAGCTAGTGCTTTTTCTTCCTTTTTTTTACGAACTAAAATGCAAATATCGCTTTGGTTATAACCGTTTTTTAAGCAAGAATTAATGGTGTTTAAAACTTCGTTAGTGAAAAGATCGTCTCTGTCATCATCTTTATCTAAATCTAAAAAATTAAGTTCAACATAACCATTTTCGTCTTTTTTTATGTGCTGATGGGCATTGTCAAAAAGTTTGCTGTAAACAGGATTGCTAAAGGTGTTGGAGGCCAAAAATTGAAAAAAGCCATTATTAAAAGTTACAATTTCTTTGTAGCTTCTGTAATTGTCAGGTAAAATTTCAACGTTTTGATTTATAAACGGAAATGGTTTATCGGTTTCGTTAAATAATCCAATAAATTGTTCGGCTTTACCACCGCGCCATCGGTAAATAGCTTGTTTAGCATCGCCAACTAGCATGCTGCTACCCGTTTGAGTAGCTAAGGAGTTGCCAATTAAAGGCAATAAGTTTTCCCATTGCATGGTAGAAGTGTCTTGAAACTCATCAATAAAAAAATGATTGAATTTATCACCTAAACGCTCGTAAATAAACGGAGTTGGTTGCTTTTTAATTTCTTTGCTAATAATGGTGTTAAACTCCGAGATTAGCATTTTGTTTTGTTCTTCTTTTAACTCGGTTAATGTTTTATTTATGGCATTTAAAACCGATAATGGCGTACTGTTTTTATAAACATTTTTTAAGAATTTTATATGATAAACAGCTTGTTTCGTTTTATTAAAAACCGATGTTATTTCGGGTTGTAAATTATCAATTGTAGCGGCGGTTTCATCACTAACGCGTTTGGGGTAAAGTGTTGCATTTTCAATGTCTTGCTGCCATTTGGCTTCAAAACCAACGCTAAAGTTTGCATGAGCCAGTTTATCGAAATGATTTGGTAAATATTTGCCATTAAAATCGCTAAATTCCAAGCCCATTTCTTCAAAAACCAGCAGGAGTTTTTTTGCGCTTTCAACAATTAAATCTTCGGTTGTTTTTATGTCTTTTTTCAACTGACTTTTTAAGGTTTTAAAGTCTTCGAAAGTTTTGTCTTTTAATTTGTTAATAAAAGTGGCGTCGCTTTCAAAAACAAGGCGTTTCGCTATTTTATTAAAATCGAAAGTTACGTCCCAACTTTTATCGTCATCGGCTTTTTCAATAGCAAAATCCACTAGAATTTGCGTAAGTGCTTTATCGGTCCCCGCTTTGGCAATTAGGTTATCTACGGCTTCGCTAAGTAAGTTGTCTTGGTCTAGTTCAACTTCAAAATTTAAGGGAAGTTTTAAATCGTAGGCAAAGGTTCGAATGATGCGGTGTGTAAATCCATCGATAGTCAAAATATCGAAAGCCGCATAGTTGTACATAATATGGTTTAATATTTTTTTAGCCTTGTCGTGTAGTGTGTTTTGGTCTATGCTTAATTCGTTTTCAATAGCCAAAAACATGTCGTTTGGTTGGGTTAAAATCTTGTCGTCTGCAAATTCTTTTAGTGTCTTTACAATACGCTCTTTCATTTCGGCTACAGCCTTATTAGTAAAGGTTATGGCTAGAATATTTTTAAATAAAAACAGGTTGTTTGATGCCAATAGAATTTTTAAATACGCTTTAACTAGCGTAAAGGTTTTGCCGCTTCCAGCCGAGGCATTATAAATGGTAAAAGAGGGTTTGTTTTGCATCATGCTAATTTGCATACAAGATAAAAACTATCAATCATTTCATAACAATATATTATTTTTAATTAATCTCTTTTTAGAGTTAAAATGTTTAAATTTGAAAGAAATTAAATATTAATTATATAAAACTAAAAATTATGGCTTTCGAATTACCGAAATTAGGATATGCGTACGATGCTTTAGAACCACACATCGATGCGCGTACTATGGAAATACATCATACAAAACACCACAATGGTTATACTACTAAATTAAACGCTGCTATTGAAGGTACGGATTTAGAAGGAAAATCTATTGAAGCTATTTTAACAGGTTTAGATTTAAGCAACGGTGCTGTTAGAAATAACGGAGGAGGTTACTACAATCACTGTTTATTCTGGGAAGTAATGAATCCTGAAGATAAAGGATACCTTTCTGGAGAATTAAAAGATGCTATTGAAGCAGCATTTGGTTCAAAAGAAGCTTTTGTTGAAGCTTTTAGTAAGGCAGCAGCAACACAATTTGGTTCTGGTTGGGCTTGGTTATGTGTGCACGAAGGTGGTAAAGTAGAAGTTTGCTCTACACCAAACCAAGATAACCCATTAATGCCAGGAGTTGGTTGTGGTGGTACACCAATTTTAGGTTTAGATGTTTGGGAACATGCTTATTACTTAAACTACCAAAACCGTCGTCCAGATTATATCGATGCTTTCTTTAAAGTAGTTAACTGGAACGAAGTTGAGAAAAAATATGCAGCAGCGAAATAAGCGAAACAGCATAACATTTTAAAAAAAAACGTCTAAAATTTAAATTTTAGACGTTTTTTTTATTTCCAAATGTGACTTTTAGTTTGTCGTGTGTCTAAAAGGATGTAGGTAGCATGATAAATAATTTATGACGATGAAAACATACAAACACTCAAATAAGAAGTATGACTGTTAATAGCAAGATTACTTAGTAATTTGGGCGGTTATTCCTTCTTTAAACATAGCCGCCCTTTTTAAAAACCAATTAAAATTACAACAATGAAAAGAGTATTACTTATTGTAGCCATGTTTGTGGTAGGTTTCGCATTTGCTCAAAAAAAAGAAAAGATTAAAGGAAATAAAGAGGTTATAGAGGTTTATAAAAACTTACCAGCCTATTCACAACTAGATATTGCCGATGGCTTAGAGGTATCGCTTATGCAAACTGGAGCAGCAGGATATCGATTAAAAACCGATTCTAATTTAGTTGATGTTATAAAAATTGAGGTGGTTGATAGTGTTTTAAAAGTCTATACAACCTTACATATTTCATCTTCAAAAAAGTTAGAAATTCATTTAACATCGGCGCAAATAAACCAAATTAACTTGTCGCAAGGTGCCAAATTAGAAGGACAAAATTTAATTCAGTCCGATTCGCTTGGCATAGCCACTTTGAACAATTCTAAGTATAATTTAGATGTGGCTTCGGCGAATTTAGCAATTAATATGCGAGGCAACTCTAATGGAAAATTAATTTATAGAGGCGATAATCTTACTATGGGTTTAAATGATGGTGCTTTGGTAAAGGGAAATGTATCTGCTACTAATTTCGATTTAGTTATAAACGATCGTGCCGATATGAATATAGAAGGGAATTGCGAAAATTTAAATTTAATTGCTACTGGATCCACCGATATTAAAGCGAAAGACTTAAATGTAACGCACGCTAAAATAAATGGCTCTAATAATTCTGATATTTATGTGTATTCTAATAAAGATTTGAGCTTATATGCTAAAGGAAAGAGTAATGTTTACGTTTACGGGAACCCGAAAATTAATATTGAAGGGTTAAGTGATAAATCGCAAATAATAAAAAAATAGTGGTTTTTTAGATTTATGAGTATGGTTAAAATGAAAAAGGTGAACGAGAATGTTCACCTTTTTGCCCCAAATCTACCATAAACTTAACCTACTTATGTTATGGTGATTCAAAAATATAATTGTAAAGTCTTCTAGTAAAATATATTAGTTAAACCGCACATAAATTAGCTTAAACGAAGTGTCGAGTAAAATACAAGTTGAAAAGCAAAAGGCCGAAAAAAAGTAAGAAAATTGCATAAAAAAAGGCGAACGGAAGTTCACCTTTTTTTGCCCCAAATCTACCATGAACTTAACCTACTTATGTTATGGTGTCACTAAAATATTCTTAATTTTAGATATTTCAGTTATTTTTAGATAAAACGCACACTTATCCGATTAAGTGTAGGTTGTTATGGATTAACGAGTTAATATGCGCGTTCTTTGTTACCTTCATAAAAATTAATGAATGCTCTGTTTACTACGCGATTACCTCCTACGGTTGGGTAATTGCCAGTAAAATACCAGTCTCCTAAATGTTCTGGACAAGCTTTGTGAAGGTTTTCAACCGATTGGAAAATAATTTTTACTTCGGCATTTATGGTGTCGTCACTTAATAATTCTGAAATTTTATCTGAAATTTGCTCATCTGTAAAAGGCTCGTAAATTTCTTTTACAAAGTTTATCACTTCTTTGTCGGCTAAATCGGTTTGGTCTAAACACTTTTTGTAAACTTCGTCTACAATACTGTATTGGTTATTATCTTTTAAAAGTTCTAAGGCCGCTTGAAATGCAATTAAGCCTTCTAAATTGGCCATATCTATACCATAACAATCTGGATATCGAATTTGTGGTGCCGATGATACAACAATTATTTTTTTAGGA
This sequence comes from Neotamlana nanhaiensis, assembly GCF_000943555.1. Lineage (GTDB taxonomy): Bacteria > Bacteroidota > Bacteroidia > Flavobacteriales > Flavobacteriaceae > Neotamlana > Neotamlana nanhaiensis. The sequence goes on along the minus strand of NZ_JTDV01000002.1, from coordinate 267,574 downwards.
TTTAGCCTATCGAGCATTTTTAAAATACTCTTTTTTAAGGTGGTTCCACGAACAATACTATCGTCTATAATTACCAAATTGTCGTTAGGTTTTACAACGCCATACGTAATATCGTAAACGTGTGCAACAAGGTCGTCTCTACTACTATCTTCGGTAATAAAGGTGCGTAGTTTTACATCTTTTATGGCTATTTTTTCAACACGGGCACGTTCCGATAAAATTTCGGTTACTTCCTCGGCCGATATAGATCGTTGTCCGTTTAAAATAGCTTCTGTTTTCTTTTGATTGATAAACTTTTCAGCCATTTGTACCATACCGTAAAAAGACGTTTCGGCGGTATTAGGTATATATGAAAACACCGTGTTTTTGGTGTCGTTATTTATAGCTTCTAAAACCTTTGGCATCACTAATTTACCAAGTGTTTTACGCTCCTGATAAATTTCGGCATCACTTCCACGTGAAAAATAAATACGCTCAAACGAACAGGATTTTTTCTCAAGAGGTTCTAAAATTTGTTTTAGTCTCATTTCTCCCGATTTTTTGGTAATAATGGCTTGCCCTGGTTGTAATTCTTTTACGTCTTCAAATTTTACATTAAAAACGGTTTGTATTACAGGACGCTCTGAAGCGATTACCACAACTTCGTCGTCTTTATAATAATATGCCGGACGAATTCCTGCTGGATCGCGCAAAACAAAAGCATCTCCGTGTCCTATTAAACCAGCCATAGCATAGCCACCATCCCAGTTTTTTGCAGCACGTTTTAAAATTTTAGCCACTTTTAAACGCTCAGCAATTAATGGCGAGGCTTCTTGTTTATTGTAGCCTTCTTTTTTTAAGTCTTTGTAAATTTTGCTAACAGCATCATCTAAAAAATGCCCAATTTTTTCCATTATAGTAATGGTGTCGGTATAATCTTTTGGGTGCTGTCCTAATTGAATTAAATTGTCGAAAAGTTCTTTAACATTGGTCATATTAAAGTTTCCGGCCATTATTAGGTTTCTGTGCATCCAGTTGTTTTGACGTAAAAATGGGTGTACACTTTCTACGCTGTTTTTTCCAAAGGTGCCGTAACGTACGTGTCCTAAAAGTACTTCGCCTATATATGGAATGTGTTTTTTTTGAGCGGCAACATCATCTAAATATTCTGGGTGTAATTTAAATTCGTTGTTTATGCGATCGTTTATTTGCCCAAAAATATCTTGAATAGGTTGTTGGGCTATAGAGCGTACTCTGCTAATGTAGCGTTGCCCAGGTTGGGTGTCTAGTTTAATGCTAGCAAAACCAGCGCCATCTTGCCCGCGATTGTGTTGTTTTTCCATCATGAGGTACATTTTATTTACACCGTAAAATGCACTTCCGTATTTTTCTTTATAATACTCTAAAGGTTTTAATAGCCTAATCATGGCTATACCACATTCGTGTTTTAAAAAATCACTCATAAGTTAGGTTTTTGTTTTAATGAAAAAACAATTGTCGTTTGCGTTTTGTGTTAATTAAAAAACGCACTCTTTTTAGAGCGCGTTTGTTTATTGTAATTCTATTTCAAATTGTGTTAGTTCTTTAAATTGCAACAGGCGTTTATGTATTTCGGCGCTGGATAAATTAAGCATACGTTCGGTGCCAAATTTTTCTACGCAAAAAGACGCTAATGTTGAGCCATAAATTACGGCTTTTTTCATATTCTCGAACGATGTGTCGCCTGTTTTTGCAATATAACCTGCAAATCCACCTGCAAAGGTGTCGCCTGCACCCGTTGGATCGAAAACTTCTTCTAAAGGTAAAGCAGGAGCGTAAAATACTTCGTCGTTATGAAATAATAATGCACCGTGTTCCCCTTTTTTAATTACGACATATTTAGGTCCCATGTCGTGAATTTTTCTAGCGGCAACTACCAAACTGTATTCGCCTGTTAGCTGGCGAGCTTCTTCATCGTTTATTGTAATAACATCGACACGTTTAATAGTATTGTGTAAATCTTCAAGAGCAGAATCCATCCAGAAATTCATGGTATCTAAAATTACAAGCTTTGGCTTTGTAGTCATTTGGTCTAAAACACTAGCTTGTACTAATGGGTGCAAATTACCAAGCATAACTACCTCGGCATCTTTATAGTTTTCTGGTACAACAGGGTTAAAATTGGCTAATGTGTTTAGTTCGGTAACTAAGGTGTCTCTAGAATTCATGTCGTTATGGTAACGGCCACTCCAGAAAAACGTTTTACCACCTTTTACAATTTCTACGCCGTCAAGATTTATGTTTCTATTTGAAAGTAAATCTAAATACGCTTGCGGAAAATCGTCGCCAACAATAGAAACTGCCGTGGCATCAACCTCGAAAGTAGATGCTGAAAGCCCAATAAATGTTGCTGCGCCACCAAGAATTTTATCGGTTTTGCCGAAAGGTGTTTCAATAGCATCAAACGCTATAGTACCTACAATTACTAATTTACCCATAAGGAGAATTGCTATTTTGGTGCAAATATAGTGCTTTATTACTAAAATTAAAGACTAATATTTTTGATGAAAAGTAAATGTGACCTTTTAAAATTTGCAGTGTATTAAAAGCGCCATTACTCAACATTAAAAAATGGGGGGTCACTTTCGGTTACTAAAGTTGTCCTCCATTTTTGTTATTTTCTTCCAAAATCTGCTGGAATTTCACCCCAAGCTTTAGTTTCCCATTTTACTATTGTAGTTGTGTAATGGTTGTTTTTTAACCAAATTAGGGCTCTGTCTACTAAATCAAAAAGGGGTTTGTTTTTTTCGTTACGTTGTAACTTAGTATTGCAGCTTTTCTTTTTTACCCAACTTATAGCAGTTCGCGAGTCGGTGTATAAGATTTTGTTACTGTTATTTTTTTTTAGAAGTGCAAGCCCATGCACTATGGCTAAAAATTCGCCAATATTGTTAGTGCCTTCTTTAAAAGGCCCTTGTATAAATAATTGTTTTTTGGTTTTGGTGTCTACGCCACGATATTCCATAATACCTGGGTTGCCACTTGAAGCGGCATCAACCGCAATAGAGTTGTAATTAGGTAGCCCAATTTTTTTTAATTCGGCATCCGTAAGTTCGCTTTTAAAACTTTTGTTTTTACCAATATAATCAAAATAGTTGCCCTTAAAAGCTTTTTTTGCCGCTTCAAATGTTGGAAACGATTTGTATTGCGCGCCTTCAAAATTTGTTATTTGGGCTTTACAATCGTTCCACGAATCAAAAACACCTGTTTTATGGCCTTTCCAAACGGTATAAAATTTCTTTTTTTTGCTCATTTAAGGAATCAGCTAAATTATTCAAATACAGCTACAGCACGTACTGGAGATCCTGTTCCGCCTTTTATTTTTAAAGGTAGCCCAATAAACTTAAAACGTCCGCGACCTATTAATTGATGTAAATTAACCATGTTTTCGTAATGTGTAAACCCTAATTCGCCACATATATAATGTACTTCTTTGTTAGAAATACCCGAAACTCCTGGCGACATGGTTTCAACGCCAAAGGCTGCTATTTTTTGTTCGCCTAACCATCGAGCTGCTTTGGCCGATAACCCTGGGCCTTTTGGCCAATTGCTGGTGTTAAAAGCATTGCGATAATGGTTGGTGTATATTAAAATGGTGTCGTTAGGTTTAATGTTTAGATTATGGCTGTTTAATGCGTCAATTAAATCGGAAACTTCAATAAGCTCATTGAAATTTTTATGAGATAAATTTAAACAAATGCCCTCGGTGTAGAACATGCTTAAAGGCATGGTATCAATAGATTGTCCTTTATACTGTTTTGCCATATGGTTTATAGCGTCAACATGTGTGCCGGTGTGCTCGCCAAGTTCAAGTTTGTGTACTGCTACGGTTTGTGTTTCGGGATTTACTATGCCATCGCTGTCCCAAGCTTCGTGCGTGTTATGTACCGATATTTTTACCTGTGGCAAATCTTTAAAAACAGGCATACCTTGATAGATGTCTTGACTTAAATCGATTATTTCTGGCATTATATTTATATAGTTGCTAAAAGTTTATCGACTACTTTAGGGAAATGTTCCATTTCTAATTCGTGAATTTTTGCAGCGACATCTTCAGCTGTATCCGTAGGTAAAACGGGGCATTTGGCTTGAAAAATGGTAGCGCCTTCGTCGTAATTTTCGTTTACATAATGTATGGTTATGCCGGTTTCGGTTTCATTATTTTCAACCACTGCTTTATGAACATGCATGCCGTACATACCTTTTCCTCCAAACTTAGGAAGCAGTGCTGGATGCACATTTATAACTTTATTCTCAAATTCATTTAAAATAAATTCGGGAAATTTCCATAAAAATCCAGCTAATATAATAAGGTCTGGTTTTGCTGCTTTTAAAAGGTTTAAAACATCGTTGGTTTTGGTAAACGCCACCCTGTTAAATGACAAAGCACTAACATTAAGATTTTTAGCCCGATCTAAAACTTTGGCATGGGGATTGTTGGTAAGTAATTGAATAACAGAAGCATTATCGCTGTTTTGAAAAAACTTTATTAAATTTTCAGCATTAGTACCTCCTCCGGACGCAAAAATTATCATTCGTTTCATAAACAGACTATAAATGTTAAGATTATTTCAACAAAAAAAAGAATAATTATTAACAATTAGGTGGTAAAATTGAATTACTTAAAATGATTTTAGTAAATTAGATTCACATTTTTATAGTAAACATGTGTTTTAAAAATAAAGTTTTTTATTTTTGCCAACTAATTAAAACCTTAAATTAAAAGATTATGTCAGACATTGCATCAAGAGTTAAAGCGATTATCGTAGACAAATTAGGCGTTGATGAAAACGAAGTAGTAACTGAAGCTAGCTTCACAAACGATTTAGGAGCAGACTCTTTAGACACTGTAGAATTAATAATGGAATTTGAAAAAGAATTCGATATTCAAATCCCAGACGACCAAGCTGAGAACATTGCAACAGTAGGTCAAGCTATCTCTTACATAGAAGCAGCAAAATAAGCACATTTACTTTATGGAATTAAAGCGAGTTGTAGTCACAGGATTAGGGGCTTTAACACCTATTGGCAATACCAAAGATGAGTATTGGGATGCCTTAGTTAGTGGTAAAAGTGGTGCTGCGCCTATAACCTATTTTGATACCGAAAAGTTTAAAACGAAATTCGCTTGCGAATTAAAAAACTTTAACGCAACAGATTTTCTTGATAGAAAAGAAGCTCGTAAAATGGATAGGTTTACGCAGTATGCCATGGTAGCCTCAGATGAAGCTATTGCAGATGCTAAATTAAACCTAGACGATGTTAATAAATTACGAGTTGGTGTTATTTGGGGTGCAGGAATAGGTGGTTTAGAAACCTTTCAAAACGAAGTGTTAAACTTTGCCAATGGCGATGGAACACCACGTTTTAACCCATTTTTTATCCCAAAAATGATAGCCGATATAGCCCCAGGAAACATATCTATTAAAAATGGATTTATGGGTCCTAATTACACCACAGTGTCGGCTTGTGCATCATCGGCAAATGCCATGATTGATGCTTTAAACTATATACGTTTAGGGCATTGTGATGTGGTTGTAACAGGAGGAAGTGAAGCAGCAGTAACCATTGCAGGAATGGGTGGTTTTAATGCAATGCACGCTTTATCTACAAGAAACGATAGTCCAGAAACAGCCTCAAGACCTTTCGATGCAACACGCGATGGTTTTGTTTTAGGCGAAGGTGCTGGAGCTATAATTCTTGAAGAGTACGAACACGCTAAAGCACGCGACGCAAAAATTTACGCCGAAGTTGTTGGTGGCGGTTTATCATCTGATGCACATCACATGACGGCGCCACACCCAGATGGTATTGGTGTTATGGCAGTGATGCGTAATTGTTTAGAAAATGCAGGTATGAAACCCGAAGAAGTCGATCATATTAATACCCACGGTACATCTACACCTTTAGGTGATGTGGCCGAACTTAAGGCGATTACTGAAGTGTTTGGAGACCATGCAAAATATATAAATATTAACTCTACAAAATCAATGACAGGCCATTTACTTGGTGCTGCTGGAGCTATAGAATCTATTGCATCAATTTTAGCAATTGAGCATGGTATAGTACCTCCAACAATAAACCATGAAGTTGTAGATGAAAATATAGATTCTAAACTTAACTTAACACTTAACAAAGCCGAAAAAAGAGAGGTTAAGGTTGCTATGAGTAATACGTTTGGATTTGGCGGTCATAACGCTTGTGTATTATTCAAGAAAATAGATTAAATCCCGAATGAAATAAACCATAAAAAACAATTTAAATTTTACTTAAAATGAAACATGGTTTATTACATCTGACTTTAATTTAAAATATTAATCATCAGATGAAAAACATTCGCAACATATTAAATTCCCGTTTTAAACGTAACGGGAATTTTTTTATAGAAATACATAAAATTTTAGGCTTTAAACCCAAAGAACTAAAATTTTATAGAAAAGCCTTTACGCATCGTTCTATGAATTTAAAGGACAGTAAAGGAAATGCTATAAATTACGAACGTTTAGAGTTTTTAGGCGATGCCATGTTAAGCTCGGTAATTGCTTCGCACTTATATCTTGAAGTACCCAGCGGAGACGAAGGTTATCTTACCAAAATGCGGTCAAAAGTGGTGAGTCGTGAGCATTTAAACGAATTAGGAAAGGAGCTTAAACTTATAAATTTAGTTGAAAGTAAAATTCCAGCGGGACAATTTGGCGATAATATTCATGGCAATTTATTTGAAGCTTTAATAGGCGCTATATTTTTAGATCGTGGCTATAAATACTGCGAAAAATTTATATATAAGCGCGTTATTAATCCTTATGTAGATATTGAGACTCTAGAAGGAAAGGTAATTAGCTATAAAAGTTTGTTGATAGAATGGTGCCAAAAAGAAAAGAAAACCTTCAATTATAACGTTTACGATGATACAGGAAATGACGAGCTTAGGCATTTTTCGGTGAAGCTTTCAATAAACGATAAAGTAATTGCGAAAGCGCGTGCCACTTCAAAGAAAAAAGCTGAAGAAAAAGCCTCAAGACGTGCGTTTTTTGCGCTTCAAAATCAGATTTCAAAAAGTAGTTCCGTTTAAAGATTATAACTATAACGTTATAGTTTAATTTGTGGTTAAGATTGATGCTTTCTTAACAAAACACATCATTTTAAATCTTATATTTACCAAGTTTAATAATAAGTTATGGCTGTTCACAAACTTATTTTAGATGACGATTTTGCCGAGGCAGAATATACTCTAATAGCTATACATTGTAATTTAGAAGATTACCGTTTGGCCTATCTTTTAAATAAAAATTTAGGGATATCACTTACGCGGAAAAAATCAGATTTAAAATTTAATAAAGGCGTCATTACTTACCCAATTTATCATTGGGATGATGAAAAACAACAAGTGTCATGGCATTTGGTTTCAAATATTTGTAAAACCGAAGCGGTTCAAGAAGTTGATGTAAATTCATTATTTAGTAACAACCAAAAAGTAATAAAAACCAGTTTTTTATTACCCGAACATAAAAGCGTAAACTATTTTTTAAAAATAGATTTTGAGTTTAGTAATAACAAGCAAAAATTATTGCTAAATAATATTTTAAACATTGCGCAAATAGCAACAGCTTATAGTTTAAGCGCTAACCAAGTAAAAACCAAAGAACATTTAATATTTAGCTAATGTCAATCAATAAAAAAACAAAAATAGTAGCCACATTAGGGCCAGCAACAAGTACCAAAGATGTATTAAAAGGTATGCTAGAAGCTGGTGTAAATGTATTTAGAATAAATTTTTCGCACGCCAATTACAGCGATGTAACCGAGCGCATTAAAATGATTCGTGAGCTTAACGAAGAGTATGGTTACACTGCCGCTATTTTAGCCGATTTACAAGGGCCAAAACTGCGTGTAGGTGTGATGAAGGAAGAAGTGGTAGTAAATCCAGGCGACGAAATAGTTTTTGCTACAGGCGAGCGTTTTGAGGGCACAAAGGAACGTGTTTATATGACTTATAAAAGTTTCCCGCAAGATGCTAAACCAGGAGAACGTATTCTTTTAGATGACGGAAAATTAATTTTTGAAGTGGTATCGACCGACCAAAAAAGCGAAGTAAAAGCAAAGGTTATTCAAGGTGGACCATTAAAATCTAAAAAAGGAGTTAACTTACCTAATACAAACATTTCGCAACCTGCTTTAACAAAAAAGGATATAGATGATGCCATTTTTGCTATCAGTCAAAATGTAGATTGGATTGCTTTGTCGTTTGTTCGCCATGCAGAAGATTTAAAACAATTAAGTGATTTAATTGAAAAACATAGCGATTACAAAATTCCTATTGTTGCTAAAATTGAAAAACCAGAAGCGGTTGAAAACATCGATAAAATTGTAGCCCATTGCGATGGTTTAATGGTAGCGCGTGGTGATTTAGGTGTTGAAGTTCCTGCAGAAGAAGTGCCATTAATTCAAAAAGAATTAGTACTTCGTGCTAAAAAAGCAAGAATTCCAGTAATTATTGCAACGCAAATGATGGAAACCATGATTACTAGTTTAACACCAACTAGAGCAGAAGTAAACGACGTTGCAAACTCGGTTATGGATGGTGCCGATGCGGTAATGCTTTCTGGTGAAACTTCGGTAGGAAAGTATCCTGTGCAGGTTATTCAAAAAATGGCGAGTATTTTAAAGAATGTTGAAGATTCTGAATTAATAAAAGTACCGCAATTACCACCGCATATTCGTACCAATCGTTTTATTACAAAATCTATTTGTTACCATGCGGCTATAATGGCCAACGAAATTGACGCTACGGCTATTTCTACATTAACTAATAGTGGTTATACCGCGTTTCAAATTTCGGCTTGGAGACCATCGTGCCATATTTTAGTATTTACATCAAACAAGCGTATTTTAACACGTTTAAGTTTACTTTGGGGAGTTAAAGCTTTTTATTACGATAGCTTTGTAAGCACCGATGAAACGGTTGGAGATATTAATCGCATTGCAAAGGAGCAAGGTTATGTTCAAAAAGGTGATATGGTTATTAGTTTAGCCTCTATGCCAATTCAAGAAAAAGGTATGGTAAACACACTACGTGTTAGAGAAATTACTAAGGATTAATTAAATTTAATTCTAAATATTTAAAGCATAAAAAAAGGCTGTCTTTACAATTAAGACAGCCTTTTTGTTGATATAGCAATTGTGGTTATGCTTTATATTTTACCAAGCTCCAATAAAGTGACTTCCATCAACATTTACTAATTCTGCTCCTTTTGTTACATCACCAGTTTCAGTATCTACAACGTAAATATTACCGTTTTTACCAACAGGAGCGGCGGTTAAATAAATGTCGCTTCCGTTAACTGCGTAGCTTTGGTATTGGAACATTTCCATATCTACTTCATAAGGAATACCTTCTAACTTAGTAGCCGTTTTAGCTTCTAAATCTATTAAGGCAAAATATGATTCTGGTCTTCCAGAAATACCATCTTGAGAACCATCGTGACGGTAAGCTAAAACTGCCTTACCGTTTGCAGCTGGTCTCCAAGCTAAAACATAAGCTCCTGTAACACCTAATGCAGTATCTAAACTAAAATCATATGAGTTATCGTAAGCATTACTCGAATCAATTTTTAAGATGTGAGAACCGTTAGAATCACCTTGATTAGCTTGATAAACACTTCCGTTGTATAAGAATGAGTTAATACTACGGTAACCGTTAGTGTTTCCATAACCAATACTTGAACTAATTACGGTAGGGTTTAATAAAGAAGGGTAATCTAAAACAATAGTTTTTGCTCCTAAAATTTCGTAATCATTATCTCTTTCGGCAGTAGCAGGATCTACTTTGCTTAAACGCGCACCAATGTATAATTTATCGCCAGCTGCATTTAGTGTAGGCATATCAATTCTAGAAATATAATATCCTTGAGCTTCTTCTTCGGCTGTTAAAGTTACGCTAGATTCTTCAAAGTTTTTAATTAATGAGTTTTCTAAATCTAAGGTTACAATACCCATTGTAGCTTCGGTGCGTGTATAAACATCATCTGTGTCATCATCTGGAGTACCGTTATCATTAAATTGGTGTTCGGTAGATACGTAAACGGCAGCACCTGTTTTATCACCATCGAATAATTTAATCCAACGTGGAGCAGAACCTACGTAAGGAGCAATACTTACTTCCGATCCTGTTGCAGTAAAGTTTTGCCCACCATTAACCGTATATTTTGAATAGTTTCCACCAGTATCACCAGCATAACTAATATTAAAAATAGTGTTTCCATCTTCTGATGCTTGTAAACGCGCCGTACGGTTTGATGGTACAATAAAACCATTATCAAATGGTGCTATAGACTTGGTTTCGTCTTTTGCATCATCACTACTTAAGGCATAAATTAAAGTACCTCCGTTTCCATCACCAGGGTTATCACCCATTTTGGCAGCAGCAACAGTTATCCAACGGCTTTCTTCTTGTTTTTCTTCTTCGGTAGGATTTGTATTGTCTTCGCTACAGCTAACAGTAAGTACTAAAGCACTTAATGCTAATGATATGGTTTTTAGGTTGAAAAATTGATTTTTCATGTTATAGTTGTTTTTAGAATTTATTAATGAAATAATTAAGTTTTAAATAGAAGGCTCTACCTGGTTTTGGTACTCTTAAATTGTCGTAAAGCGGTTTATCAAAAAGATTTTTAGCATCGAAACTTAGCACAAATTTGTTGTTAGGGAAATTGTACGAAAGCCCAAAATCTTGAGCAACTTGTCTTGGCACTTCAAAAAATTCGGCACCAGTAGTATTGTTCCCTTGTGGCGGTAAATACGAAAAGGTTTCGGTAAAATATGCCGAGTAAAATAGGTTTAGATTGCTGTTTTTTAAGAAAACATTTTTTAAATTATAATTTAAACCGGCATTCATGGTAAAAAACGGTGTATTAGGCACATCTATTTCTACACCACGATTAATTACTTTTAAGTTTAATTTTGTGATATTATAGTTAAATCTTAAACGTTTATTATAACTATAATTTAAGGTTGCTTCAATGCCTTTTGATGTGCCGTCGCCTTGATTTTCGTAAAGAATAAGTTCTTCGTCTGGAACGCGCTCAATAGGTAATCCAATGCGTTGTTTTATATTTCGAGTAAATAAATTTGTAGAAATTGTAAACTCATGCTTGTTTATATGAAATGCCCCAAAACGAAAGCCTAAATTGTAATTATTACTACTTTCTGGGTTAATAAATGGGTTAGGTATTACGTTATCGCCATCGTTACCAAAAACTTCGGTTTCGTTAGGTAAACGAATGGCTTTTTCGGCCGAAGCTAAAAGTGTAACCTCAGGAATTATGGCATACGAACCTGCAAAACCATAACCTGTATATTTTTTGTTACTACTTACAATCTCATCTACTATAATGTCCTTGCCTTGATCGTCCTGTTGAATTTCGGGATCTTTACTAATTCTTTTTTGCTGATAGAATTTAACAAAAGTACTGGTTTTAAGTTTCTTATCGAAGGCTGTAAGTTCGTAAGTAAGCGAGTAAATGTTTTTGTGTAAATCGCGGGTTCCCGTAAATGCATTTTCGGTTGAAGATGCGTATTCGTTACGATCTTTTCTATCAAGATTACTATAAAAATGATTAAATAAAAATTTATGATTATTGTTAATTTCATAAGAAATGCCAGTTCTAATAGAAGCAACGTTACGAGTAATATGATTTTCAACTGGTCCATATTCTGTTTTTTCTTGTTGCGACCCCCAAGAGTATTGGTATTCGTCTCCCCTAAAATCTATGGCTCTTTCTCCATTCCAGCTATAAGCCCAAGCTAAAGTATCGCTAGTTACTTGGTTGCGTTTACCATAAGATCCAATTATATTAACATCTAAACCTTCGGTAAATAAGTCTTTCTTTTGATAGGTAAGATTGCCTAAAAGAACATCTGACTCTCTAAAACGATCCTTATAAGGCATAATGGTAACAAAAGCACCATGTTGTATTTCTTTGTAATCATCAGATCCTGTAACACCAACAAAAAATTGATCTGCCCATCTAACGTTTGTAAAGCCAATTTCGGCCGTACCACCAGTAGAGCGGTAGGCATCGTTAAAACGTCTTGCGGTAATTGGGGTTTGTACACCACCTAATCCAGTAACTTTTACTTGTCCGCCAGAAATTTTATAGTCGTTATCTGAATAGTTGTGAAACCCTGAGGCTTTTACAGTGAATCCTGATTTTTCGGCACGGTATAATCCATTTATACTAGTTTGCAAAGTGTTAAACGATCCGTAAGAAACCGAGGCGTTAAAGTTTGAAGTTGTAGTATCATGTAGCACAATGTTTATAGCACCGCCTAATGCATCATCAGCTAAATGGCCTGGTACGACGCCTTTATAAACCTCAATACGTTCAATCATAGATGGCGGAATACTATTTAAACTAAACGAAGAACCGTAAATTGAAATAGGGATACCATTTATAAAAATTCGCACCGAACTGCCTGTTAAACCATTTAAACTATACTCTACTCGAGATCCTAATCCACCATTTTGTCTCAGTTTTACACCAACCGATGTGTTTAATAGCTCATTAGTTTGTATGTTTCTAACACTTGCTTCTTTAGTTTCTATTACATTTACCGCAAAGCCTTCATCTTCTATTTGGCGCTTTTCGGTTTTGGTTTCTACAACGACCTCTTGTAAATCTTGATAGCTTGTTAATTCTAAAACAATATTAACCGATTTACTTTTTGAGTTTATACTAATTTGTTTAGTGTTGCTTTTAGCATTAAGGGAACTTGTAATTAACGTGTAGTTACCATAAGGTATATTTTTAAATATAAACTCACCGTTAACTCCTGCTGAAGCCTCTTTTTTTAATGATGCCCCTTCAATAACTATTGAAGCACCCAATGCGGGTTTGTTATTATCAAATAAAATATAACCAGATAGTGTTCCTGATTGGGAAAAACCAAATGCTGTGGCACACAATGAAGCTAAAAGGACTAATTTCTTTAACAAAATATTTACAATTTTGCAGCAAAAATAAGCTTATTTAGACTTAATACAAATAAAAATAATGATTTTGGGAAAAAAAATATCGGTTTTAGAAATACATCAAATTCCAGATGATTTTATTGTGAAATTTTGATTAGGGCGTTTTATTTGATAGAAAAAATGTAAGTGCTATGTGGCATAATAAATTAAAATTCAAATTTTAACTGCATGCTAACCGTTTTTTGTTCTGGCTTTGCTTTGGTGTCGGTATTAAGGTTAGAAATTGAAATACCCAAAAGCCTAACTGAATTTTGTAGTTTTTCTTGATACAATAAGTCTTTTGCAGCATCAAGAATTATAGCTTTATCATTTACAAAATAGGGTAGCGTTTTACTGCGCGTTTGTAACGTAAAATCGCTGTACTTAATCTTTAGTGTTACCGTTTTCCCAGCAACATTACTTTTGTGTAAACGACGTGATACTTCGCTTGCAATATGCTCTAATTTTTCAAGCATAAATACTTCGCTCGATAAGTTTTCGCTAAACGTGCGTTCGGCCGCCAAACTTTTGCGAATGCGATTTGGTTTAACTTCGCTATTATGAATGCCACGAACCACATGATAATAATAGGCCCCAGATTTACCAAAATGTGTTTCTAAAAACTCAATAGACTTTTGCTTTAAATCTAAACCAGTAAAAATGCCTTTTTGGTACATTTTTTCGGCAGTAACCTTACCGATGCCGTAAAACTTCTTAATATCTAAACTTTCAAGAAAATCAATGACTTCTTCTGGATTAACCGTTTTTTGTCCGTTAGGTTTATTATAGTCACTAGCGACTTTAGCGATAAATTTATTGATTGATATGCCAGCGGAAGCAGTTAATCCAACCTCTTTTAAAATACGCGCTCGAATGGCTTCAGCAATTAAAGAAGCACTTGGGTTGCCTTTTTTGTTTTTTGTAACGTCTAGGTAAGCTTCATCCAAAGAAAGAGGTTCAACTAAATCGGTGTAATCGTAAAAAATGCTTCTAATTTTTTTTGAAATTTCGGTATACCTATCAAAACGTGGACGCACAAAAATTAAATCCGGACACAATTTAGCCGCCAAATTACCAGACATGGCACTTTTTACACCAAATTTACGTGCCTCGTAACTTGCCGCACTAATAACACCACGTTTGCCGCCGCCACCAACTGCAATGGCTTTTCCTTTTAAATCTGGATTATCCATTTGCTCTACGGAAGCGTAAAACGCATCCATATCAACATGAATAATTTTTCGGATTGGGAAATTGGCACTCATACAACAAAATTATGCTAATTTTGAATAAGAAAACATAATCGGGATGGTTTTAGGATTCACATTTTGTTAAATAGAAAACTCATAAATTATGATAGAAATAGAGCGTAAGTTTTTAGTGAAATCTGAAGCGTTTAAATCTGAAGCATTCAAACAAACACGACTTATTCAAGGATATTTAAATTCGCATAAAGAGCGTGCTGTTCGCGTACGTATAAAAGGCGATTTGGGGTTTTTAACCGTAAAAGGTGCTTCAACGGCAAATGGATTGTCTCGGTTTGAATGGGAAAAAGAAATTAGTAAACCCGAAGCTGAAGCCTTATTAAATCTTTGTGAACCAGGAATTATAGATAAGATTCGCTATGAAGTAAAAGTTAAAAACCATACATTTGAAGTAGATGAGTTTTTTGGCGAAAACGAAGGTTTAATCGTTGCTGAAGTGGAATTAAATGCCGAAAATGAGACTTTCGAAAAACCTTTATGGTTAGGAGAAGAAGTGACAGGAGATGCCAAATATTACAATTCTCAACTAAGTAATAATCCTTACAAAACATGGTAGTCATGAAAAAAATAGTATGCTTATTTATAGTTTTAATAGCTTTTATAGCTTGTAAAGACGAACCGAAAACACCTGTGCAAGATTTAGAAAACGATGTTAAGGACATTGTTGAAGATTCTATAGTAGAACCTATTAGTGAAATAGAAGAGCTGCCTGTAAAGTTGTCGGTGGCCGATTTAAAAAAGGAGTTGGAAACCAAGGGTTTTAAAACCTTTGATTATGTTGATGAGACCACAAAAGATACCGTTTTAATGCAGCAATATTTCATGGCCTTTTTAAAACGCGGACCTATTCGCGGACAAAATGAAGAAGAAGCTGCCGATTTACAAAAAGAACATTTAGCACATTTACAAAAAATGTACGATTTAGGTTATGCCGATATTTCTGGTCCTTTTGGAGACGATGGCGATATACGAGGTATTACCATTTATAATGTGCCAACCTTAAAAATGGCCGATAGTTTAGCAAAATCAGATCCTATGGTTAAAGCAGGGCGTTTGGAAATTGAAATTCATCCGTGGTGGGCTGCTAAAGGGTTTCCATTGCGATAACATTATTCGGTAATCGTAAAACCTCGTTTGGCCTCATTACCAAATTCATCTACAACGGTAATTATATGTTTTCCCGTTTCCGGAATAATGGCAAGCTCATGAATATCTTTTGTGCTGCCAATATAATTGTCGTCTACATACCAAAACACCTTGGTTTCAGGTTTTGAGTGGGCTAATTTAAGAACCAAATCGTTGGTGTTGCCATCAAAATCTTTGGGTAAAAAAATGCTGTTATTTTCCTTCGGATAAATAAACGCCATAGAAATGTTGTTTTCACCTAAGCAATCGCTTCTAAATTTGGGCAACGGTTTGTAAAACGGATTTTTAGTTTTGTAATAATAGGCCATTAAAGGCGGTAAAACAAACCAGGATTTATGTGTAATGTTACTTGTGCTTTCGCAGGATGAATTTACTTGAAACGTCTGGGTGTTATCCAAATGCACCAACACATGATACGGACAAGGTTTGGTTTTCAATCCGCTAATTTGAATGAATGTGTTTTCGGTATCATCGCAATTCGGTGACGCTCTATGGCCGCTTTTTTTACAAATGGTAACTTCTTGCATTTCATCATAAGGTTTAGCAAACCATGTGCTGTTGGGTAGCACATCAAAAACATCAAACAAAATAGGAGCTGCTGCTTGCACGCCTACCAGTCCAGGTCTGCCTTCGCCATCGGCATTTCCAACCCAAACGCCAACTACATAATCTGTAGTGCTGCCAACAGCCCAAGCATCGCGAAAACCAAAACTTGTACCCGTTTTCCAAGCAATTTGTTTCGATCCATCAAAAAACTCCCAGTTTTCATCGCCTTCGGGTCGGTTTACTTCTTTTAAACTTTCGTAGGTGAGGTAAATAGAACCGGCATCAAACAGTGTTTTTTCGCTCGTTTTTTTTCCAAAATTAATCGTTTCCGAAGCTAAAAAGGTTGGTTCACAAAACTCATTGGTAAAATATTCGCTCGATGTTTCGGAAAAATGATTTAAGGTTGAAGACAGCGCAGCATAACTTTTGCACAAATCCCAAAGGTTGCTTTCGGCACCACCAAGAATGAGCGATAATCCGTAATGATTGGCATTATATTTTAAATCTTTAAGCTGAAGCGTTTTTAAGTAATGATGAAATCGGTCTAACCCAAATTCTTGAAGCATTCTAACCGAAGGTACATTTAGCGAACGCGCCAACGCCCTACTTGCAGGCACCGCGCCATCGTAGGTTTTGTTGTAATTTTCTGGGTTGTAACTGCCAAATTGCGTGGGTACATCGGCTACCAAAGTGTTGGGTAAAATATCGCCAGCATCTAACATGGCGGCGTATAAAAAGGGTTTTAAAATGCTACCAGTACTTCTGGGTTTATCAATAATATCCACATCTTTTTGGTGTGCTTTATTGGTTGGCGTATTGCCCACATAAGCTAAAACTTGTCTTGTTTGTACATCTAAAATTAAAACAGCGGCGTTGTAAATTTCATTCTGACTTAATTGATTATAATGTCGTTTTACAATACGATTGACTTGTTGTTGTAATGATGTACTAATAGATGTTTTGATATGTTTTCCTGAATAATTTTGAGCAACTTTTTGCAATAAATGCGGTGCAATTTGAGGTAACGGATAGGGTTTTTGCGGTAAACCCTCGGCGACAGATAAGTTATAAGTTAATGAATCGATAATTTTATTTTGAAGCAGTTTGGCTAAAAGTCGGTTACGTTTGTTTAACAAATGGTCTTGATTTTTGCCAGGATAAATTAAACTGGGTGCATTGGGAAGCACAGCAAGAGTTGCACTTTCTGCCCATGAAAGCTCATTAGAATTTCTATTAAAATAGCGCCACGAGGCTGCATCTAAACCTATAACGTTGCCTCCAAAAGGTGCGTTACTGCTGTAATACGAGAGGATTTTTTCTTTCGATGCGCGAAACTCCAACCGTGTTGCCAGAATAATTTCAATCGCTTTTTCAAAATAGGTTCGGTTTTTTCCTTTTCTGGATAAACGAATCACTTGTTGTGTAATGGTGCTTCCCCCACGTTTTATACCATCGGATTTTAGATTTTCGCGTAAAGCTTTAAGAATAGAAACCGGATTAAAACCAGGATGCTTGTAGAAATATTCGTCTTCAAACTGAAGGATACACGTTTTAAATTTTTCTGGAATACTATCGTTATGAGGAAATCGCCATTGCCCATCTTTTGCAATTTGTGCGCCTAATAATTCATCATTTCTACTGGTAACTACCGTTGCGGTTGGGTCTGTAAAGAGTTGTTTTGGTAAACAGAAAAAATAAGCAATGAGCAACACAAAAACGACTGTGCATTTTATTTTGTTGTTTTTTATGTAATTGAATATTCTGTTCATTTAATTTTTACCACTTCCTAATTCACCCTTCCGACTTTAAACCCTTACTTGGATTTAAACCCTGTTTCTTTGTTCGTTAGTTCATACTATTATCTGTTTAACTCT
The DNA here is from genome assembly GCF_000943555.1 of Neotamlana nanhaiensis. Taxonomy (GTDB): domain Bacteria; phylum Bacteroidota; class Bacteroidia; order Flavobacteriales; family Flavobacteriaceae; genus Neotamlana; species Neotamlana nanhaiensis. The sequence goes on along the minus strand of NZ_JTDV01000002.1, from coordinate 249,716 downwards.
CCTCCTTTGTAAGGAGGAGTGGTTTCAATTTCAATAAAGAAATTGAAAGCGAGGTGGTTCTTACGCTTTAAAATGACTACTTATTTCCTCCAAAACTTCAGTTAGGTTTTCAAAAACTAATTTATTTTCAAATCGAATTACTTTAAATCTTAGCCCTTCTAAAACTTGTGTACGTTCGTAATCATAGTTTTGTTGGGCAAAACTCATATGATACGCGCCACCCAGTTCAATGATTAATTTTTCCGAAGCACAGTAAAAATCCACAATATAATTGGTGATGCTGTGTTGTCTTCTAAATTTTCTGCCTTTAAGTTGTTTTCGTTGAAGTGCTTTCCATAAAGTTGCTTCAGCGGGTGTAAGGCTTTTTCGAAGTTCTTTTCTGCGTTCTTCTAAATATTTACGGTTGTGGATATTGTTTTTCATAGTGTGTATTTCGAAACCCTAAAACCCTTCCGTCACTTCGTGACACCTTCCCTATAAGGGAAGGAGTTGGGCTTATTTGTTAGCTTGGTTTTAAATCCTTAATTTTTGTTTTTTTCTGCTCAACTCTCCTCCTTGTAAGGAGGAGTGGCTTTAGTTTCAGTATAGAAACTAAAGTCGAGGTGGTTCACAGAGATTCCTGATTTTGCAGGAATTCATACTCACGCTCTACTTTACAAATTTTCACATTATACCAACTGTACCAATTTTGTCTTCCTTTTTGCTGCGCTATTAAATGTTCGGTTTTTAATTTCCAGTTTTTTATAGCTTCAAGACTTTCCCAATAGCTCACTGTAATTCCTAAGCCTGCACTGAGCGCAGTTGAAGTGTTGTTTCTTGCGCTATCCATTCCTAAAAAGCCATCTTGTTTTTTGGCAAGCGCTTCCATTTTTTCTGCCATTTCAGAGTAACCTTCAATATTATCTTTTTGAGTTGAGGTGAAAATTACGGCATAGTATGGTGTATTCATTTGTGTTTTTAATTTTGTTATACCCTTCTGTCTTTGATTTCTCTTTTGAAATCAAATCCACCTTCCCTAAAAGGGAAGGAGTTGGTTGCGTTTATTATCGAAATTTACAATTATCATTAATATGCGTTACACCATTCGACTCTCATCATTGAAAGAGGAGTGGCTTCAGTTTTTAAGGAAAACAGAAGACGAGGTGATATTTTTAAGCTATTTCTCAACAGTTATCCATTGTCCTTTGGTTCTTACTAAATGCTCATTATCATACATGGCTTCGGCTTGAATTCCTGGTAAATAATAGGTTCCTAAATACGATGCATTTAGCATAACATTGAATGTTTTAGTGCCTTGTTTTCCTTTTTTGCCTAAATCGAAATAGAAGTTAACACGGTCGTCTCTAATATCTGTAAAACGCGCTTGACTTGTGGTAGAGCTTCCAAAATCGGTGAAACGGGTGTTTACAATTTCCCAACCTGAAGGGAAAATTTGCGTTAAAGCCACATCGTTTACGTTTTCATTTTTAAGATTACTTACGCTCACAGTTGCTACAAAATCTTGACCTTGTTGCAGTTTAGAAATATCAATTTTATTGCCTTTTAAATCTTTGTATTGTACAGTAACGCTCAGTCCGCGTTGTTCTACAATTTCTTCACCTAAAGGCAATTTTCCAGAATTTAAAACGCGCACATACACCACATTATCAATGTTATTGGTAAACGAAAGCGTATTAGAGCCATCAATAACGTTGAGTTCGCGTTGTGCAATAGCACTTTTAGTGTTGATGGTTTCGGTATTACCATTGTTGGTGTAGCTTATGTTTAAGGCTTTTCCGCCGTTTGTGTCTACCATTTTTGCCATCGCTAATAAACTGTAAGCCGTGGTTTGTGTACTCATCCAATTATTTCCAGACAATTCTTTGGCAATGTATTGCGCCAGTTCACGTTGTTTTGGATTTTTGGTTAAAACCATAGTCTCTAAAGCCATCGCACGATTTCTATCGATAGAACCATAAGTATAATAGTTATACTGCGGCGCTTGAAAATGAATATTCGCCGTTTTTGTAATGGCTTCACTAGCTTCTTTTTGCCCTGCAAGTGCATAGGCTGCAGCTAATCGCCATTTGGCTTCGTTCGAGATTTCGGTAAACTCACGTAAGCGGTTCATACTTGCTAAATCGGCATTTCCAGCTAATGCTAAGGTGTATAAACGGTAGGCTTGTGCTAAATCGGAGTTGTAAGTTCTATAGCTTGGTCTCCAATCGCGAGCCGCTTGTTTTTGATAGTTTAGCCAGTTACTTTTAAAAGTTAACGGTAATACATAGCCTTTCTTTTCAGCTTCAATCATGAAATGACCTGCGTAACTGGTACCCCAATCGTTGGCTGAATTCTCGCCCATCCAATAGCTTAATCCACCATTTGGTTGCTGAAAATGTGCTAATTTTTTAATGCCATTTTCAATGTTGGTTTGGATGTTTTTCTTTTTATCGAACGTTAAATCGAAAATGTCACTTAAGAATAACTGCGGAAAAATAGCAGATGTGGTTTGCTCTACACAACCATGTGGATACTGAATTAAGTATTCTAATCTGCGTGTAAAGTCCATTGGTGGTAAGGTTGAAAATTCTACCGTGGCACCATTAGTTCCTGCTACACCAAAGGTTGAAAAATCTATAGATCCAGACGCTTTTGCTTCTAAAGTTTTATCGATGGCTTTTGAAGTTATTGGGTTTGGGTTTACCACATCTAATTCAACTTTGTAGGTCGATTTTTCACCATTTCCAGTGGCAACAACTTCAATGGTATTTATGCCTTTTGCTTTGCTAACATCTAACTCAAAATACGCCATTTGCTCATCGGGTTTAGCAAAGTTTAAACGTTTGGTTTGCTCGCCAACAATGGAGATGCCGTTGCTTAGTTTCAAATTGATGTTAACATTTTTCACTTTGTTCTCCATGGCAAAAACAGTTACCGGTAAAGTTACTTTTTCACCTGGGCTTAATTTCCGCGGAAGCGATGCTAACACCATTAATGGTTTTTTTACTGGTACGGTTTTATCGGTGCTTCCGTAGGCTTCATTGTTGTTATCTCCGGCAATTACCATCGTACGAACCGAACCAATGTAGTTTGGTAATTTTATGCTGTGGGTCTTATTTTCGCCTGCTTTTAAAGTAAACGGCCCTAAAACGGTAACCACAGGTTTAAAGCGGTTGACTTTTTTGTTTTTTCCTGCTAAGGCACTGCCATCACCACCAATTGCGAACACTTGGTCTATACTACCAGAATAAGCGCCAATAACATCATCGAAAATATCCCAGGTCTTTACGCCTAAAGCTTCACGCTTGTAAAATTCATCCCAAGCATTAGGTGTTTTAAAGCGCGTTAAATCGAGCAAGCCTTCTTCTACCATAGCGATAGTGTAAGTCATTGCTTTTTTGTTTTTCTCTGATACCGAAACTTTGAATTCTTGTTCTGGTTTTAACACGTCTGGCATTTTTATTTGCGGCTCCAGTTTGGTGTTAGGATCGTCGACTATAATAGGAATAACGCCATACAAACGAATTGGTAAATCGTTTGCCGAAATAGCATGCGGTTGTAGTAACGAAATATTCACAAACACATTTGGAGCCATTAAATTGGTGATTGGCACATCGACAACCGTTTCACCTTTTTGAGTTTTTACCCACTTGTAATCGAGTACTTCGGTGCCGTTTTCTATACTGACTAAGGCACGACCTTCGTTGCCAGAATTGAAGGTGATTTTTGCCGTTTCGCCAACATTGTATTGTTCTCTATCGGCTGAAAATACTAACATTTTTGCCGCTTCTTTATCGCTCGAAGGGGCTTTTTTCCACCAGTTTTTGTAAAAATAAGCGGTTCGTCCAGTAGCATGACCACTTTTAGGATCGATAACTCTAATGAGGTAGCGTCCGCGTTCGTTGTCTGGAATTTTAATACTGAATGAGCCTTTTCCGTTGGCATCGGTATTTACTTTTTTGTCTAAGTAGGGTCTGTGGTAGCTGCTAGAAACGTAGCTCGATAGGTTGTCGTAAGAAGAATTCCACCACCAACGCCATTCAATTTTATAAACTTTAACTTCTAAGTTATTTCGTTTTATAGGTTTGCCGTCTTTGTCGACTACAACCACATCGAACGTTTGATTTTCGTCTGTGTAAAATGAGCCGTAGGCGTTTCCTTTAGGAGATTTTAAACCAACAAAAGATTCGTAAGGTGCATACTTTTTGGTGAATGCATCCATTGAAAAATCGCCACCATTTTCGAATGCACGCACTAAAAATTGTACGTTTAGCATGCCTGGAGCATTTTTCTTAACGGTTATTTTTGAGTTGATGTTTGCCAAACCGTCGGCATCTACTTTGCCATCAAAAACGTTAACTTCTTCGGCTTGAAATTGGCGCGTCGGATCGGTAAATACGTAATTGTTGTAGTTTTCAAATCCGGTATACGAAGTGCTAAATTTTGCCTTGATTTCAGCTTTTAGATTTTTTCCAGCAGCGCCGTGTAACCATTTTACATCTAAGGTTCCGTTTAGAGGTTCGTTGCTGGTTAAAATATCGTTTTCAAAATCGACTTTAATTTTTAGTCGGTTTGGTTTAATGGTTTCAATTTTTAGATCCTTGTTAAATGTGGCGCCACCAACCGATACCTTAGCATTGTAATTTCCGGTTTTATCGTCTTGCGATGTTGGTACGGTAAAGGTGTAAAAATTGTTAAGGTTGTCTGTGGTTACATTTTTATAAACTAATTTACCATTAGGATCAGTTATTTCCATTTTTACAGGATGTCCTTTTGGTAATTTATTAGCCACATCGTTTAGCATGAATGTTAAGTGCAAAGTGTCTCCAGGTCGCCAAACGCCGCGTTCGCCATAAATATAGCCTTTTAAGCCGCGTTGTAATTTGTTTCCAGAAACATCGAATTTACTTAACGAAAGCGAGTTGCCATCGGCTAATTTTACATAGCTTTTATTGTCGCCTTTGGTTACAATGGCAAAGGCGGCATGCTTGTCGGCATCGATGGTAAGTAAGCCATCTTGATCGGTGAATAAAGATGCAATTTCTTGTTGCTGATAGTTATATAAAGCCACAGAAGCATTGGCTTCAGGATTTGTGGTTAAAATATTGGTTACCGCAAAATAGTAAGAATTGTTGGTGCCTTGTTTTGCAATAACACCTAAGTTTGAAGCTAGTAAATTCTGAGCAACAATGCGATCTTCGTTGTAATACGCATCGTGACATGGGTTTTCGCGCTCACGCCAGTTGTATGTGTAATCGCGATATCTGTAGGTTAAATTATCCCAGTATTGTTCTTCTTTTAATTCTTCGTCTTCGGTGAGTGTTTCGTTGTAATCGCCATTGTAATAATAGTCGTCCCCGTAGTAGTAATCATCATAATCATCTGCATTAGATGTTGACGTATTTGCCGAACAATCGTATAGCGAATAGTTTTTGTTGTAACTTAATTCTACACGGTAAATGGCTCCAGCATCAGCTTTAAAATATTGCGATAAATCGATACTGTAAGCTTTCCATTTGCCGGTGTTTTCGGTAGCGGTTTGCAATTGAATGGTTTGTTTCGCTATTCTGCGCCCTACTTTTCGAATACTGTGATTGCTATTGCTGTTTAGGTTATTGTCTTGTAGAAATTGAAGGATGTTATCTTCAAAAATCTTGATAATTCTAACATCAACAGCACTTAAATTAACCGCTTCAAAATTGAATTTTAATTCTTGTGAATTAGGCAAAATAGTACCGTTACTTATTAAACGAACTTGTGGTTTAAGTTCTTCGAAAGAAATGCTTTCTGAAAATGGCTTTTTTAGTTTGTAACCTTCATCGTTAGCGATACCTTGAAAAACATCAACTTGAATATTTCCAACTAATTTACTGTCTGGATAAACTTTTAGTACGTTGCCATCAACAATATATTTTGGATTTTTTACCTTTTGAATAGTAACTAATCCGTCAAAATTCTGCTGTTTTTTTAAAGGATCGGAAAAATTAATGGATAGGAATTGTTCTGGTGCTTGAATAACATCTACATCAACAATTGTAAAATTATTTTTTCCAGGAATAAGTATTTTTTGTTCGCCTTTGTTATTTGCTTTTATAGCGCTACCATTCCATTTTACAAGAATTTCGCTGTCTTCAATTTTACGGTTTATGCTATCAATTTTAAATTCAAAAACTTTAGATTTTGTGTTGCCTTCATTAAAAACAATAGCTAGGTTTTTTCCGCTTTGTGATGCTTCAACAAGTTTTTTGGCATCCTCTAAAGTAATTACATCTGCCGAACGTAACACCGAACCTAAATATTGCCAATTTTTGCTATACGACTGTAAGTTGTTGGTAACAATGCTAAAATTTGGCGTGATGGTTTTAAACTGAAAAGTGTAATTTTTGAACTCGCTAGGAATATCATTATAAATGCTGCCCAGTTTAACCGTAACGGTGTACTCGGTTGCAGGATCTAGAGGTTCATCTGGCGTGAAAATAAGGGTGTGCTTATTGGCAACGGTAAGTTTACCTTCGGCGTGTGGTGAAATAGATACGATATTATCGTTAATTTCTTGTCCCATTTCCCAACCATCAACATCGTTAGCTAAATTAATTTGAATAGGTTCTGCTACCGAAGTATACCCCGATGAGGTGTAGCTAATATAATCTCTAAATTTAAATAGGTTATCGGTTTCTACTTCTTTCTTTTTACACGATGCAGCTATTGTAAAAATGGCAACAATAGCCATAAGTTTTCTTAATGGCATAGATTGATGGTTTAAAAAATGAATTTACTTAAAAAGAAAGCGAGAGTGTTTTCTTGTTAATTAAATTACGTTTAAGTTTTAGGGTTTATTTTGTTGGGTGTTGTTAAAATGCTCTTAAATAATTAGTTTTTAAACATGGCTACGTAAAGTTCGCCTTTGTCGTTCATACTGGCTCTAAACATGCCTGGTGTGTTAAATTCCATAACCATATTTCCGTTTTTGTCTACAGCTACAATACCGCCGTTGCCTTTACCGTCGCCTAGTTTAGATAGCTTTTCTTGAATTACAATGTTTGCCGCTTCTTTTAAACTGAGGTTTTTATATTCCATAAGTGCTGAAATATCGTAAGCCACCATACCGCGAATAAAATATTCGCCCCAACCTGTACTCGAAACCGCGCAAGTATTGTTGTTAGCATAGGTTCCAGCGCCAATAATGGGCGAATCGCCAATGCGTCCCCAACGTTTGTTAGTCATACCACCAGTTGAGGTTCCTGCGGCTAAATTGCCATGTTTATCGAGAGCAGCGCAACCAACGGTTCCAAATTTTGAATCCTTTATGGTGTCGTCATAGAAAGCAGAAACTTTGTTTTTTTCTGAATTTTTTACGCGTTCCAGAGCTTTTAATCTGCTTTCGGTTGTAAAATAACTTGGGTCTACAATCTCTAAGTTTTGTTCTTTGGCAAATGTTTCGGCACCACGATCAGAAAGCATCACGTGAGGTGATTTATCCATAACCGCACGAGCCAAATTAATAGGGTTTTTTACAATTCGGGTGCCAGAAGATGCCCCGGCGTTTAAGGTTTTACCGTCCATAATAGAAGCGTCGTGTTCGTTGTAATTTTCATGTGTAAAAACAGCACCTTTACCAGCGTTAAAAAGCGGAGAATCTTCTAAAATATTAATGGTTTGTTGTACGGCATCTAAACTTGTTCCGCCATTTTTTAGAATATTATAACCAACGGTAATGGCTTCGGTAAGTTTTTGTTGGTATTCGTTTTCTTTTTCGGGCGTTAAGTTATCTGGATTAATGTATCCGGCACCACCGTGAATAACGATTGAGAAGTTTTCTTTTGAATCATCTCTGTTTACAATTTTTAAATTTTGTAACTCTTCATTAGCTTTTCTGGTTTCATCCGATTTATAGATGCGCTCTTCTTTAATTTCAGAATCGATAAGTTTATCGTTCTTTTTACATCCATAAAACAGAAACAAACTAAGAACAATTACCGTAATTTTTTTCATTATTAGTGATTTTATTTGAGTATAAAGTTAACAGTTTTATCCATATTAAACTTTAATAAAACCGACTTTAAAATAGTATATTCGTAAAGAATTTCATTTAAAGTAAAAATTTGATAAATATGGAAGCTGTAGCAACGCAATTTGGAATAGAAAATACACTTAAGGTTTTAGATATTAAGGCGGTAAACGAAGGTGCATCAACAGGAAAAAATAACTTTTCTGAAGGCAAACTTATTGAAAGCTATTCGCCAGTAGATGGCCAATTAATTGCTAAAGTTAAATCGGCTACCAAATCAGATTATAACAGTGTTATAGAAACGGCTACCAAAGCTTTTAAAACTTGGCGTACTATGCCGGCACCACAGCGCGGTGAAATTGTTAGGCAGTTTGGTAATAAATTGCGTGAAAAGAAAGCTGCTTTAGGTAAGTTAGTGTCTTATGAAATGGGTAAAAGTTATCAAGAAGGTTTGGGTGAAGTTCAAGAAATGATTGATATCTGCGATTTTGCCGTTGGTTTGTCTAGGCAACTACACGGTTTAACCATGCATTCCGAAAGGCCTGGACACAGAATGTACGAACAGTATCATCCGTTAGGTGTTGTTGGAATTATTTCAGCGTTTAATTTTCCAGTAGCTGTGTGGAGCTGGAATACGGCTTTGGCTTGGGTTTGTGGCAATGTTTGTATTTGGAAACCAAGCGAAAAAACACCGCTTTGTGGTGTGGCTTGTCAAAATATTGCTGCGGAAGTGTTTGCAGAAAATAATTTGCCAGAAGGTATTTCGTGTATGGTAAATGGAAATTACGAAGTTGGTGAGTTTATAACGAAAGATACTCGAATTCCGTTAGTTTCGGCAACAGGATCTACCCGTATGGGAAAAATTGTAGCTCAAGAAGTGGCAGGTCGTTTAGGAAAAAGTTTGTTAGAATTGGGTGGTAACAATGCTATTATTGTAACACCTGATGCCGATATAAAAATGACTGTAATTGGTGCTGTTTTTGGCGCTGTTGGAACAGCAGGACAACGTTGTACATCGACACGCCGTTTAATTATTCACGAAAGCATTTACGATAAGGTAAAACAGGCTATTGTTGATGCTTACAAACAATTAAAAATAGGAAATCCTTTAGATGAAACCAATCACGTTGGGCCGTTAATAGATCAAGATGCCGTAAAAATGTACGAAAAGGCACTTGAAAAGGTCGTTGCCGAAGGAGGAACTATAGCGGTTGAAGGTGGTGTACTTTCGGGTGCTGGTTACGAAAGCGGGTGTTACGTAAAACCTGCCATTGCCGAAGCTAAAAACGATTTTGAGATTGTACAACATGAAACCTTTGCTCCAGTGTTGTATTTGTTAAAATATTCTGGCGATGTTGAAAATGCCATAGAAATACAGAATGGTGTGGCGCAAGGGTTGTCGTCTGCAATTATGACAAATAATTTACGTGAAGCAGAGCGTTTTTTAAGCCATTCAGGATCCGATTGCGGTATAGCCAATGTTAATATTGGTACGTCTGGCGCAGAAATAGGCGGTGCTTTTGGTGGCGAAAAAGAAACGGGTGGTGGTCGTGAGTCGGGTAGCGATGCTTGGAAAGTGTACATGAGACGCCAAACAAATACCATTAATTATACCACAGAATTACCTTTGGCACAGGGTATAAAATTCGATTTATAAGGTGTTTTTGAAATTTGAATAGCATTAAAATTCTCATTTTTTAACGCAACCATCGCGCTTTTTGCTCATCTGTATGGTGTAAATGGGATTTTTTATGAAACCAAATTTTAAAATTGCGGTAATAGTTTTTACTATTTTACTTTTAGGTTGTCAATATCGTTTTTTAGATGATACTCGACTATTGGTGAAAGGAGACGTAGAAAATCACGAAGGTAACCCAATTCCCGATGCCGAAATTAAAGTATATACCCAAAGAGGAAGTGGGTATTTTTTATATCCAGCGCCGTCGTACGAAAAATTTTGTTTAGGAAGCGATTTTAGTGATACCAATGGTGATTTTTCGGTGATTTCATTATACGATCAAGATGAAGATTTTGCTATCGAAATTTATAAAAACGATCAGTATACCTCCTATTATTACACCAATAACACAGAAGATTATATTCCAGATGATTTTACCATAAACTTAGGAACAGTTACTTTACACCCAAAAGCTACATTTAATTTTAAAATTGAACGTACAAGCGGATTGGGAAACGAATTGCATTACGCATTTGAGTACACCTCCGATTATTGTTTAGAAGTTTATGATAAGGCTGTTTTAAATAACCAACAAAGCCAATGCTATAAAAATGAGATCTTTAGTCGTGTTTTAAACGACGATTACCCTAATGAATCTTCAGGAGTAAATACATTACTTGGAAGTAGTATTGTATTTATTTATTCGATAAATGGACAACCTGAAGAGCAACAAATTATTGCGGTTAATTCGGTTAATCAAGAATTTAATTTTACGTACTAAAAATGAAAAAGTTTATTGTAATTGTTCTCGTACTTTTTTGTTGTAAAATAAGGGGCCAAAATAACCAAGGAAATACTGAAAAGGATATTAATTCTTCTTTAAAAAATAATCAAAAAACATTTGTGCTCACTACAAATTGGGTGTTGCCAAACCCAACAAATAGCAGTAACATTGGTAAGGCTACCACAGGAAAATCTGGTATTGAAGGCGGCGTACAATTATTTTTGTATAACAATTTTTTTATAGGTGGATTTTTAGGAGTTTCAGGATTAGATGTCTCACAACCAGAGTACACTGGAAATTACAGTAGGTCTAGTGTTACGTTTGGGTATTTTCAAGTGGGATACGAATTTCCAATTCAAGAAAAGTTAAGACTCGGTTTAAGTTTTGTACCATTTGGTGAGTCGCGATATAAAAATATATTAAGTAATTCGTCTAATGTATATCAGGTGGATAATGCACGTTTTGTTATGTTAGGCACGCATTTAAGCTATAAGGTTTCGGGGCCATTTTATATTTTTGCAGGCTATGCTTTTAGAAGCGATAAAACCGAAATTAAAACTGCACCAGAATTTCAAGACCAGTTTAAAAGCATACAATACCATAGTGTTTCTTTTGGTGTTAAATTTTATATTGGTAATAAGAGTTTTTTTTAGAAATTATTTTTTTTAAAAGGCAAAAGAACCATTGCTTTTTATTTTAAATGTAGCGCTAAGTAGGTCTAGTTATAATTACGCGTAATGTAACTAGTAATAGTTGTGTTGAAGTGGCGATGAAATTGGATTGCTGTTAAAATTTCTCATGAAGAAAGTGTGGTTTGTAAGTTTAAACCTTCAACTATACATAATAAAAAAACCTTGACTCTGTTTCAAAAAGCGATTTGGAGCACAAGGTTTATTAGATTAATAGCCCTACAAAAATGCAACTTTTTTTTAATAATAAAAATGTTTTCAAGATTAAATAAAGGTTAAGTTGTAAATATTTGGGTTTTATTAAAAATACCCCTTTCATTTTAGGACATTCAAAATGTTTTAACTTCAATATGAATATTTTATAATCTTGCTACCTGTTACTTTCAAAAGCAAAACCCTCACTTAAAAACACATTTCAAGCAAGGATTTTTTGAGAATTGATTAATAGCAAATTGTAAATATTGTAGTTACCACTGTTTTTGTGTGGTACTTAGTCCTTGGTATAAAACAATAAGAGCATTATCAAATATTTCAGAGTTTAATGTTAATGATTCTGAAGAATGAAAACCGTAACTAATTGATGTTGGAACTCTTTTAAAACCCATTTGAGTCGCATTAAAAAAACCTAAGTAACCTTCGGTAACAGTATTATTTCCTTTTATTACATAAAATTGATCACCTGTTGTAGTGGCAGGTAAATTATTGCCCAGTTGAGTATATGGCCCAAGTAAATCGGTAGTTGAAATTAGTACTTTGTTGGTGTTACCGTTTGTTATGGCATGAAATTTAAATGCAATTATATAGCTGGAAACCGGAATTGTGTGTCCGTTATTATTTGCAATAGTAAATTCAGTTGAACTACTTTCAACTTCTAAATCATAATCATACTCTGCATCACTCGTAGCCACTTTTGTTACATTATTTAAGTTTGTAGCTAACGCATTGTATTCGGTTTCGGTAATGGCAATCCATTCGCCAGCAGAAGCTGCAGTATAATTGGCTTTCGAGGTGCTTAAAAACGATTCAATATCATCTAAATCGTTTAAATTAATGGTAACCGAAGCGGTTTCGGTATTTGAAACATCTATAATTGTAACTTGAGCAGAAATGGTGGGATTGGTTTCAAAATCGAAAAGGCTTGCATTGGCAACTGTTAATGCGCCTGTACTTGGGTTTATGTTTAATGCGCCAGTTGGTGTTTGGCTTGTTATACTAAAACTTAAGGCGCCCGATCCAACGGCTTGAACCGTGCCTACGGCATCTCCATTTGTTGGGTTTTCATTAAAATTAGTAATCAAATTTTGAACGTTTATACCGGCTTTGTCGTCATCTTTACTACAAGCTAATACTGTAATTAACAATAGTGTAGGTAATATAAACTTTAGTTTGTGCGTTGCTTTCATAACTTTTATAAATTTATTTTTAGTGTTACAAAGCAATGCAATAATAGTGTGCTTGTAAAGAGTGAAAGCACGTATATTGTTTGGTGTTTTACTTGGTTTAAAAGGGTGATTTTCCCCGTTTAACTGTATTTTACTTTTCTTAAAATTCTAACCGATTCTTTGTAGTAATTATAAAGTTCGGAGCTGTGTTTTTTGAGGTATGGTTTGGCTTCGTGTAATTTGCCTACCGCTTCATGAAACAGGTTTAAGTAGCAAATTAAATAGGCTGATGGAAGGTTTTTTAAATCGGCTTCTTCACGAGGTGTTAGTTGTAAACCTTTTTTTAATTTACTTAAAAGCGCGTTGTTATTATTGTAAATATGAAAGAGGATTTTTTTATCGAATTGTGGCGGTTGGAATAGTAAGGTGGTTTCAATGTTGTAACTGGCATTATCTTGAAAGTTGATGATGGTTTCTTCTAATTGATAATATTTATAAGAATCTTGAAACCCTAAGCGCACATATTCAATAATTTTGAAGGTGTTATCGTCGTAAAAAATAGAAACTTCATCTAAAGCCGAAAAAAAGAGCTTTACTTGTTCGTTTATCAGTTCAATATCTACACGCGAAAAGAAAATTTCGTCTTTAACAACCTTTTTTTGTCCTGCCCAACACACCACAAAGTACTCTTTAAACACTTTATACTGCGGGCTGTAATCGGTGCGCGCATTCATAAACTCCATAACACCATCCAAAGTATGTTCAATATTGTTTTGCGAATTGTTTTCAATGGCTGCAACTTGTGCGGAGTTTACATCTTTTATTTCAATATCGAACACTTTAGGCATGCTTATACTGCCGTCTCTAAAAAACACCGATCCGCCGTAATATTTCCAGATGTTTTTTCTAAGCGAGGTAATGGTTCCTGTTGGCCTAATGGTAACTAAACCGACTACTTTATCGTGCGGTAAATGCGGAAACGCAATGTTTTCGTATTGTACAATGGGCGGGTGACTTAAATAGGCGTTAATTAAATTTTGAATTTTGCTATCATCAAAAAAATCGACACCAATAATACTATTATCGGTATCTTCAACACCAATAACGATGTACGAGTTGTTTTTAGGATTGCTGTTTGATAAGGCACAAATGTGCTTTAAAAACTTTGCTTTACCTTCTTTTTGGCTAATATCAATTTGTCGCTTTTTATCATAAAAACTGTTTTCGTCGTTATGAGCGAGCAAATGTTTAATAAGAAGGCGTTTGTTGATCATAGCTATATTCCTGCGAAAGCAGGAATCTTAATTTTTAAAGTTTAAAACTCCTTTTTTACAGTTACGCTATTCGCTTGAGCTGTTGGAAACACTAGCAAATCGGCAATATTTACATGATTTGGTCTAGACACTACAAAATATATAATTTCGGCAATGTCTTTAGCTTGTAAAGCTTGAAAGCCGTTATAAACATTATCGGCTTCTTTTCCGCCTTTAAATCTAACTTTCGAGAAATTGGTTTCAACTAAACCAGGACTTACAGCACTAACTTTTATATTGTATGGGTTTAAATCGACGCGCATACCTTCAGTAATTGCTAAAACCGCATGCTTACTGGCGCAATACACATTGCCTTTTGGGTAAACCTCTTTACCTGCCGAAGAGCCGATATTAATAATGTGTCCCGATTTTCGTTCGGTCATTTGCGGGATGATGGCTTTACTCACATATAGCAAACCTTTTACGTTAATATCCATCATGGCATCCCAATCTTCAACAGAACCTTCGTTTATTGGGTCAAGTCCGTGCGCATTACCGGCGTTGTTAATTAAGATGTCTATGTGTTTAAAAGCGTTTGGTAGGCTATCTATAGCTTTAAAAACAGCATTTTTATTGCTTACATCAAAATTTAAAAGGTGTACATGGGTTAACTGTTCCAGATCTTCTTTAATAGTTTTTAGTTTAGCTAAGCGTCTGCCGCAAAGCACTAAATTAATGCCTTGTTTGGCAAATTCGTAGGCGGTAGCTTCGCCAATACCACTGGTTGCACCTGTAATTAGGGCGGTTTTTTTCATTTTAGATTTAATTTTAACTAAAAATACTTAAAACTTAATTAAAATAAGATTGTAAAAGTAAATTATAGTTAAGTTTATGGTTGTCAGTGATTTGTTAATTGGGTGATTGTTATAATTTTGTTAATATGGTCTATGTGGTAATTTCAAGCCTTATATGCTATTATAAAACAAAAAACATATACTATGAGTATTTTAAAATCTTTCAAATTCATAATTCCAATTATCGCTTTAGCTTTCTTTTTTTCCTGTGATGAAAATGAAACTTCTAGTATCAGCCAAGGCGAACCAAAAATTAGCGTAAAATTAGTAGATGGACCGGGGGATTTTGAAGCTGTTAATGTTGAGGTTGTGGATGTTATGGTAAAAATGAATGACGACAGTAATAGCGACGAAGGTTGGATTTCACTTGAAGCGAACAACGAAACGGTTAATCTTCTTGATTTCACAGGAGGAATAAGCAAAGTTTTGGTTGATAGATATCCGATTCCAGCTGGTACTTTGAGTCAAATGAGATTAGTTTTAGGAGATGGAAACACTATAGTTATTGAAGGTGACAACAGCGAATTGAATGAATTCGATTTAAAAACACCAAGCGCACAACAATCAGGTTTAAAACTTAAAGTTAATACCATTATTGAAGAGGGCTATACGTATGATTTTGTGTTAGACTTTGATGTTGAAAAATCAATAGTAATGGCAGGAAATTCAGATAACATTATTTTAAAACCTGTATTATATGTTAGCGCTGAGGTTAATTCAGGAATTATTCAAGGTAGCATAACCCCATCAGATGTGCCGGCAATAGCTTCGGTTTTAGTAGATGATATGGGTAATGATGATCCAACAGATGATTATGTAATTACAGCTTACACCGATGATGCAGGCTCTTTTGCTTTATGGGGTGTTCCAGCGGGAACTTACGATGTTGTTGTAACTCCGGTTAGTGATGGTACTAATTACAATGAGGGTTCAAAAACTGATGTAACTGTTGTAAATGGAGAAGTTACTACAATTCCAGACCCAATAGAGCTAATGCATAAATCAGGAACCATAAGTGGAACAATATCTGGTTTGGCTGATGGCGTTTTAGCAACAATTTCAATTAATGATGCAAACACAACAAGTATTGAAACCAATGCCAGTGGTGAGTTTGTTATTGAAAATGTAACTCCTGGCGATTACATTGTGTCAATTACTGCTGCAGGATATTTAACTCAAGAATTTACTATTACTCTTGAACCTGAAGAAATGGAAATTGTTGATGCAGCTTTAGTTTTAGAATAAGCAAGTTTTCATTTTTTAATAAAAATTAGCGCAATATCTTTTAGTATTGCGCTTTTTCTTTGCAATCAACGCAAGTCAGCAACTATCAATATTTTAACCAATTGTTAACAAGGATAAACGAAAAATTTTAACAATTTGCAATGCTCAAATTAGGGCATTATATTCGTGCTTTATTAAAAAATAAAAATGATGGAAGAAACAGGGACTATTGATATTAAAACCATTAATGAGAAAATTGAAAAAGAAAGTGCTTTTGTAGACTTACTTATGTTAGAAATGAACAAGGTAATTGTTGGTCAAAAACACATGGTTGAGCGATTACTTATTGGTTTATTAGGTCGCGGACATATTTTACTTGAAGGTGTGCCTGGTTTAGCAAAAACGCTATCAATTAATACGCTATCTCAAGCCGTTGATGGTACGTTTAGTCGTATACAGTTTACGCCCGATTTATTACCTGCCGATGTTACAGGAACCCTAATTTATAATATGAAGGATAACGACTTCTCAATTAAAAAAGGGCCTATTTTTGCAAACTTTGTTCTTGCCGATGAGATTAACCGTGCACCAGCAAAAGTGCAAGCCGCTTTACTTGAAGCAATGCAAGAAAAACAAGTAACTATTGGCGATGAAACCTTCCCATTAGATAAGCCATTTTTAGTAATGGCAACCCAAAACCCAGTGGAACAAGAAGGAACATACCCGTTACCTGAAGCGCAAGTTGACCGTTTTATGCTAAAAACGGTAATCGATTACCCAAAAATTGCCGAAGAGCAATTAATTATGCGTGCCAATTTAAAAGGTGCTTGGGAAAAAGTACAATCGGTAATTACTACCGATACCATTTTAAGAGCCCAACAAGCCGTACGCGAAGTGTATATGGACGAGAAAATTGAAAAATATATTCTTGATATTATTTTCGCAACACGTTATCCAGAAAAATACAGACTTCCAGATTTAAAGCCGCTTATTTCGTTTGGTGCATCGCCACGTGGTAGTATTAACTTAGCAACAGCAGCAAAATGTTATGCTTTTATTAAGCGTCGTGGTTATGTAATTCCAGAAGATGTACGTGCCGTAGTTTACGATGTGTTACGTCACAGAATAGGTATTACTTATGAAGCTGAAGCTGAAAATATAACTTCCGTTGATATCATCAACAAAATAGTAAACGAGATTGAAGTACCATAAAAATAGTTTGCAGTGTTCAGTAGCAGTTTGCAGTTGCTTTCTATAATTCTGAATACTGTATAAATAGTTTGTGATAACTGAATACTGCGACTGAAAACTGCGACTGAATACTGCGACTGAATACTGTTTACTGAATAGATGGATACTAAAGAATTACTAAAAAAAGTACGTAAAATTGAGATTAAGACACGCCGTTTGTCTGATCATATTTTTGGAGGCGAATATCATTCGACTTTCAAAGGTCGTGGTATGACTTTTTCTGAAGTTCGCCAGTATCAATTTGGAGACGACGTACGAAATATAGATTGGAATGTAACCGCTCGTTATAACGAGCCTTACATAAAAGTTTTCGAGGAAGAACGCGAACTCACCATGATGCTTATGGTAGATGTTTCAGGTTCCGAAATGTTTGGTACCAATCAGCAATTTAAAAACGAAGTGGTAACCGAAATTGCGGCAACTTTAGCATTTTCGGCAACTCAAAACAACGATAAAATTGGCTTGATTTTATTTTCCGATCAAGTCGAACTGTTTATTCCGCCTAAAAAAGGGCGTTCGCATGTGTTGCGCATTATACGTGAGCTTATCGAGTTTGAACCCGAAAGTAAACAAACCAATGTGGCTGAAGCGTTGCGTTTTTTATCAAGCGTTATGAAAAAGAAAGCCATTGTATTTGTGTTGTCCGATTTTATTGCAGATGATTACCATCATACCATGAAAATTGTAGCAGGAAAACACGATGTTACAGGAATAAGAATTTATGATGCTCGCGAAGAAAACATACCAAATTTAGGTGTTGTGCAAATGCAAGATGAAGAAACAGGCGAGCTTATGTTGGTAAATACATCATCGAAAAAAGTAAGACAGAATTACGCCAAGTTTTATAAAGAAAAAGTCGATTATTATAAGGAAAGTTTTAATAAATCGGGAGCAGGAAGTATGGATTGTCGTGTAGATGAAAGTTATGTAAAAAAACTATTAGGTTATTTTAAACGAAGAGGATAAACGAATGATGAATTACGAATTACGAATGATGAATTTTGAATCAAAGCAATCCAAAACACTTGTATTGTCTTTGTTCTGTATTCTATTTTCTTTTTTCTTGAATGCTCAAGTAAAATCTTCAATCGATTCTACATCAATCAAAATTGGTGAGCAAATTACGTTTAAAGTTGAGGTAGAAACCGATACCACGAATTTAGTGGTTTTCCCGGAAGGACAATCGTTTTCACCATTAGAAGTTATCGAATTTTATCCAATTGATACACTTAAAAAAAGTGACAAGTACAACCTCATTAAAAAATACGGATTAACACAGTTCGACTCTGGAACGTACACCATTCCGCAGCAAAAAATAATAATTACCGATAAAGCTTTTTTAACCGATTCATTAAAAGTTGAGGTTAATAATGTAGTGGTCGACACAACCAAACAAGGGCTTTACGATATAAAACCAATTATTGGTGTAGAAAAAAGCAGTGGCGATTGGTGGAAAACGGCGCTTATTGTTTTATTAATAATAGCTGTAATTACTGCCCTTTTATATTGGTTTATTTGGCGTAAAAAACCGCTAACCGAAGAAGAAAAAATTGCTTTATTGCCGCCGTACGATCGTGCCAAATTAGCACTTAAAAAACTTGATGAAAGTACGTATTTAGAAGAAGAGAATTTAAAAGATTATTATTCCGATTTAACATTCATCATCCGTAAATATCTCGACGAAAAAGTTTACGACAGAGCTTTAGAAAGTACTACCGACGAGTTAATAGATAGATTAAAATTACTAAAACAAGGTAATCAAGTCGATTTAAGTAACGACGATATTAAAAACTTAGAAAGCATTTTAAAGCGTGCCGATTTAGTAAAATTCGCAAAGTCTGCACCAGATATCGAGCTTGCAAAACTAGATAGAAATACCATTGATGTAGAAATTGATCACGTTAAAGAAGCGTTGCCAGAACCAACCGAAGAA
This sequence comes from Neotamlana nanhaiensis, assembly GCF_000943555.1. Lineage (GTDB taxonomy): Bacteria > Bacteroidota > Bacteroidia > Flavobacteriales > Flavobacteriaceae > Neotamlana > Neotamlana nanhaiensis. The sequence continues at coordinate 230,681 of NZ_JTDV01000002.1, read as the reverse complement.
GAAAAACTTCTCGATGAACAATACCGCGAAGCGTTAGAAGCAAAAAAGAAACGCAAAAAAATATGGTTAACCGCTGGTATAGCTGTGTTTTTATTGTGTGCAACTTTTGCTGGTTTTTCGGTAAAATACGGTTTTGGTTATGTAAAAGATACCATTTTAGGGCACGATAGTAAAGAGTTGTTAGAAGGCACTTGGGTAACCAGCGATTATGGTGTGCCGCCAATTTCAATTTCGACTCCAAAAGTTTTACAACGTGTACAAACACCAGTTCCCGACGAGTTAAAACAACAGATGCAATTAACCACATTTGCTTATGGTACGTTACTCGATGAATTTAGTGTTGTGGTAAGTACAACGGTTATGGCACAAGCGCCAGAAGGTGGTATAGATGTTGAAAAAGCTATTGAAGGTAGTTTAAAATCGATGGAAGCTCAAGGTGTAAAGGATATCGTTACGCTTCAAGAAAAATTTACTACGCCAAATGGTGCCGAAGGTGTTAAAACACACGGGACATTAAAAATCGATATACTTAAATCGGGCAATTTTGTTGATGCTAAATATGTGATGCTTCATTTTGCATCAGATAATGTGTTGCAGCAAGTTATTATAACATCGCCAAGCGATGATACTTATGCAGAACAAATTGTGGAGCGTATTATAAATTCAATAGAACTTAAAAAAGAAGAAGCATAATGTTAGAAGGCATTGAGTTTGTAAATAAAGAATTTTTCTGGTTATTGTTGGCGCTGCCATTGGCTATTATTTGGTACGTTTTTAAAAACAAAAAGCAAATAGCCGAGTTAAAAATGTCGAGCTTAAAAGGCTTTAAAATTACCAATTCGTGGTTGCCAAAATTTAAACACGTGTTGTTTGTGTTGCGTCTAGTAGCTCTGGTATTTTTAATTACCGCTTTAGCACGACCACAAACGGTTGATGTGTCTACAAAAACAAAAACCACTCGTGGTATCGATATTGTTATGGCTATCGATGTTTCGGCGAGTATGTTGGCTAAAGATTTACGCCCAAACCGATTGGAAGCACTAAAAAATGTAGCCTCAGAGTTTATAAAAGGGCGCCCTAACGATCGTATTGGTTTGGTAGAATATGCAGGCGAAAGTTACACCAAAACACCAATTACAAGCGATAAAAGCATTGTGTTACGTGCGTTACGTAGTATAAAATATAATAATATAATTGAAGGCGGCACAGCCATTGGTATGGGTTTAGCCACTTCGGTAAATCGTTTAAAAGATAGTAAAGCCACTAGTAAAGTTATTATTTTATTGACGGATGGTGTAAACAATTCCGGATTTATCGATCCTAAAATTGCAAGCGAACTAGCTTTAGAATATGGCATAAAAGTCTATACCATTGGTTTAGGAACTAACGGAATGGCGATGTCTCCCGTTGGTATCGACCCAAGAACGGGTAATTTTCAATACGGAAGAATTCAAGTTGAAATTGACGAAACCTTACTAAAGGAAATTGCCGAAGTAACTAGCGGAAAATATTTTAGAGCCACAAATAATAAGAAGCTAGAAGATATTTATGAAGAAATAAACAAACTCGAAAAAACCGAAATAGAAGAATTTAAGTTTTACAATTACGAAGAAAAATTCCGTCCGTTAGTATTAATTGCCGGATTATTGTTATTGATTGAATTGTTATTGCGAAACACGGTTTTTAGAAGTTTTATATAATGAGTTTTTAATTTCCGCGAAAGCGATAACATAAAACTGTCATCCTGAACTTGTTTCAGGATCTTAATGAATTTAGTTCAAAATAAACTGAGATTCTGAGACAAGTTCAGAATAACAAACAAAAATTAACTGTTTACTGCAACTGTAAACTGTAAACTAAAAAAGAAATGTATCAATTAGAAGAGAAAATATGGTTCTGGACGCTGGTTATTATTCCGGTAATAATCTTGCTGTTTTTGGGTCTTCAATTCTGGAGATACAAAACTCAAAACAAGTTTGCCGACAAGGCTTTGCTTAAAAAATTAAGCCCTAATAAATCAACCTTTAAAACCGTTTTAAAAGTAGTGGTTTTAAGTTTGGCGTTTTTATGTTTGTCGTTAGCTCTAGTAAATCCTAAAATTGGTACAAAGTTAGAAACGGTAAAGCGGGAAGGTGTCGATATTGTATTTGCCATCGATGTATCTAAAAGTATGTTGGCCGAAGATATTGCGCCAAACCGTTTAGAAAAATCGAAGCAATTAGTAACTCAAATTGTAAATAATTTAGCTAGCGATCGCGTTGGTATTATTGCCTATGCAGGCGCCGCATTTCCGCAGTTGCCAATTACAACTGATTATGCTTCGGCTAAAATGTTTTTACAAAGCATGAATACCGATATGTTGTCGTCGCAAGGAACAGCCATTAGCGAAGCTATAAAATTAGCATCAACCTATTTTGATGACGAAGAACAAACCAACCGCGTATTAATTATAATTTCTGATGGTGAAGACCACGGGCAAGAAGCCGAAGCCATTGCCGAAGCTGCACACGACGAAGGTGTACGCATTTTTACCATTGGTGTTGGCGATGTAAAAGGCGGACCAATTCCCGAAAAAAGAAACGGTGTAGTTTTAAATTATAAAAAAGATAGCCAAGGCGAAACCGTAATAACCAAACTTAACGAAAACACGCTTAAAAACATTGCTTCGGCAGCCAATGGCGCTTATATTAACGGAAAAAACACCGCCAATGTGGTAGAAAATATTCGTGAAATTTTAAACACCATGGATAAAACCGAGTTTGAAGCCAAACAATTTGCCGATTTTAAAGACCAATTTCAATGGTTTTTAGGCTTTGGTATTTTCTTTTTGCTATTAGATGTGTTTTTATTAGAACGAAAAACAGCTTGGTTGAAAAAATTGAACCTGTTTAACGAGAATTTTTAAATATTCAGCAAATCAAGGCATTAACTTTTATCATTTTTTTAACGCCTAAAAAAGATGAGTTTTTTAAATTTAAATGAAGAAATGAAGCGTTTACTACTAGTTTTAACCCTATTAATCTCGGCGATATCTTTTGCACAAGAAGACGCCGAAAAAGCACAATTATTAGCCATGAAGAAAGCTAATAACTTTGTGTACGAAGGCAATACGTTATTAAACGAAGATAATTTTGTCTCAGCCGAAATGGAATACCGTAAGGCCTTATCTCAGCAAGCTTCAACCAAAGCAGGTGCTTATAATTTAGGCACAAGTTATATAACCAAAGGTAATTTTGACGAAGCTTTGTATCGTTTGCAACAAGCTGCAAATCTTTCAACTTCAAAAGAAGAAAAACACAGTGCATTTCACAATATTGGAAATATTTTAATGCAAAATAAAAAGTGTAAAGAAGCTGTTGAAGCTTATAAAAATGCTTTAAGAAACGATCCAACCGACGACGAAACGCGTTACAACTTAGGACTTGCCAAAGAGTGCGCTAAACAGCAGCAAGATCAAGAGGATAAAAATCAAGATCAAGATAAGCAAGACGAAAATAAGGAGAACGAAGACAAAGAAGATAAGCAAGACCAAAACGAAAAGCAGGACGAAAACAAGGAAAACGAGGGCGATAACGATAAAAATCAAGATAAAAACGAAGAAGGCGAGCAAGACGATAAAAAGGAAGGCGATGATGAAAAAGATGAAAACGGCAAGCCAAAAGATGAAAAACAAGATAAAAGCGATAAGGGTGAAGATGATAAGAAAGAGCAACAACAACCCAAACCACAACAAGGACAGTTATCGCCACAGCAAATTAAAAACTTGCTAGAAGCCATGAATAACCAAGAACAAAAGGTTCAAGAAAAAATAAATGCCGAAAAGCAAAAAGGCGTAAAAGTAAAAACTGAAAAAGATTGGTAGGTTTTAAGACCGAAGACTGAAGACTGAATTTGGAATTTTAAAAAGATGTAAAGGAACAAAACCTGTCAGACTGAGCTTGTCGAAGTCCAAAGTAAGAATAAGTAATAAGATGTCATACTGAGCGCAGTCGAAGCATCTTAAAAACTAAAGTTAAAAGAAACGAATTGTCATGCTAAGCGAATTAAAGCGAAGCATCTCATTAAAATAAAAATGCATATAAAAAATTACATAGCTGTTTTATTCATCGTAATGGCATCAACATTTGCTGCGGCTCAAGTAAAATTTGAAGCTAAAGCGAGCAAGCAAAAGTTGGGTGTAAACGAACGTTTACGAATAGATTTTGAAATGAATCAAGATGGCGATAATTTTAATCCACCAGATTTTTCAAATTTTACGATTGTTGGTGGGCCAAATCAATCGGTTAGTAATTCTTGGGTACAAGGTGTGCGTTCTTACAAAAAAACATATAGCTATTTTTTAGCTCCAAAAAGTAGAGGTACGTTTACCATTAGTCAAGCTACTATTAATATTGAGGGAGAAACTTATAAAACTACGCCAATAAAAGTAGAAGTTACTGCGGCAGTAGATATTCCAAAAGACCCTAACGATCCTAATTATTTAGCAGCAGAGAATATTCATTTAGTTGCGGAAGTTTCAAAAACTAATCCGTATTTAAATGAAGCTATAACGGTAGTTTATAAGTTATATGTATCGCCAAAAGTGGCGGTTGATAATTGGAATGAAATTGATAGTCCGCGTTATAACGATTTTTGGAGTCAGAATATAGATACGCAAAATCAGAAAGTACAAAACGGCACTTATAACGGCGAAGATTATCGCTTTTTGGTATTACGAAAAACAGTATTATATCCGCAGAAAACAGGAAAATTAAACATAGAACCTTTAAGTTTAAATATTGCAATGCGTGTGCCTTCTAACCGCCGCGATATTTTTGGAGGTTTTCTTATGACACGAGTTAACAGAACCATTTCAGCAGGAAACAAAACCATTAACGTAAAGGCTTTGCCAGAAGCTGGTAAACCTGCCGATTTTACTGGTGCTGTTGGTGATTTTAAGTTTGATGTATCTACCTCAAAAACCGAATTGGATGCTACCGAATCGCTTCAGCTTAACGTTCGTGTTAGTGGCAACGGAAATTTAAAACTATTTAAATTGCCTAAAGTAACATTACCAAGTTCGTTAGAGGTTTATGAACCAGAACATACCGAAAATGTTAAAACTAATTTGGCTGGTATGCAAGGTAGTATTTCCGATAGTTATACCGTTGTTCCTCAATTTAAAGGCAAGTACCCAATTCCAAACATTTCATTTTCTTATTTCGATTTAAAAACCGAAAGTTATAAGCGTTTGTCATCAAATGAAATTGTAATTGATGTGTTAAATGGTCCTTCAAATGGTGTAAATTCTAACGAAAATAATACAGCAAATAACAACAAACAAGCGGTGGTTTATAATGATAATCAGTTTGCTTTTATAAAAACCGATACTACGTTTTCAAGCATAAAACAAAGTCATTTCTTTAAAACAGATTTGTTCTGGTACTTATTGTTATTGCCATTTTTAGCAATTCCGTTGGCTATTTTAATAGGAAAACAAAAAGCTAAACGTGATGCCGATGTTTACGGAAACAAAATTAGAAAAGCCGATAAATTGGCAAGAAAATATTTAAGTAGTGCCAAAAAATCGTTAGGTAAAAAAGAAGCGTTTTACATTGCTTTAGAAAAAGCATTACACAATTACTTAAAAGCCAAATTACATATTGAAACAAGCGAATTAAGTAAAGATAGAATAAACGAATTATTAAAAGAAAAAGACGTTGAAGAAACTGTAATAACAGACTTTAACAGCATTTTGCAAAGTTGCGAATTAGCGCGCTATACACCAATAGATATTGTTACCATGCAAGATGATTACGATAAGGCAGCCAAAACCATTTCGTTAATAGATAAGCAAGCAAAATAATAGCATTTTGAACAAAGTGAAGCATTTTATGAAAAACATAATTTACATACTCGTAGTTTTTATATCGGCATTTAGTTTTGGTCAAAACGCAGCGTTATTCGAAAAAGCAAATGCGCTTTACAACGATGCTAAATACGCCGAAGCTATTGATGCTTACCAAGCTATTTTAGAAACTGGACATCATTCTGCCGATTTGTATTTTAATCTCGGTAATGCCAATTATAAATTAAACAATATAGCGCCAAGTATTTATTATTACGAAAAGGCGTTGCGCTTAGCACCAAACGACGCCGATATTAAAAACAACCTCGCTTTCGCGCAAAACATGACTATCGATGTGATTGATGTGGTGCCAGATTCAGGTATTTCAAAATTTATAAAATCGTTTGCAAACAAATTCACGTTTGATACTTGGGCAAAAATAGCTGTAGCTATGGTTTTTGTATTCGTTCTTTTATTCTTACTATATTATTTTGCGTATTCAACAAACCGAAAACGATTAGCGTTTATAGGCAGTGTTGTTTCTTTAATACTGGTTTGTATTACGTTAGCTTTTGCATTTTATAAATTTGATATAGATAAAAAAGATAATCCGGCCATTATTTTTGCGCAAGAAAGTAAAATAAAAAGCGGGCCAAATCCAAATAGCGATGAAGCTTTTAGACTACACGAAGGCACCAAAGTTCAAGTTGTTGAAACTTTTGAGAGTTGGAAAAAAATAAAACTTGCCGATGGAAAAACCGGTTGGGTAGCTGCAAATGATATAAAAACACTCAAAGATTTTTAAAACATCTTTAACGGTATAATTGGTTTGAATTGTTATATTTGTGTAACAACCAAACTAAACCATGACTAAAAAAACAATTGTTATATTCTTTTCAGTTGTATTGTTGGCCTTTATTACAGCACCAACAATTATTGCAAGTATAGATGACTCTATAGATATTTCAATGTTTTATAATAATATAGCTGAAGAAGAAGAACTCGGTAAAATTAAACTACAGTATAACAAAAGTAGTCATGAAACTTTAAATTTAGCTTCTTTAACGTCAGAAGTTCAAATAGCATATTATTTTAAAAATTACCCTAATCCTCATTTAAATCTTATTTCTCCGCCTCCAGAACAACACATATTGTAAGATACCTTGAGCATTTTATATGCTAAACTGATTACTTAACCGTTTTCGTCGAGTTTAAAAGAACTTACGAATTCAAAAAAAATTATAATATGTTTAAATCAATTAAAAAAGACTTACCAGCGAGTATCGTTGTGTTTTTTGTTGCCTTACCATTGTGTTTAGGTATTGCGCTAGCTAGTGGCGCGCCGCTATTCTCAGGATTAATAGCAGGAATTATTGGAGGTATTGTCGTAGGGGCATTAAGTGGTTCTAATATTGGTGTTAGTGGTCCTGCAGCAGGTTTGGCCGCTATTGTACTTGTAGCGATAACCTCTTTAGGATATAAAAATTTTTTACTTGCCGTGGTAATAGGCGGCGTTATTCAGCTCATATTTGGAGTATTACGGCTAGGCATCATAGGCTATTTCTTCCCTTCTTCAGTAATAAAAGGAATGTTAACAGGTATAGGTATAATTATTATCCTTAAACAAATTCGATTCTTTTTTGGTATGGATAAAACCATTGAAGGCAAATTTGACTTTTTAAATGTAGGTTGGGATAACTTAATTTCTGAGCTACTTCGTGACATCAATGCCTTATTAAGTGGAAATATAAACATCGGTGCTACAGTAATAGGTCTTGTGGCTATTGGTATTTTAATACTATGGTCTAATGTCTTGTCCAAAAAAGGAAAGATATTTCAACTTATTCAAGGGCCTTTAGTGGCTGTTGTTGTTGGTATAGTATACTATTTGGTTACCAAAGATGGTGCATTAGGTCTTAATGAAAGTCATTTGGTTTCGGTGCCAGTACCCGATAGTTTTGATAGTTTTATGGGTCAATTTACCTTCCCTAATTTTGGAGTTATTGGAAATTCTGAAGTGTGGATAACTGGTTTCACCATTGCGTTAGTAGCAAGTTTAGAAACTTTATTGTGTGTTGAAGCAACCGATAAGTTAGATCCGCATAAAAATGTAACGCCAACAAATCGTGAGTTACTGGCGCAAGGAACAGGAAATATTCTATCAGGTTTAATAGGAGGTTTGCCAATTACGCAAGTTATAGTGCGAAGTTCGGCAAATATTCAGTCTGGTGGAGAAACGAAGTTATCAGCTATTATACACGGTTTTTTCTTGTTAATTTCAATCATTTTAATACCTACTTTATTAAATCAAATTCCATTAGCTGTTTTAGCAGCAGTTTTATTTATTGTTGGTTTTAAATTGGCTAAACCATCAACATTCAAAGCTATGTTTAGTTTAGGTTGGAAGCAATGGTTACCGTTTATGGCGACTGTTTTACTCATGATTATTACAGGAGATTTACTTCTAGGTATTGGCTTAGGTTTAGCAGTTGGTATTTTTGTGGTTTTACTTAAAAATTATCAAAACTCTCACTTTTTACACAAAGAAGGTGAAGATGTTCCTGATGGAAAAATAAAGATGACCTTGTCGGAGGAAGTAACATTTTTTAACAAAGGCGCAATTTTGAAAGAATTAGATAACGTTCCTTCAAATTCTATGCTAGAATTAAATGTTTTAAATACCAAGTACTTAGATAACGATATTATTGAAATTCTTGAAGATTTTCTATTAAAGGCACAAGAACGTAATATTAACATTAAATTAGTGTCGCAAAAAGGCGTAGTAGAAAACCCAGATAGTTTTGTGGAATTCTTCAAAAACGATAAAATAAGACTTTAATAAAAGTAATTTTTAGGGAAGTCTAACAAATTAAAAAACACATTATGAAAGCACATACTAAAGAAACACAGGCTACAATGACGCCTGAAAAGTCATTACAATTTTTAAAAGAAGGGAACATCCGTTTTCAAAATAATTTAAAAGCAAACCGTAACCTTTTAGAGCAAGTAAACGATACAAAGGAAGGACAATTTCCGTTTGCAACCATTTTAAGTTGTATCGATTCGCGTGTCTCTGCCGAATTGGTTTTCGACCAAGGTTTAGGCGATATATTTAGCGTTCGAATTGCAGGAAACTTTGTAAACGAAGATATTTTAGGAAGCATGGAATTTGCTTGTAAACTAGCAGGAACCAAACTTATTGTGGTTTTAGGACACACCAGTTGTGGTGCTGTAAAAGGCGCTTGCGATCATGCCGAAATGGGTAATTTAACCAAGTTAATCGAGAAAATAAATCCAGCAGTACAAGCCGTAACCGAACCTGCCGATGAAAGCCAACGTAATTCTAAAAACTTAGAGTTTGTAGATAGTGTTTCTAAAAAGAACGTAGAACTTACAATTGATAGAATTCATGCAGAAAGCCCAATTTTATCTGAAATGGAACAAAATGGCGAGATAAAAATTATTGGCGCTATGTACGATATAACATCGGGTGCAGTAGCCTTTTACGAATAAGTGAATAGCATGAAAAATAAAACAAATAGGGCAGCATTAATAATTGCATTGATGCTGCCTTTTTTTGCTATAGCTCAAGATAGCAATTTAGGTAATTGGTTAATTTATTTTGGTAATAAACAGTTTAACCAAAAATGGAATTTACACCACGAAGTGCAGTACAGAAATTATAATGCTATTGGCGATTTAGAACAATTGTTGTTGCGTACTGGTTTAGGGTACACCTTTAACGAGGGTAAAAGCAATGTGCTTATGGGTTATGGTTATATTCTTTCGGAAAATTACGTTGGAAACACCAATGATAAATTAAGTGTTAATGAGCATCGTATTTATCAGCAATTTATATCAAAACAAAGCATTGGAAGCGTTAAGTTGAGTCACCGTTACCGTTTTGAACAGCGTTTTATTGAAGACGATTTTAAAATGCGATTTCGGTATTTTTTAGCAGCAAAAGTACCATTGTGCAAAACCGAAACAGGAGACAGTAAATTTTATCTCTCGGCTTACAACGAAATATTTTTAAACACCAAAACATCAATTTTCGATCGTAACCGACTTTACGGTGGATTGGGTTATAATTTTTCTAAAAACGTTCGGGTAGAAGCGGGTTATATGAATCAGTTTTTCGAAACCTCAAGCCGCGATCAATTAAACCTAATCACTTTCGTGAATTTTTAAAACTCTTGAGTAAAATTAGCATCATTGTTTTCCTGAGTATCAGTGTCATCTTCACTTAAAAGCTTCGGAAAAATCAATGGCACTAAACTTTTTACAGGTTTGTAAAGCGTAGCGTTTTCAATATCATCGTCGTCAATAAACGAAATTGTGCTATTCATTTTATCAAAAATATTAAGAATAACACTTAAAATTAAAGCCATTTTTAGCGCTCCAAAAACAGCACCTAACAGTTTGTTTAGAATACCTAAGGCAGCAAAATCGGCAAGTTTGGTTAAGGCTTTTCCAGCCAAGGCAATCGCTAGAACAATAACCACAAAAGTTATGGCAAATGCGGTAATATTAATGGTTTTTTCACCCCAATCGGTTTTGGTTTGTAAAAATTCCGCAGCAAAATTACTAAAATGTATAGCGCCATAAACGCCTGCAACCAAAGCCACGAGAGAAGCTACTTCAACAAAAAGTCCTTTTAAAAATCCGCGAACCAGCCCCAATAAAATTACGGCAGCTAAAACAATATCAATTACGCCCATAAGTTGTTAGTTTCAACAAATATAAAATAAATTCCGTCTTTTTTGTGGCGAATGCAACAACTAACAAACCCATTCACTAACTTTGAAACCTGAAACCTGAAACCTGAAACACAAAGAATGTCAAGAGACGAGCAACTAAAACAACGATGGGAATTATTGGTGCAAAAACTATCCAATCAATTTGCCGATGGCGATAGGTTAGATTTAGACGCCATAATTTACCTCATTGGCTTGCAGGAACTCGGGCAATTAAACCGTACGTTTAAAAAAGACCAAAAACTCGACCTCATGCACATAGCGATTTGCAAGCTGCTCACGCCTTACGGCTACTACGAGCTCGATTTTGTTGATGACGATGGTTGGCCACATTATAAAATGCTCGAACAACTTCCGCATTTAAAAGCAGGCGAACAAAGCGTTTTAATGAAAGAAGCTATTGTAAACTATTTTCTCGAAACCGAGTATATTCATTAAATGGGCGTTACCTCGTTAAGGCGCGGTCGGGCTTTCCTCTATATCTTTTTCTCGTAACCTCAAAAAAGGATGCCGCTGCAATCCCTAACGCAACCCATCAGCAAAAGGCATTGTTTATTCGTTCTTAAATGCAATTTTGCTAAAACTAAGTGTGCAAACCAAGGCATTTAAGATAAATAAAACTTGTTTCAGCGGGTTAAAAATCACTAAATTTGCAACCATTTCGATAATGTAGCTATGATTGACAAGATTAAAGAATTAATTGCAGAAGCCGAAGCCTTTAAAGCCGAAACCAAAGAAGAGGTAGAAGCCTTCCGAATTAAATATTTAGGAAAAAAAGGATTACTTAATGAGTTTTTTGCCGAGTTTAAAAACGTGGCAAACGATCAAAAAAAGGAATTTGGGCAAACCATAAATAAGCTAAAAACCACAGCACAAACTAAGGTAGATGAGCTTAAAGATGCGCTTGAAAGTAAAGAAGAAGAAAAAGGTGTTTTCGGCGATTTATCGCGCCCAGGACAACCAGTACAATTAGGTGCGCGTCATCCGATATCAATCGTAAAAAATCAAATTATCGATATCTTTTCACGTATTGGTTTTAACGTAAGTGAAGGCCCAGAAATTGAAGACGACTGGCACAACTTTACCGCATTAAACTTACCAGAATATCATCCAGCACGCGATATGCAGGATACCTTTTTTATTCAAACCAATCCAGATATTTTATTGCGTACACACACCAGTTCGGTGCAAGTGCGTTACATGGAAAACAACGAGCCGCCTATTCGAACTATTTCGCCAGGGCGTGTGTACCGAAACGAAGCTATTTCGGCTCGTTCGCACTGTTTTTTCCATCAAATTGAAGGCTTGTACATTGATAAAGACGTAAGTTTTGCCGACTTAAAGCAAACCTTGCAACACTTTACAACCGAAATGTTTGGGAAAAGTAAAATACGTTTACGTCCGTCGTATTTCCCGTTTACAGAACCAAGTGCAGAAATTGATGTGTATTGGGGATTAGAAAGCGAAACCGATTATAAAATTACCAAAGGAACCGGTTGGTTAGAAATTGGTGGTTGTGGTATGGTCGATCCTAACGTACTTACAAACTGTAAAATTGATACCGAAACCTATTCTGGTTTTGCCTTTGGTGTTGGTATCGATCGTATTGCTATGTTATTGCATCAAATAGGCGATATTCGTTTATTAAGCGAAAACGATGTGCGCTTTTTAGAGCAGTTTAAATCGGCACTATAAAACAAAATTAGTTGTCACCCTGAATGTGTTTCAGGGTCACAAAAAAATATAAACAGAAACTAAACCCTGAAAACCTCAGGGTTTTTTCATTCAGAAAAGTATCACATCTTGTTTTTTCTTAAAACTAAAGTTATCTTCATCATCTATTTTTAAAACATGAAGGAAAACAAAGAACTCGACCTTGCTTGGAATTTTGTTACCAAAACCAATCGCAATATTTTTTTAACCGGTAAAGCGGGTACGGGTAAAACAACGTTTCTTCATAAATTAAAAAAAGAATGCCATAAGCGCATGGTGGTTGTGGCGCCAACGGGTGTGGCAGCTATTAATGCTAAGGGTGTTACGATTCACTCGTTTTTTCAAATGCCTTTTGGACCTATTTTGCCGCACGACGATTTGCAAAAGTCATCCCAGTTTAGCCGAAAATTTAGTAAAACAAAAATCAATATTATTAAGTCGCTCGATCTTTTGGTTATCGACGAAATAAGTATGGTTCGTGCCGATTTGCTCGACGGTATCGATAAAGTTTTACGTCGTTTTAAAAACAAAATGTTACCATTTGGTGGCACGCAATTGCTCATGATTGGCGATTTGCAACAGCTATCACCTGTAATTAAAGAAAACGAATGGCAACTGTTGCAACCCTATTATAAAAATGCGTTTTTCTTTAGTAGTCTGGCGTATCAGCAAAGTAAAGCCATAAGCATTGAGTTAAAGCATATTTACAGGCAAGAAAACCCTGTGTTTATTACCATTTTAAATGAAATTAGAAATAATAACCTGTCGCAACAATCGGCCGATGAACTCAATAAAAGGTTTCAGCCAAATTTTGAAACAAACGATGAAGATGGTTACATTTCGCTAACTACACACAACCGAAAAGCCATTGCAACCAACGAGCAAAAACTTTCCGATTTAAAAGAAAAACCCAAAACCTACAAAGCTGCTATTGAAGGCAACTTTCCTGAGCACGCTTACCCTAACGATGCTATTTTAGAGTTAAAAGTAGGCGCGCAGGTTATGTTTATAAAAAACGATAGCTCTCAAGAAAAGGAATATTTTAATGGCAAAATAGGTAAGGTTATCGCTTTAAATAAAGAAGAAGTCGTGGTGCGTTGTCCGCAGGATAATTTCAGTATCACGACTAAATTCGAAACTTGGGAAAACATAAAATACACTGTAAATAGTGAGACAAAAGAAATTACCGAAGATCGAATAGGCAGTTTTTCGCAAATACCGTTGCGATTGGCGTGGTCTATCACTATTCATAAAAGTCAGGGATTAACCTTTGAAAAAGCCATTATAGATGCCGAGGCGGCTTTTGCACACGGACAAACATATGTGGCGTTAAGTCGTTGTAAATCCTTGGAAGGCTTGGTGTTGAAAAGTAAAATTTCACCGCAGCAGATTATAACCGATAGCCATGTGCTAACGTTTAACGAAGAAGCCGCAAATAACGAACCAGATGAGGAGGTTTTATTGGCCTCGGAGCGCGATTTTCAGCTTGATTTAATTGCGGAATTATTCAATTTTTATGCGTTTTTGTATCCAACCAATCGTGTTTTAGATATTTTTTATAAAAACAGAGGAAGTATTGAAGGTAACGTTGAAGCGCCAGCAATTACAATTAAGGATACCGTTGCAAATTTATTTAAAGTCGGTAACGGTTTTAAAACCCAATTACAAACTTTAGTTGGTAACACCGAGATTCCTGAAACTAGCGAAGCAATGCAAGAACGTTTTGCGAAAGCAGTTAACTATTTTAACGAACAAACTAAAACCAATATTGAGGCATCTTTAAAAGCTTTAAATTTTACAACCGATAACAAAGCCGTTGAAAAAGATCTAGAAAAACAGCTGGATACACTTGAAGAATTGTTAACCGAAAAACTCTTGTATTTTAAAGGTTTACCACATGCTTTCAGTGTGAGTTTTTATTTAAAATTGCGCACCGATGCGGTGTTTTTAGCTAAAGAAAAACCTAAAAAGCAACGCAAACAAGTTATTGATGGTACTGTAAATGTCGATTTGTTCGAGCTACTTCGGGTTTTAAGAAACGACATTGCCGAACGTGAAGGCTTGATACATTATCAAATATTTACGCAAAAATCTTTGTATGCTATTTGTGAGTTACTCCCAACTAACACAAAGGAACTACTTGCTATTCATGGCATGGGAAAAACGCGAGTAGACAAATATGGCGATGAAATTTTAGACGTAGTTACACAATTTTTGGAAGAAAATGATATTGAAGTTACAAACGATGTTACTCCAGAGCCAGAAACTAAAAAACCAAAACGACAAAAAGGTGATAGTCAAAAAGAGTCGTTAGCACTATTTAAAAAGGGAAAAACCATTGATGAAATAGCAGATGAACGTGAACTTAACGAAAACACTATTTTTAGTCATTTAGTTACTTTTATTCCTTCAGGCGAAATTAAAATTACCGATTTAATGTCTCTCGACGTTTACAACGAACTTAAAGAAATTATTCCTACCAAAACCTTCGAAAATCTTTCAGAATTAAAGCATCAACTCGATGAAAAATACAGCTACGGTGAACTGCGTTTGGTGTTAAATGAGCTGGAATCGCGTTAAAAATGCTTCGTCACGTCGGTTCAAGTGATTCCAAGGCACGAAGAATTGTATCGAGAACCATATTTAAGGTGATAAAATAGTAAATATTACATCCTTCATCTTAATTAGAATACCAACTATCCCAGTGATACTCTTAATTCATCTTGTTAAAATTTATTTAACAACACTTTAACTTCGTTTAGTTCGGTTTTTTCCGAACTAATCATATTTTTGCATCTTAAATTAAAGAAAGATGACGGAAGAACTACAGAAACAAAAATGTAAATTGGTAGAAAAACTAGGTGTTTTGTTCGAAAATAAAGAGCAATTAGCGCCAGTTGCTGCGCGAATTTTATCGTATGTGGTACTAACAGGAAAAGTTGGTGTAACCTTCGAAGATTTGGTAAGCAACTTATGTGCCAGTAAAAGCACGATATCAACGCATTTAAGTCATCTTCAAGATTTAAAAAAGATAGAATATTTTACAAAACCAGGCGATCGCAAAAAGTATTTTGTTGTTAATGGCGATATGATTATTCAAAGTATAGATGAAAACATAGCTACTTGGGAAAGCCAAAAACAACTTCACTTAGAAATAAAAGATTACAAAGAGAAAATGAATGACACTATGGGCGGCGATGAAGAGTTGCAGTTTCATTTAGATTTTCATGATAACTATCTCGTGTATTTAAACGAAGCGATTAGCGCCCTTGCAAAACTTAAAGACAAAATTATAGAACTCGAAAATAAACAATAGCAATTAAAATTTTATGACAAGAATTAACCAAACCATAATTTTAATATTAGGTGTTTTAATATTAAATAGCTGTAAAGACAATCAGCAAGCAAATCAAGCCGCAGCGGCACCTCCTGCTACTTTTCCTGTGGCGGAATTACAAACAACAACCGTTACGGGTTACCAAGAATATCCTGTGAATATTGAAGGTATTGTAAACAGTGATGTTCGTGCAAAAACATCGGGTTACATACAAAAGGTTTTAGTTGATGAAGGCGAAAAAGTACGTAAAGGTCAGCCGCTTTTTAAATTAGAAACCCAAACTTTATCGCAAGATGCTAATGCCGCAAAAGCGAGTGTAAATGTTGCTCAAGTAGAGGTAGATAAGTTGGTACCGCTTGTAGAGAAAGGCATTATTAGTAATGTACAATTAGAAACCGCAAAAGCTAATTTAGCACAAGCCAAAGCCAACTACAACAGTGTAAATGCCAATATTGGTTACGCTACAGTAAAAAGTCCGGTAGATGGTTATGTAGGTGCAATAAACTTGCGTGAAGGTTCTTTAGTGAGCCCAAGCGATACAACGCCGTTAACAACGGTTAGTGAAATTAGTACAGTGTATGCCTTTTTTAGCCTAAACGAAGCACAGTACATTAGCTATCTTCAAAAAATGGAAGGACAAAGTAAAGCTGAAAGAATTAAAAATAGTCCGGACGTTAGCTTAGTATTGGCAAACGGCGAAGTGTATTCCGAAAAGGGACGTATTCAAACCACTACGGGTCAAATCGACCAAAATACAGGAACCATTAAAATTAGAGCAGCGTTTAAAAATCCTAATGAGATTTTAACCAACGGAAATAGTGGAAATATTCGCATTCCTACCGAATATAAAGATGCTATTGTGGTACCGCAATCGGCAACCTTCGAGCAGCAAAAAGATATCTTAATTTACAAGTTAGATGAGAGCAATACTGCAAAATCTACAATCATTAAAATTCAAGGTAGCGTTGGTAATTTATATGTTATTGAGTCTGGCGTAGAAGCAGGTGATAAAATTATTGTTTCAGGTGTTGGTAAATTACGAAACAATACCCCAATTACGCCAAAAGAAGTGGCTTTTGATAGCATTACAAAACCGTTAACACCGTTGTTTAAATAATCAAGCAAAAAACATGTTAAAAACCTTTATAGAAAGACCTGTTTTATCAACAGTAATTTCAATTATTATAGTCATATTAGGCGTTTTGGGGCTTACCTCATTGCCTATTGAGCAATATCCCGATATTGCACCACCTACCATTACAGTAACCGCCAATTATACTGGTGCGAGTGCCGAAACTATTATGGAAAGTGTGGTAATACCTATTGAAGAACAAATAAACGGTGTTGAGGGTATGACCTACATCACCTCTACCGCTTCAAATGCAGGTACTGCGCAAATTACCGTGTACTTCGACCAAGAAACCGACCCAGATATTGCGGCTGTAAACGTACAAAACCGTGTGGCGCGTGCCAACCCATTATTACCTCAAGAGGTAACACAATCTGGGGTAATTACGCAAAAGCAGCAAACATCGGCGTTAATGTTTATGTCGTTTTATTCTGAAAATGAAGAATACGATGCCACATTTCTTCAAAATTATTTAAAAATTAATGTTATCCCGAATTTACAACGTGTAAATGGTGTGGGTAATGTAAATGTATTTTCGTCGCAAGATTATGCGATGCGTATTTGGCTGAAGCCAGAAAAATTAGCAGCTTACGGTTTAAATCCTTCGGATATTACAGCGGCTTTACAAGAGCAAAGTTTAGAAGCTGCAGCGGGTTCGTTGGGTGAAAATAATGGTGAATCGTTCTCGTACACCATTCGTTATAGCGGACGATTTAAAACCGAAGACCAATACAGCGATATTATTATTAAGGCGCTTGATAACGGACAGTACTTACGATTAAAAGATGTGGCTTCAATTGAGTTGGATTCACAATCGTATGCTACAACAGGTTCTACAAATGGTTATCCAAGTGTAAACATGGGTATTTTTCAAACGGCAGGATCTAACGCCCAAGAAATTATTGAAACCATTAAGTCTGAATTATCACGTTTAGAAAAGGATTTTCCTGAAGGCATAAAAGTGCTTATTCCTTTCGATACCAATTTATTTTTAACGGCTTCAATCGATAAAGTGGTACATACACTTATTGAAGCATTTATCTTGGTGTTTTTAGTAGTATTCATCTTTTTACAGGATTTTAGATCAACGTTAATTCCCGCTATTGCGGTACCAGTAGCTATTGTTGGTACGTTTTTCTTCTTAAATTTATTTGGGTATTCCATAAACCTCTTAACGTTATTTGCTTTAGTTCTGGCCATTGGTATTGTGGTTGATGATGCCATTGTGGTAGTGGAAGCCGTACACGCCAAGATTGACGAAGGTGAGAAAAATGCCAAAAAAGCAACGCTTGGTGCGATGCATGAAATATCTGGAGCTATTATATCAATTACCTTAGTAATGGCTGCAGTATTCGTACCAGTAACTTTTGTACAAGGTCCAACTGGTGTATTTTACGAGCAGTTTGGTGTAACCTTAATTGTGGCTATTTTAATTTCGGCATTAAACGCCTTAACATTAAGTCCAGCGTTGTGTGCGTTATTCTTAAAATCGCATGACGATGAGCATAAAAACAAAAGTTTCTTACAGCGTTTTTATGATGCCTTCAACCGAGGCTTTAATGCAACAACCGAGCGTTATGGCAGATCGTTACAATTCTTATACAAAAACAAAATAGTAACCTTTGCTATTTTAATTCTTGCAGGTGTTGGTATTTGGTGGTCTGCAACAACTACGCCAACTGGTTTCGTACCAAGTGAAGATCGTGGTATTTTATTTATTGATGTACAGCTACCAGCAGGAGCCTCAATGGATAGAACCAAGGAAGTTACCGATTATGTTTACGAACAAGCCAAAAACATACCTGGTGTCGACGGAATCACTGTAGTAAACGGACGAAGCTTAATTAACGGTGCAGGGACAAATTACGGTTTTGGATTTATAAAATTGAAAGACTGGAGCGAACGTGAAAGTGACGACCAATCGTTAAATGCGATTACAGGAAAACTGTTTGGAATGGCAGCAGGCATTGCAGAAGCAAGAGTGATATTTTTTGCGCCACCAAGTATTCCTGGGTTTGGTTTATCGGCAGGTTTCGAGGTGAATTTATTAGATCGATCTGGAGGAAGTGTTGAAGAATTAAATGAAGCTACACAACAGTTTATTGGCAGTTTGATGCAGCATCCAGAAATTCAATATGGTCAAACATCATTTAACACCAATTATCCGCAATACGAAATGGATATTAATGTGCCAGTAGCCAAAAAACTTGGAGTTTCGGTAAGTAGTATCTTTTCAACTTTACAAGGATATATAGGTGGAATTTACGCCGCAGATTTTGCACGATTTGGTAAACAATACCGTGTGTATGTGCAATCGTTGCCAGAAGATAGAGCCGATGTTAATGCCTTAAATAAATTATATATAAAAACAGGAAGTGGTGAAATGGCACCAATTACAGAATTTGTAACCTTAGAGCGTGTTTACGGTCCGCAATCGGTAACCCGTTTTAACCTTTACAATTCGGCGAAAGTAACAGGAGCTTCAAATCCAGGATTTAGTTCTGGTGATGCCTTAGCCATTGTAAATGCCGAAGCCGCGAAGTTACCATCAAATTTCGATGTCGCTTATTCAGGGTTATCGCGTGAAGAATCTAATGCAGGAAACCAAACTACGGTAATATTTATACTTTGTGTGGTGTTTGTGTTTTTCTTACTGGCTGCGCAATACGAAAGTTATTTATTACCATTAGCGGTATTATTATCGTTACCAGTTGGTATTTTTGGAGCCTTTTTCTCAACTAAAATTGCAGGGTTAGAAAATAACATTTACTTCCAAATTGCCTTGGTAATGTTGGTTGGTTTATTAGCTAAAAATGCCATTTTAATTGTAGAGTTCGCATTGCAACGTAGACGTAATGGTGAAAATTTAGTTGATGCTGCCATACATGGTGCTAAGGCGCGTTTACGACCTATTTTAATGACCTCGTTTGCCTTTATTCTTGGTTTAATGCCACTAGTTTTAGCAACAGGTGTTGGGTCTGAAGGTAACCGATCTATTGGTACAGGAGCTGCCGGCGGTATGTTTATAGGTACCATTTTAGGTGTATTTATCATCCCAATATTATTTATAATGTTCCAGTGGTTACAAGAAAAAATTTCAGGTAAACCAGAAGAAAACGTAATTGAAGAATAACATGACAGTATCCATTTTAAAATATAAATACATAAGCAAAACAGCACTTATTTTGGTAGCAGCAGTTACCTTACAAAGTTGTTTTGTAGCTAAAAAATACGAGCGACCAGAAATCGAGGAAACTCAAAATTTATTTAGAACCGATAATTTGCCATTCGATAGTTTATCGATGGCAGATGTATCGTGGAAAAATATGTTTACAGATACTTATTTGCAGCAGTACATAGAAGAAGGTTTACAAAACAACCTCGATATCCGCATTGCAATTCAGCAAATTTTATCTGCCGAAGCTTATTTAAAACAAGGTAAAGCAGGGTATTTTCCAACATTAAGTGCAACAGGTCAATTAACGCATCAAGAACTATCATCAAATAGTCAGTTTGGTGGTTTATTTTCATCTTTAGATCAATATGAGTTTTCAGGAAGTTTGTCTTGGGAAGCCGATATCTGGGGAAAAATACGTAGCAACAAGCGTGCTTATCAAGCATCGTATTTACAAAGTGTTGCTGCACACCAAGCGGTAAAAACGCAGTTGGTGGCTAGTATTGCTTCAACGTATTACCAATTATTAGCTTTAGATGCACAATTAAAAGTAACCAATGAAACCATTGCTTCACGCGAAAAAGGTGTTGAAACTATTAAAGCTTTAAAAGAAGCAGGACAGGAAAACCAAGTTGCTGTCGATCAAAATATAGCGCAGTACAACAATGCTAAAGCTTTGGCGGTAGATTTGGAAGTCGCTATTTTTCAAGCCGAAAACACCTTGAGTATTTTATTAGGTAAAGTGCCGCAACATTTTGAGCGTGGTACGCTGAATACACAAGACATCACTTCCGAGTTAAAACTTGGTGTACCTTCAACATTGCTTACAAATCGTCCGGATGTTATGTCTGCCGAGTATGGTTTAATCCAAGCTTTCGAACTTAGCAATGTGGCCCGTAGCAATTTTTATCCGTCTTTAACATTAACCGCAAATGGTGGTTTTCAAAGTTTAGATTTCGATGAACTTTTTAATGCTAATTCACTTTTTGCGAGTATTGTGGGCGGACTCACACAGCCTATTTTTAATGGTCGTCAAATAAGAACGCAACACGAAGTCGCAAAATCGCAACAAGAGCAAGCTTTATTAAGTTTTAAACAAACCTTATTAACAGCAGGTAGAGAAGTATCGAACGCATTATACAGCTATAAAGCCGAAACCGAGAAGTTTGAGTATGTTCAAAATGAAGTGGAAGCGCTTAGAATGGCAGAGTCAAATTCAGAGGAATTGCTTAAAAATGGTTTTGTTAATTACTTGGATTTGTTAACCGCAAGACAAAGTGCTTTAAGTGCCGAATTGAATGTGGTAGATAACAAATTACAACAATTATTAAGCGTAGTTAATTTATATGAAGCCTTAGGTGGCGGTTGGAAATAACCATGAAAAAGAATAATAAATATAAGATTGATTTACAGGAAATCGCTTTAAAAGATGAGACTTCCCAATTAAAAGATATCAGTTTTGAGTTTGAAAACCATGATGATATTTTTAAAATCATAGACCTATCAAAAGAAAAAAATCTGTTTGACAATGCCAATGATAGTGTAGAGTTTACCCTAGGTCTTAAATTATTTAGTGAGGTGATGATAAAACATCGTAAGCATGATCTTTTTGAAGATTTTTTACCTCATTTTAAAACGTTTATGCAAACCTTAAAAAGTCAATAAAAATGATAAGCAAAGAGGAGTTGTTGCAATGTTCTATGGCAAGTTTTACTGCTTTTGGTAGTAAGCGCTTTACCATGGACGAACTTGCGCAAACCTTAGGCATATCAAAAAAAACAATTTATAAATTTTACAATAGCAAAGAGGAACTTGTCGTTGAGAGTGTTGTGTGTTTGGTTAATGCTTTTAAAGAAAAAATTAACCTCATTTTAAAAGACGAGCAAGATCCTCTTTCTTGTATTATTTTAATCTACAAAAAAGGTTTCGAATCGCTAATGTATTTTAAACCATCGTTTATTTTTGGTTTAAAAAAATACTATCCCGAAGCCTTTCATGTTTTCGAGGATTTTAGACAAGATATCGTTTTCAATACCATACAAAAGCTACTGCAACAAGCGCAAGAACAAAATATAATTAAAACTAATGTAAACATGCAGTTGTTTTGCGAACTATACTTTAATAGGTTTGAAGAAATGGCATTTAAAAACGATAAGCTATTTAGCACTTACAGTCAAGCCGAATTACTTAATCATTTTGTGATATTTAATTTAAAAGGAATATCAAACAGTCATTATACTAACTATTTTTTTTCATAGGTTTGCTATTTTTGCAACATGAAAAAAGATATTGAAATACCAAAGGTAGAAGGCGTATACGTAGCCATTGTTAACGAGTACAACGATATTTACAACACCCACGATTGGAATGCGTATATTATAAACGATAAAACCGTAGATTTAGATATGGTTATAATTGTAACAAGCGGCTATTCTCAAGATAAAACCACCTCGGTATTCAGAAAAAAAATAGACGTTTTACCGAAAAAGAGTTATGCCAAAATTGAATTGATGCAAGAAGAGCTGTTCGCACTAAATAACACCTTTAAGATATCTTTTTTTGAAGGCAGCCAAATGTTTGATAAAACGTATTTATTCAGAAAAAATACCATAAACCTAAACGCCTTACAACCCATTCCTTTAATGGATGTAAAAGGAGTTTTGGTGAAGTAATTTAATCCAATTTCTCGGTAAGTTTTTTAAATACCTTTTTAGGATTTTTGTTTTCGTATAAAACTTCGTAAACCGCAGTTATAATTGGTAAACGTGTTTTTTTGTTATTCTTTTCATTTAAAAAATGAGCGCTTTTTGTCGCATAATAACCTTCTGCAACCATATTCATTTCCATTTGCGCAGATTTAACGGTATATCCTTTACCAATCATATTACCAAACATACGGTTTCTTGAAAACGTGGAATAGCCAGTTACAAGTAAATCACCCAAATAAGCCGAATTATTAATATTGCGCTTCATTTGATGCATTTTTTTAATAAAACGCTTCATTTCTCGAATAGAGTTGCTCATTAAAACACTTTGGAAATTATCGCCATATCCTAACCCATGAGCAATTCCAGCAGCAATAGCATATATGTTTTTTAGCATTACCGCATATTCAACACCAACAATATCATCGCTAATTTTAGTTTTAATATAATCGCTGCTTAAACTATTCGCAATTGTTTTTGCTTTATTCGCATCAGAACATGAAATAGTTAAATATGATAGGCGCTCTAAAGCGACTTCTTCTGCATGGCATGGTCCTGCAATTACAGCAATATTATCGTAAGGTACTTTGTAAAAGTTATGAAAATGCTCGCCAACTAAAAGTCCGCTTTCGGGCATAATACCTTTTACCGCCGAAACAATAATTTTGTTTGAAATATTGATATTTAATTTTTCTAATTCGCTATGGATAAAAGCCGATGGAATAACAAAAACTAAAACATCGGCATAATTAGCCATTTCATTTATATCATTACTTAGTTTTAACTGCTCTAAATGAAACTCAACCGAACTCAAATAATTAGGGTTATGCTGTTCGCGCAAAAGATGCTCCTTTGTGTAAACACTTCGCATATACCAGCCCACTTCGTTTAAATTTTCGCAAAGCATTTTTACAATGGCTGTAGCCCAACTTCCTGCTCCAAAAACCGCATATTTTAAGGGTGTACTCATAAATTATTTAGTTGTTTTAAGATGCTTCAAAAGTACATAAAATATATACATTCAAAAATCAATAAAATATTAAGGTTTAATTTTTGGCACGCGTTTTGAATCTTATAATTCAGAAACCCAAAAATTGGTTAATTATGAAAGCGATAAAATTACTTTTAAGTTTCAGTTTAATAGCAACCTTGTTTACATCTTGTTATACAGAAGTTATTGTAGATGATTATTACGATGAACCAACAATAACCGTAGGTCAATTATTAAGTTCTTACGAATTATGGTATGTCGATATAAATTCTACTTTAGGATATGGCGAAACTCCCTTTTTACAAAAAGCATTTACTATTTCGTTTAGAAATGGCGTAGTTTATGCAAACAATAATATTGTAGGATTAGGTACTAATGGCAATGGCTTTGGAATTGATGTAGGTGAGTACGATGCATATAATATGACTTTAGATGTTTACCATGATATTGATGGTTTTGAAAGATATGAAGTATATGAAATTGATGGTAATACCATTGAATTATATAACAGAAATAATGATACTTCTTATTTTTTAGATGGATATCAGCGAAATAATTTTGATTACGATTATGTGTTTTACGATAATATTCATTATTTCTTACAAGAATATGAAGCTTGGGAAAAAGTATATACTAGCGATTATGGCGCTATAAACGAGTTTGATAATGAAAACTTTTTACAGTTTTTACCTGGTGGTAACGACTCTGAATTTAGAAGCTCTCAGGATAGTCAAGGCACAAGTCCAACTGGTTTATATTGGGATTATACGGGTGTTTACGGTGTAGGCGACGTTACTAACGATTTTTACCTAAAAACTTTAACATTAGATTATGATTACTTAGGCAATGAGTATTTTGAATTAAGCGTTATAAATGACGGAAAGATTGAGTTGTATCATCCAAATTCTGGAACCGTTTACGAGTTTATTGGCCGTAATTATATTCAATATTTAAAGAGTGATGGAACAAAAAACAAATTAAAAAATCCAAACACAGATAAAAAACGTAAGTATAGAAAAGAAAAAGTAAATAATCCCAGATAGGTTATAAGGGATATTTAAAATTTTTGGTTGGTTATTTAGTTTAGAAACCGTTTAGAGTTTTGGCTTTAAGCGGTTTCTTTTATTTTTTTATAAGGATAAAAAAAAGACACCTAAAAAGGTGTCTCTTATAATTTTTAATGGCTAAAAAAATTACTTGTTTTCACGTAACTTTTTTACACCAAAAGCAGCAGCACCTAGTACTAAAATGCCTAAACCACCATCTAAAGGTACAGAATCTCCTTTGCCTGGTTTTCCTTTACCTGGTTTTCCTTTACCTGGTTTTCCTTTGCCTGGTTTGTTTTTACCTGGTTTAGAACCACCATAACCAAAGCCTCCTGTTCCAAAAGCACTTGCATTCACACTAAATAATAATGCAGCAAATAAGGTCGCTGAGAATAAGATTGAACGTTTTGTTTTCATACTGTTTAATTAAAGTTATTAATAATAGCTAGGTAAAAATAATACCTAATAGAGTAACTGTTTTATATTTTCGACGAAACTATGTTTTAAACTATAAAGTTCCGATAATATACAGTTGTGAAGGATAAAAATCATTTTAATCCGATTAAAAGAAGTCGCTTTTCTTAATTAAGATTGTACTTCTTTATTTAAACTTCTGTTAAGTAGCCCCATAGCCACGTATAATACGGGCGAAATTAAAATTTCTTGAACATTATGAGCAAAGCTTTTTACTGACCGCGGTATTTCCATTATAAACCAATCAAACAGGCCTAAACTGGTTATTATTATTAAACCCGATACGTGTACCAGATGCCATATGGTGCTCATCCACGATTCCTTAATTTTTCCTAAATGATAAGTGCCTATAAAATACACTACTATGGTTACTCCAAAACGTATTAAATGAAAGGTTAATTTTGGTAATTTGCGCCATTCTTGATCTTCGGTAATAAAAAATAATCCGTTCCAAGAGTATACAACAATAATGAGCATAAGGCCAACAATAAAACGAACCTTATCCGACTTGTAAATTTTCATTTTTAAAGCTAATTTTTCTAGAAAAGTACATCCACATTAAAAAAGTACATGTATAAACAGCGGCTTTGAATAAGTAATGATGTGCAAAATCGAAATAAGCATGGTAATACTCACGAAGATAAATTAAACCCATACATCTTAAAATATTTACAAAATCGATAATAATACATCCAATAACGATATATAAAACCTTTCGCCAAAAGCTTGATGGCATACATATTATAAAACCTATAAACAAAACGAGTAATTCTAACCCGTTACAATTATCAGCAATATGCAGAACAAGATAATCGTTGTGAAAAATTTGAGATGAAACACCGCCTTCTACTAATTCTTCTCCAATATAAAAGGTGCCTACTGTACGTTCAACAGTAAAACCACTCATGGGGCTAAAGTTGTTTAATAAATAGGTTGAAGCTTCACCTACATGTTTTGTTAAAGGGTAATCTAAAACTTTTGTATGCGAAAAATAGAAGCCATAAGCGAGTTTCCAAACAACAAAAAACAATAAGGCCTTTCCTAAGAAAAGCCTGATGGGTTTTGGTATGTTTTTAAGAGATTCTTTAAAGTTAAGCATTTTTCTTGCCTCTTAGTTTGTAAGCGCCAAAAGCTGCGGCTCCTAATACTAAAATACCCATACCACCATCAATAGGTACAGAGGTATGTCCTTTAGTGTTTTGAGATTGCATATTTTTCCACAAATCCATCCAATTGCCAAAATTGCTAGCAAAAGTATTGGTTGTAAAAAAAATTGAGAAAATAAAGCTTAAGGTAGCAATACGGTTAAGTAATTTTTTATTTTTCATGATTTTGAGGGAATTAATTAATAGCGTTGTAAATGTAAATAACATTGACTTATAGCTAATAGTTTTTAATTAAGTTTTCGATAAAAACAAAAAATCAACCTTTAAAATACAACTGCTAATCGTTTAAGTGCTTATTTTTTCTTTTAAAAAATTAGTAATATTATGTGCGTTTAAAAGAAATTGTTGCGAATTTTTTTAAGAAACTTCAATTTTGTTAATGAATCCATTTGTTGAGTTCATCAAATAAATCTTCCTTGGCTACAGGTTTTGTTAAATAACCTACACATCCTTTTTTAAAGCATTTTTCTTTTTCTTCAGGCATAGCATAAGCTGTTTGCATTATAATTTTAGCATCAGGATTTATTTCTAAAATTTTTTCCAAAGCATCGAAGCCATTCATTTCTGGCATTCTAATATCAAATAATAAAACATCAATTTTAGGCGTATCTTTATAAAGCTCAATTGCTATTTTACCGTTTTTTGCAAACAGTAAATTGGCGCCTGTGTTTTTTAGAGTGATTTTAAAAAGTAGTTGAATAAGCGAATCGTCTTCTGCTATTAAAATGGTTTTTCCTTGTAGAAAATCGGTGTCGTAAAAACTTGAAACCTTCTTTTTTGAGGTATTAAGCGTACCTTGTTTTAATGGAATTGTAAATTCGAATAAAGTTCCAACATTGTATTCAGACTCTAACTCAATTTCACCATCTAGTAATTGTACCAAACCTTTACAAATGGCTAACCCAAGTCCCGTGCCACCATAGTTGGTGTTTTGGTCGTAATTAACTTGTTTAAAGCGTTCAAAAATTTCCTTTTGTTTGCTTTTTTTTATGCCAATACCTTGGTCTTTTACAAAGAATTTTACGGTGTTATTAATTACATTAAAGCCAAAGGAAATTTCGCCATCGTTAGAGAATTTAAAGGCATTGTTTAATAAATTAGATATTACTTGCTGCAACCGTTGCGGATCTGTAATTACAACTAAATCTTTATAATCTTCTGGAAAATGAGATGTTAGCTTAATATTTTCTTTTTTGTATCTGCTAATCTTTAATTGGTTATAAGTTATTTCAAGATTGTTTATAAGATTTGGTAAGTGAACAGGTTTTAATAGAATTTTTATTTCGTCCGATTCTATTTTGGCAATGTCAATGATATCATCAATAAGGTTTAAAAGTTGTTTGGAGTTGCCATCGATAATTTTAAGGTACTTTAAGCGATCTTTTGTGGTTAATTGATCGTTTTTTAAAAGCTCTGAAAAGCCCAAAACCCCATTCATGGGTGTTCTAATTTCGTGACTCATATTGGCCAAGAAATGGTTTTTATGGTCGTTGGCAAGTTCGGCTTCTTTTTTGGCTTTTATAAGTTCTTCTTCAACTAATTTTGTTTCGGTTATGTTTTGTGCAGCCCCACGTAATCCAATAATATTTCCCTCGCTATCTTTATCGATTTCTCCACGCGACCAAATCCATGCTTTTTCCCCATTTTGTTTAATTAGGTTGAGTTCTATTTCGTAGGGCGCACCTGTTTTTACTGTATCGTCAACGGCCTTATTAAGGGTTTTCCAGCTTTCTACGGTTAGTATTTTTTGTGTTTGTTCAAAAGTTGGAGGTGGTAATGTTGGATCCCAATCAAAAATTTTAAATAATTCAATGGTCCATTGTACATCACCAGTTTTAAGATTTAAATACCAGCTTCCAATTTCAGCAAGTTCTTGTACACGAGTTAATTCGGTTTCACTTTTTTTAAGGGCTTCTTTTTGGTTTTTAAGCTCTGTTATATTAGTAAAAGTTGCTGCAAACTCGTTATTTCCTGGCGAAAAAACATGTATATGGTAATGTTTATTATTAGTTGTAAAATCGTTAATAAACTGTTCTTTTCCTGTTCGCGAAGTTTCTTCAAAAATTTCAATCCATTCAGAAATATTTGAGGCGGTATAAGGTTTTAAATCTAAAACGTTTAAACCAATAATATCTTTAGCTTTTAAATTTAAAATTGTTTCAAAAGCTGGATTTACATCAATAATTTCGAGGTCAATAGGGTTTTTGTTCGTTACTTTACCGTGTAAAAAACCTTCGGTTAGGTTTTCAAAAAGTCTGTGATAGCGTTGTTCGGTTGTGGCAAGTTCGTGTTCTGTTTCTTTTAAATTATTAATATTGTCGAGTGTTATAACAACACCATTTATTTTTTTTGAAGCAGTTATAAACGGACTAATACGTTGCAAGTAATAATTGTCAAATTTATCCTTTACCTGTTTTTCAATAGTTATTAATTTTTCAAGAACAAGTTTAGAGTCTGCAATTAAGTTTTCGCGAGTTTCTTCGTTAAAGTTTGATGTAAAACTTGATAAAGGCCGCCCATAATCGCTTTCGCGTAAGCTAAACACTTGTTTTAGCGCCGGTGTAAATTTACGAATACGTAAATCGGTATCTAAAAACAAGGTCGCAATATCGGTATTATCTAAAAGATTGGTAACATCGTTACTTAAGTTAGTTAATTCTGTGTTTTTCTCTTGAAGTTCAGAGTTTACGGTGTATAATTCTTCGTTTACCGATTGCAATTCTTCGTTAGTGCTTTGCAATTCTTCGTTCGAGGCCATAAGCTCTTCGTTAGAAGATTGTAATTCTTCGTTACTGGTTTCTAACTCTTCAATGGCATTTTGCAGCTCTGTTTTTACAAATTTAAGTTCGTTTTCTAAATCTTCTAAACGTTGGGTTGAAGCTTCATCTAAATTAATATTATTTATTACAACGGTATCGTCGATTTCTATAACTTTATCGTTACTAAATTCAATTAAAAAACAATCGTTTAAACCTGCTTCATTTTCAGGTTTATGAAATGTTAAATCGAACGAAACATTATCGTTAGTAGTTTTGTTTTTTATGCCTTTTATTATAATATCTTGGTTGTTAACCTTTAGTTTTCTAAATCCGTTTCTTATTATTGCAGCAACTTCTGGGTGTACAATATTTAATAGGTTATTTTGAAAAACACCTTCTTTATGTATTAAACGTTTTCCAGCATCGCCTTTTATGAATAGGATATTAAAATCGGCATCAATAAAAATAGAAGCAGGACTGTTTTTTTGACTTAAATATTTGTGAAAAATTAATTCTGGATTTGTTTTTTCTCTATAAATTCCTGCGGTTACAGGTTGCACAGGAGTTTTGTAAGAGAGTGTAGAAACCCTGTCGATAGGGTTGTTTTGCGACGGAATATGTTTAGTATTCGAAATATTCTGGAAAATTTTCCACTTAACATCCAGTGTTTTGAAAAGCTTGCTTAAATCGCCTAAGGTTTCGCTGTTTCCTAAAAATAAATACCCAAATTTATTTAATGCAAACTGAAAATTGTGCATTACCTTTTTTTGCACTTTATTGTCAAAATATATAAGCAAGTTTCTACACGAAATTAAATCCATTCTTATAAATGGAGGATCTTTAATTAGGTTGTGGTTTGAAAATACTATTTTTTCACGTAAACGTTTTATTATTTGAATGTTGCTGCCAGTGCGTAAAAAATAACGATCTAGATAACTTTTATCAATTTCGTTTACAATATTCACATGGTACGACCCTAAACTTGCAACCGCAAGTGCTTTGGGTTCAATATCGGTAGCAAAAATTTTAAAATCTATGTTTAAGCTATTAGTGCGAATGTAATCATCTATTAAAATAGCTATTGAATATACTTCTTCTCCAGTTGAACAAGCAGCAATCCAAATTCTAATGGTTTCGGAGTGCTTTTTGTTTTCACAAATTTTTGGAATAACCTTTTCCTTTAAAGCTGTAAAGGCTTCCGTATCTCTAAAAAATCGCGTTACGCCAATTAAAAAATCGTCTTTTAGTATTTGTTTTTCTGTATTACTGCTTTTAAGCAAGGTTATATAGTCGTAAAGTTTATGAACATTATTAATATTCATGCGTTTTTCTAACCTTCGGAGCAGCGTGTTTTTTTTATAAGCTTTAAAATCGATACCAGAGAACTTAAAAATGATGTCTAAAATATTATCAATAAGTACTTCATTTGAGGAATTCGAATCTAAATCGATTGATAAAAGTTTTGTATTTATCGGTTTTTGCTGAAATAATTCAGCTATTTTTCTTGGACTTAATACGTAATCTGCTAAGTTTGTAGCTATAGCCGAATTGGGCATACCGTCAAATTGGGCTGTAATTGGATCCTGTACTACTATAGTACCACTTTCTTCCTTTATAGTACGAATACCTCGTGAGCCATCTGAACCTGTTCCTGATAAAATAACACCAATAGATCGTTCTTTAAATTCTTCACCTAACGTGTGAAAAAATATATCGATTGGTAAGTTAAGATTGTGTTTAGGGCCTTTGTTTAAGAGGTATAACGCCGAACCTTTAATATGTAAATTTTTATTGCGTTGGTTTAAGTAAATGCAATTTGGCTTAATGGTTTGCTTGTCTTCGGCTGTAAAAATGGGCATTTTCGTATGCTTAGCAAGCAGTTCTGGCATTAAGCTTTTAAAATCTGGGGACAGGTGTTGTATTATTATAAACGCCATTCCTGTATTGTCTGGAATGTTGTCGAACAAAGTTTGTAAGGCATCTAAGCCACCAGCAGAAGCGCCAATGCCTACAACATATAAACTAGAATTTTTATCAACCATAAAAGAAGTAACTAGCAATCTAAATTAACATAATTTAAGGGAAAACAACTTTTTTTAAAGCTAAAATTGATGCTAATTGACAGATTGACGGAATTCTATGCGGTTTATCGCAATTTTAGCGATAAAAGTTCATATCGTCTAAGTATTTCCAAACCTGCTGAGGTAATAATGGTCTTACGTTTTTACTGTTTTTTATGGCATTTCTTATGTTGGTTGAAGAAATTTGCATGATTGGTGCGTTAACGGCATGTATTTTTTCGTGGTTGAGTAGATGTACAGGCGCTTTGTTTTCTGAGATTCTTGGATACACATAAATATGATGATTCTCGAGAATAACCTCATAATTTTTCCACTTATGGAAACTATTCAAATTATCTTCGCCCATAATTAACGCAAACTCGTGTTTTGGATGTTTTTCTTGCAAATAGGCTAGTGTATTTACTGTGTAATTGGGTTGCGGCAGATTAAATTCTATGTCGCTTGGTTTTAGTTTGTCGTAGCTTTCGGTAGCAAGATGTACCATTTCTAAACGCTGATAGTTATCGAGTAAGCTACTTTTTTTCTTGAATGGGTTATGCGGTGTAACAACAAACCAAATTTCATTTAACTCGCTATGTTCTGCCATATGGTTGGCAATAACCAAATGCCCAATATGAATAGGATTAAAGGAACCAAAGTATAAACCAATTTTCATGTATTATGAGTTTATAAAATTGCTTACTAAGGTTTCGGCACTTTTAAGTGCTTTATCAAGATCGTCGTTAACAATTATAGTATCGAAAAGTGGTGCTGTTGCCAATTCTGCCGATGCCTTTGCAACACGCATGTTTATTTTATCTTCACTTTCGGTTTTGCGTTTTTTAAGTCTTATTTTAAGCTCATCAATGCTTGGAGGTTTTACAAAAATCGCCAAGGTTTCATCGGGAAATTTGCGTTTTATACGTAAGCCGCCAGAAACATCAATATCAAAAATAACGTTTTTACCTTGCGCCCAAATACGCTCTACTTCGGTTTTTAAAGTACCATAAAAGTTATCGCGATATACTTCTTCCCATTCTAAAAATTCTTCAGCTTTAATCTTGCTTTTAAAATCTTTTGCCGATAAAAAGTAGTAGTCTTTTCCGTCTACTTCGGTGCCGCGTTTTTCTCTAGAGGTGGCAGAAATTGAAAATTCTAAATTTAAGGTATTTTGTTTAAGCAAATGTCTTACAATGGTGGTTTTTCCAGAGCCTGAAGGTGCCGAAAATACAATTAATTTGCCTTGTTTTTTTGTTTGTTGTGTCACTTAAAATAGTTGTTTGTTTTAAAGAACATTCAATAACTGTTCCTTAATTTTTTCTAGTTCGTCTTTCATTTGTACAACAAGCTGTTGCATGGGTGCATAGTTGCTTTTAGAACCTATGGTGTTAATTTCTCTACCCATTTCCTGACTAATAAAACCGAGTTTTTTTCCGTTAGAATCTTTCGAGTTTAACGATTCTACAAAGTAGTTTAAGTGGTTTTGTAAGCGTACTTTTTCTTCGGTGATATCAAACTTTTCAATGTAATATACCAGTTCTTGTTCAAACCTATTTTCGTCGTACTTTTCTCTTAATTCTTCAATACCTTTTTGTAAACGTTCACGAACGCCTTCTACACGTTCCGGATCCATTTCTGCCACTTGATTCAGCAAGTTTTCAAGTGTTTTAATACGCTGATTAAAATCTTGTTCTAAAGCTTCACCTTCATCAAGACGGTGTTTTACTAAGTCGTTTACAGCGTTGTTAATTTCGGTTTGTATGGCTTTCCATTCATCTTCATCAATTTCCTCTCTAACCGTATTTAAAGCATCTGGAAAACGAACAGCCATTTTAAGAAGTTCTACCTCATTAGCATCAACAACCTGTTTTAACTGCTGCATGTATTGCTTTACAACGGGCGTGTTTATTTGTGTTGAAGAGTCATCGGCTGTAGCCTCAACATAAATAGAAAAATCAACTTTACCACGAACCAACTGGTCGGCTAATAGTTTACGAATACCAAGTTCCTTTTCTCTGTAAATAGAAGGCATTCGCGCATTTAAGTCTAAATTTTTACTGTTTAAAGACTTTAATTCTATGGTGATTTTTTTTGTAGGCAATTGTAAAACAGATTTTCCGTAACCTGTCATTGAGTAAATCATAAACTTCTGTATTAAAGTTTACAAAGGTAACTAAAACCTTAGGTATAGAAAACTTACGGGAAGTTAATTAAATCGAAAACATTATTTAAAATCCAATTAACATCAAAAAGCTCGAAAAAGAATATATTTGTAACTGTTTAAAGTTGATTTTATGAAATTCTATATCTATTTCTGGTTTGTAATTTGCTTTGGTTTATTGCCTGCACAAAACCTGAAAATTATGAGTTACAACATTAAGTACGATACTAAAGATGGTGCCGATAGTTGGAACAACCGAAAAACATTTTTTACCAATCAAATTAAGTTTTACGAGCCCGATGTTATGGGCTTGCAGGAGGCTTTGTACAACCAAATGATAGATATAGACACCAAATTATCTGCTTATAGTTATGTTGGTGTTGGTCGCGATGATGGTAAAACTAAAGGTGAATTTTCTGCGATTTTTTATAAAAAAGATAAATTAAAAATGATAGAATCGTCTACCTTTTGGTTATCTGAAACTCCAGAGAAAGTCGGTATGGGTTGGGATGCTGTTTGTAATCGTGTTTGCACCTACGCCTTATTTGAAGATGTAACCACAAAACAAAAATTTTGGGTATTCAACACACATTTCGATCATGTTGGTAAGGTCGCTAGAAAAAAGAGCGCCCTCTTAATTCTTGAAAAAATTAAATCATTCAATGCTGAAAATTTTCCTGTGTTTTTAACTGGCGATTTTAATATGAACCCGCAGCACGAAATCGTTCAACTTATAAAACAGAGTTTAAACGACTCTAAAGAGGAAGCTTCAATTGTTTTCGGACCAGAAGGCACATTTAATGGTTTTCATTTTGATAAACCAGTTATCGAGCGTATCGATTTTATTTTTGTTTCTAAGAACGTTTCAGTTAAAAAATATGCCGTTTTAAGTGATAATTGGAATTTGCAATATCCATCCGACCATTTACCAGTATTTATCGAAGTTAGCCGTTTTTAGATAGAAGCGTTATCCTTTTTATGTAATGTTAGCGCAACTAAATTAAACGCTATGATTACTACAAATAAAACATTGTTTTCTATTCTTGCTTTTTGTATGTTATTTTTAAGTTGCCAAAAATCTGAGGTAGCACCAAATAATGAAGAGGAAGAAGAGGAAACGGAAAACCCGACCAATAACCCTAGCAACTTTTATTACGGTGCCGATTTGTCTTATGTAAATGAAATGCTCGATTGTGATGCGGTTTATAAAAATGCTTCGAACGTATAGGAAGATCCATATAAAATATTTGCCGATGCAGGCACAAATTTAGTGCGTGTGCGTTTATGGCATAATGCGACTTGGAACAATTATTCCGATTTAACCGACATTAAAAAGACCATACAAAAAGCCAAAGCTAATGGCATGCAAGTGCTTTTAGATTTTCATTTATCCGATACTTGGGCAGATCCAGAAAAGCAGTTAATTCCAGCAGCTTGGGAGAGCGAAATTGATAACACCACCGCACTTGGAGATTTAGTATACAATTACATTTTTAATACGTTAACCGATTTAAAAAACAGCAATTTATCACCAAATATCGTACAAGTTGGTAATGAAATTAACCCGATGATTTTGCAACAAGAAGATTTGGTATGGCCAATAAATTGGACTAGAAATGCAGCGTTAATAAACAAAGGTATTAAAGCCGTTCGCGATTTTTCTAGCGATGTTGAGGTAATGTTGCATATTGCACAACCCGAAAATGCCCTGTGGTGGTTCGAGCAAGCTACCGATGCTGGCGTTACCGATTACGATTGGATTGGACTGTCGTACTACCCAATTTGGTCCGAGTACAAATTAAATAATGTGGCTACGCCATTAAAAACACTTGTAAATACTTATAACAAGCGTTTAATGGTTGTTGAAACAGCATATCCGTTTACTTTAACCAATAACGATGCTGCCAATAATATTTTAAATGAAGATGCTTTAATCGATAGTTATCCAGCATCACAACAAGGACAACTCCATTACCTTAACGCTCTAAAATCTAAAATTGAAGAAGCTGGAGGCGAAGGCTTTATTTACTGGGAACCAACTTGGGTTTCAACAGAATGTAGCACGCTTTGGGGACAAGGTTCGCATTGGGATAACGCTACTTTATTCGACAATAATAACAAAGCCACTTTAGGATTGAGTTTTTATAATCAAGCCAAAAACTAAGGTTTTATTTTATGGGTTTAATGGTAAAATTAAAGCTATAAGGCGTGTTTGCGTAATACATATACGGCGCATGCGGTTTGGCGCCCCAACTGTTATCGCCACCAACACCCATCATTTTATGGTCCAGATGTAATGCTACAAAATTGCTAGATTTTAAATCGGAAGTGGTGCGTAGTTTTTTGCGCTTTCCAGGATCTAAATCGTCTGTAGTGTAATGTAAAGCGTTAAATTCTAATACGTCGTTGCCAGCTTCAAATTTAAGACCTAAACCAGAATGATTGCGTAAACTTAACCAACGCGCCCCTGTTTTATGCCCGTTTTCTTGCGGACGGCTATATGCAAAATATTGCTCACTAACCGCAGAATGGTATAAACCAACATAAGCAGCCGTGTTTCTGTCTACGTAATTTTCCCAAGGCCCTTTTCCGTAATAATTTAAATTATCGAAGGTTTTTGGCAATTGCAATTTTAAACCAATTCGTGGAATTTCAGGTAAGTCTTCTTTTTTGGCTTCAAAGGTGTAATCTACAGCAATCGTACCATTACTCTTTACAAGATAGTTTAGGTTAATGCTGCCTTCAACTTCTGGTAAATAAAAATGAGTATTTATTAAAATTTCTTGTTTAGAAGTGTTTTTAAAACTGATATTTTTCAATTCCATATGCGCTTCGGCATCTTTCCAAACTTTACAGCGCTCGGGCATTTTGTTACCAAAATCGTTGTCGGTTGGTGCACGCCAAAAGCTTGGTGTAATTGGTGCTGAAATTAATTCGGAACCATTTAAGGTGTATGCTATTAATGCGCCAGTTGTTTTTGAAAATGTAACAGAAAAATCATCACCCGAAAGAATAATGTCATCATTTTTTTCTTCGGAAGAAATTGAATTTATTAAATTTTCATCTGAAGTCTTTGGTTTAAAATCCGTTAATTGAAACTGCTCTGAAGCTACTTTATGACCTATAGGAAGAAAGGCATCAACCACATTTTGTAACGCATAAAAATTGATGAAATATTCAGCGGAATCATCTAAACTTGGTAAATCTATTTGGAACGTTTTTGTGCTTTGTGGCGCAACGTTATCAATTGTAAACAAGCCAGAAGCGGTTACATTTCCATCGGATAACAACTCCCATTTTACTTGATAATCATCTAAGTTTTTAAAGAAAAAATCGTTTTTAATCGTCACCGTTCCTGTTTCAGTATCAAAACCATCAAATCGAATATTTTGATACACTTTTTTAACTTCAAAAATAGCCGGATGCGGTTTTAAATCGGGATCAACAATACCATTTAAACAGAAGTTTTGATCATGTCTTACACCTTTTGGCTCAAAATGTCCGCCATAAGCCCAATATTCGTTACCAAGACTATCGGTTTTTGCCAGACCTTGATCCATCCAATCCCAAATAAAACCACCTTGAACTTGCGGTTGCTCGTAAACAAAATCCCAATATTCTTTAAAATTACCGTTACTATTTCCCATGGCATGCGAGTACTCGCACCAAATAAACGGGCGTTCGGTATCGGTGCCTACCCATTTGTTTTTAATGTAATCGATGTAGGCGTACATGTTGCCAATAATATCGGTGTGACGTTCTTTAACATCGGTTAGTTTTTCGGCACGTTCGTAGTGAATAGGTCGTGTACTGTCTAGCTTTTGCATTGCCAAATAACTCGCCAAAAAATTTGGGCCTGTACCTGCTTCGTTACCCATGCTCCAAACAATTATTGAAGGATGATTTTTATCGCGAATTACCATGTTGCTTACGCGCTCTACGTGTGCCGCTTTCCACTCGGGTTTGTTGGCCAAAGTGTTTTCGGGTTCGTAACCCATACCATGCGATTCCACGTTGGCTTCGTCGTACAAATACATGCCGTATTGGTCGCATAATTGATACCAAAGCGGATCGTTTGGATAATGCGAGGTGCGCACCGCGTTAATGTTGAATTGCTTCATTGTTTTGATGTCGTCAATCATCATTTGCTTGTTCACCACGTGCCCAAAATACGGACTATGCTCATGCCTATTCACACCTTTTAAAAGAATAGGTTTTCCGTTTACGAGCAGTTGTCCGCCTTTAATTTCGGAAGTTCTAAACCCAACATTAAAACTGGTCGCTTCAACCAAATTACCTTTACTGTCATGCAATTGTATGATGAGTTTGTACAAATTAGGCGTTTCGGCAGACCATGATTTTACGTTTTCTATTTCAGCTTTAAACGATTGAATATTTGAATGCTGATTGATTTTGAATGCTGATTTTTCAGCTTTAATTTCAGCATTTGATGCATCGAAAAGTTGGTAACTTAATGTGAAATTTTTATTGTTTTTTTTAGCTGAAGCGATTTCAACATCTAAATTAAAAATACCGTTTTTGTAGTGCTCGTCTAATGAAGCCACCACGGTAAAATCGCGAATATGCGTTTTTGGTCTTGCAAATAACAACACATCACGCTGAATACCTGCAAGTCGCCAAAAGTCTTGGTCTTCCAAATAGCTGCCATCAGTGTATTTGAACACTTCTAGCGCAATTTTGTTTTCACCAGATTTTAAATATGGTGTAATATTAAATTCCGATGGCAATTTAGAGTCTTGACTATACCCAACTTTTTCTCCGTTAACCCAAATGTAAAATCCAGATTTAACGGCACCCAATTGAATGAAAACGTCTCTTTTTTTCCAATTTTCGGGTAAATTAAAGTGCGTAATGTATAAACCAATGGCGTTTTGCAAAGCATCAATAAACGGCGGGTTTCTTTTAAAAGGATAACCAGCGCTTACATAAATAGGGTAGCCGTAGCCGTACATTTCCCAGTTTCCAGGAACGGGAATTTTGTCCCAGTCGCTAGCATTATAATCGCTTTTGTAAAAATTATCATCTCTATTTTCGGCAGAATTTAAATATTTAAATTGCCAGTTTCCGTTAAGGTTTTTAATGTAAGTTTCTTGCGAAATATCGTTTTGTAAAGCATTTTCAACCGAAGAAAACGGATAAAAATAAGCATGCGCCTTTTCTCTATTTATTTGAAATAATTCTGGGTTTTCCCAATCGTTTTGAGCTAAACTTAATTGAGATATCAGTAAAATTAATAAAGAAAAAATGGAATGTTTCATGCTTAAATATACTTTGGTAAACGAATGTAACTATTAATTAGAGAGTATTGAAGTGCCTGTTAATTTAATTTTATAAGGCCATTGTTCTTCTTCAGGTTTAGGCTTGTCGCGATTGCGTCTTCCACTAGGTAATGACCAATGTTCTGTGGGTGCACCAGAAACGACTAGCCATAAATTAGCCGTGTTTTTAGGGACTTTAAAAGTCACCGTATCATCGGCCTTTTTATGGATTTTTCCATAAACGCTTTCGCCATTTTTTAAATAGGCTACAAAACCGTAGCGCCATCCTGCTTTATCGCGTTTTACATTGGTATAACCCGCACTATTTGCAATACCTTTAAAATGCAATGTCACTTTTTTACGCTCTGGAACTTGTAACGGAATGCCATTGTACCCATAATTTTGAGGCGCATTGATGGAATCTACTTGAAACCAACCATCTTCAACTTCGGTAAGTTTGGTTTTATGCATGTTGCGGTAAGGTTTTGCAACGCTATCAACACGAGGTAAATCCCAAGTGATAAAATGACGATTGGCATCAAAAATTTCGTCATTAAATGCGTCTTGCGATAAGTTTGTGATGCGTTTGTAGGTTTGCACCACATCTTCTCCCTCTTGCGTGCTTCGGCATAAATTTCCCCAAAATTCAATACCATGTTTATTAGACCAATATTCTAGAACATAAGGCGAATGATACATGTTTTCAGGATGTAAAAAGGCGTAATGTGTGCCTTTTAAAAAATCGACTAAATGATAATTTTCAAAAGTCATCCATTCGGGGTACACTTGCCAAAGCATGTACTGTGCAGACATTTCCATGATTGGACCACGTGGTCCGGTACCGCTATCGCGAGCGCTTAAATATTGAAATGAATGTCCTATTTCGTGAGCTAATGCGCCGTAAGGTGCTTTGTTAATGCGAACAGCGGGTGTCCATAAAATACCAACATCTTCCGATCCGCCACCAAAAGCGGTGTTTTCGTCGCCACCAATTACAAAAATGAGGAGCTTGTAGTTGTCGGTATGAGACGCTCCTTTTTGTACCAATTTTAAATCGTTGACGTAGTAATTGTAAAAGCGTTCGCATTCTGCCATGGCTTTATCAACATCAAAACGCTTGCTGCTATCACTATTTTTCATAGGATTGTTGCCATAACTTTTATGCCAAAACATGACCAAATTATCCGATTCTGCCATTCTTCTATAGCTGTATTCGCTTTCGGCATCTTCAAAATTATTGCCTTTTGGAATGCGCCAAATTTTCTCTGGAATAAGTCTGGTTTTAGCCGATTTGTTTTGCGCCCAAACAGAAAACAATCCGCTAAAAAGTAAGGCTACAATTAGTAATAAATATACTTTTTTCATGGCTTATTGTTTTGTAATTATAGCAGCCCAACCACCACCTTTTGCCATCTTAACGGTGGCTTTTGATGCTTTTGTAACCGTTGTGGTTTCTATTTTATAATCTTCGGCAAATTTATTGGCGTTTACGCCATCTTTGTAAATGGTCATGCTGTAGTTACCATCATCTAGGAATGATAAATCGAACTCTAAATTGCGTTCATCCCAATTGGTCATGGCACCTAAATACCAGGTATCACCTTTTTTTCTAGCTAGAGCAATGTAGTTCCCAACCGATGCTTTTAGCACTTTGGTTTCATCCCAAACGGTTGGAATTTTCGTGATAAAATCTACGGTTTCTTGTTCTTCGTAATAGCGCGATGGTGACTCACAAAGCATTTGTAAAGGCGCTTCGTAAATAACATACATCGCGACTTGATGTGAGCGGGTTCCCATACTCATTGGACGCTCAAATCTAATGCTGTAATTTTTTTCTTGAGCGTTGTTCATCGCTCCTGGAGTGTAATCTAAAGGGCCGGCAACCATGCGCGTAAATGGCAAAGTGACATTATGTTTTGGAGTGTTTTCTTCGCCACTCCATTTGTTGTTTTCGTTACCTTTTACACCTTCGTAGTTTATTACATTCGGGTACATACGACGTAGTCCCGAGGGTTTAAACGCTCCGTGAAAATCAACCAACATTTCTAATTCGGCACACTTTTTAGCAATCGCTTCGTACGAGTTTACCATATATTGGTCGTTACGTTGCATGTAATCAATTTTAATGCCTTTTGCGCCCCAACTTTTGTAAGTTTCTAAAATTTCGTTTAGGTTTTCATCAAGAGGTTTCCAAAGCACCCACAGAATAATACCAACGTTTTTTTCTTCGCCGTAGCGAATTAACTCTTGTACATCCATGTCTGGGTTAACGTGAAGAATATCGGTGGTCGATTTGGTCCATCCTTCATCTAAAATCACGTATTCAATGTTGTTTTTCGATGCAAAATCAATAAAATATTTATAGGTTTCTGTGTTTAAACCCGATTCGAAATCAACCCCATAAATATTGTTAGCATTGTACCAATCCCAGGCTACTTTTCCAGGTTTAATCCAATCGGTATTTTTAATTGCTGTTGGTTTGGACAGTTGATAGGTTAAATTGCTTTCAACCAGTTTAGCATCGTCGTTTGTAATTACAAAAACGCGCCAAGGAAAAGCTCTTTTACCTGTAGTTTCAGCAATATAATTGGCTTCTTTGGTGATGGTTTGCACACGGTCTGATCTTCCGTCTTTATCAACAGCCTCTAAAACATACTTTGGAAATTGAGCGCTTAACGTACTGTTGTTATTGCCTTTTAAAAAGAGTCCAGGGTAATCGTGTAAAGCGGTTTCTGTAAATAAAACGCGGGTTTTATTCGAAGTAAAAAGCACGGGCAAGCTACAAAATTCTTCCGTTTTTATATCGGTTACTGTTTTGTCTAAATAATAACATTCGTTGTGTGAGTACATCGATTTTTCAATAGGAAATAAAGACGTTGCACCATCAGGAAAGGTTAAATCAACGGCTTCTGAGATCACATTGCGTTTGGTTTTAGTATCATCTATAAATTGATATGCCACACCATCGTTGTAAGCTCTAAAATTAAGCTTATAATTGCCTTTAAATTGAATAGAAAGCTCGGTATAATTATCGTCTATTTTTGAATTTTTATGCGGAACAGCGGGATAAATAACCTCAGAAACCGTTTTTATTGTATGATTTTTAACGGAAGCATTATTGCCAAAATTGGTGCCTTTTGAAAAATCCATACCAACAGTAGCTTTTTCAATAACTACAATGTTGTTTAATGTGGCAGACCACGAAATAGTTTCGGCGACATTAACGGTAATTTCTAACTGATTATCAGGTGATTTTACACTGAAATTTTGAGCGTGTAATCCAACGGTTATCAGCAGTAGTAAAAAAAGAAAGCCTTGTTTTTTCATGTGTTTATTTAGATTTCGGATTGGTTTCTTCTGAAACAGAAGCAATATCTTCTTCCGTTAAGGCATAATCATACATTTGAAACGATGCCATTAAACCTGAATAATTTTCGCCAATATCTGAAGCACCAATAATGAATTTAGCGTTTTCGATGGCCGATGATAACAGCATATTTTGTGAGTTGTTCAACACGCCATCAACGTATATTTTTTCTACAACACCATCAAAGGTTAAAACAATATGATGCCATTGGTTAGCTTCTGGTAGGGTTTTGTAACGCATATCGAAATGACCATCTAAATGTGCTACGGCACCATAATGTCCGCTATTGTAGGCCAAAGCATTGTAAGAGTTGGCTAACCCATATTTAAAGCGGTTACACCAAGATGCTAATATTTCACCATCGCGAGCAATTTCAGGATTTTTAACCCAAGTAGAAACGGTAAACGAACCATTCCAAGCCAATTGCTCTGGTACGGGTTGATTTAAAATTAAAGCACCTTTGTTAAAGTTTAGCGCTTTTATTCCGTCGTCATCAATAGTCAAACT
Source organism: Neotamlana nanhaiensis (assembly GCF_000943555.1). GTDB lineage: Bacteria > Bacteroidota > Bacteroidia > Flavobacteriales > Flavobacteriaceae > Neotamlana > Neotamlana nanhaiensis. The sequence goes on along the minus strand of NZ_JTDV01000002.1, from coordinate 188,228 downwards.
CACATCGCCTTTAGCTGAAAATGTACCTTGAAGCGTACCGTTATTTGAAATCGATTTAATATCTGGACCTAAATTAGAAGCAGAAATATCGATTAATTTTTCATGTTTGCTAACAGCTGCAGCAGGTTGCGTAGATGGTTTGTTTTTTATGTTTAAAGGCAATTCAAACAAATCGCTGTAAACTTTTATATTCCAAACAGCGGCCAATAAACCTGCTTTTTCTGTGCCTAAAACCGTAAGTTTTACATAGCGTGCAGCAGCATCGTTATCATCAATCATTGGGCTTCCTGAAGTTTGATTCTTAGACTGGTCAGCAAAAAGTGTCCAATTTTCATTATCACTAGAAACCTCAAGTTTGTATTGGTAGAAATAGCTCGCAAATTCAAATTGAGTAGCAATACGTTTTATGTTTTTTTCTTCACCTAAATCGATAGTTAAACTTTCTGGAAATGTATTTGTTGCCGCCTTCCACATGGTGGCGTTATTATCATCAGTAGCAAAACTCGGTTTATAGGTGTAGTCTTTATATTCTAAGGAGTTTAATGTGTAGCTTGAAGATGCTGTTGCAGTAGCTTCAAAAGCTATGTTTTCAGGAACGGTTGATTTTACAATAGGCGCAATACCTTTATTGGTTGGTACAACAGCTTTTATGGTAAAATCGTTTTCAAAAACCATTTTATCAATACACACTTGTCTTGCCATTCCGCCGCGCGTCATTGGGTAATCGTGTTTGTGGTATACAATGTAGTAATCATCGCCATCTTCTAACACCGAATGATGCCCTGGGCCATGCGTGGTTTGGTCGTCGTTAGTGCTTAAAATAGGATTGTTTTCGCCAGGTGTAAAAGGCCCATAAGGCGAATCGGCATAAGCATAAAGAACTTTATAAGTTTCGTCGTGACAAGATTCACCCGAATACATCAAAATGTATTTGTCTCCTCTTTTCATCATGTAAGCCGCCTCAAACGGATTTGGTGTTTGCTCCAAAGGAATGTTTTCAGGGTTTATAATATCCTTCATAGTATCGGTATTCAATTCACCAACCGCATAACCACCATTATAATGCACCCAAGTACCCCAATAGGCATACACTTTTCCGTCGGTATCGGTAAAAAATTGTGCGTCTAACGATGGAAATCCTGGACGTGGATAATTATGAGCGATAACAGGCGTGTCGTCTTCGTTTAATTTTTCCCAAGGACCAACAGGTGTATCTGAAACATAGCCGTAAATATTACAACCTGCTTGACAGTTTCCAAAGTATAAATAATACTTATCGTCTTTACCTTCAATAATATCTGGTGCCCAATAATTACGAAGATTTACAGAGGATAGCGACGGAATTTCCATGGTGTAATTGTACCAATTTTGCAAATCGTTACTGTACCAAACCGTCGGTGCTCCCGATGCTAACATTTCATTATCTGTAGTTGCGTAAATGTAATAGGTGTCGCCAAATTTTTTAATGGTTGGGTCGGCATAGTAACCTGGTAAAACAGGATTGCCAATGGTGCTTTTTGATTGTTTGATGTTGGTGTTAGTGATTTGTTGATTGCATGATAATGATATACACAATAAAACAATTGGTAAATAGCAAAGTATTTTTTTAATAGCCATGACAGTTGTTTAGTTATTTTTTCGATTGATTTATGGCGTGTATATACACGATACTTACAAAGTTAAACTCCAACTAGTTTAATGACCGACGATAATTAGCGCATAAACTGTAAATATTAACCAGTATTTAATTTGAAAATAGAAAATATGTGAATTATTAATGGTGCTTTTTTGTAGTTCGAGTGATTTTGAAGCTATTACTTCTCGATACAAATTTGGTTCGTTGCTATACGCAAATCCACTCTTTTAGGTTGGAACAACTGGAATACCTTTGGTACCAATATTAACGAAGCCTTAGTTAAAGAAATAGCCGATAAATTTATTGAGCTAGGCTTAAAAGATGCGGGCTACGAATATATTGTTCTAGATGATGGTTGGATGGCTAAAGAGCGTGGTGCTAACGGTAATTTAATCGCAAATCCAGAAAAATTCGTTAGCGGCATGAAAGCTTTAGCAGATTACATTCACGCCAAAGGTTTAAAATTTGGTTTTTACAATTGCGCAGGTGCTACTACCTGTGCAGGTTATCCAGGAAGTCGTGGACACGAATATCAAGATGCACGTGCATACGCTTCGTGGGACGTAGATTATTTAAAATACGATTGGTGCGATACTGGAAAAATTAATGCCGAAAGCGCCTATATTACCATGCGTGATGCGTTGTATAAGGCTGGAAGACCTATTGTATTTAGTATTTGCGAATGGGGCGATAACGAACCTTGGAAATGGGGAAAAACATTGGTCAATTATGGCGCGTAACAGGCGATATTATTAATTGTTGGGATTGCGAAGTAGGCCATGGCTCGTGGAGCTCTTCAGGTATTTGGAAAATAATAAACACACATAACGATATTCGTAAATATGCTGGTCCAAACCACTGGAACGATTTCGATATGATGGAAGTAGGTAACGGCATGACCAACGCCGAAGACCGCAGTCACTTTGCTATGTGGAGTATTTTAGCATCGCCTTTAATTATGGGTAACGATTTACGCATTGCATCAAAAGAAACTGTAAAAACCCTATCAAACAAAGAAGTTATTGCAATAAACCAAGATAAATTAGGTATTCAAGGGTTTAGGTTTACAAACGAAGGCGATTTTGAAATATGGATTAAACCACTTGAAAATAATAATTGGGCTATGGCTTTTGTAAATATGAGTAATGAAGCAAAAGAGATTAATTTCGATTGGAAAAAATACAACCTAAGCGACAACGTGAATAGTAAATATGTAGATATGAAAAGTAACACCTTTAGGCTACGAGATCTTTTTAAGTGCAAAAATATTGGAGATACTAATCGCAATCTAAAAAGTACCATAGAATCGCACGATGTATTATTTGTACTGTTAACCGCAGAATAATTAATTCAGAATTAACAAAAATAAAGAGGCTGTCTAAAAAGCCACATTGTTGTCAATCTGAACTTGTTTCAGATTCTAATGTGTTTAGGAAATCAATCATTTAAGATTCTGAAATAAATTCAGAATGACAGATTTCATACTTTTTAGACAGCCTCCTTTCAACCCAAATAAAATCTACACCTTCTTCTTCTTCACCTATCCAAATTCTTATTTTTTTTTAGTTTAAAAACTTTGGTTTAAGCACAAGCATTGCCCAAGCCCAGTTTTGTCCGCTAGCCGCAACATCTTCTGGCATTCCTTTTAATGCGTACATACCATCGGCAGCAAACATTTGCGAATAACCTGCTACTAAAGCAAAACCTTTAAACGCCTTTTTAAATACTATATCTAACTCGGTTCCTAAAGCTTTTTCGCCTTCGGTAATTTCTTGCTCACCGCTAAAGTTTAATACTTTAACTAATAAGCTAGATGTTTTTCCTAGTTTAAAATTCGCACTAGCATGAATATCAACCAAACCAACAGAATTAGCGTGATTACCTACGTAGAAATAATCCATAAACCCGTTAAATTTGTGGTTTGTACCGTATAATGGGAAGAATGCTCCAGTATTAGCTGCATCACTTTCATCATTACCACTTATTACCTCAACACCAGCTCCTAAAGTTACTTTTGGCGACAACTTATACCCTAAATCTAAACCTAAAAGATAAGCTCCTTTTACATCTTTATAAACTGGTCCTGTTGGAGGACTATAAATAGCTTCACCTATTTGTAAATAAGCATTTGCTGCTACTGAAAAATCACCTGGAGTAAATTTTAAATGAGCTCCTAAAGTCTGTAAATTAGCAACATCATTTAACCCAGCGCCATCATTTTGAAAACCATTATTCATTATTAATAAGCTACCAGAAAACTTTTCCCAAGCTTTATTTAAATGCACCATTTGCATGGTTTTATAGGAGAAAAAACCAGTAGTATTATATTCGTTTCCTGCAGATACAAATCCTGTTGGATTGCTATAATCTTGGTTAAATGCAAAGGCAAAATCTACTTTAAAACCGTCTTTAGCATATTTAACTAATGCCGCATCGTGGTTACGCCCTTGTTGTGCCCAATCTAACCCACCAAGAATACGTTGGTCGTCGTAAGATAATACTTGGCGCCCTAATTTAGTAGACCATCCGCCTCCTAATTGTAATTCTGCCCAAGCTTGAAATACTCCAAATGAGTTATTTTGATCGTATGGTAAAATTTGACGGTTTTCACCCCAAACCATAACATCCTGCAAACTTATAAAAACCTTATAAGCATCGGTTTTATATCCCGTATTTAAACGAATTCTTGTTGAAATTCCGTAACCAGGTTCTGCTTCATCGTTAATTAAGCTACCAAAACCATGGCGGTATTCTGTACGTGGTCTAAACTCACCATCTAAAGTAAATTGAGCTTGTACTATTTGTAAACATCCTAAAAATAGTAATCCTAAAATTATTACTTGCTTTCTCATTCTTCTTAATTATTTTGTTTGTGTTAGTGTTAGTTTTTATTGTTCGTATTAGTGTTCTAAGAAATCAATTAAGTGTTTGCGATATTTATAGTAATCATCATGTTCTAAAACGGCTTTACGTGTTCTTGGGCGTTCAAAATCTATATTTAAAACATCGCCAATTTTTGCACGAGGTCCGCTGGTCATCATTACTACTCTGTCGGCTAAAAAGATAGCTTCATCTACATCGTGCGTAATCATTACGGCTGTAATTTTTTCTTTGTTCCAGATTTCAATTAAAATATCCTGTAGTTCGCCTCTGGTTAACGAATCTAACATCCCGAAAGGCTCATCTAAAAGCAATACTTTTGGTTTTATGGCAAATGCACGAGCAATTCCAACACGCTGTTGCATACCTTGCGATAGCTCGCTTGCGCGTTTGTTAAAAGCTTCTTCTAACCCTACTTTTTGTAAATAATATTTTGCAATATCGTTACGTTGTGCTTTGGTAGCATGCGGAAACACTTGGTTTACACCTAAAAGTACATTTTGTAAGGCCGTCATCCATGGCATTAAACTTGGTGCTTGAAAAATAACACCACGATCGGGTCCTGGACCTTTTATATTTTTTCCTAAAACCGAAATATGTCCTCCAGAAATTTCGTTTAAACCTCCAATCATAGAAAGCATGGTTGTTTTACCACAACCCGAATGCCCAATTATAGTAACAAATTCTTCTTTTTTAATTTGAAGATTTAAATGCTCAAGTACCACATAATCGCCTTTTGGTGTTGGGTATACTTTTTTTAAATCTTTTAAATCAAGCATCACTTCGTGAGAAGGAAATGAGGCATTTATATCAGAACTTGTTGCTGTATTTGCTGTTATTACACTCATGATACTTACTTATTTAAATTGGTTAACAAAATCTTTTGGCGCTAAATCTGGCAACACGAAAGCTTCGCGTTCTTCCGATTTTCTTTCATTCCCTATATCCATTAAATACTCAATAATAGCATTTCGGGTTTCTTTAAAATTGGTATTATCGTTAAGCTCGGTTTTATCGCGAGGTCTTTCAATATCAATTTTAAATTCTGGTCCTAAAGTTGCTTTTGGTCCTGGACGAAGCGGAATTATACGATCTGCCATATAAATACCTTCATCTACATCGTTAGTAATTAAAAGTGCTGTACGCTTATTTCTGCTCCAAATATTTAAAATTTCGTCTTGCAGATTCCCTCTTGTTAAAGCATCAAGTGCACCAAGTGGCTCATCCATAATAATCATTTCAGGATCCATAGCTAAAGCTCTCGCTACCGATACACGCTGGCGCATACCACCCGATAATTCCTTTGGACGCTTGTTTATTGCTGGTGTAAGGTTTACCATTTCAATATATTCGGCAACCAATTCTTGCAACTCCTTTTTACTCTTTTTTGGGAACGCTTCCTTTACCGCTACGTACACATTTTGCCCTACAGTTAACCAAGGTAACAACGAGTAATTTTGAAAAATAACTCCGCGGTCATGGCTCGTTCCTTCAACTTTTTGTCCTTTAAAAAGTACCTCGCCCGATGTAGGCGTAATTAACCCATTTATTAAGTTTACTAGCGTTGTTTTACCACTTCCGGTAAAACCTACAATTGCTACAAACTCACCTTCTTCAATCTTTAGGTTAATATTCGATAACACCTCCGAAGTATTATCACCTGTACCGTAGGTTTTGTTTATATTATTTAATTCTAAGTATGCCATTTTATTTGTTTTTTGGGTGTTCCCTATCAGGTCGGGCTTTCGGCTAAATCTTTTTTATTTGTTCTCGATACGTTCGCTATCGCATCACACTCGAACTGACATAAAAAAGGATACCGTCTCTATCCCTAACACAGTTTTCAACTCACATTAAGCTTTTTAATAATTAAGCTTACTAACGGTCTTGAATAAAACTTGATTTAAATCGCATCGGTTTTATCAAACGATACCGTGTTTTGTATAAACAGCATCAATCTATCTAACAAGAAACCTATAATACCAATAACAAACATGGCTACTATAATTTTAGCGTTAGAGTCGTTAGCACCGTTTTGGAACTCTTCCCAAACAAATAATCCTAAACCAGGACTTTGGGCTAATAATTCAATAGCAATTAAAACCATCCACGCTACAGATAATGTAATTTTTAAACCTGTAAAGATTAGTGGTAACGACGATGGTAAAACCACTTTAAATACTTTTTGAAATGGCCCAAGTTTTAAAACTTTAGCAACATTTATATAATCCTTATCTACCGTAGATACGCCCATTGCAGTATTTACTAATGTAGCCCACATAGAACATAAACCAACACTTATAAACGAAATGGTAAACGAGCTATCTTCACTAGAATCGATTAATAAGGTTTTTACAATCATAAAAACCAATAAGTACCAAACTACAGGAGATACTGGCTTGAAAATTTGAATAAACCAGTTAAATGCACTCTTTAAAGTTGGACTTAAACCAATAAATATTCCTAGTGGCACTGCAATTAAAAAGGCTAAAAAGAACCCTGCGAATACCGTTTTTAAACTTCTAAAAATTTGATCGACAAACGATGGTCTTCCCGTGTAAACAATAGGGTCTTTACCATCGGCTATACGCTTTTCGTTTAATGCCGCCGTTTTTTCTTTAAAAGCTGCTTTATCTGCACTAATAATTCGGTGGTCGTTTAATAACGATTTGTACGAATCCCAAACCTGTGCTGGCGATGGTAAGGTGTTTGGCTGGCAACTAATATCGCCGGAGGCAATACATGCTTTTAAAGCATCAGCAGCCGCTTGACCTTGTTCGTTTAAAGCTTTTTCAATTTTAAATTCGGCTTCAATATTATATAAGGCTTTTGCGCCCATATGCCAAATACCAATAAATAAAAATATAGATACAATTGGCACGATAAATTTTCTTAAAAACTTTGCATAGTCCTGTTTTTCTAGCTTTCCAGTAAACAGATCCTTTAGTGTCGATATAAATCCTAATCCCATGAATTTGGATATTTTATTTAATGTTAAACTTTGGCTCATGATGTGTAAATTTTATTGGTTTTTAATGGATTGTAGAAAAAATGAAGAGAAACTTTTTGGGAGTAAAATTCCCCTTCACTTTTTATTTAAAACACTTAATAATTATTATTGTACTGCTTTATCTTTATTTCCAATAGAGAAGCTGTTTATATAGGCTATTGGGTCTTTAGCATCATAAACTTTTCCATCTATAAAATCGGTAGTTGCAGGTTTATAACCATCGGTAGTTGGTATATCGCTTGCAGGAATTTGACCTTCTTCAACTAAAAGCGTTGCTGCTTTTTTCCAGATATCTGGTCTGTAAATATCTTTTATAGTTTCTGCATACCAATCTGCTGGTTTAGCGTCTGGAATTTGTCCCCAACGTCTCATTTGAGTTAAGAACCAGATACCATCTGAGTAGAATGGATATGTTGCGTTGTATTTGTAGAATACATTAAAGTCTGGCATCTCGCGCTTGTCGCCTTTTTCGAACTCGAAAGTACCTGTCATAGAGTTTGCTAATACCGCTTCGTCTGCACCAACGTATTGCGACATTGATAATATTTTTACAGCTTCAGCTCTGTTTCCTGGTTCGTCTAACCATTTACCAGCACGAATTAAAGCTTTAGTAACCGCAACTGCTGTATTTGGATTTTCCTCAACAAATTTCTTTGTCATTACAAATACTTTTTCAGGGTTGTTTTTCCAAATATCATAGTTGGTTGTTACAGGAACACCAATACCTTTAAATACAGCTTGCTGATTCCATGGTTCACCTACACAGTAACCATAAATAGTACCTGCCTCTAAAGTTGCTGGCATTTGTGGTGGAGGTGTAACAGAAAGTAAAACTTCAGCATCAATTTGTCCTTGTACGTTTTCTGCAGTATACATACCTGGGTGAATACCTGCTGCAGCTAACCAATAACGAATTTCGTAGTTATGTGTAGATACTGGAAATACCATTCCCATTTTAAATGCTTTACCAGCATTTTTATATTCGGTAATTACAGGCTTTAATGCCTCGGCTTTTATTGGGTGAATAGGCTTGCCATCTTCTCCAGTAGGAACATTTTGCTTCATTTTGCTCCAAACATCGTTAGATACTGTTATACCATTACCATTTAAATCCATAGAAAATGGCGTAACTAAATCGGCTTGACGACCAAAACCAGCACCTGCAGCAATAGGTTGTCCTGCTAACATGTGTGAACCATCTAATTGTCCATCGATAACACGATCTAGTACATTTTTCCAGTTACTTTGTGCTTCAACAGAAACAAATAATCCTTCATCTTCAAAAAAACCTTTTTCTTTTGCAATAGCTAAAGGTGCCATATCGGTTAATTTGATAAAACCAAAAGTTAATTGTGGTTTTTCTATCTCTAGTTGTTTTGTTTTTGAAGTAGATACAACTTCAGCAACAACTTTCTCTTCTTTTTTCGAGCTTTTTCCGCCACAAGCAAATAACACTACCGAAAGTGCTACAAGACTTGTTAATTTAGTTAATTGTGATTTCATTTTAATTCAGTTTTTATAGTTAACTAAGTATGAATACTTATTTTTTGACAAATATATACGTAGAATCTAATCTCGCCAATGATATCAAACATGTAAAAACAACTTTTTTAGCATTTATAAACCTGCTAAAAATCATATTTATTTGTTACCCCTTGTAAATAGTACGTTTACAACTTGAATTAAATACGTATAAAATAAAAAAGTCATACGTAATTTACATATGACTTTTTTAGGGTTGAAGTTGATAAAAGTGATTTTAACTATCTAAATAAAAATGATGCTCGCTTAATTCGCTTTTTAAATGCTCAATATTATTTATGATAATCTTTTTTCCGTTTGTAGAAATAAGCTTTTCCTTTTTTAAGGCAGAAAATACACGAATTACTTGCTCTTCGGTTGTTCCAGCATGATCTGCATACTCTTTTCTACTCAATACCACATTTAGGTATTGTTTATTTAGTCCAAATTTTCGATGTATATATAATAAGGTGTCAATAACGCGCTCTCTTACCGTCATTTGCGAAATTGATTTTACTTTCGATTCACTTCTATTGAGCTCATCGGCGTAAAACATCATAAAATCGTAAGCTAATTTGGAGTTAGATAGTAAGGCGTCTTGTAACACCGATTTAGAGTAATAACACAAAATGCTATCCTCTAGAGCAATAGCTCCAATAGAATAAAACTCTTCGGTACCAAATCCGCGATGCCCAATAATTTCGCCTTCTTTTGCAAAACGCACAATTTGTTCTTTTCCGTTAATACCGGTTCTAAACACCTTTACTTTTCCTTTAAGCACAAAGAAGAGGCCATTAACTGGTGCGCCTTCAATAATAAATTGCTGTCCTTTTTTACATCGTAAGTTATTTTTCTTTTCAAAATGCGTATCTAAACCCGCTCCTAAGTTTCTTTTTATCAAGCAATTATAATTTTGACACGCAGCACAACCCACATCAAAAGATGCTTGTTTTCTATTCATAGAAGTTGTTTTAGGCATTATTAAAGTGTCTGTAATCAAAAAAGAAAATGTTAATTGGGTTATACTTCAAATATACGTAAAAATACTTAGTTTTTGTGATTTATACGTATTTTTACAAATCATGCAAATATTGAGCTTTCATTTTATCAATATCATATTTATTGCTTGTTAATTAAGTATTTATTATAAAAATCTAAGTACTTCGCGGAATCTAAAAGTAATATCGTTATATTTGTTTATATATAGCGAACACTATGATTTCAGTTAATCAAGCCATTAATCTTGTTAAAAAGCACTGTAAACCTATGCTACGAAAAGCAACAAAACCTGTTGAAAAAGCTAATGGTTATAAATTATTTAGCGATGTTTACTCAAATATAAACATGCCACCTTTTAGGCAATCGGCTATGGATGGTTATGCGCTAAACATGCACAATCAAAATACTTACAAATTAATTGGCGAAGTGAAAGCAGGCGATAATAAGCAACCTGTTTTAGAAGCAGGTGAAGCTATTCGTATTTTTACTGGCGCTCCAGTTCCAGAAACTGCAAATGCAGTTGTCATGCAAGAAAAAGTAGCCGCTAAAGCTAATGAGATTACTGTAACAACCTCGGTATTTGAACATGAAAACATTCGCCCCATTGGCGAGCAAGTAAAATCAGGAGCCTTGGCGCTTGAGAAAAACACAAAAATTACACCCGCTGCTATTGGCTACCTTAGCTCTTTAGGTGTTACTACCATTGATGTTTTTAAAAAACCAAATATCGCCATTATTACAACTGGAAACGAATTAGTAAATCCGGGTGAACCTCTTGAATATGGTTGTATTTATGAGAGCAACTCTAAAATGCTCCTGAGCGCACTGTACAGTTTGAAATTTTACGATGTTACCATTTTAAAAGTAAACGACGATTTTGATAACACCTACAACACATTACGAGAAGCCATTACAAACCACGATCTAGTATTAATTACCGGTGGTATATCGGTTGGTGATTATGATTTTGTTGGCGATGCACTTACTAAATTAAATATTACCCAACATTTTTATAAAGTGATGCAAAAACCAGGAAAACCGTTGTTTTTCGGCACTAAAAACCACACTAACATATTTGCGCTACCTGGAAATCCAGCAGCAGCTTTGACCTGTTTCTACAAATATGTTTACACAGCGCTTCAAATCATGATGAATAACGAAAGGGTTGATTTACCAACAGTTTCAGCAAAATCTGAAACTGCTTTTGTAAAAAAAGGCGATCGTCCTCAATTTTTAAAAGCGATTTATAATAATGATAACGTCACTATTTTAGAAGGTCAAAGTTCGGCAATGCAACACACTTTTGCTCTGGCTAACGCATTGGTTTTTGTACCACAAGAAGTGAGCGAAATTAAGATTGGTGACACCGTTGAAACCATGCTATTACCCGTTTAATTATGAGTTATAAAATTAAAAGCAGAATTTGGATAGAGTTCGAAAACCATGTGCTACTTGGCGAAGGTCGTGTGCATTTATTAAAAGCTATAGACCAAACGGGATCTTTATCGAAAGCTGCAAAACAAGAAAAAATATCCTATAAAAAAGCCTGGGATTTAATTGATTCCGTTAACAAATCGGCTAAAAAACCTGTAACCATAAATAGTATTGGCGGCAAAGGTGGTGGTGGTGCTCAGTTAACCGAATATGGAAAATCACTAATTAAAGCCTTTGATACCATAAACAAAAATTGTTGGGATTTTTTAGATAAAGAATTAACTAAAATTGAAAGCTTGTAGGTCATAGAAGTGCCTAAAGTTAGAAGTGTCTAAAGTTTAAAGTTAAACTGAGTAAACCTTAAAAAATGAACAACAAAGAATTTGCAAAACAACTTGAAGTAAGAACCCGACTTTTTGGGATTTCGGTAATTAAACTATCCGCAACATTACCAAATACAATTGAAGGCAAAGTAATTAGAAATCAAATAACAAAATCTGGAACAAGCATTGGTGCAAATTATCGCGAAGCCAATCGCTCTAGGAGTAAAAAAGATTTTAAAAACAAAATTAAAATAAGCGAAAGTGAAGCAAGTGAAACTGAATATTGGTTAGAAATAATTAACGACTTGAATTGGGTTGAATCTAAACAATTGAACACAATTATTAAAGAAGCAAAAGAACTATTAGCTCTATTTACATCCATTGCAAACAAACTTTAAAACCACTTTAACCTTTAAATACTTAAGCGCACTTTAGGCACTTTTATTATGCTACAAACCGAAAACATATATTTATTCTTAGCCATTCTACCTGTCATTTCATTTTTATATGCCAGTGTAGGTCATGGCGGCGCAAGTGGTTATCTGGCTTTAATGGCATTATTTTCATTTGCCCCAAACACCATGAAACCAACCGCTTTGTTACTAAATTTATTTGTGGCAGGCATTTCCTTTTACTATTATTTTAGAGCAGGACATTTCAATAAAAAGCTGTTTTTATCGTTTGCAATAAGCTCTATTCCCTGTGCTTTTTTAGGCGGAACTATTGAAATTGATGCTTCTATTTACAAAAAGACCTTAGCCATTCTACTGATTTTTGCCATTTTAAAAATGCTGAATGTTTTCGGAAAAGAAAAAGACGAAATTAAACCCGTAAAACTGTGGCAAGGACTTGTCGTTGGTGGCGTTATTGGCTTCTTTTCGGGTCTTATTGGTATTGGCGGCGGCATTATACTCACACCCATAATTTTATTGTTGCATTGGGGCAAAATGAAGGAGGCTGCGGCAGTTTCGGCCTTATTTATATGGGTGAATTCTGCATCGGGTTTAATCGGACAAATAAGTAGCGGTGTAACTATTGAAACAGGATCGTTCGTTTTGGTTGCAGTCGCTTTAATTGGCGGGGTCTTTGGCGGATTTTTAGGAAGTAAAAAACTAAACAATCAAAAATTACGATACATTTTAGCTTTTGTGCTCGTAATTGCTTGTGCAAAACTAATGTTTACTTAAAATGATTGATGAAAGTAACATAACAGGCATTGTTTTAACGGGCGGAAAAAGCTCAAGAATGGGAACAGACAAAGGTTTTTTAAAACTGAACAATAAACATTTCACAACCCATAGTATTAATGCTTTAAAACCATTGGTTTCTGAAATTTTAATTATTTCTGATAATCCTGATTATGATGCTTTTCATTGTAAAAGAATAGAAGACGAAATAAAAAATGCTGGTCCCGTAGCAGGTATTTATTCAGGTTTAAATGTATCGAAAACTAAGTATAATTTGGTGTTAAGTTGTGATATTCCGTTTATCAATACGGCTGTGTTACAACAATTGATTGATGCTGTTGACGCCACGAGCGATGTTATTCAAATAGAAAGCAACGGCAAAACCATGCCTTTAATTGCTATGTATAAAACAGAAACTTTAGAGATGTTTAAAACAGCACTTAACAACAATGAACGCCGATTGCAAAACGTGTTAAAATCTCTAAAAACAAAATCTGTAATTTTAAATAAAGCTGAAGAAAACACAACTATAAACGTTAACACACCAAACGATTTTAAAGCTATTGCAAATGGAAATAACTATTAAATATTTTGGTCAACTTGTTGAAACAACAAACACCACCGAAGAATTAATAACCATAGAAAAAGGTCAAATATCAAGCCTTTTAAATCTGTTATTAAATAAACATAAAGGTTTAAAACAAAAAGATTTTCAAATAGCACAGAACCAAGAAATTGTTTCGGTAGATACCGAACTATCGGGTGCTGAAATAGCTTTATTACCACCATTTTCTGGAGGATAAAAATACGAGATCAGACCTGTCAGGTTTTAAAAACCTAACAGGTCTAGAAAAAGAGCAACAAATGACAAATAGATACAACAGACATATCATTCTACCAGAGATTAGACAAATAGGCCAAAACAAGCTTTCTAAAGCCAAAGTTTTGGTTATTGGTGCTGGCGGATTGGGGTGTCCCATCTTACAATACCTTGCTGCCGCTGGCGTAGGCACGTTGGGTATTATCGATTTTGATGTTGTAGAACTTTCAAACCTGCAACGACAGGTTCTGTTTGGAGATTCATCATTAGGTAAAAACAAAGCGCTGGCTGCAAAACAACCCTTGCAAGATTTAAATAATGACATTGAAATAAAAAGTTATCCTGAAGCACTTACCTATCAAAATGCATTGCAATTATTTGAGCAATACGATATTATTGTAGATGGATCGGACAATTTTGAAACCCGCTACCTTGTTAACGATGCCTGCATAATTACCAACAAACCGCTAGTTTTTGGAGCTATTTACAAATTTGAAGGTCAGGTTTCGGTATTTAATTATCAAAACGGACCAACATACCGCTGTTTATTTCCTAATCCGCCACAAAAAGATGCCGTTCCTAACTGTTCAGAAATTGGTGTTTTAGGTGTTTTACCCGGAATTATTGGCAGCATACAAGCCAACGAAGTCATAAAAATAATCACGGGAATTGGCGAAGTGTTATCTGGAAAATTATTCTGTTTCAACACGCTAACCAATCAATCATCGACATTAAAAATCAATAAAAATGAAGCGATTGTAAATTCAGTTTTAGAAAAATCGGCTGCATTCACTTCACAATCAATAAAACTTAATTGCGAAGTGGTTAACACGGTTTCCTTCAAAAGCATTATCAACAAAAAAAACATTCAAATTATTGATGTGCGCGAAGCCCATGAGCAACCAAAAGTAGATGAATTTAATGTGGTTTCACTTCCGCTTAGCGAAATTCAAAATCATCTTGATCAATTTAAAAATCACTCAGAAAACTACTTGTTTTGCCAATCAGGAACACGCAGCAAAAGAGCTGTTAAACTATTAAATGAATCTGGAATTACCAATTGCTTTAGTATTGAAGAAGGTGCTCAGGAGATAAAGAATTATGCAAACATGCGTCATTACGAAGAAGGTAAAAAAGATTGCCACGTTCCTCGCAATGACTAAAAAATAAATCTATGAAAGACAAAAAACCCAAAAATGTATTTAGAGAAGGTGCCATTTCGCATGAATTTATAGGCAACAGCATTTACAAACACCAAAGCAAAACCAGCATTGGAGCACACAATATTTTCTTAGGTCAAGTACGTGCCGATGATGTTGATGGCAAAACAGTTTCAGCGATAGAATATACCGCATACGAAGACATGGCAAACCAAAAATTTCATGATATTCGAGAGGCCACTTTCGAAAAATTCGACCTGACTTGCATGCATATTTACCACAGTTTAGGCACTGTTAAAGCAGGTGAAATTTGTCTGTTTGTATTCGTTTCGGCGCCACATCGAAAAGTCGTTTTTGAAGCCTTAGAATATGTAGTTGAAGAAATTAAAGCTAATGTTCCTGTATTTGGCAAAGAAATTTTTGAAGACGAATCGCATCAATGGAAAGTAAATAATTGATTAATCTAAAAGAACACGCTATAAACCAAATCAAAATTTTTGTTCAAAATCACATAAAAAGACAATCAATTTCAGAAAATAAAGGTAATATTTAAAAGGAATCTTGAAAAAATAATTAATAAAAATACAATAGAAAATACTATAATGGTAGACATCACACATAAAAAAACAACATTACGAACGGCGGTTGCACAAGCGACTGTAAAAGTAAGCAAGCCTGAAACCATCGACGCTATAAAAAACGATACCGTTCCGAAAGGTAATGTGTTTGCCATGAGTAAAGCGGCGGGACTTTTAGGTGTAAAACGAACACCTGATATTTTACCCGATTGCCACCCGTTACCCATTGAATTTACTGGCGTTGAATACAAAATAGACGGTTTAGATATCCGTGTGATTTTTACGGTAAAAACCATTTACAAAACTGGCGTAGAAGTTGAAGCGATGCATGGCGCAAGCGTTGTGGCTTTAAACATGTACGATATGCTAAAACCAATTGACAAAGGCATTGAAATTCACGCGATAAAACTGCTAAGCAAAAAAGGCGGCAAATCGGATTACAAAAACAAATTTAAAACCGATTTAACCGCTGCAGTAGTGGTTTGTAGCGATACTATTTCGGCAGGACATAAAGAAGATAAAGCCGGAAAAGCCATTATTGAAAAGTTAAAAGCTTGTGAGGTTAGTATTTCGGAATACGTGATTATTCCTGATGAGCTTGAAAGCATTCAAAATAAAGCCAAAAGCTATGAAAGTATGGGGATTGATTTGGTAATTTTCACTGGTGGTACCGGGCTTTCAAAACGCGATGTAACACCCGAAGCATTAATGCCAATTTTAGACCGACGCATACCCGGTATTGAAGAGGCTATTAGAAATTACGGACAACAACGTATGCCGTATTCTATGCTATCGCGCAGTGTTGCAGGAACTATTGGAAGCACCTTGGTTTTAGCACTTCCCGGTTCTACAAATGGCGCCAAAGAATCTATGGATGCCATTTTTCCGTCGGTGCAACATGTATTTGGCGTTTTAAGAGGTGCGCGACATGATTAAGCCTGTTAGGTTTTGGTCTGGAAAACAAAATACTTAATATAAAATGACAAACATATTAACAGACAAATTTAACCGACAACACAGCTACTTGCGCATTTCGTTAACCGAACGCTGCAATTTACGCTGTACGTATTGCATGCCCGAAGCTGGTGTGCCTTTGTCTCCTAAAAGTCATTTAATGACCTACGAAGAAGTGTACAACATCGCAAAAACCTTTGTAAACCATGGTGTAACAAAAATTAGGTTAACCGGTGGAGAACCTCTTGTTCGTAAAGATTTTAGCACCATTTTAGAAAAACTAGCGTCGCTACCTGTAGAATTGTCTATCACATCAAACGCAGTAATTATCGATCGTTTTATTGATGATTTAAAGAAATACGGCGTTAAAAATATTAATGTGAGTCTCGATTCGCTTAGCAAAGACAAATTCACGCATATCACGCGACGTAATAATTTCGACAAAGTCTATAACAACATTTTACAACTTATAAACGAAGGTTTTAACGTTAAACTAAACGCCGTATTAATGAAAGGGTTTAACGAAGATGAAATTGTAGATTTTATAAAATTCACAAAAGACTTACCCATTTCGGTTCGCTTTATTGAGTTCATGCCTTTTGATGGCAATAAATGGGATATGAGTAAAATGATATCGTATGCAGAAGTGATGCAATTTGCAGAAGAAGCCTTTGATAAAAAAGATATTATTCGATTAACTGATGCTCCAAACGACACCTCTAAAAACTATAAAATTGAAGGTTACAAAGGAAGTTTTGCTATAATAAGTTCGGTTACCAATCCGTTTTGCGATTCCTGTAACAGACTACGATTAACCGCTAATGGGCAATTGAAAAATTGTTTATTTTCTTCGGAAGAATCAGATTTATTAACCACGTTACGAGAAGGTAAATCCATAGAACCAGTAATTAAAAAAGCGGTAGCAGCTAAATTTAAAATTCGTGGTGGCATGGATACGCTCAAAAAATTAAAAACGCCTGATTTACATGGTAAAAACCGAAGCATGATAACTATTGGTGGATAGCACATGCCAGCTTAAGCTAACTGAAAACATTTTTATCGAGAAATCCTCAATCCTTCTTAAGGTTTTAACTAACCAATTAACCGCTTAAACTGACAATATGCATCCTTTCAAACCAAAAAATTAAATTTTATTTACTAATACTTTTTTTTCAAAACTACTTTTAGGTGCTTCGCATAACGAACATTGATACGTTTCTGGTAAATTATCGAATGGTGTTTTTGGCGGAATATCTTGAGTAATATCGCCGTATTCGTCATTGTAAACCGTTAAACATTCGTTACATTGATAAACTTTTTCTTCGGTAGCTTCAGTAATAATATGTTCTGCTTCAGTGTCGTATTTTTCATTTCCTAATTCTTCAAAATACAACTTACTTAATTCCATTAGTAATCCTGGTAATTCCACCATATCAACATCTTGAACATGAACAATGTATTCACGTGTGTTGGGATCGAAATTCTTTGCATACAGCAAATTATAAGTATCTCGAATTATAAAGTCGCCAACAGATTCTGGCGCTTTATTTTTTTCAATTACAATAGATGTAAAATTATAAGTTGAACTATCGAAACTGGTAATTCCAAAAGTTAACCCGTATGTACTTATATCGTTTTGATCGAAATTGGTAACTAAGTATTTTTTAAGATTTAGCGCATCCTTATCATTTACAGGAATATGCCAATTCATCTCCAACATAGAATGGCGCACGTTTATACCAAAACGTCCTAATAATTTTTCCCAATCTAATTTCGATTCGGCAGGAATTCCTTTTACAATAAAGCTTTTCCAAGGTGTAATAGATATTTTACCAACTTTATTTTCGGCACAAATTTCGCAAAGTGCTTTTAAAAATTTAATATCGTAACGGTTGTTTCGCCAGTATAAACCTAACCAATACTTATCGCCAATGCGGTTCATGCCTTCGTAATACGGAAACGGGTAAAATGGTACTTCAAGCGGTTTATCTACGGTTCTATTATTAGTGTCAACAGCATCGCTAACTAATTGAAAAATGGTTTCAACATTTTCAGGATCTTCCTGAAGCACGTTTTCAATTGCCATTTCAATTTTATCCATATCCCAACTATAAATTAAAGCGGGATACATTTGTGTTTTTTTCCAGCCTGGTAATCGAACAAACAAATACCAATAATCTTCATGTTCTGAGGCTACAAAATTTACATTTCCTGTAAATAATGGCACCAAACGCTGCTTAGGATCGGTAACGTTTACACGCAATTTTAAATGGTGCTTAAACTGCTCAATAATGTATAAATATCTATCGCTGGTAAGCCATGAGGTGCTTGGTAAAATATCGGCCGATACGTATGATGATGATAAGTTTTCTACACCATCGCGCTTTGGTTTTACAAAGGTGATTTTATTGAATTCGCTAAACTTACTCTCATCGATTTCTTCGGGGAAAATAATATCTTGTCGCGAGCCAAACGAAATGGCATCTAACCCTAAATATTCGGCAGCTTCACAAATATATTTTAATTCCCCTGGCGATAAAACACCGCCGTTAATTCGCAGTCTATATGGCTCTGTCATCATGCTAATACTTTTGAGTTATTTAGAATTTCTCGTACTTCGGTTTTACAACTACCACAGCCTAAACCAGCTCCTGTAGAATTGCATAACTCGGTAAAATCGGCACATCCGCCACGAATAGCTTCTTCTATATTACCTACGCCAACTTGACTGCAAGAGCACACCAATTCGCCTTTTACAGGTTCGGTATTTGAGGCGCTTCGCAATAAGCTATCACGCTTTTCGGCCATTTCTATTTTACTTTCAATCATCGATTTAAATTCGGCAAATTCATTTTTGTCGCCCATTAAAACCGCACCAATAAGCAAATCATTTTTTACAATACATTTTTTATAATAACGCTTTTTTATATCGGTGAAAATAATTTCTTCATAGCTTTCATCGTTTTCGGGTACTTTAATATCTCCAATACTACACAAGTTTAGATCGTTGAATTTTAAAATATTCATAAGAACCGAACCATGGTAAGACGAGCCTAAATCGCCCGCAATATAATTGGCTAAAATATTGGCTTGCTCTTCGGCAGCCGAGGTAATTCCGAATAATTGGTTGTTATATTCAGCAATTTCACCAATGGCAAAAATATCGGGGTTTGACGATTGTAAATGCTCATTTACTTTAACGCCTCTTCCGCATAAAATACCATTTTCTCTAGCCATTTCAACATTTGGAATCGTCCCGATTGCATAAACAATGGCATTTGCTGTTAAAAACTTACCACTTTTTAAGGTGATGTTTAATTCGCCCGTATCTTCATCATCGAAAACCGTGCTTACTTCATTGTCAAAATAAATTTGAATACCACGTTCCTGCACATCGAGCGACAATAATTTACTGGAAATACTATCTAATTGACGCTCCATTAATCGGGAAGCACGTTGAATAATGGTTATTTTCGCATTTTTATGCTTCATTGCTGCAGCGAGCTCCAAACCAAGTAAACCGCCACCAACAATTACAACATGTTGCTCTTCTGGAGGTAATCCTGTGGCATCTAAATAAGCCTTAAAATCGTCAGCATCTTTTTTATTACGCATGGTAAATCGCCCAGGCAAATCTATTTGAACATCGCGAGGCACAAAGGCACGACTTCCTGTAGCTAAAATAAGTTTATCGAAACTATGTTTCTCGTGTTTGTTATCGATTACATATTTTTCTTTCTGATTTATTTCGACAATAAACGTTTCTGGATGCACGTTAATGTCGAGTTTTGAAAGTTCGAATTTCTTAATTTTAAGTAATTGTTCCCAACTTAACTCATCGGTAACATACTCGGGAAGTAATACTCGATTATAGAATAAATTTGGCTCTTTTGAGAACACATGTAATTCGTCTGCTTCATTTAATTCGCGATAATTTTGAACAAACCTAAAAGCTGCTGCTCCAGCACCAACAATTATAATTTTATCTTTTTGTTTTTTGTATTTGGCAACTTTAACACGGGTGTATTTAAAATCGGGCTCTTTCGATGTTGGATCTAAAACCGTATGTGTTAAATTATTTGCTCTGTTTAAGGTATTTTGCAACTGTTTGCCCCAATGCATAGGTAAA
The DNA here is from genome assembly GCF_000943555.1 of Neotamlana nanhaiensis. Classification (GTDB taxonomy): domain Bacteria; phylum Bacteroidota; class Bacteroidia; order Flavobacteriales; family Flavobacteriaceae; genus Neotamlana; species Neotamlana nanhaiensis. The sequence goes on along the minus strand of NZ_JTDV01000002.1, from coordinate 167,597 downwards.
AATACAACGCCTTTGGCAATATTTTTAGTGACTTTAGCACGTACGCGAACTTCACCATTTTCGCTAGTAATTTGCGTTATATCGCCATCTTTTATATTGTTGAGATAAGCATCAACCGGATTAATTTCTAAAACAGGTTTTGGGTAATGCGTTTTTAATCGAGCTACCTTACCAGTTTTGGTCATGGTATGCCATTGGTCTCGCACACGCCCTGTGGTTAAAACTAAAGGAAAATCGTCGTTTGGTTTTACGGCGGTATTTTCAATAGAAGAAGGCACGTTAAAAATGGCCTTTTTTGATGGAGTATAAAATACTTTATCTTCAAACAAACGCGGTGTTCCAGCATGCCTGTATTCTGGCACAGGCCATTGAAATGTACCTTCGGTTTTTAAACGGTCGTAATTAAGAAACGACACATCAATATTAGTGCCTTTGGTCATGCTACAATACTCGTCGTAAATTTCTTCGGTACTGTTATAATTAAATCCTCTAAAGCCCATGCGCTGCGCAAAGTCGCAGAAAATTTCAACATCTGGTCGAGCCTCACCTGGCGCCTGAATTTCTTTTGGTAAATACGAAATACGACGCTCAGAGTTTGTCATGGTTCCTTCTTTTTCCAACCAACCTGCGGCGGGAAGTAATAAATCGGCATACTCGGTAGTATCGGATTTATGCGATATATCTTGTACCACCACAAACTTAGCGTTTGTCATGGCTTTTTCAATTTTATGTGAATTAGGTAGGCTTACCGACGGGTTTGTACAGGCAATCCAAATGGCTTTTAATTTACCCGATTCTAAAGCATCAAACATTTGGGTAGCGGTTAATCCAGGTTTAGGCGAAATCTCTTCAACACCCCAAAATTGCGCTACTTCGCGTCTGTGTTCGGCATTTGCTAAATCTTTATGAACCGCTAGTAAATTTGCCATACCGCCAACTTCGCGTCCGCCCATAGCGTTAGGTTGTCCTGTTAACGAAAAAGGACCTGCACCGGGTTTACCAACATTTCCTGTAATAAGCGAGAGGTTTAAAAGGGATACATTTTTATCGGTACCAATAACGCTTTGGTTTAAGCCCATGGCCCACATGCTAATAAAACCTTTTGAAAGCCCAATAATATCGGCAGCTTTACGAATTAATTTTTCTGGTACACCACACTGTTTTGCGGCTTGCTTTACCGATGTTTTAAAAATAAGCTCTTTATAGGCAGTAAAACCATCGGTATAGTTATTTATAAAATGCTCATCTATTAATCCGCGTTCGTAAATACAACGTGCAATGGCATTATACAGAATAATATCTGTTCCAGGGATAAGTTGTAAATGAAAATCGGCAAAGTTTGCAGAATCGGTTTTTCTAGGGTCTACAACTATAATTTTTACATTAGGATTTTCCTCTTTATGCTTTTCAATGCGTCTGAATAATATAGGATGACACCATGCAGGATTTGCACCTGTAATTAAAAAACAGTCTGCCAATTCTATGTCTTCGTACGAAATAGGTACGCTGTCTTCACCAAATGTTTTTTTATAACCAACCACTGCCGAACTCATGCATAAACGCGAGTTAGTATCGATGTTATTGGTTCCTAAAAAGCCTTTGGTTAATTTATTAGCGATGTAATATTCTTCGGTTAAACTTTGTCCAGATACATAAAATGCTACACTATCTGGACCGTATTTTTTAATCATGGTTTTAAATACGCTTGCAGCTCTATCGAGGGCATCATCCCAAGTAACACGCTCTCTTGGGTGCGATCTGCTCCAGCGCATTTCTGGATATAAAATTCTATCGGAAGTATCGTTGGCTACATAATGCAGATTCATACCTTTACTACATAGCATCCCTTTGTTTACAGGGTGATCTTTATCTCCTTCAACAAAAACCTTGTCGTTATTATCTTTTTTAATAACAATTCCGCAGCCTACACCGCAATACGAACATGTTGTTTTAATTTCTTTTTTTAACATAACGAAGGTTTTGAACTAATTTAAACTTTTATAACTTAAATTTAACCAAATACATATTAAGCTTGAGTTTAAACAAAAATAAGTATAAATACTTAATTTTAATAATAAAATCTACGTATTATATGATTTATACGATTTTGATAATTAGGAAATTTACTTTTTAAGAATATGCTAAAAAAAGAAGCGATTTATGCTTTAAAAAAACATAAATCGCTAAATATTAAGTCTGTAATATTTTAAAATAAGTCTAAAATTAATAAAAAGATTGCATCAATTTTTTTAAATTAAGATAGATATCCAGAGTAACCTAAGTTAGTTAAATAAGTTGGTATTCTTTAGCCTTATTGGTGAGTTCCATAAGGTTTTTAACTTCAAGTTTTTTCATAAGGTTAAACCGATGTACCTCGGCAGTACGCTTGCTTATTTCTAACTCTTTGGCAATATCCTTATTGTTTTTTAACTGTAAAACAAGCTCTAAAATTTGCCTTTCGCGTTTAGTAAGTTTAAACGGATCGTCTTCTTTTGAAATTTCTCGCTTTGGTACTTCTGGAGTCACATTACCATTAACAAAATTATTAAGCAATATTTCCGATACTTCACCTGTAAAATATTTACCTCCTGAAGCCACGGTGTTAAGCGCTTTTAAAAATTCGTCTTTACTCGCTCCTTTAAGCATATAACCATCGGCACCAGCTTGAATTGATTTAACTACGTATTCTTCGGAGTCGTGCATAGACAACACCAAGGCTTTAACATTAGGATGTGTTTGTTTAAGCTCGCCAACCACCTCGATGCCATTTTTATTTGGCATACGTATATCTACAATTAAAACATGAGGTTGCTCGTTATTAATAATTTCAATGGCTTCAGCACCATCGGAAGCTTCATTTACTACATTTATGCCTACTTGATCTTCTAAGAGCGCCTTTATGCCATCGCGTACTAATACGTGATCGTCGGCTAAAACAACATTAATAACATCCATAATTCTACTTAGTTTAAATGGTTGGTAAATTTACTAATTTTTCCGAATCTACTTGTTTTGGTAAAGGTATGTTTAAGGTTACACGTGTGCCTTTTCCTGCTTCGGACGACAAAAACAGACGTCCGTCAATATATTTTATGCGTTCTTTCATAAACGTCATTCCCATACCGCCATCGCCATTTTTTACTTTATCTACTTTGTTAGGGTTAAAACCTTTACCATTATCATCAATAACAATACTAAGTATATTTTCGCTATGCGACAGCGACACAATAATATACGATGAATCGGCATACTTAATAGCATTGTTAATAGCTTCTTGTACAATACGATAAATATTAATTTCGACTAAAGAATCTAATCGCTGATTAAAATTACTTTTATTAAAAAGCTGAATATTTTTATTGGTTAACTTAGTAAGTTCTTGTGTTAATTTTGTAATTGCGGGCACAATACCATGATCGGACAATTCTGGAGGTGTTAAATTAAAAGTTGCCGTACGTACACCTTTTATAATATTTAAAGCTAATTCTTTTAAGTATTCAATTTTTTGCGAAGCTTTTTCTGTGTCACTTAAATTTATACTTTCTAAATTATATTTTAACCCTGTAAGCATTTGCCCAATACCATCGTGAACGTCTTTAGCTATACGACTTTGCTCTTTTTCTTGATTTTCTATAATTTGACTTGAAATAATTTTTTGATGATTCATTTTTTCATCAAAACCTTGTTTTGTTAATCGTTCAATTTCAAGTTGTGCCTCTTTTCTATACGTAATATCGGAAGCGATTATAAGTAATTCTGATTTGTCTTCGGAAGGGTTAAAAGGAATAAAAGCCATTTCTAACCAAATATCTTTTTCATCTTTAGTTGTTGCTTTTACCTCGCCTTGCCAACCTATTTTTTTATGCTTAGTAATTATATTTTCAATTATTACTTGTTCGTTTTCATGGATGGAAAGAATTTCGGCAAAAGAACTTGACACGCTAAAACGAGATACTCTAAATAATTTTGAGAATTTTTTTCCCATATGCACAAGCGAGCCATTGGGAGTAATTCGAGCAAAAAGCAAGGTTTCGTCCATTGCATAATTTAGCGCACGCAGTTCTTTAATCGATTTTTCTTTGGCAAGACTAAGTTCATCCGCCTCAATAGCCATTTTTTTAGCTTTGCGTTCGGCACGAAGTAAATCGGATAATGTACCTCGAATATTTTTAGCTGTTGGCCAGAAAATAAATAAAAATTCTAGCAATAGCACTAACAGGGTAAAAATGGTAATAAAACTTTCTAATTGGCGCAACCAATTTACTTTTTTACTCGCCTCGACATCGTATTGGTTTACAATATCATCCATTAAAACCAAAAAATTACTTTCGGCGTTGGTAACCGTTTCAATAGCTGCTTCGTATTGGGTTAATGGTAAAGGCGGCGTGTTTTCTATTTTAGAAATAATACTTTTTGAAGCGTTGCTTATACTTAAAAAAACAGGATTTAATTTTTTGAATTTTTGCTGAATAGCTTTACTATTATCTCCGGGTAAACCCATACTATCGCTACCATTTTGCAAAGCATAATGCGAGGTTTCCCAAAGTAGCAAGGTTTGTTTTATTTGATTTTTAAGCTGAAGCTGTGCTTCTAAATTTTTAGCGGAAGATAACTTAACCACATCTTTAGTGAGTTTTTGGCTAAGCATTCGTTGGCGACCCGCAACGTTAATAATTGTAGAATCGCTTTCTTGTGTATTAAGATGCTTTCGTACTAAATACTGACTAACAATAATAGACAAAGCAATAACTGTAAGTGCAATAACATACAACCGACTTAACTTACCAAAGGTACGTTGGTCCAAGGTGTTGCTGTTATTATTCATACTTATTTGTTTTTATGATAATGCTTGTTTTATAAGCGCTAAACTTTTATCGGAATATTTTATTTTCAAAGCTTCTTCATGACCTTCATCAGACATTTTAACCCAAGTTTTTTGAAGAATATCAATAATTTTTTCGTCGGAATGCTTTTCGGCAAACTCATCGAAATAATAATCTAGAAAAACCAAACAAATAACATCTTCGAGTATTTGTGTTTCTTCGTTTTTCTTTATGAGTTTCTTCTTAATTAAATCGGTTACACGTTTTATAAACTCGTCGTTGAAACCTACGTCTTTTAAAATAGATTCGGTTAAATCGGCATGTAATTTTTTTAAAGACTCGCGCCATTTTAAATAACCTACACGATCCATTGGGTACTCGTCTCTATCAATTTTCCAACGGCAAATATGTTGTGCCCGCGCTGCTATTTGTAATGCTCTTGAAGCGTTTGGTTTAAATTGTAATAATTTTTGCGACATACGCTGCGAATACAATAACTCTTTTGGAAACTTAATGCCATGGGTTTCGTAAACGTTTATATCTTCGGCGTTTTTATTATCAATTAAAGCAATTGCGGTTTCAAATCTTGTAGGCTTCATGTGTTTTAAATATTAGTCTGCAAAGCCAATATACACATTTTCTTCTTCAATTTTTACAGGATAAGTTGCAATAGCTTCTAAATCGCCATTTAAATTTTCACCATTTTCCAACGAGAATGTTTTTTTATGTAACGGGCAAGCTACTTTTGGTGTGCCTTTATCGTCTCCAATCATACCGCGCGACAATACCATTTCCATTTTATGCGGACAAACATTTTGGCAGGCATACCATTTATTTAATCGAGCAAAATTAAAAACCGCAATTTGCTTATTTTTATACTTTACACAAGCGCCACCGTCGGCAGGAAAATCGCTAATTGATGCTGCTTTAAACCAAACCTTAACATCTTCTATTTTGGTTGCCGTGTATTTTTCTAAAACTTCTTCCATATTGTTTTTTTAAGGTTGTTAGCTTATTTCCAGGGTTCAGGCATTTTTTGTTCGCGCATTGGTACAAAAACTATATTATCGTCGTCGTCATTACTGTTTACAAAATGGCTAAATCGCTTCATCATTTCTGGGTCGTTAACAGCTTGTGTCCATTCACATTCAAACTTATTAACTAGGGTTTGCATTTCGGCTTCTAAATCTTTAGCAATTCCTAATTTATCATCAATAATAACTTCTTTTAAATAATCTAATCCGCCTTCTAATCGTTCTTGCCATGCGGCAGTACGCTGTAAAGGTTTGGCAGTTCGCATGTAAAACATTAAGTAACGATCGAGGTATTTAATTACGGTTTCGTTATCTATTTGTTCTGCAAATAATTCGGCATGACGTGGGTTTGCGCCACCATTACCACCAACATAAAGATTCCAACCGCCTTCAACAGCAATTAAACCAAAATCTTTACCACGAGCTTCGGCGCATTCGCGAATACAGCCCGAAACACCTCCTTTAATTTTATGAGGCGCACGAATACCACGGTAACGGTTTTCTAACTCAATACCAAAACTCACACTTTCGTCCATGCCGTAACGGCACCACGTAGAACCTACACAAGTTTTTACCGTACGCAACGATTTACCATAGGCATGACCACTCTCGAAACCATGAGCAATTAATTCTTTCCAAATTAATGGTAACTGATTTAATGTAGCACCAAATAAATCGATACGAACACCTCCCGTTATTTTTGTATATAAATTGTATTTTTTAGCAATTTCACCAAGAGCAATTAACTTGTCTGGTGTAATTTCGCCTCCTGGAACTCGCGGTACCACAGAATAGGTTCCGTTACGCTGAATGTTTGCTAAAAACCTATCGTTTGAATCTTGAATAGCGTATTCTTTATTAGCTGTATCGGCATGTATACTTGCCATTAACGATGCCACTACGGGTTTACATAGCTCACAACCATGACCACCATTTCCGTGACTGTCTAACACTTGGTTAAAAGTTGTATAGCCTTTTACCTGAATAATTTTATATAAATCTTGACGGTTGTAATCGAAATGTTCGCAAATAGAATCTTTAACCTCGATACCGAGCGATTTTAAAGTTGCTTCGGCAATATCTTTAACCATTGGTTTACAGCCACCACAACCAGTTCCTGCTTTTGTACACGACACAACATCAGCTAAATCTTTAGCTTCACCACTCTCAATAACACCACAAATTTGACCTTTTGTTACACTTTCGCACGAACATATTTGAGCTTCGTCTGGTAAATCCATAACATCGCCAAATGCTGCAGCACCATCGCTACTTGGTAAAATTAATTGCGCTGGCTCTTCTGGAATAGCCATACCATTCATATAAATTTGGTGTAGCATATTATAATCGGCCGCATCGCCAACTAAAATGCCACCAAGTAATTTTTTACGATCGTGACTTACATTAATACGTTTGTATAAAAACTTGGTTTTATCTTCATATATAATAGAATGGCCTTTTGATGCTGGCATAAATGGTTCGCCAAAACTAGCTACATCAACACCAATTAGTTTCAATTTGGTTGACATATCGATATCTTTTGGCATTTCAGCATCGGCTTCACCTAAAATTTGCTTCACCGCAATTTCTGCCATATCGTAACCAGGAGCTACCAAACCATAAATCATTTGATTTAACAAAGCCACTTCGCCAATAGCAAAAATATCTGGATCGGTAGTTTGCATTTTGTTGTTAACCAAAATACCACCACGTACGCCAACTTCTAAATCGCAAGTTTTGGCGAGTTCGTCTCGCGGGCGAATACCTGCTGAAACAATTAGCATGTCTACATCTAGCACATCGTCTTCGCCAAACTCCATCCCTATAATAGCTTCGTCGCCTAAAATTTGATTCGTAGCTTTACTTAAATGAATATTTAAACCAATAGATTCTAACTTTAATTGCAATACATTACTACTTCTAGAATCTAACTGTCGTGGCATTAACTTTGGTGCAAACTCTACGATATGTGGTTCTAAACCCATATCTAAAACTGCTTTACCAGCTTCTAAACCTAACAAACCACCACCTAAAACCGCAGCTTTAGCATCTGGCTTTATGGCTTTTAAGTTAGCTGCGTAAGCGAGCATGCCTTCTAAATCTTCAATAGTTCTGTACACAAATACACCTTCTTTTTCTACACCTTTAATTGGTGGTACAAAAGGAGACGATCCTGTGGCAAGTACTAAATAGTCGTAGGTAAAAGTTCTATCTTTTGATGTAGTAATAGTTTTAGACGAACGGTGTATATCTACCACACGTTCATTTGTAACTAAATCGATGTTATTTTCAGAATACCATTCGGCTGGAGCCATTTCTAGAGCTTTTGCATCTTGGTTTTCAAAATATTCACTTAAGTGAACGCGGTCGTATGCCGGACGTGGTTCTTCACCAAAAACGGTTAACTTAAATGAGGTATCAGTAGCTTTTTCTGCAAATTTTTCGCAGAATTTATAGCCTACCATACCGTTACCTACTACTATGATTTTTTTCATAACTACGTATTTTATAAAACAAATATAAGTAAAAACTACGTAATTATACTTAATTACGAATAAAGAAAATTCTAAATAGGCCTATTATTACGGATTTATCAAATTGAAATATAAAAAATTACGTATTGCATAAAATACATCCAATTTAAATACATAAACCTACAATAAGCTTAAGTAAAGCTAATTATTAAGAAGATAGATTTATAAACAGCACATTATAATATAGTAGTAATTACACCTTAATAGATTCTGGCTACTATATTAATAAGGTAATGGTATTTTACTCTCACTATATTAAAACACAATCATTAACCATTACGGCTATAATTAACCTAAATGTTTTAAACTTATATGTGTGCTGTTGTAACTATATAATATAACGTTTATTTAATACACAGTGTAAAAGTTAACCATTGAAAACATTTTAATAACGCAAAACTAAAACAACACCATTTTATAACTATTTTAAGTAAAATAGTTTTTCCGGATTTTTTTTGAATACTTAATCAATTAAAAAACAAATAAAAAAGGACTTAATTAATACGCTTATGCGTTATTGAAAATACTAAATAAAACAAAAAGTATTAACGTAATTTCACCAATACTGTACGTATTTTACACTTCTTTCTCTTAAAATCTTAAAAAACCGTTAATATAGTATTAGTTTCTGCTAATTATGATGATTACTCGAAACGATTATCATTATAATTTTACAAAAAAACAACCTTATTCTGGTACCGAGGTTAAAATTAACATAAAGAAACTAACTAATTTTCAACTATTTTCAACATGGCAACACACACAAAAAACCAAGTAAAATGTATTTACAAAGCTTAGAACAATTTAAGCCTAAAACATATTAAATAATTGTTACTGTAATTTTTCAATATTTTACTTTTAATTAGAGTTAAACCCAAAAAAAGCTATAACCGTTTTGTATATTTTTTTTAAATAATCGGGTTAAAAACTTCATATCAACTAAAAAGTGAAATAGTACAACTTTCTGTACTAAATTGACCTATTTACATCAAAAATAAGTTAGTTTAAAACAAAAAAAACAACTCATCAATCTTTTTATATGTTAAAAAAAACAAGTTTAATCAACATTGTTTCTTAGAATTATAAATCAATTTTAAGAACAATTCAACAAAAATGAATTATGAATAATACTAATTTATTCCAAATTTTTAAAACATCAATTTGTTTAAAACTAAAAACAAAGCTTTCCTTTGTCTTATTTTTAGTAGTAAGCATTGGGTTTGCACAACAAAAAATATCAGGTAATATAACCGACGCTAACGGCTTGCCTCTTCTGGGAGTTTCTATTTTAGAAAAGAACACAACAAACGGAACAACATCTGATTTCGATGGAAACTTTACAATTAACACAATAAACTCTGGTTCTGTTTTAGAATTCTCATACGTAGGCTTTAAAACTATAGAAATACAATTAAAAGATTCTGATACTAATTTAAAAATCACTTTAGAGGAGGATTTACAAAAACTATCTGAAGTTGTAGTAATTGGTTATGGAACACAAAAACGAGCAGATGTAACAAGTGCAGTTGCTACTGTAAAGTCTGAAAGCTTTGTTCAAGGTAACGTAAAAGACGCCGCTCAATTAATACAGGGTAAAGTTGCTGGTTTATCTGTTTCGGCACCTTCAGGTGATCCAACCACAGGCACTCAAATAAGCCTAAGAGGAACCTCTTCTATTTTAGGAGGAACTAACCCTTTAATTTTAGTAGATGGTGTACCTGGTAGCTTAAGCACAGTAGCTCCAGAAGATATTGAATCTATCGACGTGCTTAAAGATGGCTCTGCTACAGCAATTTACGGTACTCGAGGTACAAATGGTGTAATAATTATTACTACCAAATCTGGTAAAAACGACATGAAGTCTACAATAGAATACAACGGTTATGCATCGCTTACCACCATAGCTAATACCTTAGATTTTTTAGACGCAAACGAATTACGTCAAAAATATGATGAAGGTTATACTTTTAATGGTGCAAACGTTGAAGATTTTGGGGCTAGTACAGATTGGGTTGACGAAATAACAAGAGAAGCGTACAGTCAAGTACATAGTTTAATTTTTAGAGGCGGAAACTCTACATCTAACTTAACAGCATCTCTTAACTATAGAGACATCGAAGGTATATTCTTGAAATCTAACAACGAAAAATACACTTCAAGAATCAATGTTAACCATGCCATGTTCGATAATAAGCTTAAAGCGAATGTTGGTATTATTTTAAGCGAACAAACTTTTAACGCACTTGGAGATGGCAGCAGTTTCAACCCTTATATTTACAGACAAGCATTAATAAGAAACCCAACAGAACCAGTAAAAAATGATGATGGAAGCTGGTACGAAAGAGACGTTTATTTTTACGACAACCCAGTAGCTTATATTCAAGAAACGATTGGACAAAATAGATATAGAAACACGCGTTTCGATATGTCTTTGAGCTATGACATCTTGGATAATTTAACAGTAAAAGGACTTTACACAAGAAAAGGGAACTCTAATATTAGAGGATTTTACCAAACCAAAAATCATGTATCTACAGTAAAAAGTGGTCAAGATGGTTTTGCTTCGAGAGGAACAGACGATTATGTTGGTAATTATGGGCAATTCACAATAGATTATAAAGAATCGTTTGGAGCACATAAAGTAACAGGATTAGCTGGTTATAATTATGAAGATAATACAAATGAAGGTTTTTGGGTAAACAACCGTCGTTTCCCAACAGATGCTTTTACCTACAATAATATAGGCAGTGGCCAAGGCTTACAGCTAGGTGAAGCAGGTATGGGAAGTTATAAAAACTCAAATAAGCTTATAGCTTTCTTTGCTAGAGTAACTTACAACTATGACAATCGTTACCTATTTATGGCTAGTATGCGTAGAGAAGGATCTTCTAGATTTGGAGCAGACAACAAATGGGGAAATTTTCCAGGGGTTTCTCTAGGATGGCGTGTCGATCAAGAAGACTTTGCCGAAAATTGGGATTGGTTATCTAACTTAAAGCTAAGAACTGGTTTTGGTGTTACAGGTATTAACGCAGGAAACAATTATCAATCTTTAAGTGGTTTAACTTATGGGCAATACTTCCTTAATAACGGACAGTGGGTAAGACAATTAGTGCCTTCTAGAAACGCAAACCCAGACTTGAGATGGGAGAAAAAAGAAGAATTTAATGTTGGTTTAGATTTTGGTTTCTTTGATGGTAAAATTAATGGAGCAATAGATTACTATAACCGTACAACAAAAGATGCATTATTCAACTATAGCGTACCAACTCCTCCATATTTTTACGGAAGTATTGCTGCAAATGTAGCAGAAATCAAAAATTCAGGATTAGAATTTTTACTTAATATAACTCCTGTGCAAAATGAAAATTTCGAGTGGACTACTAATTTAACCTACTCTACAAATACCAATAAAATTGTATCACTTTCAAATGATGAATTCCAACTAACCAACGACTTCTTCGACCAAGGCTACACTGGGGAACCTATTCAAATTAGTACACATAGAGTTCAGGAAGGACAACCAATTGGTAACTTTTACGGCTTAAAAAGTGTAGATATTGATGATAACGGAATTTGGATTATCGAGCGACCAGACGGCACTTTAGTTTCTGCCACCGAAGCAACAACCGACGACAGACGAGTACTTGGAAATGGATTACCAAAAGCCTATTACAGCTGGAATAACACATTTAAATACAAAAATTTCGATTTAATGGTAAACCTACGTGGTGCTCTAGATTATCAAATACTAAATTTTTCTAGAATGTTTTACGAAAACCCTACCATTAGCTATAACACTTTAGACTCTGCCTACGACCAAGTTTACGGAAAGGCAGTATTAAACGATGTACAAAGATACGTAAGCTATTATGTTGAGGATGGTGATTTTTTAAAGATAGATAACGTAACATTAGGATACACATTACCTAAAAATATTTTAAAGTTTACTCAATCTTTTAGAATTTATGCTACTGGCTTAAACTTAGCAACTATAACTAGCTATAAAGGTATTGATCCCGAAGTTAATAGAGAAGGACTAGCACCAGGAAATGATGAGCGTGACAAATATCCATCTACAAGAACATTTTCACTAGGAGTTAACTTTACATTTTAAAAAATAGAATTATGAAAAGCAAAATAAAAACATTAAAATCTTTAAGGTTAATAGCTTCCGCTCTAACCTTAAGTATAGCCGTCGTAATTTCTGGATGCACCAATCTTGATGAAGAAGTATTTTCTGAAGTTACCGAATCTTCGTTTACACCTTCTGAAGCCGATATTATTTCTGTAATGGCTTCAGCCTACACACCTATGCGTTTTGTTATGGGATGGCAAGGATATTTCGATTTACAAGAAGAACCAGGCGACATGTTTATCACCCCAACACGCCCAAATGGGTGGGATGATGGTGGAACTTACAAAAGAATGCATTTTCACGAATGGACCGAAACCCAATGGCAACCTCGAAATACCTGGATAAATTGTTTTAATGGTATCAACAGTGCAAACCGAGTAATTTTACAAATTGAATTAGGCCAACTACCTGTTAGTGAAGAACAAGCAGCTGCTATAATTGCCGAAATGCGTGGTGTAAGAGCATTATATTATTCTATGCTTATAGATACTCATGGTAATGTACCTATAATAGCAAGTTATAGTGATGAATTACCTGTACAAAGTTCTCGTGCAGATGTTTATAATTTTATTGTTTCAGAATTAACTGAAGTGATACCAGATTTATCTGAAGTTGTTGATGTTTCGACATATGGTAGAATTACAAAATGGGCAGCATACCACATTTTAGCTAGAGTGTATTTAAATGCCGAAGTATACACTGGTACACCACAGTGGGCAAATGTAATTGACGCTTGTGATGAAATTATCAATAGTGATGCCTTTATTCTCTCTGAAAATTATTCTGACATCTTTTCTACAAACAACGAAACCAACCCTGAAATGGTTTTTGCCATTCCTTACGATCAAATTTTCGCAGGGCAATGGAATGCACATATGAAAATGCTATTACCGGACCACAGACTTGTTTTTGGAATGCAAGCACAACCTTGGGGTGGCTCAAGCTGCAACCCTCAATTTATTAATAGCTACAATCCAAACGACAAAAGATTATCTGACACCTGGTTAATGGGAGATCAATTAAGTGCAACCGACGGTAGTGTCGTAATGACCTTAATTAATGAAATGCCTAGCATTTACGATTGCGAATTCACTGAAGGATTTAGATGTGGTAAATATGAAATTGCACCAGAAGCCAACGGTTCACTAAGTGTAGATTTTCCATTTTTAAGATATACAGATGTACTTATGATGAAAGCAGAAGCACTTCTTAGAACCGACAAAAGTGAAGAAGCTGCTACTATTGTAACCCAAATAAGAATGAGATCTTTTGATGACGCTACAACTGCAACTGTAACTGGAGCAGAACTTATTGGTAACACCACAGTACAATACGGCACATTAGACGAAGAAGGTAATATAGATGATTTTGGTGATCAAACAACTGTTACTTACGGTCGCTTTTTAGACGAATTAGGATGGGAATTTGCTGCAGAAGCAAGAAGACGTTCTGACATGATTCGTTTTGGGGTATATCAAACAAAAAACTGGTATAATCACACACCAAAGGGAGATTATACTACATTATTCCCTATTGGCCTAGAGGAATTAAACACAAATTCTAATTTAGATCAAAATCCAGGCTATTAACTTTTCATTTGAAACTTTTATTTCCCTAATTATAAAGCCAGAAAGTATTAATACTTTCTGGATTTATAGTTTAATAAATCAACTAGCAACATAAATTCTACATACAATTAGGTATCATACCACATGCCTATCACCAATTTTTTAACAACAAAAACTCAAAATAAGTTAACATAATACAGGTTTATGTTAATAATACTTCAAATTTCAATAAATAAGACACTACATTTACAATACAAATAATCATTTACAGCTAGTTAAAAGCACATTAAACTTTACTAGTAGTTTATAATGTTAATTGTGAGTTAGTTTAATTTTTCATCAAGCCAAAGAAGTTTTTAATTTCTTTGGCTTTATTTCCTAGAAGGATAAACCAACAAATAATAAATTATCTTGAAAACCCACCTAAAAATGAAACAATTAATCATTGCTGTTTTTTCGCTTTGTACCTTAATTTCCGTAGGGCAAACCAAAACAGGTTATCCTATTACACCTGTACCTTTTACATCTGTTAAGGTAAACGATGCCTTCTGGGGGCAACGCATTGAAGCGAGTAGAGAAACCACCATTCCCTTAGCTTTTGGCAAATGTGAAGAAACAGGCCGTTACGAAAACTTCGTTATGGCGGCACACCCGCACGAACACAACAAAGTAGAAGGCTTTACTTTTGATGATACCGATGTTTACAAAACCATTGAAGGTGCTAGTTATTCTATGCAAACCCACCCCAATGAAAAGCTAGAGACTTACATTGACAGCTTAATTACTATTGTAGCTAAAGCGCAAGAAGAAGATGGTTATTTGTACACATTCCGTACTATGAATCCAGAAAACACACATGATTGGGCAGGTACAAAGCGTTGGGAAAAAGAAGAAGATTTAAGCCACGAGCTATACAACCTTGGGCATTTAATTGAAGGTGCCGTAGCACATTATCAATCTACCGGAAAGCGTAACTTTTTAGATATAGCTGTAAAATTTGCCGATTGTGCTGTAAACGAAGTTGGTGATAAACCAGGACAAATTATGGTTGTTCCTGGGCATCAAATTACCGAAATGGCTATGGCTAAATTATCGGTGGTTACGGGAGAGAAAAAGTATTTAGATTTTGCAAAATTACTACTTGATAAACGTGGTTATACCAAAATTAAAAGTGAATATAGCCAATCGCACAAACCTGTTTTAGAGCAAGACGAAGCTGTTGGACATGCTGTAAGAGCCGCATATATGTACTCTGGAATGGCCGATGTAGCTGCGTTAACAGGCGATGAAGATTACATTCATGCCATCGATAAAATTTGGGACAACATCGTTTCTAAAAAACTATATATTACTGGTGGCATTGGCGCTACAGGTCATGGTGAATCTTTTGGTAAAAATTACGAATTACCAAACATGTCGGCGTACTGCGAAACTTGTGCTGCCATTGGTAACGTGTATTTAAATTATCGTTTGTTTTTGCTTCATGGCGATGCTAAATATTACGATGTTTTAGAGCGCACGTTGTACAACGGACTTATCTCTGGGGTGTCGCTTGATGGCGGAAGTTTTTTCTACCCAAATCCTCTAGAGTCTATTGGTCAGCACCAACGTCAAGCTTGGTTTGGTTGTGCTTGTTGCCCTTCAAACGTAAGTCGCTTTATTCCATCGGTTCCGGGTTATATTTATGCGGTTGATGAAGAGGATGTTTATGTAAACTTATTCATGGCAAACGAATCGAACCTTAAAGTAAAAGGCAAAAACTTAAAATTAACTCAAAGCACCTCTTATCCATGGAACGGAAAAGTAAATATTGATCTTGCACCTAAAGGGCGTCAAAATTTTAACTTAAAAATACGTGTTCCAGGTTGGTTGCAAAACACGGTTGTACCATCAAATTTGTATAGTTACACCGATAAAAAAGCGCTAAACTTCAGCATTAAAGTAAATGGAAAACCTGTTGAAAGCACTATTGAAAAAGGATATTTCAGTATTGCAAGAACTTGGAAAAAAGGGGATAACGTAGAGGTTGTTTTCGATATGGAACCACGCACAGTTAAAGCGCATCCTGCTGTTTTAGAAGATCGCGGTAAAGTATCTATTGAGCGCGGACCAATTGTATATTGTGCAGAATGGCCAGATAACGATTTTAATATTTTTAGTGTTATCCTAAATAAAAAACCTCAGTTTGAAGTAAACACCAAAAAAGATTTATTGTACGGTATTAACATGATTAAAACCGATGCACAAACTTTAAGATACAACGACAACGGACAAATTGTAGCTACCGATGTAAGCTTAAATATGATACCGTATTACGCATGGGCGCATCGTGGTAGTGGCGATATGGCAGTTTGGTTACCTATTGAATTAAACGCCACAAAGCCTGAAATGGCTCCAACCTTGGCTTCGGAAAGTAAAATTGAAGCGTCGCATAATGTTAAGCCTATCGTGGCTATTAACGACGGATTAGTACCTAAAGATGCCGAAGACAGAACGCTACCTTACTACCATTGGTGGCCAAAAGAAGGTACAACAGAATGGATTTCGTATAATTTTGATACCGAAAAAACCGTAAGCAGCTCTACCGTGTATTGGTTTGACGATAAACCTTGGGGTGGTTGTAAAGTGCCTGAATATTGGAAAATTTATTACCAAGACAGCAATAACAATTGGATTCCTGTTGAAAACAAAACAGCTTATGGCACAGAAAAAGGTTTAGCTAACGAAGTTACTTTTAAACCTGTAAAAACAAAAGCTATAAAACTAGAAGTAAAACTCGCCGAAAAAAATGCCGCAGGTATTTTTGAGTGGGAATTAGAGTAATAGTCTTTGAGGCTGTAGAAAAAGTAAATGAATCTGTCATCCTGAACTTGTTTCAGGATCTCATTAAGCAGATTTACAATGTGTTTTAAAAAAATCTGAAATAAATTAGATTGACAAAAACGAACTTTTTCTACAGCCTTTCTTTTTTAAAAATATTAATATGAAGTATCAATCTGTTTTTAAACATGTCTGCGTATTTTCGCTTGTTTTGCTTAGTTATTCTTATTTTGCCTAACTAAGTTTCAACTATTCTGCAAGCTTTTCAGAGCCCAAAAACACTAGTTACACATAAAAAATGTAAACACCACAGAAACGCATTTTATACTTCCTGTTTGGTCTCCTGGCTATTACGAAATAATCGACTTCCCAAAAATATACTCGATTTTAAAGTGACATCTACAACCAATCACCCCATTTTATGGCACAAAAACAGCAAAAACGAATGGGTTGTAGCGAACGATCAAAACAACAGTTTTAAAATTACTTACCGTTATTTTGTCGATAAAAAATCGGTTGCAGAATCCATCAATACTGAACGTGCTTTTTTTAATGCCTAATAATATTTTTATGCATTTAAAAAATCACATTAATACACCTGTTTCGCTTAACTCAACTACTTATAAAAATTGGAAAAGCATTATCACAGGTTTAACAGAAAGCACACCTAACACCATTATCAGAGGTTTAAAATAGCGATAACTTGATAAAAAGAGCCTTCACTATAACCGAAAAGGAAAAGATATAAGAGATTCTATATTTACTAAATAATCAAGTAAAATATTAAATAAAAAGAGACTGTCTAAAAAGTCACATTTTTGTCAATCTGAACTTGTTTCAGATTCTGAAATAAATTCAGAATGACAGGTTTCACGTTTTTTAGACAGTCATTTTTATTTTAAGGATCTTCGACTATAACAAGTCCAACGCTCCAAGTCTTTCTTTTGCTAGAATATATCTTGCTTGAACATCATCAATTTGCGGTTGCGTTAATTTTAAACCGTAGGTACGAAGTCCACCAGCAACATCATTATGATGAATACCCATGGCGAGCTTAAGATATTCCATAAGTAATGGCTGAGCATCTAAATAAGATAGAGAGTTTAAAGCCTGAGAAATTTTGTTTGCCTCTGCCCACTCTCCTTTTAAAACATGCTCTTGCATACTAACGCTTGCTTTCGGAAAAATTGCTCCTACACCTGTAATACCACCACATGCCCCAGCAAGTCCTGCAAATACCGTAACGGAGTCTACACCTGCCAAAACTTTTAAATCTTTGTTCTCTAATATCAAGGTTTCAATAATTGAAACATCTATGGTAGATATCTTAAGAGCAGTAACATTTGGTAAAACAGAAATTTTTCTAAGAAGATCGGTTGATATGGCATGATATCCAGCAGCATCCGGATTATTGTAAGGCATAATGGTTACACCTGCGTTTCTTGCTGTTTCTTCTGCAAGTTCGTAGTAATCATACATTTCAACATCAGATGGAAGGGTCTTAGTTTTTGGAGGCATAATCATTACGGTGTCTACGCCAACAGTAGCCAAACCTTCAACAATTTTAGCTACTTCTTCCTTAGTTTCTGCTGCAGCTCCACTAATTAGCGGTACATTATATTCTTTAGCAACCTCAGAAAAGGCTTTAAGTAAAGTAAGGCGTTGTTCTACGCTTATGTAACTATTCTCCCCCAGAGTACCAGAACCTACAAGTCCACCCATTCTGCTTCCGCCTTTTCCTTGAACTTTTAATATATCTGCGGCGTATTTTTGTGTGGCATCTATGTCAATTTCAAGAGCACCTGATTTAGACTCTTTAAACCACGTAAACACAGCCGGCATAACGCTATGTCTCCAATCTGAGTTATTTGTTTCTATCATATTTTAATATTGTCAATAATTAACCTCAATTAACTTTTTTCAATTGATGTTATAGGCAAAAGTAAAAAGTAAAACTTCATCCAATGAAGTATTGTTAACACAAAGACATATTATATTATCCTATTTTAAGTGTTTTATTAAAGAATAAGGTAGTTTTAATTTGTAAGGAGTACAATATAGGTTTTAAAGTCAGAAAAACAGCTCAAAAACATAAGCATAAAAAATAAAAACCGTACTTTATATATTAGACTGAACTAAGTACAAATACTTTTAAGCTAATATTGATGGTAACAAAGAATAATTAATATTTAGAATCTATTAAAACCGTTGCAACCTGTAATGCGATGGTGTTAAACCTTTAATTTCTTTAAATTTTCTGTTGAAGTTAGCGGTATTTTGAAAACCACATAATTCAGAAATGGACGAAATGGAGTAGTCAGGGTTGTTGTAAATCATTTTACATGCATTTTCAATTCTAATTTCAATTAAAAACTGAAAAAACGTTTTATTGGTTCGCTTTTTAAAATAACGACAAAACGCATTTTTACTCATATTTGCTATTTGAGATATTTCCTCTAGCGTAATAATTTCCATGTAGTTTTCCATAGCGTAGTTAAATACATCTTTCATGCGTTTACCTTCATCATCGGTATACTTCTTTTTATAAACAAATGAAGATAAGGCGGTACGTTCGGCTTTCGTAATAAGGTCTATAATCTTTAAAAGTGTACTAATGCGCTCAACCTTATTTTGGACTTTAAGTTTTAAAAACTGTTTAACGAGTTTTTTCTTGTGTGTAAGTATTTTCATCCCGTTTTCCGATTCGTTAAAAAACGTATTGCAACCTTCTAAATCTGGTAAATCAAAAAAGTCTTTACCAAATGAATTCCTATCAAAAAACAAGGTGTAAACAACGGTTAGTTCAGAAAAGCTGGTATCTGTTCTAAATACATGAGGTACATCGCCTCCTAAAACCAAAATATCACCAGGGTAAAAATCGTTAATAGTGTCACCTACAATTAAAGTACCAGCGCCCTTTTCTACATAGCTAATTTGTATCTCACTATGTTGATGTAATTGGTTGTATAATACATTTTCTCTTTCTTCTTGGTAAACTAACGCTTCGTTCTCTGGTTTCGGAATTTTAAAAGGAAGTACTTTCATATAATTGTTAATTTTGCTAATATTACTAAAAAATAAAACACAAACCTATTTATAGGGTAATATAGTACTATAATAAGTTAATAATCACTGCTACCTATAGGTGCACAAAGGCTATTTTTGTGCATATTATATCATATATTATGATTAAATGGTAACGGTGTAGAATAAGAAAAAATAGTATTATTACCATTATAAAACGTAGAAAAGAACGTATAATTAAGGTAATTAAACTGCTAAGTCAGCAAGACGACAATTACCGACTATAAAAATATTTACGCATAAAAATTTCATGATTACAGGCAAAAATTACATTGGAAACAAACTCAGTGCAACGGGCAATTATAGTTTTAAAACTATAAACCCTAAGCTAAACACAGAAAACCCAACAGCTTTTGTTGAAGCGACTCCAGAAGAAATTGAAGAAGCGACACAACTAGCAGCTACGGCTTTTAAAACGTTTAGAAATGTTTCTGGGGAAGACAAGGCTAAATTTTTAAACGCTATTGCAGACGAAATTTTAGCTCTAGATCAAGAATTAATTGATGTCTATACTACCGAATCTGGTTTGCCAGAAGGTCGCGCTATTGGCGAACGTGGTAGAACCGTAATGCAATTAAAATCGTTTGCGAATTTAGTAGCTAACGAAGATTGGAAAGGCAACACCTTTGATGCTGCTATGCCAGACAGACAACCGTTACCAAAAGACGATTTACGTAAAACAGTAATTCCAATTGGGCCTGTTGTTGTTTTTGGAGCAAGTAATTTTCCTTTTGCTTTCTCTACAGCAGGAGGCGATACGGCTAGTGCGCTAGCTGCAGGTTGTCCTGTTATTGTAAAAGCTCACGAAATGCATGCTGCAACATCAGAGCTTGTGGCTTCGGCTATCATTAAAGCTGCCGAAAAAACAGGTATGCCAAACGGGGTGTTTTCACATCTTTCTGGTCGTGGTACTGTGGTTGGTTCGGCTTTAGTAAATCACCCAAAAATTAAAGGTGTTGGTTTTACAGGAAGCATAGGTGCAGGTCGTGCTATTTTTAATTTAGCATCGCAACGCGAAGAGCCTATTCCGGTTTATGCCGAAATGGGTAGTATAAATCCAGTAGTTATTACGCCAAATGCTATAGCTAATCGCGGTGAAGCCATTGCTACAAATTACGCAGGTTCTATTACTTTGGGTACGGGACAGTTTTGTACAAATCCAGGGTTGATTTTAACTATTGAAGATGAAAATACGCCAGATTTTATAACAGCTTTAGCTGAAAAAACTGTAGCTATAGATGCGCAATGCATGTTACACCCAAATATAAAAGCTGGTTTTGTGAAAAATAGTGATAGTGTAACAGCACAAGGCGGTGTAAGTACCGTTGCTAAAATTACAAGTGATGTAGCCGATAACTTTGCGGCGTCACAAATTGCTACCGTTTCGGGTGCAGACTTTTTAGCAAACCCAAAAATACATCAAGAAGTATTTGGTCCGTTTTCGTTAGTAGTTACAAGCAAAGACGAAGCCGAACTTATAGAAATCATTGAAGCACTCGAAGGTCAATTAACAGGAACTATCATTGCTGAAGATAATGACATTGCTAACCTTAGTGAGGTTGTCGAAGCATTAACCAATCGTGTTGGCCGTATTATTTTTAATGGCGTTCCAACAGGTGTTGAGGTTTGCCCGTCAATGCATCACGGTGGGCCTTATCCAGCTTCAACCAACGCAAAATATACTTCGGTAGGCACCGATGCGATTCAACGTTGGGTACGACCAATAAGTTATCAATCATTCCCTTCGGAATTACTTCCGAAAGGATTACAAAAATAAAAGGTAAATTTAATAGACCTGTCTTGTTTTTGAAACCTGACAGGTCTTATTACATTTTATCAAAAACCAAAACAATAATTTAAAAGCCCTAAAAGCATACAGTAATTTAATGGCTAGAAAAACCTTTTTTTGTGTAGATGCGCATACCTGCGGAAATCCGGTTCGTGTGGTAGCTGGTGGCGGTCCCAATTTAGTGGGCGCAACTATGAGCGAAAAACGTCAACATTTCCTTAAAGAATTCGATTGGATTCGTAAGGGATTGATGTTTGAACCTCGCGGACACGACATGATGAGCGGTAGCATACTTTATCCGCCTTCTAATCCAGACAACGATTTTGGTATTTTATTTATCGAAACATCCGGTTGTTTACCCATGTGCGGTCACGGTACTATTGGTACGATTACTATTGCTATTGAAGAAGGTTTAATTACTCCAAAAATTCCAGGAAAAATTAAAATGGAAGCGCCTGCTGGTTTAGTTGAAATTGAATATCAACAAACAGGTAAAAAGGTAGATTGGGTTAAATTAGTTAATGTAAAATCGTATTTAGCGGCCGAAAATTTAACTATCGATTGCCCTGAATTGGGCGAATTAACCTTCGATGTGTCTTACGGTGGTAATTTTTACGCCATTGTAGATCCGCAAAAAAACTTTAGTGGCGTACATGACTTTACAGCGAGTAAAATTGTTCAATATTCGCAAGTCATTCGTAATAGCATCAACGAAAAGTATCCAGATATGTTTATACATCCTGAAAACGATACCATTCGCGATGTTAGCCACATGCTTTGGACGGGTAACCCAATTGACCCAACATCATCGGGTAGAAACGCGGTGTTTTATGGTGATAAAGCCATCGATAGATCGCCTTGTGGCACAGGAACATCGGCGCGCATTGCACAATTGCATGCTAAAGGCAAATTAAAATTAGGTGAACCTTTTATTCACGAAAGTTTTATTGGCAGTAAGTTTATTGGTAAAGTTGAGCAAGAAACAACGCTTAACGGAAAGCCAGCCATAATACCAAGTATTCAAGGTTGGGCGCAAGTAACGGGTTACAACAATATTATTATTGACGACGACGACCCTTACGCTCACGGATTTCAAGTGATATAAATTAAAAAAATAAAAATGCGCCGAGTAAATCTATAATTTGCTGGCGCATTTTTCAACTTAAAACATTAGAGCTAATGTTAACATGTTCATCGTCAGTTTGAGTGAATTTCGTGATTCCGATTTGAATTCGAATTGACTAATAGCATATTAAACATTACACTCGTAAATAAAATATAACAGATGAAAAAAGTTGTTATCATTGGTGGCGGTATCTCAGGCATTTGTAGCGCCTATTATTTATTAAAAGAAGACTACCAAGTTACCGTTCTAGATAAAAGTGACCTTACCACAGGTGCTTCGTTTATTAATGCTGGGTATTTAACGCCTAGTCATTTTATTCCGCTTGCAGCACCAGGTATAATTACCCAAGGTTTAAAGTGGATGTTTAATAGTTCTAGTCCGTTTTACATTAAGCCACGTGTAGATTTCGATTTCATGAAATGGGCATTGCATTTTAAAAAATCGGCTACCAACAAAAATGTCGAAAAGTCTATTCCTGTTTTAAAAGAATTGAATTTGAAAAGTCAGACGCTTTTTGAAAACATGATAAACGAACTGGATTTTAGTTTCCATTACGAGAAAAAAGGCGTTTTAATGACGTATGCTACCCAACATTGTGAAGAAGAAGAACATGAAGTTGCCGAAAGAGCCATAAAAGAAGGTCTTGATGTAAGTGTACTTAACAAAACAGAGTTGCATGAGTTAGAACCTGTTCTATCTGATAAAGTTATTGGTGCTGTACATTACAAATGCGATTCGCACATGACGCCAAATCACTTTATGCCAAAAATGAAGGCATGGTTAGAACAACATGGCGTGGTATTTAAAATCAACGAAACGGTAACCGATTTCAGCATAAAAAATAATGCGATAACTTCGGTTACTACTCAAAATAGCACTTACGAAGCAGATAATTTTGTGTTAGCTAGTGGTAGTTGGACGACCGAATTAGCTTCAAAATTAAAGCTAAACATTCCCGTTCAAGGCGGAAAAGGGTATAGCATGGATGTACAGCGACCAACTGGCATAACCATACCTACCATTTTGCTAGAAGCCAAAGTTGCCATAACGCCTATGGATACCTTCACGCGTTTTGCAGGAACTATGGAATTTTCGGGGAACAATACCTTTGTTCGTAAAGAGCGTGTTGAAGCTTTAGCAAATGCCGTAAAAAACTATTACACCGATGTAGAAATAAATCCCGAAGAACGCGCCAATGCTACTTCAGGATTACGACCAGTATCCCCCGATGGCGTGCCATTTATTGGAAAAACAAGCAAATACAACAACTTAACTGTGGCGGCAGGACATGCTATGATGGGTTGGAGTTTAGGGCCAATAACGGGGCAATTGGTTGCAGAACTTGTAGCAAATAAAAAGACTTCGGTTAATGTTGACCCGTTGTCGCCAGAGCGTTTTAAGTAAAAAAATAGCCTATAAATTGCCACGAATTCACTAATATTACTTGTTGTAAACACATCAATGATACTTATGAAAAAAACGAAATTATTTTTTACCCTAATTTTATTAAGCGTTTTAAATTTTTCTTGTTCAAAAGACACGAGTCCCGAAAACCCAGAACTAGAAACAACAAGTAAATTAGTCAAATCCGAAAAAATTTCTGAAACAAGGAATGTAAACTACCTCTATAATGAGAATGACTTGATTTCGAGTTTGAATGGAATCTACAATAATTTTGAATACACATCTAATTTCATTTATGATTCAGAAAATAGATTAACTAAATGGAACTACCAAGAATCGGGTTCTTCATCATATAGCGACTCATATATTTTTACATACGATTCGAATGGTCTTTTGTCAAATTATTCAGGGAACACTCAAAACGTGACCATTAATTACAATGATAACATTATAACATTAACCGGAACTATTGAGGGAAATGCTAATTCTCAAGCAGAAATAGAAGTAAACAATAATGGATTGATAATTAAATTGACCGAAAGTAATCAATATACTAAATTTGGTTATGATACAGATGGGAATATGATTTCTGCACATTTATATGACAACACAGATAATCTACTTTCAGAATTCGCAATACAATATGATAATAATATAAATCCATTTTATGGTCAATTTGAATCAATTTACATTGAGCGATTTATTGAGTTTTTTTGGGATTTTGAAGGAATTTTTATAGGCGGTTTTGAAGGTTACGATTTCCCATTTTTTAAAAACAATATTATATCAATAGAAAAAATAAGTGGAGGTAAAACATTGTTCTCTTACGCCTATGATAGTGAAAACTATCCAATTAATGTAAATATAGATTATTCAGGTGAAGCCGTAAACTTTGATATTGAATATTTTGAATAAAAATTTTCATAAAACAACCACAATACCTTTGCATCACTTTACCCTTTAATTACAAAATAATAACACCATGAGTAAATTTGGAATAGGAGGCTCAACCATTCAAGATGAGTTAAACGCTATACAACCAACAGTACAACATATTCAACCTATTCAAAACACCGAGTACGAAGCCCGCATTAAAAAAGCTTGCGATTTAATGCAAGCACAAAATGTTAAGGCTTTATACTTAAACGCGGGTACAAACTTATTCTATTTTACAGGTATGCAATGGCACCCAAGCGAGCGTATGGTGGGCGCTATTTTATTAAGTAACGGCGATGTGCATTACATTGCGCCACATTTTGAAAAAGGCACCATTAAAGATTTTATGGTTATTGAAGGCGCTATCCATTGCTGGGAAGAACACGAAAGCCCGTTTAAACTTTTCGCTTCCATTATTGAAACTGAAGCTACTGGAGCAGGTTCCATTTTAATTGATGAATCTACGCCATTTTTTATATATGAAGGTATTTCAGATGCCATCTCACCTGAAACTTTAGGTAATGGAAAGTCAATTATTTCAGCATGCAGAATGGTAAAGTCTGAAGCGGAGATTAGTATCATAAAGTCCTTAATGGAAATCACGCTTGAAGTGCAAAAAGCCGCTGCCAGAATATTAAAAGTTGGTATTACAGCTAAAGAAGTAACCGATTTTATTCATGAAGCGCACAAGCGTTTCGGCGTTGCATCGGGTTCTTATTTTTGCATTGTGCTTTTTGGTAAAGACACCTCGTTTCCGCATGGTGTGAAAAACCCAAAACCGTTAGAAGAAAACGACATTGTTTTAGTCGATACAGGTTGTTCTATGCATAATTACATCTCAGATATTACGAGAACTTACAGTTTTGGTACACCAACCGATTATCAACGTAGAATTTGGGACGTTGAAAAAGAAGCGCAATTTGCAGCCTTTGATGCCTCTCAGATAGAAAACACCTGCCATGATGTAGATACTGCGGCAAGACAAAACATTGAATCGCATGGTTTAGGTCCCGATTATAATTTACCAGGATTACCACACCGTACAGGTCATGGTATTGGACTGAATATTCACGAATATCCGTATATCGTAAAAGAAAACAACACGCCATTGCAATCTGGATTTTGCTACAGTATAGAACCCATGCTTGTTGTGCCTGACGATTTTGGAATTCGTTTAGAAGATCATGTTTATATCACCAAAGATGGTCCAAAATGGTTTACCCAACCTGCACATAGTATTGAAAACCCGTTTGGGTATTAATAAGATCTTATAATATTAAAATATCTGTTTATTCGCTGTTAACTTTTAGTTAAGGTTAATATAATATTAGTATTAGCTAACATTACGAGGTTAGTCTTTCGTTTTAATATCTACTTTTATTGATATTTCAAAACTATGAAGCTAACATCAATCAAATTAATTACATTAACAGCTTTTCTTTGCTATTTTTCTTCATTTAGCCAAGGAACTTTAAAAGAATACAAAAAGGCGCTTGCGGTCGATTCACTTTTTCGAGACAAAGTGTTTAATACACCATCTCGTTTTCATTGGATGCCAAACAACACCCTTTGGTATGTTAACAATGCAAAAACTGGTGATGTTTACTATCGTGTTGATGCCAATACAAACACCCAAAATATCTTTTTCGATCATAGCAAAATGGCCGAAGCTATTAGCAGTGTTACCGAAAACAATGCTGATGCTAATAAATTAAATTTAAGTGATTTAGATTTAAATAAAGATAGCAACACCTTGAAGTTTAAGTTTAAAAACCTTCAACTAAGTTGTAATTTAAACGATTATAAAATCACGGTGCTCGATACCGTATCAAACAATAATCGCGGTCGTGGTCGTGGTTACTGGGGAAATCGATTTGACGAAACCCAAGGCGATCCCGTAGAATCACCCGATAAAAGCATTGTGGCATACATTAAAAACCACAATCTTTACATAAAAAATCAAAAAACGAACGAAGAAACCCAATTAAGTTACGATGGTAGCAAAGGCAACTATTACTCTTCGTATATTAAATGGTCGCCAGATGGAAAAAAAATCATGGCTTACAAAGTAAAACCAGGCGACGAACGCGAAATTTACTTTGTAGAATCAAGCCCAAAAGATCAGCTTCAACCTATTTTACAAAAGCGCGATTACTTAAAACCAGGTGACGAATTGCCGTTTAAAAGTCCGCAACTCTTCCATGTTGAAAGCAAAAAACACATCAGTATTCCAACTTCAGAATTTAGTAGTCAGTATAGCTTAAACCGTATCGATTGGCGCAAAAACAGTAGCGCTTTTACTTTCGAGTATAACCAGCGCGGACATCAAGCTTATAAAATTATTGAAGTCGATGCCAACACCGGAAAGGTTAACGTTTTAATTAACGAAATAAGCAAAACTTTTATTGATTACAGCAGCAAAAAATACCGTTACGATGTTTATGATGGCGAATCCATTGTATGGACATCAGAGCGCGATGGCTGGAATCATATTTACCTGTACAACAACGATGGCACTGTAAAAAAACAGTTAACCAAAGGGGATTGGGTGGTTAGAAAAGTTGTTCATGTAGATGAAAAAAATCAAGAAATTTATTTTACCGCAAGCGGATTAGATAAAAACCAAGATCCGTACTTTATTCACTATTGTAAAGTTGGTTTCGACGGTAAAAAAATGCAGCGTTTAACTAGCGAAAACGGTAATCACTCATTGACATTTTCTGATGATTACAGCTATTACATCGATCAATATTCACGTGTAGACATGCCTGCTGTTACCGTTTTAAAATCGACTAAAAATGCTAAAACTTTAATCGATTTACAAAAAGGCGACCATAGTGCCTTAGTAAATACAGGTTGGATTGCTCCAGAAGTATTTACAGCAAAAGGACGCGATGGTAAAACCGATATTTGGGGCATGATTGTGCGCCCAACAACATTCGATGAAAACCGCAGCTACCCAATAATAGAATACATTTACGCAGGTCCGCACGATTCTTTTGTGCCTAAAGATTTTCACGCTTATTACTGGTCCATGTCTGCATTAGCAGAATTAGGTTTTATTGTGGTGCAAATTGATGGTATGGGAACTTCAAATCGCTCAAAAGCCTTTCACGATATCTGTTGGCAAAACCTAAAAGATGGTGGTTTTCCTGATAGAAAATTATGGATGAAAGCCGCAGCCAAAAAATACCCGTACATGAATGTTGATAAAGTGGGTATTCACGGTACGTCTGCTGGCGGACAAAACGCCGGAGCCGCTCTTGTTTTTAATTCCGATTTTTACGATGTAGCCGTAGCGTCTTGTGGCTGCCACGACAACCGTATGGATAAAATGTGGTGGAACGAGCAATTTATGGGTTACCCAATTGGGCCGCATTACGCCGAATGTTCAAACATTGAAAACGCCGCACAAATGGAAGGCAACTTGATGCTTATTCTTGGTGAGGTTGACGATAACGTAGATCCCGCAACAACCATGCAATTTGCAGATGCTTTAATTAAAGCTAAAAAAGATTTTGAGCTCGTTACCATTCCAGGTATGGGGCATTCTGCGGGTGGCGATTTTGGAGAGCGCAAACGTAAAGACTTTTTTGTAAAGCACTTGCTAGACGTTACACCGCCATCATGGAAAGACATTTATAACTAAAAAACACAACACTAATAATTACTAAAGAAAATCACGTATGAAACTGAATAAGTTATTTGTTTTTGCCCTTTTAACACTCTATAGTTTTGCGACTGCCGTAGCGCAAGAAGGCGATCAAATTTTAGATGGTATTGGCGAAACAGGATTAATTGCACGTTATGTGTTTGACGAAAACACCAAAGATTGGTCTAGAAATAATCTACATGCCGAAATAAAAAATGCAACTACCGAGTTTGTAAAAGACAAACTATTTAAAAGCGCTTTAGTGCTTCCTGCAAAAAGCAAAGCCTATATTTCTATACCAAGTCAGACTCTAAACAGCGTAGAATCGTTAAGTATTACAGGTTGGATTTGGTTAAAATCGAATGCCGATAATCAGGTTATTTTCGACTTCGGAAAAAGCAGCAAGTCGCATGTGTACATCAGTACAACTAATTCAGGAAAAGGCATTCAATCTGATATCGTTTCAGAAACCGAAGGTACTTTTAAAACAACTTCCGAAGGTTTAGTGGCCGACCGTTGGAATCATTTCGCAGTAACCATCGATATTGCCGATGAAACCTTCACCACTTACATCAACGGAAAACGCCTTTCAGAGACAAAAATTGATGAGTTAGAATTAGAAAAGTTATTCAACACCTCAAACGGGAACAACGAACTTTACATTGGTAAATCTATCGCCGATAATGGTGGTTCATTAGATGCCAATTTACACGATTTTCGCGTGTACCGTATTGCGTTAAGCAATCGTCAAGTACGTCGTATTTTCTTTAATGCTTTAGGCATGGAGAATCAAGTTAACGAGCGCCATAACGAGAATGATAATTTGCACGCTTTCGCGGAAGATACGCCACAACTTTACAATCAGTTTTTAACTGCGGTTGAAGATGTGCAAGTTGAAACTGCATTAGGACATTTACCGCGTTTACCAAGAACCTTGCCTGCTACTTACAGCAATGGCGTTCCAGGTCCTGAAGTGCGTATTATTTGGCCAGCACCAACCGATAATAGTGCAACTTTAAAAGCAGGCGAATACACCGTAACGGGAAAAATTTCAGGTTCAAACATAACACCAAAAGCCATTGTTACGGTAAAAGCTTCAACCGAAACGAGTACACCTAATCGTGCTCTTGAAGCCTTCAATTTAGAAGATGTTTCTTTAGACAGTGACACACACGGGCATCAATCAAAATTTATAGAAAACCGCGATAAATTTGTAAATACACTTGCCGAAACCAATCCTGATGCCTTCTTATACATGTTTAGAAATGCCTTTGGACAACCACAACCGGATGGCGCAAAACCGCTAGGTGTTTGGGATTCGCAAGAAACTAAATTACGTGGTCATGCTACAGGGCATTATTTAACAGCTATCGCTCAAGCGTATGCAAGCACGGGTTACGACAAAGCACTTAAGCAAAACTTTGCCGATAAAATGGATTATATGGTGAATACATTGTACACCTTATCGGAGTTATCTGGAAATCCTAAAACTTCGGGAGGTGCGCATGTTTCCGATCCTACAAAAGTGCCTTTCGGACCAAATAAAACGGCTTTCGATTCCGATTTAAGTGATGAAGGTATCCGTACCGATTACTGGAATTGGGGTAAAGGATTCATCAGTGCTTATCCACCAGATCAATTCATCATGCTAGAAGCTGGTGCGACTTACGGCGGACAAAAAACACAGGTTTGGGCGCCTTACTACACGCTTCATAAAATTTTAGCAGGCTTAATGGATATTTACGAAGTAAGTGGTAACCAAAAAGCTTTAGATGTGGCTAAAGGCATGGGTACTTGGGTACACGCACGTTTAAGTCAACTACCAACCGAAACACTTATTAGCATGTGGAACCGCTACATTGCAGGCGAGTTTGGTGGCATGAACGAAGCTATGGCACGTTTATACCGTATTACAAACGATTCGAGCTACTTAGAAGTGGCGCAACTTTTCGACAATATTAAAGTATTTTTTGGCGACGCCAACCATTCACATGGTTTAGCTAAAAATGTAGATACCTTCCGTGGTTTACATGCGAATCAACATATCCCACAAATCATGGGTGCTTTAGAAATGTACCGCGATACCAATTCACCAGAATATTTTCATGTAGCCGATAATTTTTGGTACATGACCACAAACGATTATATGTACAGTATTGGTGGTGTTGCTGGTGCCAGAAACCCTGCAAATGCCGAGTGTTTTACAAAAGAACCTTCAACATTATACGAAAACGGATTATCTGCAGGCGGACAAAACGAAACCTGCGCAACGTATAACATGCTTAAGTTGAGTCGTAATTTATTCTTATTCGAGCAACGCACCGAGTTAATGGATTACTATGAGCAAGGACTTTACAACCATATTTTAGCTTCGGTTGCCGAAGATAGTCCTGCAAACACTTATCACGTACCGTTAAGACCGAGCTCTATTAAGCAATTTGGTAATCCAAACATGACTGGGTTCACTTGTTGTAACGGTACCGCAATAGAGAGTAGTACCAAGTTTCAAAACTCTATTTATTTTAAAAGCGACGACAACAATACACTTTATGTAAACTTGTATGTGCCTTCAACCTTAAACTGGCGCGAACGTAAAGTACAAGTGGTACAAACTACCGCATTTCCTAAGGAAGACGAAACACGCCTAACCATTAACGGCAAAGGTAAATTTAGCGTAAAAGTACGTGTACCACATTGGGCAACTAATGGTTTTACTGTTAAAATAAACGGAAAAACGCAAAAAGTAAATGCCGTTCCTGGTACCTATTTAACCTTAAAATGCAAATGGAAAAAGGGCGATGTTATCGATTTAAAAATACCATTCCAGTTTCATTTACAACCTATCATGGATCAGCAAAATATAGCGAGTTTATTTTACGGTCCAATACTTTTAGCAGCTCAAGAAGACGAGCCAAGAAAAGAATGGCGCAAAGTAACGCTTGATGCTAAAAACTTAAATGAAAGCATAACTGGTAACCCAGAAAATTTAGAGTTCACCATTGATGGTGTCACGTACAAACCGTTCTACGATTCTTATGGGCGTCATTCGGTTTATTTAGATGTTACCCTAAAATAGTTCAATTAATCAGCAACACAACACCATGAAAAAAAATATAACCACCTTAATTTTAATTGTATCCTGCATGTTTATAAGTAATGCGAGCGAATTAATTGATGTTATTAACACTTACAGCGCCGATAAACGCGCTTTGGAAGGTACTTATAGCGTAAGAGAATCGGAGGAATATTACAGCAGATTCTTCACCTTTTACGAGCGCTATCAAAAGGAACTTAAAGCTATCGATTTTAAAGCATTAAGCACCGAAGGAAAAGCCGATTACGTGTTGCTTAACAACGAAATTAAGCGTGAAATTTATCAGTTAAAAAATAACTATAAGGCTTATAAAGATGTGGCTCATGTAGCCGATTTTGCTACGCCATTGTACACGTTTATAAAAGAGCGACGTCGTGGTAAACAACCCGATTCTAAAACGCTTGCTGGATATTTCAACAGTATAAAAAATACCATTGCGGCAAAAACCGAAGCCCTAAAAAAAACACCTTTTGAAAATTGGATTGTTGCCGATAAAGCGTCTCGCGTCATTTCATCGTTACAACGTAGCTTAAAAGAAGCTTTCGAGTTTTATTATAAATACGATCCAGAATTTACATGGTGGGTTAAAGACGCTTACGCGGAATTAGACGATGCCTTAAAATTGTATCGTAGTTTTTTAACTGAAAATTATTCTGAAAACAGCATAAAAGACGACGGTTCGGGCATTATTGGTAAGCCTGTTGGTCGTGATGCTTTGGTGAAAGATTTGGAGTTTGAATTTATTCCATATTCACCTGAAGAATTAATTGCTACTGCCGAAAAACAGTTCGATTGGTGTAAAGAAGAAATGATTAAAGCCTCGAAAGAAATGGGCTTTGGTACCGATTGGAAAGCTGCTTTAGAACACGTAAAAGATACCTATGTAGAACCAGGTAAACAACCGCAAGCTATTAAAGATCTTTACGATCATAGCGTAAAATTTATTGAAGACAGAGACCTCATTACTATTCCAGATTTAGCAAAAGAAACTTGGGGCATGATTATGATGACGCCTGAGCGCCAAAAGGTGAATCCGTTTTTTACTGGTGGTTGGGAAATTAGTATTTCGTATCCAACTGTAGATATGAGTTACGAAGACAAGATGATGAGTATGCGAGGTAATAACCCTAACTTTTCATTTCCTACCGTACAACACGAATTACATCCAGGTCACAACTTGCAATATTTTATGAATAACAGACATAAAAGTTACCGAAGAGTATTTAGCACACCTTTCTGGATGGAAGGTTGGGCGCTTTACTGGGAAATTGTGCTATGGAACAAAGATTTTGCGCAAACACCTGAGCAAAAAATGGGTATGTTATTTTGGAGAATTCACCGTTGTGCGCGTATTATTTTCTCATTAAAATATCAATTAGGTGAATGGACACCGCAACAATGTATCGATATGTTGGTAAACGAAGTTGGCCACGAATATGCAAATGCCGAAGCCGAAGTACGCCGCTCGTTCGCAACAAGCTACACGCCTCCATTATACCAATTAGCTTATATGACGGGTGGTTTACAATTTTATGCCTTACGAAATGAAATGTTGGCCAAAGGTTGGACAGAAAAGCAATTTCACGACCGCGTGATGCAAGAAAACATGATGCCTATTGAAATATTACGTTCTGTAATTCAAGATTTACCTATAAAAAAAGACGCTAAAACAAACTGGAAATTCTCAACCGATTTTAAATAATCCGTTCCGAAAAAAACTAAAAATGAAACGACTAAAAAACAACTTACCCTTTATAATTACCCTTTTTATCGGGTTGCAAATACAAGCTCAAGGCTATTGGAGTCGCATTGAAGAAAAAGAATCTACTTTGGGTATTGCTAACGTGTACCAAAAGTTTAACACACCGCACTTTCAATTAAAGTTAGTGCGTGCTTCACAAACCGTGGCTGGTTTAAAACCTATTGATGATTTAAAATTCGATTTTACTCCTAGCGATCGTTTAGAAATTCGTGATAAAGATGGTTTATACCATTTGGGTGATATCAATTTGCGATTAAAAACTGGCGATGGCGACTGGACCAGCTATTCAACAGCGACCAAGCGTAGCGAAGTAACACCTTTAGAAGTTTCAGGTAATGTTATTGCAGCGGCAAATTTAGCAAACACGCTACCTTCAGATATTCCTGTAACTATAAAACGTTACTACGAAATTGTAAATGAGCAATTGGTATTGCGTTTTGAAATCAGCAACACTTTAGCTACAGCTGTAGAAATTGGAGCTTTAGGAATTCCTATGATTTTCAATAATATTTTAGAAGGAAAATCATTAACCGAAACACATGCTCAAAACGTATTTTTCGATCCGTATATAGGTTTAGATGCGGGTTATTTAGAAGTAAAACGCCTTAATGGTCGTGGGCCTGCACTTTTGGTGTTACCTGAAGAAAATATGGCTTTTGAAGCTTACAGACCATTAAACGACGACCCAACTCCAAGAAGTATTGTGTTTGAAGGTTTTCACGAATGGATGGTTTATAGTAAGGCTTATGCCGATAACGAATGGCAAGGCGTAACACCATGGAACAAACCAACCTCGTTAACGCTTCAACCTAACGAAACCAAAAACTTTTCGTTAAAACTAGTACCTTCAAAAGGTATTGAAGACATTCAAAATACACTCAAAGAAGAAAACAAGCCTGTAACCACAGGAATTCCTGGTTATGTGGTGCCGTTAGATACCGAAGCACAATTATTCATTGACTATAACAGCGATGTGGCTTCCATCGAGATTGAACCAAAAGGTGCTTTAAAAATAAAAGAAAATGGCTCGACCGAAAAAGGTGCTAAAAAATATACCGTTGAAGGTAAAAAATGGGGACGTTCTCGCGTAACCATCACCTATAAAAATGGCTTAAAGCAAACTATTAATTATAAGATTATAAAATCGGAAACAGAAGTTGTAAAAGACTTTGGGCATTTCTTAACTACAGAACAATGGTTCGACCAACCAGATCCTATTTTTAAAAGAAATCCTTCGGTAATTAGTTACGACTACGAAACCAAAAAACAACTTACACAAGACAGTCGCGCTTGGGTTGCTGGTTTAAGTGATGAAGGTGGCGCTGGCGGTTGGTTAGCGGCTATTATGAAACAGCTAATTCAACCCGACAAAGCCGAAATTAACAAACTGCAAACTTTTATCGATAGTACGCTTTGGGGTAATATTCAATACAGCGAAGGTAAACACAAATACGGCGTTAAAAAAAGTGTGTTTTACTACGAGCCAGACTCGTTACCTAAAGGCACTTATAGCGACGATATTAACTATAAAACTTGGGCAGCTTGGGATCATAAACATGCCAACGACCCAGGAAGATCTTATAACTACCCACACGTGGCAGCGGCTTATTGGGTGATGTATCGTTTGGCGCGTTACAACGAAGGTTTAGTAGATAACAAACCTTGGGACTGGTATTTAGAGCAAGCTTATCATACAAGTGTTGCTATGGTTGAGCAAGCGCCTTATTATGCGCAATTCGGACAAATGGAAGGCTCGGTTTTCTTATATATTTTGAAAGATTTACAAACCGAAAAATTCAACGATATGGCTACCGATTTAGAAGCCAGAATGAAAAAACGTGCCGACCATTGGGATGCACTAGAATATCCTTTTGGTAGTGAAATGCCTTGGGATTCTACCGGACAAGAAGAAGTGTATATGTGGTCTAACTATTTTGGTTACCGCAGAAAAGCCTGGGTAACACTTCGAGCTATTTTAGCTTACATGCCAACAATGCCGCATTGGGCATATAACGGTAATGCGCGTCGTTATTGGGATTTCCTTTACGGCGGAAAATTATCGCGTGTAGAGCGTCAAATTCACCATTATGGATCGTCTTTAAACGCTATTCCAGTATTGAAACAATTTAGAGAAACTCCCGATAATTTCTACTTATTAAAAGTTGGTTATGGCGGACTTCTAGGTGGTATTTCTAACATCACTGAAGATGGCTTTGGTCCTGCAGCGTTTCACTCGTATCCTTCAACTTTGCGCATCGATTATTTATCGGGCGATTACGGTTCTGGATTTTACGGTTACGCTGTGAATACCGCAACATACATTACCAAAACCGATGATTTTGGTTGGTTAGCCTTTGGCGGAAATTTAAGTACAAAAGATGATGTTGTAACGGTTGAATTAACAACTGCTGCCAAATCGAAAGTGTATATTGCTCCTAAGAAATTGTGGTTAACACTTGATGCTGGTACGTTTAGCGAAGTGAGTTACAATACCAAAACCGAAGCAATTACAGTTACCCTTAACGGAAAAACGGAATTTACACCAAATGCTTATTTACGTGTAAACAATGATGATATTACATTGCCATATACAAAAGAAAGAGGCACTTATAAAATTCCTTTAGAAAAGAAATCGATGACTATAAAACTGTAAGTAAAAAAAGAAGAGGCTTGTCATCTTGAGCGCAGTCGAAAGAAAAGCGATATTTCAATTGGAATTATATCGCGCTGAATTTGACGCAAAAAATAGATTGAACACAAATTTAACAGAACTTTTTCTATAGCAATCAATCCCTAATTATCCCCAAGACATGTTATATTCTTGGGGATACTTTTTAAAACAAAACCATGAACACCACACTACCATACATTACCGATGCTTTTATTGAAGCGCATTGCAACTTTAGTGAACTTATCAGCGCCTTAAAAGTGGGTTTTGCGAACCCCGATCTTTTAGTGCCAATGCGCCATCATCACGATTACCCAAACCCAGTTCAAGATATCGATTCTACATTATTACTCATGCCAGCATTCAATCCTGGAAAGGAGTTGGGGATAAAAATAGTAACGGTGAGCCCTAATAACGGTGTTTACAATATGCCTGCTATTCAAGGGATGTATTTGTTTTTAGATGGGAATAAAGGTAACATTAAAGCTATTTTAGAAGCCAAATCTTTAACGGCAAAACGCACTGCAGCAGCTTCAGCTTTAGCAAGTAGTTTTTTGTCGAGAACCGATTCACGTTCACTATTAATGATTGGTACAGGTGCTTTATCTATCAATTTAATAAAAGCGCATGCTGCGGTTCGCCCAATAGAAACGGTGTATGTTTGGGGACGTGATTTTGAAAAAGCCCAAAGTATTTGCAATGCACTGAAAGATGAATCATTTTCATGTACTCCAATAAAATCTATTGAAGAAAAGGTTAAGGACGTTGATATCATTTCAACAGCTACATTATCACCTACACCATTAATTAAAGGCGAATGGTTGCAGGACGGTCAGCATTTAGATTTGGTTGGCGCTTACAAAAAAGACACCAGAGAAGCCGATAATGAGGCAGTTAAAAAATCAGAAATTTATATCGACACTTACCAAGGCGGATTGAAAGAAAGCGGCGATATTGTTATTCCGTTAAACACAGGTGTTTTGGAAAAAGAGACCATAAAAGCCGATTTATTTGAGCTTTGTACCAACAAAAAACAAGGCAGAACAAACAACGATAGTATTACCTTTTTTAAATCGGTTGGTCATGCTTTAGAAGATTTGGTTGCCGCATCTTACTTTTTTAATTTAACTAAAGGTAATTCTGATTTATAAGTTCTCGATACAATCCTTCGTGCCTCAGAATCACTTGAGGAGACGTAACTATTAATTGTGAAAAGTTAATTGCAAACTACTTATCAATGCAATTCAAAATCTGCTTCTAGACTTGTTTCAGAACTTCCGCCTACAAAGACTTTAAAATCACCTGGTTCAACAATGAAATTTCCATTATTGTCGTAAAAACCAAGTTGTTCTTAGTTTAATGTGAATGAAATCGTTTTTGTTTCGCCTGGATTTAGGCCGACCAATTCAAAACCTTTTAGCTCTTTAACGGGACACGTTACACTTCCGTAGAAATCTCTAATATAAAGTTGAATAACTTCCTTACCTAACAATTTACCTGTGTTTTTTAAGTTGACGGAAACTTTTATGTCGTCGCCTATAGCGAAGGTATTTCTGTTAAGTTTAAGGTTGGAATATTCAAAAGTGGCGTAACTTAAACCGTGTCCGAACGGATACAGCGGTGTTTTTTCCACATCGGAATAATGCGACCAAAATACATTGTTGTCTTTGTTAGTTGGTCTTCCTGTGTTTTTGTAATTATAGTAAATAGGAACTTGACCAACGTTGCGGGGAAACGTCATTGGTAATTTGGCGCTTGGGTTGTAGTCGCCGTAAAGCACTTGCGCTATGGCGTTACCAGCTTCAGTACCTAAATGCCATGCTTCAACAATGGCGGGAATGTGTTGGTCTGCCCAAGTGATGGCGAGCGGTCGTCCGTTGTTTAATACTAAAACGATATTAGGATTTACTTTGTAAACAGCCTCAAGAAGTTCTTGTTGTAAACTGGGTAATTGTAAATTTGTTCTGCTTCGAGCTTCACCCGATTGCAATCCGTTTTCACCTAAAACTATCACAACAGCATCGGCGTTTTTAGCTGTTCCAAAGTGGTATCGTACATTTCGGTTTGTAAGTTGCCAATGCTGTGCCAATCGATAATAACGTATAAATGAAGTTCGGTAGCCCATTTTATACCATCATCTAATAATTTTAAATAGTTTTCTTTACCACGTTTTGTCCATGCGGTTGGGTGTAAAGGGAATCTAACAATGTTAGCGCCCATGCCTTTATTTCTTCAAAATAAGCTTTGTTCCATTGGCTTTGCGATTCTAATTTATCAGGAACACTGGTGTTTAAACCACGAAAAACAATAGTTTCTCCATTTGGAGTTACAAAATTATTGCCCTTAACGGATATTCGTTCTAATTCGGTTTGGGAAAAACTAATATTTATTAGTAAAATACAAATACCTGTCATTAATTTCCCTTTAAAATTAGTCATATGTTATTATTTAGTGTTGTTTTTTGGGTATAATGTAATTTGAAGCAATTTATTTTATTATTGACTAATTTGAAAATAAAAATGACGGATTGATTAATTTGTAAATGTGAATGACAATATAGTATAAGTTTGAAGGATTGCGAGTCGTGATTGGTTTTATAAAACACATAAGACGTACACGTGCAAACTATAAAATGGTGGAGTGTGGGCTAAATGTTGGCACGTTTTTAAAATAAAAATCCGTAATCATTTTAAAATAAATGAATTACGGATTTTATCTGTACTCAAGGTGGGAATCGAACCCACACTTCCGAAGAAACTGGATTTTGAATCCAGCGCGTCTACCAATTCCGCCACTTGAGCATAGTCATGTTTTTAAAACATTCTATTGGTATTTGGTCAGCAAAAATAAGTATATTTTTCATATTTCGGTTAAAAATCCCATCTAAATACTTTTTAGGTTAAAATAAATGTATAAATTTGCACCTCGTTAAAAATAACGCAGTGTTTGCTCACTCTAAAACAACAAGTTAACTATGCCTATTGTTATAACCGAAGCCAAAATTTTTGCTTGTAAGCAAAGTAAAGTCTTAGGCGAAAAAATAGCTAAGGCATTTGGTGCCGAATTAGGAAATGTAATAACATCAACCTATAGCGATGGCGAGTTTCAACCATCGTACGAAGAATCTATTCGTGGTACACGTATTTTTATTATAGGTTCTACCAATCCTGGGCCTGAAAACCTAATGGAAATGTTGTTAATGATTGATGCAGCCAAACGCTCGTCTGCAAGACATATTACTGCAGTGCTTCCTTACTTTGGTTGGGCAAGACAAGACAGAAAAGATAAACCAAGAGTGCCCATTGCGGCAAAATTGGTGGCTAAAATGCTTGAAGCAGCAGGAGCAACGCGTATTATAACGATGGATTTACATGCTGACCAAATTCAAGGGTTTTTTGAAAAACCAGTTGATCATTTATTTGCTTCAACTATTTTTCTACCTTATTTAGAAAGCTTAAATCTTGAAAATTTAACAATGGCATCGCCAGATATGGGAGGTTCTAAAAGGGCATATTCGTATGCAAAAGCCTTAAAAAGCGATGTTGTTATTTGTTATAAGCAACGTGCAAAAGCCAACGTAATTTCACACATGGAATTAATTGGTGATGTTACAGGAAAAAATGTGGTGCTGGTTGATGATATGGTAGATACCGCAGGAACCTTAACAAAAGCTGCAGATTTAATGATGGAACGCGGTGCATTAAGCGTTAGAGCTATTTGTACACACCCATTATTGTCGGGCGATGCTTATGAAAGATTAAATAATTCGAAATTAGAAGAGTTAATAGTAACAGATTCTATTCCAGTAAAACCTTTAAGCGATAAGGTTAGAGTGTTAAGCTGTGCCGAATTATTTGCCGATGTTATGGATAAGGTTCACAACAACCAGTCTATATCATCAAAATTTTTAATGTAATTTAATAATTAATATAAATAGAAAATGAAATCAATTACAATCAATGGATCTCAAAGAGAAAGCGTGGGCAAAAAAGCAACAAAAGCCTTACGTAATGCTGGTCAGGTTCCTTGCGTATTATACGGAGGAGACAAGCCAGTGCATTTCTCTGCACCAGAATTGGCTTTCTCTAAACTTGTATACACACCAAATGCGCATACAGTTGTGATTGAGCTAGAAAACGGTACAACTTTAAACGCTGTACTACAAGACATTCAATTTCACCCAGTAACCGACAGAATTTTACACGTAGATTTCTATCAGTTATTTGATGACAAAGAAATTGCTTTAGATATTCCTGTACAATTAGTAGGTAACT
Organism: Neotamlana nanhaiensis; assembly: GCF_000943555.1. GTDB lineage: Bacteria > Bacteroidota > Bacteroidia > Flavobacteriales > Flavobacteriaceae > Neotamlana > Neotamlana nanhaiensis. The sequence goes on along the minus strand of NZ_JTDV01000002.1, from coordinate 126,891 downwards.
CTCGTGGTGTTAAAAATGGTGGTGTATTAAGAAGAAACTTAAGAAAACTTCGTGTAAAAGCTTTACCAGCTAACTTACCAGATTTTATCGAGATAGATATTACACCATTAAAAATTGGTGATAAAATTTATGTTGGTGCTATTAGAACCGAAGATTACACTCTTTTACATTCTGATAACACAGTTGTTACTCAAGTTAAAACTTCTAGAAACGCTGTTGCTACAGATGATGAAGAAGATGAAGCTGAAGGAGCAGAGGCTGAAGCTACTGCTGCAGAATAAGCGCAATATTTATTTAAAATTTAAAGCATTCCGAATCGAAATTTTACAGATTCGGAATGCTTTTTTATTTTTACAAAAACGTTTTTATGCTTCAGTTTTTGTATAAATTATTCCGAAGAAAAAATTACATAGAAGAAACAAATCCTATGAAAAAGTTTTTAATTGTTGGTTTAGGAAATATTGGCGATAAATACGAGAATACACGTCATAATATCGGTTTTAAAGTTTTAGACTATTTTGCAAAACAAGAAGATTTAACCTTCGAAACTAAAAAGTTAGGCGATGTTACCACCTATAAATTAAAAGGTAGAACCTTTATTTTTTTAAAGCCAAATACTTTTATGAATTTAAGCGGAAAAGCTGTGTTGTACTGGCAAACACAAGAAAAAATTCCGTTAGAAAACGTACTGGTTATTACCGACGATTTAAACTTGCCTTTTGGTAGCATCCGTTTAAAAACCAAAGGAAGCGATGGCGGACATAATGGTTTAAAGGATATTCAAGCTAAGTTAAATACAACCAAATACAACCGTTTTAGATTTGGAATTAGCGATGCTTTTAACAAAGGCCGACAAGTAGATTACGTTTTAGGAGACTGGACCAACGAAGAAACAAACCAACTACCTGAACGCCTTGAAAAATCTGTAGAGCTTATAAAATCTTTTGGTTTAGCTGGTGTAAATAACACTATGAATGCTTTTAATGGTAAGTAGTGGAGAAGGTGTAATTACTTATTGCTTTGGTTGGCTAATACTTTTTTATACGACCTGTTTCTCATTAATTACCAAGATTATTCAAATGTTAGCCAACGTGTTTAGTTATGGATTTGTTGTGAGGTTTAGCACTTAACTTTGCAAATACACACCAAACTGAAAATCCGCGAGGATTTTCAGAAATAGGCGAGAACAAGCAATTACTAATAGCCATTGTTGGCAGTTCGTTGTTATTCCTTAAGTTCAATTTTCTGTCGTTTTGATTTGGCAAACTCCTTGTTCAAATCAAGTTTAATTACATTTTTATTACTCAATTTATATGAAAGAAAAAATTTGTTGTCCGTAATATCAATAAATGAGGTATAAACTGTTCCTCCACTTCTTCCGTTCTCAAGTTCTCTTGCAGGTTGTCCAGCTTGTCCGAAAGTATTTCCAATCTTTAAAAGGTTGATTTCCTTTCCACTATCTTCAAGTTCCGAAATCCTGTTTTCAATGCTCTCATACCGATAGCAAGGATAATTGCCTGCTTCTGGTTCAGACAAGAGAAAATTGGTTATAATCAATTTGTTATCCTTAATCCAATGAAGTTTTCTTTTGCCATCTACCCATTCTACTACAACTGCTTTTCCTGTTTTATCTCCGAACATCATATGGCTTTTGTTCAACGCTATTTTCTCTCTTTCTAAAAATTTCAATGCTTCGTCAACTGTTGAGCAATTTGCTAAAATTTTGTCTCCCAAGTTATTTTTTGGGTTTCCGTACCCTTTGATTTTCTGTTGTTCAGGTGTAATGGCAGCATCAAAAAATAGACCTTCTTCATTAATGCCTCCTTGGGCGAATTTGTCCCATCCGTACCATAATCTTGCAAATTTGTTCTTTGACTTTGGTTCAATTTGAATGTATGCATCCACGTCCAAAAAGTAGTCTTCACTATTAACAGCATATATTTTCCCTGTTGCTGAATCAATGTAATAAAGTACCGAACAGGCTGTTGATATTTCGGGTATCATTAAAATTCCCAAGAACATTATCAGTATTAATCTAAATCTTTTCATTCCTCATTCGTTTTGTTTCTTGTATTATACTGATATAGGCTGACTCTTTTTTTGGTAACAATTTTGAAGTTTTTAGATTGTTAGTTGATGTAAATTTACATTATTTTTTCTGTATGATTTGTAATTCAAGTTTTGATTTAGGTGAACTTCAGCAGGTTTTCTTAAATCGAGACTAAAATGAGTTCTTAGGTTGTTGTAAATATATAGCTTGTTGTGTTAATTTTTGGGCTAATTCAGTGTTTTTAATGGTTTGTTTTAATCCTTATTCATGTTTTAAGGTTCTGTTAATACGTTCAGCAATAGCATTTTCGTAAGGGTCATACTGTTTTGTCATAATCATACCATTATTTTTAGCAAATTGTGTGTATTTAGGGTTACAGTACTGGAATCCTCTATCCGAGTGATATTGGGGTATTTTCTATTTTAATAGCCATATTAAGCGCCTCTCAACAAAGAGAGGTTCTCATAATGATTGTCGAGTTTATATCCCATGATTTGTTTCGAGTATGCGTCTGTTACGAGAGCTAAATAGTTGCGTCCATTTTGAGTTTTTATGTATGTGATGTCGCTTACCCAAAGTTGTTCTAGTCGAGTAGGGACGTGGTCTTTAACCAAGTTCTTATATTTTTTGTACATATGGTTAGAGTTTGTGGTTGTGATGTAATTTTTAGCTTTAGGTACTAAAAGTTTATGAAGTCTCAACAAGTCATAGAACTTGTCTCTACCTATCTTAATATCAGCGTTTACAAAGTCTTGTTTAAGTTCTGCGTGTAATTTAATTCCACCAGTTTTAGAGCCTACTTTTTTACGATAGTTCTTAACCATTTTTATTAGCTTTTGATGATCTATTTCTTTTTTTGTTGGGTTTTGAGTCTTTTGTAGAAGGCCTGTTTAGAGATCCCAAAACATCCATAGAGCCATTTTCTTTTATACGCTGTTTTTTCTTTAGCTTTATCTCTTTTGCTAATGTTTTGGGCAATGACTTTTTTGACATATCGACGCCTGTAATGAGTTCCATATCAGCGATAATGTCTTGTTGAAAGTCTTTTACAAACTCCAGTTCTTCAATCTTTTCCTTTAGTTTTTTGATCTCGTCGTTTTTACTCATACCATTGTTTTGTTGTACTAAGGTACTGTATTTTCTTAACCAATAAGATATTGTTGTTCTAGGGACATCATATTTTTTAGAAGCTTGGTTGTTTGAAATCTGACCATTTAAAATTTGGTCAACGACTAAAAGTTTGGTTTCTAAGGTTACTTTTTGGTAGGATTTTTTTCGCCAGTGATCATTTGGTGTTTTCATAAGTGACTATAATTAATGGTTTAATTTTTAGTCAACCTATTTCAGGAAAGTTCTGGGGCAAAATTGCGTACAACGGTTTTGGCTATGAACAGTTGCGTGGGTTAGCACAGACTTTTGCAAGTACACGACAAGCTTAAAATTCCGCAGGAATTTTCAGGATAAGCCTGTAATAGCAATTGTTTATAGCCATTGTTACCACACGGTATTTAGTTGGTGAGTTTAATGTTTAAGGCTATATTCCCATTAGTCCCAAGAAATTCTTTCATTTCCAAAGGGGGTATCCATCTGCCTCCAAATCCGAACCAGGTATTTTTTTCTTGGTCAGTCCTTTCCATTCCAATTGCAGGTTGTAAAATGTCCATTTTAGCTGTTTTATTAAAACTATTGTTTTCTGAGATATTGAGTCTGTCAATAACGACGAAGAAACCATTTTTTGGAATTGGGATTTTTTCTTTGTTTAAGTCCAATATTATTTCGTTAACTCCTGTTTGAGATTCAAGAACGATATTGTCGGTCAATCCATTTTTCGAGGGTTCTCCGTTCGGACCGACCTCCAATAACCGAATACGAAAAATGACATTTTCCTTTTTTGCATTAAGTGTAATTAGGCTTATTTGATTAAGAAATGGTGTTCTTTCGTATTCTTGTTTGTACCCATAAAATCTTGCTAGCGAATAGTGTCCATTGTTATACCAATTTCTATTCTTTTTGGGTTTTTTGAAAGATGTGATGGAAAATTCCAATGAATTCTTCATTGGAATAACCACTACCTTGTCTAATTCATTAATTTCTGGTTTCAAGGCTATATTATTTTCCTTGTTGGCAGAAAATTCAATGGTCGTATACCCAAGGCTTGAAATGTGTATTAAATCTCCGATTTTGGCTCCATCAATATAGAAGTTTCCGTTCTCTCCTGTTGTTGCACCTATTCTTGTATTCTTAACCCAAACATTGACGTAGGGAATTGGTTGTCCGTTGGATTCGTCCGTTACGATTCCTGAAATTTGTCCAACTGCCCAATTGGAAATAAGAACGGCTACAAATACTATGTTGTTCTTCATACTGTGTGGTAACTCCCTAATATCATCACTTTATTTAATAACAATTTTTTTGGTTGAGCGTTTATAGCCATCATCTACATTTAAGAAGTAAACACCTGTTTGCGCCGATGTTAAATTTAATTTTTCTGAAAAATTACCAGGATTATTGTAAGTGTTTTTATAAATAATTCGGCCACTAATATCAACAATGTTTAAGTTTAATTGTTTAGCACCAGAGTTGTTTAGCTGTATGGTAAATTCTCCGGTATTTGGGTTAGGAAATACTTTTAAGGTGCTAATTTCAAAGGTTTCTATGCCTAAATTGGTTTCGGTAGTTTCGCAAGATTCAACGTACCAAGAATTTAAAGTGCCAACATCGCCATTTCCAAAATCGCCTAACGAAAGCGTCCAATTACCGCTTAAATTTTCACCATTAAAACTAGAGAGTAAGCTTCTAATAGATTTATACGAATTATTACTTGCTAAATCTGTACAGTCAATATCAATATTGTCATCATTAAAAATGGTTAAAATATTATCTTCACTTGAGCAGTCGCCTGGAGATTTTAAAAGTATGGTTGTGCCATCGGGACTTGTTAGTGCAATGGCTAAATCGCCTATGTAAGGATGCGTAATGTCTATACCCACATTAATATCGGACACCGAACCAGAATCACCTATAAAAATTGAGTTGCTTTGGCTAAAATTATTCGAGTTATCGGTTATAACTAAGCCCATATTTGAGGCTGAATTATAGGTTTCGCACGTGGTGTTTATAGTATAATCGATAGCAAAATCTTTACTGTTTATTGCGAAAAAATTATTGTTTGTTGGCTCTATCATAAGTCTGCAATAAGGTGCAGGTGTACTTGGGACTGTAATAGTATAGCTGCCGTTGTTTGGTATGTTAGTAACTAAATGGTTATAGGTTTCGCCGCCGTTTGTAGATAATAAAATATTAACATTGGTAGCTCCAGACAAACTTGTGGTATTGTTTACATTCCATGTTATGGTTTCAGTAGTGCCGCTTGTCCAAATTATACCATTGGTATTTTGAGAAGTAATTTCAAAAGGGCCATAATTGGAATCGAATGTAACAAACATATCGTCGTGTGTATTATTTGCACCACCCGCTTTATTATCTCTAACCGTTAGTCTAAAATCGGCTGTTCTATTAACATTTGGCACGCGTTCCCATCGTACGGCATTTATTCCAAATTTTAAATCGCTTAGGTTAGGAAAGTATCTTGTGTTACTTGTTGTTGGTGCGAACGACCTAAATAAAACCGAATTAGAGTTTGTAGAGTTTGGGTTAGGAATACTGGTTGCTGCATTGTTTTCATTAAACTGTTCCCAACAATAGGTTATAGCATCGCCATCTGCATCGCTGCCCGAACCAATTAGTTTAAAAGCGGTGCCAATGGGTAAAATTAAATTACTACCAGCATTGGCAGTTGGTGTTGTGTTACCAGTATTTGTAATAGTTGGGCAACTTGTACCTTTAATAGTGTTTGTAATTTGCTCAATAGAAATAGCGTGAAAATAAGGATCGCTATTGGCTTGAACATTTTCGGAGTCGCCAATACCAGCATATCCCATAATGGTTGAACCACTACCAGGTTCCATTTGGCTATTATGACCTTCGTTTCCATCGTAGGTCCAGGTATGTGTAGCTCCAAATTGATGCCCAAGTTCGTGAGCAAAAAAGTCTATATCGAATGTAATACCTTCAGGAATAGCACCTGCTGTAAAAGCACTGCCTTTGTGGTTTACGCCTACGGTTCCACCATTATTACAAACACAACCTATACATGCCGAATTACCATCGTAACCATCCGATACCGCTAATAAATGGCCAACATCGTAATCTGCTTCCGTGAGTTCTGTATTAAACACATTAGCCACTTGGCTGTTGTAATTGTTAATGCCTGTATACGGATCGGAACTAGCATCTAAATATATAACATCATTGTTATTCGCAATTAATTGAAGCGATACATTAAATTCGTTTTCATACACCGCATTTACGTTGGTTAAACTAGCGGCTAAAGCGGCATTTACACCAGCTAAAGTGCTACCATGATAAGCAGCATATTCACCTGTTACAGAAATAGCAATACGGTAGGTGCGTTTTTGGCTGTCGTCCGCATCTTTTAAGCCGTTACTTTTTGATGTATTTTGGTTTTTAATGGCACTTAAAGTTTTACACTCAAAACTATCATCATTAAATATGTCGGATTTCTTTTGTGCCGAAATTAAATGCGGTTGTTTTTTGTTGGGCGTAAATGTTAAGGTGTTTTTTTCACTTAAAACAATACCTGAGAAGCCGTTATTTGGCGATAAACTAAATCGTATAATAGCACTCGGATTGTTGGTTTGATACCCAACGTACGATCTAATTTCAGGATAAATAGCCTGTAAATCGGGATGCATGACAGAGGCTTCGGTAACAGTATATTCAACCAAATTACCATCAACATCTGGGATGTTTAATGTAGCTGATTGTTCCTGATTTATACTAGCATGGGTTTTTACTAAATAATTTGATAAATCGGTGTGATTAAATTGATAAATAGCTTCATTTTTAACCGACTTTAAGTTTGATAAGCTTTTATTTTGCTGAGAGGCTTTTTTGAAAAAAAATGTTTGTCCTGAAGCCGAAAATATCACCAAAAGCATTGCTATTGATAAAACATAATGTAGTTTTGTTTTCATGATTTGAAGCTATTAAGATATTCCAAATATAATAAATCTTAAATTTAAGAATCTTAATAAATACGTGAGCGAAACTAAAAATATAGAAAAATATTCGATTAACGAACCTTCGGTAGTTACCATAGGTACTTTTGATGGCGTGCATATTGGGCATCAAAAAATAATAAAACGCTTGGTAAATACTTCTAAATTAGAAGGTTTAAAATCTGTGGTGTTAACCTTTTTTCCGCATCCAAGAATGGTTTTGCAAAAGGAATCGAATATAAAACTTATAAATACAATAAACGAGCGTTACGCTATTTTAAATAGTTTAGGTTTAGATTTTTTACTAATTAAAACCTTTACCAAGGAATTTTCGCGTTTATCGGCCGAAGATTTTGTAAAACAAATTTTAGTAGATAAACTTAATGCCAAAAAAGTAATTATTGGTTACGATCACCGTTTTGGGCGCAATCGAAATGCCGACATCAATAATTTAAAAGTATTTGGAGAAAAATATGGTTTTGCTGTTGAAGAAATTTCGGCGCAAGATATAGATGATGTTTCGGTAAGTTCTACAAAAATAAGAAAGGCCTTGTTAGAAGGCGATATTACGACGGCAAACAGCTATTTAGGTTATACTTTTATGCTAAATGGCACCGTAACTACAGGAAGAGGTTTGGGTAAAACCATTCATTTTCCAACGGCTAATATTGCTATTGAAGAAGACTATAAAATTATACCAAAACAAGGGGTTTATATTGTAAAATCGGTTATTGATGATGCCGTTTTTTATGGTATGATGAATATAGGGGTTAATCCAACCGTAAACGGAAAAAAGCAAACTATTGAAGTGCACTTCTTCAATTTTAATGCAGATATTTATAACAAATCACTACAAATAGAGTTGTTACAGCGCATTCGCGATGAGCAAAAATTTGAATCGGTTGAAGCCTTGACGCGTCAATTAACTAAAGATAAAGAAACCTCGTTACAATTTATAGCAGCTCAAAATGCTTAAATCGTTTTTATTTAAACATATTGATAATTCGGCGTTAGTAGTTTTCCGAATTTTCTTTGGTTTACTTTGTTTTTTAGAATCGGTTGGTGCCATTTTTACTGGTTGGGTAAAAACCAATATGGTGTTGCCTAAATTTACTTTTTCGTTTATCGGTTTCGAGTGGTTACAGCCACTTCCTGGAAACGGCATGTATGTTTACTACACGCTTATGGGTGTTTTTGGTTTACTTATTATGTTGGGGTATAAGTATCGTTTTGCTATAATTAGTTTTACACTTATGTGGACGGCAAGTTATTTAATGCAAAAAACCTCGTATAACAACCATTACTATTTGTTGGTGCTTATTAGTAGTATTATGGTGTTTATGCCAGCACATAAATATGTCTCCATCGATGCGCGATTACATCCTGAAATTAAAAGTATATCCATGCCGCAATGGTGTAAATGGGTAATTATTTTGCAATTATTTATTGTGTACACCTATGCATCGGTTGCTAAGTTTTACCCCGATTGGTTAAATACTACGTTTATTGAAAATTTAATGCGAGGTAAAGATGATTATCCAATTGTAGGTAGCCTGCTTCAGCAAAAATGGTTTCATTATATTTTAACTTATGGCGGCATTTTATTTGATGGTTTAGTAGTACCCTTGTTGTTTTTTAAGCCTACGAGAAAATTTATTTTTATTGTTTCAATTGTGTTTCATTTGTTTAACTCGTTTGTGCTTCAAATTGGTATATTTCCATATTTAGCTTTAGCATTTACGTTGTTTTTCTTTGAAGCAGAAACGATTCAGAAGTTATTCTTAAAGAAGAAAACTTTATACACTTCAAACGACATTAGCATTCCTACTTACAGTCATTTTTTCATTGGTGTATTTTTAGTTTACTTTATCATTCAAATAGGTTTGCCCTTGCGCCATCATTTTTTTAAAGACGATGTACTTTGGACCGAAGAAGGTCACCGATTGTCGTGGCGCATGATGCTTCGTTCTAAAAGTGGTATTGCGACCTATTATGTGAAAAACAAAGCTACAGGCGAGCGTACTAAAGTTAATTTAGACGATTATTTAACCAAAAAACAAAGGCGGAAAGTAGCCACTGCTCCCGATGTTATTTGGCAATTTGCACAGCATTTAAAACAAGATTATAAAGCCAAAAATCAAGATGTTGAAGTTTATGTGACTTGCCGCGTAAGTGTAAACCGTAAACCTTACAAATTGTTTATAAATCCAAAAGTAGATTTGGCAAATGTAACGTGGAAAGCGTTAAAACATAGCGATTGGATTTTGCCATCGAAACCCGAGTAATTTTACTTTATAAACAAAAGCATAAATATTTCTTTACTTACGGTATTTCATTAAATTTGTCACTTAAAATTTAACCCATGTTACAAGTTCCTTTTATTAGAGAGAATAAAGATTTAATTATTGAGCGTTTAAAAAAACGAAACATCGATGCAGTGCAAATGATTTCTGATGTTTTAACGTTTGATGAAGAACGCCGAAGCATTCAAACGCAATTAGATAATACTTTAGCCGAATCGAACACCTTATCGAAAGAAATAGGAAACTTGTACAAATCTGGTAAGGCTCAAGAAGCAAATGCTTTAAAAGAAAAAACATCGGAGCTTAAAGAAACATCGAAAACTTTAAATGAAGCTTTAAATGCTAAAGCCGAAGCTTTAAACGAATTGTTGTATAAAATACCCAATGTACCAAACGATATTGTACCTCGCGGAAATTCCGATGAAGATAATGAAGTTGTTTTTGAAGCTGGCGATGTACCTAAATTATACGACAAAGCCGAACCGCATTGGGAATTGGCCAAAAAGTATGATATTATAGATTTTGAGCTTGGTAACAAAATTACAGGCGCTGGTTTTCCTGTTTACAAAGGAAAAGGTGCGCGTTTACAACGTGCTTTAATTGCCTATTTTTTAGATAAAAATACGGCTGCAGGTTACACCGAATACCAATTACCGCATTTAATAAACGAAGCTTCTGGCTTTGGTACAGGGCAATTGCCAGATAAAGAAGGGCAAATGTATCATGTTACTGGTGATAATTTGTATTTAATCCCAACGGCCGAAGTACCAGGAACTAATATGTTTCGCGATGTTGTTTTAAACGAAACCGATTTGCCAATTGGCATTACAGGTTACACACCATGTTTTCGTCGTGAGGCAGGAAGCTACGGCGCACATGTGCGTGGTTTAAATCGATTACATCAGTTTGATAAAGTTGAAATTATCCGTGTGGAGCATCCAGATAATTCATATGATGCTTTAACGGGTATGGTAGAGCATATAAAAGATATTTTAAACGAATTAAGATTACCTTACCGTATTTTACGTTTATGCGGTGGCGATTTAGGATTTACTTCGGCTTTAACTTACGATTTTGAAGTATTCTCGACAGCTCAAAACCGTTGGTTAGAAATTTCGTCGGTTTCAAATTTTGAAACGTTTCAGGCTAATCGATTAAAATTACGTTTTAAAAATAGCGAAGGTAAAAACGAGTTGGCGCATACTTTAAATGGTAGTTCGTTGGCATTACCTCGTGTGCTTGCTGGTATTTTAGAAAATTATCAAACCGAAAATGGTATAGAAATTCCAGAAGTTTTACAACCATATACAGGTTTTAAAATAATAGATTAGAGTTTTTTTAATCTATATAAAAATTCCATTTCATCGGCAAAATACATAAAATCATCGTTGTTTAACGATTTTTTTATGTATTTCTTTGTGTTTCTTACAATTTTTCTCAAGTTAGCATAACCAAAACCTGTTAACCTACTTAATTCATGAAAAATTTAAAACGCATTATACTTTTAGTTGCTCTAGCCCTGGTAGCAAGTAAAGTATTGTTTTCAGATTTCGAGATAGTAAAATCTGAAAACAATAAAACCGCCATAGTGAGTAAGTAAATTTACTTCATTTTACAGAATTTGTTTTAACGTTTCAATTCAAAATAGTAATTGCAGTTGTTTTTCTGCTTCATTTTGTGTTGAAAATAAATAATCAATCATTTTTATTGATTTTAAAAAGTTTAAGCAAAGGCTTAATTTAATATCACAGAACACATTTTTTTTCAGAATAGTCATTTCTTAATCCATAGGAATTAAAGACTGTCCCCAATCGATTATCAATTAATGTTGAGTTAATAGAAAATTATTTTTGGTTGGTAAGTGCCCGATGTATTGTCGGGCACTTTTTTTTAAACTAAAATTAATCTATATCTAAAACTCACATTTACTATCTTTACCTAATGAGATTTTTAGTTGTCATATTTTTTTTGGTACTAACAACAAGTTTTGCTCAAAACGATGTTATTGCTAAAACTTACTTTGAAAATGGCGAATACGAAAAGGCTTTAATCGAGTATAAAAAAATATATAAAGAGTCGCCATCAAACATTACTATTGTTAACCAAATTGTAACAACGTATCAGCAATTAGAGCAATATAAAGAAGCCGAAACGTTTTTAGTACAATTAATGGAACGCATTAAATATGCCGCATTTATTGTAGAATTGGGTTATAATTTTCAATTACAAAACGATACTGTTGCTGCACAAAACTATTATCAAGAAGCTTTAAAAAGTATTGAGGCTAGAGCAAGTAATGTGTATGCTGTGGCTAGAAGTTTTCAAAGTCATAGTTTGTTAAAGGAAGCTGTTTTGGCTTACGAAAAAGCTATGGTTGTTAATCCTGAATATAACTTTAGCTTACAATTGGCTCAAATTTATGGCGAACAAGGGCATATTGAAAAAATGTTTGATAGCTACTTAAATTTTATTGAAAAACGCCCAACCATGGCGCGCGATGTAAAACGAGCGGTAAACGATTTTATTAACGAAGATGCACTTAATGAAAATAACATATTACTTAGAAAAATGCTTCTGAAAAAAATGCAGCAGCAACCAGATTTAATCTGGAACGATATGTTAAGTTGGTTATTTATTAAGCAAAAAGATTATAATAAGGCTTTTACACAAGAAAAAGCGATTTTTAAGCGTAATCCTGAAAGTTTATCTCGAATTGAGGAATTAGCAACCATTACAACCAACGAAAATGATACCGAAATTGCTAAAGACATTTATAATTATTTAATTGAAACATCACAGCTTCCAAGTGAAAAACTTGAAGCGCATCATAAATTACTTCAATTAGAAATTAGAGTAGCTTCACCTAAAGATTATCCAGAAATTAAAAACAGATATCTAGCTTTAGTTTCAAACCATAACAGTGAAAATCAAGTTGAATCAGATTTAACTCCAACTAAAGAAACTTTAAATTTAAAAATTGCTTATGCGCATTTTTTGGCTTTTTATATGCAAGAAACCAAAGAAGCCACTCGGTTTTTAGAAACGATGCTGCAAGAGCGTTTATCTAAATTTGAAATGGCAGCAGTTAAGCTAGAACTAGCCGACATTTTGGTGTTGCAAGAAAAATTTAACCAAGCATTAATTTATTACACACAAATTCAGCGAAATTTAAAAAACAGTACACTCTCGCAAGAAGCCAGGTTTAAAGTAGCCAAAACAAGTTATTACAAAGGCGATTTTAAATGGGCCGAGTCTCAGCTTAAAGTTTTAAAATCTTCTACATCGCAACTTATAGCAAATGATGCGCTCGATTTAAAATTATTAATAACCGATAACAAGTACGAAGATTCACTTCAAACTGCTTTAAAGGTCTATGCTAAAGCCGATTTGTTAGCCTTTCAAAACAGAAATGATGAAGCAATAACCTTGTTAGATAAGATTTTAGACGAGCATAAAACCGAACCTATTATTGCACAAACCTTATACAAACAAGCACAACTTTTTGAGCTGAAAAAGGAATTTGAAAAAGCGCGAGCAAACTACGAAGTACTTATTGAAAATTACCGCGACGGTATTTTTATAGACGATGCCCTTTATCATTTGGCGCAATTATACCAATATCAATTCAGCGAACCCGAAAAAGCCAAAAACTTTTACGAGCAAATTATATTTAATCACGCCGATAGTATTTACTTTGTCGAAGCCAGAAAACGCTTTAGGACTTTACGCGGCGATGCGATAAATTAAATAATGAAAATTCAAAGGTAATTCCGCACCTTATCAACACGAAAAATAATGTACATATACAACGTAACCTCAAACATAGATGAAAGCATACACGACGAGTGGCTCACTTGGATGAAACAAGAACACATTCCGCAGGTTTTGGCTACTGGTAAATTTACCAAGGCAACTCTTACACGTGTTTTAGTAGAAGAAGATATGGGTGGCGTAACCTACTCGGTACAATACAGAGCCAATTCAAAAGCAGATCTCGAAGCTTATTACAACACACATGCCGAAGCATTACGTAACGAAGGTTTAAAAAAGTTTGCCGATAAAATGTTGGCCTTCCGCACAGAACTCGAAATAATTGACGAATATTCGGTGAGTTTTACCAATAAGTTTTCTAAAAATTAATTATGATTTTTAGAAAAGCAATTCTGAAAGATTTACCAGAAATTATAGCCATGTATGCCGATGACGAGCTTGGTGAAACACGAGAACGTTTCGAGAATCCTTTACCAAAAGCCTATCTTGATGCCTTCTATAAAATAAATGAAGATAGCAACCAAGAACTTATTGTAGTGGTTAACAAATCTAATGAGATAATTGGGACACTTCAACTTACATTTATTCAATATTTAAATCGTTTAGGAAGCTTGCGTTCGCAAATAGAATCTGTTAGAATTAAACGAAATTACCGCGGTAAAGGTTTAGGTAAAACCATGTTTAAGTGGGCTATAAATCGATCGAAAGAAAAAGGTGCTATTTTGGTTCAATTAACTTCCGATAAAAAACGCACCGAAGCGATCAAATTTTATGAAAGTTTAGGTTTCTCGGCTTCTCACGAAGGTTTTAAGCTTCAATTTTAAAAGATTTACCACCGCTAAAGATTGTAAAATTGGTGTAAAATTGGTGTTTTGTATCTTTGTCTCTTAAAATGCATTATTCTGTGGCAAATAACTCCAATAATCATCAAGTAAAAGCAAAAAAACACTTAGGGCAACATTTTTTAAACGACGAATCTGTTGCGCAAAATATAGCTAATACACTTACGCTTCAGGGCTATAAAAACGTGTTAGAAATTGGCCCTGGAATGGGTGTGCTTACCAAGTATTTGCTAAAAAAAGAGATCACCACTTACGTTATTGAAATCGATACCGAGTCGGTTGAATATTTACAAAGTCATTACCTAAATTTAGCACCACGAATTATTGAGAAAGACTTCTTAAAGTACGATTTAAATGAGGTTTTTAACCAAGAGCCTTTTGCTATAATAGGAAACTTTCCATACAATATTTCAAGTCAAATTGTATTTAAAACGCTCGAAATGCGCGACCAAATTCCGGAATTTTCGGGAATGTTTCAAAAAGAAGTAGCACAACGTATTTGCGCACCAGAAGGCAGTAAAACTTACGGCATTTTATCGGTGTTAACGCAAGCCTTTTACGATGCGGAGTATTTATTTACCGTACCACCAAATGTGTTTAATCCGCCACCAAAGGTCGATTCTGGCGTGCTCATCTTAAAGCGCAAAGAAAACTACAACTTACCATGCGACGAAAAATTGTTTTTTCGAGTGGTAAAAACCGCTTTTCAACAACGCCGAAAAACTCTTCGTAATAGTTTAAAAACATTCAATTTGTCCGATAATTTAAAAGCAAATACTATCTTTGGGCAGCGACCAGAACAATTAAGCGTGCAAGCCTTTCTAGAGCTAACGCAACTTATTGAAAACGATAGCAATTAACGAAGTTCCATATCATTTCAAGTGCTGCGTAAATATCAAATTACGCATCAGGAAATCTCAAAAAACGGTGAAATCTCATGTCAGAAGAAAAAGAAAATAGCCAATTTCAATTAACCGACGCCCTTTTAGAGCAAGTTGAGTTACTTATAGAAACCCAAAATGATAAAGAACTTAAACAGGTTTTTGATGAGTTTCACTATGCCGATATTGCCGAAATACTAGACGAGCTCAATCTGGAGCAAGCCATGTATGTCATTAAGCTTCTGGATTCTGAGACTACTGCCGATATTTTAATGGAACTCGATGAAGACAATCGCGAAAAAGTTTTAAAAAATCTCTCGGCAAAAGAAATTGCTGAAGAAGTTGAAGAGCTCGATACCGATGACGCTGCCGATATTATTGCCGAATTACCCGAAGAACGCCAACAAGCCGTAATCGATCAAATAGAAGATGAGGCACACAAAGCCGAAATTACCGAGCTGTTAACCTACGAAGACGATACAGCGGGTTCGCTTATGGCTAAAGAGCTCGTGAAAGTTTATGAAACATGGACGGTAGCTGGATGCCTTCGTCGCATTCGCGCGCAGGCTAAAGATGTAAAACGCGTGCATTCCATTTATGTGGTCGACAAGCAAGAAAAGCTCATTGGTCGCCTATCGTTAAAAGATTTAATCGTAGCCAAAAGCGAACAAAAAATAGCCGATATCTACATTTCGAATGTCGATTATGTAAACGTAAACGAAGATGTTGAGGAAATTGCCAAAATTATGGCAAAATACGATTTAGAGGCCATTCCAGTCATTGAGAGTGACGACAACAAAGTACTTTTAGGCCGCATTACTATTGATGATATTGTAGATGTTTTAAAAGAAGAAGCCGATCGCGATTATCAAATGGCAGCAGGTATTACCAGCGATGTCGAAGCCGATGATAGCATTTTACAACTTACTAAAGCGCGTTTGCCATGGTTGTTTTTAGGATTGGTAGGTGGTGTTGGGGCATTTTTAATTATGGAAGGCTTTCACGAAGCCTTTAGCAAATACGCAGTTTTATTCTTTTTTACCCCATTAATTGCAGCAATGGCAGGAAATGTAGGTGTACAGTCTAGTGCCATAATTGTACAAGGTCTTGCTAACGACGATGTAAAGGGCAGTATAAACAGCCGTTTGTTTAAAGAAATGCTCCTCGCAGCCCTTAATGGTGTTATTTTAGCATTATTTCTATTTTTATTTGTTTGGGCAGTGCAAGGTAAAGCCAATACTGCATTAGCCGTATCTATTTCACTTGTGGTAGTAATCATTGTAGCTGGTTTAATTGGTACATTCGTGCCTCTGTTTTTAGACAAGCGCGGTATTGATCCAGCCATAGCCACAGGGCCATTCATAACTACAAGCAACGATATTTTTGGTATATTAATTTACTTTTCAATAGCCAAACTTATACTCGGCATTTAAATGTCATGCTGAACTTGTTTCAGCATCTCAAGAAAATATTTTGGGCGTTACCACAAGGGTCGGGCTTTTCGCTATATCTTTTTCTCGTACCTCAAAAAAGGATGCCGCTACAATCCCTAACGCAACTAAAAACTTTACTTCATATAACTTGCACCAACTCAACAAACAAATTATTTTTGAATGATAATTAAAAATCTTCCTTTTTAGGCAGATTTAGATGTGCATTTTACATGAAAATACTACACTTAGATTCCAATCACAAATTACTTATAAATCAACTAAACGATTTAGGATTTACAAACGACATCGATTTTTCGTCATCTAAAGAAGCTGTTGAGGCAAAAATTGCGAATTACGATGGAATTGTTATCCGTAGCCGATTTACTATCGATAAGCAATTTCTAGATGCTGCCACCAATCTTAAGTTTATAGGTCGTGTTGGTGCTGGTCTCGAAAATATAGATTGCGATTACGCTGAAACTAAAGGCATTCATTTAATTTCAGCACCCGAAGGCAACCGAAATGCCGTTGGCGAACACGCATTAGGCATGCTATTATCGCTTTTTAATAAACTTAACAAAGCCGATTTAGAAGTACGCTCAGGCAAATGGCTTCGCGAAGCCAACCGAGGTATCGAACTCGATGGCAGAACGGTTGGTCTTATTGGTTATGGTAATATGGGTAATGCCTTTTCCAAAAAGTTACGTGGTTTCGATGTTGAGGTATTATGCTACGATATCAAGGCAGGTGTTGGTAATGACAACGCGAAACAAGTATCGCTTGAAGCGTTTCAAGAAAAGGTAGATGTAGTAAGTTTGCACACGCCACAAACGCCGCTTACTTTAAATATGATTGATGCTAATTTTATAAACGGCTTTAAAAAACCGTTTTGGTTAATAAACACCGCACGTGGTAAAAGTGTCGTGACAAAAGATTTGGTCGATGCATTAAAATCTGGGAAAATATTAGGCGCAGGTTTAGATGTTTTAGAGTACGAAAAAGCATCGTTTGAGAACCTTTTTAAACAAGATAGCTCATCGAGCGCAGTCGAGATGCCAGAAGCGTTTCAGTATTTAATCGAGGCTCAAAATGTTTTACTTACGCCTCATGTAGCAGGTTGGACGGTAGAAAGCAAAGAAAAACTAGCCCAAACCATAGTCGATAAAATAAAAGCGAAATTTTGTTAACTTTAGAAATCTAAAGTTACAAATATGCAATACAAAGCCAACACGCCCGAAGATTATATAAGTCAGACACCCGAAGCACGTCACGACGCCTTAAATAAACTTCGAGAAACTATAAATAAAAATCTTCCCAAGGGTTTTGAAGAAGGTATGCAATACGGCATGATTGGGTATTACGTGCCGCATTCGGTTTATCCAAATGGATACCATTGCAACCCAAAAGAACCTTTGCCATTTATGAGTTTTGCTTCGCAGAAAAACTCGGTAAACTTGTATCATATGGGTATTTATTCGGTGTCAGGAATTCACGATTGGTTTGTTGCCGAATACCCAAAACATTCTAAACTTAAACTCGATATGGGTAAAAGCTGTATCAGGTTTAAAAAGATTGAGCAAATTCCGTTTGATTTGATCGCAGAACTTTGTCAAAAAATAACCGTTGAAGAATGGATTTCTGTGTACGAAACAGCTATTAAAAAATAGTGTTTTGCCACGTATTTACGATTAACTTTTAACTGAACATATTATGAAACTAGGTGCATTTTCAACAAGCTTGAGTGTAAAGGACATTAAAGCTTCAAAACAATTTTACGAAACTTTAGGATTTGCCGTATTTGCGGGCGATTTAGATAAAAATTACTTAATCATGAAAAACGGCAATGCGCTCATTGGCTTGTTTCAAGGTATGTTCGAGCAAAATATTTTAACCTTTAATCCGGGTTGGGACGAAAATGCGCAAACCTTACCCGAGTTTGACGATGTTCGCACCATTCAAAAGCATTTAAAAGATCATGGTATTGCCTTAATTAATGAAACCGACGAAACTTCAAAAGGACCAGCAAGCATTGTGCTCACAGATCCCGATGGCAATACGATTCTTATAGATCAGCATGTTTAATAATTCCTATGGATATTTCCGCGAAAGCGAAAATCTAAAAAATCTTAATTTTAATTCATGAAAAAACGCGTTACAGGCATTGGCGGCTTATTTTTTAAAACTAAAGACCCAAATGCCACAAAAGATTGGTACAAAAAACATTTAGGGTTTAATACAGACGATTACGGATGCACCTTTTGGTGGAAAGACGAAGTAGGTAATAAATGTTCTACGCAATGGAGCCCGTTTCCTGAGGATACTAAGTACTATGAGCCGTCGAAAAAAGACTTTATGTTTAATTACAGAGTGGAGAATTTGCATGAATTATTAAAGGTTTTAAAAGAAGAAGGCGTAACTGTTATTGGCGATGTTGAGGAATACGAATATGGTAAATTTGGTTATATTCTTGATAACGACGGTAATAAAATTGAACTTTGGGAACCTGTAGATAGCGCCTTTTTATAAATAAAGAAGTAATTTAGTAACCCGAAAGTCAATCGAAAAATTAAGTACTAGCAACAAAATATTTTGTCTTACACAGAAATTTTACAATCCTACAATTTATCAACTTTACAATGGTGCGCTATAGCTTTCGCTGTGTTTTTATTAGGTGTTTCAAAAGCAGGTTTAAAAGGTATTAGCATATTTATTGTGGTTATTTTGGCTTTGGTATTTGGTGAAAAAGCATCAACAGGCGTTTTGCTACCTATGCTTATTGCGGCCGATATTTTAGCTGTTACATATTATAATCGTCATGCCAATTGGAGTATTATAAAAAAACTTATTCCGTGGATGATTGTTGGTGTTTTAGTAGGTGTTTGGATTGGTAACGATATCTCAGAAATCGTGTTTAAACGCCTCATGGCCATAATTGTTTTAATATCGGTAGCCATTATGGTTTTTACTGAAAAATTAAAAGCGAATAACGTACCAAACAACAAGTTTTTCTCAAGTATAATGGGGTTTTTAACGGGTTTTACCACTATGGTTGGTAATTTAGCGGGCCCAATATCGAATGTTTATTTTTTGGCTATTCGATTTAAAAAGAATGAATTTATAGGTACAGCGGCATGGTTATTTTTTATAATAAACGTGTTTAAATTGCCGTTTCATTTTTTTGTTTGGAAAACCGTAACTAAAGACAGCTTGGTTTTAAATTCGGTACTTATTCCTGCCGCAGTAATTGGTTTTTTTACGGGTGCTTATATTGTTAAACTAATATCGAATGTAAATTATAGAAAATTCATTTTAATTGTAACGGCTATTGCAGGTTTACTCTTGTTTTTTCGATGAGTTGTAACAAATTTAAACTTGTTGCTACCTATAATTGCAAGTGGTTTAATTTTTTTACTAAATTTAAACTCTAATCAATTACTTAATACACACTAATCATGTCTGAAGAAAAAAATTTAAGCGACGACCTTAACGATATGTTAGACGACGCCAAAGATGGGGCTAAAAAAGCCGCCGATAAAGCCGAAGCATTTGCAGGCGAAGCTAAAGAAAAAGCCAAAGAATTTGCCGATGATGCTAAAGAAACAGCAACAGAGTTTGCAAATAACGCCAAAGAAACTTTTAACGAAGTAACTGGTGAAAATAAAAAGGTTTTAGCAGGAGTTTTAGCTATTGTTATTGGTTCTTTAGGTATTCATAAATTTATTTTAGGATACAATAAAGAAGGGATAATTCAAATAGTATTAACCTTTGTAACTTGTGGTTTAGCAGGTATTGTGCCGTTTATTGAAGGCATTATTTACTTAACAAAATCTGACGACGAGTTTTACAACACCTACCAAGTTGGTAAAAAAGGCTGGTTTTAAGAATTAAAAACTATTAAAAGTCAAAATTTAAAGGTTTTGGCTTTTTTATTTCATTTTATCATCGTAATATTGCGATATGTAATTTGAATATAGTTATGGGTATTACAAAATCGGACATATTTACTGAGCAACAAAACGATTTAGCTCAATTTTTTAAAGTACTTGGGCATCCTGCCCGTGTGGCAATTCTTCAATATATAGGAAATCAAAATTCTTGTATTTGTAACGACTTGGTAGAAGAAATTGGTTTGGCTCAAGCTACCATTTCTCAGCATTTAAAGGAGTTAAAAAGTATAGGATTGCTAAAAGGCCAAATTGAAGGAAAAAGCATGTGCTATTGTATTAATGTAGACCGTTGGAACGAAATTCAACAACATTTAAATCAGTTTTTTAACAATACAAAATCCAATTGTTGTTAAACCAAGGATGTTAAAATGTAGTACTTATGGCAACACGCTTAAAATTCAACTAACACTTAAAATTTTAAAACCATGAAGACACAGGAATTATTAAATGTTTTAAATCAACATAAAAACAAAAGTTTGTTGTTTGAATACGCACCAAATGTATTTGTAGGTGCCAATTACCATATTACCGAAATAAAACATGTCACCATCGATTCGGTGGATTGTGGTGCACAAACCGACGCTTGGAAAGAAACAATAATTCAACTATGGGAAAGCCCAACCGAACTTGGTAAAACCCAATATATGAGTGTTTTAAAAGCTTTAGGGATTTTAAATAAAGTTGGTAAAATGAAGGCTTATGAAGCTAACGCTGAAGTAAAATTTGAATATGGTAACGCAAATTTTCATACGGCACAATTATATGTTAACGATTTTGAGATACGAAACCAGGACTTAATTTTTAAGTTAGCTGTTGAAAAAACCGATTGCAAAGCTAAAGATATTTGTGGTGTACCAGAAGAAAGGGTAATGGCAGATAGCATTGCAAAAGAGCCTTGTTGCACACCTGAAGGAAATTGTTGTTAAAATTTAATTGTTAATTTTTATTTATTTGATTTCGCTTAATGAAAACATCACTTTTCGTAACCGTTGAAAACACCATAGCATCGTTAAATGTATCGTCGATACGTGAAGAAAGACGAGACATTTTAAAATCTTTAACCGATTATATTAAAAGTAAAGCTGAAGCAAATGAGCCTATAAATATTAATTTTATTTGTACGCATAATTCCCGCCGAAGCCATTTAACGCAAATTTGGGCTCAAACAATGGCTGCTTATTATAAAATTAATGGTGTAACCTGTTATTCTGGTGGCACAGAAGCAACAGCTATGTTTCCAAAAGTTGGCGAAACGTTGCAAAATCAAGGGTTTCGGGTAATACAATTGTCAAATCAAAATAATCCTGTTTATGCCATAAAATACGGTGAAAATCATCCGGCTGTGGTGGCATTTTCTAAAATTTATAGCGATGATTTTAATCCTAAAAGCGATTTTGCAGCAATTATGACTTGCTCTTCTGCCGATGGTGGTTGTCCATTTGTGGCAGGTTGCGATAAGCGTATCGCCATAACCTACGAAGACCCAAAGGCATCAGACGGTACACCTGAGCAAACTGAGGTTTACGCCACACGTAGCTTACAAATTGCAACCGAGATGAAGTATGTTTTTAGTCAATTAAAATCCTAAAGATATAACGAAAGGCTATTCTGTTAATCCGTAATCTAAGGGAAGTACGTCGCCAATACGTTGATATCCCATAAATCCAGAAAATAAAACATCGGTAGGGTTTACGTAGTTGCCATAAACATCAACAATAATAGACTCGCTTAAAATTGTTAAACCAGATTGTTGCGATTTTTTATAAAGAATTTGCACGGGCTCGGTTAGTGTAACGCGTTTAAAAGTAGTGTGTTTTACAGGTTCTACTTTTATGTATTTATAAGGTGGAACGGGAAATCTTTTAAAATAAATTTGATAGTTTTTTTCGATTAATTGTTTGTTGTAAAGCGCTCGCATAAACTCTAGTGTAGAGCCTTGATAAACGGCATTTCTTGCTTTTTTCGCCTTCCTGATATTTAAGTTTTCTAAATCTGAAAAAAAAGTAGAGCCTACATAAACCGTTGAGTGTACATTAAATTGACTGTTTTTAGCATCAACATAATTAAAGTTTACTGTAAACGCTTCAATATTATATGTTATGTGGTATTGTAAAGCTTTATTAATTATTTGCAATGGCGCTTTGTTGTATGCAGTAAGTTGTTTTTTTGCTTTATTGTATCGTAAAATTAAATCGTCTTCATTTAAAATTTTACAGCGTTTAGCATATTTAGAACTACCTAAAAATTGTGCTCTAAAAATATTAAGTTTTTGTTTTCGGGTTAAGCCATCATCTGCATTTATAACGACTTCATCTAAAGTATTAGTTGACGGCTGTAAAGCTATGGTAGTTTTGCTTAAACTTCGGTAGTTACTAATAACTTTTGTATAGTAACCAATAAACGAGATTATTAAATTTGATTGAATACTGTTATTGTAAGTGATACTAAATTCGCCGTTTACATTAGTGGTAGTGCCTAGTGTGGTGTTATCGAAATAAACCGAAGCCGTTTCAATGGGTTGTTTTGTGGTTGCATCTAAAACAAGGCCTGTTAAGGTTTGCGAAAAACAGCAAACACTAATGTTTAAAACAAAACAATATAAAATGTGTTTCAACATTATTTTTTATCCATAAACTTGCGTTCTAGTTCGGCTTGAAACTCTTCCATAACGGGGCGTACGGTGCTTTCTGGTAAATCGGCAATTTTAATATACATTAGCCCATCAACCGAATTATTAAACAACGGATCAACGTTAAACGCTACCAATTTGGCATTCTGCTTTATGTATTTTTTTAAAAGTACTGGTAAACGTAATGCACCTGGTTCTATTTCATCAATAAATTTATCAAATTTGTTTAAATCGGCTTCGGTTTCATCAAAAACAAAGTCTTTGTCAGCATCTTTTAATTTTACCTTAAATTCTTTTTTAGGACGAACATATTGCGCGATATATGGGTCGTAGTAATGCGATTTCATAAACTCAATCATTAACGATTTTGAGAAGTTTGAAAACTGGTTACTAATACTAACACCTCCAATTAAGTAGTTATGTTCAGGATATCGTAAAGTGGTGTGTACAATACCTTTCCAGAGTAAAAATAAAGGCATTGGTTTTTGTTGATAATCTTTAATAATGAAAGCGCGTCCCATTTCAATCGATTCGCTCATCATTTTATACAATTCTGGTTCAAAACGAAATAAATCTTGTAAATAAAAGCCGTTAATGCCATATTTTTCGAAGATTTTATCGCCTAACCCCATGCGGTATGCACCCGCAATAAGTTTTTGTTCGTTATCCCATAAAAACATGTGGTGATAGTAGGTGTCGAAGGTATCTAAATCTATAGCTTCGTTGGTGCCCTCGCCAACTTCACGAAAGGTGATTTCGCGTAAGCGCCCAATTTCGCGTAAAATATTTGGGATGTGTTGCGCTGGAGCCAAAAACACTTCGTAGTTTTTACTTTCTAGTAGCCTAAAACCGTCTTTATAAAGGGTTTTAACTTCTTGCTCCATAAGTTTAGCATCAACAGGCGTAACAATGCTTTTTGGGGTTTTATGAGTTTTTAATGAAGATGAAATATTATCGAGAATCTTAGGTTTTTCTTCAAAAGAATTGGATAATAAATATGTTTTTCGACGTAAAAAATCGGTAAAATCTTTTAAGTTATTGTGTTCTTTTTGGTCGGCAACAGAAATAGGACGACCAATTCTTACCTTTATTACGCGACGTTTTTGGGTTAATAATTCCGAAGGTAATTTGGCTGTTCTAAACGTATCACTAATTTTTGAAAGTTTGTAAAACAGTTTGCTGTTTTTGGCATGAAAATATATAGGAACAACAGGAACTTCGGCCTTTTTTACAAGTTTCATTGCGGCTTCTTCCCAAGGTTTATCGACCACCAATTTTCCATCGCGATAGGTTGATACTTCACCTGCCGGAAAGATACCTAACGGGTGTCCTTCTTTTAAGTGTAAAATAGCATTTTTAAAACCGGCAATACTCGATTTGGCATCCTTTCTATCTTCAAAAGGGTTTACGGGCATTATATACGGCTTTAAAGGCTCGATACGGTGCAGTAAAAAGTTGGCTATAATTTTAAAATCGCTGCGTTGTTCTAGCATTAATTTTAGCAGTAAAATACCGTCGATGCCACCAAGCGGATGGTTTGAAATGGTAATGTAAGCGCCATCTTTAGGTAAGCGTTTTAAATCTTTTTCGGGAATTTCGAATTTTATTTGAAAATCATTTAAAATCGCGTTTAAAAAATTAAGCTCTTCGTGGTGCTTATTGCGTTTATATATACGGTTAAGTTTCGAAATTTTTAAAACTTTCATTAAAAGCCACCCAACAAAAGTGCCTAAAAATCCATATTTATCTAATTGAATGGCTTTAGCGACTTCTTTTGCAGTTACCAATCCTGTATCTTGTTGTTTGATCATGAATGTAAAAGTACTAAATAAACTATTTAGTTACTATTTGAACGGTTTGTTGTGTTAATTGTTTTAAAAGTACCATTTTATTGGTTTCAATTTGCTCAATGGCATTTTGGGTATAATGCCTAATGGTGTAAAGCGATACATTTTTAGTATAATTTACCTTAAATGTTGGTTTTAATTGATGCAATAAATCATCTAAATTATTGTAAATATCGTCAATACAAACCGAAAAACTAATGGCAGAATTTTGAATAACATTAACTTTCATTTTGTATTGATGCAGTAAGCTAAAAATAGTGCTTATGTTTTCTTCAACAATATAAGAGAAATCGAGTGATGATAAAGCTATTAAAACCTGATTATTTTTTACAATAAAGCATGGCATTACCGGATTGAGCGTTTCGTTTTTACCAATTCTGGTACCCGAACTATTAGGATTTAAAAAGGACTTTACATAGAGCGGAATTTCTTTTTGCTGAAGCGGTTGTAACGTTTTAGGATGAATAACAGAAGCGCCATAAAAAGCGAGTTCGATAGCTTCGGAATATGATATTTTATTTAAAAGCGTAGCGTTTTCAAAATATCTTGGGTCGGCATTTAAAATACCAGGAACATCTTTCCAAATAGTTAAACTTTTAGCATTAAAACAATAGGCAAAAATAGCTGCCGTATAATCGCTGCCTTCTCGCCCAAGCGATGTTGTAAATTGGTTAGCATCACTACCTAAAAAACCTTGCGTAATATTAAGTTGTGTTGTGTTAACTTTTGTGCTTATTAGGTGTTGCGTTTCTTGCCAGTTTACATTAGCACGCCTGTAATAACTATCAGTTTTTATTAATGTTCTTACATCTAACCAGTTGTTAGCAATCTCGATATAATTTAAATATTCGCTAATTATTGTGGTTGAAACCAACTCGCCGTAGCCAATAATTTGATCGTAAACAAAACTATAATCGTTGTTGTTATTGGTATCTAAAAAATGAGATAGTGCGTTAAAAAGAGAAGCTACTTTATTAAAAACAGGATGGGTTTTAGTATTTAAATTGAACTTTATAAAAAGCTCTGAAACAATTTCGTTGTGATAGTTTATTACGGTATTTAAAGCTGTATTTACATCAGGTTTATTTTCGAAATAGTTTTTTACTACAAGTTCTAGGGCATTGGTGGTTTTTCCCATAGCGGAAACCACAATTAGGGTATCATGGTATCCTATATTTTGTAATACAGCAACTAGGTTTTTTACACCATTGGCATCTTTTACCGATGCCCCGCCAAATTTAAAAATGTGCATGCTAAAGCTTAGAAATGTAGTTTTTAATGCCAGTTTCGCTTAGTTGTACCACGTCCCAATCGCGCATAACAGTTGCGCCTTTACTTTCATAAAATTTTATGGCAGGTTCGTTCCAGTCGATTACCTCCCAATTTATGCGTTTTACGCCAATGCTATGGCCGTATGTTACCACCTGATTTAAAAGCGCTGTACCTAAACCTTTACCGCGCATTTTTTGACTTACAATTAAATCTTCAAGGTGAATAATTTTACCTTTCCAAGTAGAGTAGCGGTTGTAAATTAACGCAATACCTTCCACCTTGTTATTTACCTCGGCAACAAAGCATAAAAAAGCTGGGTTTTCACCAAATCCGTCGTTTTCTAGGTCTTCAAGAGTCACTTCAACAGCGTCGGGTTCTTTTTCGTAAATGGCAAGTTCGTTTATTAAATCGAGTACTTGCGGCATGTCGGATTTTTCAGATTTTCGTATTGTATATTTCATTTTCTTTAAAAATTGCTTCAAATATAAGTTAAAGTTAAAAAATCTATTAATCTGTAGCGAAAACGTTGTAGTTTGATAAAAAAAGATGTTAATTTGTATACACACAAACAAAAATTTATGTCTTTAAAAAAACAAACTTTAGGAGAATTTATAATTGAAAATCAGTCATCTTTTAAATATTCTTCTGGAGAATTGTCCAGTTTACTAAACTCCATTAGGCTTGCCGCAAAAGTAGTAAATCATGAAGTTAATAAAGCCGGATTAGTAGATATAATTGGTGCTGCTGGCGACACAAATATTCAAGGTGAAGATCAGCAAAAATTAGATGTTTATGCCAATGATAAATTTATACAAACCTTAACCAAACGAAATATTGTTTGTGGGATAGCAAGCGAAGAAGAAGACGATTTTATTGCTATTAACAGTCAAGACGAAAATTACCAAAACAAATATGTGGTTTTAATCGACCCATTAGATGGCTCGTCGAATATTGATGTAAATGTTTCGGTGGGAACTATTTTTTCAATTTACCGACGCATAACACCCATTGGAACACCTGTGCAACTAGAAGATTTTTTACAAAAAGGGAGCCAACAGGTAGCAGCTGGTTATGTGGTATATGGGACCTCTACCATGCTGGTTTATACTACAGGCGATGGCGTTAATGGCTTTACCTTAAACCCGGCTATTGGCTCGTTTTATTTGTCGCATCCAGATATGCAATTTCCAGAAGATGGCTCGATTTACTCGGTAAACGAAGGGAATTATGTGCATTTTCCGCAAGGTGTAAAAAATTATATAAAATATTGCCAGCAAGAAGAAGGCGATCGCCCGTATACGTCGCGTTATATTGGTTCGTTAGTATCAGATTTTCATAGAAATATGATTAAAGGTGGTATTTATATGTATCCAAAAACCTCAAAAAGTCCGCAAGGAAAGTTGCGTTTACTTTATGAATGCAACCCGATGGCTTTTCTAGCCGAACAAGCCAACGGAAAGGCAAGCGATGGTTTTACCAGAATTATGGATATTGAACCAACCGAACTTCACCAACGTGCGCCATTAATTTGCGGAAGTAAAAATATGGTAACAAAGGCTGAAGAGTTTATGCGAAACGCCTAAAAGAAATGCTAATTTTATACGAAAAGCGGGCTAAATGCCCGCTTTTCTGCCCCTAAAAATTAACTAGCAATTTACTAAGGTGACTAACCTCAGTCTTTTAGTATTTTAAATGCTATGTTATTTTAATTGTTCTATAGTTTGTTTTAATAGTGCTGCAATATTTCGGGCATTTTCTATATCGGTGGCTTGTATTGCAAGTTTAAACGAGTAGCTTTTTATATTGCCATCTTCGTAGGTTTTTATAATTTTTTCTAAATGATTTGTGTTGAGTTCTACCATAGCTGCTTTTCCAGCAGTTACTATGGCAATGTTTTTAGGGTTTATATCGGCTAAACCAAATTCAAAAATACCTTCCACACTTTTTTTAAGGTTAGAGAATACTTCGGTTAGTTTTACGGTATAAGGATTTGTGCTAACAATTTCGAAGGTTTGGTCGAAATTATCATCGCCAATTTTTACTAAGGTTATTTCTTTTTTTAAAGCTTCTAAGCCAGATGAAACCGAAGTTACATGAGGCGCGCCATTATAATCGTCGCAGTTTTTTGTGATGCTTTGTAATGCTTCTTTTGCGGTTAAGGCATCTTCAATATTTTCAAAATATATTTTAAACGAATCGGTGTAATTTTGTAATTCGTCGTTTTTTAAATGTCTAATAAACTTTTCTTTTTTACGGGTATTTATTTCAACAAATAGTTGTGTTTTACTCGAGTCGTAATCAATATTATCGGTATTAATATCACTAAAATTAAAGGTGTATAAATTATCGGTTGTACCTTTTGGTGTGGTTTCTTTTACAATAATTTTCGATACGCAATCACCTTCAATACTTTGTGTGTACGATGTTTCGTTGCTCGAAATATTCGCAATAACTTTATTTAAATAACTAACAGCATTTGTTGTAGAACTTATGTTTGGTTTTGATGCTTCTAGGGCTTTTTCAGCTAACGGGATACTTTCCGATAGTACTTTATAGAGGTCTTTTGCGTTTTCAATAGAGCTGCAATAAAAGTAAATAATGTTGGTGTAGCTTTGCTGTACGCCATCTTCAAAAACTTTTATAGCTTTAATATTTCTTCGGTTTGAAACTTGTATATAAAACTCCTCGCCACTTATTTTATACATTAAACTATTTGGATTTAAAGTGGCTAAATTAAACTCGGCATCAATAGTTTTTGTTTTGCTTTTAGAGTTTATAGTGGCGCTTAATTTAATATGACCATCGTTTTTTGTGCTTCCCTCAATTTTTTGAATAATTTGAGTTTTTATATTATCGACGTCTTGTACATTTTTTTCTAACCAATTAACATGATCTTGATAAGAATGTAACGCCAGTTTGTTTTTTTCGAGTGTTTCGTTTGTAGGAATAATTTTTTTAATGGCATCAACTAAATCTCTAGCATTATCGATGTTTTTAGCAAAAAAGGCAATGTTATCGGTATAACTTATTTTATCACCATTATTCGAAATTTCTTTAATCAGTTTTTGTTTGCTGTTAATAAGCAATTGTACAATAATAACATCTTTTTTAGTGAGCGATCTAACGGTGTTAACATCAACATCTGCAAAACTAAAATTGTAAACCACCTCGTTGGTGTTGCCTTTAGCATCTAGAGCATTTAGCGTATAGTTAACATAGTTGTTTTCTTGTAATTTTAAACTCTGACTATATTCTAGTTTGGCGGCTTCAACTGTTTGTAACGACGATGCAACCGTTTCAACTAAACTACTTAAACTTTGGGCGTTTATGGTATGTACAAATAGATAAAAACAAAGTGTAAAAAACGATATGTACTGTTTTTTATTTATCATAAAATTTTGAAATAAAAAGCGCTGGTGTTAAGCCAGCGCCTGTACATTTAATTGTTAAAACGAAAAATAATAATGAACACCTATGCCCACAAAGGCTTTGCGGTAACTGCTATAGTAGCCAAAAGAGCCTCCTGTACCGTAGCCAACTTCTGCATTTAAACCTAGCTGTTCTAAACCTTCAAACGAATATTCGCCGCCGCCGCCAACTCCAAAAGCAACCGATGAGTATTTGTTTCCTGTACTATCGAACTTAACAGACCAATATCCAAGTTGACCAAAACCATATGTTTTTAAGTTAATGCCATCTAAAAACAGGAAATTGTATAGGTAACGTCCCGTAGCTGTAAACGAACTATAGTTGCTTGAATACCCATAATTAGCACCACCCACAATAAATTGTGCGTTATGTACATCGGTAATGTTGTATTTGGCACTTAAGCCGTAAAATAAGGTGTTAAATTGCGCTCCACCGCCAATAGAACCACCTTCTAACATTTGTGCATTGGTGTTGTTTGAAAAAGTAAAGGCGAAAATAGTAATGGTTAATAAAATTAATTTTTTCATAATGTGTTAATTTAAGAGGGTTACTTCGTGTTTAAACACTTAAACACGAAGTAATTTGGTTGATAGTTATTATTCTATGGTTATAGTTTTTGTAGAAACATCGGTAAAAGAATCATTTCCACCTTTGTATGTTGTTGTAACTTGAATTGTAATTTGAGTGCCAGAGGTATAGTTAGTTATCCAGTTTAACACATATAAGTTGCGTAATTGCTGACTAATAAGTTGGTACAGGTGTGTTATGTCGTCGCTTGTAGGCGAATAGAAATAGCGACCACCAGTTTCTGATGCTAGGTATTCTAAACCTTCTTTATCTGTATTACCAAATCCAACGGTATAAATAGGAATGCTTAGGGCTTTCGATTTTTCAGCTAAGTCATATAAATTTATATTCGATCTGTTATCGATTCCATCGGTAAAACCTATAACAACAGGTAACACATCCGAAAGTTTGTTTACTTCATCAAGTCCAAGTTCGCAAGCACTATAAAATGCGGTAGCACTACCAATATATGGGTCGGCATCTATTCCTGCTAGTAAAAGTGATTTGTCTGTTGTGAAAGCTTGAACTTCTTCAATATAAGAAGCAAATTTAATTATAGACATTAAGTCGTTGTCGTCTTTTAAGTTTATAAAATCAGCTAGAGCTTTTTCCATTTCAGAAATATCGTAGCTGCTCATACTTCCCGAATAGTCCATAGTAGTAGCCGCAGCTAGTGGTTTGTTGTTTAAATCATTAAAATTAGAGAGCTCTAATTCGTTATTAGAAATTAATTCTAATGCTCCACCATTCACAGATACTTCAACTTTATAATTACCTAAAGTAAATTGTTCTAAAGGACTACCTTCTTGATCGGTAACTGATAACATAATGGTAATGGCATCGCCAAATTGAGAAAGTTCTAAACGCGGAATTGTAGTCTCTAGCGCTGTGGTTGTTAAATCGTTAAGGTTCTCGAAAGGCGCATCTGGATCATCTTTTTCTGAGGAACATGCAAAAGCACATGTTGCCACAAATAGAAATAAAATTAATTTTTTCATGATTGTTTATTTAATTATTGGTTAATAGCTATACCATAATTAATAAGCACGAAAAGTATTTGGTTAGATGTTTTGGGTTAAAGAACGAGAAAATATGAGTCATTTTTTATACATCTAATATACTTATCATCGTATATGCCTAGCAATACGTAAATTCCCGTATTTTTCAGATAATCAGATGTTTTTAATCGGATATTCTGTAATTTGGTAGAAGCAAACCTATAATTAATGAAAAACCATTTTTTGCTTTTCTGTTTTTTATTTATCGCTGTAAAATCTTTTGGGCAAACAGCTGTTAAAAAAAATATAGCTTTAGTAGAAGATTTTATAAAACAAGGAGATAGCTTAAAAAAAACAGATAAAAGCGAAGCTTTAAAACTTTTTGAAAAAGGTTTGGCTATAGCTTTAGATGAAGGCTTTAATAACCAAGCTGCTATTTTATACAAAAAAATAGGCGTGATACATCATGTAAAAAGAGCGTATAATGTTGCCGAATACACTTATAAAAAAGGGATTAAAATTGATAGTGTAACAGCCATTACAGCCGATTTGTTATATAATATTTCCTTGCTAAAAAGTACTTTTAATCAACAAGACAGTGTCTTGCATTATTTAGAAAAAAGTCTCGCTGTTTACCAAAATTTCGAAATTAAAGAGCCTGCTTTAAAGGC
The DNA here is from genome assembly GCF_000943555.1 of Neotamlana nanhaiensis. Lineage (GTDB taxonomy): Bacteria > Bacteroidota > Bacteroidia > Flavobacteriales > Flavobacteriaceae > Neotamlana > Neotamlana nanhaiensis. The sequence continues at coordinate 95,170 of NZ_JTDV01000002.1, read as the reverse complement.
TTTTTTACGAGCTGGAATAATTTATAAAGATAGGCAATTGTACGAGGAAGCATTGGAGTATAGTATAAAAGCATATCACGGTTTTAAAAAAAACAACGATAACCAAAAATTGGCAGATGTATGTACAACAATAGGTAACATACAAAATCAGTTAAAAAACTATAATCAAGCCTTACAATACCATTTTGAGGCTTTAGAAATACATAAAAAGTTAAAAAGTAATTTTGGAAAAGTTATAAGCTACACCAACATTGGTAATGTTTACAGTAGTTTAAATATAATCGATTCTACAATTTCTAATTACGAAAAGGCTTTGCTTTTATCAAAAAAAAGTAACAAGCAATATGCAATATTACTACATAATTTAGGCGTTGCATACAGTGACATTAGCGATTTTAATGCCTCAAAAAACTATTTTTTAGAAGCTATTAAAGCAAATACTATTTTAAAAGATACCACCTCACTTTTGTATAATTACAATGGTGTTTTAGGGTTATACATAGATCATTTGGATGTTATTGAAAGTCAAAAATATTTAAATTTAAGTAGCAAATTGTTGCCTTCGGTGTCTGATAATAAAGCTATAATTCAATTTTATGAAAACCAATCAGAATTCTATCAAAAAACAAATAATTATAAAAAAGCCTTTGAAAGCCAAAAGAAGTATATAACGCTGTATAAAGACATATTTAATTCTGAAAATACCAGAATAACTCAAAGTTTACAAGCTCAATTTGAATATGAGAAAAAAGAAAACGAAATATTACGTCTTAAACTAAAGGACACTGAAAGTCAATATTTAATAAAAGAGAAAACTAAAGATATCCAAAATAAAAACCTGATTTTAATAATATTAGCAACAATAATACTACTATTATTTGTAATTTATTTTTTGTTTTTGCAACGACAAAAAACACATTTACAAAAAACAAAAATTGAGAAACTTGAGGCTATTTACCAAGGGCAAGAAAGTATAAAAAAGCGAATAGCAAGAGATTTACATGATATAATTACAACTAATTTCGACGGGTTAAGGCTACGTGTTTTAGCCTTAAAACGTGCCGAAAATGTGAGCGAAAAAATTGATGGTATTACTACCGATTTAAAAAAGATGAATCAGCAAATTCGCACCGTTTCACATCGTTTAAATCCGTTAGAAATGTACATAGGGAAACAAAAGTTTACCGATGTTATAAAATCCAGATTAAGCGAATTTCAGCTTTACGGTAAAGTTTTTGTTGAGCTCGAAAACGAATTGCCCGAATTTTTAAACGAACTGAGCTTAACAATTCAAAATAATTTTTACGGTATTTTATTAGAAGTGCTAAATAATATTGAAAAGCATGCTTTAGCTACAAAAGTGATTATTAAAAATAGCGTGGATGATAAGCAGTGGTTACATTTTATATTTGAAGATAACGGGATTGGTATTGTACAAAATCATAAGGAAGGCATTGGCCTAATGAACATAAAACAACGCGTTGAAATTTTAGAAGGCTCATGTAACATAGGGAAAACCGATACTGGTACCCAAGTACACATTTATTTTCCATTAAATAAACACCATTAAAATGAATTTAAAAACTAAAAAAGCAGATGTTTTAATTGTTGACGATTCGGTTATTTTTGCTCAAGGTTTGGTGTCGTTATTAGAGCAATATCCCGATTATGTAGGCAGTATACAAGTTGCACATAACTACGAACAAGCCCTAAAAGCATTGGCAACAGCAACGGTAAATACATTAATTTTAGATTTAAATTTTGAATCGGAAGATTACAACGGGTTTGTTATTGCAAAAAAGGTGAAAACTTTATACCCTAAAATTAAAATAATAATACTTACCCAAGAAGCCAAAATTGATAATTACGAAGTGCTTTTTAAGCATATACATGTTGATGGTTATTTAGATAAACAATTGGGAATAGAAGAAACTTTGGGGGCTTTAACAGCTGTAATGCATAACGAAACATATGTTGATAAAAACATAAAGGCTATGCTCGAAATTGGAAAGTGGTTAAATATTTCTCGTCGCGAAAAGGATGTTATTAATTTGCTATCTGAGGGATTTACTCAAAAGGAAATTGCCGATAATTTAAACATAAGTAGCCGTACTGTAGAAACCCATATTAAAAACTTGACAAAAAAAATGGAAGCCAAAAATACACCTCATTTGGTTTCAATTTACACCAGATATAAAAACGGGAATAGAGAGAGCTTATATTAAAAAAGCGAACCGTTAAAGTTCGCTTTTCTTTTTAATTACTAATGCAACGCCACTAAATCACCAGTAGCATCTTTGGTAGGTAAATCTGATTTGCCCATAAGGTAAATGTCAACCTGTCTTGCAGCTTCTCTACCTTCAGAAATAGCCCAAACAATTAACGATTGTCCGCGGCGCATATCGCCAGCAGTAAAAATGTTAGGTATGTTTGTTTGGTATTTACCGTATTCTGCTTTGTAATTACTACGCGCATCGGTTTCAATACCTAATTTTTCGGCAAGAGTTGCTTCTGGTCCTGTAAAACCTAATGCTAATAATGCTAAATCGCATGGCCAAGTTTTTTCGGTACCTTCAACCTCAATTAATTGCGGACGTTGACCTGGAACCATTTTCCATTCCACATTTACTGTTTTTAAGGCAGTAAGTTTACCGTTTTCATCAGTAACAAACTCTTTGGTGTTAATTAACCAGTTACGCTCAACTCCTTCTTGGTGAGAAGACGATGTTTTAAGCTGTAATGGCCAAAACGGCCAAGGTGTAGTTGGCGAACGATGTCCTGGTGGTTTTGGCATAATCTCGAAGTTGGTAACCGATTTTGCACCTTGGCGGTTCGATGTTCCAATACAATCCGATCCAGTATCACCACCACCAATAACAATAACATCCTTACCTGTCGCTAAAACTTGATTTTCTACGTTTTTACCAAAAACAACTTTGGTTTGTTGTGTTAAAAAGTCCATGGCTTGTACAACCCCATCGGCATCAATACCTGGAGTTGGTAAACTACGACGTTGTGTAGCGCCACCACATAAAACAACAGCATCAAAAGCTTTAAGCGCATCGGTGTCGTAATTAACACCAACGTGAACATTTGTTTTAAAAGTAATGCCTTCAGCTTTTAAAATGGCTAAACGGCGGTCTATAATTTCCTTCTCCATTTTAAAATTAGGAATACCGTAGCGTAGTAAACCTCCAATTTCATCATCACGTTCAAAAACAGTAACGGTATGTCCTGCACGATTTAATTGTTGCGCAGTGGCTAAACCAGCAGGTCCAGACCCAACAACAGCAACTGTTTTACCAGTTCTTGTTTTAGGCGGTTGCGGTTTTATCCAACCTTCTTTAAAGGCACGCTCAACAATGTTTTTTTCTATATTTTCAATTGAAATTGGATCTTCAATAATTCCTAAAACACATGCTTTTTCACATGGCGCAGGACATAATCGACCTGTGAATTCTGGGAAATTATTAGTTGAATGTAATATCCATGAGGCTTTTTGCCATTCACCTTGGTGAACCATATGGTTAAAATCTGGTATTAAATTACCTAGCGGGCAACCACTGTGGCAAAACGGAATACCGCAATCCATACAACGCGACCCTTGTTTGGTGATGTCTTCTTCACTTAAGGCTACTGTAAATTCTTTATAGTGCTTTACACGTTCGTCAACGGGTTTGTAAGTTTCGTCTTGTCTTTCAAACTCTTTAAATCCTGTTACTTTTCCCATCTTATTCAGCTATTTCTAATTCTTCAAACATTTCTTCTTCGGTCTCTAAGCGTATTAATGCTTTTTTGTATTCGGTTGGCATTACTTTTACGAATTTAGACTGTGTAGTTTCCCAATTTTCAAGTAATTCTTTACCGCGGTTACTATTGGTGTAAAGCACGTGTTTTTCAATTAATGCTTTTAATTCTTCGGCATCTTGAGTTAGTACTTCTTCAAACTCAATAGTTTCGGTGTTACATAACCCGTTTACAAATTTGTTGTCTGGGTCGTAAACAAAAGCAATACCACCACTCATACCTGCCGCAAAGTTTCTTCCTGTTTTACCAAGAACTACTACTTTTCCTCCTGTCATGTACTCACAACAGTGGTCGCCAACACCTTCTACAACTGCAGTTGCACCAGAGTTACGAACAGCAAAACGCTCGCCAGCAATACCATTTATGTAAGCTTGCCCGTGTACGGCACCAAATAAACATACGTTTCCAATAATGATGTTATCTTCGGCTACAAAATCGGCATTAGCAGGTTTTTTAACAATAAGTTTTCCTCCCGATAATCCTTTGCCAAGGTAATCATTGGTATTTCCCTCTAAAGTAAAGGTTAACCCATGTGCACCAAAGGCTCCAAAACTTTGTCCTGCCGAACCTTTAAAGTTAATATTTAACGTATCTTCGGGTAAGCCTAAATGTCCGTAAATTTTAGATATCTCATTACTTACAATAGCACCAACTGTACGGTTTGTATTTCTAATTGGGTATTGAAGTGTCATTTTTTCTTTTCTATAAAGCGCACGGTGAGAATCTTTTAAGATGGTAAAATCTAAAACATTTTCTAATTCGTGGTCTTGTTTTTCGGTATTTTTAACCGTCATGTGTTTGTAAGCAGACGGTCTGTAAAGAATACTCGATAAATCTAAGCCTTTAGCTTTATAGTGTTTTATAGCTCTGTTGGCGTTAATTTTATGGGTTTGTCCCACCATTTCATCAACAGTTCTAAATCCTAATTGCGCCATAATACCACGTAATTCTTCAGCAATGTAATAGAAGAAGTTAATCACGTGTTCTGGTGTGCCCTTAAAGTTTTTGCGTAACTCTTTATCTTGAGTTGCTACACCTACAGGGCAAGTATTTAAATGACATTTACGCATCATGATACAACCAGAAGCCACAAGCGGAGCTGTAGCAAAACCAAACTCTTCGGCTCCAAGAAGTGCAGCGATAGCAACATCACGACCTGTTTTTAACTGGCCATCACATTCTACTACAATTCTACTACGTAAATCGTTAAGCACTAAGGTTTGTTGTGCTTCCGATAACCCAAGCTCCCAAGGTAAACCAGCGTGTTTTAATGAGGTTAAAGGCGAAGCACCTGTACCACCATCGTAACCAGAAATAAGTACAACATCGGCTTTAGCTTTTGAAACCCCGGCAGCAATAGTACCTACACCAACTTCTGATACTAATTTTACATTAATTCTAGCTTCGCGATTAGCGTTTTTAAGGTCGTAAATTAACTGCGCTAAATCTTCAATAGAATAGATATCGTGATGTGGCGGTGGTGAAATTAAACCAACAAATGGTGTTGAGTTACGTGCCGAAGCAATCCATGGTAATACTTTTTCACCTGGAAGCTGGCCACCTTCACCTGGTTTAGCACCTTGTGCCATTTTAATTTGAATTTCTTTCGCGTTTGTTAAATAGTGCGAGGTTACACCAAAACGCCCTGAAGCCACCTGCTTGATTGCAGAGTTACGGCTATCGCCGTTCATATCTGGGTGGAAACGTTTTCTGTCTTCACCACCTTCACCCGAATTCGATTTTCCTCCAATACGGTTCATGGCAATCGCTAAATTCTCGTGTGCTTCACGCGAAATTGAGCCATAAGACATCGCACCTGTTTTAAAACGCTTAACAATATCGGTCCATGGTTCTACTTCTTCAATAGGAATTGGATCTAAATTGTCGAACTCAAACAACCCGCGAATCGTCATTAAATTCTCCGATTGTTCGTTTATAGTTTTAGAATAAACATCGTAGCTCGCTTGGTCGCTTAACCTAACTGCTTGTTGCAATTTAGCAACAGTTGTTGGGTTAAATAAGTGGCGCTCGCCATTACGTCTCCAGCGGTAATCACCACCAATGTTTAATCCTAATTTTTTGTCAATTTTACTGTCTGGATAGGCTTGTTTGTAACGTTCGTTAATTTCTTTTTCAATTTCATAAAGTCCAATACCTTCAATTCTTGAAGCAGTGTATGGGAAATATTTTTCTACAAAAGCAGAGTTGAAACCAACGATTTCGAAAATTTGAGAACCTCTGTAAGAATGTAATGTAGAGATTCCAATTTTGTTCATAACCTTTAAAAGACCTTTGCCAATAGCTTTGTTAAAGTTTTCTACGGCTTTGTCTTCGTCCATACCTTTTATGAAGCCTTCTTTAACCTGCATGCGGATAATTTCGTTAACCATATATGGATTAATTGCACTAGCCCCATAACCAAATAATGTTGCAAAATGGTGTGGTTCGCGAGGTTCTGCAGATTCTATAATGATATCGAAATAGGAACGCTTACGTAAACGGTTCATTTGATGGTTTACATAACTACAAGCTAAAAGCGCAGGAATAGGAGCGAACTCTTGGTTTACACCTCTATCTGAAAGAATAATGATATTCGTTTTTCTTTCAAGTGCTTTTTCTACTTGTCTTATAATATTGTCCAGCGCATCTTCAAGTCCGTTAAGTCCTTGTGCCTTAGGATAAAGCATTTGGATGGTTTCGGCTTTAAAGCTTTCGATTTCAATAGTTCTAATTTTTTCTAAATCGGCATTAGAAATTACAGGATTTTGAATGCGTAGTTTTCTACATTGGCGTTCTGTAATACTAAATATATTGCGGTCTTTACCAAGATTCAAGCTAATATCGGTTACAATTTCTTCGCGAATACCATCTAATGGCGGGTTAGTTACCTGTGCGAATAATTGTTTAAAGTAGTTTGATATTAGTTGAGGTCTATCAGAAAGTACAGCCAATGGCGTATCAATACCCATAGAGCCAAGAGCTTCTTTACCAGCAAGCGCCATAGGGGTGATAACTTCTTGAATATCTTCGAACGTATAATTAAATAAACGTTGTCTTGTTTTTATATCGATGGTTTCGATTGGGCAAGTTTCGTTAGTGTAAGGAACGTCGCGTAAGTGTAAACGCGTTTTGTCTAGCCATTCTTTATATGGGCGTTCAGAAACTATTTTACTTTTAATTTCTTCGTCACTAATTATGCGACCTTCATTCATGTCAACCAAGAACATTTTTCCTGGCTCTAATCGGCCATGTTCCTTAATATCATCGGCAGCAACATCAACCACGCCAACTTCCGAAGACATAATTAATTTACCACTTTTTGTAACGGTATAGCGTGATGGTCTTAATCCGTTTCTATCAAGTAAAGCACCAATATAATCACCATCGGTAAATGGTACCGAAGCTGGTCCATCCCAAGGTTCCATAATACAGCCGTTATATTCGTAGAAAGCTTTGCGATCTTCAGACATGGTTTTGTGTTTTTCCCATGCTTCAGGAATCATCATCATCATAATTTCTGGTAACGAACGTCCTGTGTGCGTTAACAATTCAACCACCATATCCATTGATGCAGAATCAGATTTTCCTGGTAAAATTATAGGGAAAAGCTTGTGTATTTGCGGACCAAAAACATCACTTTTCATAATTTCTTCACGTACACGCATTCTACTTACGTTTCCGCGTAAGGTGTTAATTTCTCCATTCTGACACATAAAACGGAATGGTTGCGCAAGCTCCCAAGTAGGCATTGTGTTGGTAGAGAAACGTTGGTGTACCAAAGCAAGTCTGGTAACAAGGTCTATTTGCTGTAAATCGGTATAATATGGGCCAATATCTTTAGGCATAATAATACCTTTGTAAATAAGTGTTGTAGTAGATAAACTTGGAATGTGGAAATAGGCACTTTCCGAGATTTTAGATTTTCTTATGGTATGTTCTGCAATCTTTCTAGCTGCGTATAATTTAGCTTTAAAAGTAGCTTCGTCGATAGCTTCGTTTTTACCAATAAATATTTGTTCAATAATAGGTTCTGAAGCGCGCGCAATTTCACCAAGTTGAGACGAGTCAACCGGTACCTTACGCCATCCTAAAATAGAAAGGCCTTGTTCTGTAATTTCTTGTTCTAAAATGTTTTTACAGAATATATGTTGGTTGTCGTTTTGTGGTAAAAAAATCATACCAACAGCATACTCTCTAAAAGCGGGTAAACTAAAATCGCAAACGCGGTTAAAGTATTCGTGGGGGATATCAATTAAAAGTCCAGCACCGTCACCTGTTTTACCGTCGGAACTTACGCCACCGCGGTGTTGTAATTTTACTAAGATTTCGAGAGCATCATGAATAATTTGATTTGTCTTTTCTCCTTTTAAATTACATATAAAACCTGCACCACAATTTTCGTGTTCAAATTCAGGTGAATATAGTCCTTGTTTCTCCAGCATAGTCAGCAAATTTTGGATTAAAAAATAGAGTTGAATAGCTAAGATAGTTACAAGATATTAAATGGCAATAATGGGAGTTTCATTATTTCGATTTTTAAGGCGAAGTGAAGTTAAAAATAATTATCTGCTAATATATAAGGTGTTTTTTGTTAAATACGCAATCGCAGATTTGTTAATAATAAATAGGTATATGTGTTATTATGTTAACAAACCAATAATTAAACGGCTATAATATTATGTTTTATTGCGAAAAATTAGCAAAAGCACAATTTTGTCATTTGCTAAAAAATCAAAAAATCAAAAATTAAACACGTAACCCTTTAATAAAATGGGGTTGAAATTTGAAAATTGATAAAAATTTGTGAAATACCCCCTTTTTTTATGGGGTTTAAAACATTTTAATATAGTTTTACCTCTCTCTTAAGAAAAAATTAACTAATAATTAAAACTAAAAATGAAAACTATTATGAAAAAATTTTTAACACTTTCATTGCTTTTTGTAGCTGCTTTAGGTTTTGCTCAAGAAGAAGAAACTAGTAAACTTAGCGTAAGTGGTAGCGTAGATGCTTATTACCAAACGTATTTAACGGCTCCTGATAACGAAGGAGTAGGTTTTGGTACTGCTTTTGCCGGAAAATCTGGTTTTGCTTTAGGTATGGCTAACTTAATTGTGAGCTACGAAGGTGAAAAGGCAGGTGCTGTGTTAGACCTAGTTACTGGTCCAAGAGGTGCAGGTGCTACTTTTAATACTGATATTGTTGATGGAATTGTTAACCAAGCTTATGTTTACTGGAATGTTTCAGAAAGCACTACCTTAACTTTTGGTAGATGGAATACCTTTTTAGGTTACGAAGTAATTGCTCCTGCGGCAAACTTTAACTACAGTTGTTCTTATTTATTCTCTAGTGGACCATTTTCACACATGGGTTTAAAAGCTGATTTTGCTTTATCTGATGATTGGAGCTTGATGTTAGCGGTAACCAACCCTTGGGATACTAATGATGTATCTATGACGGGTGAGTATGCTTTAGGTGCTCAATTAGGATTCTATGGTCAGTACTTAAACTTATATTACGATAGTGGTAAACACGGTGGTTTAGGTTTCGAAATTGACTATACTGGTGGATTTGATTTATCTGATTCTTTCTTCTTAGGAATCAATGCTGCTTATAACGATAACGATGGTGCAGGTTTTTATGGTGCTGCTTTATACCCACAAGTTGCAACTTGTGATAGCTTCTCAATTGGTTTAAGAGGTGAGTATTTTGCATTACACGGTGATGGTGATGATTTACCAAGCGTTTTCGCAACTACTTTAACGGGAAGTTATACAGTTGATAACTTAATTATTAAGCCTGAAGTTAGACTTGATGCATTAACTAATGTTGATAGTGGAGAATTTTATGGTAAATTCTTAGATAACGATGGTATGCCTAGCGAGAGCTTAGCTGCATTTACTTTAGCTGCAATTTATTCTTTCTAACTCAAACATATTTAAACCCATGCCCGTTTTTATAAACGGGTTATGGCGTTTAAGAAAACAAAATTTACTAACCATTAAAATAAATAAATTATGTCAATGTTAAACATTCCCTTATTTTTTCAAGATACCGCTGCTGTAGAAGGCGATATGGGTATGCTTTGGATGTTACTATCTGGTATACTAGTATTCTTTATGCAAGCAGGATTCACTTTAGTTGAGTCTGGTATGACGCGTGCTAAAAACGCGGTAAATATCGCTATGAAAAACTTCTTAGATATTTGTGTCGGTTCAATCACTTTCTGGCTTGTAGGATACTCTTTAATGTATGGAGATACTTCAAACGGATGGTTCTTCTGGGGCGGATTCATGCAAGGTGAAGGTGCCGATTTATTCTTCCAAACTATGTTTGCTGCTACTGCTGCAACTATTGTATCTGGTGCAATTGCAGGTAGAACAAAGTATACAACTTACATTATTTTCTCATTATTAATGACAGCTGTTATTTATCCAATTTCTGGAGGATGGCAATGGCAAGGTGATGGTTGGTTAACTAAACTTGGTTTTATTGATTTCGCTGGTTCTTCTATTGTACACTCTGTTGGTGGATGGGCTGCTTTAGTAGCTGCTTTTATGGTAGGTCCTCGTATTGGAAAATATGTAGATGGTAAAGTATTACCTATTCCTGGTCACAACCAAATTTTAGCCACTTTAGGTGTGTTTATCCTTTGGTTAGGATGGTTTGGTTTTAACGGTGGTTCTCAATTAGCTTGGGGTGGCGATGATGCTACTGGAGCTTCAACTGTTGTTTTAATTACAAACTTAGCTGCTGCTGCTGGTGGTTTAGGTGCTTTAATTACTACTTGGATTTGGTACGGTAAGCCAAACTTAGCACAATCTTTAAATGGTGCTTTGGCTGGTTTAGTAAGTATTACTGCTGGTTGTGGTAACATGACGGCTACAGGTGCTTTACTTGCTGGTTTAATAGGAGGTGTTATTGTAGTGTTCTCTATTGAGTTTATTGAGAAAAAATTAAAGATTGATGATGCTATTGGAGCTGTTTCTGTACACGGTGTTTGTGGTGCATGGGGTACTTTAGTAATTGGTCTTTGGGGTGTAGATGGCGATACTGGTATTGGTTTATTCAATGGTGGTGGAGCTGCACAATTAGGTTCTCAAGCAATAGGTGTTTTAGCTTATGCGGTTTGGGCAATTGTGTTATCTGCAATTGTTTTAGGTATTCTTAAAGCTACTTTAGGATTACGTGTTACCGAAGAAGAAGAAATTAAAGGTCTTGATATTTCTGAGCACGGTTCTATTGCATACCCAGGAAAAAGACAAAGAGAATTTGAAGAATAGTAAAAATAATCCCTTTAAATATTTTACAGCAAAAGGTGCCTTATTTTAAGGCATCTTTTGTGTTTTATGGCAATATTTAAAAATTCTGTATCTCTTATTTAATAATTTTTAAAACACCATATTTATTATTTAAATTGACAAACTGAACAAAATATTTAAGAAACTAATTATGAAAAAAATTGAAGCAATTATTCGGAAATCTAAGTTTCGTGAAGTAAAAGAAGCTTTGCATAACGAAGGTGTAAACTTTTTTTCTTACTGGGATGTAACCGGTTTAGGAAATGAAAGAGAAGGACATGTGTATCGTGGTGTATCTTATAGTACAAGTGATATTCAACGTAGATATTTGTCTATAGTTGTAAACGACGATTATGCTGAAGCAGCTATTCAAGCTATTTTAAAATCTGGGGCAACTGGCGAAGTAGGAGACGGAAAAATATTTGTGTCGCAAATTGAAGAGTGTTACAGAATACGAACGGGCGAGAAAGGTGGCGACACATTAAAATAAAACAACTAAAACTAATTAACTAAAACATGGAAATATTTACAACAAACAATGTATGGATGATGATCTGTACAGCCTTAGTCTTTTTTATGCACATGGGCTTTGCATTGCTAGAGATAGGCTTAACACGACAAAAAAATACAATAAACATCCTTTTTAAAAACATATTTATTATCACAATAGGCTTGCTGTTATATTGCTTAGTGGGCTTTAATTTAATGTATCCAGGAGAGTTTAATGGATTTATAGGGTTTGCAGGTTTTGGTTTAGATGCACCATTAACTACCGAAGGTGCTTTAGATTTAACTTATAACGAAGGATACACCTACTGGACCGATTTCTTATTTCAAGGTATGTTTGCAGCTACGGCAGCAACCATTGTTTCTGGGGCTGTTGCAGAGCGTATGAAAATTGTACCGTTTATGATATTTACTCTAGTATATGTAGGCTTAGTATACCCAATAGTTGGTTCATGGCAATGGGGCGGTGGTTTCTTATCTACATTTACTATCGGTGAAACCGAAGGCTTTTACGATTTTGCAGGTTCTACCTTAGTGCATTCAGTTGGTGGTTGGGCTGCTGTAATAGCGGTTTGGTTGCTAGGAGCTAGAATTGGTAAATTTAATAAATTGGGTAAACCAGAGGCTATTCCTGGTCATAATATTCCATTAGCTACTGGTGGTGTGTTAATTTTATGGTTAGGCTGGTTTGGTTTTAATGGCGGTTCGGTATTGTCTGCCGATCCTGAATTAACCTCTTTGGTACTTGTAACTACTTGTTTAGCTGCAGCAGCTGGTGGTGTGGTGTCTATGTTAGTGTCTACCGTTATGTATAAAAATTTAGATTTAACTATGTTTTTAAATGGTATTTTAGGCGGATTAGTAGGTATTACTGCAGGTGCTGACCAAATGAGTCCTACCGATGCTATTTTAATTGGTGCTATTGCTGGTGCTATTATTGTATTTGCTGTAAGCTTAATTGATAAAATTAAATTAGATGATCCTGTTGGTGCTATTGCTGTGCATTTAGCATGTGGTATTTGGGGGACGTTAGCTGTTGGTATTTTTGGAGCAAAAGCAGGTGTAGAGCAATTTTTAATACAGTTAGTAGGTGTTGCTAGTTATGGAGTGTTCTGTGTTGTGACAGCGTTTATAATTATTTTTACACTTAAGAAAACTATGGGTATTCGCGTGTCTGAAAAAGAAGAAGTTGAAGGTTTAGATGCGCATGAGCATGGTATGGATGCGTATCCAGATTTTAGATTGAATGAGCATTAATAAACGGATAGCTTTTTAAGCTTAAAGTCATAGATAAAAAAAGGATGTAAGTTTTAAATTTACATCCTTTTTTTTTGATTCAATTTGAAAGAATTAAGCCGAATTTCTACTCGCATTAATGTTTCCAAATAACGAACGTGTTACTATCTTTTCGAATACTTTACGTTCTTTGTCATCGGCAGGAACACCTTCTCTGTCAAAATTTTGAATCTTTTTAAGAGCGTATTGTTGTATGGTTAACAATGGTAATACAATAGATTCTCTTACTTGTATTGATGCTTTACCAGCAGGTTCGTTTTGCATTAATTCGCTATAACCTGTTAACTTTAATAATAAGCGTTTTGTGGTTAAATATTCTTCGTGAATAATATTCCAGAAAGCTCCAAATTCTTCGTCTTTTGCCATGTATTTGGTTAAATCGAAAAACGATTTAGTTAAAGACATCATACTGTTTTCAAGTAGTGTTTTAAAGAATTTTGAGTTTTTATAAAGTTGTTCTACTTTTTCAAACTCTCCATTATCTTCGTACTTCTTTAAAGCAGTACCAACACCGTAAAAACCAGGAACGTTTTGTTTTAACTGGCTCCATGAACCTACAAAAGGAATAGCTCTTAAATCTGAAAATATTAATTTATCAGATTTTCCACGTTTCGATGGTCTACTACCAATATTGGTTTTGGCATAGTATTTTAAAGTACTCATACGCTCCAAATACGGAATAAACATAGGGTGACTCTTAAAGTCTTTATAGGTTTGGTAGCTGGTTTCAGCTAAATCGTCCATAACTAAGGTGTCTTCTTTCGATAAGTGATTATCGCCACCAATTCTGTTTTTAATACCAGAACTAATTAATTGTTCTAAGTTGTAACGTGATGAATCTAAAGTTCCAAAATTAGAGCTAATGGTTTGTCCTTGTATGGTAATTTGTACTTCTTTATCTTCAATAGTTGGGCCTAATGAAGAGTAGAAGTTGTGTGTTTTACCGCCACCACGTGCTGGTGGTCCGCCACGACCATCAAAGAAAATGGCTGTAATATCGTATTTTCTAGACATTTCGGTTAGCAATTCTTTGGCTTTGTAAATACCCCAGTTTGCCATGAGATATCCACCATCTTTAGTACCATCAGAGAAACCAAGCATGATGGTTTGTTTGCTTCCGCGTGCTCGTAAATGTGCCATGTACGCTTCGTTGGTATACAGTTGCTCCATTACCTTTGGGGCATTTTCAAGATCTGGAATAGTCTCAAAAAGTGGCGCAACATCTACGGTTAATTCATCTTTAAAACCAACCATTTTAAGCATTGCAAATAATTGCATAACATTTAGTGCTGTTTGGTTGTTACTAATTATGTAACGGTTAGCACCACGTTCGCCATTGGTTTGTTGTATATTTTTAATTATTGAAATGGTTTTTAAAGTATTACATACCATTTCGTCTTCAAAAGCATCTAAATCGTGAACATCGTCGTTGGCTTTCGATAGGATTTCAATTTGTTCAGCTTCAGATAAATCGTGATAATTTTTAGGGAACGATGAGTTTCCTTTTTCAATTAAATGATCGATTACCGTGGTAAATACCGAGTGGTGAATGCGACTGTCTTGACGGATATCTAAAGTTGCAAAATGATAGCCAAATAAATGTACGCGGTTTATTAAATTATTGATGTCGCTTACGTACAACGATTGATGCTCGCTTACTACCAAATCGCGAATACTTAATAATTCTTTTATAAATTCTTTAGCTGTTAAGGTGTCGCTTGTTATTTGGTTTATACTGTAATTGTACATGATGGTTTCGAGCTTTATTACACGCTCTTCAACACCTCTAAAAGTTAATTTGCGTCTTAAATCTTTTAAATCGCTATAATATTTCTTTAAAATAGCTTGTTTAAGTTTTGCGGCTACTTTTAAGGTAGTATCTGGTTTAACAAAAGGGTTACCATCTCTATCACCACCTGGCCAAAAACCAATATTTATAATTTCGTTGTGCTTTTTACTATCGTCGTAAATATTTTGTTGAATGTAGTTGTAAATATCTCCAAACGATTTGTAAAACACGTTTTCTAAATACCAAATTAAACTTTTAGCCTCGTCGTATGGCGTTGGCTTTTCGCGTTTAAAAAATGGTGTTTTACCTAATTGCCCAAATAAATTATTTATTTTATTAAGGTCGTTTTCTTTAATGGCTTCGGTTAAATCGGTAATAATACCTAAAACCGAGCCTGGGTAAAATTGCGTTGGGTGCGCTGTTAATACAATACGCACTTTAAATTCTTCTAAATACTCTTTTAGCTCAGCTAGTTTATGCTCAGAGGTTGCGGTTTCTTTTAAGTTACGCAGTGTACCAATGCCTTCCATGTTGTTTACTGTTGGGAAAGCAGCATCTTCAATAGCATCGAAAAGTACAACTTGGCGTTCTATGTATTGTATAAAGCGAAACAATAAATTTATTTGACTTTCTTTGCTTCTTCTAGCTTGGTATTTTTTAAAAAAGGTATCAACTATTGTTGTTGGGTCGTCTCCTTGTTTAAAACCTTTTTCGCAAGTTTCATGAAATAAAGGCAAGAGGACACCGGTTTTTGTTACAGCATCAAAAGGCAAAGTCATAAATATACTGTTATATATTTGATACTTTGAAAGGACGCTTTGGTTAAATCGGATTAATTTTGGCTCTACAGACATATGTTCTTTTTCTATTGACAATGAAACATAAAAGTACTAAAGCAAAAGTTAAACTACGAAGGAAACTCTAAGTTTTATTAATTATTTTAATTAATTAACGCTTAATTATTTTTTGTTAAATAAATTTCGGTTTTTGTTGTTAAAATTTAACGATCTAGCAATTTTTTAATAAGTTGTTTTCTAAGCAATTTTAAGGGTTTTGCTGTTTTTTGCGTAGTAGTTATTGTAAATTTTATTGATAAGCAAATCTTTATCAATAGGTTTTGTAAGGTAGTCATTCATGCCTAATTGAAGTGCTCTGGCTTTGGTTTCAGGCAAAGCATCTGCTGTAACTGCAATTATAGGAATATTTATTACGGCATTTCCTATACCACCTTTTCTAATAATTTCGGTGGCTTCATAGCCATCCATAATTGGCATTTGCAAATCCATTAAAACCAAATCGTAGATGTCTTTCTTTAAGGTCTCTAAAGCTTCATGTCCATTATGCGCGATTGCAAACGTAAAATTAGGTTCGCTACTTAAAATTTTGCGCATCACCATTTGGTTAAGCTTGTTGTCTTCAACCACAAGAATATGTAAAGGAGGTTTGTTGGTTTTTGGTAAATCTAAAATACGTTCTTTTGCAATGGTTTTTAAAGGTAAATCTATAAATACATCGGTACCACGGTTTTCCTCACTTTCAATGGTTATTTGGCCATTAAATAGTTCTATAATTTTTTTTGCAATAGTTAAGCCTAAACCAATACCACCAAATTGACGTTTATGGTTTAATTTCATTTGACTAAAACTGTCGAAAATAGATTTTTTAGCCTCAGCCTTTATGCCAACACCAGTATCAGAGATTTGTAATGAAAAACGACACAAGTTGTTAGGTTGTTTTAAACATGTTACTTTAAAATAAATACTGCCTGTTTTGGTGAATTTTACCGCATTTGATAAGACTTTATTTATTATTTGAATGAAGCGTTTTTCGTCGGCAATAACATGTGATGGAATTTCAGGATCCATTTCAAAAATATAGTCTAAACCTTTATTTAAAGCCTCAGCTTTCCAATTATTGCTAATTTGATTTATTTTTATTGAAGGGCTGAACTCTGAAGGTTCCAATTGAAGCTCGTTTTTTTCAATTTTTTCAAAATCTAAAATATCGTTAACGTTGCTTAATAAGCTTAATGAGGCGTTTTTTATAATTTCGTAGGGTTTTCTGTCTGTATTGTTTTCTAAATTAGTAAGTTCGCTTTCAGCAATGCCCATAATGGCGTTAATAGGCGTGCGTAATTCATGGCTCATGTTGGACATGAAATAGGTTTTTAATGCACTTATTTCTTGCGATTTATTTAAGGCTTCTTCTTGTGATGTTTCTTTTTCTAAGCGTAAATTTCTAATTAAATTGGTCATAGAAAGCGACAGAAAAATAACCTCGAATCCTGAGCCAAATTTGGCACTGTTAAGTGTAAAAAAGTTATTTGGTAATAAGCTTAAATTATTCATTACAAAGCCTAATAATCCAATAACTAAAAAGAAGATACCAAACGAGAAAAACGGATCGATTTTTATACGCTTAAATCGCATAGTAAATGAGGTGGCGAGTATTAAAACCAGACTAAATAAGCCGTTTAAATTACTTAAAGGATATGCAATTTCTAGAGTTTTCTTGTTTATAAAAAGTAAAATAAAACAAATTCCTATAAAGGCGTAAGCGATGTTGTAGGCTTTTTTAAACCCTTTTAAATGGGTGTTTACATCTAAAAAACATTTGCTGTATTTTAATAGAAAAAAGTTTGAAAACAATGCTGTTATTAAAACTAACCGATCGTTTATATAGCCGCCTTGGGTAAATATATACTCGTGTAATAAACCATCTAAGGCTGCTTGCATTAAACCAATAGATAATACATAAAGACCATAATACAAAAAGGTGTTCTTTTTTAGGCTGGTGTAAAAAAATAAGTAGATTATAGTTGCTAAAAATAGCAGGCCATAAAACAAACCAAGAAATAATTGTTGTTTGTAATTTAATAGTAAAAACTCGGTTTCGCTATACAGGTTTAATGGTAAATTAATGGTTTCGCCATCGCTAGATAAATGAATATATACCTCTTGAACCTCGTTAGGAGGTAAGTTTAATTTAAAAATGGTAGCGCGATGTTTAATCTGTTTATCGTTTATGGGAATTTTGTCGCCACTTTTAAAAGTATGAATAGTCGATCCATTTATTTGATATAGATTGGCTACATCCGTAATAGGACGACCTGTTTCTAAATAAAACGATTTTGGTTGATTGCTACTGTTTTTTATATTAAACCGCACCCAATAATTGCTGGTTGTAAAACCTAAGCTATGATAATCTGTAGTAAGTGGTTGGTATTGTAAGTTTTGTTTTTCTAGTATGTTGTTTATACTAAAAATGGAATCGCCAACATTTGTAAATTGGGCATATTCGTAAAGTTTACCTTTACTTTGCTGGGTATCGAAAACTTGTTGTTGGGCAAACAAGCCTAAACCTATAAAATAGGTTGCTATTAAAAGATGTTTCATGTTTGGGGCATTAACAGCCACAAACCTAATTTAAATTATCTTTTTATAATTTTTTATTAGCCTAAAACATAAAAATAGCGTTCTTTCATCGGTTTTGTAGGGTAATTATTATTTAAAACTATTTAAAAATCAGTTATTTAGTTTTGTTTTAAATAATAAATTATACCATTTGAAGCACAAAATAGTTCTTTTTACCGCGTTGAAGTAGAATAAATTTGTTGTTAATTAAATCGGCCGTAGTTAAGGTGTAATCGTCTTTTACTTTTTCTTTATTTACAGAAATTGAGTTTTCTTTTAAAGCACGACGTGCCTCGCTATTCGATTTTAAAAAGTTGCCTTTATCGGCTAAAGCAGCAATCATGTCTAAGCCGTTTTCAATATCTTCTTTATTAATTTGAGTTAACGGAACACCATCAAAAACATCTAAAAAGGTTTGTTCGTTTAAGCCTTTTAAATCTTCCGATGTCGATTTTCCAAATAAAATATTACTTGCTTTTACGGCATTGTCTAAATCTTCTTTAGAGTGTACCATGGTTGTAATTTCTTCGGCTAAACGTTTTTGTAAAGCACGTAAATGTGGTGCTTGTTGGTGTTCTTCAATTAAAGCAGTGATATCTTCTTTACTTAAAAAAGTAAATATTTTAATGTATTTCTCGGCATCAACATCACTAGTATTAAGCCAGTATTGGTAAAATTTGTAAGGTGATGTACGGTTGGCATCTAGCCAAATGTTACCGCCTTCGGTTTTTCCAAATTTGGTACCATCGGCTTTGGTAATAAGTGGCCAAGTTAAAGCAAAACCTTTACCGCTATCAATACGTCTAATTAATTCGGTACCAGTGGTGATATTTCCCCATTGGTCGCTACCACCCATTTGTAAAGTGCATTTTTTATCGCGGTATAGGTGTAAAAAGTCGAAACCTTGTACTAATTGGTATGTAAACTCGGTAAAACTCATACCAACTGAAGCTTCAGACGATAAACGTTTTTTTACCGAATCTTTGGCCATCATGTAATTTACGGTAATGTGTTTGCCAACATCGCGAATAAACTCTAAAAACGAAAAGTTTTTCATCCAATCGTAGTTATTCACAATAATAGCTGCATTTTCGGCATCGCTATCAAAATCTAAAAAGCGTGATAATTGCTCTTTAATGGCGTTTTGATTGTGTCTTAAAGTAGGTTCGTCAAGTAAGTTACGTTCGGCCGATTTTCCCGAAGGATCGCCAATCATACCCGTAGCGCCACCCACTAAAGCAATAGGTTTGTGGCCTGCCAGTTGGAAATGTTTTAAACCCATAACACCTACTAAGTGCCCAATGTGTAAAGAATCTGCCGTAGGATCTATACCAACATAAGCCATTCGCATAGCTTCCAATAAATGTGCTTCGGTGTTTGGCATAATGTCTTGTATCATGCCTCTCCAAGTTAATTCTTCAACAAAATTCTTTACCATTTTCATCAATTTTTTAAAACTACCGCAAATATAAAAATACACTTATAAATACGCTTCAATTCTTAATAATTCTTTACATTCGTTATATGATTTTAGTAACAGGAGGAACTGGATTAGTAGGCGCACATTTGCTTTTTAAGTTGGTAAATACGAACCAAAATGTGCGTGCTATTTACAGAAACGAGCGCAAGTTTGGTAATGTAAAAAGCGTGTTTTCTTGTTATACAAACGATGTGGAAACCTTATTTAATAAAATAGATTGGGTTGAAGCCGATATTTTAGATATTCCAGCTTTAAGTGAAGCATTTAAGGGTGTTACTAAAGTGTATCACTGTGCTGCTTTTGTAAGTTTTGAGCCCGATAAATATGGTGTGTTAAAAAAAACGAATGTTGAAGGTACTGCTAATATTGTGAATTTAGCGTTACAACACCAAATTGAAAAATTGTGTTATGTAAGTTCGATAGCAACTTTGGGCGACGAGCTAAATAATAAACCCATTACCGAAGCTACTATTTATAATCCTGAAAGCGATAATAGTGTTTATGCCATAACGAAATATGGAGGCGAAATGGAAGTTTGGCGTGCCACTCAAGAAGGTTTAAATGCAGTAATTGTAAACCCAGGTTTAATTTTAGGTCCTGGTATTTGGCGTTACGGCACAGGTAATTTTTTTAAGCGAGCCCAAAAGGGGATAGCGTATTATACGTCTGGAACTGTTGGTCTTGTGTTTGTAAATGATGTGGTAACTGTTATGTTGCAGCTAATGGAAAGTACTATAACTAATGAACGTTTTGTGTTAGTTGCCGAAAATTGGAGGTATAAAAACTTTTTACAAGCTTTAGCAACATCGGTAAATGGAAAACTTCCTGAAAAAATGGCTAAACCTTGGCTTTTAAATTTAGCATGGCGCTTCGATTGGTTTTTAAGTAAAATTACAGGTAAACGCAGGCAACTTACTAAACACCTCGTGGTGTCGCTCACTACCGATACGTTTTATGAAAGTGACAAAATAAAAAAAGCTTTGGATTTTAAGTTTACATCAATTGATGAAACTATTGCTAAAATTGGAGCTATTTACTTGAAACAGGATTAATTAACTTAGGGTTTTTAGGGTGTGCTCGCAAACCTTTTTTTAATAATGGTTTTATAGAGTCTAATTTATTTTGGCGCGTTTTAAAAATCGAATCTTTATTAATTTCTATTTTCGATTTACCAGTTTTTGCCGCGAAATCAATAGAGTCTTTTGTGGCTTGTATCGCTTTTATAGAGTCTTCTTCCTTTTTTGTGGTGTTTTTCCATTCTTCGGCTTCCTGCACTTTAAATGCAGCTTTTAAGGCTTCTAGACTATCATTTACTTGCTCGTAAATATTTTTATAATCTTTAACATGAAATGCATAATAGTTATTGCTTAAAGCAAATTGCAAACTGTCAATATTATGTTTTTCATAAATATAGGTGTTAACATCAACACCGTTTTCTTTCATAATACGTTTATCAACCGAACTTGCAGCACCAATAATTTTAGAGTCAATTAAAATAGCAACCATTTTTTCTTTCGAAATTAGGTTGTCTGGTTTTTCGGGTGCTTTAATTTTGTTGCAGCCTAAAAAAACTAAAACACTAAAAAGGGCAATAACGGTTTTTAATTTCATCGGTTAAAAGTTAATCGTTTCGCATGTTTTACCTCGCTAAATTTAGCATTATGATATACCAAATTACCATTTAAAATAGTATGCGTTATTCTCGATTTAAATGTTGATCCTTCAAAAGGCGACCAACCGCATTTATATAAAACGTTGTCTTTGTTTACGGTCCATGGGTTATTTAAATCTACCAAAACTAAATCAGCAAAATAGCCTTCTTTAATGTATCCGCGTTTTTCAACTTGAAATAAAATGGCTGGATTATGACACATTTTTTCAACAATTTTTTCGATAGAAATTTTACCGCGATGATGCATTTCTAAAAGCGCTGGTAAAGCATGTTGTACTAATGGACCACCAGAAGGTGCTTTAGTATAAACGTTTTTTTTCTCGGTTAAAGTATGTGGTGCGTGGTCGGTTGCAATAACATCAATGCGGTCATCAAGCAAAGCTTCCCACAGTTGATCGCGGTCTTTTGCTGTTTTTACTGCAGGATTCCATTTAATAAAGGTGCCTTTTTTGTCGTAATCTTCATCTGTAAACCAAAGGTGGTGAATACAAACTTCGGCTGTGATTTTTTTGTCTTTTAACGGAATTTTATTGCTAAATAAACTTGTTTCTTTTCCTGTAGATAAATGAAAAACATGTAAACGTGCGCCTGTTTTTTTAGCTAACTCAATAGCTTTTGATGATGATAAATAACAAGCTTCTTCACTTCTAATAATGGGATGGTATTTAATAGGAATATCGTCGCCAAATTTTTCAATATGAGCTTCCAGATTTCGTTTAATTGTGCCTTCGTCTTCACAATGCACCGAAATGACTAAATTGGTGCTTTTAAATATTTTTTCGAGTACTTCGGGGTCGTCAACAAGCATATTTCCTGTTGATGAGCCTAAAAATAATTTTAAACCAGCAACGGCACTTTTATCTAATTTTAATATTTCATCTAAATTATCGTTTGTACCACCAAACATAAACGAGTAATTAGCGTACGATGATTTTGCTGCTATAGCAAACTTTTCTTCTAACTTTTCAATGGTTGTAGTTTGCGGTTTGGTGTTTGGCATTTCAATAAACGAGGTAATGCCACCAGCAATAGCAGCCTTACTTTCGGTTTCAATGTTGGCTTTTTGCGTTAAACCTGGTTCTCTAAAATGAACTTGATCGTCGATAGCACCTGGTAGTAAATATTTGCCTTCGGCATCGATAATTTTTACATCAGATGATTTTGCACTTATTGATGTGTCTATTTTTGTAATAAACGCGCCTTCAATTAATACATCGCCATTAAAAATAGCACCTTCGTTAACTATTTTGGCATTTTTTATTAGTGTAGTTTGTGCTGTCATGTTGCTTTATTTTGTAAACAAACTCTTTATTTTCATGGAAATTACTCCAAAAATAGCTTCCGAAATTATGCCGCCGCTTAATTTAGATTCGCCCCGAGTTCTGTCAGTAAATATAACAGGAACTTCGGTAATTTTAAACTTTTTTAAATAGGTTTTAAATTTCATTTCTATTTGAAAAGCATAACCAATAAACTTAATTTTATCGAGGTTTATGGTTTCTAATACAATGCGTTTGTAACATACAAAACCAGCCGTGGTATCGTGAATTTTCATACCTGTAATTAAACGTACGTATTTTGATGCTACATACGATAGTAATACACGTCCCATTGGCCAGTTTACAACATTTACGCCAGTAACGTAGCGCGAACCAATAGACATATCTGCGCCGTCGTTATGACAGGTTTTGTAAAGTTTAGGTAAATCGGATGGGTTGTGCGAGAAATCGGCATCCATTTCAAAAATGTAATCGTATTTTTTGTCGATACACCATTTAAATCCGTGAATGTATGCGGTACCTAATCCTGATTTTTTTGTTCTCGTTTCTAAAAAAAGTCGGTTAGGATAGTCGTTTTGTAAGTCTTCAACTTTTTTTCCTGTTAAATCGGGCGAATTATCGTCAACTACTAAAATATGTATTTCGTTCGACTGACTAAAAACGGCTCTAATAATAGGTTCAATATTTTCAATTTCGTTATAAGTAGGAATAATTACTACCGCCCCAACCATAATATCGCTTTTCTTTTCAAATAAATTTTAGCAAATGTAAGCTATTCAAATTTTATTCTTTTTAATTATTCCTTAATAAAATCAATCTAAAAAAAATGTGATAATTTTATAGCATGATTAGAACCCTTGTTTCAAACGAGTTATTTACCATATTGTTAACCGTAGGATTTATGGTTGTGGCTGTGGCTAAAATGGTGTCTCCAAAGCGTTTCGAAGATTTTATTATTGTTTTGGTAAATAATAAATACCTTAAAATTTACTCGCGCGACCAAAAGTTTTTAGATAAGTTTGATGGTTTACTGTTTGGTAATTTAATACTGTCGTTATCGGTTTTCTTTTATGTTTTTTACCAGTTTGCTTACGATACGCATAAGGTTTCAATAAACTTAATGTTTAAAATAGCCGTTGGTATAACGGTTTTTATTTTAATAAAAGTGCTGTTAGAGCGCCTAATTGCAAGTGTTTTTCAAATTGATAAATTAATTGATTATTATATTTTTCAAAAAATTACGTTTAAAAACTTTTTAGGGTTGTTTTTGTTACCAGTTAATGCCTTGTTAATTTATACGCTAAAACCTACATTAACCATATTTTATGTTATAATAATTTTATTGTTAATTCTTAATTTAATAGGCGTAATTGCTTCATTTAAAACGTATCAAAGTGTAATAAAAAATAACATATTCTATTTTATTTTGTATCTTTGCGCTCTCGAAATTGCACCCTATGTAATTTTATATAAGGTGTTTATTAGTAAATAACACAAATTAATTGCGCTTAATATGAAAGTGAAAACCATTTTAGTATCTCAACCAGAACCTAAAATAGAAAACTCGCCTTACTTTGATTTACAAGAAAAACAGCGTGTAAAAATTGATTTTAGACCTTTTATTCACGTAGAAGGTGTCTCGGCTAAAGAAATAAGACAACAAAAAATTGATTTAAGTAACTACACCGCTATTATTTTAACTAGTAGAAATGCTGTTGATCATTTTTTTAGAGTAGCCGAAGAAATGCGTTTTAAAGTGCCTGATACTTTAAAATACTTTTGCCAAAGTGAAGCGGTGGCTTATTATCTTCAAAAATATGTGGTTTACAGAAAGCGTAAAATTTATGTAGGTAAACGTACATTTGCAGAACTTACACCACTTATTAAGAAGTATAAAGATGAAAAATTCCTTTTACCAAATACCGATAAAGTAAAACCTGAAGTACCACAAACACTTGATGCTTTAGGTGTAAACTGGAAACAGGCAACGTTTTATAAAACCGTTGTTAGCGATTTGTCGGATTTAGAAAATGTAACTTACGATGTATTGGTGTTTTTTAGTCCGTCGGGAATTGAATCATTATTTAAAAATTTCCCAGATTTTAAACAAAATAATACCAGAATAGCCGTTTTTGGAAATACAACTATTAAAGCTGTTGAAGAAAAAGGGTTGCGTGTAGATATTGCAGCACCAACACCAGAAACACCATCGATGACTATGGCTTTAGAAAAGTATATTGAAAAAGCTAATAAAGCGAAGTAAGGTGTTTTATGAAATAATTAAAAAGAGGTCGTCTAAGAAATTAGACGACCTCTTTTTGTTTTTAGTGCAATTAAATTATTTAAAACTGTATCGCATTCCAAATAACACATTACCTGGTGGCATGGGTACAAATCCAGCCTCGATGTAGTCGGCATTAAAAATGTTGTTTGCGGTTAAGCTAAACTCTAAACTTTTTAAGCTTAAAGCAATCGAAGCATCCCAAACATTATAACTGCTGCCTGTGGTACGCTCAGCATGTTTGTAAACAATGTTCTGACTTACATTCTTAAATAATTGTGTGCTTAGTCTAGTGGTAAAGTGGTGTTTTAACGTATTTAGCGAGTAACGCGAAAGTTCCTCGTTTTGGTCTAAAATATTATCTTCTAAAAAGTTGTAACCTAAAGCCAATGTTTGTTTGTAGCCATTAAGGTTGAAATTATAAGCCACATTGGTTTCAATACCTTTGGTATTTACCACGGCAATATTGGTTGCGGTAAACACTTCGGTATCTGTACTAGGGCGAATAAAATCGATTAAGTTTTTAGCATCACGATTATAAACAGCAACCGATCCTGTAAATCTTGCTGAAAAGTATTTTAAACCAATTTCTTGTGAAAAAGCTTCTTCAACCTCTAAATCAGGGTTTCCAACGGTACTACTATCATTATAATACAAATCGGTATACGTTGGTATGCGGTAGGTGTACCCAATGTTTCCGTAGGCTTTTAAATTATCGGTAATTTTTGCTCCTACATCTAAACCTGGAAAAGCATAAAAATCGAAATCCGAGAAATAAGTAACGGCAACACCTGGTGTAATATCTAAAACATCATTAAATGCACTAAAACGGTGTTCTAGAAATGCGGTTGTCATTAATCGGTTATGGTTTCCTAAATTATTACTGGTAATGTAAACCTTAGCCACATCTACACCAAAACCAGTAACACCCAAATTAGATTGTAACGAAGCGTTAACCTCAGCGCCTATTTTGTTTGTAATGTGCAAGTTTCTGTAGACGGTTGGGTCGTTACGTAAATACACATATTCATCTTGGTTACGTTTCCAATATACACGTGGTGTAAACGTTAATTTTTCGTTTTTAAAAGTGGTTGCAAACGCCAACAAACTGTTTTGAGTTTCTTCATATTGCTCGGTAGCACTAGCGCGTGCATAAAATCCATTAGCACCAAATTTACGCTCTTGGAAGGTAGTGGTCATTTCAATGGCTTGTCCGTTTTTATTAAAGACCGATTTTACAAAGTAATTGCTGTTATCGTAATCGGTGTTATGGCGGTATCCTGCCGACGATAATTTATCGACATGTACAATATGCGACGAGTTTTTTAATTCTGTACCAACCGTTACACCAGCATTAAGTTGCCCAAACGAGCCTGTTTCTAGTTTAACTGAAACCGTATTTTTTAAGTCTTTTTTAGTAACAATATTTATGGCACCATTAAATGCATTTTGTCCAAAAACACGCGCTGCAGGACCTTTTATAATTTCGATACGCTCAATAACTTCAAGCGGTAAAGCAGCATTCATGGTATGGTGACCAGTTTGTGCGTCGTCCATTTTTACACCATCAATAAGTAATAAAGTTTGATCGAAATTACCACCGCGAATGTATAAATCGGCTTGACTACCCGCAGTACCACGACGACGAATATCAACGCCAGCAAACTGCTGTAGCACATCGGCAAAGTTTGTCGCGGCGCTTTTTTTAATGTCTTCGGAAGAAATAATAGTTATGGTTCTAGAGTTTTCCTTAAAAGGAAGATCTATTCGCGATGAGGTGACCACCACTTCTTGAAGCGAGTCGATTTTAGTGGTTTGTTCTTGTGCCTGTAAGCCTAAAATTGCTGAAGCAAAAGCTGCAAATGCAGTAATTTTATTTTTCATTAGTTGATTTCATTTTGATGACGCAAAAATCGTAACTTTCCGGACGATTATGATAGTCCAGTTTAAAAACCATGAATAGTCCGGTTGAACAACTTTTAAAACAACTCATTACTTACGATAAATCGGTGGCGCAACCTGTTTACATTCAAGTAGCACAGCAAATTATAAATGCCATTCAGCGCGGGTATTTATCAAAAGGAAATAAATTACCAGGAACCCGTGTTTTAAGTCAGTTATTAAAAGTACACCGAAACACTGCCGTTGCCATTTACGACGAATTAGCGTCGCAAGGTTGGGTAGAAATTCAAGCAAACAAAGGTACTTTTGTGTTATTTCCTGAAGCAAATACTACAAAAATTAAGGCTTCAGCGCAAGCTATCAATGAGGCTTATCAATATTCAAAAACTACGGGCTTTCCGTTTCAAAAATCGTTTCATTTATCGCCAACCGCACAAACTTCGGAAGCAAACTATAGTATTAACGATGGTAAACCCGATTTACGTTTGCATCCGGTACATCAATTTTCACGTTGGTATAGCGCTGCCATGAAGCGAAACAATTTGGTAAGTAAATGGAATACAACTAACGAATCGTCGTATGGCTTGTTTCAAACCCAACTATGCAATTTTTTAAATACAACGCGTGGTTTTCATATAAAGTCCAACAATATTGTAAGCACGCGAAGTACCGAAATGAGCTTGTACATTGTATCGCAATTGCTTATAAAACCTAATGATGTGGTGTTGGTTGGGCAACTTAGTAATTATTCGGCAAACATGATTTTTCAACAAGCTGGTGCGACTATTAGAACCGTTCCTGTTGATAATAACGGACTCGATATTAATTACATTAAAACACATTTTGTAAAAAACCGCATTAGGTGTGTGTACATATGCGCGAATAGAGATTACCCAACTACGGTTTCTTTAAGTGCCGAACGCCGTTTGCAGTTGCTACAATTGGCAAAAGCCTATGGTTTTGCGATTATTGAAGATGACTATGATTACGATTTTCAGTTCGATGGTTCGTCTATGCAACCTATGGCCAGTGCCGATGCTAATGGAATGGTCATTTATTTGGGCAAGTTGGGGCAATCGTTGTTTCCTAGCTTTCAAACCGGGTTTGTGGTGGCGCCCGAAAATTTAATTTCCGAAGCCAAAAACTATTTACAGCTCCTCGATGAACAAGGCGATTTAATTCAAGAACAAATGCTTTCTGAATTAATTTACGAAGGTGAAATTTACCGCCTTTTAAAAAAGAATGTGGTTACCTATAAACAACGTCGCGATTGGTTGTGTAAGCAATTGGATATACATTTAAATAATATTGTAACCTATAAAATACCCAGTGGCGGATTAGCCATTTGGCTAGAGTTTAAAACTAAAATTTCGTTAGTTAAACTTGCTGAAGCTGCCAATACATACGATTTGTTTTTACCAAAAACCATTTTATACCAAGACCAAAATAACTGCGCCATTAGGTTTGGTTTCGGACATTTAAATGACACTGAAATTGAAATTGTAGTGAAAAAGTTGAAGGAAGCCTATGCAGAAGTGTCGAACTCGTAATTACAATCTTCGCATTTAAACTTATGTTTCGTGTACACGGGCAAAACTGTTACAAACAAATTACCTATAAGTGCAAAAATAAAAGCGAAAAGCGATTTTAAGTCCTTTATAGTAGAAATCAATACTATTTTTTCTCCTTTACAACTTGGGCAATTCATGTTATTGCCTTCATCGTCGGTAGAATATTTTTTTATAGAGCTTAAAATCTGTTGGGCTTCTTCTACTTGAGATGACAAAACTTTAAGTTTTACACCACCAATAGCATTACTAACCAAAGGATCGGTATCGATAGTAATATTATCGCATAAAAACACGTTTATACCATCTGCTTCCAACCGACCTTTTATGATTTGAGCTTCGGTTGAATATTGAAATCGTGCTATGGTTTTAAACGTCTCACTCATGTTAGTATCAAATTTAATAAAAAAATTCTGATAAAAAGATAACTTAATGAACCTATTCAGATTACGAGAGTTGTTTTTGAGTACCTAGAATAATAAATTCATATCTTTAACCATGTTTTTAATTTAACTGATATGAAAAACCTCCTATTCCTAGCCGTATTTTTGGTGTCATTTTTTAGCTTTTCGCAAAACAATTACATTGTAAAAACCGAAGATGGCCGTCGTGTTTTACTAAAAGCCGATTTTACTTGGGAATATATCGATATGCCAACAGAGAATAACCAACAAGTAGCAACTTTAACTGAAGCTAAAGATGCTGGTTGTAACCTCGGTGCCGATTTTGAAGAACCTAAACTCAACAAAAAAATACAATCGCAGCTTAAAAAAGGACGCGCCACGATGAATCATGTTAAAGAAAAAGTTGCAAAAGACCATAATTGCACCGTAAACGATGTTGTTTTAATATCGGTATCGGAGCAAAAAAGTAAAGCGGTTTACGTTTTTTGTGCTAACGGAAAATCTGTAAAGTACAAACGTGTTGGTTTAAATGTTATTGAAGCTGGTAAATTGTTTTAGAAAGTCATACTGAGCGCAGTCGAAGTGCCATACCATTTTTTAAAATCGTGATTCTTCTTGCCACAATGTTTTAATTTATTTTAAAGCTTCAAACAGCAATTCTAAATTGTTAACAATCATCAATTCGGTATCTGCGAAAGGTTGTTTCAAAAGTGTGATTTGCTTTTTGCATTCCTTTAATGTTTTCTTCGGTACTTTTTTACCATTAAGTAAGTTTAACAATGTTGCGCTAACCTGAGATAAATTTAATGATAAAGGTTCTAAAGGCGTTAACTTCGGATTTTTTTCAAGCTTTGAAAATAATTCATATTGGTCTGCCCAACGCGTTAAAAGTATTTTAATCTCTGCTGAAGTCGCTTCATTTTTGTCTGCTAAAAAGTGTTTTACCAAATGATTAAATTGCAATGCATCCATAGCATCTGCGGTACAAGCATCGGCAAATAAAGTAAATGGCGAATAGGTTTTGTATTCGGTGCCACCTTCGTTTCTGCTATAAATTTTTAAAGGTTCGCAAATGTTGGTAAGGGTTTTTAAAGCGTCAATATTTTGGTTGTTCGTTAAATTTCTTAAAACCACAGCTTTGTTTCTTAAATGTGTAATACCAACAGCTTCAAGGTTGTAGTTTATAACCTGTAAACGTTTTAGCATGTGATTTACATCGGTAACGGTTTTGTTAGACCATAAACGTTCTGCAATGGCAGCGGTTCGTGGCCAAATTCTTGAATCTATGGTTAACGAGGTAACAAGTTCGCTCCACATGGTTACTTCGCCACCTAAAATACAAGCTTCTTCTTCCGCCGAAAGGCTAATAGTTCCAATAGGTTCGGTTTGATAATGTTTTATAACCGATTCCATACGATCGATATAAAAACCATTTGAAAGTATGGTTTTGTAACCTTTTTGTGCCGCTTCAATTAAAGTGCCGCCTTTTTGAAGTCCTTCATTTTCTCCGCGCCAAGAATGAATTACAGCAGTTTTTGGCATATTTGGTGTCATAATTTCGTCCCAACCCACTAAATGTTTACCTAATTTGTTCAGGATTTTTTCTAATCGAATATTAAAATAAGTCTGTAAATCATGATTTGTAGCAAGGTTGTTATCGGCTTTAAATTGTTGAATGGCTTCATTTTCGTTCCAATGTTTACCAGCGTTTTCATCGCCACCAATATGAAAATAAGCATCTGGAAAAAGCGGAGCAATTTCAGTAAACAAATTTTCTAAAAAAGTATAGGTGTCTTCAATAATAGGATTTAAAGTCGGGTTGAACACACCCGAAAAACGTTCAATGGTGTATGAGGCATCGGGTTTACTACCCAATTCTGGATAAGCAGTTAAAATAGCTGTGGCATGCCCTGGAACATCAAACTCTGGAATAACACGAATACCTAATTTATTGGCGTAAGCAACCACGTCTTTTATTTGTTCGTGGGTGTAATACAAGCCATCGGAAGCTACAGTATGCAATTTAGGATAGGTTTTACTTTCTACCCGAAAACCTTGATCGTCGGTTAAATGCCAATGAAACACATTCATTTTTACCGAAGCCATAGCACGCAAATTGCGTTTTATAACGTCAACCGAATGAAAATGTCTAGATACATCAATCATTAATCCGCGCCATACAAAACGAGGCGCATCGGTAATGTTTACACCAACAAAGTAATACGATGTTGCATCGTTTTCAAGTAATTGTAGTAAGGTTTCTAAACCGCGAATAGCACCAACATCGGTGGTGGCATTTATGGAAATGCCGTTGGCAGTTACTTGTAGGTTATAAGACTCGTCGGTTTCAATAGATAAAGCAGCAATGGTTTTAAAATTTACAGTTATGCTTGCCGTAGAATCGTTGCTAAAAGGCGCCGGAAAACCCTCATTTATAAACACGCCACTGCGGTTGCTTAAACGCCTTAGAAAAGATGTTGCTGTATGTGGCACACGCATTCCTGATGGTCCGTTTATGGCAATGGTTAAATTTGGGGTAACCGTAAATTGTTGCTCATTTTCTTGAACCTCTTGAGGCCAAGGCATTAAGTTTAATGAGGACTGTATTGGGTTTTGTGACCAGCACGATAACGTGAGTAGGTAAAAAAAGGTAAGGAGTTTATGCATAAAAATTGTTTAAAAGCTTTCATTGCGGCATATTGTGTTTGTTTTTCTCTTATTAATGCTGCAATTTTTTGCGCAACAATAATTTACGATTTAATGAAACCATTGAAAATAGCGTCATGAATTTTCTCAAAACGGTTTATTCAAACTTTGCAGCCTCTGTGTAGGTGATATTTTTTTCTTCAGTAAAATTTACTTTCATGAATACTTTTTTTTAAAGCAAGCAGACCACCAAATTCTGATAGCTTATAAAGAGCTAATTAACTAAAAATTCTAGGTTTTAAAAAACTAAATGTTTAAAATTTGCGAATACAATGTCTCATCATAAGCGAGTACAACATTGTCTGTGTTTTGCTTGGTGTCAACAGAGTTTATTCTTCTAAATTTATTCTACGCTTATTGTCTGTCAAGTACCATGGCAATCCATTTTTGGTAAAAGTTTGTTCTAACTGTTCTTAATTACTGTCAGCTTTATTGAAAGCTGGCAGTAACATCGCTTGGGTAGCGTAGCCGTTGACAGCGTTTTGTGCTTCTACAAAATCTATTGATGTGCTATATTGTTCATCTAGATTTTATAGGTGCCACTGACTACTTCGTTAATTAACGAATAACTTCCGTATGCGATTTCGCTTCAATTTCTATTCCTTACCAAACATCTTTGTAATCGACTAAACTAGCACGAGAAGCTATTTTAACGATTATTAATATTCGGTAAAATCGAACTTGGTTGTGTTTTTGTTACATATTTTGGTAGTTTAGGTAGCCATACACTATCTTGTTCCTAAACTTATTTTGAAACGTAGGTATTTAACTTATGTAATAACGTTGGTTGTGATGTTGGTTATAAGGTATTTGGGCGTACTGGGCTAAATTATCTTCAAATAAGGCCGGAAGCATCTAACTTGGTTCAGTTTGCGGAAGTTAACCACATTATTGCTGTGGTTATGCGAATAGTAGGTTATCGATTGGGGTTTAGAAAAGTGTAGAAATAAAAAATTAGCCAAACTGCAATTAAGTACAGAACTAAAATATTTACACACACAAATACAACCGCATTTTTTCTTCAATAAGTTAAACAATTTGCATGCTTTAACTATACAAAATCGGAACCTGCTTCCCATTTCGTTATAAAATTATGAGACCTTATGCAGTATGCGCTTTACGATGCAAAAAGCTGGAAGGTCAAGTATTTTTTACAAGAAATTATTCCATAAACGTTTGTGTAGATTCAGAGCGTTTGCAATTTTACAAACGTATAGCTTGTGAAATGGATATTATTGGCGATATTGAAGACGTAAACGTGTCGGTACTTTTAAAATAATCACACAAAATAATATGTACAACCTGTATTTAAAAATACCTATTCGATGAAAATTAAATGCGTAATCATTGACGACGAAGACCTTGCGATTGAAGTGATTAAAGAACATTTAAAAAACTTCGATCATATTGAAATTGCAGGAACTTTTACTAATCCGTTAAAAGCATACCGACTCATTGAACAAGAAAAAATTGATGTTGTGTTTTTAGATATTAACATGCCGCAATTAAGTGGTTTTGCATTTATTGAAAACTTAAGCTACAAGCCATCTATAGTTATTACCACGGCATATCGCGAATATGCCGTTAAGAGTTTTGAGCTTAATGTGCTCGATTATTTGGTAAAACCCATACCGTTTAATCGCTTTTTAAAAACCATCAATAAAGTTTACCAACAAGTGTATTTAAGTACGGCTTCATCCGATTTTGGTATTCAGCAAGAACCACACATTTTTTTAAAAGTAGGTAAGAAGATTGTAAAAGTAAACCTAAACGATATTCTTTACATTGAAAGTTTAAAAGATTACATAAAAGTAATCACAACCATTGGCGATTACGTGGTACATAAATCCTTAACCGCAATTTCAGAAGAACTGCCACAATCTAACTTTTTACGTGTACACCGATCGTACACGATTTCTATTAATAAAGTAAAATCGGTTGAAGGGAATTTGGTAGAAATCGCAAGCCGAAAAATACCCATAGGTAGAAACTACGTTAAAATAACCCGCGAACGCATTCTTAATACAAACGACGATTCAGAAAACTAACAAACTATAACATGGTACAGTTACATACAATAGATTATATATTAATAGCCTTATTTTTTTCCACAACTTTATTTATTGGCTTTTGGGTATCGAAGAAATCCAGTAAAAGTGCTTCGGAATATTTCCTATCAGGTCGTTCTATGCCTTGGTGGCTTTTGGGTTTATCGATGGTAGCAACAACCTTTTCTACCGATACACCTAACCTTGTAACCGATATCGTTAGAACCAATGGCGTTTCTGGAAACTGGGTTTGGTGGGCCTTTTTAATTACAGGTCTACTAACCGTTTTTATTTATGCTAAACTATGGCGAAAATCTCAAGTAAACACCGATATTGAATTTTATGAATTACGCTACGGCGGAAAACCGGCTCGTTTTTTACGCGGATTCAGGGCGGTGTATTTAGGTATTGTGTTTAATATTTTAGCCATGTCTGCCGTAACACTTGCTGCCATAAAAATAGGCGGTATTATGCTTGGGTTACAACCTTGGCAAACCGTTGTTGTAGCTGGACTTGTAACTGTTGTTTTTAGTGCTATTGGCGGATTTAAAGGTGTGGTTTACACCGATTTTGTGCTGTTTTTTGTGGCTATGGCTGGTTCTATAGGCGCCGCTTATTATTTAGTGAATTTACCTGAAGTTGGAGGAATGACGGCTTTAATTAATAACGCCGATGTAAGCAGTAAACTATCTTTGTTACCCGATTTTAGCGATACCAACGCACTTATTATTTTATTAATTATTCCGCTTGCAGTACAATGGTGGAGCGCTTGGTATCCTGGATCCGAACCTGGTGGCGGTGGTTATATTGCGCAACGTATGTTGGCCGCAAAAGATGAAAATCACGCTATTGGAGCCACCTTCTTTTTTAATATTATGCATTATGCGTTACGTCCGTGGCCATGGATTCTTGTAGCATTGGCATCTATTGTGGTTTATCCAGATGTGGCGAGTATTCAACAAGCCTTTCCCGATATAGCGGAAAGTAAGTTAGGTCACGATTTAGCCTATTCTGCAATGCTTACTAAACTGCCAGCAGGATTGTTAGGTCTGGTATTAGCGTCTTTGGCGGCAGCTTATATGTCTACCATTTCTACACACTTAAATTGGGGCTCGTCGTATATTGTGAACGATTTTTATAAGCAACAAATCAATAAAAATGCGACCGAAAAACAGTTAGTAGCCGTTGGTAAATTATCAACTGTCATTCTCATGGTTTGTAGTGCATTGTTGGCTTTAGTACTACAAAACGCATTGCAATTATTCGATATTATTTTAATGTTTGGAGCAGGAACCGGACTTATTTTTATTTTACGTTGGTTCTGGTGGCGTATTAATGCGTGGAGCGAAATTACGGCGATGTTTTCATCGGGTATTATTTCGATTTTATTGAATTTTACAGCTTTAGGAACCGTGTTGTTTCATGAAGAAACTGGTGTTTTTCCAGTGTGGGCGAAATTTCCGTTAATTGTTTTAATTACGACCTTACTCTGGGTTTTAGTTACGTTTTTAACGCAACCAGAAAGCAAAAGTGTACTGTACAATTTTTATAAAACCATTCAACCAGGTGGTCCTGGTTGGGCAAAAGTAATTAAGTCTGCAAAAGAAGAGCAAGTTGAGGTAATAACAACCAACGAAGCTTGGAGTGTGCCTTCAGGAATTTTAGCTATGCTTTTAGGTTGCGTCCTTATTTATAGCTGTTTGTTTGCAACAGGTTACTGGATTTATGGCGATTACACCTACGCATTACCGTTAACTATTTTGGCTTTGGTGGCCGCTTTCTTTTTAATTAAAATCTGGAAAAAGATTAAAGCAACCATTTTATAACGATGACGAAGTCGGTGCGCATACAATCGGTCGATATACTTCGAGGTATCACCATTATTGCCATGATTTTGGTAAATAACCCTGGTAGCTGGAGTCATGTATATGCACCGTTATTGCATGCGGAATGGCACGGACTTACGCCAACCGATTTAGTGTTTCCGTTTTTTCTTTTCATTGTAGGGATTTCTATTTTTTATGCCTACAAATCGAAAACAGCTAGTAAATCAACGTATAAAAAAATAACCATTAGAAGTTTAAAACTGATTGGTTTAGGGTTGTTTTTAAAAGTTTTCACACCGTTTTTCCCTTTTGTAATTTCTTGGGAAGCTATACGTTTTCCGGGAGTTTTGCAGCGTATTGGTGTTGTGTTTTTTATAACAGCTGTATTATACTTAAATTGTAATTGGAAAGTATTGTTAGGTGTCACCATCTCTATTTTAATTGGATATTGGCTACTGCTAGGATTTACGCCTTTACCAAATGGCATAGAACCAACCTTTGAAAGAGCGGCAAATAATTGGTGCAATTATGTCGATTTAAAACTTTTTGGAACGCACATGTGGAAACCCGATTACGATCCTGAAGGATTTTTATCCACCATCTCATCTATTGCTACGTGTTTAATTGGTGTTTTAGTGGCTAAAATTCTTGACTCTGGAATTCTTCAAAAGCATATCGTTTTGTTTGTTTTAGGCGGATTTTTACTGGCTTTAGGCTATTTGTTTAGTATTTGGTTTCCTATTAATAAAGCCTTGTGGTCTAGTAGTTTTGTATTGGTGTCTGCGGGTTATGCTACACTGGTTTTAGCTGTTATCTATGTAATTGTAGATGTAAAGCAATGGCATTTTGGAGGTGTTTTTAAGCAAGTAGGTATGAATGCGATTACTATTTATTTTCTGTCTGGGTTTATTGCAAAGTGTTTCTATAAAATCCCTTTAGGAAACTCCACAATACACAGTTGGTTATATCAAACTATTTATGTGTATGATTGGATGCCGCCAAAATTGTCGTCACTTTTATACGCCTTAACAGTGGTCGCTTTTTATGTAGGTTTAGGGCATTTTTTATACAGAAAAAAGATTTTTATAAAGGTGTAATTTTGGTTATTCTTAGTGAATTATTTCGAATACACGATTTTTCCCAAGTTTCTCGATGCAACTTTATCCACCCATTTATGATAACCTCGTTTTCTGGCGTCGAGTAAATCAATCTTTAATTTTTCAGAAAAAAATAAGCCTTGGTTAATGGCTTCATCGGCATCTGTTAAAGCAGCAAGGTTAAGAATATCATTTTTATCGAACCACATATTTATTTCATAACCATTTTGTGTTTTAAACACCGAGATATATTCTAAGTTTTTCAAATCTTGCCAACTTTCGTTGTAAGTAAGCATGCCGATAGCGTAACTATGTTTAATTTTTAATTTTGAAAAATTGAAATGAATATAATGACGCGCAATTAACGGAATAAGAAAGACAAATAACACACCAAAAAACCAAAGAAAATAGGTGATAAATGTCCATGTTTGTGCTGTATTATAGGTAGAAGTTGTAAAAAAGTGAACTAAATACGTAAAGAATCCCGAAAACGCAGCAGCAACAAAAACTTTAAGTAGCCAATGTCGTTTAGGTTCTCTAATGGTAAACTCTACGGTGTGCATGGTGTAAATATAAACATTACTGCCGTCTATTGGCTAAAAGTGGTGGTGGTTCGCCGTTAAACGGATTCCATCGGCTTATACTTTTGGCATCCATTCCGGCGGCATTTATTACAGCTCGGTCGCCATAACGCACACGCATTTTATCTATAGCTTCAATTAAACGTAGTTGTTTTTCGTTGTCTTCAAACAAATTTATTTGATGACCGCCTTCAACTAAATGACTAAATTTTACACCAATAAGCCTAACAAGTAAGCGCCGATTATAGAGTTTTTGATACAAATCTAAAACCACAGGAATTATGGTATGATCCATAGCGCTGTAAGGTATGCGTTGCTGTTGTGTATAGGTTTGAAAATCGGAATATCTAATTTTAAACGTTATGCAAGCTGTTAGTTTATTACCACGCCGTAATTGATAGGCTAAATTTTCGGCCATGGCAACGATGATGCCTTTTAGTTTAGTAACATCGGTAGTGTCTTTATTAAAAGTACGTTCGGTTGAAATCGATTTGCGTTCGTGGTACTGCACCACTGGGCTATTATCGATGCCATTGGCTTTTTTCCAAATAACCAATCCGTTTTTACCAAGTACACGATGCATGAGTTCCATAGGCATATCTTGCACGGTTTTAATGCGTTTTACTCCCAAATCGCACAAGGCTTTATAGGTAACGTTGCCCACCATGGGTATTTTTTTTACCGAAAGTGGCGCTAAAAATGGTTTTTCGCTACCCGAAATAATACGGATTTCGTTGTTGGGTTTGGCTTCGCCTGTGGCTATTTTCGATACGGTTTTGTTAACAGACAAACCAAACGAAATAGGTAATCCGGTTTCTTTAATGATGCGTTGACGTAATTCTGAAGCCAATTTATGGCATCCAAAAAACTTATCCATTCCGGTTAAATCAATATAAAATTCATCAATTGATGTTTTTTCATATAGCGGTACGGTGTCTTTAATAACTTCGGTAACGTTTTGCGAAAATTTGGTGTAAATTCCCGAGTTGCCTCTTAAAATTATCGCTTCAGGGCACAATTGTTTTGCTAAGCGCATAGGCATTGCCGAATGGATGCCGAAGCGGCGCGCTTCGTAACTACACGATGCTACAACACCTCTATTGGAAGTGCCACCAATTAATACGGGTTTGTTATTTAAGCGACTGTCTAACAACCGCTCGCAGGACACAAAAAAGGTGTCTAAATCCATGTGAACTATAGAACGCTGAAAACTCATAAAGCACAAAAAATTTATATCGATTTAGGCGACATTGGCGATAATTGATGCGCCCGATGTGTTGCAAAACTTTTTTTATTCTGAAAGGTTTTATTTGCTGAGTTTACCGCATACCTTGGGTCTTCAATAATGGCCGAACGTTCCATAGCCGAAACTTCAATAGTTACACAATCAAACTCTACCATTATTTTTCCTGTAATGCTATAAATGCCTTTTCCTCGAAACGGGTATTTTGATGCTATTGGCGGAAAGTGAACCGTATCGATGAAATTACCATCGTAATCTAAAAACGTACCAAAATGCATGGTTTTACCATTGGCTGTTCGGGTGTTTTTTACAGTAACTAAATAGCCTTCAATGGTTATGGTTTTATTTTCAAGTTTTATTAAATGTGTAGCGCGCAAAGGGTTGTTTGTAGGGTATTGTAATAAATGAAACGGGTTGCATAATGGAAAACCAAGCAGTTCCATTTCATCAAAAGCATGCTCTAATCCCGAGCTTGATAATTGCGGTGTTTTATAGTTGATGCGTTGCGTTTTAAATAGCGTTATCACATGGTCTTGAATAACTGTTTTACTTATTTTTAAATGCGCTTCCCAAAGTAATTCGCGCTTGTTTATTCCTGTAAATCTAAAAGCATTAATTTTTATTAGAATGGTTATTTGCTCGATAGAAATAGGTATACGTTCAATAAAATGATCTAAACTTTCAAAAAGGCCGTTGTTTTGGCGGTCGTTAATAACTTTACTAATGGTTTTTTGCTCTAAAGCGTGTAAAAACATAAACCCTAAATAAATAGTGTTGCCTTTAATTATAGTTTCGTTAAGGCTTTGGTTTATGCAAGGCGCTTCAATAATACCTTGATGCATTCTGGCTTCGTGCACGTAAAGTTCGGTACTGTAAAATCCGCCAAAATTATTAATGGTTGCTACCATGTATTCCAACGGAAAATAGGCTTTTAAAAACAAACTTTGGTAACTTTCTACGGCATATGATGCCGAATGTCCTTTGGCAAAAGCATAACCCGCAAAACTTTCAATTTGTCGCCAAATATCTTGTGTGGTAGCTTCGGCTTCACCGTTGTGTTTACAATTATTAAAAAACAACTGTTTAACCTGTAAAAACTCTTCGCGCGACCTAAATTTACCCGACATACCTCGTCGTAATTTATCGGCTTCACCTAAGGTTAATCCGCCATAAATATGCGCCACTTTTATCACATCTTCTTGATATACCATAACGCCATAGGTTTCGGGCATTATTTTAAGCAAAACAGGATGTGCTTGTTTAATGCGTTCGGGATAGCGGTAACGCAAAATATACTCGCGCATCATGCCAGATTTTGCTACACCAGGACGAATGATAGAACTAGCAGCCACCAATCCCAAATAATTATCGACTTGTAGTTTTTTAAGTAGCATGCGCATAGCAGGAGACTCTACATAAAAACACCCAATAGCCTTAGCGTTTTTTAATAAGTATTTAATGCGTTCGTCTTGTTTAAAACGTTTAATATCACGGATGTCTATAGCTGCTTTTTCTGGTTGATTGTATGCCACTATTTGTACGGCATCTTTAATTTTTCCTAAACCACGCTGACTTAAAATATCGAATTTATACAAACCAATATCTTCGGCTACAACCATATCGAAATGCGTGGTGGCGTAGCCTTTTGGGGGCAAAAAGGTGGCGGTGTAATAGTGTATTGGTTTTTCCGAGATAATAATACCGCTAGCATGAATACCTAAATAGTTGGGAAAGCCTTGAATGTATTCACTATATTTTATAACCAATTGCGAGAGTTTATCTAGGTTTTGTAGTTGGTATTTGCCACGTGTAAGTTTATCTATTTCGGTTTTAGGTAAGCCAAAAACTTTACCTAATTCGCGTACGGCAGCTTTAAACTTAAAAGTGTTGTAAACGGTTAATAGCGCGGTATTTTTAAAGGTTTTAAATATAAAATTGGTAACATCGTCGCGATCGGTCCATGAGAAATCAATATCGAAATCGGGTGGATTTTTACGATATAAATTTATAAAACGCTCAAAATACAAATCGAGTTCTATGGGGTCTACATCGGTAATTTTAAGTAAATAAGCTACAATACTATTGGCACCACTACCACGACCAACGTGGTAATACCCTTTGCTACGAGCATATTCTAAAATGCGCCAGTTAATAAGAAAGTACGATACAAAACCTTTCTCTTTTATAATATTAAGCTCTTTTTTTATACGTTCATGAATAATGTTGTTAGGTGTTTTATAGCGATAAGGCAAACCGTTGTAAGTTAATTTTTTTAGTAACTCGTAATCGGATGCTTCGGTTTTGGTGTAAGTTTTTTGATTATTGGGTGTTTCTTGTGAAAAATCGAATGCAATTTGGCAGCCTTCTAAAACCGATTTGGTGTTGTTTATAAGTTGCGGAAATTCATTATAAGTATCACACAATTCATTATATGGCAACATGGTATCGTTGGGTTGGCCTTCCTCGGTTTTCGAGAGTTTGCTCAACAAGGTATTGTTGTCAATAGCACGTAATAAACGATGCGTGTTAAATCCTTTTTTATTTTGAAATGATACCGTTTTTAAAATAACCAGTTTGTGCTGTAATTTATTCCATTTCGAGAATTTAAGCGCATTGAGATCTTGAGGTTTTATGCCTAAAAATTCGTTAGTTTTTAAGTTGTAATCTACACCATTTTTATACGGGTAAATAACAAAAGTGTCGCTTAACTCTGGTGCGGTTTCAGGAATTTTTAAACTATCGTCATGTAAAAAGGTAGATAGATAATGGTTTATATTTTTAAAGCCATTGTTGTTTTTAGCTAATAGTACAAATTGTTGTTGTGCACCGTTTCTAAAATCGACACCAAGTACGGGTTTTATGTTGTATTTTTCCGAAAGACGAACAAAGTCTAAACTAGCCGAAGTATTATTAATATCGGTTAAAGCCAATGTGCTAATGCCATTGGCAGAAGCTATCGCCAACAATTGCTTGGGCGCAATGGTGCCGTAACGTAAGCTGTAATATGAATGACAATTTAAATACATAGGATTAACAAAATTAGCTACTATATGTAGTTTTTGTTGCTTATATTTGTAGCAAATAATGTTAAAATTTATTTTTTAAGATGACGCATATTCAGTTTAACATAAAGCATCTTCGTGGACTTAAAAAGTTTTCGCAAGAGCGTTTTGCCGAAGAATTAAAATGGACCCGATCGATGGTTGGGTCCTACGAAGAAGGGCGCTCGGAACCACCAATACATCGGTTAATAGAGCTTTCAAATTACTTTGATATTCCTATAGATATTTTAGTAAAAAACGATTTGCGTGCTGCTAAAGACACGTCGTTTATAGAAGTAGGTAATAAGCGTGTGCTGTTTCCTATTACCGTAAACGAAGCTAACGAAGATTTAATTGAAATTGTGCCAGCAAAAGCCTCAGCAGGCTATTTGCAAGGGTATGCCGATCCTGAATATATCGAGCAACTTCAAAAAATTAAATTACCTTTTTTACCCACAGGAACGCATCGCGCATTTCCTATTAGTGGCGACTCTATGCTACCTGTAAAAGACGGCTCGTTTGTTGTTGCTAAATTTTTAGATGATATAAATGATGTAAAAAACGGAAGAACCTATATTGTTTTAACTAAAAACGATGGTTTGGTGTACAAGCGAGTTTACAATACTATAAAAGAAAAACATAGTTTAGAATTACATTCCGATAACAAAGCCTACCAACCTTACGAAGTAAAAACTGAAGATGTTATAGAACTTTGGGAGTTTACCTGCTGTATAAACACACAAGAATACGATAAAGACGAGCTTAAGTTAAGCAGTATTATGAATATGTTTCAAGAATTACGAGTGGAATTGGAGTCGATTAAAAAGATATAGATGGTTTACAGGCTAATCACTACTCGCGCTTTACTAGCAAAAAATACTCGTTTTCCAGTTCTAAATAACCTTGATCGTAAACAAAATAGTAATTACTGCCTTCTTTAGTGGTGTAAATACTGGTAAAATAATTAAAATCGAAGCCTTCTTGAGTGAGCTTTTTTTTAGAAGTTTTTATTTTTCCTGTGGTGTTTATTGTTTCCAGAATACGCCAATTTTTGCGTAAGCGATTGTTAATATTACGAATTAAATTTTTACTGTCTTTGTTAATGTTATTGTTGTATGCATTGCGACAGTAATCGCTACAAAATTTTTTATCGCTTCGGCCAATGAGTTTTTCGTTACATTCTAAGCAAGTTTTTTGCATTGTAGTTTTAGTTTGTTGATTTTATAAAAAGAGATGGTTTAATTTTTAGATAACCTGTTTCAGGAAAGTTCTTTTTTTAAATTATGCTCAACGGTCTAGTATAAGAATAGTAGTGGATTTTATGCACTAACTTTTCGGATTATAACTGACCTTTAATTTATTCATTTTCTTTTGATTAAGCGATTAAACCGCTATTATTTTTATACAATGTTGTACACTGGATTTTTTCCATTCAGCTTGGTTTTTAGCGTTGGCAAAGACATACTCTTTTGCAATTTTGGCTTGAGCTTTGGCTGATGCGAATTGCAAATGTGTATGGCTTTAAGCGTTGGCATTATTTAGTCATTTTCTTATTTCCAACTGCGATTATCACGTCATTTTCAATATCATCTATTCGGTTTAAAATCACATTCAGATAATCATCTCCTAAACGTCTTCTTAAGTCCTTGATATTCGCTATTAGTTCATCAAAACTTTTGTCCTTTGTCGATAGCTTTAATTGTCTCAAGGTATATTTTGGAAGCGTTTTATATTTCTTAATGTCCTTTAAAAGTGTGTCAATGAACGAAACTAACTCTTGGTCTAAATCGTCTCTTTTTTCCTTTAGAAGTGTTTTCAAAGCAATATTCGCTTGATTTTCTAAAGCTAATTCACTTCTACCAGACTTGTATTTTGGTTTGAATGCTTTGATTTCCTCATACGAATTCCAAAACGCACTATTAAGCGGTTGCCTTT
The DNA here is from genome assembly GCF_000943555.1 of Neotamlana nanhaiensis. Lineage (GTDB taxonomy): Bacteria > Bacteroidota > Bacteroidia > Flavobacteriales > Flavobacteriaceae > Neotamlana > Neotamlana nanhaiensis. The sequence goes on along the minus strand of NZ_JTDV01000002.1, from coordinate 51,995 downwards.
CTTCATCCGGATTACATTTCACAAATTCAATTAATTCCTCAAAGGTTCTTTCAGATGGCTTGTCGTTTGGTTTTTCATTTACGTATTGATGCACTATTGAAAACAAAGCCATTCCTTTTTTTCGCAAAACAACCACATTGTTTTCCTCAAAATGCTTTGCTGTTTTAACTCTGTTCGGTAAATCGCTAATTTTTTTTATTACTTCTGGATGAGATTCCACAATTTCATTGTAATCATTTCTAATGATTGTGCTTGTACTCAATTCATCATTTTCTTCTGGATTGATATTAGCTTTTGAGTATAATGCACTTGGTGTTGGTTCTTCATCTGCATCAAATATTTTAGAGTCTTCTCCTAATGCACTATGAATCAAAAACATTTTTTGTTGTGCAATTTCTCTACTTTTTACAATATCAGAACCTTGGTCAGTAGGGAAGAAGTTGTAAATGAATAATTCTTCGAAAATCTTTGCACTCATTCTGTTGATACGACCTACACGTTGAATTACACGAGTAGGATTCCAAGGAATATCGTAATTGATAATTAATCCTGCTCTGTTTAGGTTAAATCCTTCTGAAAGCTTGTCACTGGTAATCAGCACATCAAAATCATCAACTTGCTCATAATATTTTGCATTAAAATTGGCATCCAATTCTTTTGCAAATTTCTTGGTGATTCCACCATCACAAAACATTGCACGACCTAATAATTCCTTTTCAAAATACTTTTGTAAGTGTCTTACTGTATCTGTGTATTCGGTAAAAAGAATAACTTTTCGTTTTGTGTTAGACTCTTTATTTAAAACTTCTTTAATCGTTTCTAAAACAGCTTCACGCTTTGGGTCGTTTTTAATGATATTAAGTTCATTAATTTCTTGTTCAATGTGTTCAAAAAGTTTGATATCACTTTTTATATCATCAATAAATTCTTTTTTTAATTGAAACTTTTCAATTTCATAAATCTTGGTATGCTTGGGTTGGGTTTTGTTTTTAGCATTTCGCTCAAACTCTTCCAGAGCTTCTTTTATAGCTTCGTATGTAAAATCATCTGCGTCATCAGAATCGTCATAGATATTCTCAATCACTTTTCTGTCCATTACATATTTGCCAGATTTTTCAATGAATGATAATACCATTCTATTGGTACGTAAAAAGCGTTGAATACTCTTTTCAAATGCTCCAAAAGAACTTTCAAAACGCTTAACCAATAAGCGTCTCATAAAATCAAATAAGTTTCGTTGCTGTTGAAAAGCTCTGTTGTCATCTTCTGAAAGTTTATCTTCATCTTCTTTTAAACTTTCATATTCATTTGGTTTGTAAATCGCTCCTTTAAAACGACCTGTTTCTGAAAAGTAATCACGAATAATTCTATTATAAAAATCGGATTGTTCAGTGGTCAATTCATAGAATTGCTCTTCTGGGTCTTTAACTTCTGAAAGGTTATTGATTTCTTTTTTGTATTCAAAATCGGTTTTTAAATCGAGCCTGTTTCTTCTTATAACAACTGGCGTAATGATGTTTTTAATATCATTTGCCATTGCGTTAACGTTGCCTCTTACAATTGCTAAATCAATTGGTGGCGTTAAACCGAACATTTTTTCATAATCACGTTCTGCTTTTCTTCGCTTTTCAGGATTGTTAGAATTGTGATTTTTAAGAATATTAGACAATCGTTTAAATCGATAATTGTAGGCGTTAAAACGGCCTTCTAAATCTGCTTCAATAGTAATTCCAGATGCTCCTGGTACTATAAACAGTTTTAACAATGAAAATACATCAGCTGGCGAATTATTAAATGGTGTTGCACTCAACAAAATGACTTGCTTGCCTCGGCAAATGTCCATTAATGCTTCATAAGCTGAAGTGTCTTGATTTCTAAATTTATGGGCTTCGTCAACGATAATGACTTGGTATTCCAAATTATTTTTTGAAATACTTTCGGCAACTGCCTCCAGATTACCAGAGCTTTCAATATCCCAATTGTAGAGTTTAAAGCGGTTCCAATATTCCCACCAACCTGAATTTTCTTTTTTGCTTCCTATTAAACCAGGTGGACACAATATCAAACCTCTTTTACCTAATTGATTAGCAATTAATGAAGCGATAACAGATTTACCTAAGCCAACTACATCAGCAATTATAACCCCATTATAGGTTTCTATTACGTTTAAGGCTTGGTTTACCGCATCAAGTTGGTATTGGTATTTCTCAAAGCCATTTTCATCTAACAATCTCGTAATGGTATCGTTTATCTTTTTGGCTTCTTGTAGTTCTATGTAGGTTTTTAAAATAAGAGCATAAGCTTCAAAAGGTGTGATTAAAGATGCCTGACTTTTATTTTTTAGAAAATCAATGATGATTTTGGTGCCATTTTCCGCTTCAGTAATAGGAACTGCAGTTTCCCAAAGTTCATCAAAGTAAGCTTCGGCAGTTTCAAAACCATAGTCTTTGATTTCTACATTAAATTCTTCTTGGCTTCGCAAACCTGCTTTTGTCAAATTACTACTACCTGTTATAAATTGTCCTTTACTGTCTAAAGTGTCTGACAAAGTATTATTATAACTAAACAAATAGACTTTGGCGTGATTTGGGTTTAAGGTTTTACGAATAATCAATTTGCCTTCATCTAACAATTGAATAAAGAATTCTATTTGGTTGTAGAAGGCTTCATTATCCATTTCTGCATTGTTAATGGCAAAACCCATTGATTTGATAAACTGTGTAAAATGCTCCTCTTGACTTAGGCTATCGTCTTGTAAACCAACTTCTACAATGGTGCTTAAGTATTTATCTACTTGTAAACCAACCAATATTTTTAGGGTTACCTCTGGATTGTCTTGTAGTTTTTTATAGATTTCTTGCCAACCCGAAAAGTAGAAAAAGCCAACCAAGAATTTTAATTCTTGACTCGCTAGTATTAGTTTTTCTAAACGCTTTTTTAGCGTTGCATTGTCTGCACTATTGGTTATAAAATTATTGCTCATTAATTTATTTGATAATTCTCGTATTGGTCTTTTGTTAGGTTAAATTCTGGGTCGATGATTTTTACTTCTTGATGTGTTAATCCATAGATTTTAAAAACTAGAGTATTTAGTTTGGCATAATTATTATGGAAACTTGGTGTGCCATAGGTATCTTCCATTTTATTGTGTAACTCATTAATTAATTCTAACATAGAATCATCCGCTATCTTTATTGGAAGTGTTTCTAAAAACGTTTTCGAAATATTTACTGTGAGATTGGAATTATTTGAAAAGTTATTGGCATAGTACCAGTTGAGAAGCTTTGAATTTAACAGGCAGGTGAAGTACTCATAAAATTCTTTATAATCATTTTTTAAAACTATACTATTTGTTGAAGCAAAAGCTTTTCTTTTAGCGACATCTAATCCAGCAACTAATGGCATTGTTCCTCCGCTAATTCTTTGCATTACTATTTTTTTAGGTTCGTTCCATAAATAATCAGGCCTTGTCCTATGTATTTCTGCTGGATTCCAAATTATAAAGTTTGAGCAATCTCTTATTGAAAACCTTTTAACATCCTTTCCTTCAATTAAATCAAAACAGTTATCTTCTTTGTTCTCTAGTATTAAATGTTTATGGGCAACAATACCCTCAATAATATCAATACAAAACAGACCAAGTTCTTGTTTGTTTTTCTTGATTTTTTGTGATAGTTCTAGCTCTATATCATTTAGCATTATATTAAAGGTATAGCTTGTGTTTTCTAGAAAAACGTCTTGATTAATTTGCTTGTGCTGATAATTTTTTTCCGCTAAAGAAACTACATCTGTTATAACATCAATTTTCTCGGTCGTCTCTGTTCTATTACCAATTTGAAGTAAAATGGTTGAAGCGGTTACTTTACTAAATACACCTTCTCCTAAATCTACAATTGATTGTATTTCATTTCTGGCTAAAAGTTCATACCTGATAACATCGTATACTGTTCCTCTTAAAATATTATTAGGGATGATATAGATTAAACTACCTTTATTGGATATTAATCTTTTACCCTTTAATAGAAATACCGCAAAAAGATTAATTTTTCCTGCTTGTCTAGCTCTAGACCTGTCTGGTAATGAAATAGACGAAAAATATTCATTTGTAACATAATCTTTGAAATCAACTCCAAAATCCACATCTCTGGTAAAGACATAAGGTGGATTTCCAATTACAATATCAAACTTTTCAACGCCATACATCCAATAAGGGTCAAACCAAGTATTACTTTCATTACTAAACGGTTTCCAAGATGCTAATTGTAAGGCTCGTTTGTTTTGTCCGCCACCAGCAATTTCTTGTTTTAGAATTTTAGTTTGTATGTCGTCAAAGTCTTTTTTCAATTTGTTTTTTTCTTCGCCATAAGCTTGTAAATATTGGTTTCGTATGGTTTTGAGTTGGTCTTGCAGTTCATCTGTTTGTCCAAAATCAAAAGCACCTTGGGCTTGTTGCTTTTCTTCTAAACCAATTAAAGTATTTGCAGTTACAAACTTAAATTCCAAGTTAGGCAAAGCTTGTATGCCTCGGTTATCTGCATCATCTATAATGGTTTCATCAATAACTAAACTTAAAAAACTACGCAGTTTTGAGATTTCAGAAGCAATGGGTTGTATATCTACGCCATAAATAGAGTTTTGTATCACGCCCAATTTTCGCACATAGTCTGCACTTTCGCCATCTAGTTTTTCTTTAAGCATTTGTTTTGCCAAAGCATTAGGTACGTTTTCTATTTGCTTTTGTTTCCACCAAGATGCATCTGGGTCAAGTTTTTGTAAAGCAATAATTATTTTATGTAATGCTCCCATTGGGAAAGCTCCAGAACCACAAGCTGGATCTAATATTTTTACATCGCTTAAAGCTTCTAAAATGGTTGCGGTTTGTTTCTTCTCAAATTTGTTTTCGCCACCTTCTTTAAAGAGTTCTAAAAGCTGTTCTTCGTTTTCAATATCGACTTTGGTTTTTAAATACTGTACCAAAGATTGCTCTACCATATAATCTACAATCTCTCTTGGTGTATAAAAACTACCTGTGGCTTTTCTTGCACTTTTTTCAGTATCTGGGTCAATTTCAGCCAATAGATTTTCAAAGATAGTTCCGAGCATTTCTGGGTCGATACTTACTTCTGCATCGTAAATGCTGTTTTCGTCAATGGTAAAATTGTATTGTTCTAAAACTTCAAAAAGTTCAATAAACCATTGGTTTGGAATTTTTAAGTCAAATGAAACTTGATGTATGCCTTTGCCATTCGTAGGGAAGAAGTCATCAGTTTGTGCTTCAAAAAGGCCACCATTTAAAAATGGAATGAGTTGGTGGTCGTTTGGTAGGTCATAGTCTTTTCGGTCGTTTTGTTTTTTATTGAGTACCAAAAAGAACAATTTTTCTAAAACCGAATGGTAATAGTTATGCTGTTGGTTGTTGACTTCAACAACGGTTTTTGATGATAGCCAACTTTCGGGAACAAGCGGAACGCTGTTTTCAGATTTCTTACTTTTTAGAAACCAACAGAAAATAGTTCTACCAATTAATCTTACTGCAAATTCTTGGTACACTTTTCTATTAGTATCAACTGGTGTTGATGGAAGTTTTAATGAAGTGTCGAATTCTACATTTCTACTGCCAATTTTTACTTTTCCACCAATAAGACTGTAGAACGATTTTGCAATGTCTTGATAGAATTGTTTGTTAAGTGGTTCAACACTAAAGGCTTGAATTATCTCATCTAGTGAATTGAAATTACAACCGCCAACTTGTTTGATGAATGTTTTGTTGGTTTGACTTGGTGTTACAAAATATGTGTAACGTTTAAAGTCGGTAAAGTCTCTTTTAGTTCCGAGATAATTCGCTTTTACAAAACTGAATCTGAAATTTCCTTCGTCATCGTAAAATACGAATAGTGAAGCGTCTTTCACTTCGTGTTTTAAAATGGTTTTTGCGATTTCGTATTGATTCTTTTTTCCAGTTCGTTCGGTTAGTGGTTCAGTTGTTTTAGAAGCGATAACAATGATGTCATCTTTATCTATTTCCGCTTCTCCAACTTTGATAATCGATTCATATTTGTCATAAATATCTTCTGGGAATAAGTGGTCTAAATCTTCTTCATCAGGTTTGAAGGAAGGTATCGAGCCTCTCAAAAAAGCAATGAGATTATTGGTTGAAAAGTTATTTATAAGCGTATTTATCTTGCTCATATAGCGGTTAGTGGTTGTTCAGTTTTTAATTTTTATTCGAGCATCAATATAAATATTTTCAACTCATTTCATTCAATTTAATTAACGTTTTTTTTTCCTTTCAGCGTTGGCAAAAAACAGCTCTTTTGGTTTTTTGAGCGTTGGCTTTTGCGTTAGGAAAAACCAAATGTGCTGTTTGTGCGGTTGGCTTTTCAGAGCTTGTGTACAACTAGTTATACAAGTAAATATAAGAAAACTCTTTAAAAAATAAACGTTTATTGTGGCAAACAAATTAAATCAATAAAACGATGTAAACGACTACAAACGAACACAAATGTTTAAAAACCGTTTAAAGTTTTAGTGCTGTTGCATCTTTGCAGTGTCGTTAGTTTACAAACGCGATAGTATTAACTGTTTAACCGTTTGCTTATTAAGGCAAGCACTAAAATTAAAATTATGAACACGCTTAGAAACAAAGTACAGTTGATTGGTAACTTAGGAAACAATCCAGAAATTATTAATCTAGAATCTGGTAAAACATTGGCTAAATTTAATATGGCCACAAACGATAGCTACACCAATAATAAAGGTGAAAAAATTACCGATACCCAATGGCATTCGGTTGTAGCTTGGGGTAAAACGGCACAAATAGTAGAAAAATATTTAAGCAAAGGCAACGAGGTTGCTATTGAGGGCAAATTAACTTCAAGAAGTTACGAAGATAAACAGGGAAACAAGCGCTACGTTACAGAAGTTGTTTGTAGCGAACTACTTATGTTAGGCAAATAGTAAGCTCCTAAAATTATTCAAGCCTGATTTTAAATCAGGCTTGAATTCACTAATTAACCAAAAATCAATAATCTTTCTTTTTCTTAGCATAAAGTTGGTCGGGTTTAGTTTTTAAACCTTACAAGAAGTTATTTTTTTTGAAAAAATTTGCGCTATGTGTTGTAACTTAACAAAATTGAAGCTTATAAAACCATAAGGTTACAGCCACGAATATCAGAATTATCAAAACGTCCAATAATTTCTATATCGCCATTGGCTTTAACTTTGCCTAAATCTTGGGTAGCAATAAAGGCGCAAGAATTTATATTGGCGAGGTCAATAACATTAATGCCTCCTGTTTTTCCTGTAACTTGTATGCTTAAAGCATCTTCGGTATCGCGAGTTAAAATTTGCATCCATGGCGGACAATTAAAAATACCATTACCTTGGGAATAGGCCTGACTTAACAGTTCGGTCATGCCATACTCGCTATGTATAGCGGTAACGCCAAAACCTTGTTTTAGTAAATTGTGCAGTTCTGCTCTAATGAGTTCTTTTCGGCGCCCTTTCATGCCACCAGTTTCCATAATAATGGTGTTTTTTAGATTAAATTGATGGCTTTCAATTAAGTCTAAAAGGGCGAATGAAACGCCAATAAGTAGTACTTTTTTACCTTCGACATCTAGTTTTATTAAGGTGTTTTTTAATTCTGAAAGGTTGTTTAAATAAAAACCACTTTCGGGATATTTTGAGGTTTTTATCATGTGGTTTACCATGTATATTAACGACGAGCCTTCACGTTCTAAATACGATGGGAGCAATCCTAAAATGACATAGTCTTGCAAATTGCCGTAAAAATGCTGAAATCCTCTGGTAAAACTTTTTTCGTAAATATTTAAGTTAGTAACTAAATGTTTACTGGTTTGGCTTCCTGTGGTTCCCGAACTGGTAAACGTGGTCTCAATTGGAGCCTTACTACTTAAAATACGGTGCGATTTAAAAAATTGAATGGGTAAAAACGGAATGTCTTGTATTGTTTTTACACTACTTGGGTGTTTGTATAATAAATCGCAAAACGACCGATAAACCTTATTATTTTCAAATTGAAATTTGAAGACTTGTAATGCTGCTTTTTCAAAAGCCGCTTGCGAGTTTATGTTAAAAATGTCTTCGGGATTTATCATTAGGTTGTTTTTCACCAATGCAAAAGTATATAAAATAAAAAAGCGCCACCAATGGTAGCGCTTTAAAATAGTATATGTAGTAAAATTATTTTATTACTAATTTTTTAGTCGAAACGGCATCGTTTTGCCTTACTTTCATAACATAAATGCCACTTTTTAAGCTAGAAATATCAAGTGTATTATTTTTTACAGTGTTGTTTAAAACTTGTTTTCCTAGTAAATCAAAAACTGAAACAGTCATAGCATCATTACTAGCGCTTAAAATATTTACATAACCTAAATTGGTTGGGTTAGGATACATCTCGAAACCTTCAATTTGGTTTTTGCTAAGTGATAATGGCGTACAGCTAGATGTTGGTCTTGTTCCTAAAGTAGGGCAATTTCCGTTAGCTTCTATGGCTACATTTGATAAGCTCCATGAGGAATAGCCATCAGCTCCATCATCTAAATATTGAATTCCAATAAATACCTCAGTTCCTGAAATTCCAGATAGGTCGATGTCATAAAACCCACTATCAGTAATAGTTTGCGTAGTAGTCCATGTTGATGCCGACGGACAATCAGCATATGTTGAAGTATAAGCTACAATTAAATCTGTGGCACCGTATTGTTCGGTAGCATTAAGTGCAAGATTTAAATCGGTTACACCTGTCATATCTAACGGACCAAATATTAGCCATGTTTCAATATTTTCTGCGCAACCAGAACCACAATAACCGTTCATAACATATGTTCCAGCAGTTTCTGTCCACTCGTCGCCGTCAGTGTTTGCAGTAACAGTAACTAACTCAAACAATTCGCTACCTTCACTTAAATCAAAACATGCTGGGTCGCAAATATCAGAACCAATAGTTCCGCTAATTGTGGTGCTATCGCAATCTCCACCGTTTAAAGTAATATCCCAAGCATCACCTTCAGATAACCCTGTAATTGTAATGGTGCCATCGGTAGCAGAAGCAGGATTGTCTCCTCCAATAGTTCCACCAGAAGTAGTTGAAACCGATGTGATTCCAGAATCATCTCCTGTATATGGAATATTTACTGTAACCGTATCATTATCATCTCCAAGTGTGTTTGTTGTGCAAACAAAAGTAGCTGTTCCTAAGGTAACACCACATGATGATGATGCTCCAATCCAACTTTTAGGATCGAATCCAGCAGGTGCATCCTGTGCTCCCGAACCAAAGCCTTGGTCGTTATCGCTAATCCATTCGCTTGCAGTCCATGTAGCGTTTGGAGCAGTTACTGTAGCTGCTCGTTCTGCTCTTCCGTCTTCAAAATTTTCGGCAGTATTTGCATTGTTAGCATCATTACCTGGTATTCCAAAAATATCAATTGTGGCATCCGATGCATCAAAAATAGCAATTTTGTCATCACCATTACTGTCGGCGGCACCTCCAGTTGAAGTACTTATGTCTGGTGCAAAACCATAAACTGCTTCAAATTCTGAAGCATTTGGCGAAATTATTGCAAATTGCCCAACATTTAATGTACCTATTGAAGATAAATCTACACCACTGGTTTGTGGGTCTGTATTCGAATTTGTCCAACGTCGAAGCTCCCAACCATTCAGATTTACCGAGCTTGGTCCAACACAATAAATTTCAACAAATCTAGCTCCAGCATTATTGTTTGGGTCTGCAAGTTCTGTTATAATAACTTGCCCAAAAGAAGCAAATGATATTAAAGTTGTTAATAATAAAAAGTAAATTTTTTTCATAAAAAAAGGATTAAATAATTTAAGCTAAAACTACTATTTACTTAAGTACAAGCCAAAAAAAAACAGCCATTCGGCTGTTTTTTAACTATATGATAATATTAGAACTATTTTATTACTAATTTTCGAGTTTCGCTCACATCACCCTCGGTTATTTTAAGAATATAAACACCACGATTTAAATTTGAAATGTTTAATTCTTTACCAGTTAATACAACCGAGTACACACGTTTACCTAAAACATTGTAAAATTCTACACGTTTTTTAAAATTGTATTTGGTAGAAATATTTATATAAGCTTTTCCGCTACTTACAGGATTTGGGTATATAGCAAGTCCCTCAATATTTTGCGAAGTAGTCGATGCTAATTTGGCATCACTCTGCGCAACACTATATTGAGTTGTAAAAAACGCCAGAACAAATAATAAAATGTAAATGTAGTTTTTTTTCATAGGTGCTTTTAGATTGAGTAAAATTAATAAAATCTTACAAATTTGATGCCAAAAAACTGTTAAAGATTTGATTCATACGTCGAAAGACACAGTTTTCTTAAGTAAATTGTTACCTTAATGTTATTAAATCTGTACCTTTAATGAAATTGTGTTATTAGTTTTATATTTGTTCACACAAAAATAGCAATACGTTATAATGAAAAAAAAGGACATAAAAATTTTGCTTGTTGATGATGAACCAGACATTTTAGAAATTGTAGGTTACAATTTATCTAGTGAAGGTTATCAAGTTATTACAGCCGAAAACGGCAGTGAAGGTGTAAAAAAAGCAAAAAAAGAACTCCCTCAATTAATTATTTTAGATGTGATGATGCCCGAAATGGATGGTATTGAAGCTTGTGAAATGATTAGAAAAATCCCCGATTTAAAAAATTCTATCATAACTTTTTTAACTGCTAGAGGCGAAGATTATTCGCAAGTAGCCGGTTTTGAGGCTGGCGCCGACGATTATATTACCAAACCTATTAAACCTAAAGTTTTGGTGAGTAAGGTAAAAGCGTTATTGCGTCGTTATAAGGAAGAAGACGTTACTAATACCGTTAAAGTGGGTAGCTTAGTAATAAACCGCGATGAGTATAAAATAACTTCAAAAGGAAAAGAAATAGTTTTACCAAGAAAAGAATTTGAATTACTATCTTTACTGGCATCAAAACCTGGAAAAGTATTTAAAAGAGACGAAATTTTAGATACCGTTTGGGGTAACGAAGTCGTTGTTGGTGGCAGAACTATTGATGTTCATATTAGAAAATTAAGAGAAAAATTAGGCGATAAAAGCTTTAAAACCATAAAAGGTGTAGGCTACAAGTTTGTAGATTAATGCGAACAAAATTTAAAAAATCATACCGGTTTGCTTTATATACCTCGTTATATATAACCTTATTAACAACACTCTTAGCGAGTGTTTTTTTATGGTTGTTTTACGAGTTAAAATGGTATTTTTCTATAGGTTTTGCTGTTACGGTTTATGTTTTTTGTTTTGTTATTATTCAGTTTCGGGTAGAACGGTTTATTTACAAGCGCGTAAAAAAAATATACGACGATTTAACATTGCTCGAATCTACTAATCTTCGAAAAGGTTCTATAACTACCGATATGAGAACCCTAACCCAAGAGATTGATAAGTTTGCAAAAGATAAAAAGATAGAAATTGAAACCTTAAAGGTTCGTGAAGAATACCGAAAAGAATTTTTAGGTAATGTGTCGCACGAATTAAAAACACCACTTTTTACGGTTCAAGGCTATATTTTAACATTACTTGATGGCGCCATGGACGATAGTGTTATCCGTAAAAAATATCTAGAACGAGCCAGTAAAGGCATTGAGCGCTTAGGTTATATTGTTAAAGATTTAGATATGATAACCAAACTTGAGGTTGGTGACTTAAGTTTAAATACCGAAACCTTTGATATTATTGAGCTCGCTAAAAGCGTTTTTGAAATGCTTGAAATGAAGGCGGCCAAGAAAAAAATTACTCTAACATTCGATTTTGATTATAATCAACCTATTTTGGTAAAAGCCGATAAAGAGCGAATTCAGCAAGTGCTGGTTAATTTGGTGGTAAACTCAATTAAATACGGTAGCGAAAAAGGAACTACTGAGATTAGCGTAGAAAACCTAATTAAAAACAAAGTTATTGTTAGGGTGACTGATAATGGCGAAGGTATTTCATCTGAAAATATACCAAGACTTTTTGAACGCTTTTTTAGAGTAGACAAAAGTGGTTCTCGAAAAGAGGGAGGTTCTGGCTTAGGTTTATCTATTGTGAAGCATATAATTGAAGCCCACGACGAAAAAATTTATGTAGAAAGCGAGTTTAACGTTGGTAGTGAATTTTCGTTTACTTTAGAAAAGGCTTAAATAAATCGGCAAAATCAATTTCAAAATAAAAAGCTGTTAATCCTTTGTAAAGTGGCATTTGGCCTAATTTTTTTAATGTAAAATCTTCTTGTTTACAACTTGGTACTAAACCTAATTGCGTTAAACGTTTGGCTAAATATTCTTGTTCAAATTGCCCTGGTGTTGGTATAAAAAAGGCTTTTTTGCTTAGTTTAGCCAAATCCATTACCGTAGTATAACCCGATCGAGAAATTACCAAATCGCTCTCGTTTATAGTTTTTTCAAGTAAACTGGAGGTCATAAAATTGTAAATCGTTATGTTGCCAATAGTTTCTACTATTTGTTCAGCTTCCATTTTACCTTTTACAAAAACAACCTTTCCGTTATAATCTTTTAATTCATCAAATAGTTTTTCTTCAAGTAAAGTGCGTTGTGGTTCGGGACCCGATATTAAAACCATAACATCGTTTTTTACGGGGGCCTCGGTTTTAGTAAAACGGCTTAATGGACCAATGTATTTGGTTTCTATTTCAAACGACTTTACATGACCAAGTTTGCCGCTTAAATTAACACTACCATTAGTGTCTGGTACCCAGCAAACATCAAATTTTTTAATTATTTTCTGATGAATTTTTGTGCTAATCCAAGTTGTGCTTCCGCTTAAAACATTCAATTGATGCGTAATAAAAATAGAAGGTACTTTTTTACTTCTAACTCCCAATCGGTTATCCGAAATTATGCCATCAATCTTATAATCTTCAATAATAGATTTAATAACTTTTTTTTCAGCATTAATTGCTTTTAAAAGCTTTGGAGAATTTTTTAAAATTTTCAGTTTAAAATATTTGCCTTTTTTGGCATAAGTTACTTTATACGAAGGCAAGGTTAAGGTTTGTAACTCTGGAAATTCTTTTTGTAATAACGAAAGTGCGACACCATCACTGGCAATTATAGGCTCAAAACCAAAATTTAGTAAGGCATTAATAATTGGGATGCAGCGTGTGGCATGCCCCAATCCCCAATTTAAAGGAGTAATTAAAATTCTTTTCTTCATAAATAATCTAATTCACCTTAAATCAATTAATTACTAAGTTAAGATGAATTTTAATCTTAACAAAACTAAGTTTATTTTAAACGTTATATATTTCCAAAGTTTTATCAAATTCGTTTTAATACTAATTAATTGTTAAGCAAATTTTTAAAATAGACTTGCTGTACCGTACTTTTGCAAAATAATTATTACCGTATAAAAATTTAATAAGGTGGGCAGTAAAAATAAATTGAAGCGCTTTAGGGAAAACGAAACATTTAATAATGTTGTTCAACCAACACGCGACGAATTGGTAAATACGCAATTTAGTTTAAAAGGAAATTGGAGCAAAAACCATTTTAAAAACAATAATCCTATTGTGTTGGAGTTGGGTTGTGGTAAAGGTGAATATTCGGTAGCCTTAGCAAAAAAATATCCTAACAAAAATTTTATTGGTATCGATATTAAAGGTGCTCGTTTTTGGAGAGGCGCTAAAACAGCAGTTGAAGACGGCATAAATAATGTTGCTTTTTTACGCACTCAAATAGAACTTATTGAGTACGCTTTCGCGGAAAATGAAGTTGACGAAATTTGGATTACCTTCCCCGATCCGCAAATTAAATACAAGCGCACCAAGCATCGCATGACGAATGCTGCCTTTTTACAACGTTACAAACAAGTTTTAAAACCAGATGGCGTTGTAAACCTTAAAACCGATAGTGAATTTATGCATGGTTACACGCTTGGATTATTACACGGAGCGGGACACGAAGTGCTTTATGCAAACCACAATGTTTATAAGCAAGAAGGTAGCCCCGAAGATGTTACTGCTATACAAACCTTTTACGAGTCGCAGTATTTGCAGGTGCAAAAGCCTATAACCTACATCGCATTTAAAATTAAATAGGTTTTGAGTATTACTTTTATTTTTTTGTTGGGCTTGGTAGCGTCAATTTTGGCTGTTTTACCTCCTGGTTTGTTAAACATTACAGCCGCTAAAATAAGTTTAAAAGAAGGGCATACCCGTGGTATTATGTTTTCTATTGGCGCTTCGTTGGTTGTACTATTACAAACTTATATTGCGGCCATTTGTGCTAGGTATTTAAAAATGCATCCCGAAGTAATTAGTATTTTACAAAAAGTGGCTTGTGTTATTTTTATTTTAATATCCATTTACTTTTTGCTCATTGCTAAGTCACAACCTAAAAAACAGGTAAAAGCTAAAACTAAAAGTAAACATAGTCGGTTTTTTCAAGGGGTGTTTTTATCGGCTTTAAATGTGTTTCCTATTCCGTTTCAGGCATACATGACTATTACTTTGGCTTCTTTTGGTTGGTTAGATTTTAGTACAACAAGCATTTTTGCTTATATGGCAGGAACATCAACAGGAACATTTGTTGTGCTTTACTTTTACATGTTTTTCTTCGATAAAATAAGCGAAAAGAAATTTACATCGCAAAAAAACATGAACTATATAATTGGAGGTATTACTGCTGTAATTGCTATTTTTACTATAATTAACATTATAAATAAAATGTAGTATGAAACCTGAAACGCTCACTTTTTTCGATAAGGTTTATGAGGTAGCAAAACAAATTCCTTTCGGAAGAGTAACAAGTTACGGCGCCATTGCAAAATATTTAGGAGCAGCAAGAAGTGCAAGAATGGTGGGTTATGCTATGAACGGGTCATCTGGAAAAGATGTACCCGCACACAGAGTAGTTAACCGAAACGGATTACTCACTGGAAAGCAACATTTTGATGGTACGAATTTAATGCAGCAATTATTAGAAAGTGAAGGCGTTGCTGTTAAGAACAATCAAATTCAAAATTTTAAAACTGTTTTTTGGGATCCTTCAGAAGCGTTATAAGTTTATGTAATTAAGTCCTAATTTTTCAAAAATTTATAAATAATTACAAAAGCTACTAGAAATTAATTTGAATTAAAACGAAAAGCCAGCACCTAAACTCACCGTAGAAAAGTTTTGATTTCCAATTTTTAAATATTCATAACCGCCATGTATTTTATATTGGTTGATGTAATAATTTATTAGCGCATTAAATTTATTTACCGTGCTTTGATTCACTAGGGTCTGATTAAAACTGCTCTCTAGACTAATAGGTTTTCCTAAAAATATTTCAGCGCCTAGTCCATAAGTAAATCCAAAGCTATTTACGTCGCCATCTACATACGATGCACCTAAACCCCACCAGCCATCAAACGCTTTTGTTCTTACACGATGGTATTTACCCAATGCCGTATAAATAGCAAGCGCATCATGACCAAAATTGGTGTTATTTTCCCAAAGTTGTAGGTAGTTTACCTCTAAGGCTAATCGGTTAAAAAAACGCATATCAACATTTAAATGATTGCCTTGAAGTTTTGGGTTTTCAAAAATATATTTAGTAGAAATAGTGGTGCGACCTATAGCAGAATTATCATTCCACTCATACGTGTAATGCCCTGTATTTGTTGTGTTATACACGCGTTTTGTTAAAATAGCGTTGTGACTTTTACTGTTATATTCAAACGGACTTTCAACTAACACACCATAAGCAGTGTATGCGAATAGGCCAATAAAAAGTTCGGCAACCATTTCGCCAAAATAGGAGTTGCTATTACTGCTAGAGCTATCGTAATTGTTAGTTTCGGTATAATAACCATTAGTTTGATCTTGTTTTTTTAAACTTTCTTCAGCTTTTTCAATTTTACTTTGTGCTGGAGCGAAATAAAAGGATAAAATAGCGAGTATAATTAGTGTTAGTTTTTTTGGCATAATTGATTGATTTTTTAGTCAATTTTTTCGGGCATAAATCGTGCCATTTTGTATAAATATTTTACATAGTTACATCAATAAATCTTCTTATTTCCATTTCAGCCTTCAGTCTTAAATGCGTATATTTGCCTCTTAGAATGATTCTTAATAAAACGAATGAAACTTAATAAAAAAGATATACTTAAAGCTTTAGAAACCATAACTGTACCTGGTGAAGGTCAAAATATGGTGGAAAGTGGTGCGGTAACAAATGTAGTCACTTTTGGTGATGAGGTTGTGGTAGATATCACCATAAAAAATCCGAGTTTACAGGCTAAAAAACGTACAGAAGTCGATATATTAAAAACCATACACGATAAAGTTTACGAAAAAGCAAAAATAAAAGTCAATATAAAGGTTAATGCTCCAGCAAAACCACAAGCCAATGTTATAAAAGGCAATCCTATTCCAGGAATTCAAAATATTGTGGCAGTAGCATCGGGTAAAGGTGGGGTTGGTAAATCTACAGTTACCGCAAATTTAGCGGTGAGTTTAGCTAAAATGGGCTTTAAAGTTGGTGTTTTAGATGCCGATATTTATGGGCCATCGATACCAATTATGTTCGATGTAGAAGCCGAAAAACCTCTAGCGGTTAATGTTGAAGGAAAATCGAAGATGAAGCCTGTTGAAAATTACGATGTAAAAGTACTATCTATTGGCTTTTTTACCCAACCTAATCAGGCGGTAGTATGGCGCGGACCAATGGCTGCAAAAGCATTAAACCAAATGATTTTTGATGCCGCTTGGGGCGAAATCGATTTTCTATTAATTGATTTACCTCCAGGAACAGGCGATATTCACTTAAGCATCATGCAGTCGTTACCAATTACTGGCGCGGTTGTTGTAAGTACACCACAAAACGTGGCACTTGCCGATGCTAAAAAAGGTGTGGCTATGTTTCAACAAGACAGTATTCAAGTACCAGTTTTAGGAATTATAGAAAATATGGCGTACTTTACTCCCGCAGAATTACCAGATAATAAATACTATATTTTTGGTAAAGAAGGCGCTAAAAACCTTGCGGAAGATTTACAAGTACCATTTTTAGGGCAATTGCCTTTGGTGCAAAGTATACGAGAAGCCGGCGATGTTGGGCGTCCGGCAGCATTACAAACGGCAACACCTTTAGAACAAGCTTTTGAAAAGTTAACCCAAAATGTGGTGCAAGAAGTAGTAAAACGTAACGATAATTTACCACCAACTGAAGCTATTAAAATAACAACCATGGCAGGTTGTTCGGCAGTTAAAAAATAAGATATGACAGCAGAAGAGTTAAAATTAAATGTAGAAAAAGCCTTAGAAGAAATTCGTCCGTTTTTACAAAGCGATGGCGGCGATATTTCATTACTTTCTATTGAAGATGAAAAGCTTGTAAAAGTACAGCTTAAAGGCGCATGCGTTGGGTGTAGTGTAAACCAAATGACACTAAAATCTGGCGTAGAAATGACTATTAAAAAATACGCACCTCAAATAGAGGAGGTTGTAAATATTGAAGTTTAAACAGATAATGCTAATTTTTTAGCAAAAACCAATATTAAATAAAAAAGAGAATTCTTAAAAGTTACATTTTTAAGGATTCTTTATTTTTTTGGTATAACCGTTACAAATGCAGGCTAAATAGTTTAAAAATAGCTTTTCAAGCCTTAAATTTGTGGCATAAAGTATGATGTGTTTTTTATAAAACATTAACAAAGAATAAATGAGCGATATAAACATTAAAATAACAGATAGAGACGGTGTAACTCACGATATTGTTGCGCCAACTGATATGGCAATGAATTTAATGGAAGTGGTGAGGTCTTACGAATTAGCCCCAGAAGGCACCATTGGTGTTTGCGGTGGTATGGCCATGTGTGCGTCTTGCCAATGTTATGTTTTAAGCGACACCGAATTACCAGAAATGGGCGATGACGAAGAGGCAATGCTTTCTGAAGCCTTTGATGTAAAGGATAATAGCCGTTTAGGATGCCAAATACAAATGACTCCAGAAATGGAAGGTTTGGAGGTAGAATTAGCACCAGAAAGTTAATTTTAATTTATTCTAAATAAATTAACTATATTTGCATCCGAGTTATGAAAAATGAAACCGCAAATAGTTACGAAATTAAGCATCTTACCTTTTGTAAGTATGAGTTAATTACGCCAAATAAGACCATTACCTTAAGCTTTCCGCAAATGCTTGAGTTAAGACGTAACATAAACGAACTAACCACGTTTGCTTCGTTAACGCGCATCGTAAACAACGAAAATTTCGTTTTACTTTTTGTAGCCGATAAACAACATCTTATTTATTTAGAAATTCCGCAATTACTCCATTTAAAAGAGGAAATAGAGCTGTTCTTTCATGCGCCAGCTTCTATCTTAGTTTAAATTAAATTTATATTTATTTAGACTTCCTATAAATTTTATTTATAATCATTCTGTGCCTGCTTTTGTTGTAAATTTGTGTAAAATCAAACGGTATGAACACAATAGTAAGAAAACAAATGTCTATTCACCCAGACGTGATGGACATGTTAAATAATCAAATAGGAATGGAAATGAAAGCATCGGCAGCTTATTTAGCAATGGCTTCTTGGTGCGACCAACGTGAACTTTTAAACAGCAAAGCATTTTTTTACAAGCAAGCTGAAGAAGAAAGAGAGCACGCCATGAAAATCTTCAAATTTGTTAACGATAACGGTGGTGCCGCAATTTCACCAAACGTGACTAATGTTAACAACGAATTTGAAAGTTTAAAATCGATTTACGAAACAGGTTTAGAGCATGAAATTAGTGTAACAGAATCTATTTTCAAGATTTTTAAAGCTGCTAGAGAGAAAAACGATTTTATTACCGAAGTATTTATGCAGTGGTTTGTTTCGGAACAATCTGAAGAGGAAGATAGCTTTAGAAGCATTCTTGATATTTTCGATTTAATGGAAGGTATGCCATTAAAAATGATTGACGAAAGAATTCCTACTGAATAATTTACAGGAATTTAATAATATTTAGCTGAAGCTGTTTCAGCGTTTAAAATGTTCTTAGTTTGTCCACCAAACTAAGAACATTTTTTTTATCTCGCCGTTTGGTGCTTTCATCCAGAATAAAGCTGAAAATTTATCGCTAATATAACTTTCCGCAATAGTTTTAAAAGTCTCGAAATTGTTCCAATCGACATGCGTGTGCGGGACAATTAACCAATCTTTCTTGGTTGGTATATAAAATTTGAAATCTGCTAATTGTTTTAAGTCTCTTTTAGTAACATAATGGCCGTAAACACAGGCATTATTTAGAGTTTTTAAATGAATGTTTTTACCAAATGGTAAAAATAATTGCGCCTTAAAATATACCTGTTGCTTTATGGTTTTGGCGTTTAAATACAATGCTTCTAAGTACGGTTTACAAACCTTGTTATAAAGTAAAGGCAGTTGTTTGTTTTTTAGTTTTGTAAGTTTTTCTAGGAGTGAATCTTTTCTATTTGGACCAATAAAGTGATCAATTTCGGTAGCGCCAACAGTATCATCATACACGTAGAACTTATAAATTATTTCTAAATGTATAGATTGATTATCTTTTAAAATTAACGCATCTAATTCGCCTAAGGTAAGTTTGTTATCTTGTATTTGAATATTTTCAGCAAGAACGATTACATTTTCATGTTGCTGTATTTGAAACGATACCAAACGCTCTACATATTTTCCTAGTCGTAAGTTATCATCAATAGTAGCGTCGATTTTTGAAGGAAACGTATCAATTTCGAATTGCTGTAGCTGGAACACGGCATTGCCTTCCCAAAGATTTGGTGTTTTTAAAAAGCCTTCGTAGCGTTTTTGTAGCATCTGTATTTATTTCCGCGAAAGCGAAACCTTAATTGGTTTTATAGTCTTGCAACTTTCTTGGGCCTTCTAGCAAAACTCTAACAATTTGCAATGTACCATCGTCTTTGGTTGCTATTTGCCATTTTATAAGCGATATTTCGCCGTTTTCAATTTCTATACCAGTTATACTTCGTGGATGTACACAGCTACCGTCATTAAAAAAGGCAATATCTCCTGGTTCGGGAAATCGCGGTCTGTGTGTATGACCAACAATGGTTAGTAAATTGTTGTTTTCGGCAATCCAACTTTTGGTGCGTTTTTCAACTTTTATTAATTCGGTATAGTTTTTTGCCGGACTTGTTGGGTCTGCAATTCCCATAACGTTTAGCGGTTTCCAAAGAATACGGACTAAAAAACGACTCCATTTCCAGAACAAAAAGTTCCACCAATCGGCTTGATGGCCATGGGTTAAAAAAAGTTCTTGGTCTGTTCTGCAGTGTTTTAAAACAATGGCTTCGTTATAAGTTATATCTCCAAAAAGTTTAACGTCTTCGCCGACTTTAGGATCGAAATAGGTAGATAGATGTTTCTTTACATAGTTTTTGTTTCGGTAAACCATGTCGTGGTTACCCCAAATCATGTGTAATCGGTTTTCTTCATGAAATTGTTTCATGAGCATATACACATTTTTGTGCGCGTTTAAAATAGACTCGAAAGTTAGATTTTCCCATAGCTCATCGCCATCGCCTAATTCGCAATATTGAAAACCTTCGGCGTAATAATGCTTTAAGGCGTGAAAATAGATATTACGATTGTTGGCAAAATCGTCGGCAAAACTATTGTCGCCACGGTGGCAATCGCTAAATAGTATAAATTTGCTATCATCGTCAAATTCTACGATTTTAGCATTTTTGTAAGCATTATCAAGTCTTTTTCTCGAAGAAACCATAAAGTAAAAGTAAACAAAAAAGCGTTTCCACATCGATAAGTATCGAGAGAAACGCTTTTTTTAGAAACTATAAACTAATCGGATTTACTTTTTATACAATGGGTCTGCGCCAATGGTGCCTATTAAACTATCTAAATAAGCTTCTGTTTGCGCATTTTTGTAAAGTGCTTTTGTTTTATTTAAACGCTCGTTAATATTCATATCTTCAACTAAATGTGCATTATTTGTATCTGCAATAAAGTTTTCTAGATAGGCGATTTGCGATTTATAAAAACGAATGTCTTTTTCTTGTTTTAAATTCAATCGGGTTTTGTACCAATCGCTGTTAACAACATAATCTCGTTCAAAATACTTGCGTAATTCGGGATGGCTAATGGCTTTACCTTCATAATGCCCGTAAGCCATAATGTGTAACAAGATTTTTAAAGGTGGAATAGCGGCTTCTACGCTACCATCTTCAAAGTAATTTAAGGCTACTTTTTGTTGCGCTTCAACAATGTTGTTAATGCCATCAACGTAATCTTCTAAACCTTGTAATTCTGGTTTTAGCATACGCTCGTTAAACACTGCAGTTGGTTCATCAAATAATCGGTTTAAGCATAGTAAGGCAAACTTTTTAGTAATTCTGTAACCTAGTCGGCTAGCCAAAACAGGTTTGCCTTCGTGCTCAAAATCCTCTAATTTTTCCAAAGAACCATTTGCGATAAGATTCTTAGCATCGCGATCTTTTGGAGTCATTCTCGCCCAAATTTCTGGAATTAAAAGACTCACATCATGATCTATTTTATTTTCTGCCCCCACATAACCAGCAGCTGTACTAAAGCCGTTAGATTCGGTTAAAATATGAGATAATAGCGCATTATTTAGGTCTGTAGTTGGTGTAAGCATGTTAAAGGGTGCTTTGGTAAGCGCTCCTTCTGTACCAGCTCCGGTTGTAGAAGGAGACTTACCTGTTAAACTACAAATGAAATCCATGAACAATTCTGGCGTTTCTTGATAATGAATTGGGTTATATACCGCAAGAGGTCTTATGCCTGCTTCTTTATCAACGGGATTATTTCTTCTACCAGGTAATACAGCATTTACAACGTGAATTACTGGATCTTCTGGTTTTATTTTTCGGTGTAAACGTACGCCAATATCAGATATGTAAGACGCCTCGGTTTCTTTGTAAAACTTGTTAGGTTCTAAATAACGTGGGTTTTTTGTTGGACCATCTTCCACAAGTCGTGGGTGCGATGGTAATACAAATTGAACATCGTCGCTCTCGTTATTTACAATATCAAGAATAAAATCTTGAACAGGTTTTGTGTATTTATCAAAATTGATGGTGTCTTCGTAAATTTCAATAGCATCTTTTTTGGTTAACATTTCGTAGTTTGTTAAAAATCTACCATTAGAAATTATATCTAACTCAGCACCTTTATCGTAACCTCTTACAATAGCTTCGTCTGGTCGTTGAAACAGATGCGCCTCACAATTGGTTACCACTTTTACACTTTTATTAGTGTATTCTGGGTTTAAATTTTTAAACTGATTTTTAGGTAAGGTTATAGATGCCGAAATATCGTCTTCGGTTTGTATTTTTTCGCTTGCTGAAAAGTCCGAACGTAATTTATTTAGCATCCAGTTTCCTTGCTGATTAAAGCCAATACGCACATAACTACCCACTACAGGATTGTTGTTGTACATGAGTGCTGTACCTTTTACGCCGTTAATAATTTCTACAGACATCATGTCTTTCCAGTTTAGGTTGGCGCCATGAGCTTGTCTGAACAAACGTTTAACAAAAAGGACTAGTGAGCGCACATGCACAGGGATATTTTTTAACCATTCGTTGAATTCATCTGAGTTTTCATCAGAAGGCGTTAGTAACTTCACTACAGATCCTAAGGTTCTTTTTTCACTTAATAATGATCTAGAAAGTGGACGGTTGGGGTCTTTAATTTTCCAGCGTGTAGAGTAGTTGTACTCAATAATCTCGTCGGCTTTTTTGAAATCTTCTTCAATATTTTGCAAATTGAATCGGCTGTAAGTGATGGCGTTTTGCATAGATTTTGAGATTTCAGATTTTCCGCCACCAGAAACTGTACAAGGTTTGTGGCAAAATATGCCTTCTGGGAAAGTTTCTATGATGCGCCACAATTTAATCGATTTGTGCTTTTCTAACTTTAATTTATTTCCCGTTGGGTGAATATATGTTTTGTATGGCGATAGTTTTAAATTTTGTTCTTCGCCATTGTGTTGCCAAGTTATGCTATTGGTATTCGTGTTAAAATATGCCGTTTCTGGTATGTAAACAATATTAGGGTAGTTTTTATCTATGGCATAGTTTTCTGGTTTTATGTCAATTCTATCGGCTAACAGATGTTTAACATCTTCGAAATTATGATCCAAGCCGTAGGTTCTAAAATACTCCAAGCCGTTAACGGTATCGCCCATTATACGTCTAGCATAAGCAATGGCGCCGCCTGCATGTTCCTCTTCAAGTAACCCGTAAAGGTTTGCAGAGTAGCTAATTTGCGTTTTTATTTCCTTTTTAGAATAACCGTAATAATTATCGGCAATTAGCGTTACTACCACACCGCGTTCATCTCTACAGGTAATTTTAAAGGCACCACCATCGTTGTAAAGTTCGTTGTCGTCTAAATAACACATGCCTTCTTTACGTTGTCTTTCGGTCGCGTCGTTGTAATGAGGCAGTCCAACATCTTTCTTTTTAAGTTTTAAAAGTTGCGGAGCTAGAACAATACAACCCGTATGCCCTGTCCAATGTTCGGTATCTAGAGCCGCGTCATTTTTAGCTAGGTTAGGATTTCCGGCGTTGCCAAAAATATTTTCAACAAAATCAAGATTACTTACCAAGTTGCCAGGAGCGAAAAAGCGAACTTCTAACGATTTTTGTGTCGCAATACCTTTTACTTCTGGACAAACAACAGGTCTTAGTAACATCGATACCATGACTTTGGCTTTTTTCTCTTGATTGGCTGTAAATGGTAGCACTTTTAACTCTTCGGGTGCATTAAATGCAGCATTTAAAAAATGAGCAAATACCACTTTAGGAATTTCTTTTTTATCTAACGGAACAGGTAAAGTACCGGCAACGATATGAAAAGTACCTTTTGTAGTACGTTTATCGTGTAACGGATTGTTCAATATACCTTGTTTTAAACGTTTAGAGGTTACTAAATCGCTTTTAAAAGAGTTTCCATCTGGTGGTAAGCTGGCTTCTCGCGCTTGACCTTTTTTGGTTAACAATAAAGTGTTGTTTGGTAAGTTGTAAGGCTTATTTATACTGACATCTTTTAAATAGTCGTTTATGAAATTTTGAATTCTTGAATCTACTGGAGCATAGTGGTTAGATAAAAGTCTTGATTTTGCTTTTAAACTAGTTATTAAACCACGCGTTAATTTTTCGAATTTTGGATCACAAAATTTTTCAGAACTATCGTCTTTATCTTTAAAAGTAGGTTGACCAAGTGCAGCTAGTTTTAAGTTGATACGCTGTACGATATCTTTTCTAGTTTCTTCCATAATTTTGTTTCTTTAATGGTTATAACTTCCATTTAACTGGAAATCTTGAAACAAATTTAGATTTAGGAAGAGTAAAAAAAGATGACAAAAATCAGTATCAACCTATTTTTTTTAAGAAAACGTTTTCGTAAATCAATAGGGGTAATGTCTTAATTTTTAAGCTTTTCTGAAGCCAAAGGGAGGATGCGATTTATAAATTTACTATACGCCAAAGCGGAAGGATGCAAGCCATCGTTAGCTACTAAACTTGGATTATCTAATCCCATTCTGGTAATGTCTGTAATATTAACAAAGGTAATGCCGTTGTTGTTGCAATACGCTTTTGCAAAGTTGTTGTAAGTATCGATTTCTTTTGAAATATTGTTGTTGCCATTTCCAAAAGGCGTAAAAGCATAATCAGGTATTGAAACCACGATAACATTCGATTTGTCTCCTTTTGCATGTTTAATAGCAGTGTTAATTAACTGCGGAAATTCGTTTTCGTAAATTGAAAAGGGCTTGCCTTGATACTGATTATTTACACCAATAAGCAAGGTGGTTAAATCATAATCTTCTGAAGGTTTTTCGGTTGCTATGGCGTTAATTAAATTGGTGGTTGTCCAACCTGTTCTTGCAATTACTTTTAAATCGATTTGGTGATTTGTGTCAAAAACAGTTTTCAGACTATCTTTTAATTGCTCTGGAAATCTGCAAGCATTGCAAACACTTTCACCTATGGTATAGCTATCGCCTAAAGCGAGTATTTTATAGTTTTTTTGAGTGGTTGTGGTATCGCTAGGTGTTTCAATAAAATTGTCGTCGCTTAGAGCGGAATCGTTATCACTACACCCTACAATGAAAAACGATACTAGCATTAAAAGATATGTCATTGTTTTCATGTTTAGCTTTTTAAAAACATACGAGTAAAAAGCTGGTTAGGTTTTATTTAAAGGCGTTAAAGCCTGTAACATCAAGACCTGTAATTAGTAAATGGATATCGTGGGTACCTTCGTAAGTGATTACACTTTCTAAATTCATCATGTGTCGCATAATACTATATTCGCCTGTAATTCCCATGCCGCCTAACATTTGGCGCGCTTCTCGAGCAATATTTATAGCCATATTTACATTATTGCGTTTGGCCATCGATATTTGCGCCGAAGTGGCTTTATTTTCGTTACGTAAAACGCCTAAGCGCCATGTTAAAAGTTGTGCTTTGGTAATTTCGGTAATCATTTCGGCAAGTTTTTTTTGTTGCAACTGAAATTGTCCAATAGGCTTACCAAATTGTATCCGTTCTTTACTATAACGCAATGCCGTATCATAACAATCCATAGCAGCACCAATGGCACCCCAAGCAATACCATAACGTGCAGAATCTAAGCATCCAAGAGGTGCGCCCAAGCCAGATTTATTTGGGAGTAAATTTTCTTTTGGGACTTTCACATTATCAAAAATAAGCTCGCCAGTAGCGCTTGCTCGAAGCGACCATTTATTATGTGTTTCTGGTGTTGAAAAACCTGCCATACCGCGCTCTACTATTAAACCATGAATACGGCCTTCTTCGTTCTTAGCCCAAACCACTGCAATTTGCGCAAAAGGCGCATTGCTTATCCACATTTTGGCACCGTTAAGTAAATAGTGATCACCCATATCTTTAAAATTGGTAACCATACCACCAGGGTTACTACCATGATCGGGTTCGGTTAAACCAAAGCATCCCATCCATTCGCCACTAGCTAATTTTGGGAGATACTTTTGGCGTTGCGCTTCGTTTCCATATTTGTAAATAGGATACATTACCAACGACGATTGTACAGAGGCCGTACTACGAACACCAGAATCGCCACGTTCAATCTCTTGCATAATTAATCCGTAGCTAATTTGATCTAAACCAGCACCGCCATATTTTAAAGGGATATATGGACCAAATGCACCTATTTCGGCTAACCCAGAAATTATTTGTACAGGAAATTGTGCTTTCTGTGCATAATCTTCAATTATTGGAGAAACATCACGTTTTACCCAGTCGCGAGCCGCTTGCCTTACAAGTTTATGCTCGTCGCTAAGTAATTCGTCTATATTGTAATAATCGGGAGCTTCAAATAAATCTGGTTTCATGTTTTTTTGAAATTATTCAGGTTTCAAACAAATTTATTTAAAATATTTAATAGAATACAGGTTGTTTTGTGAAATGTTTAATTCTTTCAGTTATATATCCGTTTGTTGCTGTCATGCTGAGCGCAGTCGAAGCATCTTTATTGTATCCTCAATTTTTTTGTGGAGCTTATGGTAATGCTATCATAAGATTTTAAATTCTTACATCTTAAGATAAAAATCTTTAGTTAATTCGATGTATTCTGGCGTGTATTTATGGCGCTCGGTTTCAATGGTTAAAGTTTCTATTTCTGTTTCGGTTTCTTCAAACGAAAATGATATCAAACTTCTTTTAATTTCGGCATCAGGATTGCCTTTTACGTGACAAATTTTGATTGGTGAAAGTAGATAGTCTTCAGCTAATTCAATAAAATATTGTTCTTCCTTATAGGGTATAACTACCGAAAATATGCCATTTTCAGAAAGT
This sequence comes from Neotamlana nanhaiensis, assembly GCF_000943555.1. Taxonomy (GTDB): domain Bacteria; phylum Bacteroidota; class Bacteroidia; order Flavobacteriales; family Flavobacteriaceae; genus Neotamlana; species Neotamlana nanhaiensis. The sequence continues at coordinate 25,118 of NZ_JTDV01000002.1, read as the reverse complement.
AAAATAGCAACGCTTTGTAAGAGATGTTCAAATGGCATTGCATCATGAAAACGTGCTAAATCGCGAGAGGCGTTTTGGGTTTTATAATCTTCGGTATAAAAGGGCGGATTGCAAATAATTAAATCGTATTCGTCTTCAATTTCTTCGGCAAATTCTTCTAATGAAGCATGGTAACAAAACAAACGATCTCCCCAAGGTGATTGCTCGAAATTCTCCACGCATTGTTCGTAGGCTTGGTCATCAATTTCTAGAGCATCAATAACTTCGGCATGACATCGTTGTGCTAACATTAAAGCAATAATACCTGTGCCCGCACCAATATCTAAAACTGAAAAAGGGTTGTTGTCTATGCTAGACCAAGCACCTAATAAAACACCATCTGTACCTATTTTCATGGCGCATTGGTCTTGGTTTACTGTGAATTGTTTAAATGCAAAAGGAGTGTTTGCCATTATTTTTTTCGATAAAATTAAGTTAAAAAAGTAAAAAAATGTTAAAAAATGTAATTGCGTAATCCAAAAAGAGTTATATAGAAGTATATGAGAATAAAAATATAACAATCTATAAATTTATAAGCTATGAGATACGTAAAAAAGATATTAGGACAACTTAATGATTTATTGTTAGTTAATTTTGAAGTAGAGAAAATTTATAGTGATGTTATTGATGAAGTAACCGATGACAGCTTACGATTATTTTTTAAAGAACGTGCTCTTGAGAGAAACGAATTTAGCAAACGCATTAATATAGAAATTGAAGCTTTAGGCGAAACACCAGAACGTATAGGTGCCTTGAGTAAAAACTTTTATAAAATTAAAACTAAGTTTAAAAATTTAGCTTTTGTAAAAAATGAAAGCGATTTATTAGACGAAGTTTTTAACTTAAAACAAGATAGTATTAATAAATACAATGAAGTTTTAATGCAACCGCATTTACCTTTAAAGCTATGTAAAATATTGGTAAAGCAACGCGATAGTATACAAGCAACGTTGCGTGTTTTAAAACGAGAATATGCTGTAGTAGCATAATAATAATTACAGGTAAAGCTAGTTTACTTGTAATTTTAAAATATTTAATAGTGTAGTTTTTTGTTTAAGCTTTGCAGTTTTTAATTTAAAATGGCTTTTTGGTTAAAAAATTAGTTAACTGTATCGTATAAACAAAGGCATAAATTAATAATTAGCAATTCTTTTATGTCACTTTTAGTTTAGGGTGTTTTTTCTTAATTTAGAATTCTCCTTTTTTAATTAATAACCAAAATGTTTAGGCATTTTAAAACTCAACTAAACCATGAGAAATACAGAACAGATTAATAAGCAATTAAACCGTTTACTCTCGGTTAATTTTAAAGCAGAAAAAGCTTTTTTAGATGTTATAGATAATGTAGAAAGTACAGTAATTAAAAACTTTTTACGCGTTTCGGGTTACGAGCGTAAACAATTTATTAAAGCCTTAGATTTGGCTATTAGACAAAAAGGAGGTACCCCAACATATCCAGATAGTATTGTTCCAACTCCAAATAAAAAGAGTTCCAAATTACGACATATTATAGCTAAAAATAATAAGCTTAAAATTTTAACCGAAATAGGTAAAATGCAAGTTACCGATATTGAAAAATATCAAAAAGTGCTAAATAATGTTGAGTTTCCTGAACAATTAGAATCTGCACTTAAAAAGCAAAAAGATACCATTGTAAATTCGCTTTATGGTATCGAGGTTCATAAAGATTTATTTGCGCGACGATTGGCTATTTCGTAGTTGATTTTTATAAAAACATGCATTTTATCGATGTTTTTGGTTTTTTAAGGATGTATTTCGTCGAATTTATGTTTTTAATGAAGCGTTCCATTTTAGTTATTAGCTACTTTAGCAGGTACCAAACCTAAATTGTAAACATTTTTAACCTCAAACTTAAATCTGCTTAATATGAAAAATTCTCCAGAAATTACAGCACACCTAAACAAGTTACTAACTTTAAACTTTAATACGGAAAGGGCGTTTATTAATACGGCCGAAGCTATTGAAAGCGACTCGGTTGCTAAATTTTTAAGGTTAATAAGCCACGATAGAAGTCAGTTTATTAAAGCTTTAGACAGTGCTATTAGAGATCAAGGTAGTGTTCCTGAATATCCTGAAGTAACTGTACCATTAACAATTGGATATGGTTTAAACGAAATTCTTAAAAATATAAAGGCTTCGAATAATGAAGAATTTATTTTCACAGAAATAGGTAAAATTCAAATGATGGATATTGAAAGATACCAAGCTGTTATAAATAAGTTTGATTTCTCTGAAAAATTAGAGTCGACTTTAAAAAAGCAAAAAGAGAATTTAGTAATGACGCTTTATGCAATAAATGTTTATAAAGATTCTTGCTCAAGAAACAAAATTGCAGTTTAAACTGTAATTACAAATATAAATCTATTAAGCCATCGGGAGTATTTACCTCGATGGTTTTTTTGTTTTTGTCAACTTTAATAATAAACGCGTCGTTCATTGGAATTAAAATTTCTTTTCCGTTTCTGTCAATTTCAAAAAGTGCCTGAGCGGTTGTGTCGTTTATAGCTTTAATAATACCTACTTCACCAAAATTTTTATCGGTTACCATAAAGCCAATAATTTCATGGAAATAGAATTTATCGTCGTCAAGCTTTGGTAATAAATCTAGCGGCAAATACAGGTCGCATTTTAAAATAGATTCGGCATCTGCCTCGGTATCTACATCTTCAAATTTTAGACGTAGTAGCTCGGTTTTGTGTAATTGAGCTTGTTCTACAAAAAAAGGAATTAAATTGTTTTTAAGCTCTAAAAATACAGCATCCATGTTTTGATAAATATCAGGTTCGTCGGTGTCTAGTTTAGCTAAAACCTCACCTTTAAAACTGTATTTTTTAACTATTTTTCCTAAGTAGAAACAATCTTCTTTTTTCATAGAAAAGGTCTTCTTTTTCTATTTCCGCGTATGCGGAAATCTTTTTTTGAGAAATTTATTATTGATTTAGATTCCCACTTTCGTGGGAATAAAAAAACTCCGACACATCGTATCGGAGTTTAAAAGTATAAAAAATAAATGTTTTTTATTCTTCTTCGTTGCTAGCTTCAGCTTCAACGTCTGCACTTTCTTCAGCAGCTTCTTCAACAACAGGAGCGGCAGCAGCTATTCTAGCTTCGTTTACAGCTTTTTCAGCAGCAAGAGCTTCAGCTTTAGCTTTAGCTTGTGCTTCACTTAAACCTTCAGATTTAGCTTGAACTTTAGCTTCTTTTTCTTGTAACCAAGCGTTGAATTTTTCTTCAGCTTGCTCTTCGGTTAAAGCACCTTTTGCAACACCACCAGCTAAATGCTTTTTAAGTAAAGCGCCTTTATAAGATAAAATAGCTTTAGCAGTATCTGTTGGTTGTGCACCATTTTGTAACCACTTTACAGCACCATCAACATCTAACTCTACAGTTGCAGGGTTTGTGTTAGGGTTGTAAGCACCTAATTTTTCTAGGTATTTACCATCTCTTTTGGCGCGTGCATCGGCAGCAACAATCCAGTAATAAGGTTTTCCTTTTTTACCGTGTCTTTGTAATCTAATTTTTACAGGCATAATAATTAATTAATTGAGGTTCGCGACCTCGGGTTATTAATGAGGGCGCAAATATACTCTAATATTTTTAATTTTCAAGCATTTAACTAAAATAAAAGACAAACTGGAGTTGGTATATTTATATCATGCAAAAAACTAAGTGTGCCGTCGTTGTCGTTTATTTTAAAAACGGAAATGTTATCGCTCTTTTGGTTGGCTACCAATAAAAATTTTCCATCTGGCGATAGTGTAAAGTTTCTAGGCCAATTACCATGCACCGACGCATTTTGTATTTTAGTAATGTTGCCATTTATGAGGTCTCTTCTAAAAACAGCTATGGTGTTTTCACCACGATTGGAACCGTATAAAAATTCCTCGTTGTTAGAAAGATGTATATCGGCGCAGTCATTTCGGTCGGTAAAACCATCAGCAAGTGTAGAGGTATTACTAATAACCTCATAAGTGTTGCCGGTTTTCTTTGCTGCTGTAATGGTGCTTGCATATTCATTAATAACATAAATAAAATCGGCATTTTTTGTAAACGTAAAGTGTCTTGGGCCAGCGTTAGGCGTCATTTTTATAAATGATGAATCTTTTAGTGTATAAGCATCGGTGTCATTTTTTATGTATTTGTACATGGCATTGCGGCCTAAATCGGCAACAAAAAGCACGTCTTTAAAAAACTGTGCCGAATGCGCATGCGACTTTTCGTTTGGTAAATTATGATCAAATACTTGAGATGCTTCGGTTAGGCTACCATCTTCATTTATATCATATAGCGCAATATTACCACCGCTGTAGTTTGATGCTGCGAGTTTGGTGCCAGAATCGTTTACAGAAATATGACAAGGTGCGCCTCCAAAACTTTTTACCGTATTTATTAAGGTTAAATGTCCTGTTTCGGTAATTCTAAAGGATGATACTGTGCCGTGGTCGGCTTCGTTTACAGCATACATATATTTTTGGTTTGGGCTGTAAGCTATAAACGATGGATTGCCAATCGTAGCTGCCAATGTTAAATTTGTTAGCATACCCGTTTCGGTATTAAAATTTAGTTTATAAATACCTTCACTATCTCCAGAGGTATACGTGCCAATGTATAATGGAACGGTGTTTTGGTTTTCGTTGCAGCTGTAAAGCGTCATAACTAAAGCGAGTACTAATAATGGTTTCATTTATATGTGTATTATCCTGTAAAAGTAACATAATTTATAATGTTAACGCTCTCTTAATGCTATTATAAACCTTGTTAAAGTGCTTGACAGCGCCTCTCTTTTTGGGTATCTTTACTTTGGATTTAAAAACAAGATAGAGATAAGTTTTAAAATCTTCGTTCATTGCTTATTTATTTGTGTTCAATAGGAAATGGACATACTCAGATTAAATTCTGAAAAAAATCAAAAAATAGAACATGAGAAATTTAAAATGATTATGATTATGAAGTATACAGAAGAAATTTCGAACAAGTTAAATGAACTATTAATTAAAAATTATGATGCCGAAAAAGGTTATTTAAATGCGGCTGATAATGTTGATAGTACAGATTTAAAAATATTTTTTAGACGAAGAGCCACGGAGCGTAGCGAGTTTGCAAAACAAATTCGAACAGAAATTTTACGTTATGGCGAAACCCCTAAAGATTCCGGAAGCTTTAAAGGAACGATGCACAGAAACTGGATGAGTTTAAAATCGTTATTCTCATCAAATGATGAAGAAGCCATTTTAGAAGAAGCTATTAGAGGAGAGGAGGCAAGTTTAAAAGAATATAATGATGTTTTAAAAGACAGAACTTTGCCACCAAGTATTGATGCAATGCTGTTTAATCAGAAAAACGCGATACAGGAGGCAATTAATAGTGAAAAGTTAAAAGAACATTTAGTTTCATAAACTATTTGGTTGGTTAGTTAGTTTGAAAAAACGCAGCTCGATTAATTTCGGGTTGCGTTTTTTTATTGTTTAAAACTCATAACAAGTTCCTGTAAAAAAAGCCGAAATTCTATGTATTTTTATAAACTCGTTTTTTCAAACATCAGCGTTACAAAACAACTCATAAATTTTAAGGAATGTACTTAATTTTCGATACAGAAACTACCGGATTACCAAAGCGTTGGGATGCACCCATTACCGATGTCGATAATTGGCCAAGGTGTATACAAATTGCATGGCAATTGCACGATGCTATGGGTAACTGTATAGAAAGTCAAGATTATTTGGTGCAACCAGATGGGTTCAATATTCCTTACGACGCCGAAAAAATTCACGGTATTTCTACCGAATTGGCAGCAGAACAAGGCGTGCCACTTGCCGAAGTTTTAGAAAAGTTTAATATCGCTTTAAGTAAAACCAAATTTGTAGTTGGGCAAAATGTAAAGTTCGATTTAAATATTATGGGTGCCGAATTTGTACGAGAAGCTGTGGAAAACCCATTGCAAGAATTGCCAGTACTCGATACCTGTACAGAACATACAGCCGAACTTTGTAAAATACCAGGTGGTCGTGGTGGTAAATTTAAATTACCAACATTAACCGAGTTACATGAGTTTTTATTTAATGTTCCGTTTGCCGAAGCGCATAATGCAACTGCCGATGTTGAAGCTACAACACGTTGTTTTTTAGAGCTTATTCGTCTTGAAGAATACACCAAAGAGCAACTTGATGTAGAAACCGATTATTTTAAAAGTTTCAAGGAAGCAAATCCTGAACCTATTGATTTAATTGGGTTAAAGCATATCAACCTCAAACAAGAAAGCGATAAAATTCGTAAGCGTTTAGAGAAGTTAGAGCCCAAAACTCCAATTGATGATATTGCCATAGATGTTGATGTTACCGAAGTCGATTTTGTACATCTGCATAACCATTCGCAATTCTCGGTACTGCAATCTACCATGAGTATCCCCGATTTGGTTTCGGCTGCCGCATCTCATAACATGCCCGCCGTAGCGCTAACAGATCATGGTAACATGATGGGGGCATTCCATTTTATAAACGCTGTAAATAATCAAAATAAAGGTATTGAAGCGGCCATAAAAGCAGCAGAAGAAAGTGGCCAACCTACCAACAAGAAACTTATAAAACCCATTGTTGGGTGTGAGTTTTTTGTTTGTGAAAATCATGCAGATAAAACCAGAAAGGACAACGGTTATCAAATTGTTTTAATAGCTAAAAATAAAAATGGCTATCACAATTTAGCAAAATTATCGTCTTGTGCCTTTGTCGATGGGTTTTATTATGTGCCTCGTATCGATAAAAAACTGATTGAACAATACAAAGAAGACATCATTGTTTTAACCGGTAACCTTTACGGAGAAGTGCCTAGTAAAGTGTTGAATATTGGTGAAAATCAAGCAGAAGAAGCCTTAATTTGGTGGAAAGAACAGTTTGGTGACGATTTATATGTCGAAATCATGCGCCATAATCAAGAGGATGAAAACCGTGTTAACGACACTTTAGTAAAGTTAGCTAGAAAACACGATGTTAAGCTTGTTGCAACCAACAATACCTATTATCAAAAACAAACCGATGCCAATGCGCACGATATTTTATTGTGTGTAAAAGATGGCGAAAAACAAGCCACACCTATTGGTCGTGGTCGCGGGTATCGTTATGGTTTGCCAAATCAGGAGTATTATTTTAAGTCTTCAGATGAAATGAAGGAAATCTTCAAAGATTTACCTGATGCCATTGCGAATACCGAAGATATTGTCAATAAAATTGAAGCATTCCAGTTAGCACGTGATGTATTATTGCCTGCTTTCGACATTCCAGAGCAATTTAGGCATGAAGATGATTTAAAAGACGGTGGAAAACGTGGCGAAAACGCTTACTTACGTCATTTGGTTTACGAAGGCGCAAAAAAACGTTACGGTGAACCTTTAAATGAAGAAGTTACAGAGCGCCTAGATTTTGAGCTCGATGTAATTGAAAATACTGGGTATCCTGGGTATTTCCTTATTGTAGAAGATTTTATTCGCGAAGCCCGAAATATGGATGTTTCGGTAGGGCCAGGGCGTGGTTCTGCAGCGGGTTCAGTGGCGGCTTATTGTTTATGGATTACCAACATCGACCCCATGAAGTACGATCTGCTTTTTGAGCGTTTCTTAAATCCAGATCGTGTAAGTATGCCCGATATCGATATCGATTTTGATGATGAAGGTCGCGGGCGTGTTATGGAATACGTTATCAATAAATACGGTGCCAATCAAGTAGCGCAAATTATTACCTACGGTACTATGGCAGCAAAATCGAGTATTCGAGATACCGCTCGTGTACTGGATTTGCCGTTATTTGATGCCGATAGAATTGCGAAATTAATTCCGAATATGTCTAAGCTAAATAAGATTTTTGGTTTAGATGAAAAAGCTCTGGCAGGTAAATTTAGAGCTGAAGAACTTGAAAAAGTAAACGAACTTTTAAATATATCTGAAGGTGCCGATCTTGAAGCTAAAACGGTAAATACCGCGAGAATGCTTGAAGGTTCGGTGCGAAATACCGGTATTCATGCCTGTGGCGTTATCATCACACCCGACGATATTACCAAATTCGTTCCAGTTTCGGTAGCGAAGGATTCTGATTTATATGTCACTCAGTTTGATAACTCCGTAGTAGAATCAGCAGGATTACTAAAAATGGATTTCTTAGGGTTAAAAACGTTAACCTTAATTAAAGATACTGTTAAGATTGTAAAAGCACGACATGATGTTCAGCTAGATCCAGAGAGTTTTCCGTTAGACGATGAAAAAACGTATGCGCTTTTCCAACGTGGTGAAACGGTCGGGGTATTCCAATACGAATCTCCTGGTATGCAGAAGCACCTTCGCGATTTAAAGCCTACAGTGTTTGAAGATTTAATTGCCATGAACGCCTTGTATCGTCCGGGACCAATGGAATACATACCGAGTTTCGTTCGAAGAAAACATGGCGACGAAGAAATTGAGTACGATTTACCAGCCATGGAAGAATATCTTAAGGAAACTTACGGTATTACGGTGTATCAAGAGCAGGTAATGTTGTTATCGCAAAAACTGGCAGGATTTACTAAAGGTGAAGCCGATGTACTTCGTAAGGCTATGGGTAAAAAGCAAATTGCAGTACTTGATAAAATGAAGCCTAAGTTTATCGAGCAAGCTAGTGCTAATGGTCATGATGCCAAAATTCTTGAAAAAGTTTGGAAAGACTGGGAGGCTTTTGCGAGTTACGCCTTTAATAAATCGCACTCTACATGTTATGCTTGGATAGCCTACCAAACGGCTTATTTAAAGGCGCATTACCCTGCGGAATACATGGCTGCGGTACTATCTAACAACATGAACGATATTAAAACCATAACCTTCTTTATGGAGGAATGTAAACGTATGAAGTTGGATGTTCTTGGGCCAAGTGTAAACGAGAGTTACTACAAGTTTTCAGTAAATAATGATGGCGCGGTTCGTTTTGGTATGGGAGCAATAAAAGGTGTAGGTCATGGTGCGGTGATGACGATTGTTGATAACAGAAAAGAAGATGGCGAATATAGATCTATTTTCGATTTGGCAAAACGTATCGATTTACGTGCTGCGAATAAAAAAGCGTTTGAAAATCTGGCTTATGCTGGTGGTTTCGATTGTTTTTCCGATACACATCGCGCGCAATACTTCCATAAGGAAACCGATTTAACCTTTTTGGAAATGGTTATAAAATACGCTCAAAAACACAAGGAAAACGAAAATTCGGCGCAAGTAAGTTTGTTTGGTGAAGCGAGTGATGTGCAAATTGCAGAACCTACAATTCCGCCATGTGAAGATTGGGGAACGATGGAAAAACTATCTAAAGAGCGCGAAGTGGTTGGTATTTATATTTCAGGGCATCCGTTGGATGATTTTAAAACCGAAATGAAAACCTTCTGTAATGCTACCGTTGGTATGTTCAATAATTTAGAACCTTATGTGAATCGTGAATTGGTGTTTGGAGGTGTAGTCACTGATGTTCAGCATCGTGTAAGCAAGCAAGGTAAAGGTTGGGGTATGTTTACTATTGAAGATTATACCGATAGTTATGAGTTTAGAATTTTTGGTGAGGATTATTTAAAGTTCAGACATTTCTTAATGATTAATAACTTCGTATTTGTAAAATCGTTTGTTCGCGAAGGTTGGACGAATAAGGATACAGGTAAAAAGAGTGATCCACGTATTCAATTTAACAGTTTTCAGTTGCTGCAAGATGTTATGGAGCAGTATGCAAAAAAACTTTCATTACAATTGGATATAAACGATTTAAAAGAGCAAAAAATCACGGCGCTAAGAGAGTTGTTTCACTTGCATCCAGGAAATCAAGCATTGACTTTTTTAGTGTATGATACTAAAGAAAAAATAAAACTCACTATGCCAAGTAGAAGGCAAAAAGTAAAAGTAAGCCAAGAACTATTGGACGAGCTGCAAACTTTGGATGTGCGGTTTAAGTTGAATTAAGGTAGTTGTATTTAGAGGTTGCATACGGTTTATACTTTGTTTAAAACAACTTAATATCTTCATATTTATTTTAAAATCAATATAATAGAATTTGTTTTTGTAGGTTTTAAATTTGATAATTTTATAAAAATTAGTTTAAGTTTTTAGGATTATTTCATTTCTTTCAGTTTTACATAAAGTTTTAGTTTAGGTTTCATTCCATTTGTTATTTTTAGTCAAAATTTGTTTATGCAAGAGGTAAAACCGCGAATTAAAATATTCGATATTGCAAAGGGTATTAGTATTATACTAATGACGATAAGTCATTACCCATTTTTAATGGACTATAAGGGTTTGTTAAGCTTTAATATGGTGGCGTTAGTTATTAAAATGCCGTTATTTATTTTTATTTCGGGCTATTTGCTTAGTAATCGGTTAAATTTTAGAGATTTTTTTCATAATAAATTCGACGGACTAATAAAACCTCTATTAGCATTTTTAATAAGTTTAACGCTGTTAAATATTATTTTTTATTCTATTACTACTACTAATTTCTCAACAAATGGTGTTCTTGAGTTTGTAAATGCGTTTTTTAATGTATTTTATTTTTTTGATTTAGAATATGTTAATTATACATTTTGGTTTATTATAGCATTGTTTGTTGGGCAAATAGTTGTAAAAGGAGCTTTGGAAATGTTAAAAATTAAAAAGCCTAACAATTATATATTGTTGGGTGTTTTAGTAATATTACTTGCATTGTTATCTACACTTAATAGTGAGTTTTATTATTTGGGTTATGTTCCCATTTTTGTTGCTTATTTAGTTGCTGGATATGTTTGTAATATAATTTTGAAGAAGTATTTTCAAGGTTCTCAAGTTTTCTACAACAAGAAAATGATTGTTTTTTTAATACTTTTTATACTAGGGTTGCTAGTTGTTTTTAAAGACGGCATAAGTGTTAAAGTAGATATCTATTACTTTATCTATAATTTTCATTATAAATTAGTGCTTTCAGTAATTGGAGTTTTCGCGATAATTTATTTGTGTACTTTTATTGAAAAAATTCCATTTATTAATAAGGCTCTAATTTATTGCTCTAGAGCCAGTTTTTTTATTCTTGCTTACCATTTGTTTTTTATAAAGGTATTCGATTTTCTTTTTGATTTAAAAACGTACAATCCTTGGTTTCATACTGTGTTGTTTTTTGCCAATATTGCTTTATGTTGTTTTATTTATGAAGGTCTTAAAAAGGTAAAAGTAGTGCGTTTGTTTTTTTATCCAATAAAGACAATTGAATTTAGTAATATTGAATATAGGCTGTTTCAAATTAAATTTTTTCATATATTATTTCCTAAAGATGTTGTTTTGCAAAAGGTGAAAAAATAATTTTAAATCAAAAATTTATTCATTCATTTTAGTTTTGCCTTTTTGTTTGAAGCTTATAGCATGTTAAAATTCTAAATACGGTTTAACTAATAAAAAACCTAAAACCACTCCACTTTTAAATCTTTAATTAAAGTGGCGCCGCTGCCAACCGTTCCTGTATGCTGAAAACTAAATCCGCCAAATATGTTTGGAGTGATTTGAGCTTGCAAATCAACAACTTTTACAACATCAGCATTATTGTGTTTTGTGTCATATACCGAAGCATTTTCAGCATGAACAATGAGTTGATTACCTTTTGTTTCAATTGTGATTTTACAATTCGCTCTGTAGGATGATGCCGAAACAGGTTCGCTTATAGCTGTTGCAACACCATTTGTGTATTGCATTAAAATAAAATCAATGGCGTCACTGTATTTTGTGGTTCTTATCAATTGGAGTGCGTAGCCATTCATGTTTTTAACATCCATTTTAATGCCAATATCCATGTATTGCGCTCTTGCACTACTAAAACCTTGTCCTGCAGTTTTAGCTGGAAAGGCTGTAAAACTCAACGTCATATCCTCGAAAGCATTTCCAACGGGTTGGTAACGCATTCTAGCGTCTTTTATGTTTTGTACAAACCCTTTTACACCAGCAGCGCCGTTAATGCCGTTGCCAAAATACCACGGGTTTACATTGTTGTTGGCTTCCCAGTTATACGCTTTTGTGTCCTCTGGCGTGTAGCTATCTAAAGTCCAAATCTGGGAATAACTTGCGACTGATTTTTAGCTGAAAGGGTTTCAAAATCTGGTTCTAAGATATTAGGATTTGATTTGATGTCTTTTGATGTTATTTTTTTACTGAAAATTACCGTTTTTGGTTCGCTGGCATGACAACGTTTGTGTTTTGGAGAAATTTTCGCCATGATGAAATAGTCAATATCACCCTGAGAAAGTTTATAGGTCTTTAACGGTTTGTTTAATCGCGACACTGAAATTTCAATTGGGTTGCTGCCGTATTTATCGGTGCAACGGTACCAACTAATTAACGATTGGTCTTCAAATTCTATGTCTAAACTATAATCTAAATGCAGCGATCCGTTTTTGTTTTTAATGATTTTAGGTTGTTTCGAAAATGTTGGCGGATTTAAAAACGAAGGATTAATAGTTAAAACACTAGCCGCTTGTAAACCTAATTGCGTGGTTGCGTTTATTACTACTTTTTTGGCGTCATTTTCTGTGTTGGTTGGAATAATTGAGCAGCTTCCGCTGGGTTGTGGTTTTAAAATCACATAAGGTTGATACACTTCACCTATACTCCAAATAATTTCGGGGTTTTGGGCTACAAAATTACCAGAGCGTTTAGTGGTAGCGGTAAGTTTAATACTGTCTTTTCCTGTCTCTAAAGTTTGTTGAGTAGGTTGAATAATGAGTTGTGTAGGAATGGAGGATAAGTTTGTGCTAGATGCTTTTTCGGCAGCAGGAACAGTTGGTTTAATGTTTAAAGGTAACTAAAAATTTGCGCAAAGGATTGCAGCGGCATCCTTTTTTGAGGTACGAGAAAAAGATATAGCGGAAAGCCTGTTTTATGCGCCCAAAAAATAAAAATAGGTACTGACAATTAAGTTATAAGCAAAAGAAATTGTGAGTTTGTAAGGTTTAGTGTTTTTTTTGACTAATTTTGTGAAATCAATTAGAATATAAGAATAAAAAAAAGAATTATGGCACTAGAAATAACAGACGCAACTTTTGAAGATACAGTTTTAAAAAGTGATAAGCCAGTATTAGTAGACTTTTGGGCTGCTTGGTGTGGACCATGTAGAATGGTTGGGCCAATTATTGAAGAAATAAGTGGTGAATACGAAGGTAAAGCCGTTGTTGGAAAGGTTGACGTTGATGCAAACCAAGAATTTGCTGCAAAATACGGTGTGCGTAACATACCTACAGTTTTAGTTTTTCAAAACGGTGAGGTTGTTGGCAGACAAGTAGGTGTAGCTCCTAAAAATGCTTACACTGAAGCGATTGATTCGCTATTATAATATAATAACGAAAAAGAAAATTGAAAAAGGTTTACTGTTATGGTAAACCTTTTTTATTTTAGTAAAAATTAAAAAAATAAGATGAGTAAACCAATAAAAGTACAAGATGCTATAGATAGCAAATTGTTAGAAGACCGTAAAGTGTTTTTATGGGGTCAAGTGGATGATAAATCGGCAAAACATGTGATTGATAGATTGTTGTATTTAGATGCGCTTGAAACTAAAGATATTCAGTTATATATTAACAGTCCTGGTGGTTATGTAACGTCGGGTTTTGCTATGTACGATTGCATTAAGTCGTTAAATAGCGATGTGTCGACTATTTGTACAGGGTTGGCAGCGTCTATGGGTTCTATTTTACTATCTGTAGGAACTAAAGGAAAACGTTTTATACAACCACATGCGCGTGTTATGATTCATCAACCAAGTGGTGGCGCACGCGGGCAAGCCAGTGATATTGAAATTACAGCACAAGAAATTATTAAAACCAAAGAATTAAGTGCTAAAATTTTGGCTGATAACTGCGGACAAGATTTCGATAAAGTGATGAAGGATTTTAATCGTGACCATTGGATGGGAGCCGAAGAATCTGTGTCTTACGGTATAGTTGATGGCGTAATTTAAAGTATATTTTTCACTTGAATTTACAGAACGAACTTAATAAAGCAGAAGGTTTTAAAAACTTGGAGCTACTTGCCAAACAAGTGGTTGAAGGGTTTATTGCTGGAATGCATAAAAGTCCGTTTCATGGTTTTTCGGCGGAATTTGCAGAACATAAAATTTATAATCAAGGGGAAAGCACACGCCACATTGATTGGAAGCTATTTGCAAAAACCGATAAATTGTATACCAAACGTTATGACGATGAAACCAATTTACGCTGCCATATTATTTTAGATAATAGTAGCTCTATGCATTACCCAAGTGTTGAGGTTCAGCAATTAGATACGCTTAATAAAGTAGGTTTTTCGGTTTTATCTGCGGCGGCATTAATGCAGATTTTAAAGAAACAACGCGATGCAGTTGGGTTGAGTATTTACAGTGATAATTACGATTACTATGCGCCTGAAAAGGGTAGTGAGCGTCATCATCAAATGTTATTGAATCATTTAAGTGAAGCTGTTGTAAACAAATCGGTTAGTAAAACTACCGAAACCTATAAATACCTGCATGAAATTGCCGAAAAAATACATCGTCGCTCGCTTATTTTCTTATTTACCGATATGTTTCAAACAAGTGAAGATGAAGCGAAACTTTTTGAAGCTTTGAGGCATTTAAAATACAATAAGCATGAAGTAGTGTTATTTCATGTTTTTGATGGTGAAAAGGAATTGACGTTCGATTTTGATAATAAGCCTAAGCGATTTATTGATGTTGAAACAGGTGAGCATGTAAATTTATATGTCGATAACATTCGCGAAAGTTACCATACTGCGGTTGAAAATTATTTTACAGCATTAAAATTGAAGTGTGCACAGTACAAGATAAAATACGTTGAAGCCGATATAAACAAAGGGTTTAATGCGGTTTTGACAACCTATATGATAGAGCGACAAAAGTTCGCTTGAAAATTTTTTTAAAAAAAGTTTAAAAAACATTTGAGAAATTAAAAAAGCCGTGTATATTTGCATCCGCAATAACGCAACGGTCTGGTAGTTCAGTTGGTTAGAATGTCGCCCTGTCACGGCGAAGGTCGCGGGTTCGAGTCCCGTCCAGACCGCAAATATTGCTCAAAAGCCTTAACACTTCTTAAGGCTTTTTTTGGCAATAAAAAGAAGTTGTGTTGTTCAGTAAGCCTTGTG
Source organism: Neotamlana nanhaiensis (assembly GCF_000943555.1). Taxonomy (GTDB): domain Bacteria; phylum Bacteroidota; class Bacteroidia; order Flavobacteriales; family Flavobacteriaceae; genus Neotamlana; species Neotamlana nanhaiensis. Next base: position 9,922 of record NZ_JTDV01000002.1, on the reverse strand, counting down.
TTTACTGAAGGTAGAGGTGCCCAATCAAGTTGAGCACTAAACCAATGGAAAGCTTTCCTTTTCCGAAGTTTCGGAATTGGGATGCTTTTTTGTTTTAGGGATAGATTTACTAAATGTTTACTAAACCAAATGAAAAAGTACCGAGAAGCATTACTAACTTCTCGATACAATTTCTTCAGCCTGTAAAACTCGTATTGATAATTCTCTAACTTAAAAATTATTCAGCATTTGCCGTAATTAATGCGAATGTTCTGCTTCGCCTTTTTTCATTTCAGCAATTAAATAATAGGCATTGTTATAGGCGAAATAGGTGTTTTTTGGTGGTGTTTCTTTAAAGGTAACAGCTATCCAATTATTGTCTTTTTCTCCAGTAATAACCTCAATGGGTTTAAAAGCCCAATTATCACCTTCTTTTTCATTAATAAATACATAAAAGCGATCTCCATTTTTTACAATAGCACTTTCGGGTAGTGCTTCTTTTAAAGCATTATTTGTTTGTATTTTACCCTGAATATACATTCCAGGAATCAGGTTTCCTGATTTGTTTTCAATTTCAGCATGTACGTGAACTGCTTTGGGATTATCTTCAAAGGTTTTGCTTACCGAATAAATCTCGGCAGTCAGTTCGGTATCAGGAATAGATTGTACATTAAATGTTACTTTTTGGCCTTCCTTGATTTTATATACGTCTTTTTCAAATACCATTAGGTCGGCATGTACGTGATGCGTGTTTACCACTTCAAACAATTCGGTTGGTGGCTCTACATATTGTCCCGTTTTTACCTCTACTTTTTGTACATAACCTTCAATAGGCGTACGTAAAGGAATTTGTTGTGCGATGACACCATTTTTTACCGAATTGATGCTGATATTTAACATTTTTAATTGTTCGGCTAAACCATTTACCAAAGCTGTCGAGGCTTTGTAACTCGCTTCTGCTTTTTGAAAATTAGAGCCAGAACCCACGCCAGCATCATACAACTTTTTTTGGCGCTCAAAATTTTTATTGGCCAGTTCACTATCGCTAAACGCCTTTAAATAATCGGTTTGTATAGAAATGATATTTGGGTGAGATAAGTAGGCTACCACCTGGCCTTTTTCAACTTTATCACCTTCAATAACTTTAATAATGCTCACGTTGGCACCAATTACGGTTGTTATAGCTGCTTCGTTTTGTGGTGGCACTTCTAATGTTCCATTCGCTTCTACATAGCCGCTCATATTTCGTGTAGCAATTGTGTCAACTTTCATTTTTAAAGCGTCAAACTGTTGCTGATTTAAGATGATTTTGTCTTCTTTATGATGACTGTCGTTTTCTTTAGTTTTGGAAGTTTCATAGTGAGAATGTCCATCATTCTCTGAGTGACTGTCTTTATTTTTACAAGATATCATAATAAGTGTTGCTAATAAAACGGGTATATATAGATGTATTTTCATAATTAATTTTGATTAAAATATTGTAATTGAAACGCGCTTTCCAAATAATTGATCAATGCGGTTTGTGCGTCTAACTGCGATTGTACCGCTTCTTTGACCATTTGAGTAAATGTGGCATAATCTATTTCGCCTTCCTTGTAGGCAAAAAGCGCTCCGGTTCTTTGGTCTCTGGTGAGTGGTAAAACGTCGTTTTTATAGAATTCCCAAGCGGTTTTCCATTTAATAAATTGTGCTTTAGCTTGATTAAATTGTGATTGTATTTCCTGTTTTTTATACTGAAAGACACTCTCGGAAATCTCGCTATTTATTTTAGCCGATTTAATTTTAGCTTTGTTAGTTCCCGACAAAAACGGAACGGAAATTCCCGCCTGATAGCTGTAAAATCCTGAATTTCCATTTACTTTTTGCAATCCGCCTTGTAGGTTAAACTTTGGTAAATTAGCTGCTTTTGCAGTTTTAATTTCGGCTTGGGCAACCTCCATTTGATTTTTAGATATAGAAAGGTTTGGATGAGTGTTTAATATTGAGGTTTCTGTTTCTAATATTATTTCAGTATCTAACGCATCACTAACCGTAAACAATGCTTCGTCAAAAAGCCAAAGATTTAATTGTTGAATGGCAATACGGTAATCTTGATACGCTTGTGTTGTTTTGTTTTTAATTTGAAACACTTGATTTTTAGCGGCAGCATATTCTAATTTAGAAATTGCTTCAACCTCATAGTTTAAAGTTACAGCTTGCTCAAAATTGCTGTAAATGGAATCCAACTCTTTATAAAGCTGATAGTTTTGTTTGGCTTTATAGCAGTTTGCCCACGCTTTTTTAACCTCCAATTCTATTTCTATAGTGCTTAATTGTAATGCTTTTTGAGCTAATTTTATGCGTTGTGATTGCAATTGTCGTTTAGCACCAATACTAAATACATCAATGTTAGATTGTCCTAAACCCAATAGGGTGTAAACACCATTTTCGCTGTTAATTTCTTCACCACCCGTAAAAATCTGGGTAGTTCCAAAGTTATATGCAGCCGCTTTTAGACTTTCTTGTTTGTCAATTTCTAGTTGTTTTTGTTTCAATAATGGATAATTGGTTTTAGACATAGAAACGGCTTCGCTAAGTGTAACTTCTTTTAGATTATCTAACTCTTGCTGCGCATGGCTTTTATTGGAAAACACAGCAAACACCAATAAAACAATGGACGTACTCGCTATTCTTTTATTCGGTTTTAACTTTAAAGATTTGCTTTCAACCCAATGATATAAAATGGGTAAAACGAATAGCGTAAGTAATGTTGAAGTCAGCAATCCGCCAATAACAACGGTAGCTAACGGACGCTGCACCTCGGCGCCAGCAGATGTTGAAATTGCCATGGGTAAAAAACCTAATACATCGGTAAATGCAGTTAGTATAATAGGTCTAATGCGGCGCTTTGTACCTTTAAAAATGCGGTCTTTTAGATGGGTTACGCCTTCATCTTTCAGTTCGTTTAAACCGCTAATCATTACCAAACCATTAAGCACAGCTACGCCAAATAATACAATAAAACCAACACCTGCCGAAATACTAAATGGCATATCGCGTAGCCATAATGCAATAACACCTCCAATGGTCGCCATAGGAATAGCAATGTAAATCATTAAAGTTTGGGGTAAGGACTTTAAAGCAAAATAAATAAGAATAAAAATGAATAACAGCGCAATTGGGACAACAGTTTTAAGTCGGTTACTGGCGCGTTCGAGGTTTTCAAAAGCACCTCCGTAGCGAATAAAATAACCCGATGGTAGCTCTAATTTTGCGTCTAACTTGGTTTTTATGTCTTCAACCAACGATTTTACATCACGTCCTCTCACATTAATGCCTACATACGTTCTGCGGTTGGTATTGTCGCGACTTATTTGCATCGGGCCTGCTTTGTAGCTAATGTCGGCGATTTCGCGAAGCGGAATTTGTGCACCATTTGGCAAACTGACAAACAGATTTTGCACATCGCTAATATCCTGTCGGTTTTGAGCTTGTAAACGAACGACCAAGTCAAAACGCTTTTCACCTTCAAAAATCACACCGGCTTTTCCGCCTGCAAATGCCGATTGTATAAGGTTGTTTATGGTGTTAATTTGAAGTCCGTACTGTGCTAATTTGTTTCGGTTGTATTTTACGGTAATTTGCGGTAAACCCTTGGTAGCTTCGGCTTTCATATCACCAATGCCTTCTGTTCCTGCAATGATTTTGGTGATATCTTCGGCTTTTTGCGATAACACTTCAATGTCTTCACCATATAATTTTATGGCAATATCTTCGCGAACGCCTTCTAATAATTCATTAAAACGCATCTCGATAGGTTGCGTAAATTCGTAATTAACACCAGGAATAATTTCAACCGCTTCCTTCATGTTTTCAATAAGTTCGTCTTTTGATGTAACGGTAGTCCATTCCGACTTAGGTTTCAGAATTACAAAAACATCGGCAATATCCATTGGCATTGGGTCGGTTGGTATTTCGGCAACGCCAATACGACTTACAATTTTTTCAACTTCAGGAAATTTGGCTTTAACAATTTGCTCTATTTTGGTGGTGGTTTCTACGGTTTCGGTTAGCGAACTTCCTGGTTTTAAAATGGCGTGAAAAGCGATGTCGCCCTCATCGAGTTGCGGAATAAATTCACCACCCATGCTGCCAAATAACCAAACCGTTAAGGCAAACAAACCAACAGAGAAACCAACGACCCATTTACCTTTTGATAGGGCATTTTTAAGTAAAGGTTGGTATTTAGCTTCAATCCAATGCACAAATTTGTCGCCATACGATAGTTTGTTGTTTTTTGATGGACGTAACACCAAAGCTGACATCATTGGGACGTAGGTTAAGCACAATACCATAGCACCAATCATGGCGAAAATAAAGGTGAGTGCCATAGGTTTAAACATTTTGCCTTCAACACCTTGGAGTGCCAAAATGGGAAGGAATACAATTAAAATAATGAGTTGCCCAAAAAAGGCGGCATTCATCATTTTTTTTGATGCTGTGGCGGCCACTTCGTCACGTTCTTTTTGAGATATGCTTTTCTTTTTAAGCATTTGAGAGGCTATAAGGAATACGGTAGATTCTACAATAATGACAGCGCCATCTACAATAATTCCGAAGTCAATAGCACCTAAACTCATAAGGTTTGCCCAAACGTTAAATACATTCATTAATATGAATGCAAAAAGTAGCGATAACGGAATGGTTGAAGCTACGATTAATCCGCCACGCCAGTTTCCTAATAAAAAAATAAGCACAAAAATCACGATAAGTGCCCCTTCAACAAGGTTGGTGGCTACTGTTGATGTGGTTTTGTTAATTAATTTACTGCGGTCTAAAAGAGGTTCGATGATGACGCCTTCTGGTAAAGATTTTTGAATTTGTTGCATACGTTCCTTTACATTGGTAATAACATCGTTGGAGTTAGCGCCTTTTAGCATCATTACCAAACCGCCAACTACTTCGCCTTCACCATTTTGGGTTAACGCTCCGTAACGGGTTGATGCTCCAAACTGAACCGTAGCAATATCACCAATGGTTATGGGAATATTGTTTACCGTTTTTATCGGTATTTTTTTAATATCGTTTAAATTGCGAGCCAATCCTTCTCCTCTAATAAAATTGGCTTGGTGGTTTTTTTCAATGTACGCGCCACCTGTGTTTTGGTTGTTGGCTTGGAGAGCTTCAAAAACCTCTGAAATGCTTAAACCAATAGCTTTAAGCTCGTTTGGATTTATAGCAACTTCGTATTGTTTAATTTTTCCGCCAACAGCGTTAACTTCTACAACACCAGGTACCATCGCCATTTGGCGTTGTACAATCCAATCTTGCACACTGCGTAAATCGGTAATAGAGTATGTGTCGCGAAATTCAGGAGTTACTTTTAAGGTGTATTGATAAATTTCGCCCAAACCTGTTGAAATAGGTCCCATAGTTGGCGTGCCAAATCCGCTAGGGATATCTTCTTTAACTTCAATAAGTTTTTCGGCAACGAGTTGTCGTGGTAAATATGTTCCCATATCGTCGTTAAATACAATGGTAACAACCGATAAACCAAAGCGCGAAATAGAGCGAATTTCTTCGACTTCGGGTAGATTACTCATTGCAATTTCGATGGGGTAGGTTATAATCTGCTCAATATCCTCAGTGCCTAAATTGGGCGATTGAGTAATAACTTGAACTTGATTGTTTGTAATGTCGGGAACGGCATCTAAAGGCACTTTGGTCATGCTCCAAATACCAGCTCCAATAATGGTAAGCGTAAGCAAACCAATAATGAATTTGTTATTGATTGAAAAATCAATGATTTTATTAATCATGGAAATATGTATTAATTCAGTGAAATGTTTTCGATTTACTTTGCAGTCTATCGATTGAAATAAGTCTAATTAGGATGTAGTTATCCTCTTAAAATACTGAATTAAGCCCGAGGTGGTTGTAAAATAGAAGCGTTGAAGTTTTTTACTAAACCTTCAAAATGATGACCTACTTGAGTAGAAATTATGGGTTTCACCAAATTGTATTCGGTAGCTTGACATTGAGTTACATGAATGTGGCAGCAATGGCACTGGCAAAAGGGCGAACAAAGGTCGTTGTCTTGGTGGTTGTGGTCGCTATCGTGCTTTTGCGAAATTTCAGTTTTAACCTCATTATCTGCAACAACGCTATCTTCACAAGGCATCAAATTGAGTGTGAAGATGTAAATAGATAATATAAATGCAAGAAATTTCATTAAGGCAAAGATATAAATTTTTTAATGTGATCGAGGTTCAAAGTAGGCTTATGTATTGTTTTTGAATTTTTTTGATGACATTTTGGTTGTTTAACGATATCATAGTGTAAACCCATAAATAAGTGTCTTATGAAATCAAAATCTTCAGTCTTAATATTACTTTTTATTGTTTGTTTGGCGAGTTGCAAACGAAATGATGGTAACGACAATGCTTATCTTCAAAATGAATCGTCTCAAAAAAAATCACTATTTGGTTTTTTAGGGAATAAGAAAAAAACACATGCATTTCGCGATGCTCGAACGGGTTTGGTGGTAAATAGCACCGAATATCCTTCGGATTGGCAAGTTATATCGAAGCCAATTTATACGATCGATCAGAAATTGCCGGTATTTTTAACCGAAATTCAAGGTCCTAATAATTTAAAATCTTTTAATACTCCCATCAAGTTGTTTTTGCATTACCCAAATTATCAAACCGAACAAATGATGCGACAATACGGCAGAAATGCGAACATGATTCGCCGTATATCAAGCAACGAGCAATTAATGCAAGAAGAAGTTAATAGTAGAATGATGCATAGTGGTTTTCAAATGATAGGGCAAAAAAGAATTCCGAGAGCCGAACAATTTTTAAGAAATATGCTTAATAAATCGGGTATGCAACAAGCGCAGTTCGAGCATTATGCCACAGAATGGACCAATAATAAAGGTCAAAAAGCTTTAGTTTCTTTGGTTAAAATGGCAATGCAGCAGCCTATTTTAAATAACGATGTTATGGTTATGTGGTTTTATAGTTTAGATTATTTATTTGTGGATGAGTCGGAATTTGAAGCTGCTATAAACAACATGCTAGAAGCTGCCGAAAACACTAAAGACAACCCGCAATGGCAGCAATATACCGCACAATTGAATGCTGCTAGAATGCAACAGGCACAACGCGATCATCAAATACATATGCAAAATCGTCAAGCAGCTTTTAACGCGCATCAGCAAAAAATGAAGGGTATTTGGGCGGCTCAAGATGCTAATCATGCCTCATTTATGAATAGAAATTTTGGAAGCGGTAGTAGTACTGCTCAAAGACAATTTGTAAACATGATTAACGAACAAGAAACCGTTTATAACCCAAACACTGGAAAAAATTACCAATTGCAGGCTGGATCGACCGAATATTGGATGGATAGCGATGGTAATTATATTCAAAACAACGATTTGTTTTATAATCCAAACGGAGATATAAATTTAAATAATAGGGAGTGGACTAAGGTTAGTAGTTCGTATTAGTTTTTTATTGGTTGCCGACTAAAGTTTGAGTCGGAATTTAGTTGAAAATCTCTGTATATTTTATGCAGAGATTTTTTCGTTATAGGATTTAAAATTACGTTGAAAATTCATCCAAAAAAAGGACGGTAAATTTTAAATTTAAGCGTTATTAAAGCTGTTGAAATTGTTGGTTTGGTATAATGAAAATATCACAATAAAATATTAGAATCTAACAAAAGCATTCATATTATTATTTGTATATTTAGCGGATGTAAAAAAAAGAAAGTTTAAAATTATCAATTATGTAAAATGATGCTTTTTATTGTTTTTGTGTTATAAGATGATTTTTAGATACAGAACGTGCATAGTAAAAATTGTTTATAAATCAATTTTAAAATTGGTTTTTAAATAAAAAATATTACATTTGCGTAATCGATTACATTAATTAATTTTTTTGTAAAAAAAGCACTAAGTAATTAAGAAAATGCAAGCGCATCTTTTTTTCTAACCTGAAGCTTTTTTTAAATGAAACACTAACCAATTAAACTAGCTAAACTGAATTATGAGCAAACAGTTTATCCATGATAATTTTCTGCTTGAAAATGAGTATGCCGAGGAGTTATATCATAATTACTCAAAAAACCAACCTATAATTGATTATCACAATCACTTACCACCTAAAGATATTCTTGAAGATAAAGTTTTTGGAAACTTAACAAAGGTTTGGATTAATGGCGACCACTACAAATGGCGCGCAATGCGTACGCTGGGTGTAAACGAAAAATTTATTACAGGTGATGCTGCCGATAAAGATAAGTTTATGCAATGGGCAAAAACAGTGCCTTACACGATGCGTAATCCGTTGTATCACTGGACCCACTTAGAGTTAGCGCGTTATTTTGATGTATATGATTTGTTAAACGAAAAATCAGCATCAAGAATTTACGACGAAACAGCTGAAAAATTAAGTAGTAAAGATTACAGTTGTCGTAACTTACTTCGTAAGGTTAACGCAGAATTGGTATGTACTACCGAAGATCCTATCGATACTTTAGAGCATCATCAAGCACTTCGTAAAACCGATTTAGAAATTAAAGTAAGTACAGCGTTTAGACCAGATAAAGCCATTTTAATTGGTAATGAGGGTTATGTGGCTTATGTGGAAAGCTTAGGTAAAGCGGCCGATATTAATATTGGTTCATACCAAGATCTAAAAGATGCTTTACGTAGCCGAATTTCATACTTCAACGATAATGGTTGTAAACTTTGTGATCATGGTTTAAATCAAATTTCATTTGTGCCATTTACCGATAGCGAAGTAGAAACCATTTTTGCTAAAAAGCTAAAAGGAGATGCATTATCAAACCAAGAAGTGTTACAGTTTGAAACAGCTATATTGTTGTTTTTATGTGAAACGTACCATGAGTTTGGTTGGGTGCAACAATTCCACTTAGGTGCTTTAAGAAATAATAACAAGCGCATGCACTCTATTTTAGGTCCTGATACTGGTTGGGATTCTATTGGCGATTTTCCACAAGCCGAAAAACTATCAGCATTCTTAAATAGGTTAGATAGCAAAGATAAATTAACCAAAACCATTATTTACAATTTAAATCCTGCCGATAACGAAGTTATGGCTACCATGATTGGTAACTTTAACGATGGTAGTGTAAAAGGTAAAGTGCAATTTGGTTCTGGTTGGTGGTTCTTAGATCAAAAAGACGGAATGACTAAACAAATGAATGCCTTGTCTAACATGGGCTTAATTAGTTGTTTTATTGGTATGTTAACCGATTCTAGAAGCTTCCTTTCTTTTCCTAGACACGAATATTTCAGACGTTTACTTTGTAATCTTTTAGGTGATGAAATTAAACGTGGCGAATTACCAAAAGAAGAAATGGAATGGATAGGTAAAATAGTTGCAGATATTAGTTACTTCAACGCAAAAGAATATTTCAATTTTTAAAAACACACAAACAAATCTAAATAAATGAGTAAAGTAGTAACATTTGGGGAAATAATGCTAAGATTAGCACCTCAAGGATTTTTAAGATTTTCGCAAGCTAACAATTTCGATGTTGTATATGGTGGTGGCGAATCAAACGTAGCGGTATCGCTAGCAAATTATGGTGTTGATGTTGATTTTGTAACCCGTTTACCAAAAAATGATATTGGTGAATGTGCTATGATGGAAATGCGTAAGCGTGGTGTAGGCGTAGATAAAATAGTTTGGGGTGGCGACCGTTTAGGAATTTATTTCTTAGAAACAGGTGCTGTAAGTAGAGGTAGTAAAGTAGTTTATGATAGAGCGCATTCTGCTATTGCAGAAATCGAGTCTGGTATGATTGATTGGGATGCTGTTTTTGATGGTGTTGAGTGGTTCCACTGGACAGGTATTACACCAGCTATTTCACAAGGTGCTGCAGATGTTTGTTTAGAAGCTGTAAAAGCAGCAAGCGAAAAAGGTAT
>NZ_JTDV01000017.1 GCF_000943555.1 Neotamlana nanhaiensis | reverse complement strand
ACAAAGTCGTCTCCAAAATTCCTGTTCCAATTCTTGTAGGCTTGTAATTGATAGTGCCCCGATTTTACACCAACGGAATCGGTCAACTTTAAATCGCCATGACCCAACCCTATTTCCAAGTTTATTTTTTGCATTGAAATTATTTAGGAATCTGAAGAAATCAATTCTACATACAACACATTGCTGTGGTCTGTTAACAAACGTGTAAAAGCATTTACATTGTATGCTTTGTACCATAAATCTTCACCTAAAAATACGTAGAGCGGTCGGTATGTGGGTAAACGTTTTTAATGGTATTGACGGTTTTATTTTGTGCAGTGTTACCCCCACACTATAAGTAATAAACAGTAAAACCAGAATAGCATTTTCTTATTTAGTTTCTTTGGCATTTTTAATTAAAGAAACTAAATATACAAACAAACCTATTGATTTTCAACGCAAAAACACTTCGTAAAGCCTAATAGACTTTTTACATGATTTAAATTTAGCGTTTAATTAAAAACTTTAAAAAGGTTACAAAACGGTGATTCTTTATAGTGATATGGTATTATAGAAGCACCCTAAATAAACAGTATATACAGATTTTACACCATAAAAAACATTGTTGCAATGGCATAAACAACAACCAAAGCAAACAAAAGCATCCTGTATTTAAAATTCATTCTATTGATAGCTTTAAAATTTCTAAACAATTACGATTAAATCGCTTATATAGATGACCAAAAACTTTAAAAAATTTAGCAGCATTTATAATCGCTAAATCACTAATAAAAACTTTACTTTCATTATGTTTTTGAGGGTCTCACGAGAAACATCAACATTTTTACATCTAAGTTGAACCCGTGATCACCAAGACAATCCGACAACATATATCGACCAAAAACTATTTAAGAAAGTTTTAGGCTACAAAAATAACACTGTATAGGTAAATACTCACCATAAGAACACAGACCTTTATCGCTTCAAACCTTACGCTCGTCGAAATACTTAGTTAATTATTCGTTAACTTTCAATCTTAGCTATAAAAGCATAACGTTTTAAACCATGAAAGTTCTTAAAATTGTATTCCTAACTCTTATACTAATTTCATACATGAGTTGCGGCTCGAAAGTAAATCCGCCAGAAGCATTCGGACCATTGCCAACCAAAAAACAACTCAACTGGCATAACATGGAGTATTATGCGTTTATTCACTTTTCATTAAACACTTTTACAAATAAAGAATGGGGTTACGGCGATGAGTCTCCAGAACTGTTTAACCCAACCGAACTCGACGCCATGCAATGGGCACGAGTTGCCAAAGAAGCTGGCATGAAAGGTATTATTATAACCGCCAAACATCATGACGGATTTTGCCTTTGGCCATCGCAATACACAGAACGCTCGGTAAAAAACTCGCCTTGGAAAAATGGTCAAGGTGATGTTGTTAAAGAACTTGCCGAAGCCTGTAAAGCATACAACCTAAAACTTGGTATTTATTCATCGCCTTGGGACAGAAACCATCCAGAATACGGCAAACCAGCCTACATTACCTATTTTAGAAATCAGTTAAAAGAACTGCTTACTAATTATGGTGATGTATTTGAAATGTGGTTCGATGGTGCCAATGGTGGCGACGGCTACTACGGTGGCGCAAACGAAATGCGCAAGATAAACACCCTAGAATATTACAATTGGGATGAAACTTATAAGCTAATTTACGAAACCTCACCAAACACCTTAGTTTGGGGTGTTGGTCCTTCGGAAGCGCGTTGGATTGGTAACGAGCAAGGTCGCGCAGGTAAAACCAACTGGTCGCTATTGCGCCAAAAAGATGAACTGGCTGGTAAAGTACATTACACCGAGTTTATGAACGGACATGAAGATGGCGAAAAATGGGTGCCTGGAGAAGCCGATGTTTCCATTCGTCCGGGTTGGTTTTATCATGAAGTTGAAGACGATAAAGTACGCCCCATTGAAGAACTGGTAGATATTTATTACGAATCTATAGGACGAAACGCCAACCTATTACTCAATTTACCAGTTGATAAACGCGGATTGGTTAACGAGCATGACGAAGCCCGATTAAAAGCCCTTACCAAAATCATAAAAAACGATTTCAAAACCGAACTGTTAAAACACGCTTCGGTAACCACCACCAATACACGTGGCAACGATAAAAACTACAACGCAAATAATCTTACAGATGGTAACCCAGAAACTTATTGGGCGACAGACGATTCGGTAAAAACAGCATCAATCACTTTTAAATTCAATCAACTTACTACCGTGAATCGCGTATTGCTTCAAGAGCATATTGCATTGGGGCAACGTGTTAAAGCCTTTACTATTGAAGCTAAAATAAACGACTCATGGCAAACTATTGCCTCTGAAACTACCATTGGCTACAAACGCATCTTACGTTTCCCGAGAATAGAAACTACAGAACTTAAAATAAACATCACCGATGCTAAAGCGAGTTTAGTACTAAATAATATTGCGGCTTACAATGCACCTACTTTGGTCAAATCTCCTGAAATTTCTAGAGATAAAAACGGACTAATTACGCTTAAAGCGGAAAACGACAACAGTATTTTTTACACCGTTGATGGTAGCAAACCAACAACATCAAGCAAAAAATACAGCGAACCGTTTACTTTTACTGATGCTGTTACCGTAAAAACCATAGCATACAATACAGATGAAGCTATTTCGAGCGCCGTTACAACTTCAAAATACGGAACATCAAAAGCCGATTGGCGTATCGTGAGTACATCAAGCGGTGATACGGCATCAGCAAACAGAATTATTGACGGCAATCCAAATACAGTTTGGAGTTTTGGCGATTCAAAAAACGTGTTACCACAAGATATTATTATCGATTTAGGCAGCGTACAAAGCATAAACGGATTCAGTTATTTTCCGCAGCAAGTTGGTCATCATTTAAACCTCATTTCAAATTATGAGTTTTACACCAGCACTAATTTAAAACAGTGGACAAAACAATCTGAAGGCGAGTTTTCTAACATCAAAAACAATCCTATAAAACAAATTAAAACCTTTAAAACGTGTCAGGCGCAATACATAAAATTTGTTGCAACTACCTCTGTTTCTGGCAGCAACTCGGTTTCAATAGGCGAAATTGGTGTTTTAAACGCAACAGAAAACTAGTTGCTTTACTCAAAAAACAGGCGTTTAGCGTTCATCCATTGCTATTAGTCGAAAAATTAACTTTTAGTTAAAATTCATCACGTATTTTTATAGTAACATAAATAACTAGCACTTACAACACACATGATAAAAGAGCAAGTAAACCCTCAGGTAAAAGAAAAAATTGGCTATAAAGAAGCTGGTAAATTTGAAGATACACGATTTGAAAAAATCCATAACGTGATTTTCGATTCTTCTTTAGAAGCTTCAAAATTAGTAGCGCAAGAAATTGCCAACTTAATACAACTTAAACAAGAGCTAAACGAAACTTGTGTTTTAGGTTTAGCCACAGGATCTTCACCCATAAAAGTATACGAAGAACTTGTAAGACTACATAAAGAGGAAGATTTAAGCTTTTACAATGTGGTTACTTTTAACCTAGACGAATACTATCCTATGGATAAAAGTAACATACAGAGTTACCATTACTTTATGCACGAGCATTTATTTAATCATATAGATATTGTTCCTGAAAACATAAATATTCCAGATGGTACTGTTAGCAATGAAGAGTTACACCAATATTGTATAGACTACGAAATGAAAATTAAAGCCTATGGCGGATTAGATTTTCAATTACTAGGTATTGGTAGAACCGGACATATTGGTTTTAACGAACCTGGTTCGCATTTAAATTCTGGCACGCGTAGTATAACCCTAGATCACATTACACGTGTTGATGCTGCTTCTGCATTTTTAGGAATAGACAATGTACCTAGAAAAGCCATTACTATGGGTATTGGCACTATTAAAAATGCCAAACGCATTGTGTTATTAGCTTGGGGTAACAACAAAGCTGGTATTTTACAAAAATCTATTGAAGGTGAAATTACAGGAAATATTCCTGCAACCTATTTACAAGAACACAACAATACAACCTTTGTTCTAGACAGTGAAGCTGCTCAAGAACTTACACGTGTAAAAACACCTTGGTTAGTAACATCTTGTACTTGGACCGAAGAATTAAAATTAAAAGCAGTGGTTTGGTTAAGCGAATTAACTAATAAACCATTCTTAAAATTAACCGATAAAGATTACAACGATAACGGTATGTCTAGCCTTTTAACTGAAGAAGGTACTGCTTACGATTTAAACATAAAAATGTTTAATAAAATGCAACATACCATTACGGGATGGCCTGGTGGTAAGCCAAACGCCGACGACACTTACCGTCCGGAGCGCAGTACACCAGCCAAAAAACGTGTGATTATTTTTAGTCCGCATCCAGATGACGACGTTATTTCTATGGGTGGTACTTTCGACAGACTTGTAGAACAAGGTCACGAAGTACACGTAGCTTACCAAACATCTGGAAACATTGCCGTGTCTAACGAGGAAGCTTTAAAATTTGCTGAAGTAGCTTCTGCTATTAATCCGAATTCAGAAGAATCGCAATCCATAATCAACTTTTTAAAGCATAAATCTGAAAACGATATTGATTCTTTAGAGGTTAGAAAATTAAAAGGATTAATAAGACGAAGTGAATCAATCGCTGCAACCCGCTATTTAGATGTTCCTGATGAAAACGTTCACTTTTTAGATTTACCATTTTACGAAACTGGTACTGTTAAAAAAGGAAACTTAACCGAAGCAGATATTAAAATAATGTGCGATTTAATTGAAGACATTAAACCACACCAAATATATGCTGCGGGCGATTTAGCAGATCCACATGGTACTCACAAAGTATGTTTAGATAGTTTATTTGAAGCCTTACGCGTACTAAAAGGACAAAGCTACATGAACGATTGCTGGGTTTGGTTATACCGTGGTGCATGGCACGAATGGGATCCTTACCAAATTGACATGGCTGTACCAATGAGTCCAGACCAAGTGCTTAAAAAACGACATGCAATCTTTTTCCATCAATCGCAAAAGGATGGTGTAATGTTTCAAGGTGACGATTCTAGAGAATTCTGGGTACGTGCCGAAGACAGAAACCGTTTAACAGCTATAAAATACAACAATATTGGTTTAGCAGAATATGCAGCCATTGAAGCCTTTAAACGCTATCATTTTTAAGAATATTAAATACAGTAAAATTTATACCCTTAAGAGAAACTGGTAATAGTTAGTTATTGTTTTTAACTTTAGTTATTTGTATTTAAACGAAGTGGTTATGTGTAGTTAGCATAGCCACTTTTCTTTTTTATATAGAGGTGTTTAAAATGGTTTTCTTAACCTCTTCCAAGTAAGAACGACCAATAACGTATCGTAAGCCTTCTATTTCAATACTATTGCCCTCTACAGAGTCTATTTTATCGATAGCTATGGTGTACGAGCGATGTATTCTTATAAAATCTTTACTTGGTAATAAATTGGTAAAATCGGTAAGTGTACTGTGTATGATGTAACGCCCTGTTAAGGTGTTTATTTTTAGGTAATCTTTTAAGCTTTCAATCACTAAAATTTCATCTAAGAAAATCTTTTTCATTTTCTTTTTATCAATTTTAACGAAGATGTAAGAACGCTCTTTTGTTGTTTCGGCGGCTATTTTTTGTGCGGTATCTAATCGGTTTTCAATCTTGTTAATAGCCTTCATAAACCTAGGAAACTCAATAGGTTTCACTAAATAATCTAACACATCCAGTTCGTAAGTTTCAATTGCAAATTCATGGTAAGCACTTGTAATTACCAATAATGGAGGGTCTTGAAGGCTTTTTATAAAGTTTATACCATCTAAAACAGGCATATTTATATCGAGAAATATCACATCAACAGTGTTGTTTTTCAAATAGTTTAATCCTTCAATAGCATTATTAAAAGTTGCTTCTACTTCAAAACCCTGAATAGGCTCTAAGTAGTTTTTTATAACGTTTATAGCTAATGGTTCATCATCAATAATCAAGCATTTTGCATTAGTCTCCATGGTCTTCTTCAATTCGCGGTTTGTTTTAGCTTACTTTTATTTTAAGCTTTACAATGAACTTGTTTTTTTGGGTGTAAATTTTTAATTTATAATCTCCTTCTTCATAGCCTAGTTCAAGTCGTTTTTTTACATTTTCTAAACCAATGCCGCTAGATTGGTTGATACTTTCGTTGTGAGAGGTACTTGTAGGCATTGGGTTTGTGATGGTAAAATAAAGAAAATTTTCTTTAACTTTAAAGTTTATGCTTATTTTAACGTGGCCAATATTCTTGTTAGCGCCGTGTTTAAAAGCATTTTCTATAAAGGTTAGCAACAATATTGGCGCAATGGTTTTATCTTCAATATTGCCCGAAATAGCCATTTTTACATCTAGTAAATCGTTATAACGTACGCGCTCTAAATCGAGATAATTCTGTATACAGAGAATCTCTTTTTCTAACGATTGACGCTTTACATTTGTGTCATAAAGCAAATAGCGCATCAACTCAGAAAGTTGCAAAATAGTACGCGGTGTTCTTTTAGATTGCTCTATGGCCAACGAATAGATATTATTCAACGTATTAAAAAAGAAATGCGGCGAAATCTGACTTTTTAAAAACAGTAACTCAGTTTCTAATTGTAGTTTTTCAAGTCGCGTTACACGGCGGTGTTCCTGTAAATAATCTAAAGTAATTTTTATGGCGGTTACAAAGGTTATAACATACAACTCGCCTATCATCATATCAATTGTATAATTTAATGTTAACTTCTGTATGGGCTCGGGACCTTCTGGCCACACATTGTTACTTACCAAAAAGTAGGTAAGATTAAACTTTACCAAAACCATTAAAAAAATTGACACCAAAACCGACAGCACATACCACACATACTTTTTGTTGTAAACCAAAAATGGCATGAGCACAAAAATATTTAAGTAACACAAAACCATGTGTATAGGAAATCCTATTAAATTGGTTTTTATGGAATACTCATAATCGCCAAAATAACTTCCCCATCTAAAGGTGTTAAACATAAAATACACCAGCCAAAATATAACATGGTAATGCCAAGGAATTTTAAAAAGTTTGCTTTGGTTATAATTCATTCTAAAAAATATATTTTTTTTGGTGTTCAGGTGAGTTTAGATGTTATCCGTCTAAATTAATTTCAAAACTCTAAAAAATCACGAAAATTTAACATTAAATTATTATGCACTACATGAAGAATATTATCAAAACTATTCTAGTACTCGTTTTAATTACAGGTTGTAAAAATAAAACAACTAAAACTAATAGTTCAAATAAAGTTGCGACGCAGTATGTAGATCCGTTTATAGGTACTGGCGGTCATGGTCACACGTATCCTGGAGCTACAGTTCCTTTTGGTATGCTGCAAGTAAGTCCGGACAACGGAATTTCGGAATGGGATTGGTGTTCAGGCTATCACTACACCGATAGTAAAGTTGCTGGTTTTAGCCATTTACACCTTAGCGGAACGGGTATTGGCGATCTTGCTGATATTTTGTTTATGCCAACCAATAAAGCTGTTGATTTATCCATAAACACCACCAACCGCGATTCTTTGCCCTATACATCTACTTACAATCATAAAAATGAAAGCGCTAGCCCTGGATATTACCAAGTGTTTTTAGAAACTCCTAAAGTAAATGTAGAGCTAACCACATCGCTACGCACCGCATACCACAAATACACCTATCAGGAAGGTAGTCAACAAGCTATAGTTATCGATCTTGGTTTTGCTATAAACTGGGATTTACCTGTAGAAACAGCTCTTACTATTGAAGACGATTACACTATTTCGGGTTATCGTTACAGTAAAGGTTGGGCTAAAAACCAAAAGGTGTTTTTTGTGACGAAATTTTCTAAACCCATAAAAAACTATGTTTTAGCTACCGAAGCAAACACTGTTGAAAATAATAGTATTACATCAGAAAAAACAAAAGCACAGCTATTCTTCAATACAGAGAACAACACCGAATTATTTGCAAAAGTTGCGCTATCATCGGTTAGTATTGCTAATGCAAAGTTGAATTTAGACAACGACGAAACAACGTTTACCAAAGCCAAAGCCAATGCAGAACAAGCTTGGAACAACGCCTTGCCAAAAATAACTGTAGAAACACCTAACGATTCTTTAAAAACCATTTTCTACACGGCACTTTATCACGCGCAAGTAGCACCAGTAACGTATAGTGATAAAAATGGCGAATACCGCAAAGAAACCGATAGCATTGAAACAGCTACTAATTTTACGGCCTATTCAACACTTTCACTTTGGGATACATTTAGAGCAGAACAACCTTTACTTACGTTTTTAGAACCTGAAAAAGTTTCAGATATCATTAACTCGATGTTATCGTATTACGAAACGCGCAACATTTTACCAGTTTGGACACTTTACGCGAACGAAACCAATACCATGACAGGCTACCACTCTATTCCTGTTATTCTTGATGCTTACAAAAAAGGCATTACCGGTTTTGACGCCGAAAAAGCGTATGAAGCCATGAAACAAACCATGATGCAAGACGAACGTGGTTTAAAATATTACAAAGAATTTGGATACATTCCGTACACGTCAATAGACGAGTCGGTTACCATAACTTTAGAGTATGCTTTTAACGATTGGTGCGTTGCACAAATGGCGAAGTCTCTGGGTAAAGATGAAGATTACGCGTATTTCTTAAAACGCTCGAAAGCTTACGAATATTTATTTGATGCTGAATCCGGATTTATGCGCGGTAAAGCTGAAGATGGCAAATCTTGGAACGAACCTTTCGACCCAAAACACTCTAACCACCGCGAACAAACCGATTATACCGAAGGTAACGCGTGGCAACACAGCTGGTTTGTACCACACAATGTAGATGCTTTTATAGCCTTACACGGTGGCAATGACACCTTCACAAAGCGCTTAGAGCAACTATTTACCGAAAGCTCTGAAATTACTGGCGATAATATTTCTGCCGATATTTCCGGATTAATTGGGCAATACGCTCATGGTAACGAGCCAAGTCACCATATCGCTTACATGTTTAACCATGCCAACCAACCTTGGCGCACGCAATATTGGGTAAGTCAGATTTTAAAAACCCAATATAACACAACGCCAAACGGTTTGAGTGGTAATGAAGATTGCGGACAAATGTCGGCGTGGTATGTTTTCAGTTCTATGGGATTATATCCTATGAATCCAGCTTCAGCGGAATACGAAATTGGAAGTCCAATTTTTGAAAAATCAACTATTACACTTCCTAACAATAAAACCTTCAGTATTGAAGCCGAACATGTTTCAGAAGACAACATCTATATCCAATCGGCGACTTTAAACGGTTCCGATTTTAACCAAACAACCATTACACACAACCAAATTAGTCAAGGTGGCACCTTGCATTTTGTAATGGGACCAACGCCTAACAAAAACTGGGGCGTAGCACTAAAAAACTAACATAACCTTTATGAATATTATCGATTTAAGCATTATTGTAATTTACATTCTACTAACCGTTGGTGTTGGCATTTGGATATCAAAAAAAGCATCAAAAGGATTAGATCATTATTTCCTTGGCGGAAAATCTATAAAATGGTATTTCCTCGGATTGAGTAATGGCTCTGGAATGTTCGATATTTCTGGTACTGCTTGGATGGTTGGTATTCTGTTTCTTTACGGTGTAAAGAGTTTTATGTTTATGTGGCTATGGCCTATTTGGAACCAGATTTTCATCATGATGTTTTTAGCCGTATGGATTCGAAAATCGAAAGTGATGACGGGCTCGGAATGGATTTTAACACGCTTTGGAAATGACAAAGCGGGTAAAGCATCGCATATTATTGTGGCGGTATTTGCCATAGTTTCAGCCATTGGTTTTATTGCCTACTTTTTTGAAGGTATTGGTAAATTCATGACCGTTATTTTACCATGGGATTTAACTTTAACCATGGGTGATAGCACATTGCTTCTTTCCGAGCAATCGTATGCTTTAATCATTATTTTACTCACTACCATTTACACCATAAAAGGTGGTATGTTTTCGGTGGTAGCTACCGAGGTTTTACAATACGCCATCATGGTTATTGCAGGTTTATTAGTGGCAGGTTATACGCTTATAACCTTTACAGATATTGAAATTACTTCTATTATTTCTGAAGAATGGAAAAACGCATTTTTCAGTTGGGAGCTAAATACACATTGGAGCCAAAAATATCAAGCTTTTAATAATCTTATTGATTCTGAAGGCTATAAAATGTTTGGTGCTCTTGTAGGTATGTCTCTTTTTAAAGGCTTTTTTGCTAGTGTCGCAGGACCTACACCAAGCTACGATTTACAACGTATTCTCTCAACGAAATCGGTTAAAGAGGCTGCTTACATGAGTGGCTTTACCAACTTAATTTTATTCATTCCAAGATATTTACTAATTGGTGGTATTGTGGTTATTGCTTTGGTGGTTTTAGCACCTCAAATGCTTGCAAACCCTAATTTAAGTGGTGCCGATTTAGAAATCATTTTACCAACAGTTATCAATTACCACGTACCTGTTGGCATAAAAGGGTTATTACTTGCCGGTTTATTGGCGGCGTTCATGTCTACCTTTTCGGCATTTGTAAATGCAGGTCCTGCATACATTGTTAACGATATTTATAAAAAGTACTTTAAACCAGAAGCGAGTAGCGAACATTACATAAAAGTAAGTCATATTGCATCGTTTATAGTAGTTGGTTTAGGTGTGTTTATGGGCTTTTTTGCAAATAGCATTAACTCCTTAACTTTGTGGATTACCAGTGCGCTTTTTGGTGGCTACGTAGCAGCTAACTTTTTAAAATGGGTTTGGTGGCGTTTTAATGGTTGGGGTTACTTTTGGGGCATGTTTGCTGGTTTAGTCGTAGCATCTTGTCAATTTGTATTAGATAATTACAAAGGCACATTTACACCTGGTACGCTGCTTTACAAACTGTCTGAAGTGCAAGCTATTTACTTGTTTCCTATAATTTTCACATTTTCGGTAGCGGGTTGTTTGTTAGGTACCTACTTTACAAAACCAACCAATATTTTTGTACTTAAAGAATTTTACAAAAATGTACGTCCTTGGGGATTTTGGAAACCTGTTTATAATGCTCTGCGTAGCGAAGACCAAACCTTTACTAAAAACACTAATTTTGCATCAGATATGTTAAACTGCGTTATTGGCATTGTTTGGCAGTCTAGCATGATTGTTTTACCTATTTTTTTATTGATAAGAGATTATCCTAAAACCTTAATATCACTGGTAGTTTTCTTAGTTACATCGGCTATTTTAAAATTCACATGGCTGGATAAAGTAAGACAACTACCCGATTAATTTCAAAACAAGTTAAACCCTAAAAAAAATAAATTAAGTGAGCAATTTCCCTTGGCAAGATAGACCTGCAAACAATAACGACATTATGTGGCGTTATAGCGAAAACCCGATTATAGATCGTTATGCTATTCCATCATCAAACAGTATTTTCAATAGTGCTGTAGTTTCTTTTAAAGATGGTTACGCCGGCGTTTTTAGATGCGACAACAAAGCCGTACAAATGAATATTTTCGCAGGTTTTAGTAAAGATGGCATCAATTGGGATATAAACCATGAGCCTATCGAAATGAAAGCCGGAAATACAGAAATGATTGAGAGCGATTACAAATACGACCCTCGTGTTGTTTTTATTGAAGATCGCTACTGGATTACTTGGTGTAACGGCTACAATGGGCCAACTATTGGTATTGGTTATACCTTCGATTTTAAAGAGTTTTTTCAATGCGAAAATGCCTTTTTACCCTTCAACCGAAACGGTGTACTTTTCCCTAAAAAAATCAATGGAAAATACGCGATGTTAAGTCGCCCAAGTGATAATGGTCACACACCTTTTGGTGATATTTATATTAGTTACAGTCCAGATATGAAATATTGGGGCGAACACAGATGTGTTATGAAAGCTGCTCCGTTTGAAGACAGCGCATGGCAATGCACTAAAATTGGTGCGGGTCCTATTCCTATTTTAACAGACGAGGGTTGGCTAATGCTATACCACGGTGTAATTAATACTTGTAACGGATTTAGATATGCAATGGGTGCTGCCCTTTTAGATGAAAACGAACCAGATCAAGTTAAATACAGAACACAACCGTACTTATTAGGACCGGCCGTATCTTACGAGCAAAATGGCGATGTACCTAACGTGGTTTTCCCATGTGCCGCATTACACGATGTTGAAGAAGATAAACTTTCGGTATATTATGGTGCTGCAGATACTGTAGTAGCAATGGCATTTGGTAAACTAAGCGAGGTTATTGACTTTACAAAAAACAACAGTTTATAATTTAAATGAATAGGAAACTAAGCATATTACTGTTAATAGCAATTGGCGCTTCGGTTTTGGGTTATGCACAACCTAAAACCGATTTGATGCCAGAAACATACGTTGCTTACAAAACCAACACACCTATTTCTATTGATGGTAAAGGTGACGATAACGCATGGAAAAACGCGGCGTACACCAAACTTTTTACCGATATTGAAGGTGATAAAAGACCCAAATACAACACCAAAGTTAAAATGCTTTGGGACGATAATTATTACTACATTCTTGCCGAAATGCAAGAACCTGATGTTTGGGCAACATTAAAACAACGAGACACCATAATTTTTTATAATAACGATTTTGAAGTTTTTATAGATCCTGATGGTGACACGCAAAACTACTACGAGCTTGAAATAAACGCCTTAAACACCGTTTGGGATTTGTTTATTAACGAGCCCTATCGTGAGCAAAATGTGGTTTTAAACGATTGGACACTCACTGGATTAAAATCGGCTGTAACGATTGATGGCACCCTTAATAATGCTGATGATACAGATAAAGGCTGGACACTAGAAATAGCCATTCCTTGGAAAGCTTACCGAGCATCATATTACCACCAAAATATACCTGAAAACGATTTTTGGCGTGTTAACTTCTCCAGAGTGAACTGGCAACACGACCTTAACAACGGTAAATATTCACGCAAAAAAGATGCTCAAGGTAAATTTTTACCCGAATACAACTGGGTTTGGTCGCCAATGGGTGTGATTAATATGCACGAACCAGAAAAATGGGGTTATGTTTATTTTTCTTCGGAAGCTGTTGGAAGCAACATTAATTTTACCATTCCTGAAGACGATAAAGTTAAATGGGCGCTTTTTAGCTTGTACAGAGCACAAAAAGCGTATAAAAAAGAACACAATATTTGGGCAACTAACTTAAAAGACATTCAAGACAGAACTATTTTTTTAAACGGAGTAACCGTTAATCCCATTTTAGAAAATCATTCAAACGGATACAACATTACAATAGTTAGCCCTTTTTCTAACAAAATGTATAGCATTACAGCAGACGGACAATTCATCAGCTTAAATTAAAACAACAACCTCATGAAATCAATTTATATTCTCTTAATTTCTTGTCTTATTTTTTTTTGTAATTCTTCAGAAAAAAAGCAAAATAAAAAGCAACCGCAGGCAGATTTAAAAATAATTGGTTACGTGGCTGGTTACGAAGATTTCGACCCGTCGGATATTGATGCGTCAAAACTCACGCATATCAATTACGCTTTCGCGAATATTATTGATGGCAATGTTAATTTTGAATTGCCTACAGATAGCCTGAAAATTGCGCATACAATTGCCTTAAAAAAACAAAACCCAGACTTAAAAGTCATGTTTTCTATTGGTGGTTGGGTATGGTCCGATCAGTTTTCAACTATAGCGGCTTACAACGATTCTCGTGTAAAATTCGCAAAAAGTGCGGTCGCATTAATGCAATATCATGGTTTTGATGGGATTGATGTAGATTGGGAATTCCCTGGTCAACGCGGTGAAGACAACATTTTTAGCCCAAAAGACAAAGAAAACTTCACCTTACTTTTAGCCGAATTACGCAAACAGTTAGAGCTTGAAAGCGCAAAAACAAACACGCATTACTTACTCACCATCGCAACTGGAGCAAATCAAGCATATATTGACAATACCGATTTAGGAACCGCGCATCAATATTTAGATTTTATAAATATTATGTGTTACGATTTTTACAACGGTTGGTTTAACCAAACCGGTCATCATGGGAATTTATATCCTTCAACTCACGAAAAATTTAATGGTAACAGCGGTTTAGAAGCTGTAGAACGTCATTTAAAAGCGGGTGTTCCTGCCGAAAAATTAATTATGGGCATTCCGTTTTACGGCCGCAGATGGGAACATGTAACGCCTGAGAACAACGGCTTATACCAAACCTCGAAAACCACCAACAGTATTGTGGCTACATGGAAAATTAAGGAAGAACTTAAGTCGGATAAATTTCAGGAATTTTACGACGATTCTGCTAAAGCTTCCTATTTATGGAATGCGCAAGACAGCATTTTCATTTCATGGGAAACTCCAAAAGAAATCAAATTAAAATCCGATTTCATAAAAGAAAAAGGCCTTGGTGGCGCTATGTTCTGGGAATATAGTTTAGACGACAACAAAGAATTATTAAACACTTTATACAACAGCATCCGTTAAAAACCTTATAAATTATGCAAAAACCGTTATACATACTTGCCATTTTACTGCTTTTTGTAGCGTGTCAAACACCAAAAAAAGAAACTCCAACAACAGCTACAGAAACACAACCTTTTGAATATGGCGTATGGATAACTGCCGATGCAAAACGAAGCGATGCCGAATATGTTACTGAATTTAACCGCTATAAAAACGGCGGAATCGACGAAGTTTTAATTAACACCAATACCAACCCAAAACTTCTTGAACGTTTAGTGCCTATGGCGACTAAAGCAGGCTTAAAAGTTCATGCGTGGATCATGGCTATGAATCGTCCTGGTGACTCGATTGCTTTACAACACCCAGAATGGTACCAAGTGAGCAAAAACGGTGAATCGTGTTTCGATACCAGACCTTATGTTGATTACTACCAGTGGTTGTGCCCAACTCGTGAAGAATCAAGAAATCATGTTTTAGCTTTGGTTGAAGGTTTAGCCAAAGTTGAGGGGATAGAAAGTGTGCATCTAGACTACATTCGTTTTCCTGATATTTTCTTACCTATCGGATTGCTGCCAAAATACAATTTGGTTCAAGATACCGAAATGCCAGAATACGATTTTTGCTACTGCGATGCTTGCATTAACAAGTTTGAAGCTATTCATCATAAAAACCCACTTGAAAGCAATAATACGGCCATTGATATGGAATGGAAAAACTTCCGTTTAAACGCTATTCGAGAAGTGGTTAACGATGCCTATGAAATCGTTCATAAAAACGATAAAATATTAACTGCTGCGGTATTTCCGTATCCTGAAATGGCAGATCACATGGTTCGCCAACGTTGGGATAAATGGCATATTGATGAGCTTTATCCAATGATTTATCATAACTTTTACAACGAAGAAATCGATTGGATTGGTTATGCCACAAAACAAGGCGTGCAAGATTTACAAAGTAAGTCTGCTAAAATTAACACGGGCATTTATATTCCTGGATTAAACCAATCGCAAGACGATTTAATTGAAGCTATAAAACTTGCTAAAGCCAACGGCGCTAAAGGTGTTTCGTTTTTCGACGGACCTGCTTTAACCGATGAAGATTTAGCAACCATTAAAGCCACAAAAGCAAGCTTACAATAACAAATACAAATAACTAAAACCACAAACAATGTCTAACAGAAGATCTTTTATTAAAAAAACCGCTCTAGGAACCATTGGTTTGAGTACCGTTTTCGCTTGTAAAAATGTTGATGCCAAAACAGAAAACACTGTTGCTGCAACAACACCAAAACAAGATAAAAAACCATTAATTATTTCTACTTGGAATCATGGTTTGCCTGCTAACGAAGCCACTTGGAGAGCCTTACAAAACGGTGCAAAACCGCTTGATGCTATAGAAGTTGGTATGAAAATCCCTGAAGGCGACCCAACCATTCGTAGTGTTGGTTACGGTGGTTACCCTGATCGTGAAGGCAATGTTACTTTAGATGCTTGTATTATGGATCATAACAGCGATTGCGGTTCGGTGTCGTTCTTAAAAAACATAAAACACCCTATTTCTGTAGCAAAGCGTGTGCTAGAAAACACACCGCACGTTATGCTTTCTGGTGAAGGCGCTTTACAATTTGCTCTTGAAGAAGGCTTTAAAGAAGAAAACTTATTAACTCCAGAATCGGAAGCCGATTGGAAAAAATGGCTTGAAGAATCAAAATACAAACCTGTAATAAACATCGAAAACCACGATACTATTAGTATGCTCGTTATTGATAATGACGGCAATATTTCAGGTGGTTGTACCACAAGTGGTGCCGCTTGGAAAATGCATGGTCGCGTTGGCGATTCGCCAATTATTGGTGCTGGTTTATTTTTAGATAACGAGGTTGGTGCCGCTGCCGCTACTGGTTTAGGTGAAGCGGTTATCCGTACCGCTGGAAGTGCTATGGTGGTTGAGTTAATGCGCCAAGGCAAAAGTCCAGACCAAGCTTGTAAAGAAATTGTTGAGCGCATTTACAACAAGCACAAAAACCATCGTGATATGGAATATTTACAGGTTGGTTTTATTGCTGTAAACAAAGCGGGCGAATACGGAGGATACAGCTTACGCTCTGGCTTTAATTATGCCGTTTGCGATACCGATAATGGCAACCGTATGGAAGATTCAAAATTTAAAATGACTTGGGATAACTAATTTTTATTTAATGCGTTTAAAATCACAAATAACAGCTATACTTTTAGCAATTACTGCTTCAACCTTTGCTCAAAACACACCATTTTGGCTAAATGAAAAGAAAAATGAAGACAACAGGCTGCCCATGCATGCCTCTTATTTGGTGTTTGAAAATGAAGCTGTAGCTGAAACTGATGATTACACGCAATCTAAAAATTACATCAACCTTAACGGTACTTGGAAATTTAAGTATGTTGAAAGTCCTTCGGCAATTCCAGATGGTTTTGAAACTACTAGCTATAACGACAGTCAATGGGACAATTTTAAAATACCAGCAAACTGGGATGTTAACGGTTACGGATACCCAGTTTACACCAATACCACTTACGATTTTGCTAATTTAATTGAAGTTAATCCGCCAAACGTTCCAACGGAATACAACCCTGTTGGTATTTATAGACGCGTTTTTAATTTTGATGGCAACACCAAAACAAATGATGTTTTATTACACGTTGGTGCCGCAAAATCGAATCTTACCGTTTGGATAAATGGTCAATATGTTGGTTACGGTGAAGATGGTAAACTACCGCAAGAGTTTTTGCTTAATCCGTATTTAAAAGAAGGCGAAAACAGCATCGTTTTAAAGGTGATGAAATGGAGCGATGGATCGTATTTAGAATGTCAAGATTTTTGGCGTATGAGTGGTATAACGCGCGATACGTATGTGTATTCCAGAAATAAAACGCATCTTGTTGATTTTGAAATCACACCAGATTTAGATGAAAACTACCAAGATGCGACCTTAAAAGTTTCAACCGAAATTAAAGGTTTCAGCAAAAAATCAAAATATACTTTAGATGTTGTTTTAAAGGATGAAGACCAAGTTATTGGTTCAAAATCTTTCAGCATCAATGCGAATACCATCAAAAACACTTTAGAATTTTCAGTTTCTAATCCTAAAAAATGGACTGCCGAAACACCTAATTTATATCAGGTTCATTTCATTTTAAAAGATAAAAAAGACCAAGTTGTTGAAGTGATTAAAACACAAACTGGTTTTAGAAAAATTGAAATTAAAGGCGGCCAGTTATTAGTTAACGGGCAACCTATTTACATAAAAGGTGTGAATCGTCATGAAACCGACCCAACTACAGGACAAACCATTTCCAGAGGTCGCATGGAGCAAGATTTACTCATGCTAAAAACCTATAATTTTAACGCCGTTCGTTTGTCGCACTACCCTAACGACGAGTATTTCTACCAATTATGCGATAAATATGGTATTTATGTTGTGGATGAGGCGAACTTAGAATCGCACGGTATGGGTTACGACATTACCAAAACTTTGGGTAACAAACCCAATTGGGAATTGGCGCATTTAGAGCGTATTGAGCGCATGGTAGAACGCGATAAAAACCATCCATCAATTATTATTTGGAGCATGGGTAACGAAGCCGGAAACGGTTACAACTTTTACCGCAGTTATTTATGGTTGAAGGATCGCGACCCGTCACGACCAATACAATACGAGCGCGCTACCGTTGCTGGTTGGGAAGGTGCTAATTTAAAATTCGATTGGGATTCTGATATTGTCGACCCAATGTACAGCTCACCAAAAGGTATGGAAGAATACATTGCAGCAAATCCTAATCCGTCACGTCCATTCATTCAATGCGAATATGCGCATGCTATGGGAAATTCTCTTGGAAATCTTAAAGATTATTGGGATGTTATTCGTGCCCACAAAAACTTTCAAGGTGGATTTATTTGGGATATGATAGACCAATCGGTTTACAAAACAAAACCCGATGGCACTAAAGAATTTGCCTATGGTGGCGATTTTGGACCGGAAGATGTACCAAGTGACAATAACTTTTTAAACAATGGTGTATTTAACCCAGAGCGCGAACCAAATCCGCATGCTTTTGAGGCGAAATCCGTTCTGCAAGAAATTCACACAACATGGGCTAATATAGACAAGTTTGAAGTTTCGGTGTTTAACGAATTTTTCTTTAAAAATTTAAGCAACGTACAATTAAACTGGGAATTAGTTCTTGATGGTAAGCCCGTACAAAACGGAAACATTACCGAACTTACCAACGCACCACAAGAAACCAGAACTTACACACTAAACATAAAAGAACCTAAAAAGCAATACCAAGAAGCATTTATAAACATTAGCTACACCTTAAAAAACCCAGAACCGTTTATAGAATCTGGTGTTGAAATTGCTAAAGAACAATTGCATTTTAAAGGCACTTGGAAAAACAATCAATCTGTGTCTCCTTCAGGTTCGTTTAAAGTTACTAAAACCAATGAAAGCATCAGTTTTAAAAGTGATGTTACCGAATTAAGCTTTAATAAAACAACTGGTTTATTAAACACTTATAACTTTCAAAACGATTCTATTTTAAAACCTGGCTATACGTTACAACCTAATTTCTGGCGTGCTCCAAATGATAATGATATGGGCGCTATTTTTCAGAAGAAGTTACTGCCTTGGAAAACCGTTTCGAACGCACCAAAACTTATCGATTTTAGTTATAAATTAGATAAGAACGGCATCGTTTCCGCGAAAGCGCAATACGAATTAAAGGATGTATTTGCCAATTTAACTCTAAACTACACCTTTAACAGTTTAGGCGTTTTAAACGTTTCGCAAGATTTACAAATTGAAGCCGATAAAGAAACGCCGTTATTACCAAGATTCGGAATGAAATTAACACTTCCTGATGGTTTCGACGCTCTTAATTATTACGGTCGCGGCCCATTTGAAAACTACAGCGATAGAAATTACAGCAGCGATGTTGGATTATACAAACAAACAGTTAGCGAGCAATATTATCCGTACATAAGGCCACAAGAAACTGGTAACAAAACCGATGTGCGCTGGTTAACTTTAATGGGTAAAAACACACAACTTTTAGTAACCTCTAACGCATTGTTTAGCAGTACTGCATTACATTTTTTAGATGATGATTTAGATGATGGCCTTGAAAAAGACCAACGCAATGCTTCGGATATTTCCGAACAAGACCTAACCACATTAAAAATAGATTTAACGCAAATGGGCGTTGGAAGTATTGACAGTTGGGGCGCATGGCCAATGGAAAAATACTTACTAAGAGCCAAACATTACAATTACCAATTTACCATAACACCTTCAACGAAATAACAATGAATCGTTTAAAATATATTATTAGCTGTTTACTAATCGCCTTATGCTTTGCTTGTAAAGAAGACAAAGTGTTTACCGAAGCGGATATAAACATCATACCAAAACCGAAAGCTTTACAACTGAATAAAGGTAGTTTCGAGTTTAACGACAATACGGTATTTGTAGTTTCAACTGAAGCGCAAAAAACGATTTGCAACTCCTTTATAAATCAATTTAAAACCGCCACAGGTATTAGTTTGTCTATTGTAAACGAAGCGCCAAGTAATAATTTTATAGCTTTAAAAACAGACGATTCTTTAGCTGCTGAAGCTTACACTTTAAACGCTAACAATACGAATGTTAACATTTCGGCAAGCAGCGATGCAGGCTTTATTTACGGCCTTGAAACGCTATTGCAACTTTTACCAACCGAGATTGAAAGTACTGAAGTGGTTACTAACATCGAATGGATCATTCCAGCAGTAAGCATAACCGATGAACCTCGTTTTAAACACCGCGGTTTGATGTTGGATTTATCGCGTCACTTTTTCGAGAAATCGTACATAAAACAAACCATTGACCGTCTTGTAAAACATAAAATGAATGTGCTACATCTGCATTTGGTAGACGACCAAGGTTGGCGTATAGAAATTAAAAAGCATCCAAAACTTACCGAAGTTGGCGCATGGCGTGTAAACCAAGAAGATGCTGCTTGGAACGCCAGAACTACCAACAGTCCTGACGAAAAAGGCACTTACGGTGGCTTTTTAACCCAAGCCGATTTACGAGAAATTGTAGCGTATGCCGAAGAAAAAAATATAGAGGTTATTCCAGAAATTGAAATGCCCGCACACGTGAGTTCTGCCATTGCTGCTTACCCAGAATTATCGTGTTTTGAAAAACCTATTGGTGTACCTTCTGGTGGCGTTTGGCCAATTACCGATATTTATTGCGCTGGTAAAGACAGTACGTTTGAATTTTTAGAAGATGTATTGCTAGAAGTGATGGCTATTTTTCCATCGGAGTACATTCACATTGGTGGCGATGAAGCCACAAAAACCAATTGGGAGGTTTGCCCACATTGTCAAAAGCGTATAAAAACCGAAGGACTTGAAAGCGTTGAAGAACTGCAAAGCTATTTTGTAAAACGCATGGAAAAATTCATCAACTCTAAAGGCAAAAAATTAATTGGTTGGGATGAAATTTTAGAAGGCGGCCTTTCGCCAAAAGCAACAGTAATGAGCTGGCGCGGAACAAAAGGTGGTATTGAAGCTGCTAAACAAGGGCACGATGTAATTATGACGCCCGAAGCCTATTGCTATTTCAACTTTTATCAAGGCCCACAAAATGAGGAACCAACAGCTTTTAACGCCTATTTACCATTAAATAAAGTGTATGAATTTAATCCGGTTCCAGAGGAATTTACCGAAGATCAAGCGCAACATATTTTAGGTGCTCAGGCAAATTTATGGGCAGAATTTATTGCAAGCGATGATGCTTCAGAATACATGATGTTCCCTAGACTTGCCGCTTTAAGTGAAGTCCTTTGGTCGCCACAAGACCAAAGAAATTGGGAAGATTTCTCTAAACGTTTATTCACTCAGTTTAAGCGTTACGATTATGCTGGTATTAACTATGCAAAAAGTGCTTATTTGGTAACGGCTTCAGCGAAAGCGGATATCGAGAATAACAGTGTAAAATTAGCCTTGAAAAATGAGTTTCCTAATCCGGATATTCGATATGTTTTCAATGATGATTCCATAGAAAACAATGCTACAAAATACACCGATACGCTTACCATAAACGAAACTACTATTGTAAAAGCATCGTTATTTAAAGACAATAAACCTGTTGGCAAAACCTATGTTGATACGATTAAGTTTCATAAAGCGTCTGGTAGTAAAATCAGTTTTGCTCATCCTTATCACGATAACTATCAAGCTGACGGTATTCAAGGATTAGTGAATTCCATTCGTGGTTCTAAAAACTTTCATGACGGACAATGGCAAGCGTGGATTGGCAACCCTATGGAAGCTACAATTACACTTGATAATATCACCGAAATTGAATCGGTTAGCGTTGGTTTATTAGAAAACCAAGGTGCTGGTATTTATTTCCCAGAAATGGTTGAAGTATTGCTTTCTTCCGATGGTAAAACGTTCGAAAAAGTGGGCGAAGTAAAAAGTACCTTATCAAAAAGTACTGGCGCACTCTTAAAAGATTTAAAAATAACCTTCAATAAATCCGAAGTAAAATTCATAAAAGTGATTGCAAAACCGCATGATGCTGGTTTTAAAGGCAACAATACTTTTGTTTTTGTTGATGAAATTATAGTAGAATAAATAAAACGATATAAATTAAAAACCCTATGAAGAAAAGACTAGCATTAGTAGTATTAATATTTTCTGCAAAACTATTTTCGCAGGCCATTTATGAAGATGAGCGCTATATTCCTGAAACCGATCCATTAGTACTTGAAAAATTAGATGAATGGCAAGACCTTAAATTCGGACTTTTAATGCACTGGGGCACGTATAGCCAATGGGGTATTGTAGAGTCTTGGTCGTTATGTCCTGAAGATTACGGTTGGTGTGAGCGCACAAAAGGTAGCGATCCATCTAACTACAATCAATATGTAAAAGATTACGAGGCTTTAAAAAAGACGTTTAATCCTATTAAATTCGACCCAACAAAATGGGCAAAAGCCGCTAAAGATGCGGGTATGAAATACATGGTTTTTACCACAAAACACCACGATGGTTTTAACATGTTCGATACGCAATACAGCGATTACAAAGTAACCGATCCTGAATGTGCGTTTAGCAGCAACCCAAAAGCAAACATTGCTAAAGAGGTATTTAGCGCTTTTAGAGATGAAGATTTATGGATTGGTGCTTACTTTTCTAAACCAGATTGGAACAATAAAAGTTACTGGGATCCTTACTTCCCTGCATTAGACAGAAACGTAAACTACGACCCGCTGGCTTATCCTGAAAAATGGCAGAGTTACGTAGATTTTACGCATAACCAAATTTTAGAATTGTTAACCGATTATGGTAGCGTAGATATTTTATGGCTTGATGGCGGTTGGGTGCAAAAACTAGCTCCAGAAACCATTAAAAAAGATTACGAAGCTAAATTTGCCGAAAACAAATCGGGTAACGGTTTTATAAAACACCGTGTGGTTGATCAAGATGTTAAAATGGACGAACTTGTTGTAAAAGCGCGTGAAAAACAACCAGGTTTAATTGTGGTTGATAGAGCGGTACACAGCAAAAACCAAAACTATTTAACGCCGGAAAACCGCGTTCCTGAAAAAACATTGCCTTACCCATGGGAATCTTGTATTACTTCTGGCGGCGGATGGTCGTACACTCCAGATGCTAAATATTTAACTGGAAGAGAAGGTATTCATATGCTTGTTGATGTTGTCGCAAAAGGCGGAAACTTACTATTAAACGTAGCGCCTAGTCCTGAAGGCGAATGGCAAGAAGGTGCTTACGATTTATTAGAAGCTTACGGCGATTGGTTAGATGTAAACGGTTCTGCCATTTACAACACAAAACCTATTGCGCCTTTTAAAGAAAACAACATTTGTATGACCCAAAATAAGGACGAAAATGTGTTTTTATTTTATCTAGCTAAAGAAGGTGAAACTAAAATACCGTCAGAAATTGTTATAAAATCAATCAACCCAAAAAGAGGTGCAAAAATTACCATGTTAGGTTCTAAAACACGCTTAAAATGGGAGAAATTAGATGAAGGTTTTAAAGTAACCATTCCAGAAAGCTTAAGAAACAATTTACCTTGTAAAGAAGCTTGGACGCTTAAAATCAATAAAATTCAATAATATAAAGTAGTCTGTTTTCTTGACTTCAAAACACCATTGTTTAACTTAAAAACCATGAATAAATATATAACTGAAGTTGTTGTAGATGCTGTAGATTCAGCTTTAAACGCCCAAAAGGCGGGTGCAAACCGTATTGAATTATGCGATAATTTAATTGAAGGCGGCACCACACCAAGTTACGGTATGTTGGCTGTTTTAAGAGAACTGCTAGATATAGATATTCATGTGATGATAAGACCTCGTGGTGGCGATTTTTTGTATTCGCATGTAGAATTTGAAGTCATGAAAAGGGACATTGTAGCCGCAAAGCAATTGGGTGCCAATGCGGTTGTTTTTGGTATTTTAACTAAAGATGGACATATTGACAAAGTTAGAACTCAAGAACTTTTAGAACTGGCTCACCCGCTTTCGGTAACTTTTCACCGCGCTTTTGATAGCGCCAAAGATCCTTTTGAAGCCTTAGATGATTTAATTGAAATAGGCGTTTCGCGATTGCTTACTTCAGGGCAAGAAGCCACAGCATTACAAGGCGCTAACACCATTAAAGCATTAAAAGCGCAAGCAAATGGAAAAATTACAATCATGCCAGGTAGCGGTATTAATCCAGAAAACATAACAGAGCTCGCAAACATTACCAACTGTAACGAGTTTCATTTTAGTGGTAAAACAACCATTAAAAGCCATATGGAATTTTCTAAAACTTTAAATGTTGGGCGTAAGCAAGATGATGATGCCAACGACCGACAAATAGCCAGCACTAAAATCATTAAATCGATTATTGACAAACTAAACACCGTAACATTTTAGCATAAAAATGAGTGTAAACAAAACATATATCGTTGCTATATTGATAGGTTTTATCAGCCTCTCAATTACAGCGCAACAACCCGCCGATTACGTTAATCCGTTTATAGGAACATCAAATTACGGCGCAACTTACCCGGGCCCAATTGCGCCACGTGGTATGGCGAGTATTAGTCCGTTTAACGTTGCAGGTTCACAAAATAAACTCGAAAAAGATAGTCAATGGTTATCCAACCCTTATGTTCACGAAAACACCTTTTTAACTGGTTTTTCTCATGTAAACATGAGTGGTGTGGGTTGCCCAGAACTTGGCGTACTTTTACTCATGCCCACAACTGGTGAGGTAGAAACCAATCATTTAAAATACGGTTCAACCTACTCTAACGAAGAAGCAAAAACCGCATATTACAGTTCTACCATCGATAAATATGATGTTAAAGCTGAATTTACGGCATCAACGCGAGTTGGTGTAAGTAAGTTTACGTTCCCTAAAGGACAAGCCAATGTGCTTTTAAATCTTGGTTTAGGTTTAACAAACGAAGAAGGCGCCATGGTAAAAGTGGTGTCGTCAACAGAAATTGAGGGTATGCGTAGCGTAGGCACATTTTGTTATAATAGTCCAGAAGATGCTTATCCAGTATATTTTGTGGCAAAATTTTCGAAACCTGCCGATAGCTTTGGCGTGTGGAAAAAACCAGAAACCTACGAAGGTGTTGAAGCCCAATGGATGACCTACAACGGAAAAACCCGCCTGATGGAAGGCACTAAAAAAATGGTTGTTGGTGATAGTATCGGTACTTACTTCTCATACAATTTTAAACAACCCGAAACTGTTGAAGTTAAAATTGGCGTATCGTACGTTAGCATTGAAAACGCTCGCGAAAACCTTGAAAAAGAAACTCAAAACAAAACTTTTAACGAGGTTTACCAAGAAACTTACAACGCCTGGAACGAGCAATTGTCGAGAATTTTAGTGGAAGGCGGCACCGAAGACGACAAAACCATATTTTACACAGCGTTATATCACACGCTTATTCACCCCAATACTTTAAACGACTTTAACGGTGAATATCCAGAGATAAAAACCAATAACATTGGTAAAACCGATGGCACACGTTACACAACCTTTTCGTTATGGGATACGTACAGAAATTTACATCAACTGATGAGTTTGGTGTACCCAAAACAACAATCGAATATGATTAAAAGCATGCTCGATATGTACGATGAAAATGGCTGGTTACCAAAATGGGAACTCAACTCTACCGAAACTTTCACAATGGTTGGCGATCCTGCAAGTATTGTAATTACTGATACTTATTTAAAAGGTATTCAAGATTTCGATGTTAACAAAGCTTACGAAGCCATGTTAAAAAGCGCTGATGCTTTAGAAGATAATCCGTTACGAAATGGCATTAAAAATTATATTGAAAAAGGCTACGTAACGACCAACGAAAAAGGACCAGTTTCAACCACTCAAGAATACAATGCCGCAGACTATTCTATTTCACTTTTAGCGGATGCTTTAGGTAAAAAAGATGATTACAACCGATTTAAAAAACGTTCGATTTCTTACCGTAAACTCTACGATAAAAACCTTAAACTATTACATCCAAGAAATGCCGATGGCAGTTTTTACGAACCTTTCGATCCAAATTCGGGTGCTAATTTTGAAGAAAACGTTGGCTTTATTGAAGGTAATGCTTGGCAATATGCTTTTATGGTGCAACATGATGTAAAAGGACTTATAAAATTAATGGGCGGCAAAAAGCCATTTGTAAATCAGCTTCAAAAGGTATTCGATATTAATCAATTTGATATGGCTAACGAGCCAGATATTCATTATCCGTATTTATTCAACTACATCAAAGGTGAAGAACACCGTACTCAAAAATTAGTCGATCAATTAATTCATAAATACTTTACCAATCAACCAGCAGGTTTACCAGGAAATGACGACACAGGTACCATGAGCGCATGGTTAGTCTATTCCATGATGGGGTTTTACCCAATTACACCAGGCGAACCCGTTTACACAATTACGACACCAGTATTTGATGAGGTAACTATTTCTCTAAATCCGGAATATTACAACAGCAAAAACATTACAATAACCCGTAAAAAGAATAACAACAACGCCATAAAAACCATCAAATTAAATGGAAAAACGCATAACAGTTATTTCGTTACTCATGACCAATTGGTTAATGGCAAGGTGTTAGAAATCATTCAGAACTAATAATAGCAAACAATAAAAATGAAAAAAATAGCAATTGTAGCATTTTTAATTTCAAGTTTTTACACCAACGTAAATGCGCAGAAATATCCGTATCAAAATGCGAAACTTTCGGTTGAAGACCGTGTAACCGACCTTTTAAGCCGTATGACTTTAGAAGAAAAAGTGCGTCAAATGGATATGTATAAAGGCGAGTTTTTCAAGGAAAATGAAGACTTTTCAAAATCGAAAACAAAAGCTAAAATTGGCGATTTAGGTGTTGGTGCCATCCACGATATTTATCCGCGTTCAGCGAAAATGATAAACGACCTTCAAAAAAACGTCATTAAAAGTAACCAATGGGGTATTCCTGCGCTAATTATGTGTGAAATGCTACATGGTTATTTAGATGAAGGTAGCACCGCATTCCCTATGAATATTGGTCTTGGAGCCACTTGGGATACCAAATTACTTGAAAAAGTAGGTAAAGTTATTGGTAGCGAAGCGCGTGCGCATGGTGTACATTTTGGTTTAGGTCCCGTGTTAGGTATAGGTCGCGAACCACGTTGGGGTCGTGTGGCCGAAACTTTTGGAGAAGATACTTATTTGGCTGGCGAACTTGGTTTAGCAATGGTAAATGGTATGCAAGGCGATACTTTGGCATCGAACAGCTCGATAATTTCAGAACCTAAACACTTCGCAGTGCATAGTCAACCACAAGCAGGTGGAAATTCATCGCCTGTAATTGTTGGAGAACGTACTGCTCGCGAGGACTTTTTGGCGTCTTTTGAAAAAGTATTTACCAAAGGTGGCGCGTTAGGAACTATGTGTGCTTATTCAGAATTAGACGGCGTGCCTTGTGCCGCAAACCATTGGTTACTTACCGACGTGTTACGAAACGAATGGGGTTTTAAAGGAATCGTGGTGTCTGATTTAGGCGCAATAAAATACATCCAAACCACGCATTACGTAGCCGATTCTCCAAAGGAAAGCATCCGTCAAGCGGTTGAAGCTGGTGTAGACATGCAGTTCTACGATTTTACAAACGAATTTTGGCAAGATACTTTAATCGAATTAGTAAACGAAGGCAAACTATCAATGGAAGCCATCGATCGTGCTGCAGGTGGCGTGCTTCGTTTAAAATTCACTTTAGGTTTATTCGAAAATCCTTATACCGAAAAAGGCTTAATTGAAGCGCGTTTTCATTCGCAAGCACATCAAGATATTGCGCTTGAAGCAGGTAGAAAATCAATCAGTTTACTAAAAAACAAAGACAACGTTTTACCGCTTAGCAAAGATTTAAAAACTATTGCCGTTATTGGTCCAAATGCCAATGCATCACGTTTAGGCGGTTACTCGGTAAAAAACAAAGTAGCAACCACAGTTTTAGAGGGTATTAAAGAAACTGTTGGCAGTAATACCGAAGTACTTTACGAAGAAGGCGTGCCGTTAATTATAAAAGGACAAATTATTCCATCAAAATATTTATTTACTCCAGATGGGAAACAAAATGGCTTGAAAGGTGAATATTTTAACAACCGTAATGTTGAAGGTGAGCCTGCATTAACTCGAATTGATGACAAATTAGAATTCGATTGGCCATGGAACCCAGGTGAAGGTGTTAACGATGATGATTTTTCTATCCGCTGGACAGGAACTATTAAATGCGACCAGAGTTTTGATGGTTGGATTGGTTTAAGTTCTGATGATGGTATTCGTATGTGGATTGATGATGTTTTAGTTATCGACAACTGGACCAAAGGAGCAACAAGCATTGTTACAACGCCTAAAAAAATTGAAGCTGGTAAAAGCTACAACGTTCGCATAGAAATGTGGGAAGGCGGCTGGGGTGCCCGTGCGCACTTACGCTGGAATTTAGAAAAAATCAATTTGCAACCTGCTATAAACATTGCTAAAAAGGCTGATGTTGCCGTTGTAGTTATTGGTGAATCTCGCGAGCTTGTTGAAGAGAATCGTGATGTCGCTACTTTAGACTTACACGGTATGCAACAAGAATTAATTGAAGCTATTGAAGCTACTGGAACACCTGTTGTTTGTGTATTAATGAACGGAAGACCTTTATCTATAAATTGGATAAACGATAATGTTCCTGCCATTCTTGAAAGTTGGTTCCCAGGTGAAGCTGGTGGTAGCGCTGTTGCCGATGTACTTTTTGGTGATTATAACCCAGGCGGACGTTTACCGATAAGCTTCCCAAAATCGGTTGGACAATTACCAATTTATTACAACCAAAAGCCATCTGCGATTCATCGTTATGTGAGCGAAAGTGAAAATCCGTTATACACATTTGGTTACGGATTAAGTTATACAACTTTTGAGTATTCTAATTTAAAATTGAGTTCTAACTCCATTTCAAAAACAGGTAGCTTAACGGTAAGTGTTGATGTAAAAAACACAGGGCATTATGACGGCGATGAAGTGGTGCAGCTTTACATTAATGATATTTATAGCAGTGTAACCACTCCAAAGCAAACCTTAAAAGGCTTTGAGCGTGTGTTTATTAAAAAAGGAGAAACAAAACATATTGAATTTACACTAGCACCAGAAGAATTAGCCATCTGGAATCGAGACATGAAACGTGTAGTAGAACCAGGTGAATTTAAAGTTATGGTTGGTGGTAATACCAAAGACGTTTTAAGCGCAAATTTTAACGTAAAAGAGTAAATTAACCTTAGTTTAACAAAAGTCTTAACTAAAGATTTTTTAAACAAAATCGGTTTTTAAAGAAGAAGTATTAATAATTATATTTTATTTCTTCTTTTTTTGTACAAAAAATCGTGTTTTTATAGGTTTTCAATAATCATATCATTACCTTAAAAAACAGTATTCACAGGTATTTTCTCGCAAGAAAGTGTGTTTTTTGCACCCTCAAATTAAAAAAAACTACCAACACCTTTTCAGAATTGTTGTTGGTCGAAATTATGCAAATCTTAACGTTTTAGATTTATAGATTTAACGTATTAATAACCTATTAAAAAAAACTAAAAATTATTAACTAAAAATGAAATTATGATTCAAAACGTATTAAAAGTACTGTTCGTATTTTGCATTTTTTGCTTTCAAAATAGCAATGCTCAAACTACTGTAACAGGAACCGTAACCGATGCCGGTAACGGTTTACCATTGCCAGGTGCTAGTATTCTAGTAAAAGGCACCACCAATGGTGTCTCGACTGATTTTGATGGAAATTATTCTATCGATATTTCTCAAAGTACAGCAACATTAGTTGTATCGTATGTTGGGTATGCTTCAAAAGAAGTAGTTTTTACAGGTCAAACTTCTATTAACGTAATACTTGCAGAAGATGCAGAACAACTTAATGAAATTGTAGTTACAGCATTAGGTATTAAACGTGAGAAAAAATCGTTAACCTATTCAGCCCAAACAGTTTCTACCGAAGAACTTTCAGAAGCAAGATCGCTTAACGTAGCTAACTCATTATCTGGTAAAGTAGCAGGTTTAAACTTCTCTACATCTAGCAGTGGTGTTGGTAGTTCTTCAAGAATTACAATTAGGGGTAACCGTTCGTTAACTGGTAATAACCAACCATTATATGTTATTGATGGCGTACCAATGGACAATACGGTTTCTTCACCTTCTACAGATATTGGTGGGTTTACTACCTTTGATGGTATTTCAAACATAAATCCAGACGATATCGAGTCTTTATCTGTATTAAAAGGTCCTTCAGCTGCTGCTTTATATGGTTCACGTGCAAGTAATGGTGTAATTGTTATTACTACCAAAAAAGGTTCGGCATCAGATAAAGCAAGAATTACAGTTTCTTCTAACTTTACCACATCAAAAGCCTATAACCTACTAAACTTACAAAACGAGTATGGACAAGGTAACACTGGTATATACGACGCTAATAGCAAAACAAGTTGGGGACCTGCTATGGAGGGTCAATCGGTTTCTGCATGGCAACTAGAACACAACCCTAATTATAATGGTCCTGCTACTTATGCTTTTAATGCTCAACCAGATAATGGTATGGATTTTTTCCAATCGGGTTACAACTGGTCACGAGGTATTTCTGCTTCAATGGGTAGCGAAAAAACTCAAGGTTATTTCTCTTATACCAACACAGAAGCTGAGGGTATTGTTGGTGGTAATGAGTTAGACAGACACAACCTAGCATTACGCTTAACAAGTGATTTAACAAATAGATTACATTTAGATGTTAAAACCAACTTTATATCTCAAAAAATTGAAAATGCTATTGGAGCTGGTGAAGGGCAAATTGGTGAAGCTGTTTACACCATGCCAAGAAGTTTACCTTTCAATCAATACAGTGACTATGAATATGTTGATGATTCTGGACAATTACAATACAACTACATTAATGCTAACACTTTAAGCACACTTGGTAACAACCCATTTTGGCTAGCAAATAGAAACTTAAGAACAGATGAAAGAAACAGAATTATAACATTTGCGTCTTTAACTTACGATTTTACAGATGAATTAAGCTTAATGGTTAGAACAGGTTTAGATCAATATACAGATAAAACAAATATTTCTCGTCATGCTGCTGTAGCAATTTTAAATCAAGATTTTGGTTCGTATTCTGAAGCTATTACAGAAGTATCTGAAATAAACTCTGATTTCTTGTTAAGCTATAATAAAGATTTAGGAGATTTTAAATTAAATCTAAA
This sequence comes from Neotamlana nanhaiensis, assembly GCF_000943555.1. GTDB lineage: Bacteria > Bacteroidota > Bacteroidia > Flavobacteriales > Flavobacteriaceae > Neotamlana > Neotamlana nanhaiensis. Next base: position 45,451 of record NZ_JTDV01000017.1, on the reverse strand, counting down.
TGCAGGTGGTAATGCATTAATTCAAAAAAGAAATGGAATTAGTAGCGGTGGTACTTTAAGTAAAAGAAACTATTTTGCTTTAACCAACTTGCAAACAACAAGTGTAACTCCAGATTATAGTCATAAAAAAATAAATTCACTTTACGGTTCTGCTCAATTAGCTTTTAAAGAATATTTATTTTTTGATGTTACAGCTCGCAACGACTGGTCTTCAACACTTCCTGCTTCAGACAGATCGTATTTTTATCCGTCATTTGGTTTAACAGCTATTGTAACCGATATGTTCGACATTAAATCTGATGCGTTATCCTTCTTGAAATTAAGAGGCTCGTTTGCGCAAGTTGGTAACGACACAGACCCTTACCTTTTAGCAAACCAATTAACCTATTACGGTTTTAATGGAGGTGTCGCACAAACATCAACATTACTAAACAATCCAAATTTAAAACCAGAAATTTCAAGCTCTACAGAATTTGGTTTCGATGCACGTTTTTTAAAAAATAAAATTGGTTTAGATTTTACTTGGTTTAAAACAAACACATCTGATCAAATTTTTACAATTAATGTTCCTGAATCATCAGGATATTCAAGACAAGTTGTTAATGGTGGAGATATCGAAAACACAGGTTTCGAAGTTGTACTTAATGCAAGTATTGTAGAAACTGATAGTTTTTCATGGGATGCTACGGCAAACTTCTCAACTTACGAAACAAAAGTTATCGATATTTTAGAAGGACGTGACCAACTTAATCTTTCTACTGGTTCTGAAAGACTTGCTCAAGCCATTATTACCAAAGGAGGTAATTTTGGAGATTTATATATTCGTGGATTTGCTCGTAATGAAAATGGTGACATTCTTGTTAATGCTGACACTGGTTTACCACAATTTACATCTGGTTTTGATGTACTAGCAGGTAACTTTAACCCTGATTGGACTGCTGGCCTAAATAACCAATTTAAATATAAAGATTTCTCTTTAAGCTTCCTAATAGATTTCCGTATTGGAGGTGAAGTAATCTCATACTCTCAAGCTAGAATGGCTGGTGCTGGTGTTAGCGATATTACACTTGCTGGTAGAGATGGTTTTGTTGTAAATGGAGTTATCGATAATGGCGATGGTACTTACTCGCAGAACACAACCTCTGTAACTGCAGAAACTTACTGGAGCGAAGTAGCTAGTAGAGACCCTAAATCTGCCGAAGACTTTGTTTTCGATGCTACAAACATAAGATTACGTGAATTAATTTTTGGATATTCTGTACCAAATAAATTCTTAAATAAAACACCATTTTCAGGTATTGATTTATCAATAGTAGGTAGAAACTTATTCTTCTTTGTAAATAAAGCTGAGTATTTCGATCCAGAACAAGGTGTTAGTGTTGGTAACCTTCAAGGTATCGAATCTTTTAACATTCCATCTACTAGAGATTTCGGATTCAATGTTAAATTAAACTTTTAAAAAATAAACTATGAAAAATTACATCATTAAAATTTTTGCAATCGCATCACTATTACATGTAACAGGTTGTACATCAGATTTTGACGAAGTTAATACCAATCCTAATACATTAACTTCTGATCAATTAGACGAAACACTTGCTGGACCAACATTTGCCAATGCTCTTTACAAAGGAACTGGTAATGCCTCTTGGAGTTTACCTGGAGACGATTATGGTACTTACGGTTTAGCTACTGCATTACACTCAATGGTATTTGCTCATTATATGACACCAGGCTGGGCGGCAGAAACCGATGCTAACGGTATTAACGACGGTTGGAGAAGTAGAGGTTGGTTACGTTTTTATACGCTTGCAGTACCTTCACTTTTAAACACCTACAGCGCAACAGAAGGAAATGCTGAAGCTACAGCTATTTTAGACATTTGGAAAGTATATATGTTTCATCGTTTTACAGACCACTGGGGACCAATACCTTACACCGAAGCTGGTATTGGAGGTTCTAGTGTACCTTATGATGCTCAAGAAGATATATATGCCGATTTTTTTAATCTTCTAGAAAATGCCAATGCAACATTAAGTGCTTCAAGCGATAGTAGTGTTGGTGTATTTAGAGATTATGATGCTATTTATAGTGGCGATGTTGAAAAATGGAGAAAATTTGGAAACTCTTTACGTTTGCGTTTAGCATTAAGAATTTCAGATGTAGATCCTTCGTCTGCAAAAACGCATGCAGAGGCTGCTGTAGCTGCTGGTGTAATGACAACAAATGATGATAGTGCTATTTACGAAGTTACACCTGATACCTATAATAACTTTGTTGATATTATGAAATATTGGGGCTTTTACATGACTGCTGATATGGAAAGTATTTTAAAAGGATATAACGACCCAAGAATGGCTATTTGGTTTGGTAAAGTATCTGATGAAGATTCTCCTTACTACGAAGACTATGTTGGTTTACCTAACGGCGGAGGCGCTTTGTTAGACAGAACAGCTAGCAATTTAAGTTTAACGAACCAAGAAACAACATTTGCCGAAGCTACAACAAAAGATATTGAAATTATGGTAGCTTCTGAAACTAACTTCAACAAAGCCGAAGGAGCTTTAAAAGGCTGGAATATGTCTGGAAATGCACAATCATTTTACGAAGAAGGTATACGCTTATCGTTAGAGCAATGGAATGTTGATGCCGATGCTATTGCTCCATACCTATCAGGAACAACAACTGCAGTAGTACCTACTTTTGGTGATTTGTATGCAGACTCTACTCCTCCTGTTGATGTTCCTGTAGCTTGGGCTTCAACTGAATCCGATCAATTAAAACAAATTGCAGTACAGAAATTTTTAGGTTTATACCCAGAATCTTGGGAAGCATGGGCTGATTTACGTAGAACTGATGCCGATATTTTATACCCACTAATTACAACTCTAAATGCTTCGATAGGTACTGGTGTTATGAAACGTATTACTTACTTACCAAACGAGTATAGTACAAACGGTAATGCTGTGAACGAAGCTACTTCTTTATTAGGAGGTGCTGACAATGGTAACACAAACCTATGGTGGGACGTTAACTAATAATATTCACTAACCATTTCATTTTATAAATAAAAAAGGAGAGATTTAAAACAACTCTCCTTTTTTTAATCATAAAAATTAAACACCAAAACCTTAAATAGCAGGCTAATACATTTTCTTATGTCTAATCAAAATAACAACAACACACTTATCCCCATTTTTATTATAGCGGGACTATTTTTTATCTTCGGATTTGTTACTTGGATTAACGGTGCACTCATTCCGTTTATGAAAGCTATTAACGAGCTTACCTCAGCACAATCACTACTGGTTGCTTCGGCGTCTTACATTTCGTTTGTGGTAATGGCTATTCCATCATCTAAAATATTAAGTAAGGTAGGTTACAAAAAAGGTATGTCTTTAGGATTATTCATCATGGGTATTGGTGCCCTAGTTTTTATTCCTGCCGCCGAAGCCAGAACCTATTGGATGTTCTTAACAGGTATTTTTATTCAAGGTGCAGGCATGACCTTGCTTCAAACTGCTTCCAACCCATACATAACTATTTTAGGTCCCATTGAAAGCGCTGCGAAACGTATTTCTATTATGGGTATTGCCAATAAAGTGGCTGGGGCTTTGGGGTCTTTAATTTTTGGAGCGCTTTTACTATCTGGAATCGACGAAATTAATGCTAAACTAAACACGGTTTCAGATTCAGAAAAACAAACCCTGTTAAACACCATGGCAGACAGTGTAGTTACGCCTTATATTGTTATGGCCTTAATATTATTCATTTTAGGTATTTTAATACGAAAAGCGCCTCTTCCAGACGTTGAAGCAACCTCAACCGATGATTCTGCCGATGGAAAAACCTCAAAAACCTCAATATTTCAATTTCCCCATTTATGGTTAGGTGTTATCACCCTGTTCTTATACGTTGGTGTTGAAGTTATTGCCGGCGATACCATTATTGCATACGGTATTTCTTTAGGTTTTCCTGCGGCCGATGCTAAATTTTTTACCACGTTTACCCTAATGGCTATGGTGGCGACTTATATTTTAGGTGCGATACTTATTCCTAAATACATATCCCAAACGCTTGCTTTAAAAGCTAGTGCTATTTTAGGAGTAATCTTCTCGCTTTGTATTGTATTTACAACCGGATTTACTTCTGTTGCTTTTGTAGCTGCTTTAGGAGTTTCGAACGCTTTAGTATGGCCTGCAATGTGGCCTTTAGCATTAAATGGCCTTGGAAAATTTACTAAAACAGGTTCGGCTTTATTAATCATGGGCATTTCTGGTGGTGCTATTATTCCGCCGTTATACGGAAAATTGGCCGATACACAGAAAGCGACTTATCTAGCCGAAGGTGTTGCAGAATCAGTAGCTACAGCAAATTCAGCTACTTATGGTTATTGGGTTTTACTGCCTTGTTATTTAGCTATTTTTTATTACGCAGTTCATGGTCATAAACTAAGTACAAATAAATTTAAATAATATTCTATGGCTTTTTCATTGAAATATATTTCTCTTTTACTGATAATTACAATTGTTTCCTGTGATAAAGAGGGTGAAAATCCAAAAATTAGCAGTATTCAAAAATCTTTTGTTTTCACAAAAAAACCAACCAACAATTGCCATGCGGCAACCTTAATAGAGACAAAGCCTAATAATTTATTGGCGGCTTGGTTTGGCGGAACTTATGAAGGCGCCAAAGATGTCGGTATTTATACATCTTTCTTTAAGGATGATTCGTGGTCTACTCCGAAGTGCTTGATAGAACCTCTAATAAAAGAAAAGGATACCTTGCCCTGTTGGAACCCGGTTTTGTTTAAAAGTAAGAGTAATAACGTGTACCTGTTTTATAAGGTTGGTAAAAACCCAAGAGAATGGTTTGGAGCAATGATCGTTTCAAAAGATGATGGGGAGACTTGGAGTGATCCAGAATATCTGCCTGAAGGAATTTTAGGTCCTATTAAAAATAAGCCTATAGAGATATCTCCTGGGATACTTTTATGCGGTAGCAGTAAAGAAAATATAAAAAATAATGAATGGCGTGTGCACATAGAAAAGTATTACGAAAGAAATAAAAAATGGCAAAAGATACCCATTGAAAATAAAAAGAATTTTGATATAATTCAACCTACATTTTTAGAGCATTCTGGTATTTTGCTCCAGATACTTTGTAGAAGCAAACATGGCAAAATAGTAAGTTCTTGGTCTGATGATTCTGGAAATACTTGGAGGCGTACAGATACAATAGATATTATTAATTCAAATTCTGGAATTGATGCTTTAACTTTAGGGAAGAAATCTTTTTTAGTTGTTAATAATCCATTGTCACCAGGAAATGATTGGTATAATGGGCGTAATGTTTTAGACGTTGAACACTCTAATGATGGATTGAAATGGAAAAATATTTTAACTCTTGAAAAGAAGGAAACGGGGCAGTTTAGTTATCCTGCCATAATCCAAACTAAAGATGAAAAAGTACATGTTTTATATACTTATAACAGGGAATATATTAAACATGTTTCATTCAAATTTAGGGATTAGTATGTTGTTTTTTAGTTGTGTAAAATGCTGATATAAAAATAATTAAGTTGGGTAAGTTGGCTCCTGTTACCATTGCTCTCATCAAAATCTGTGTAATTAGGCTTGCAGTACTGGAAGCCTCTGTTGGAATGATGAATGAGCTTTTGATTGGGGTATTTCCTGTTTTTAATGCCATATCGAGCGCATCTGTGCAAAGCGATGTTCTCATATGATTTCTAGCTTGTAGCCCATAATTTTCTAAGAATAGGCATCAGCAACCAAAGCTAGATAGTAGTGTCCTTTTTCAGTTTTAATGTAGGTTATGTCTCAGACCCACAGCTGTTCAGGTCGGGTATGAAGGTGGTCTTGGACTAGGTTTTTATATTTTTTATACAGCTTTGAATAAATTTGATAAGTGAATTTCATAAACTCAATTGGTAGAGTGTCCTATTTAAAATTTTGTTTTTAAATAACTAAAAATAAGTGATTTGGGTTTTATTTCAGAATCCTGTCATCCCGACATAAAAAAAAGCCTGAAAGTTTATATTTTCAGGCTTTTTTTATTTCAAAAAGTTATTACTAATCTTCGTTCGAAGGTTTTCCAATGGTTGCTAAAATACCACCATCAACATAAATGACTTGTCCGTTAACAAAGTCGCTTGCTTTCGAGCTTAAAAATATAGCAGCACCTTGTAAATCGTCAGGATCTCCCCAACGCGCAGCAGGTGTTCTATTCACAATAAATTCGTTAAAAGGATGACCATCAACCCGAATAGGAGCGGTTTGGCTTGTAGCAAAATAACCTGGGCCAATACCATTAGTTTGTATGTTGTGTTTTGCCCACTCCGTAGCCATATTTTGAGTAAGCATTTTTAGGCCACCTTTTGCAGCAGCGTAAGCACCAACGGTATTTCTGCCTAACTCACTCATCATTGAGCAAATGTTAATAATTTTACCTTCCTTACGCTTAATCATGCCTTTTACAACGTGTTTCGACATAATAAACGGACTTACTAAATCTACTTTAATAACAGCTTCGAAATCTTCAACTTCCATTTCTTCTAGTGGCGTTCTTTTAATAATTCCAGCGTTATTCACTAAAATATCAATATTACCAACTTCCTTTTCAATAGCGGCTATATTCTCTATTACTAAAGCTTCATTTGTAACATCAAATAAATAACCGTGAGCTGTAATACCAAGTGATTTATAGTAATCAACAGCCTTGTCTAGTTTATCTTGCGATGAAGCACCATTAATAACTAGTGTAGCTCCAGCTTTACCTAAACCTGTAGCCATGGCTTGTCCTAAACCATGCGTGCCACCTGTTACTAGCGCTACTTTTCCTGTTAAATCGAATAAATTTATAGACATGGTGTTATTTATTTTAATTCGTTAATTTTACAATGATCCATATCGCCATAATCTAAATTTTCACCAGCCATTCCCCAAATAAAGGTATAATTACTAGTACCAGAACCAGAGTGAATAGACCATGCTGGAGAAATTACAGCTTGGTTATTTTGCATCCAGATATGACGTGTTTCTTGTGGTTGCCCCATAAAGTGACACACCGCTTGGTCTTCAGGTACATCAAAATAAAAATAAACTTCCATTCTACGGTCGTGTACGTGCGCAGGCATAGTATTCCAAACGCTACCAGATTTAAGCTCGGTCATTCCCATTTGTAATTGGCAAACATCAACAACACTATTTACAATATATTTACGAAGCGTTCTTGCGTTTGCAGTTTCTGGTGCTCCAAGTTGAACAACTTCAACATCGTTAATACCTATTTTTTTAATAGGATAGGCTTTGTGAGCTGGTGTAGAGTTTATGTAAAACATAGCAGGTTCGCTTTCAGATTTACTTGTAAAGCTAACCGCTTTGTTACCTTGGCCAACGTATAAGGCTTCTCTGTTATCTAGGTCGTAGGCTGTTCCATCTACGGTAACAGTACCAGAACCACCAATATTTATAATTCCTAACTCGCGTCTTTCAAGAAAATATTCTGCCTTTAAAGGATCGATAGTTTCAAGTTTTAATTCAGATTTAACGGGTACAGCACTTCCTGAAATAAAACGATCGAAATGCGAATACACCAAATTTAATTCATCTGGACGCATTAAATTATCAATTAAAAACTCGTCTCTTAATCGTGTTGTATCGTAAGATTTAACGTCTTGAGGCGACGATGCATACCTTACTTCATAGTTGTTTTTCATTTTATTTAGTTTTAATAAATTTTCTAATTAGTAAAAACATTGTAAATATACTAAAATTTGCTAATATACAATCGATTGGATTTTATATATTTGTAAAAAATAAGCTAAATTTTTCAATCTACTAATTGAATAGTAAACCTACCATACACGATATTGCCAAAGCATTAGGCATAGATAGCTCTACGGTTTCTAGAGCTTTAAATGATAGCCCAAGAGTAAGCCAAAAAACCAAGAAAAAAATAATAGCAAAGGCGCAAGAACTTGGTTATCAGCGAAATTTATTGGCTTCAAATTTGCGAAAAAATGTTAGCCGAACCATTGGGGTGGTTGTTCCTAGAATTTCGCGATATTTTTTCTCGTCTGCCATTCAAGGTATTGAAGAAGCCGCATATTTGGCTGGTTATAACGTTATTATTTGTCAGTCGTTAGAAGAGTTGGAACGAGAGCAGAAAATTGTAGAAGGTTTAATAGCAAACCGTGTTGACGGATTACTCATTTCCATATCTATGGAAACCTTAAATTACAATCATTTACAAGCGGTTATAAATAGCGATATTCCACTCGTTTTTTTCGATCGATACTGTAATTTGCAAGGTTGTAGTAATGTATTAATTGATGATTTTAACTGTGGGTTTAATGCTACCGAACATTTAATACAACAAGGTTGTAAAAACATTGTTCATTTTTCTGGACCGCAGTATTTAAAAATATACGAAAACCGTCTTGAAGGTTACAAAGCTGCATTAAAAAAATATGAGGTAACATTTCAGCATATTATAAGTTCAAAACTTATGGAAGTTGATGGTTACAATAGTATGATATCTGCTTTAGAAGCGCATCCAAATATTGATGGTGTGTTTTCTGCAAACGATGTTGCTGCCGTAGGAGCCATGACGTATCTTAAAGCACAGCAAATTAAAATTCCAGACGATGTGGCTATAGTTGGTTTTAGTAACGAACCTATTTCTAGAGTTATTGAACCAGCTTTAACAACCATCGATCAATCTGGGTTAAAAATAGGCGAAAAAGCAACAGCCTTATTGTTAAATTATATTGCAAATAAAGAAGCTTCAAACGAAACGCAAACTGTTATGGTCGATTCAAATTTAGTAATTCGATCGTCTTCTAAAAAAATGATTTAAAAGTTAAGCGGAAGTGTTTTCGGACTAAATAAATATCTCAGGCTATGAAATTACATTTATTAGATAGAAGTAGCTTAAACAACAGTTCGTTTAGAGCCCGAATTAACGAATATCCTAATTTTTTAAAGGTATGGCATTATCACCCCGAAATGGAATTGGTAGTTGTTTTAAAAAGTGAAGGCACTTGTTTTGTTGGCGATAAAATTGAAAAATTTCAGCCTAAAGATGTCGTTTTATTAGGCGAAAACCTGCCGCATATGTGGCAAAACGATGCCAAGTATTTTAAACCAGAATCTACATTAACAGCAAAAGCGATTGCTGTACATTTTAGAAAAGATTTTTTGGGTCAATACTTTTTTGAAACCCCAGAAATGATTCATCTTTTAGAATTATTTGATCGCTCTAAGTTCGGTCTAAAATTTATAAATGTTTCTGAAGCATTAATCAATGACATTACTAATTTGTTAGAGTTAGAAGGCTTCGAAAAAACCATTACACTACTGCATATTTTAAACAAACTGGCTAAACATAAACAAGCTATAAAATTGGCAAGTCAAGGTTATGTAAGCGCTTTTAATGTTGCTAAAGGCGAGGTTTTATATAACGTACAAGCCTATATATTTAAAAACTTTAATAAAGATATTACCTTAGTTGATGTTGCTAAAATTGCCAATATGAACAGTTCGGCATTCAGCAGATATTTTAAACGTGTTAATCGTAAAACATTTTCAAAATATCTTACCGAAATTAGGGTAGGTTATGCCTGCAAGATGCTTTTAGAACATAAATACAATATCGCTGCGGTTTGCTATGAGTCTGGTTTTAAAAATATATCGAATTTTAATAGACAATTTAAAACCGTAATGGACTGTACTCCAACCCAATTTAAGGCGAATTACAAAACAGAATCGTCAATTGAGTGATTTGCGATTTTTGCGCCAAAAAATTCATTTTGTTTCATTTAAGCAAAAAAAGTATCAGTATTTATCAAATTATAGTTAGATATGTTGTTTGTTACAGTGTAATATTGCCTCAATAAACAATTAAATTAAATACGACCCAGAACAATTTATACTTCTCGGTTTTTATAAATACCAACTAATTACATGTCAAAATTTAGTTTAAAAAATAAAGTTGCCATAGTAACTGGCGGCGGTAGTGGTATAGGAAAAGCTATATCGTTAACATTTGCTCAACAAGGCGCGCAGGTGCATATTTTAGATTTTAATTTAGAAGCAGCTCAAGAAACTGTTAAAGAAATTGAAGTGACTCAAGGCAGTGCTCAAGCTCATAAATGCGATGTAGCCAATAAAGCAAATGTAGATAGCATTATAAAAACTATTACCCAAAACGGCAACATCGATATTTTAATAAATAATGCAGGAATAGCCCATGTTGGCAATATTGAAGCTTGCGAAGAAGAAGATTTAGATCGTTTGTATAACGTTAACATTAAAGGCGTTTACAACTGTATAAAATCCTGTTTACCAGCTTTAAAAAAATCGGGGAACGGGGTTATTTTAAACTTAGCCTCAATAGCTTCAACTGTTGGTATTAACGACAGGTTTGCCTATTCCATGACCAAAGGAGCGGTTTTAACGATTACTTATTCGGTTGCAAAAGATTATTTAAAAGATGGCATTCGTTGTAATTGTATTGCGCCAGGTCGGGTACATACGCCTTTTGTTGATGGGTTTATCAAGAAAAATTATCCAGGAAAGGAAAGCGAAATGTTTGAAAAATTATCGCAAACACAGCCTATTGGTCGTATGGGGAAACCTCAAGAAATGGCCGATTTGGTGTTGTTTTTATGTTCAGATGAAGCTGGATTTATAACAGGGTCAAACTACGCCATCGATGGTGGTTTTGTGACCTTAAACGGAAATTAATAAAAATACTCAATAAAAATATTTAAAAATGAAACTAATAAGATTTGGAGCTGTAGGAGAAGAAAAACCTGGGGTTCAATTAGCTAACGGAACAAAAATAGATGTCTCTGGTTTTGGACAAGATTACAATGAAGATTTTTTTGGAAATGAAGGCATAGAAAAATTAGAAAAATGGCTAGAAACTAACCAAGCTAGTTGTCCTGAGATTGATGATAGTGTACGTCTTGGTGTGCCATTAACGCGACCATCAAAAATTGTGTGTGTGGGCTTAAATTATGCGCAACATGCAGCCGAAGCAGGCATGGATATTCCTAAAGAGCCTGTATTGTTTTTTAAATCTACCACTGCACTAGTTGGGCCCAATGATGATGTTGTCATCCCTAAAAACAGTGAGAAATCCGATTGGGAAGTTGAGCTTGCCATAGTTATTGGTAAAAGAGCTTCGTATGTTGAGGAAGCCGATGCGTTTGATCATATTGCTGGCTATGTGTTGCATAACGATGTTAGCGAACGTGCTTTTCAAATTGAAAAATCTGGACAATGGTGTAAAGGTAAAGGTTGCGATACATTCGCACCAGTAGGTCCTTTCATTGCGACAAAAGATGAAATTAAAGATCCAAATAATTTAAACCTATGGTTAAAATTAAATGGCGAAGTGATGCAAAATAGCACCACATCCGATTTCATTTTTAATGTACAACACGTGGTAAGCCATATCAGTCAGTTTATGACGCTTTTACCAGGAGATATTATTTCTACAGGTACGCCGTTTGGAGTTGGTTTAGGTTTAAAACCGCCAATGTATTTAAAGGAAGGAGACGTTATGGAGCTTGGTATTGAAGGCTTAGGCGTCTCAAAACAACAGGTTAAAGCCTATAAAAAGTAAAGTTTATAACTTTCTCTTTTACCAACTAAACTGAACCAACCACCTAAAGACCTAAACTAAATTTTTATGAATACCGTTAAGAAAACACCCGTAGTTTCAAAAAAAGTATTATTTCCATTTATTCTAGTTACCTCACTTTTTGCACTTTGGGGTTTCGCAAATAATGTTACCGATCCTATGGTAAAAGCCTTTAAAAAGGTATTGGAACTTTCAAATGCCCAAGCTTCTATGGTGCAAGTTGCTTTTTATGGGGGCTACTTTTGTATGGCTTTACCGGCAGCTATGTTTATGCGAAAGTACTCGTATAAAGTTGGTATTTTAATAGGTTTAGCGCTATTTGCAACAGGAGCCTTGTTATTTTATCCGGCGGCGCAATCGGAGAGTTTTATGTTCTTCTGTTTAGGGCTTTATGTTTTAACTTTTGGTTTAGCTTTTCTTGAAACGGCAGCAAATCCGTATATCTTGTCAATGGGCGATAAGGAAACTGCAACGCAAAGATTAAACTTGGCACAGGCTTTTAATCCTATTGGTTCCATTTCAGGATTATTTGTTGCTCAGTATTTTGTGTTAAAAAAGTTGCAGTCTGATGATGTTTCAAATTTCGATACGCTCAACGAAGCTTCAAAAACCGCGATTAAAACAGCCGATTTATTAGTAATTAGAAATCCGTACGTAATTTTAGGTGTTGTGCTTATTGCCGTTTTTGTGCTTTTTTTAGTGAGTAAAATGCCGCAAACTAAGGAACAAGGTGCTATCCCAAGTATATCTGAAACTTTTAAAAGTTTAGCTAAAAATAAGAAGTATGTTTTAGGGGTAATTGCCCAAATATTATATGTTGGCGCGCAAATTATGTGTTGGACATACATTTATCAGTATGCTGAGGCTATTCAAATTAACGATGTTACCGCTGGAAATTACCAAATGGCAGCACTCATTTTGTTTATAGTAGGTAGAGCTGTAGGAACGTATTTACTAAGGTTTGTAAGTGCTGGTAAATTACTTATGTATTTTGGTTTATGTGCGCTAGTCCTTGTAGTAATAACTATTTTAGTGCAAAATGTTTACGGCCTGTACGGTTTGGTTGGTGTCTCGTTTTTTATGTCTTTAATGTTTCCTACCATTTACGGAATTGCCTTAGGTGATTTAACCGAAGAACAATCAAAAGTTGGGTCTGCTGGTTTAATTATGGCTATTGTTGGTGGTGCCTTAATGCCGTTTCTTCAAGCCATGATAATTGATGCTGGTGGTAACGGGGTTGCCGATACCTTAATAATGGGCGTTGCCGAGGTGAATTTTTCGTTTATTTTACCACTTGTTTGTTTTGTATATATTGCTTGGTATGGGTTTCATGTGTTTAAAAAGCATGAAAATTTAGACGTATAATTTAAGCAGATTCATTTATGAAAAGACACTGTTTTGCACTCGATTTAAAAGACAATGTAACGTTAATTGAAGCTTATAAGGAGTATCATAAAAATGTATGGCCCGAAATATTAAAAAGTATTAAAGACGCAGGTATTAAGATGCTTGAGATTTATTTAGTAGCCAATCGTTTGTTTATGATTATGGAGGTGAATGATTCGTTTTCGTTTGAAAAGAAGAATGCTATGGATGCGCAAAATCCAAAAGTACAAGAATGGGAAACTTTAATGTGGCAATATCAACAAGCTTTACCTGTTGCTAAACCTGGTGAAAAATGGGTGCTTATGGATAAGATTTTTGAGTTATAGATAAAATAAAAGGCCTCAATATAAAATTGAAGCCTTCTCGTTTTTTTGATTGATTGTTTTTTGTGTTTACTGCTGTTTTATACTGCCTGCAGAACTATCGCTTTTATCTACTGTTTTTGGGTTTCCATAATATTTAACATCGCCACCGCTAGTAGCTTTTGCTATTAAAGTTTCAGTGGTATTTACTGTTATACCAGCACCGCTTGTAGCTTTAACATCACTGCTTTGGGCAACTAAATCGGCAGCTGTAATATCGCTTCCGCTAGTGGCTTCGGCATGTAATTTTAAGGTTTTTCCGCTTAAGCGTAAATCGCTACCACTAGTAGCTTTACAATTTAAGGTTTGGGTGTTAACATCGAGTTTCATGTCGCTACCACTGGTAGATTTTAAACTTAAATCATCAACCGTTATGGTGTTTTTAGAATATACATCGCTACCACTGGTAGAAATAATACTATTTATATTGGTGAAACTTACATTTACTTTTAGTACTGTTGAAAAGCCAATACTTTCTTTACAGTGAATTTTTAAAACACCATCCTCAATGTCGGTTAAAATAAGGTTTTGTAAATTTTCGTCGGCTTCAACCGAAATACTTTCGTTGTTGCTTTGAGTAAGATACACATCTAAACCTTCGGTAGCTTTAATCGTGTTAAAGGTTTCGGTAACAGGTCTGGTGCTAGTTGTAACGTTTCCATTACCGCGTACGCCCATATCGAATCGGCAAGAAAATAGCGAAAGACTTAATATCGCCGCTAAAATAATTTTGATTAGTGTGGTCATGATTTTTAGTGATTTAATTTGATTGATTTCTTTTTTACTTCAGCAAATATCTATTGAAATGATTATCAAAACGAATCATTATAACTCAATTGTAATATTTACATGATGAGTTGTTAGTTTTCAGATTCTATTTCAATGCCATTCGAGCTAATATTGACGCGCACAGATTCTGATTTAGCTTTTACACCATTTTCATCAATTTTTACATTATTTTCATCGGTGTTAATTTCAAGGCTATTGTTATCAATTTTTAATTCTGGTGTATCAATGTCAACTTCAAAATCTTCCTTAGGGCAATCTAAACAAGTAACATCATCGGCATTAATTTGTAAATAATGATTGGTTGATTCGCGCGAAACTAAACTATTGTTGTTTTTGTAATACGATAAAAATTGTTGCGTGCTATTGTTAAAATAAACCGCCATGCCTTCTGGCAAATACAAGTAAATGTCAACCTTTTGATCGCTAAATTTATTGCGAGTATCGGTGGTTAAATAATCGTTTAAAAACAGCGTGTTGTTGTTAAATGTATAGTTGTAGTTTATCTTTTTTGCACGGTTAAGAGCGATTTCAAAGTCGCTACCATCGGCACGTTTTTCTATAACTATTTTGGCAACATCGTCGGTAGTCGATTTTACACGAATATCAATATCGGTCGAGTAAATTATTTTTTCGCCATCTTCGTTATGTCTAATTTTAAAGCCATTATTTCTGTAATAACTGGTATGGAAACTATCGCTACCAGTCATTTTTACCATTAGCGTATCGGTAGCAGTAATAGGTAATTCGGCTTTTTCAACATAACTTTCTTCAAAGGCATGCTCGCTTGCTTGTCTTATTCCAACAACAACTAAAGCAATAACCGATAGTAGCCACAACCCTAATAAGGTGAATTTAGCAACATTACCGATAGATTTTAAATTGGTGATTAAAATTTTTAATCCTAAATAAAACAGGAAGAAAAATGGAATGCCAATTGCAAAAAAGCTAAGTAAGGATACCAGCCAAATTGGGGTGTTCCCAGTATTTGCAATATCTACAAGATCTAAACCAGGAATATGTATAATATCGACTGCGCCTACAGATAATAACCCAATAATTAATGCAATTAACGCTACAGCTCCAATAAAAATTAATAGGATACCCACAAATTTGGCAATGAGCTTAACCATAAACATGATAACATTGCTCAAGGCATCAAAAAAGGTTTGCGACGACGATTTTATGTTGCTCGTTTGCTTTTTAAAATCCGCATTTTTAGCCGCATTCGATACCGAATTGCCCACATTTTTAGCTACTGCACCAACCGATTCGGTTACATTTTTTGCGGCATTACCAACGGTATCAGTTACGTTTTCAAAACCATCTTTAATTTTTTTTTCAATGTTGGTTATGTTAACAGGCTCTCCAGTCATTGTAATTTTTTCGGCGGTGGTTTTAGCTTCAGGAACTAAAATCCAAAGTAAAATATATAGTAAAATACCTGTGCCGAGTCCAAAAATTAAAATAATCCAAGCTAAACGAATCCAAATAGTATCAATGCCAAAATAATGAGCCAAACCAGACGATACACCACCTACATACGAATTGTCGGCATCTCTAAAAAGCTTTTTGCTTTTAGTGGTTTTTTTAGTGTATGTTGTACTTGGTTCGTCTTCAAAAATTTCATCATCAACAATATAATCTTCCGGTTGCCCCATAATGGCAATAACCTCATCTACTTGTTTAATGCCAATAACTTGTTTGTCGTTTTGTACGCGCTCGTTAAAAAGTTCGGCAATGCGTGCTTCAATATCGGCGATAATTTCCGATCGGCCTTGAGAGTCTGTAAACGAACGTTTTATAGCCTCTAAATAGCGTTGTAGTTTTAGGTAAGCGTCTTCATCAATATGAAAAAATATACCTGCTAAATTTATGTTGACTGTTTTATTCATTTTTAGGTGTTTTTTGGGTAGTTACAATGGTTACGGCGTTGTGCAATTCGCTCCAAGTGGTGTTTAATTCTTTTAAAAATAATTTTCCGGTTTCGGTTAAACCGTAGTATTTTCTTGGTGGTCCCGAGGTCGATTCTTCCCAGCGGTAATTTAATAATCCCGCATTTTTTAGGCGTGTAAGTAAAGGGTAAATGGTACCTTCAACTACAAGCAATTTGGCGTTTTTTAGGGTGTCTAAAATTTCTGCAACATAAGCATCTTCGTCTTTTAAAACCGAAAGTATACAGAACTCCAAAACGCCTTTTCGCATTTGTGCTTTAGTGTTTTCTATCTTCATAGTATCATGCGTTTAATGTTTTTAAAACTGTTCATTTTTTGATTGATTGATTGATTGATTGATTTTTTTTGGCGGTTCCCCAAGGGTCGGGCTTTACGCTATATCTTTTTTTTTTCGTGCCTTCAAAAAAAGGATGTCGCTGCAATCCCTAACGCGCTTCATAGTTTTTTTTAAAGCTTTTAGTTAATTATAAGTTGAGTGTCGGCTCTAAAAAAGGTGTGTTACTCACTATTTTAAAAAATTAATAGTAAACGGATATTCATACAACTCGCCATCTCTAGCTTTTAAACTTGCAAGTACAATTAGCACTAGCTCAATTATAAAACCAATAACGGCTAATGCTCCTAAAGCACCGCCAATGTATAACAGCGGTGATGGCTTGCCTATATTTATATGGAAATTGTTAAATCCATTAAAATCTATAAAGTCTATACCATTAAATATTTTGAAAACAAAAAACGGTACAGAAAGTGTTCCTAAAATTACGGCATAAAGCAAAATGCTTATTTGAAAGTTTATAGCTTGTTTGCCATGTTCGTCTATAAATTCACTTTTATCTTTATTTATAGCCCATAATACTATTGGCCCAACAAAATTTCCAAACGGAATTATAAACCTGCTGAAAGTAGATAAGTGAATAAATGTTGCGATGTTTTTTTGATGTGTGTCTAACATGATTTTTGATGATTGATGTAAAACATATAATAGTTTCTTATGCAAATATATGTCTAAAAACAGGTACTTTGTTACGCATAGTACCTAAATTTAACAAAATATTAACAAATTAAAATTTATATCATAAATTTTTAGACTGTTGTTTTATAGGAGGTTAAGTGTTTTTTAAGGGTGTTTAATCGGTAAGCGCATTAATACGAATCCAAAGTTCGTTGTCAAAACTACTAGGGCCAAAAGTACTACTGCCAGCGGCATCGCCAAGTCGAACCACGACTAAGTTTTGGCTTGGTACTACATATAGTTTTTGGTCATCTTTACCTAAACCTGCAACTAAATCGGTAGGTGCATCGGGTATTAACGATCCTGTAAATGTATTTTCGTATTGCGGGATTTTAAAATTGTTTTTTCCGTTTAACCACCATAAATAACCGTAAGCTTGGTTTAAGTTTTGCGATCTTGAGGTCATGGCGTTTAAATAGTTAATATCACTAATAATGGTCGTGTTGTCCCAAACACCTTGGTTTAAATTAAGCAAACCAAAACGTGCCATACTTCGTGCGGTACTAAAGTAGAGGTTAAAACATCCAACAGGAAGCCAAAACCCTTGCATACCTATTTTATTTTTAATTTTTGTGTTAAAATAATTGGTAAAATCGGTCTCTGTGGCGTTGGCTATAATATCTAAATTTAAGCGATAACCAGCATTATGGTAATACCAAAAGGTAGCTGGTTCGTTTTTGTAAAGTAAATCGGTTGAGTTCGTACACGAGTTATCCTCAACGGTGTAATCCATACCCGTTGTCATGGTTAAATGGTGCCAAATGCTAATGTTTTTTTCTTGGGCATCGGTCATGCTCGACCAGTTTTCACCTAAATAAATTTGAGAGCTTTCATTTATATTTAAAAAGCCTTCTTCTTGCGCAATGCCCATAGTGTATGCTACAAGCGTTTTTCCGGCCGAATTCCAAGTGTGGTTTTTGTCTTTATTAAAATCTTCACTATACCATTCTAATGCTATTTTACCATCTTTTAAAATAATAAAGGCTTTAGAGTTTCTAGTTTCAACAAAGTCTAAAAGTGGCTGTAATTCGTTTTCGTTCCAGTTTAATTCATTTAAAGTGTAATTTTCCCAGTCGTCGCTGTTAGTGGGAGGAAAGTATAATTGGGTTTCGGGTAATTGTTCTGGTGCATCGTTTGTTGGGCTTGAACAGCTAAAAAATAGGCCTATAAAACATATAAAAATTGAAAGTCGAAAAACAGGTGTCATAGCATTAAGTTTATTTTTTTTAGACTTTTAAAAATTTAAAAGGTTTATTGGTTTTTAGATTTACTCCAGTGATTTTCGACAAGATTTAGTTTGTAAACATAAAATATTAAAAAGTATAGGGATAAGATGTAGAAAATACGATTGAATAAATATAACGTGTCCGATTGCAGCCCGTAAGCCATAACGTTCAATATGTCCGAAACAATATATAACACCACAAAATGGGTAAAATACGTGGATACATCCGATTTGTTAAGGCTTAATTTAAAGGTTAGTATCGCTAAAATAATATGCATGCCACCCATGGTATATATGCCTAACGAACTGTAGTTTTGAGGGCCTGAATAATAGTCTACCAAATCACTTATAGAGCTTAGTATGTATAAATTTATAAGTACTAAAACGCTTATAACTATATAAAAATCGGCGGTTTTAAATTTAACCTTTTTCTGTTTCGGGAATATGTGAATGATAAAAAAGATATTAGCAAGTATTCTAAAAATATGTAAAATTAGTCGGTAAAAGCCATCATCATAAGCCATAATGAAGTAGGAGCTACATAACAGAAAAAAGAAGCCAAATTTTAATAAATTTATCTTTTTTGCATAAGCTAAAAAAATTACAAACAGTAGTGTTGTGGCCAAATTATGGCATAAGGCCATTTGTACCCTGTTAAAGAAAAAACAGGCTATTCCATTTAGTGCGATTAAAAAAATAGTTGTTGCAAATATTTTTTTATTGAATAGAAACATTGCTAGTAGGTTGAATAGGAATTGCAAATATAGAAAAAAGCCTACTTTAAACCTGTCTTGATAGCTTTTATCCTGAAAATCATTTGTTTTGTGGGGTTTTTGTTAGTGTTTTTTCTTTCTTACAATGTAGTTATGCGAATTTAACTAGTAGGAAAACTTGAAAATATAAAATTTTGATTTGTTCAAAGATATTTTACTCTGAAAATCATTTTTTATCTTTGCACACTTAATTTTTTGCTATGCGAACGAAAACTCTAAAAAAAAATAAAATAAACGTGATTACCCTTGGGTGTAGTAAAAACGTTTACGACAGTGAGGTGCTTATGGGGCAGCTTAAAGCTAGTGGTAAAGATGTGGTACACGAAAAAGAAGGAAACATTGTGGTAATTAACACTTGTGGTTTTATAAATAATGCCAAAGAAGAAAGTGTAAATACCATTTTAGAGTATATGCAAAAAAAGGAATCGGGCGATGTAGATAAAGTTTTTGTAACTGGATGTCTTTCTGAGCGTTATAAACCCGATTTACAAAAAGAAATACCAGATGTAGATCAATATTTTGGTACTACCGAATTACCAGGTTTATTAAAAGCGCTTGGTGCCGATTATAAGCACGAACTTATAGGTGAACGCTTAACTACTACGCCAAAAAATTATGCGTATTTAAAAATTGCAGAAGGTTGCGATCGCCCGTGCAGTTTTTGTGCCATTCCATTAATGCGCGGTAAGCACCGAAGTACGCCAATTGAAGATTTGGTTACTGAAGCTGAAAAACTGGCCGCCAACGGTGTTAAAGAACTTATTTTAATTGCTCAAGATTTAACTTATTACGGGCTCGATTTATACAAAAAAAGAAACCTTGCTGAATTACTTGAAGCTTTAGTAAAAGTTGATGGTATCGATTGGATTCGTTTACATTATGCATTTCCAACAGGCTTCCCAATGGATGTGTTAGATGTTATGAAGCGCGAAGCTAAGGTTTGTAATTATCTCGATATTCCGTTACAGCATATTGCCGATAGTATTTTAAAAAGTATGCGTCGTGGTACAACTCAAGCCAAAACCACAAAGCTTTTACAGGAGTTTAGAGCAACGGTGCCAGATATAACTATTCGTACTACTTTAATAGTAGGTTATCCTGGTGAAACCGAGGAGGATTTTCAAACACTAAAGCAATGGATTAAAGATATGCGCTTTGAGCGTTTAGGGTGTTTTACCTATTCGCACGAAGAAAATACGCATGCCTATAATTTAGAAGATGATGTGCCTGAAGAAGTGAAAATAGATCGTGCTAATCAAATTATGGAAATTCAGTCGCAAATTTCATGGGAACTTAATCAAGCTAAAATTGGGGAGGAATTTAAAGTGATTATTGATAGAAAAGAAGGAAATTATTTTGTGGGTAGAACCGAATTTGATTCGCCCGATGTAGATAATGAAGTTTTAATTGATTCCACCAAGACCTATTTAAAAACTGGTGAATTTGTAAATGTAACCATTACTGAAGCTGAAGATTTCGATTTGTATGCCGAGGTTGTAACTAGCTAAGAAAAGGTTGTTGTATTCTTAAACTATGAGTTTCAATTCGTCTTCAGAATTTATAAAATCACTTTCGGTTGATGTATTTCCTGTTTTGGGAAAATCTATTAGTAAAGTCGATTTTGTAGCTATCGATTTATCCGAAACCAATGAAGATTTAAATAAGGTTGATGTTTCTTCGTCGCAAAAACTTTCAGAATTTGTAGATGCTCATATTAAAAATAATCAAGCAAAAGTGGCTTATGGCGGTTATTTGGAGGTTAGAAATATTTATAAACGTAGCAATCATTTTAATAAACAAGCACAAACCGAACGTAACATTCATATCGGTTTAGATTTGTGGTGCGATGCCCAAACAACCATTTTTGCACCTTTAGATGCTGAGGTACATAGTTTTAAAAATAATACCAATTTTGGTGATTACGGACCAACCATAATTTTAAAGCACCAATATGGCGAAGAGGTGTTTTATACACTTTATGGGCATTTAAGTTTGCAATCGATTAAAAACTTACAAGTAGGGCAAACAATTGCAAAAGGAGCTCCCGTGGCAACTTTGGGTGATGCCAGCGTAAATGGCGATTATCCGCCGCATTTACACTTTCAAATTATAAAAGATTTACAAGGAAATTTAGGTGATTATCCAGGAGTTTGCAGTAAAACAGATGTTGCATTTTATAAAACCAATTGCCCCAATCCTGAGTTGTTGTTAGGTTTGTAAAATGTATGCTTTTTGTTGTGTGGTAGAATTATGTTTATTCGTTACCGTGAAGTTGCATATTTTCGTTTAACCCTTCAATGTAGTTTAAAACCTCGTCTTGTCCAATATTTTTAGTCGATGAGGTTACAAAATAATTCGGCATAGCTTCCCAGGTTTCAAGCATGATATTTTTGTAATCATTTATATGATTTTCAATAGCTTTAGGTTTAAGTTTATCGGCTTTTGTGAAAATAATTGAAAACGGAATGCCATTTTCGCCCAACCATTGCATAAATTCTAAATCTATGGGTTGTGGGGTATGGCGAATATCAACTAAAACAAAAGCGGTAACCAATTGCTCGCGAAAACTAAAATATTGCGTTATAAACTTTTGAAAAACCTTTTTTTCGCTCTTAGAAACTCTGGCGTAACCATAACCTGGTAAATCTACCAAGTGCCAGTTTTTGTTTATTAAAAAATGATTAATAAGTTGTGTTTTTCCTGGCTTTCCCGAAGTTTTTGCTAAATTTTTTCGGTTGGTAAGCATGTTTATAAGCGACGATTTTCCAACATTACTACGCCCAATAAAGGCGTATTCGGGTAATCTGCTTTTTGGGCATTTTGCCACATCAGAATTACTTACTACAAATTCGGCATATTTTATAACCATGGCATTTTTTCCGCGAAAGCGATATATTATAAATTAAGATGCGGTTTATATAGAATATTTTTAATTAAAACCCTCGTTTTTGTAACCAAGTATCTAAAATGCTGTTAAACTCGTTGGGGTGTTCCATCATAGCTGCATGCCCGCATTTGTCAATCCAAAATAGTTCAGAATCAGGTAGTAAATCGTTAAATTCTTCGGCTACTTCTGGTGGTGTTACGTTATCATTTTTACCCCAAATAATACAAGTTGGCACGTGCATATGTGGTAAATCTTTGGCCATATTATGGCGTATGGCACTTTTGGCAATGGCAAGTGTTTTAACCAGTTTGTTACGGTCGTTTACTGTAGCGTAAACTTCGTCTACAATCTCTTTTGTAGCGACTTCTGGGTCGTAAAACACGTCCTGTGCTTTTTTCTTAATGACTTCATAATCACTACGTTTTGTGTAGCCACTGCCCATGGCACTTTCATAAAGTCCAGAACTGCCAGTTATTATTAATGCTTTTACGCTTTCTGGAAAAAGTTTGGTATGGTATAAACCAATGTGCCCGCCAAGGGAATTTCCTAGTAAAATAACTTCTTTAAGATCTTTAAATTCAATAAAATCATGTAAATACTTGGCAAAACTTTTTACGTTCGTTTTAAGTAAAGACATGGTGTAAATAGGAAGTTCGGGAATAATTATTTTGTAATCTTTCTTGCTAAAAAATTCCGATACAGCACTAAAATTACTCAATCCTCCCATCAGGCCGTGCAAAACAATAATTGGTGTACCTTTTCCTTCTTCAAAGTAACTGTAAATGCCTTCTTTTTTTAATCTGTGCGCCATTAATTAGTTCGTCATTGCTTTAAAAACAAATATAGGTATTTCATTCTTATTTCCTATTAATATCACTTTTATCGCTAAAAAAAAATGAAAACCTAAATGTTGATAACTCTGTGCTGTATTATGGGGTGGAGTGTTGTTTGGTAAAACCTTTTAAATAAAGGGGTTTTGGGGTTTTTTAACTGGAAAAGCGCTTTAGAATAGCAAAATTTATCAACAAAGTGGTATAAAGTGGTAAAATGTGGTAATATTTTCAATATCTTTGAATTGTAAACGTTATAGCTATAAAATTTCATATTGGATTTAATCACAGGAACATACGATTGTAAGGTTGATGCAAAAGGCAGGTTAATGATGCCGGCTGCCATCAAAAAGCAATTATCTGCTGTGTTGCAGGATGGTTTTGTGTTGCGTCGCTCGGTGTTTCAAAAGTGTTTGGAATTGTATCCAATGAGCGAGTGGCAAGCTTTAATGCAAAAAATGAATAAGCTTAATAAGTTTAAAAAGAAGAATAACGATTTTATAAGACGTTTTACTGCGGGTGCAAAAATTGTAGAAGTGGATGTGAGTGGGCGATTGCTAATTCCAAAAGATTTAACGGTTTTTGCGAGTATTTCAAAAGATATTGTGGTGGCTTCGGCTATTAATATTATTGAAATTTGGGATAAAGATTTGTATGAACAAGCCATAGATGATGCAGCTTTAGATTTTGCAGATTTAGCTGAAGAGGTTATGGGGCAAGATGATGATGACTATGGAATATCATAACCCAGTATTGTTAAAAGAAACGGTTGATGGTTTAAATATTAAGCCTAACGGTGTGTATGTGGATGTAACTTTTGGTGGTGGCGGCCACAGCAAAGAAATTTTAAAACGACTTGGGGAAGACGGAAAACTCTTTGCTTTCGATCAAGATAAGGATGCGCTCGAAAATGCGCTTGATGATGATCGATTTACATTAATACATGAAAATTTTAGGTTCATAAAACGGTTTTTAAGGTTTTATGGCGTAAAGCAGGTTGATGGGGTTTTGGCAGATTTTGGTGTGTCGTCGCATCAGTTTGATGTTGCAGAGCGTGGTTTTTCAACACGATTCGAAGCGAAACTTGATATGCGAATGAATCAAGAAGATTCGTTGTCGGCGTTTCATGTGGTTAATGAATATAGTGAGGAGCAACTTAGGCAAGTGTTATTGCAATACGGTGAATTAAGGCCGGCTCCTGCAATGGCGCGATTAATCGTTGAGTTTCGAAAAGCCGAACCAATTGTTACAAGTGAGCAGTTAAAGCAAGTGCTTAAAAAGTTTTTGCCACCAAGACACGAAAATAAGGTGTTGGCTCAAATTTATCAGGCTATCCGTATTGAGGTGAATCAGGAAATAGAAGTGTTGAAAGAGTTTTTGTTGCAAACACCAGAGCTGCTAAAGGAGAATGGACGGTTGAGTTTTATTTCTTATCACTCTTTGGAAGATCGATTGGTGAAGCGTTTTATTAGAAACGGCATGTTTGAAGGTGAGCCAGAGCGCGATATGTTTGGGAATTTTGAGGTGCCCTTAAAAAAAGTAGGAGGCTTAATTGTGCCAACAAAAGAAGAGATTAAAATTAATAATAGAGCGCGAAGTGCGAAGTTGCGAATTGCTGAAAAAGTGTAAATGAAGAAAAACATTTATAACATATTAAAAGGAACCTTTTTAGTAAGTGATGATGCTTTTAAAAACTGGCGTTTCATTTTGTTTGTGTCCTTTTTGGCAATAGTAATGATTGCGAGTTCGCATAGCGCGGATAAAAAAGTGTACGAAATTGCAAGAATGAAGGAGCAGGTTAAGGAGCTTAGGTCGGAGTTTGTTGATGGGCGTTCTAGGTTAATGAAAATAAAAATGGAATCTTCGGTAGTGGAGATTATGAATAAAAAGGGTTTGGCGGTTTCTGTAATTCCGCCAAAAAAAATAATAGTAAAAGCACAAGAGTAATTAAGTGGCGGTAAACGAAAAAAACATATTAAACCGATTGTACTTTGTGGCAGGCTGTATGTTTGTGTTTGGGGTGGCTGTGGTGTTTAAATTGGTAAGCATTCAGTTTTTTCAAGGTGACAAATATAAGTCTATGGCTACAAAAGAAGTGGTTAAAGATGTTGTTATTCCTGCTAACAGAGGTAATGTGTATTCTGTTAATGGGAATTTGTTGGCTACTTCGGTTCCAAAATATACTATTCGTATCGATGCGGTAACATCTAGAAGTTCAGTGTTCGAAGACAATGTAAAGCCGTTAAGTGATTCATTATCTCGATTTTTTAAAAATCGATCTTCAAGTTATTTCGAAAAGCAACTAAGAAAAGCGCGTGCTAATAAAAATAGATACTATTTGTTGGCTAAAAATATTGGCTATTCCGATTATGTAAGAATGCGCAATTTTCCACTGTTGGAAAAAGGAGCGTATAAAGGCGGGTTGATTGTTGAGCAAACTACCATGCGAGAGCATCCAATGGGTGATATTGCGCATAGAACCATTGGTTATGAGCGTTTTGATCAGGAAGGAAATGTAACGCGTCCTGGAATTGATGGGGCGTTTGGCATTAAATATTTGCGCGGTGTTGATGGAAAGCGAAAAAAGCAATTAATAGGAAAGAAGCAGTGGAAGCCATTGCAAGATGCTAATGAAGTAGAACCGCAAGATGGTTATGATGTGTATACAACTATCGATGTTAATATTCAGGATATTGCACATCATGCTTTGTTGGAGCAGTTAGAATACTATGAAGCTGACCATGGTTGTGTGGTGGTTATGGAAACGAAAACAGGTGAAATTCGTGCCATTTCAAATTTAGGAAGAAATAAAAACGGAAAATATATTGAACGCTTAAATTATGCTGTAGGTGAAAGTCATGAGCCAGGTTCTACATTTAAAGTTATGGCGTTGTTAGCTGCTTTAGAAGATAAGGTGGTCGATACATCAACGGTTATTGATACGAAACTGGGGTATAAGCAATTTTATGGTCGTGGTATTTATGATACGCATGGTCATGGAAAAATTTCTGCAGCAAGAGTGTTGGAGGTGTCCTCAAATATTGGGCTTGCAACTATTGTAGATGATGGGTATGCGGCGAATCCTAAAAAGTTTATTAACCGATTAAAATCTTGGGGTTTAAATAAACCTATTGGGTTGTCTCTTATTGGAGAAGGGCAGCCGGTTGTTCCTGAGCCGGGTGATAAAATTTGGAGTAAAAATGCATTGCCATCTATAGCTTATGGGTATAATTTAAAGTTAACGCCATTACAAACGCTTACTTTTTATAATGCTATTGCTAACAATGGTGTTATGGTGAAACCGCGATTTATTCAGTCGGTTCGTGAGTTGGATCGTGTTGTTGAGCGTTTCGATGAAGAGGTGATTAATGAGAAAATTTGTTCTGAAAAATCCTTAAAAGAAATGCAGGCTATTTTGAAAAATGTGGTGGTACGAGGAACAGGTCGTTCTCTGTATCTCGATTATTTTTCTATGGCTGGAAAAACGGGGACGGCAAGAACAGAATATTGGATGAAAGACTGGAATAAGAACAGGCGTTATATTTCATCTTTTGCTGGTTATTTTCCCGCTGAAAATCCGAAGTATTCATGCATTGTAGTTATTCATAAGCCAAGTGTGAAAAAAGGATTTTATGGTGCTGACGTTACGGGACCAGTGTTTAAAAAAGTGGCTCAAAAAATTTATATCGATACGCCAGATGTTGAAGAGCTTGAAACTTTGAGTGTGAAAAAAGCTTCAGTGGAAACAGAATATGAAGGTTTTTATAATACAGCTCAAAAATACAGAACCATTATGCCGGATTTGGTTGGTATTCCAGCTATGGATGCAGTGGTTTTGTTAGAAAATATGCAGGTAGATGTTAAGGTTAAACTGAAAGGTAATGGAGTGGTAAAAGAGCAATCGATAAATAAAAATACCAAATTAAAGAATAATCAAACCGTAGTATTAACAGCGTCATGATGGTTTTAAAAGACATATTATATAAGGTGGCTATAAATGCTGTGGTTGGTAGTACCGCAACAAAAGTTCGTGAGCTTAATTTCGATTCGCGAAAAATAGCGGCAAACCATCTGTTTGTGGCAATAAACGGTGTTGTTGTAAATGGTCACGACTATATTGATGTTGCAATAAAAAATGGAGCGACTTGTGTGGTTTGTGAGGAGCTTCCAAGTATGCTTGTAGAGGGAGTAGTGTATGTTGAGGTTGCAAATTCTAGTCAGGCGTTAGCTGTTATGGCTTCGAATTTTTACGGTAATCCATCTGAGAACTTAAAGCTTGTTGGTGTTACAGGAACTAACGGTAAAACCACTGTGGCTAGTTTGTTGTATCAACTTTTTAAGAATGCGGGGTATAAAGTAGGCTTGTTGTCTACGGTTAAAATAATGGTTGATACTGTTGAGTATAAAGCAACACATACTACGCCAGATTCTTTAACTATAAATAAGTATTTAAGTGAAATGAATGATGCTGGTGTTGAGTTTTGCTTTATGGAAGTTAGCTCGCACGGTATTCATCAGTATCGAACCGAAGGATTGCATTTTGAAGGTGGCATATTTACAAATCTATCGCACGATCATTTAGATTATCATAAAACCTTTGCGGAATATCGCGATGTTAAAAAGAAATTTTTCGATGATTTGTCTCCAAAATCTTTTGCGTTAGTTAATATCGACGATAAAAATGGCTTGGTAATGTTGCAAAATACCAAGGCTAAAAAATACACTTATGCTTTAAAAGAGTATGCAGATTATAAAGCGCAAATTCTAGAGAATCAATTAAGTGGTTTGTTGTTAAAAGTGAACGATAGTGAAGTGTGGACACGCCTTATCGGGAATTTTAATGCATATAATGTGTTAGCGATTTTCGCTACAGCAGAATTGTTAGGACTTGAAAAAGTTGAGGTTTTAAGGTTGATTAGCGATTTGGAAAGTGTAAGCGGTCGTTTTCAATATTTAATTTCAGATACAAAAATTACGGCCATTGTAGATTATGCACATACACCTGATGCATTAAAAAATGTGTTAGAAACCATAAACAGTATCCGTACCAAAAACGAAGAACTAATTACGGTTGTTGGTTGTGGTGGCGATCGCGATAAAACCAAGCGTCCTAAAATGGGGCATATTGCTTCGGCTTTAAGTACTAAAGTCATTTTTACAAACGATAATCCGCGAAACGAAGATCCGAATGAGATTTTAAATGAAATTGAAGCTGGTGTTGAAGCTCAAAACTATAAAAAAATGCTAATCATTGCCGATAGAAAACAGGCTATTAAAACAGCATGTCAAATGGCGCAACCTAACGATATTGTGCTAATTGCAGGTAAAGGGCATGAGAACTATCAAGAAATTAAAGGCGAACGATTTGATTTTGATGATTATAAAATAGTAAAAGAAATATTAAAAAAACTAGAAAAATAATTGTCACGCTAAGAGCAGTGGAAGCGCAATTAAAAATTAATAAAGATCAATAAAAGCGTAAGCGAAGAATCTCAAAAAATAAAGAATGTTATACTACTTGTTTGAATATTTAGAAAAGCAGTTTCAGTTTCCTGGAGCCACACTATTTGGGTTTTTAACCTTTAGGGCGGCTTTAGCTATGATTTTGTCTTTGTTAATATCAACTATCTACGGAAAGCGCGTTATAGCATTTTTGCAAAAAAAGCAAATGGGAGAAACCATTCGCGATTTAGGATTAGCTGGTCAAGCAGAAAAAGCAGGCACGCCAACAATGGGTGGAATTATTATAATTATCGCCACTTTAATACCAGTATTGCTTATTGCGAAGCTTGAGAATGTATATATCATTTTATTGATTGTAACTACACTCTGGATGGGTGTAATTGGTTTTGTAGACGATTATATTAAAAAGTTTAAAAACGACAAGGAAGGCTTAAAAGGGAAGTTTAAAGTTATGGGGCAAGTTGGTCTTGGCGTTATTGTAGGTGCTACTTTATACTTTAGTCCAGCTGTTACCATGAAAGAAAAATTGCCAGTAGAGCAGCAGCAAATACTTTTAGCAGAGAGTCCTGAAATTGCTCCGTCAAAACTATTTAAAGCAGAAGAAAAATCAACAAAAACAACTATTCCATTTTTTAAAGGTAACGAGTTTGATTATGCCGATTTAATCACATGGATCAGTCCTGACCTTGAAAAATATTCATGGGTTATTTTTATTATCGTGGCTATTTTTATCATTACAGCGGTTTCAAACGGAGCAAATCTAACCGATGGAATTGATGGTTTAGCGGCTGGTACTTCAGCAATTATAGTGCTCACATTAGGGATTTTTGCTTGGGTATCGGGTAATATTATTTTCTCGGAGTATTTAAACATTATGTACATCCCAAGGGTTGAAGAAATCACCATTTATATCACCGCATTTGTGGGGGCGTTAATAGGCTTTTTGTGGTACAATACCTATCCGGCACAAGTGTTTATGGGAGATACGGGAAGTTTAACCATAGGCGGTATTATTGCGGTTATAGCTATTGCGGTACGTAAAGAATGGTTAATTCCTGTGTTGTGTGGCATCTTTTTAGCCGAAAATTTATCGGTGGTTATGCAAGTGAGTTGGTTTAAGTATACCAAGAAAAAATATGGTGAAGGGCGTCGCATTTTTAAGATGTCACCATTGCATCATCATTATCAAAAATTAGGATATCACGAAAGTAAAATAGTAACACGATTCTGGATTGTGGGTATTCTTTTGGCAATACTTTCAATTGTAACCTTGAAAATTAGATAAAATGATACGCTTAGTGCAGTCGAAGTGTTTCGGGTATTAAAAAAGTGAAAATTAAATGAATAAACAAAGACTTGTGATTCTTGGTGGTGGAGAAAGTGGTGTAGGTACAGCGCTTTTGGGTAAAGCAAAAGGTTACGAGGTGTTTGTGTCAGATAAAGGAAAAATTAAAGAAAACTATAAACAAGTTCTTATACATAATACGATTGAATGGGAAGATGAGCAGCATAGCAAATCTAAAATTTTAGATGCTGATGTGGTTATGAAAAGCCCAGGAATTCCAGACAAAGTCGCTTTGGTAAAACAAATTCGCGAAAAGGGAATACCAGTGGTTTCCGAAATTGAGTTTGCATCAAAATATACCAATGCAACTATAGTGGGAATTACAGGAAGTAATGGTAAAACCACTACGGCAAGTTTAACACATCATATTTTAAAACAAGAATTAAATGTGGGGCTTGCGGGCAATATTGGTGACAGTTTTGCGAAACAAGTTTTAGATGAGGATTTTGAGAATTATGTGCTGGAAATTAGCAGTTTTCAGTTAGATGATATCAAAGATTTCAAGCCTAAAATTGCGGTGATTACCAACATCACACCCGATCATTTAGATCGATATGATTATAAGTTTGAAAACTACATTGCTTCAAAGTTTAAAATAGCAATGAATCAAACAAAAGATGATTATTTGATTTATGATGCCGATGATGAAGTAATAGTGAATCATTTAAAAAATCATCCAGTTCAATCCACATTATTGCCATTTTCACTAGTAAAAACAATTGAAAATGGCGCGTATTTAAAGAACGAAAACATAATAATAACAATAGAAAAAAGTCAGATAATTATGCCAACATCAAACTTGACATTAGAAGGGAAGCACAACGTAAAAAACGCTATGGCGTCGGCAACGGTTGCTCATTTATTAAAAATTAGAAAGCAAACCATTCGTGAGAGTTTGGAGAATTTTCAGGGTGTTGAGCATCGCTTAGAAGAAGTGCTAAAAATTAATAAGGTAAAATATATAAACGACTCAAAGGCAACCAATGTAAATGCAACATATTTTGCCTTAGAAAGTATGGATGCACCTACCGTATGGATTGTTGGTGGCGTAGATAAAGGTAATAATTACGAGGAATTGTATCGTTTTGTAAACGAAAAAGTAAAGGCTATTATTTGTTTAGGAGTAGATAATAAAAAGTTGTTTGATGCTTTTGGTAGTATGGTAGATATTATTGTTGAAACACAATTTATGAGTGAAGCGGTTAAAATTGCTTATAAAGTTGCCGAATCTGGAGATAATGTGTTATTGTCGCCAGCATGTGCAAGTTTTGATTTGTTTGAAAATTACGAAGATAGAGGGCGTCAATTTAAAGATGCTGTTAGAAATTTATAAACCGTGACTGTTTATTAGTCATACTGAGCGCAGTCGAAGCATATTTAGATAAGCGAATATAAATAAGAAAGCATAAAATATAAAGTTCTTATAAGAAGTAAGAAATAAAGAATGCAATCACTATTTAAAAACATAAAAGGAGATCGGTTAATTTGGGCCATTGTGGCACTATTAGCTATTCTGTCGTTTTTGCCCGTTTATAGTGCGGCGAGCAATTTAGCTTATAAAGGCGGTGGAAGTAATACGTTTACCTTCTTTTTAAAACATTTTATGCATTTGTTTTTTGGCTTTGTTATTATGTTTGGTGTGCATAAAATACCCTATCGTTATTTTAGAGGCTTGTCTTTAATAATGATTCCTGTGGTGCTCGTGCTTTTAGTAATTACGATGCTTCAAGGTACCACAATTGATGGCGCTAATGCAAGCCGATGGATTCAAATACCATTTGTAGGTATGTCGTTTCAAACATCAACCTTAGCAGCGGTTGTTTTAATGGTTTATGTGTCGCGTTACATGTCGAAAATTAAAGATAAAACCGTCACATTTAAAGAATCAATTTTACCGCTTTGGATGGTTGTTTTTTTAGTACTTATTTTAATTTTGCCAGCCAACTTTTCAACAGCGGCCATAATGTTTTTAATGGTGTTAATGTTGGTGTTTTTAGGAGGCTATCCAGTGAAATATTTGGCGGTGATTGTAGGATCGGGGTTATTGGTTTTGGCGTTGTTTGTTTTAATAGCAAAGGCTTTTCCTGATGCTATGCCAAACCGTGTTGATACTTGGATGGGACGTATTGAAAGTTTTGCTAATCCTGAAGATACGGAATCTGATTATCAAATTGAAAAAGCTAAAATAGCTATAGCTACTGGTGGCATTCAGGGTGTTGGTCCTGGTAAAAGTATGCAGAAAAACTTTTTACCACAGTCGTCTTCCGATTTTATTTTCGCCATCATTATTGAAGAGTATGGTTTAATAGGCGGTTTTACAATTATGATTTTGTATTTGTGGTTGCTGTTTAGAATTGTAATTGTTGCGCAAAAATCAGACACTATTTTTGGTAAGCTGTTGGCGCTTGGTGTTGGTTTGCCAATTGTGTTTCAGGCCTTAATTAATATGGCGGTTGCCGTGGAATTATTTCCAGTTACAGGCCAAACCTTGCCATTAATAAGTAGTGGTGGAACCTCAATTTGGATGACCTGTTTGGCGCTTGGTATTATATTGAGTGTTAGTGCTAAACGTGAAGAAATTAAAGAACAAGAACATATAGAAGATAATCCTTTAGAAATTTTATCTGAAACTATTTAATAATATAAATATTAAGAGAATTAAGAAATTTAGATGGCACTTAGAGGTGTAAAGTGTTAAAAAAAACAACAGCGAATTAGTGACGAAAAAAGAAACATATAAAATTATTTTATCTGGAGGTGGTACAGGAGGTCATATTTATCCAGCCATCGCGATTGCTAACGAAATAAAATCGCGCTATCCTGATGCTGAATTTTTATTTGTTGGAGCAAAAGATAGAATGGAAATGGAGAAGGTGCCACAAGCAGGATATAACATTGAAGGCTTGTGGATTTCTGGTATTCAGCGAAAGCTAACCTTGAAAAACCTTATGTTTCCCGTAAAATTGATTAGTAGTTTGTGGAAAGCTCGTAAAATTGTAAGTGCCTTTAAGCCCGACTTTGCCATTGGTACAGGTGGTTTTGCGAGTGGTCCGCTGCTTAATGTGGCGGCATCAAAAGGTATCCCAACCTTAATACAAGAACAAAATTCTTTTCCAGGAATTACCAATAAATTATTAGCTAAAAAAGTTAATAAAATATGTGTGGCTTATGATGGTTTAGAGCGGTTTTTTCCGGAAAGTAAAATTGTAAAAACAGGAAATCCTGTCCGAAAAGGGCTTTTAAATATCGAAGAAAAAACAGTTGAAGCCAAAAACTTTTTCAATTTAAAACATGGTAAACACACGCTTTTAGTTATTGGTGGAAGTTTGGGTTCGCGTCGCATTAATCAGCTTATAGAAAAAGAATTGGATTTTTTCGATACCCAAAATGTGCAAATTATTTGGCAATGCGGTAAGTTGTATTATCAGCAATATAAAATTTATAATAACACTAAAAATGTACAGGTTTACGAGTTTTTAAATAATATGGATTTTGCTTACGCTGCTGCCGATATTATTGTGTCGCGTGCTGGTGCGAGTTCGGTGTCCGAATTATGTATTGTAGGTAAACCGGTTATTTTTATTCCGTCTCCAAATGTAGCTGAAGATCATCAAACCAAAAATGCCATGGCTATTGTTGAAAAAGAGGCGGCCTTATTAATTAAAGAAGAAGATTTAGATGCTGATTTCGAAAATAAATTTTCACAATTAATAGCGTTATCAGAAAAGCAAAACATCTTAGGTGAAAATATAAAAAAACTGGCATTAGTAAATGCAACAAATGATATTGTAAACGAGGTTGAAAAACTTTTAAAAAAATAATGAATTTAAGTAACGTACATACTGTTTATTTTATTGGCATTGGCGGCATAGGCATGAGTGCTTTGGCGCGTTATTTTCATGCGAATGATAAACATGTTGTGGGTTACGATAAAACCGAAACCGAGATTACGCAAAGTTTGGTTAATCTTGGTATAAATGTACATTACAGCGATGACGATTTGTATGCGTCATCCTTTTCAAAAGATAAAACTTTAGTGGTTTATACGCCGGCTGTCCCAAAGAATCATGCCGAATTAAATTATTTTATAGATAAAGGTTTTCAGGTGTTAAAGCGCTCTCAAATTCTTGGTTTAATAACCGAAAATACCTTTTGTTTAGCCGTTGCAGGAACACATGGTAAAACCACGACAACAAGTATTTTAGGGCATTTATTACATGAGTGTCAAGTGCCAGTAACTGCTTTTTTAGGAGGTATAAGTGAAAATTATAATTCAAATCTAATTCTAAACGGTACAGCGGTTAGCGTTGTTGAAGCCGATGAATTCGATAGATCGTTCTTAACCTTATCTCCAAATTTGGCATGTATTACCTCAATGGATGCCGATCATTTAGATATTTATGGAAGTAAAGAGGCGTTAACGGAATCTTTTAAAGATTTTTCAAAACGATTAAAACCTAACGGAAAATTATTCGTAAAAAACGGATTGCCCTTACAGGGGATAACTTATGGTATTGAAGATGATGCCGATTATTCGGTTCAAAATATAAAAATAGAAAATGGTACGTATGTTTTTGATGTTAAAACACCAACAACAGTACTTAAAAATTTACACTTTAACCTGCCTGGGAGACATAATTTGTCGAATGCATTAATAGCCTTGGCGATGTCTGTAGAGTATGGTTGCCCTCACCAGCAGCTCGCCAAAGCTTTAGCATCTTACAAAGGTGTGAAACGTCGTTTTACCTATCATATTAAAACCAATGATTTTGTTTTTATAGATGATTATGCGCATCACCCAGAAGAAATAAATGCAGTGCATCAAGCAGTTAGAGAAATGTATCCTAATAAAACGGTTTTGGCTGTTTTTCAGCCACATTTATTTAGTCGAACACAGGATTTTGCAGACGAATTTGCGCTTAGCTTAGCAAAATTTGACAGCCTGTTTTTGTTAGATATTTATCCAGCACGTGAGTTGCCTATCGAAGGTGTAACCTCAAGTTGGTTGCTCGATAAAATCAAGAATAAAAATAAAAAACTGGTAAATAAAGAAAATTTAATCAGTGAAATAAAAGATAGTCAAGCCCATGTGGTTTTAACCATTGGTGCAGGCGATATTGGTGCAGAAGTTAAACATATAAAAAACGCGTTACAAGTTGCAAGTTAAATGGTATCACATAAAAATGGTGTTGTTACTAGGTTTAGTAACATTTTTGTTTGCCTTTGCGTCGGGTAGAAATGCTAAACGATATGTGGCAAAGCCTAAGGTTAATTTTTTAGGTGAAAATAATCTGTTTATAACCAGCGAAAATGTTAGTAAATTGTTAATACAAAATTACGCAGGTCTTGAAAATGTACCTAAAGAAACTTTAGATTTGAATGTGTTGGAAAATACCCTCAAATCTAACGCCATGATAAAAAACGCCGAAGTGTATTTGTCTGTAAATGGTACACTTAATGCCGATATTGTGCAGAAAACACCAATTGCGAGGGTAAACACAAATGCATCTTATTATATCGATGCCGATGGCCAGTACATGCCATTGTCAAGTAATTTTTCGGCGAGAGTTCCACTAGTTACTGGTTATGTAGAAAAAAATAATTTAAAAAGCGTCCATACGGTTGCTCAAAAAGTAATGAACGATGATTTTTTAAAAACACATGTTTTTGAAATTCATCGAGACCAAAACCATAAACTTTACCTAAAACTGCGACAATGTCATTTTATGGTAAAATTAGGAGATGTAAATTTTATTGATAAAAAAATTAATAACCTAAAAGCATTTTATAAAAAAAGCTCAAAGGAAAAAACATTAAACAGTTATAGTGTTGTGAATTTGCAGTTTGAAAACCAAGTAATTTGTACCAAAATTTAAACCATGGAAAATTATCGAGCAGCTGTTTTAAATAAAGACGAAACACATAAGGAAGCGATGGAACAAGATATTGCCGTTGGATTAGATATAGGAACCACAAAAATTGTGGCCATGATTGGTCGTAAAAATGAATATGGAAAACTTGAAATTTTAGGCATTGGAAAGTCTAAAAGTTTGGGCGTGCATCGTGGTGTGGTAAACAATATTACGCAAACTATTCAATCTATTCAACAAGCTGTACAACAGGCCGAAGAAGCTGCCGATGTTAAAATTGATGATGTTACCGTAGGTATTGCGGGACAGCATATTCGTAGTTTACAACATAGCGATTATATAACACGAACCACTAGTGATACGGTAATTGATGATGATGATATTGATCGATTAATAAACCAAGTACATAAATTAGTAATGCTTCCTGGTGAAGAAATTATTCACGTACTGCCACAAGAATATAAAGTGGATGGTCAAGGCGAAATTCGTGAGCCTATTGGTATGTATGGTGGTAGATTAGAGGCTAATTTTCATGTGGTTGTTGGGCAGGTGTCGTCTATTAGAAATATCGGGCGCTGTGTACAAAGTGCTGGTTTAAATTTAGAAGGCATCACTTTAGAACCTTTAGCTTCAGCAAACGCTGTTTTAAGTCAAGAAGAAAAAGAAGCTGGTGTCGCATTAATCGATATCGGCGGTGGTACTACCGATTTAGCCATTTTTAGAGATGGTATTATCCGCCATACAGCAGTTATTCCGTTTGGAGGCAATGTTATTACTGAAGATATAAAAGAAGGTTGCTCCATTATAGAAAAGCAAGCTGAATTATTAAAAATAAAATTTGGTTCGGCATGGCCTGGAGAAAATAAGGACAACGAAATTGTTTCTATTCCAGGACTTAGTGGACGAGAACCAAAAGAAATCACTTTAAAAAACCTTTCTAAAATTATAAATGCAAGAATGGTTGAGATTGTAGAGCAGGTTTTTGCCGAAATAAAAAACTACGGTCACGAAGTGCAAAAGAAAAAACTTATTGCGGGTATCGTGTTAACAGGTGGTGGTAGCCAACTAAAACACTTAAAGCAATTAGTGGAATATATCACAGGAATGGATACCAGAATAGGCTATCCAAACGAACATTTAGCAGGCGATAGTGAAGACGATTTAACAAGCCCGCTTTATGCTACGGCAGTAGGTTTGGTGTTAGATGGATTAAAGCGTCAAGATAGAAAAAGGAACGAGTTTCGCCAAAGTCAAATAGTACAGGAGGAAGAAGCAAAAGCTTCCGAAGAGGCGTCAATAGAAGAAGATGTTGAAGAAGACATCCAACCACCAAAGGAACGGCTTTCCTTTCTAGATAAATTAACGCAACGTGTTAAAGATTTTCTAGATAACGCCGAATAATTAAGATAATCAATCCAAAGAATTAAAAAGATAAAAAGTACAAAACCCCAGAAAATAGAATTTTATGAGCAGTAACAAAGAATTCGAAAGCATTTCATTCGATTTACCAAAAAACCAATCCAACGTAATTAAGGTTATTGGAGTTGGTGGTGGAGGTAGCAATGCTATTAACCACATGTTCCAGCAAGGTATAAAAGGTGTCGATTTTTACATCTGTAATACCGATTCGCAAGCCCTTCAAAATAGTGGCGTACCAAACAAAATTCAATTAGGTGTAAATCTAACCGAAGGTTTAGGTGCCGGTGCAAACCCAGAAATTGGTGAGCAAGCCGCCATTGAAAGCTTCGATGATATTACAACCATGCTCGATACCAATACAAAAATGGTTTTTATTACTGCTGGTATGGGCGGTGGTACGGGTACCGGTGCAGCACCAATAATTGCTAAAATGGCTAAAGATTTAGATATTTTAACCGTTGGTATTGTAACCATGCCTTTTCAGTTTGAAGGAAGAATGCGTATAGAGCAATCGCAAAAAGGTATCGAAAAATTACGCGAGGTAGTCGATTCTTTAATTGTAATTAACAACAATAAATTGCGTGAAGTTTATGGGAATTTAGGCTTTAAAGCTGGTTTCTCTAAAGCCGACGAAGTTTTAGCCACAGCTGCTCGTGGTATTGCCGAAGTAATTACACATCACTACACGCAAAACATCGATTTACGCGATGCAAAAACCGTATTAAGTAATAGCGGTACTGCCATTATGGGGTCGGCATTAGCTTCTGGTCAAAACCGTGCTCAAGATGCTATTCGAAAAGCACTCGACTCACCGTTATTAAACGATAATAAAATTAGAGGAGCCAAAAACGTGTTGTTACTAATTGTTTCAGGTTCGCATGAAATTACTATTGATGAAATAGGTGAAATTAACGACCATATTCAAAATGAAGCAGGTCATGGCGCCAATATTATTATGGGTGTGGGTGAAGATGATGCTTTAGAAGAATCAATTGCAGTAACTATTATAGCAACAGGTTTCGATGTAGAGCAACAAGACGAAATTTCTAATACCGAAACCAAACGTGTGGTTCACGATTTAGGTGCAACTGCCGAAACCGAAACCAAAACTAAAGAAGCTGAGCCTGTTATAATCGCGCCAGTTATAGAACTTGAAGAGAAAAAAGAGCCGCCAGTTGTGCGCCATACTTTAAATGTTGATGAAGAACCAGACGAGTTAAGCGAACTTGAAAAACGCATGATTAATAAACAGAATCTTGAAGAACCTGTTATAGAGGTTGAAGAAGATTTCGATATTATTCCTACGTCGAGCTTAATTAAAAACATTGACGTGGTTTACGATGAAGTACAAGCTAATTTTGAGGATGAAGATTTTATAATTAAGCCAGTAACTACAATGCAGGAAACGCAGGTAGAAGAGGTTGTTGAAGACGAAGAAGAAAAACAATTTACACTGACTTTCGATTTACCTTTATTCGATAAAAAAGAAGAGGAGCCTGCTGCTGAAAAATCGATAGTTTCGCATCAATTAACCGACGATGAGGTTAATAATATTGAAGTTGAAGAATATGAAGAAATAGTGCCCGCTGTTAAACAAGATGCTAAAGGGAATATTCGTTATACCCTTGAAGATTTTAATGAGGAAGAACAAATGTCAGCTTCAAAAGCAGTTGTAAAAAATGAAGCGGTTGAAGCTATAGATAAAGATGTCGTTTTCGAGAAAAAAGTAGTAAATAAACCTGTTGAAGAAGCACCAGTAACCGACGATGTAGACCCAATGAATACGCCAATTTCTGAAGTTTTAAAAGACAGAGCTGCTGAACGTCGTCGTAAAATGAAGGATTTTAATCATAAATTTCATAACGGGAAAATTGATGATATAGAAAAAGTGCCTGCATACAAGCGACAAGGTATTAATTTAGATGCTGCAAAACACTCGTCGGAAACCAACATGTCTAGAACCAGCGTAGGTTTAGATGATAATGACGATATTCAAATACGAAAAAATAATTCATTTCTTCATGATAATGTGGATTAATTTTTGAATCTGATCATGTTAATAGCCAACCCGAAATGTTACTCTCACCATTTCGGGTTTTTTCTTTCAGGTATTATTTCTTAAACGTTTAGAATCTTAGTATCTTCGCATTCCAAAAAAATATTATAATGAGTTTACAGCAAGAGGTCATGACTGCGTTAAAGGACGCAATGAAATCTAAAAATCAAACGGCATTAACGGCATTAAGAGCTGTAAAGTCGGCAATTTTGTTGGCTCAAACCGAAAGTGGGGCTAAAACAGAGTTAACCGAAGAGCAAGAGCTTAAAATATTACAAAAGCAAGTGAAGCAACGTCGTGATAGCGCAGCGGTTTTTACAGAGCAAGGTCGTGAAGATTTGGCGGCACCAGAATTAGCAGAAGCCGAAGTAATTGAACAATTTTTGCCAGAAGCATTAAGCGAAGAAGAAATTGAAAAAGTTGTTGTTGCAGTTATCGAGCAAACAGGAGTAGAAGGCATGAAAGATATGGGAAAAGTTATGGGCTTAGTGAGTAAAGAACTTGCAGGACAAGCCGATGGAAAAACCATATCGACCATAGTAAAAGCAAAATTAGCTTAAAAATATATTTTTTAGGTAAAAAGGCCCCGTGGCGCAACTGAATAGCGCATCAGATTTCGGCTCTGAGGGTTGGGGGTTTGAATCCCTCCGGGGTCACGAATAAATAAAAAATTCCCACGTCAAAGCAAGCTCGCTTGAATTTGTAAGTGAGAGTTTTTTATTTTCAAAGCGGAGCTTTAAGGGATATTTAATCCCGGTATTTCAATTGTTAAATAAGTTATTAGTCATCAATTCACTTGAATTTGTAAGTGGCCGTTTTTTATATTCAAAGCGTAGCTTTGAAGAGATATTTAACTTATTTAAAAAAAACAAAACACCCACATATCAAAATATGTGGGCGTTTATATTTATTAAGTTACTTGATTATTTTTTTTACTAGCATCATAATGCTATATTTTTTTAAAATGCTAAATCCAGTTTGCATCCATTGGTAAGGTTGTAAAGTTTCTTTAAAATCGTTTTTGCAACCTTTTAATTCTTCCCATGCAATTTGTTTTTCAAGATCTAATTGTTTCAGGTGTCGTTTTATATCTGCTTCATTTTTGTATTGCTTTACCATAATTATTCAAAAAAAGTTTTAGATAGTGCGCGTATCACTATATTGTTGATAAAACCTCTAGCGAAATAAAATATAATAGATAATAATAAAAATACACCACCAACAATTAAGTAGCCTAAAGGCACGCTATTTAAAGCGTTACCAATAGCTACCGCTGCCGATATAGCTAAGAATAAAAATGCTACAAGAACCAAGGCTCCCATACAAATAGTTTTAAATAGGAGACTCATAGATGAGGTTAGTTGTTGAAATACTTTTAACCTATAATATTCTTGCGATTTTTTTAAATATTCTTCGCCTTTATCTATGGCTTTATTTGAGGTTTCGTTTATATGTTCAAAAACCGACATATTACTTCTGTAATTGTTTGTTTTTATCTTTTAAATCTTTAAGCTTTTTCTCTAGCGTCGTAATTACATCTTCAGCTTTATAACTAGCATCAGAAACTACATGCTCTAATTGGGCATCTAAAGTTGCTTTTTTGGTAGTTAATGTGCTTGCTACTTGATTTTTTAAATCTTCGGCTGTCGAGGCTATATTATCCTTGGCAGCTTCAGCTTCTTCTCTTAATTTTTTTCTAGTATTGGTTCCTTTATCTGGAGCAAAAAGAATTCCTAATGTGGCACCTATAGCTCCACCTAATAAAAGTCCTAATGCAGAATTTGTGTTGTTACTCATAATCTTGTTTTTTTTAATGATTAAACTTTAATTTTTCAACTATTATAATCTATCATTATTTACGTAAAAACACTCTTAAAGAAGTTACAATGTTTTAATAAACTTATGTTAAACAGTCTTTTAGAATATGGACTTTAAAGCATTATGTGTAATTTCAAATAAAAACAGTATGACTATGAAAAATAAAATTGAAACTATAAATCCGTATAACCAAGAACCTTTACAAACCTATAACTATCATTCTAAAAATGAAATTGACGATATTTTAAAACAGGCAGATTCAGCTTTTGAAGATTGGCGGAACATAAAGATTAAAGAACGGCTAAAGTTATTGGAGAATTTAGCGAACTTAATGGAAGATAATAAAGAAAAGTACGCTAAATTAATGACTGCAGAAATGGGAAAGCCTATTAGCCAAAGTATTGCAGAAATTGAAAAATGTGTTTGGTTGTGTGATTTTTACATAACTAATGCCGAAGGGTTTTTAGCAGACAGTATAATTGAAACCGATGCTCACGAAAGTTTTATAAGCTACGATCCTTTAGGGGCAGTTTTGGCTGTTATGCCCTGGAATTATCCGTTTTGGCAAGTCATGCGTTTTGCCATTCCGTCACTCACGGCCGGTAATGTTGGGCTATTAAAACATGCTTCTAGCGTATCGGGAACAGCTATTGCCATTCAAGAATTATTTGAGGAGGCCGGTTATCCAAAAGGGTGTTTTCAAACCTTATTAATAGGCCATGAGTTAATTGAAGATATTATAGCTAGGGACACTATAAAAGCGGTTACACTTACAGGAAGTGAAGCGGCAGGAAAAAGTGTAGCAGCCATTGCTGGTAAAAATTTAAAGAAAACAGTTCTAGAGCTGGGCGGAAATAATGCATGTGTGGTTTTTGATGATGCTAATTTGGATGAACATTTAGAAACCATGGTAAAGGCCAGAATGCAAAATACTGGGCAAAGTTGTATTGCAGCCAAGCGTTTTATAGTATCCGAAGGTATTTACGATGAATTTTTAGAGTGTTTTACTAGAAGCGTTTTAGAACTTAATTCTGGTAATCCTGAAGATAACGACGTTTTTATGGGAGTTATGGCTAGAGAGGATTTAGCAGAAGAATTAGAAGAGCAAGTTAACCAATCTGTAAAAATGGGAGCCAAAATTATAACCGGAAACAAACGCCATAAAGCTTATTTTGAGCCTACTATTGTTGCAGAAGTAACTACCGATATGCCTGTTTTTAAAGAAGAGACTTTTGGGCCAGTAGCTGCAATTATAAAAGCAAAAAATAATGAAGAAGCCATTGCATTGGCTGCCAACTCAAGGTTTGGTTTAGGTACCATGATTTTTACAGAAAATATAGATAGCGCTTATAAAGAAATAGGAAATATACCCGATGGCGCTTTGTTTGTAAACGATATGGTGAAATCTGACCCAAGATTGCCATTTGGAGGTACAAAAGCCTCAGGTTATGGTAGAGAATTATCTAAAGAAGGTATCATGGAGTTTGTTAATGTAAAAACAGTGTACATTAAAAAATAGCATAACCAAAAAAAGGTTTTTCTACTATTTTAATTTCTTAAGTTTTTAATTGAAATTAGTAACTGCTAAAAGTGTTTTTATATTTTAGTGATTTTAGTTTATATGGATTTAGAAAAGTTAAATATTGGGGTTATAATTCTTATTTTTTTTATAGCTTTTTTATTATTTAAAATATTTAGTTTTTCCTTTAAGTTATTGGAAACGGCTTATGTTATTAAATTTAGAAAACCATTTTACAATCATTTATACTTACGATTAAAACGGTTAAAACCAGAAGAAAAGTTAATTTTAGAAAATAATTTTTCATTTTATAAACGATTAAATAAAAAAGAGCAGCGTTATTTTGAGCATCGTTTACATAAATTTTTGGACGAAAAAGATTTTGTAGGGCGAGACGATTTGATAATTACTACCGAAATGCGTGTGTTAATTTCCGCGACAGCTGTAATGTTAACTTTTGGCTTTCGCGATTTTTATATCGACATTATTTCTCGTATCGTTGTTTATCCTAAAATATTTTATTCCACGAGTAACAAAACATACAATAAAGGTGAGTTTAACCCTCGATTAAAATCATTGGTGCTTTCGTGGGACGATTTTAAAAAAGGCTATGCCATTAATAATGATAATATTAATTTGGGTATTCACGAATTTACACATGCTATACAAATTAATAGTTTAAAGTCGCGCGACGTTAGCTCGGTTATTTTTACCGATTCGTTTTCAGAGCTATCAAAACTTTTAAATACAAATAAGCGTTTAAAAAACAATTTAATGGCGTCTAATTATTTTCGTAAGTATGCTTTTACCAATCAATTTGAGTTTTTAGCTGTGGCTATTGAAACTTTTATTGAAACCCCAAAAGATTTTAGGAATCAGTTTCCCGAAGTATATCGTAAAATAAAGCAAATGCTAAATTTTAATATTGCAGGATATTAGTACTTGCTATTTAATTGTTAGCCGCAGCCTTTAAATCTTCAATAGTTTTTTTAGGCGTTTTACTATTAAAAACAAAACTACCTGCAATTAACACGTCGGCACCAGCTTGGGTCAATAATTTTGCGTTTTCAGTATTTACACCACCATCAATTTCAATAAGTGTTGAGGCGTTTTTATCTGTAATAAGTTGTTTTAGTTTTTTTATCTTCTGGTAAGTGTTTTCAATAAAGGTTTGTCCGCCAAAACCAGGGTTTACACTCATAAGTAAAACAATATCAACATCATTAATAATATCTTCTAAAACATTAACGTTTGTATGCGGATTTAGAGCTACTCCAGCCTTCATACCTTCAGCTTTTATAGCTTGAATGGTTCGGTGTAAATGTGTGCAAGCTTCATAGTGAACCGTTAGGTTATGGCTTCCTAAATTTGCAAATGTTTTAATGTAGCGGTCGGGGTCTACAATCATTAAATGCACATCCAAAGTTTTGGTAGCATGTTTATTTATAGCTTTTAAAACAGGCATTCCAAAGGATATGTTAGGCACAAAAACACCATCCATAACATCAATATGAAACCAATCGGCTTCACTATTATTAACCATTTCTATATCGCGTTGTAAGTTGCCAAAATCGGCAGCTAGTAAAGATGGGGCTATTAGTTTATTGGCCATATTGGTTAAGCATATAAATTATACTAGCAAAACTAATGCTTTTATTCGTCTTCATCTAAAAGTGATTCTATATTTTGAAGAAAAATAGAAATATTTTGGTTTGAAGATTCCAATTTTGAAAGGTAATTTTGCAAATCAAAAAGTGAACTTGCTTCTTGAATAATGCAGTATCCAGCCTCGAAGTTAGTGAAGCTAAGAGATGAAATAGGGGTGTTTAATAATGTTTTAATGTTTGAATGTCTGCGATCCTTTTCAATTTTAGCAAAAAGCAAGTCTAGATATTCTGCCGAACCTTCAAGTATTTGAAAAAAAGTATCGCTACGTTTTACCAAAACACCCGAAATTTTATTTTCATCGTTCGTCTTTTTTGTTTCTAGAAAAAGTTTTTCAATATCTAATATGCTTAAGTTATTTCGTGCAGTGCTTTTGTAACAGATGGTTTTTAACATACAATAAATATAATCATTTTAATCTATTGAAAATTAAACTGATAAAAAAAAATAAACCCGCGGTAATCAGCCGCGGGTTTATTTTTTATTCATAACGCAAACAGTTATATCTCTGTGAGTTTTATTAAAAATAAAACTCATCTTTTTTCAATCATTATTTTAACTAATTAATGATGATTTTTTTTGTTATAAAATTGCTGTTTATGGTTTGTAGTTTTAATATGTACACTCCTGTAGACAGTTTAGATAAATCAAAACTATTT
Source organism: Neotamlana nanhaiensis (assembly GCF_000943555.1). Taxonomy (GTDB): domain Bacteria; phylum Bacteroidota; class Bacteroidia; order Flavobacteriales; family Flavobacteriaceae; genus Neotamlana; species Neotamlana nanhaiensis. The sequence goes on along the minus strand of NZ_JTDV01000017.1, from coordinate 748 downwards.
TTTTTGTTAATCGTTGATCTATTAAAACATCTTTTACCAATAAGAGAGTAGATTTCAATACTTGCTTTTGATGTAACTCCATTAACAAGTAAAGTTTTGTTTTTGGTGTAAATTTGAATGTTGTCTAGCTCAGAGTTAGTTTCGTTAATGTTAAGTGATTCATCTTCAATAGTAACTTCGAATGTTGATGAATTTTGGCAAGAGCCTGAACTAGTGTAGGTTACAGTATAGGTGTCAGGTGTTGACGCCGAAACATCTATGGTACCTGTTGACGCGTTAATACTAAGTCCTGCTGAAGAGCTAAACATGCCACCAGTTATACCTGTTATTGTTGGCGTAGGGTCGCTATCACTTGTACTGTAGGTTGACATTGAATAACTAAAACTCGCATCATCTAAAGCATTAATAGTCACATCAAATGTTGAAGAATTTGGACAGGTTCCAGCAGTCGTGTATGTTACAGTATAGGTGTTAGGCGTTGAAGCCGACACATCAATAGTACCATTACTAGCAATACTTAATCCCGCAGTAGAGCTAAATGTTCCGCCAGTAGTACCAGTAATTGTTGGTGAAGGATCGCTATCGTTAGCACAAAAGGCAGAAGCGCTGTAGCTAAAACTTGAATCATCTGAAGCATTAATGGTCACACTTACATTTGATGAACTAGGACAAGTTCCTGCTGTAGTATAGGTTACGGTATAGGTATTTGGTGTTGAAGCTGATAAATCAATAGTACCATTACTAGCAA